>NZ_JBVHZI010000001.1:287338-1374661 GCF_055574495.1 Streptomyces sp. NPDC029836 | reverse complement strand
GTCGTGACGGGCTCGCCGGTCGGCGGCAAGGTTGCCTTCCTGTTCACCGGTCAGGGCAGCCAGCGGCTGGGAATGGGGCGCGAACTGTACGACACGTACCCGGTGTTCGCGGATGCTCTCGACGCCGTGGGTGCGCGTCTGGATCTCGAAGTGCCGCTGCGGGACGTTCTCTTCGGGTCGGATGCGGGCTTGTTGGACGAGACGCGGTTCACGCAGCCGGCGTTGTTCGCGGTCGAGGTGGCGCTGTTCCGGCTGGTCGAGTCGTGGGGTGTGAAGCCGGACTTCCTCTGCGGGCATTCGATCGGTGAGATCGCCGCCGCGCATGTGTCAGGTGTGCTGTCGCTGGACGACGCGTGCGCGTTGGTCGCGGCGCGTGGTCGGTTGATGCAGGCGCTGCCGGCCGGTGGCGTGATGATCGCCGTTCAGGCTTCGGAGGGCGAGATCCTGCCGCTGCTGACGGACCGGGTGAGCATCGCGGCCGTCAACGGTCCGCAGTCGGTGGTGATCGCGGGTGACGAAGACGCTGCCATTGCGGTGGTGGAGTCGCTCGTCGGCCGCAGGAGCAAGCGGCTCACGGTCAGTCACGCGTTCCACTCGCCGCACATGGACGCCATGTTGGAGGACTTCCGCCGGGTGGTCGAGGGGTTGTCGTTCGCGACGCCGCGCATCCCGATCGTGTCGAACCTGACGGGTGCCCTCGTCGCCGACGGTGAGATGGGCTCGGCGGACTTCTGGGTCCGGCACGTCCGCGAAGCCGTGCGCTTCCTCGACGGCATCCGGGTCCTGGAGGCCGCGGGTGTGACGACGTACGTCGAACTCGGCCCCGACGGTGTCCTGTCCGCGCTCGCGCGGGACTGCCTGACCGCCGACACGACTGCCGTCCTCGTTCCGGCCTTGCGCGCGACGCGCGGCGAGGCCGAGACGATGGTCGCCGCCGTCGCCCAGGCGCACGTACGGGGTGCGGACGTGGACTGGTCGAGGTTCTTCGCCGGTGCGGGTGCCCGGCGCGTGGAGCTGCCGACGTACGCCTTCCAACGGCAGCGCTACTGGCTGGAGATGCCGACGGCGTCCCGCAAGGGTGCCGCGGACGACGTGGACTCCCGGTTCTGGGAGGCGGTGGAACGCGGGGACCTGGACTCGCTCGCCGCCGCACTGGACCTGGACGACGAGAACGCCCGGGACACCGTCCTGCCGGCCCTGCCCGCCCTGTCGGCGTGGCGCCGCGGCCTGCGGACCCGGTCCGAGGTGGACGCCCTGCGCTACCGGGTGTCGTGGAAGCCGCTCAAGGATTCCGTGACCCGTGCGGGACTGTCGGGTACGTGGCTGCTCGTGGTGCCTGCCGAGGGCCCCAACGACGCGGCCGTGGTCGGCGCGCTGACCGGGCGAGGCGCCGAGGTGCGCAGGATCGTGGTCGGGACCGGCACGGACCGGGCCGCGCTGGCCGGACTGCTGGCCGAGACCGTCGCCGACGCCGGCTCGGCGGCCGGTGTGGTGTCGCTGCTCGCCCTGGACGAAACCAGGGGCGTGCTCAGCACGGCAGCCCTGGTGCAGGCCATGGGAGACGCCGAGGTAGGGGTACCGCTGTGGTGCGTGACGCGCGGTGCGGTGAGTGTGGGTCGTTCGGATCGGCTGGTGTCGGCGGTTCAGGCGCAGGTGTGGGGTCTGGGTCGGGTGGCGGCGTTGGAGGCGCCCGAACGCTGGGGTGGTCTCGTCGACCTTCCCGAGGTGTGGGACGAGCGGGCGATGGGCCGCCTGGCGGGTGTGCTCGCCGGTGGCGCCCATGGTGAGGACCAGGTCGCGGTGCGTTCCTCCGGGGTCTTCGGACGCCGTCTGGTCCGTGCCGCCGCCGTTCAGGGCGAGCCGTCCTGGGCGCCGTCCGGGACGGTGTTGGTGACCGGTGGTACGGGTGTGCTGGGTGGTCGGATCGCGCGGTGGTTGGCCGAGGCGGGTGCCGAGCGTCTGGTGCTGACCAGCCGGCGGGGCATGGACGCCCCCGGGGCTGCTGAGCTCGCCGCCGCATTGGTGGAGGCAGGTACGGAGGTGTCGGTGGTGGCGTGTGACGCCGCCGACCGCGACTCCCTGCGCGCCCTCCTCGCCGCGGAGGCCGACACGTTGACCGCCGTCGTCCACACCGCCGGGATCCTGGACGACGGCGTCCTCGACGCCCTCACGCCGGACCGGTTCGAGTCCGTACTGCGGGCCAAGGCGGTCTCCGCCCTCAACCTGCACGAACTGACCGTCGAGTTGGGCATGGAGCTCTCTGCTTTCGTGCTCTTCTCCTCGATGAGCGGCATGACCGGCTCCGCCGGCCAAGCCAACTACGCGGCTGCCAATGCCTACTTGGACGCGCTGTCCGAGCAGCGCCGAGCTGCCGGTCTGCCTGCGACCTCCCTCGCCTGGGGTCCGTGGGCCGAGGGCGGGATGGCGGCGGACGAGGCGATGGACGCGCGGATGCGTCGCGAGGGTCTGCCGCCGATGGCTCCGGATACGGCGATGGCTGTGCTGCGGCAGAGTGTGTCGGCCTCGAGCGATGCGGCTTTGCTGGTCGCGGACGTGGACTGGGAGCGTTTCGGTCCCGCGTTCACCGTCGTACGTCCCAGCAACCTCTTCGCCGAGCTGGCGCAGACCCGGGTCGCCGCTTCCACCGCCGCCGAGCGGACCGAGAAGGCCGGTTCACCGGCCGAACGGCTCGCCGGTCTCGGTGCGGCTGAATTGGCGCGGGAACTGCTCGCTCTGGTCCGTGCGCAGGTCGCTGCGGTCCTGGGTCACGCCGATGCCGACACCGTGGGCGCCGACCGCGCCTTCAAGGAACTGGGATTCGACTCGCTGACCGCTGTCGAGCTGCGCAATCGGCTGGGTGCGGTGACGGGTGTGACCCTGCCCGCGACGCTGATCTTCGATTACCCGACGGCTTCCGCCTTGACCGCTTTCCTGCGGGACGAACTCCTCGGTACCCGTGCGGAGATCGCGGGTCCGGTGGTGGGGGCGGTGACGGCCGTCGATGACGATCCGATCGCGATCGTGGCGATGAGTTGCCGGTTCCCGGGTGGGGTGCGTACGCCGGAGGATCTGTGGCGGTTGTTGTCGAGTGGTGGTGACGCCATCGGTGAGTTCCCGGTGGATCGTGGTTGGGATCTGGAGCGGCTCTACAGTGCGGATCCGGATCAGCAGGGCACGTTCTATGCCCGTGAGGGTGGTTTCCTGTACGACGCCGCCGATTTCGACGCGGACTTCTTCGGCATTTCGCCGCGTGAGGCTCTGGCGATGGATCCGCAGCAGCGGTTGTTGCTGGAGACGACGTGGGAGGCGTTCGAGCGGGCGGGTATCGACCCGGCCGCTGTGCGGGGCAGTCAGGCCGGCGTCTTCGTCGGAACCAACGGCCAGGACTACGGCTCCATGCTCCAAGCCCTTCCGGACGGCATCGAGGGCTTCCTCGGTACTGGCAACGCGGCGAGTGTCGTCTCGGGTCGCCTTTCGTACGCGTTCGGGCTTGAGGGTCCGGCCGTGACGGTGGACACCGCGTGCTCGGCTTCGTTGGTGGCGTTGCACTGGGCCGTGCAGGCGTTGCGCAACGGTGAGTGCAGCATGGCGTTGGCCGGTGGTGTGACGGTGATGTCGTCGCCGGGCGCGTACATCGACTTCAGTCGGCAGCGCGGGCTGGCCGCCGATGGTCGGATCAAGGCTTTTGCCGCGGACGCGGACGGTACGGGTTGGGGTGAGGGTGTCGGCATGCTGCTCGTGGAGCGGCTGTCGGACGCCCGTCGCAACGGTCATCCGGTGTTGGCGGTGATTCGTGGTTCGGCGATCAACCAGGACGGTGCGAGCAATGGTCTGACGGCGCCGAACGGGCCGTCGCAGCAGCGGGTGATCCGTGCGGCGCTGGCCGGTGCGGGTCTGTCGGCGGCCGAGGTGGACGCGGTCGAGGCGCACGGCACGGGCACGATGCTCGGGGACCCGATCGAGGCGCAGGCGCTGCTGGCGACGTACGGGCAGGAGCGTTTCGAGGATCAGCCGCTGTTCCTGGGGTCGATCAAGTCGAACATCGGGCACACGCAGGCCGCGGCCGGTGTGGCGGGTGTGATGAAGATGGTCCTGGCGATGCAGCACGGGGTGCTTCCGCAGACCCTGCACGTGGGCGAGCCCACCCCGCACGTCGACTGGACCACGGGCGACGTGGAGCTCCTCACCGAACAGCGGATCTGGCCGGAGACCGGCCGGCCGCGTCGCGCGGGCATCTCCTCGTTCGGCTTCAGCGGCACCAACGCGCACACCATCATCGAGCAGGCTCCCGAGGTCCTGGAAGAGCAGTCGACGGCCGTCCCGCGGCAAGTTCCCGGCACCCTGCCGTGGATCCTGTCGGCGAAGACCGACGCCGCCCTCCGGGTTCAGGCCGAGCGGCTGGCGGCCTGGATCGCGTCGGACGACGAACTGCTCGAACCCGCTGACGTCGCCTTCTCCTTGGCCACGTCCAGGTCGATGCTCGACCACCGGGCTGTCGTCGTCGCGCAGGAGCGGGAAGAGTTCCAGGCCGCGCTGAAGGCCCTCGCCGCCGGTGAGCAGTCGGCCGGCACGGTGCGCGGGAAGGTTTCCGCCGGTGGAGTCGCCTTCCTCTTCACCGGCCAGGGCAGTCAGCGGCTCGGGATGGGTCGCGAACTGTACGACGCCTACCCGGCGTTCGCCGACGCGCTGGACGCGATCTGCGCCCGCATGGACGCGCTGCTGGAACTCCCGCTACGGGACGTCCTGTTCGGGTCGGACACCGACCTGCTGGACGAAACCCGGTTCACCCAACCCGCACTGTTCGCGATCGAGGTCGCGTTGTTCCGGCTGCTCGAATCGTGGGGTGTGCGACCGGACTTCCTGTCCGGTCACTCCATCGGTGAGATCGCCGCCGCGCACGCGGCGGGCGTGCTCTCGCTGGACGACGCCTGTGCGCTGGTCGCGGCGCGCGGCCGGCTGATGCAGGCCCTGCCGTCCGGCGGGGTGATGATCGCCGTTCAGGCGTCCGAGGACGAGGTCCTGCCGCTGCTGAGCGGGCGGGTGAGCATCGCCGCGATCAACGGGCCGCAGGCCGTCGTCATCGCCGGTGACGAGGACGCGGCGGAGGCGATCGTCGCCTCGCTCACCGGCCGCAAGAGCAAGCGGCTGACCGTCAGCCACGCCTTCCACTCGCCCCACATGGACGGCATGCTGGCCGACTTCCGGAAGGTGGTCGAGGGGTTCACCTTCGAAGCGCCGCGCATCCCGATCGTCTCCAACCTGACCGGCGCCCTCGTCACCGACGACATGGGATCGGCGGACTTCTGGGTGCGCCACGTCCGCGAAGCGGTCCGCTTCCTGGACGGAGTCCGCACCCTGGAAGCCGCCGGGGTGACGACGTACGTCGAACTCGGCCCGGACGGGGTGCTCTCGGCTCTCGCCCAGGACTGCGTCACCGACGGGTCGACGGCGGGGGCGGTCACGTTCGTGCCCGCGCTCCGCAAGGGGCGCGCCGAGGCCGAAGCCCTCGTCACCGCCCTCGCCCAGGCCCACGTCCACGGTGTCGACGCCGACTGGTCGGCCTACTTCACGGGGACCGGGGCCGGACGCGTCGACCTGCCGACGTACGCCTTCCAGCGCAAGCGGTACTGGCTGGAGGAGGCTCCCCGTCCCGCGGCGGTCGCGGCCGGCGACGCCGGAAGCGGTGGGGACGACGCTCCGTTCTGGGAGGCCGTCGAGAACGACGACCTCGCCGCCCTCACCACCGCCCTGGACATCGACGCCGACCAGCCGCTGAGCGCCCTGCTGCCGGCCCTGTCCGCCTGGCGGCGGCAGCGCACGGAGCGGTCCGTCGTCGACACCTGGCGGTACGGGGTCACCTGGAAGCCCCTCCCCGCGGCGGACACCGCCGCCCGCCCTGCCGGAACCTGGCTGGTGGTCACCGCGACGACCACCGGGACGCCCGGACAGCCGGGGCAGCCCGGCCGGCCCGGACAGCCGGGTCGGCCCGGTCTCCCCGCGATCGCGATCGCGGACGCGCTCCGGGCGCGGGGTGTGGACGTACGGGAGGTCGCCCTCGACCCCGCGGAGAGCAGCCGTACCGCCGTGGCCGATCGGCTGCGTTCGGCGCTCGCCGGGAACCGGGCCGACGGTGTGGTGTCCCTGCTGGCGCTCGCCGAAGCCCCGCACCCGACCCATCCGGCGGCGCCGGTCGGGCTGCTGCTGACCGGGACCCTGGTGCAGGCCCTCGGTGACGCCGACGTCGACGCGCCGCTGTGGTGCGTGACCTCCGGCGCCGTGTCCACCGGCCTCGCCGACCGGCTGCGCGGTACCGCGCAGGCACAGGTCTGGGGGCTCGGCCGGGTGGTCGCCCTTGAGCACCCCGAGCGGTGGGGCGGTCTGCTGGACCTGCCCGCCCACGTGGACGGACGGACGCTGGACCAGCTGCTCTCCGTACTCGGCGGAGCCGGCGGGGACGCCCACGAGGACCAGATCGCGGTACGGTCCGGCGGTCTCCTCGTACGCCGCATCGTGCACGCCTCCGCATCCGACGCCGCCGCACCGGCCGACGCCGCGGGCGCGGCGCGGGCGGGGTGGCGGCCCCGGGGCAGCGTGCTGGTCACCGGGGGGACGGGCGCGCTCGGCGCGCACGTCGCCCGCTGGTTGGCCGCGCACGGCGCCGAGCACCTGGTGCTCGCCGGGCGGCGCGGACCGCGGGCCCCCGGCGTCGCGGCCCTCGTCGCGGAACTCGCCGAGCTGGGCGTCCGTGCCACGGCCGTCGCCTGCGACGTCACCGACCGCGACTCCGTGGCCGAGCTCCTCACCGGGCTCCGCGACGACACCACCGCCCCCGCCCTCACCGCCGTGTTCCACACGGCCGGTGTCGGCCAACTGACGCCGCTCGCCGAAACCGGGCCGGACGAGGTCGCCGCGGTACTCGCCGCGAAGGTCTCGGGGGCCGAACACCTCGACGCCCTGCTCGGTGACACGGAGTTGGACGCCTTCGTCCTGTTCTCCTCCATCGCCGGCGTGTGGGGCAGCGGCGGGCAGGGCGCCTACGCGGCGGCCAACGCCCACCTCGACGCCCTGGCGCAACGACGCCGTGACCGCGGGCTGACGGCCACGGCCGTCGCCTGGGGTCCGTGGGGCGAGGGCGGGCTGGTCGCCGACGACGAGGCCGCCGGTCAACTCCGGCGCCGCGGCCTGCCGGTGATGGCGCCGGCGCGGTCCATCGCGGCACTCCAGCAGGCGTTGGACGCGGACGATACGACGGTGACGGTCGCCGACGTCGACTGGGACCTGTTCGTCCCGGCGTTCACGGCCTCCCGGCCGCGTCCGCTCATCGCCGACCTCCCCGAGGTGCGCCGCGTACTCGACGCCGAGGAGCACGCCGCGGGCACGGGCGGCGACGGCGCCGCCGACGCCGTCGACCAACTGCACGCCGAGCTGCGGGGCGTGAGCGCCGACGAGGCCGAACGGATCCTGCTCACCCTGGTCCGTACGCACGTCGCGGCGGTCCTCGGACACGACGGGGCCGGCACGGTCGAGGCGGGCCGGGCCTTCAAGGAGCTGGGCTTCGACTCGCTCACCGCCGTCGAACTGCGGACCCGCCTCGGCGCGGCCACCGGACTGCGGCTGCCCGCGGCCCTCGTCTTCGACCACCCGACGCCCGCCGCCCTGGCCGCGCACATCCGCGCGGAACTCCTCGGCGGGGACGCGGAGCCCGTGCTCCCGGCCCTCGCGGAGATCGACAAGTTGGAGTTCGTCCTCTCGTCGGTCCCCGAGGAGGACGCCGCCGAACGCGCCCGCGTCACGGCACGGCTCGAAGCGCTCCTGGCGAACTGGAACAGGACCGAACGGGCCGCGCTCGCCCTGGAGGACGAGGAAACAGTCATCGAATCGGCATCCGCCGAAGACCTCTTCGACATCATCAACAACGAATTCGGAAAAGCCTGACCTTGATGCCCGATCCGATGTCTCCATCGCACGCGCAGAATTCATCACATCCGTTGAGTTCGTCGCATTCCCACCCGCAGTCCGCAAGCAATCCGCATTTCTCCAGGAGGTGACGTTCCAGTGGCCGGCGCGAACGAAGAAAAGCTTCTCGAAAACCTGAAGTGGATGACCACGGAGCTGCGGCGGGCCCGCCGCCGTCTCCAGGAGGTCGAGCAGGACGCCCACGAGCCCCTCGCGATCGTGGCGATGAGCTGCCGTTTCCCCGGCGGTGTGCGCTCGCCCGAGGACCTGTGGCAATTGGTCGCCGACGGCGGCGACGCCATCACCGGGTTCCCCGAGGACCGCGGCTGGGACATCGCCTCCCTCGCCGACCCGGACCCCGACCGCAAGGGCACCTTCTACAACACCGGCGGAGGATTCCTCGCCGACGCCACCGCCTTCGACTCCGAATTCTTCGGGATATCGCCGCGCGAGGCCCTGGCGATGGACCCGCAGCAACGTCAGATCCTGGAAACCTCCTGGGAGGTGTTCGAGCGGGCCGGCATCGACCCCGCGTCCGTACGCGGCAGCCGGACCGGTGTCTACATCGGCGCGGGCGCCATGGGGTACGGGGCCGACCTCGCGGAGGTCCCGGAGGGGCTGGAGGGGCTGCTCCTGACGGGTGGCGCGACGAGCGTCCTGTCGGGCCGCGTCAGCTACGTCCTCGGCCTGGAGGGCCCGGCCGCCACCATCGACACGGCCTGCTCGTCCTCCCTCGTCGCCCTGCACCTGGCCGGACAGGCCCTGCGCCAGCGCGAGTGCACGCTCGCCCTGGTCGGCGGCGTCTGCGTGATGCCGACCCCGGACGTGTTCGTCGAGTTCAGCCGCCAGCGCGGACTCGCCGAGGACGGCCGCTGCAAGTCCTTCGCCGCCGCCGCCGACGGCACCGGCTGGGCCGAAGGCGTCGGCGTCCTCCTCGTCGAGCGCCTGTCGGACGCCCGCCGCAACGGGCATCCCGTCCTGGCCGTCGTCCGGGGCTCCGCCATCAACCAGGACGGCGCCAGCAACGGCCTCACCGCCCCCAACGGCCCCGCCCAACAGCGCGTCATCCGTCAGGCCCTGGAGAACGCCCGGCTCTCCGCCGCCGAGATCGACGCCGTCGAGGCGCACGGCACCGGCACCCGCCTCGGCGACCCCATCGAGGCGCAGGCGCTCCTCGCCACGTACGGGCAGGACCGGCCGGCAGGTCGGCCGCTGCGCCTGGGATCCCTCAAGTCGAACCTCGGACACACGCAGGCCGCGGCCGGTGTCGCCGGCATCATCAAGACGGTCATGGCGATCCGCCACGGCGTCCTCCCGCAGACCCTCCACGTCGACGAGCCGACCCCCGACGTCGACTGGTCGGCCGGAGCGGTGTCGCTGCTCACCGAGCCGATGCCCTGGCCCGAGACCGGGGCGCCGCGCCGCGCGGCCGTCTCCGCCTTCGGCGTGAGCGGCACCAACGCGCACACCATCATCGAGGAAGCCCCGCCGGAGGAGCCGCAGGAGCAGCCGTCCGAGGGCGACGCCCCGGCCGGTGCGGACCTGCCGGGCGAGCCGCTCGCCGCCGCCCGGACGCGGCCCGCCCTGCTGCCCTGGACGCTGTCGGGCCGCAGCGCCGCCGCGCTGCGGGCCCAGGCCGGCCGGCTGGTCGACGCCCGCGCCCGCGGGAGCGTCGCCGCCGGTGCCCTCGACCTCGGCCACTCGCTCGCCACCACCCGCGCCGCCCTGGAACACCGCGCGGTCCTCTTCGCCCGCACCGATGAAGGCCTCGACACCGCCCTGGCGGCACTCGCCGCCGGCGCGGACGCGGAGGGCCTGGTCACGGGCACCGCCACCGAAGGCCGGACCGCTTTCCTGTTCACCGGACAGGGCAGCCAGCGCCTCGGCATGGGACGCGAACTGTACGCAGCCTTCCCGGTGTTCGCGGACGCCCTGGACGCCGTCTGCGCCCGCATGGACCCGCACCTCGAACGGCCGCTGAAGGACGTCATGTTCGGCGTCGACGCGGAGCTGTTGAACCGTACGCGGTACACGCAGCCCGCGCTGTTCGCCGTGGAAACGGCGCTGTTCCGGCTCGTGGAGAGCTGGGGCCTGCGACCCGACTACCTGTCCGGTCACTCCATCGGCGAGATCACCGCCGCGCACGTCGCGGGGATCCTCCCGCTCGACGACGCGTGCACCCTCGTCGCCGCCCGGGCGCGACTGATGCAGGACACGCCCGCCGGTGGCGCGATGATCGCCCTCCAGGCCACCCGGGACGAGGTCCTGCCGCTGCTGACCGACGGCGTGGACATCGCCGCCGTCAACGGCCCCCGCTCGGTCGTGATCTCCGGAGCCGCCGACGCCGCGGCCGCCGTCGAGGCCGGTTTCCGCGCGCAGGGCCGCAAGACCAAGCGGCTCGCCGTCAGCCACGCCTCCCACTCCCCGCTCATGGACGGCATGCTCGACGCCTTCCGGCAGGTCGCGGAAGGCCTCACGTACGGCGCCCCGACCATCCCCGTCGTGTCCAACCTGACCGGCGCCCTCGTCGCCGACGGCGAGATGGGCACGGCGGACTTCTGGGTCCGCCACGTCCGCGGAGCCGTCCGCTTCCTCGACGGCGCCCGCGCCCTGGAAGCCGCCGGCGTGACCACGTACGTGGAACTCGGCCCCGACGGCGTCCTGTCCGCCCTCGCCCAGGACTGCGTCACCGGCGAGGGAGCCGTCTTCCTGCCCGCCCTGCGCGCTGGCCGGCCCGAACCCGAGACGGCCCTGGGCGCCCTCGCCCGCGCCCACGCCCACGGCGCCGCCGTGGACTGGACGGCGTACTTCGCCGGCACCGGCGCCCGTCGCGTCGACCTGCCCACCTACGCCTTCCAGCACGAGCGGTACTGGCTGGAGCCCGGCGCCGGCACGGCCGGCGACATCGCCGTGGCCGGACTCGACCCGGCCGCGCACCCGCTGCTCGGCGCCGCCGTCACCCTCGCCGGCTCCGACCAACTGCTGTGCACCGGCCGGCTCTCGGCCCGCACCCACCCCTGGCTCGCCGAGCACACCGTGGCCGGTGCGACGGTGCTGCCGGGCGCGGCGTACGTGGAACTCGCCGTACGCGCAGGAGACTTGGCAGGTTGTGGGCAGGTGTCGGAGCTGGTGCTCGACGCGCCGCTCACGCTGCCCGCCGACGGCGGCGTACGGATCCAGGTGCTCGTGGAGACCCCCGACGAGGACGGTCGCCGCCCCTTCACCGTGTCCGGCCGCCCGGACGCCCCCACGGAGGGGGTCGGCGGCTGGACCCGTCACGCCCGGGGCGTCCTCACCCCGACCGCCGGTTCCGCCGCGACGTTCGCCGTCGGACCGTGGCCGCCCGCAGGCGCCGAGCCCGTCGACACCGGTGACCTCTACGCCACCGAGGAGCGTCCCCAGGCCGGCGCCCACGCCCCCGAGCGCGGCCCGGTGTTCCGGGCCGTGGAGGCCGCCTGGCACCGCGACGGCGAGTGGTTCGCCCAGGTCCGCCTGCCCGAAGGCGCCCCGCAGGCAGCCGGGTTCGGCCTGCACCCGGTACTGCTGGACGCCGCCGCGCACGCCGCGCTCTCCCTGACCGGCGCCGCCGCACCCGCCGACGGGTACGCCGACGGCGCGGCCGTCGGGCCGGGCAGCGTCTGGTCCGAGGTGACCCTGCACGCGGTGGGCGCGGGTGCCCTGCGCGTACGCGTCCGACCGGCCGCCGACGGGACGTACGCCCTCGACCTCGCCGACGACCTCGGCGACCCGGTGGCCACCGTCGGCCGACTCGCCCCGCGCCCCTTCACCGCCGCGACCACCGGCGCCCCCGACGCCACGGACCGGGTCCCGGCCGTCGTACGCGACGCCCTGTTCCAGCTCGCCTGGACGTCGCCGGCCCCGTCCGCCGGCCCGGCAGCGACCGAACCCGCCGGCGGCTGGACGGTGCTCGGCGCCGCCGACTCCGGCCGGGCCCCCGGCCACGCCGACCTGGCGGAGCTCGGCGCGGCGGTCGAGGCGGGCACGCCCGTACCCGCGTACGTCCTGGCCCCCTTCCCCCGGCAGGCCGACGACGCCTCGCCCGACACCCTGCGCGAGGCCGCGCACCGGGCCCTCGGCCTGGCCCAGGCCTGGCTGGCCGACGACCGGTTCGCGACGTCCCGGCTGGTCGCCGTGACCGCCGGCGCGGTCGCCGGACCCGGTGAGGGCATCGAGGACCTGCCGCACGCCGCCGTGCGCGGACTGCTGCGGTCCGCGGAAACCGAGAACCCCGGCCGCTTCGTCCTCGCCGACCTCGATGACCTCGCCGACCTCACGGCCCCCGCCCTCGCCGCCGCCCTCGACTCGGGCGAACCGGAGCTGTTGCTCCGCGACGCGGCCGTGCACGTGCCGCGCCTGCGCCGCACCCCGCCGACCGACCCCACCGCCGGCGTCGGCGTCACCATCGACCCGAACGGCACCGCCCTGATCACCGGCGGCTCCGGCAGCCTCGCCGGGATCGTCGCCCGCCACCTGGCCGGCGCCCACGGCGTGCGCCGGCTGCTGCTGCTCAGCCGACGCGGCGCCGACGCCCCCGGCGCCGCCGAACGCACGGCAGAGCTGGCCGCGTTGGGCGCCGAGGTCACCTGGGCCGCCTGCGACGCCGCCGACCGGGACGCGCTCGCCGCCGTCCTGTCCGCGATCCCCGCCGCACACCCCCTCACCACCGTCGTCCACACCGCGGGCGTCCTCGACGACGGCGTCATCGGATCCCTGACCCCCGACCGCCTGGACGCGGTCCTGCGGCCGAAGGCCGTCGCCGCCCTCCACCTGCACGAACTGACCCGCGACCTGCCGGTCACGGCGTTCGTCCTGTACTCGGCCGTCGCCGGCACCCTCGGCGCCGCCGGCCAGGCCAACTACGCCTGCGCCAACGCCCACCTGGACGCCCTCGCCGAACTGCGCCACCACCAGGGCCTGCCCGCCACCTCGCTCGCCTGGGGCCTGTGGGCCGAAACCGGCGGCATGATCGGCGGACTCGACGAAACCCAGCTGCGCCGCATGGAACAGCACGGCATGGGCGCCCTCTCCGCCGCCGACGGCATGACCCTGCTCGACGCGGCGCTGGCCTCCGGCCGGCCCGTCCTCGTCCCCGCCCGACTCAACCCGGCCGCCCTGCGGGCCGCCGCCGCGCCCGGCCCCGTCGCCCCCGTGTTCCGGGACCTGCTGGGTCCGGCGGGCCGCCGCACCGCGCACACCCGCGCCGACGCGAGCGACTCGCTCGCGGGCCGCCTGGCGGGCCTGACCCGCCCCGAACAGGAACGCGCCCTGCTGGACCTCGTACGGGAGCGGGTCGCCTCCGTACTGGGCCACGCCTCGGCCGAACGGATCGAACCCGGGAAGGCGTTCAAGGACCTCGGCTTCGATTCGCTGACCGCCGTCGAACTGCGCAACGGCCTCGGCGCCGCCACCGGACTGCGCCTGGCCACCACCCTCGTCTTCGACCACCCGTCACCCACCGCGCTCGCCCGACAGCTGCTCGTCGAACTCCTCGGTGAGGACGCCGAGAGCGACGACCCGCGCGCGAAGGCGAGCGGTTCCGCGGCCGACGCCGACGATCCCATCGCGATCGTCGCCATGAGCTGCCGCTACCCGGGCGGGGTCGGCAACCCCGAGGACCTGTGGAGACTCGTCGCGACCGGCGGCGACGCCATCGCCGGCCTCCCCGCCAACCGAGGCTGGGACATGGCCGAGCTGTACGCGGGAGACACGGGGAACGCCGGGCACCCGGCCGGCACCGGGACCCCGGCCGGCACCGGCAACCCGGCCGGCACCGGGAACACCGCCGGCGACGCCGGACGCCCCTTCGCGGGCGGATTCCTCTACGACGCGGACTCCTTCGACGCCGACTTCTTCGGCATCTCCCCGCGCGAAGCCCTCGCCATGGACCCCCAGCAGCGCCTCCTCCTGGAAGCCTCCTGGGAAGCCGTCGAACGCGCCGGCATCGACCCGTCCTCGCTGCGCGGAACCCGCGCCGGCGTCTTCGTGGGCGCCGCCTACACCGGCTACGACGCCCAACTGGAGCGCTCCGCCGACGCGGACGGCGTACTCGGCCACGTGATGACCGGCAACGCGGGCAGCGTCATGTCCGGCCGCGTCTCCTACGTCCTCGGCCTGGAAGGCCCGGCGGTCACCGTCGACACGGCCTGCTCCTCCTCGCTGGTCGCCCTGCACTGGGCGATCCAGGCCCTGCGGGCCGGGGAGTGCACCCTCGCCCTCGCGGGCGGCGTCACGGTCATGTCGACGCCGGGCACCTTCACCGAGTTCAGCCACCAGGGCGGCCTCTCGCCCGACGGCCGCTGCAAGGCCTTCGCGGCGGCCGCGGACGGTACCGGCTGGGGCGAGGGCGTCGGCATGCTGCTCGTGGAGCGACTGTCGGACGCCCGCCGCAACGGGCACCCCGTGCTGGCGGTGGTCCGCGGCTCCGCCGTCAACCAGGACGGCGCGAGCAACGGCCTCACCGCCCCGAACGGGCCCTCGCAACAGCGCGTCATCCGCGCCGCCCTCGCGAACGCCGGCCTGTCGGCCGCCGAGGTCGACGCCGTCGAGGCCCACGGCACGGGCACGAAGCTGGGCGACCCGATCGAAGCCCAGGCACTCCTGGCCACGTACGGCCAGGACCGGCCCGACGGGCAGCCGCTGCTCCTCGGCACCGTCAAGTCGAACATCGGCCACACGCAGGCCGCCGCCGGCGTGGCGGGCATCATCAAGATGGTCATGGCGATGCGCCACGGGACCCTCCCCCCGACCCTGCACGTGGACGAGCCCACTCCGCACGTCGACTGGACGGCCGGCGACATCACCCTGCTGACCGAGGCCACGGCCTGGCCCGCGACCCGACGGCCGCGCCGCGCCGCGGTGTCCTCGTTCGGCATCAGCGGCACCAACGCCCACACGATCATCGAGCAGGCCCCGCAGGACACTGACGCTCCGGCGCCGACGACCCCGCCCACCGGACCGGTGCCCTACGTCCTGTCGGCCAGGACCCCGCAGGCACTGCGCGACCAGGCCGCCCGGCTGCTTCCCGTGGCAACGGCCGTGGTCGAAACCTCCGCCGACCTGAATGAGGCCGAGGACGGCTCCGCCCTGGTGGACCTCGCCTACTCCCTCGCCACCGGCCGCGCCGCCCTTGACCACCGCGCGGCGTTCACCGCCGGTGACCGCAAAGACCTGCTGCGCATGCTCGCCGCCCTCGCCGCCGGCGAGCCGGCGCCCGGGCTGATCCGCGGAACGGCCACCGGCGGCACCCTGGCCTTCCTTTTCACCGGGCAGGGCAGCCAGCGGATCGGGATGGGGCGGGAACTGTACGAAGCCTTCCCGGTGTTCGCCGCCGCGTTGGACGCGGTGTGCGAGCGGCTCGATCTGGAAGTGCCGCTGAAGGAGGTGCTGTTCGGGGCGGATGCCGGTCTGCTGGATCGGACCGAGTACGCCCAGCCGGCGTTGTTCGCGGTGGAGGTGGCGCTGTTCCGGCTGCTGGAATCGTGGGGCGTGCGGCCGGACTTCGTGTCCGGGCATTCGGTCGGTGAGATTTCTGCCGCGCACGTGGCGGGTGTCCTGTCGCTGGACGACGCGTGCACGCTGGTCGCGGCGCGCGGCCGGTTGATGCAGGCGCTGCCGGCCGGTGGCGTGATGATCGCCCTGCAGGCCTCGGAGGACGAGGTCCTGCCGTTGCTGACGGACCGGGTGAGCGTCGCCGCCGTCAACGGCCCGCAGTCGGTCGTGATCGCGGGTGACGAGGACGCGGCGATGGCGGTCGTCGCATCCTTCACCGGTCGCAAGTCCAAGCGGCTCACGGTGAGTCATGCGTTCCATTCGCCGCACATGGACGGCATGCTCGCCGACTTCCGCAAGGTGGCGGACGGGCTGGCGTACGCGACGCCGCGCGTCCCGATCGTCTCGAACCTGACCGGCGCCCTGATCGCCGGGGACGAGATGGGCAGCGCGGACTTCTGGGTCCGGCACGTCCGCGAGGGCGTCCGGTTCCTCGACGGCGTCCGCGCGCTGGAAGCCGTCGGTGTGACCACGTACCTCGAACTGGGCCCCGACGGAACCCTGTCCGCCCTCGCCCAGGACTGCCTGGCCGAGGACGCGGACGCCGCCTTCGTGCCCGTCCTGCGGACCGGCCGGCCCGAGTCCGAGACCCTGAACACCGCCCTCGCCCACACCTGCACGCGTGGCGTCCCCCTCGACTGGCGGGCCTACTTCGCCGCCGCCGGGAGCCACGGCCGGCGCGTCGACCTCCCCACCTACGCCTTCCAGTCCCGGCGCCACTGGCCCGAGCCCGCCGCCCCGCACACCGGCGCGGCCGCGCACACCGGACCCGCCGACGCGAGCGAGGCCGACGCCCGGTTCTGGGACCTCGTCGAGCGCGCCGAGCCGACCGCGCTCGCCGACGAGTTCGGCATCGACGGCGAACAGTCGTTCAGCGCCGTCCTGCCCGCCCTGTCCGCCTGGCGGCGTGACCGGCAGGCCCGCGCGGAAGCCGACGCGCTGCTCTACCGCGTCATCTGGCAGCCGTGGTCCGGCGAGGGTCGGAAGCCGGCCCAGGGCCGGGGGAAGGCCGCCGGCACCTGGCTGGTCGCCGTTCCCGCGCCGCTCGCGGCGGACCCCTGGATCCGCACGCTGACCGAACGCCTGAACGGCGAGGGCGCCACGATCCTCCCGCTCCCGCTCGACGTCACCCACGCCGACCCGGCGACCCTGCGCGCCCACCTGGACGAGCTGCTCCGCGAAGCCGCGGCGGACCTCGTCACCGGGCCGGTCACCGGCGTCCTGTCGCTCCTGGCACTGGACGAGCGGCCGCACCCCGAGCACCCCGCGGTGCCCGTCGGGCTGGCCCTCACCGCCGCGCTGACCTCCGTACTCACCTCGCAGGAGTTCACCACCGGCCCGGACGCGCGGGACAGCGGCTGCGCCACCGCCCCCCTGTGGTGCGTCACCCGCGACGCGGTCGCCGCCGCACCCGCGGACACCCTCGGCGGCGCCGTCCAAGCGCAGGTCTGGGGCCTGGGGCGGGTGTTCGCACTGGAGCACCCCGACCGTTGGGGCGGCCTCCTCGACCTCCCCGAGGTGTGCGACGAGCGCGTGCTGTCCCGCCTGCCGGCCGCGCTCACCGCGGCCGGTGACGAGGACCAGCTCGCCCTGCGCGCCGCCGGCCCGTTCGTACGACGCCTCGTACACGCCGGCGTCCCGGCCGACGCTGCCGGCGCCCGCTGGACCCCGAACGGCACGGTACTGATCACCGGCGGCACGGGCGCCCTCGGCCGCCACGTGGCACGACGCCTCGCCGAACGCGGCGCCCGGCACCTCGCGCTCGTCAGCCGCGCCGGCGCCGACGCGCCCGGCGCCGGCGAGGTCCGTAAGGAACTCGAAGCGCTCGGCGCGGCCGTCACCCTGGCCGCCTGCGACGTCACCGACCGGGAGGCGCTGAGGTCCCTGGTCACGGGGCTGGCGGCCGACGGGACTCCCGTACGCGCCGTCGTCCACGCGGCCGGCATCTCCCAGCCGCCCGGCACCGGCACCGACCTGCCCGGCTTCGCCCGGGTCGTCACCGCCAAGACCGCCGGCGCCGTCCACCTCGACGCCCTGTTCGACGCGCCGGACTCCCTCGACGCGTTCGTCCTCTTCTCCTCCATCGCCGGAGTCTGGGGCAGCGGCGGACAGCCCGCGTACGCCGCCGCCAACACCTTCCTCGACGCGCTCGCCGAGCGCCGAGCGGCCCGCGGGCTCACCGCCACGGCGGTCGCCTGGGGACCGTGGGCGGAGGGCGGCATGGCCGCCGAGGGCGACGCCGAGGAACAGCTCACCCGACGCGGGCTGCCGCCCGTCGCCCCCGGCACCAACCTGACGGCCCTGGAACGCGCCCTGGCCGGCCGGGACGCGACCGTCACCGTCGCCGACGTCGACTGGGCACGGTTCGCCCCGGTGTTCGCCGCCGCCCGCCCCCGCCCCCTCATAGGCGACCTGCCCGAGGTACGCGACGCGCTGCGCGGCGACGCACCCGACCACGGCACCGCGGCGGACGATGGCGACGCGGACGTCCTGCGCAAGCTCACCGATCTGTCCGGCGACGACCGGGCCGCGGCCCTCCTCGACCTCGTGCGCGAGCACGCGGCCACGGCACTCGGCCACCCCTCGGCGGACGACGTCGCACCGGACCGGGCCTTCAAGGACCTGGGCTTCGACTCGCTCACCGCCGTCGAGCTGCGCAACCGCCTGGGCGCCGCCTGCGGCCTACGACTGCCCACCAGCCTGGTCTTCGACCATCCCAACCCGCAGGCCCTCACCCGCCACCTGCTGCACACCCTCTTCCCCGAGGGCGGCGGCGCCCCCGCCGGCGCCGACCTGGACAGCGACCCGCAGGACGCGGAACTGCGCCGCACCCTCGCCGGCATCCCGATCGGCCGGATCCGCGAAGCGGGACTCCTGGACACCCTCCTGCGGCTCGCCGCCCCCGACGCCACGGGCTCCGGCCCCGGCCCGGAGACCGCCGACGCCGTCGACTCCATCGACTCGATGGACCTCCAGGACCTCCTCGACCTCGCCCTGGACACGGGCGGGTCCGACGACGGCGGCCCCACCGGCGACACCCCCACCAACAGCTTCTGACCTGCCCGAAGTGCGGAGTAACTGATGACCACCCCGAACGAAAAAGTCGTTGAAGCGCTGCGGGCCTCCCTCAAGGAAACCGAGCGGCTGCGCCGCCGGAACCAGGAGCTCACCGACGCCTCCCGCGAACCCATCGCGATCGTCGGCATGAGCTGCCGCTTCCCCGGCGGGATCGCGTCCCCCGAGGACCTGTGGAAGCTCGTCGAGAGCGGCGGCGACGCCATCTCCGAGTTCCCCACCGACCGCGGCTGGGACGTCGAATCGCTGTACGACCCCGACCCCGACCACCCCGGCACCACGTACGCCCGCCACGGCGGCTTCCTCCACGAGGCCCCCGACTTCGACGCCTCCTTCTTCGGCATCTCGCCCCGCGAGGCCCTCGCCATGGACCCGCAGCAGCGGCTGCTGCTGGAAACCTCCTGGGAGGCCTTCGAGCGGGCCGGCATCGACCCGGCGACCCTGCGCGGCAGCCGCGCCGGCGTGTTCGTCGGCGCGTCCGCCAACGCCTACGGCGCCGGCTCGGGCGAGCTCCCCGACGGAGTCGAGGGACACCTCCTCACCGGCACCGCCTCCAGCGTGGTCTCCGGCCGGCTCGCCTACGTCTTCGGCCTGGAAGGCCCCGCCGCCACCATCGACACGGCCTGCTCCTCGTCGTCCGTCGCCCTGCACATGGCCGTCCAGGCGCTGCGCCAGGGGGAGTGCTCGCTGGCCCTGGCCGCCGGCGTCACAGTCCTCGCCGGGCCGGAGGTCTTCGTCGAGTTCAGCCGGCAGCGCGGGCTGTCGCCCGACGGCCGCTGCCGGTCCTTCGCCGAGGCGGCGGACGGCACCGGCTGGTCGGAGGGCGTCGGCGTCCTGCTGGTGGAACGCCTCTCCGACGCCCGCCGCAACGGCCACCACGTCCTGGCCGTCGTCCGGGGTTCGGCCGTCAACCAGGACGGCGCCTCCAACGGCCTGACCGCCCCCAACGGCCCCGCGCAGCAGCGCGTCATCCGCCAAGCCCTGGAGAGCGCCCGCCTCACCCCCGGTGACATCGACGCCGTCGAGGCGCACGGCACCGGCACGACCCTCGGCGACCCGATCGAGGCCCAGGCGCTGCTGGCCACGTACGGCCAGGACCGGCCCGCAGACCGGCCGCTGTGGCTGGGCTCCCTCAAGTCGAACCTCGGGCACACCCAGAACGTCGCCGGTATCGCCGGCGTCATCAAGATGGTCATGGCGATGCGGCACGGAGTGCTGCCCCGCACCCTGCACGTCGACGAGCCGACCTCGCACGTCGACTGGACGGCGGGTGCGGTCGCGCTGCTCACGGAGCAGCGGGCCTGGCCGCGGACCGGACGCCCGTACCGGGTCGGCGTCTCCGCCTTCGGCGTCAGCGGCACCAACGTCCACACCATCATCGAGCAGGCTCCGGAAGCCGACCGGACCCCCGAGGAGGGGACCGCGACCCCCGCGCCCACGACCGCCGGTCCGGTCGTGCCCTGGCTCCTCTCGGCGAAGACCCGGGACGCCCTGCGCACCCAGGCCGGACGGCTGCTCGCGCACGCCGCGGATCATCCAGGGGTGAACCCCGTGGACGTCGCCACGTCACTGGCCGTCGGCCGGGCGGTGTTCGAGGACCGCGCGGTGGTCGTCGCCGCCGACCGCGACGGCCTGCTGGCCGGCCTCGCCGCACTGGCCGAGGACGGCACGGCGACGGGCGTGGTATCGGGCACCCCGACCGTCGGCAAGCTCGCGTTCCTGTTCACCGGTCAGGGCAGTCAGCGGCTGGGGATGGGTCGCGAACTGTACGACGCCTACCCGGTGTTCGCGGAGGCGTTGGACGCGGTATGCGAGTCGTTGGATCTCGAACTTCCGTTGCGGGAGGTTCTGTTCGGGTCGGATGTCGATCTGTTGGGTGAGACCCGGTTCACGCAGCCTGCGTTGTTCGCGGTCGAGGTGGCGTTGTTCCGGCTGCTGGCGTCGTGGGGTGTGAGGCCGGACTTCGTGTCCGGGCATTCGATCGGTGAGATCGCTGCCGCGCACGTGTCCGGTGTGTTGTCGTTGGCGGACGCGTGCGCGTTGGTGGCGGCGCGTGGTCGGTTGATGCAGGCGCTGCCGGCGGGTGGTGTGATGATCGCGCTGGAGGCGGCGGAGGACGAGGTCCTGCCGTTGCTGACGGATCGGGTGAGCATCGCGGCGATCAACGGTCCGCGTGCGGTGGTCGTCGCGGGTGACGAGGACGCGGCCGTGGCGGTCGTGGATGCTTTGGCCGGTCGTAAGTCCAAGCGGCTCGCGGTGAGTCACGCGTTCCACTCGCCGCACATGGACGGCATGGTGGACGCCTTCCGTCAGGTGGTGTCAGGCCTGTCGTTCGCCGCCCCGAGCATTCCGATCGTCTCCAATCTGACCGGCGCTCTGATCGCCGACGGTGAGATGGGTTCGGCGGAGTTCTGGGTACGGCACGTCCGCGAGGCGGTCCGCTTCCTCGACGGTGTCCGCACGTTGGAAGCCGCCGGCGTGACGACGTACGTGGAACTCGGCCCGGACGGGATCCTGTCGGCCCTCGCCCAGGACTGCCTCACCGCGGAGTCCGCCACCCGGGACGCCATCTTCGTACCCGCCCTGCGCAAGGGCCGCCCCGAGGCCGAGGTGCTGGTCACCGCCCTCGCGCGGGCCCACGTCCGCGGCGTCCGCGTCGACTGGCGGGCCTTCTTCGCCGGCGCCGGTACCGGACGCGTCGACGACCTGCCCACCTACCCCTTCCAGCGGCAGCGCTACTGGATCGAGCCCGGCAGCCCGATCGGTGACCTCGGCGCGGCCGGACTCGACGCCGCCGCGCACCCGCTGCTCGGCGCGACCGTCGCCCTCGCCGACTCAGGGGGCCTCGTCTTCACCGCGATGCTCTCCTCGACCACCCACCCCTGGCTCGTCGATCACGCCGTGATGGGCAGCGTGCTGCTCCCCGGCACCGCCTTCGTCGACCTGGCGATCTGGGCCGGCGACCAGGTCGGCTGCGGAGTCCTCGAAGAACTCACCCTCGAAGCACCGCTCGTACTGCCCGAACGCGGCGGCGTACAGCTCCAGATGCACGTGAGCGCGCCCGACGCCGACGGCAGCGGTCGCCGCTCCCTCGGCCTCTCCTCCCGCCCGAAGGACGGCGAAGCCGACGAGCCCTGGACACGGCACGCCGGCGGCGTCCTCGCCCCCGCCACCCTCTCGGCGGCCCCGACACCCTTCGCCGCCGGCCAGTGGCCCCCGGCGGGCGCCGAACCCCTCCCCACGGAGAACCTCTACGCCGACCTCGTCGAGGTCGGCATGGGCTACGGCCCCGTGTTCCAAGGGCTCACCGCCGCCTGGCAGCGGGGCGACAGCGTCTACGCCGAAGTCGCCCTGCCCGAGCAAACCGCCACCGCGGCGGCCGACTTCGGCCTGCACCCCGCGCTCCTCGACGCGGCGCTCCACACGCTGGGCCTCGGAGTCCTCGGCGGCACCGACGGCGAGGGCCGGCTCCCGTTCGCCTGGAGCGGCGTGACCCTCCACGCCAACGGCGCCGACGCCCTGCGCGTGCACCTCACCCCGACGGGCCGGGGCGGCGGCATCCGCCTGGAGATCGCGGACCCGACGGGCGCGCCCGTCGCCACCGTCGACTCGCTCGTCCTGCGCGCCGTATCGGCCGAGCAGGTCCGGGCGGCGGCCACCGCGCACCACGAGTCCGTGTTCCGCACCGAGTGGACGCCGCTGCCCGCGACCCCCGCCGCCACCCCGGCCGGCGGCCGTTGGGCGGTCCTGGGCGCCGAGGTGCCCGCCGCCCTCCGCGCCGCGGGCGCGACCGGTGTCACGATCACCGTCCACGCGGACCTGGCCGAACTCGCGGCCGCCGTCGACGCCGGAGCAGCCGTCCCCGACGTCGTGTTCACCGGCTACGGACAGGCGGCGGCCGAACACCCGGCCGGCTCCGAGGGGCAGGACGCCGACGGCCGGCCCGCCACCGCGCCCGAGTTCTCCGCCGATGCCGTGCACCGGGCCGCGCACCACGCCCTCGCCCTCGCCCGAACCTGGCTGGGCGAGGAGCCCTTCGCCGGCGACCGGTTCGCCGCCACCCGTCTCGTCGTCCTGACCAGCGGCACCGTCGCGGCCGGCGACGGTGGGACCGACACGGTCACCGACCCCGTCCACGCGGTCGTCCGGGGCCTGCTGTCCTCCGCGCAGGCCGAGAACCCCGACCGGATCCTGCTGCTGGACACCGACGCCGCCACCGACACCGACGCCGGTGAAGCCTCCGCCACCGCCCTGCCCGCCGCCTTGGCCGGTGCCGTCACCGCGGGAGAGCCGCGCCTCGCCCTGCGCGCCGGGACCGTCCACGTACCGCGCTTCACCCGGGTGGCCCGGGAGACCCCGGAGACCGACACGGACCGGCCGGCGGGCGCCGGCGTCACGTACGCGCCGGAGTCGACCGTCCTGATCACCGGAGCCGGCGGGCTCCTCGGCGGGCTGATCGCCCACCGGCTCGTCGCCGAGCACGGCGTACGCCACCTGCTGCTCGTCGGCCGGCGCGGCGGATCCACCCCCGGAGCACAGCGGCTCACCACCGAACTCACCGCCGCCGGTGCCTCGGTGACATGGGCGGCCTGCGACGTCGCCGACCGGGACGCGCTGGCCGCCGTACTGGAGGCGATACCCGCCGCGCACCCGCTCGGCGCGGTCGTCCACACCGCCGGCGTCCTCGACGACGGCATCGTCACGTCCCTCACGCCCGAACGCCTGTCGGCCGTCCTGCGGCCCAAGGCCGACGCGGCCTGCCACCTGCACGAACTGACCCGCGACCTCGACCTCTCCGCCTTCCTGCTGTTCTCCTCCATCGGCGGCGTCCTCGGCGGCGCCGGCCAGGGCAACTACGCGGCGGCCAACGTCTTCCTCGACGCCCTCGCCCAACACCGCCGCTCCCTCGGCCTGCCCGCCACCTCCCTCGCCTGGTCCCTGTGGGCCGACGGCTCGGGCATGGCCGGCAGCCTCACCGACGCCGACATCAGCCGCATGACCCGTGGCGGACTGCCCCCGCTCACCTCGGCCGAGGGCCTCGACCTCTTCGACCTCGTCCACCGCATCGACGAACCCGTACCCGTCCTGATGCGCGTCGACCTCCCCGGCCTGCGCACGCAGGCCCGCGCGGGTGCCCTGTCCCCGCTGCTGCGCGGACTCGTACGGGTCCCCGTACGCCGTACCGCGGGCGGCGCCGCGGCCGGTGTCTCCGGCCTGCGGGCGAGCCTCGCCGGGCTCCCGGCCGCCGAACAGGACCGTGCGCTCCTCGACCTCGTACGCAAGCAGGTCGCCTCGGCGCTCGGCTACCCGGGCGCCGCCTCCGTCGAGCCCGGCCGGTCCTTCAAGGAACTCGGCTTCGACTCGCTGACCGCCGTCGAACTGCGCAACCTGCTCGGCGAGGCCACCGGCCGTCGACTGCCCGCCACCCTCGTCTTCGACTACCCGACGGCCACCGCCCTCGCCCAATACCTCCGCCAGGAGATCGTCGGCGACCTCGCGGACGACGCGGGCGACCGCGCGAGCGGCCCCACTTCCCGCCGGGCCGCCGCCACGGCCGCCGGCCAGGACGACGACCCGATCGCCATCGTCGCCATGAACTGCCGCTTCCCCGGAAACGTCGCCTCTCCCGAGGACCTGTGGCGGATGCTCGCCGAGGGCCGCGACGGCATCACCGCCTTCCCCGCCGACCGCGGCTGGGACCTCGACACCCTCTACAGCGACGACCCCGACCGCGAGGGCACCAGCTACGTCCGCGAGGGCGGCTTCCTCCACGAGGCCGCCTCCTTCGACGCCGCCTTCTTCGGGATCTCCCCGCGCGAAGCCCTCGCCATGGACCCCCAGCAGCGCCTGCTGCTGGAGACCACCTGGGAGACGTTCGAACGCGCCGGCATCGACCCGACCACCCTGCGCGGCAGCCGCACCGGCGTGTTCATCGGCTCCAACGCCCAGGACTACCTCCAACTGTGGCTGAACGACGGCGACGGCCTCGAAGGACACCTCGGCACGGGCAACGCCGCCAGCGTCGTCTCCGGCCGCATCTCCTACAGCTTCGGCCTGGAGGGGCCGGCCGTCACCGTCGACACCGCCTGCTCCTCCTCGCTCGTCACCCTGCACCTCGCCGCGCAGGCCCTGCGCAGCGGCGAGTGCGCCATGGCCCTTGCCGGCGCGGTCACCATCATGTCCACGCCCGGCGCGTTCACCGAGTTCAGCCGCCAGCGCGGCCTCGCGGACAACGGCCGCATCAAGGCGTTCGCCGCCGCCGCCGACGGCACCATCTGGTCCGAGGGCGTCGGCCTGCTCCTCCTGGAACGCCTCTCCGACGCCCGCCGCAACGGACACCCCGTCCTCGCCGTGGTCCGCGGCACCGCCGTCAACCAGGACGGCGCCTCCAACGGCCTCACCGCCCCCAACGGCCCGTCCCAGCAGCGCGTCATCCGCGAAGCACTCGCCGACGCCGGCCTGACCGCCACGGACGTCGACGCCGTCGAAGCCCACGGCACGGGAACCCGACTCGGCGACCCCATCGAGGCCCAGGCCCTCCTGGCCACCTACGGCCAGGACCGACCCGAGGGCCGGCCGCTGCTGCTCGGCTCGGTGAAGTCGAACATCGGCCACACCCAGGCCGTCGCCGGCGCCGCGGGCGTCATCAAGATGGTCATGGCGATGCGGCACGGCATCCTGCCCCAAACCCTCCACATCGACGAGCCCACCCCGTACGTCGATTGGACGGCCGGCGACATCGAGCTGCTGACCGAACAGCGGACCTGGCCCGAGACCGGCCGTCCGCGCCGCGCCGGCATCTCCTCGTTCGGCTACAGCGGCACCAACGCCCACGCCGTCATCGAGCAGGCCCCGCACCCCGCGGACGACTCCGCGTCCCCGACGCCCACCGCGCCCGGGATCCCGGTCCTGCCGTGGCTCGTCTCCGGCCGCACCGCAGCCGCCCTGCGCGCCCAGGCGGACCGCCTGCACCCGGCCGCGGCCGACGCCGTCGCCGCCACGGGAACCCGCGGCGCCCTCGACCTCGGCCACTCCCTCGCCGCCCACCGCGCCGCCCTGGAACACCGCGCGGTGGTGCTGGCCCCGGCGTCGGACGCCGAGTCCCTCCTCGGCCGCCTGACGGCCCTGGCCGCCGGCGAACCGGTACCGGGCCTCGTCCAAGGCGTGGCATCGAGCGGCGGCCTCGCCTTCCTGTTCACCGGCCAGGGCAGTCAGCGACTGGGTATGGGGCGCGAACTGTACGACGCGTATCCGGTGTTCGCGGCCGCGTTGGACGAGGTGTGCGGTCGGCTGGAGCTCGATCTGCCTTTGAAGGACGTGTTGTTCGGGTCGGACGCGGTCCTGTTGGACGAGACGCGGTTCACGCAGCCGGCGTTGTTCGCGGTCGAGGTGGCGCTGTTCCGGCTGCTCGCATCGTGGGGTGTCCGGCCGGACTTCGTGTCGGGGCATTCGATCGGTGAGATCGCTGCCGCGCACGTGGCGGGTGTGCTGTCGCTGGACGACGCGTGTGTGTTGGTGGTGGCGCGTGGTCGGTTGATGCAGGCGCTGCCGGCCGGTGGCGTGATGATCGCGGTGCGGGCTTCGGAGGACGAGGTCCTGCCGCTGTTGACGGACCGGGTGAGCATCGCGGCCGTCAACGGTCCGCAGTCGGTGGTGATCGCGGGTGATGAGGACGCCGCTGTCGCGGTGGTGGAGTCGCTCGTCGGCCGCAAGAGCAAGCGGCTCACCGTCAGCCACGCCTTCCACTCGCCCCACATGGACGGCATGTTGGAGGACTTCCGCCAGGTGGTGGAGGGCCTGTCGTTCGCGGCGCCGCGCATTCCGATCGTGTCGAACCTGACCGGCGCCCTCATCGCCGAGGGCGAGATGGGCTCGGCGGACTTCTGGGTCCGCCACGTCCGCGAAGCGGTCCGCTTCCTGGACGGAGTCCGCACCCTGGAAGCCGCCGGGGTGACGACGTACGTCGAGCTGGGACCGGACGGTGTACTGTCCGCCCTCGCCCAGGAGTGCCTGACGGGCGACGCGGAGACCGCCTTCGTTCCCGCCCTGCGCGCGGACCGGGGAGAAGCGGAGACAGTCGTCACCGCCGTGGCCCGGGTCCACGTCCGGGGTGTTGACGTCGACTGGTCGACGTTCTTCACCGGCACGGGCGCCCGGCGCATGGAGCTGCCGACGTACGCCTTCCAGCGACAGCGCTACTGGCCCGAGACCATCCTCTGGAACGGCCCGGTCGCCTCCACGCCGGCCGCCGGCGGGGTGGACGCCCGGTTCTGGGACGCGGTGGAGAGCGGCGACCTGACGTCGCTGGCGTCCGAACTGGACGTGCCCGGCGACGCACGCATCAGCGACCTCGTCCCCGCCCTGTCGGCCTGGCGCCGACAGGGCCAGGAACAGTCGGAGATCGACGGCTGGCGCTACCGGGTGTCGTGGAAGCCGCTGACGGACGCCGGTGCCGGTGTGCGGCTGTCGGGTGTCTGGCTGGTGGTGGTTCCTGCCGGAGGCGTGGATGACGCGGCTGTGGTGGGTGCGTTGGTCGGGCGTGGGGCCGAGGTGCGCCGGGTGGTGGTGGAGGCGGGTACCGAGCGGGAGTCCTTGGCCGGTCTGTTGTCGGGCGTCGGCTCTGTGGCCGGTGTGGTGTCGCTGCTGGCTCTGGGGGAGTCGGCGGGTGTCGTTCAGAGTGCTGTTCTGGTGCAGGCGTTGGGTGATGCCGGGGTGGGGGCGCCGTTGTGGTGCCTGACGCGTGGTGCGGTGAGTGTGGGTCGTTCCGATGTCCTGGTGTCGGCGGTTCAGGCGCAGGTGTGGGGTCTGGGTCGTGTGGCGGCGTTGGAGGTTCCGGAGCGTTGGGGTGGTCTGGTGGACCTTCCCGAGGTGTGGGACGAGCGGGCGATGGGCCGCTTGGCGGGTGTGTTGGCCGGTGGTTCTGTCGGTGAGGACCAGGTCGCGGTGCGTTCTTCGGGCGTCTTCGGGCGTCGTTTGGTGCGTGCGGTGGCGGGGGGTACGGATTCTTGGGTGCCGTCGGGGACGGTGTTGGTGACCGGTGGTACGGGTGCGCTGGGTGGTCGGGTGGCCCGGTGGTTGGCCGGGGCGGGTGCCGGGCGTCTGGTGCTGACCAGTCGTCGGGGTGTGGACGCTGCGGGTGCGGCCGAGTTGGTTGCCGAGTTGTCGGAGCTTGGTGTCGAGGTGTCGGTGGTGGCGTGTGATGCCGCTGACCGGGATGCGTTGGGTGCGCTGCTGGCCGCCGAGGCGGACACGTTGACGGCGGTGGTGCATACGGCTGGGATCCTGGACGACGGGGTGCTCGACGCTCTGACTCCGGAGCGGTTCGAGTCCGTGTTGCGGGCCAAGGCGGTTTCCGCGCTGAACCTGCACGAGCTGACCGTCGAGCTGGGTATCGAGTTGTCCGCGTTCGTGTTGTTTTCCTCGATGAGCGGCACGGTGGGTGCGGCCGGTCAGGGCAACTATGCTGCCGCGAACGCCTATTTGGACGCGTTGGCCGAGCAGCGTCGTGCTGCCGGTCTGGTCGCGACGTCGATCGCGTGGGGTCCGTGGGCCGAGGGCGGCATGGCGGCCGATGAGGCGATGGACGCCCGGATGCGCCGTGGCGGCGTACCGCCCATGAACGCCGACCTGGCGATCACCGCTCTCCGGCAGGCCGTCGGTTCGGACGAGGCGGTACTGACCGTCGTCGACTTCGACTGGGCTAAGTTCGCGCCCGGGTTCACCGCCGTACGCGTCGGCAAGCTGCTCGCCGACCTGCCCGAGGCCGAGGCCGTCACCCGGGGTGCGGAGCGGGCGGGCGACCGTACCGAGCGCGCGGGCTCTTCGCTCGCCGAGCGCCTGCGGGGCCTGCCCGCCGACGACCGGGAGGCCTTCCTCCTCGACCTCGTGCGTGCACAGGTCGCCGAGGTCCTCGGCCACTCCGGCGCCCAGGACGTCGAGGCGGGACGCGCCTTCCGCGAGATCGGATTCGACTCGCTCACGGCGGTCGAACTCCGCAACCGGCTCGGCGCCGCCACCGAACTGCGGCTGTCGGCCACGCTCGTCTACGACTACCCGACCCCGGCCGCGCTCGCCGCCCACCTGGGTTCCGAACTCCTCGGAACCCAGGTCGAGGCCGCGGGCCCGACGGTCAGGGCCGTCGACGACGACCCGATCGCGATCGTCGCCATGAGCTGCCGCTTCCCCGGCGGAGTGCGCACGCCGGAAGACCTCTGGCAGTTGGTGGCGTCCGGTACCGACGCCATTTCCGACCTTCCCCTGGACCGCGGCTGGAACGTCGACGCCCTCTACGACGCCGACCCGAGCACGCAGGGCACCTCGTACGCCCGCGAAGGCGGCTTCCTCTACGACGTCGCCGACTTCGACGCCGGCTTCTTCGGGATCTCGCCGCGCGAGGCCCTCGCCATGGACCCGCAGCAGCGCCTGCTGCTGGAAACCTCGTGGGAGGCCTTCGAGCGCGCCGGCATCGACCCCGAGACGCTGCGCGGCAGCCAGGCCGGTGTCTTCGTCGGTACCAACGGACAGGACTACCTGTCCGTGCTCCTGGAGGAACCGGCCGGTCTGGAAGGGCATTTGGGTACGGGCAACGCGGCGAGCGTGGTGTCCGGCCGGCTGTCGTACGTGTTCGGCCTCGAAGGACCGGCGGTCACCGTCGACACGGCCTGCTCGTCGTCCCTGGTCGCGCTGCACTGGGCGATCCAGGCGCTGCGTCAGGGTGAGTGCGACCTGGCCCTGGCCGGTGGCGTGACCGTGATGTCCACGCCGGGCACGTTCATCGAGTTCAGCCGTCAGCGCGGGCTCGCGGCCGACGGCCGGATCAAGGCCTTCGCCGCCGGCGCGGACGGTACCGGTTGGGGTGAGGGTGTCGGCATGCTGCTCGTGGAGCGCCTGTCGGACGCCCGCCGCAACGGACACCCGGTGCTGGCGGTCGTACGTGGTTCGGCCGTCAACCAGGACGGTGCGAGCAACGGCCTGACCGCGCCGAACGGGCCGTCGCAGCAGCGGGTGATCCGTGCGGCGCTGGCCGGCGCGGGCCTGACCGCCGCCGACGTGGACGCCGTCGAGGCCCACGGCACCGGCACCACCCTCGGCGACCCGATCGAAGCCCAGGCCCTGCTGGCCACCTACGGGCAGGACCGGCCCGAGGGCCGGCCGCTGCTGCTCGGTTCGATCAAATCGAACATCGGGCACACGCAGGCCGCGGCCGGTGTCGCGGGCGTCATCAAGATGGTGATGGCCATGCGGGAGGGGGAGCTTCCCGAAAGCCTCCACATCGACGAGCCGTCCCCGCAGGTGGACTGGCAGGCGGGTGACATCGAACTGCTGACCGAGCGGCGGCCCTGGCCGGAGACCGGCCGTCCGCGCCGGGCCGGCGTCTCCTCGTTCGGCTTCAGCGGCACCAACGCACACACGATCATCGAGCAGGCCCCGCCGGCGCCGCAGCTGTCACAGCTGTCGCAGGCGGAGCTCGGCGCGGGCGACGCGGGAGCCGTGGAGCCGAGTGCCCGGCGGATGCCGCTGCCGCTGGTGATTTCGGCGAAGAGCGGGACGGGGCTGCGGGCCCAGGCCGACCGGCTGCGGGCGCGACTCCAGGCGGACCCCGAGCTGTCGCTGACGGACGTCGGCAGGACGCTGGCGACCGGCCGCTCGGCGTTCGAGGAGCGGGCGGCGGTGACCGCCACGGACCGTGAGGGCCTGCTGGCCGGTCTCGCGGCCCTGGCGGACGGAGACACGGCGCCGGGAGTGGTGACGGGGTCGCCGGTCGGCGGGAAGGTCGCCTTCCTGTTCACCGGTCAGGGGAGCCAGCGCCTCGGCATGGGGCGTGAACTGTACGACGCCTACCCGGTGTTCGCGCAGGCTCTCGACGCCGTGGGTGCGCGTCTGGATCTCGAAGTGCCGTTGCGGGACGTTCTCTTCGGGTCGGATGCGGGCCTGTTGGACGAGACGCGGTTCACGCAGCCGGCGTTGTTCGCGGTCGAGGTGGCGCTGTTCCGGCTCCTCGAGTCGTGGGGTGTGAAGCCGGACTTCCTCTGCGGGCATTCGATCGGTGAGATCGCCGCCGCGCACGTGTCCGGTGTGCTGTCGCTGGACGACGCGTGCACGTTGGTCGCGGCGCGTGGTCGGTTGATGCAGGCGCTGCCGGCCGGCGGCGTGATGATCGCCGTTCAGGCTTCGGAGGACGAGGTCCTGCCGCTGCTGACGGACCGGGTGAGCATCGCGGCCGTCAACGGCCCGCAGTCGGTGGTGATCGCGGGTGATGAAGACGCCGCGGTGGCCATCGCCGCATCCCTCAGCGGTCGTAAGAGCAAGCAGCTCTCGGTCAGTCACGCGTTCCACTCGCCGCACATGGACGCCATGTTGGAGGACTTCCGCCGGGTGGTGGAGGGACTGTCGTTCGCGACGCCGCGCATCCCGATCGTGTCGAACCTGACCGGGTCCCTCGTCACCGAGGAACTCGCCACCGCGGACTTCTGGGTCCGCCACGTCCGCGAAGCCGTTCGCTTCCTCGACGGCATGCGGGCCCTGGAGGCCGCGGGGGTCACGACGTACCTCGAACTCGGGCCCGAGGGTGTCCTGTCCGCCCTCGGACAGGAGTGCCTGACCGAGCCGAGTGCGGTGTTCGTGCCGGTGCTGCGCAAGGGGCGGTCCGAGACGGAAACGGCCATGGCCGCGCTGGCCGGCAGCCACGTCCGCGGGATCCCCGTCGACTGGCAGACGCTCCACGGGAACGGCGCCGTACGCGTCGACCTGCCGACGTACGCCTTCCAGCGCAGCCGGTACTGGCCGGAAACGGCGCTCGGGCGACGCGGCGGGGCCGCGGGCACGGGCCCGGAGGTCGACGGGTGGCGGTACCGGGTGTCGTGGAAGCCGCTGGCGGACGTCGACGGCGCCGGCGCGGGCCTGTCCGGGTCCTGGCTGCTGGTGGTTCCGACCGCCGGCGTGGACGACACGGCCGTGGTGGGCGCGCTGAGCGGGCGTGGGGCTGAGGTCCACCGCGTGGCGGTCGAGTCCGGCACCGATCGGGAAGCCCTTGCCGGGCTGCTGTCCGGTGTGGAAAGCGCCGTCGCCGGTGTGGTGTCCCTGCTCGCATGGGACGAGTCGGCCGGTATCGGCGCGACAGCCGTCCTGGTGCAGGCGCTCGGCGATGCCGGGGTCGGGGCGCCGCTGTGGTGCGTGACGCGTGGTGCGGTGAGCGTGGGTCGTTCGGATCGGCTGGTGTCGCCGGTTCAGGCGCAGGTGTGGGGTCTTGGTCGGGTGGCCGCGCTGGAGGCGCCCGAACGCTGGGGTGGTCTCGTCGACCTTCCCGAGGTGTGGGACGAGCGGGCGATGGGCCGGTTGGCCGGGGTCCTGGCCGGTGCTCCTGCCGGTGAGGACCAGGTCGCGGTGCGTTCGTCCGGGGTCTTCGGGCGCCGTCTGGTCCGTGCCGCCGCCGTTCAGGGCGAGCCGTCCTGGGCGCCGTCCGGGACAGTGTTGGTGACCGGTGGTACGGGTGCGCTGGGTGGTCGGGTCGCGCGGTGGTTGGCCGGAGCCGGCGCCGGGCGTCTGGTGCTGACCAGCCGGCGGGGCATGGACGCCCCCGGGGCGGCCGAGCTGGCCGCCGAGCTGTCGGAGCTGGGTGTGGAGGTGTCGGTGGTTGCGTGTGACGCCGCCGACCGGGATGCGCTGCGCACGCTGCTGGCCACCGAGGCCGACACGCTCACCGCGATCGTCCACACCGCCGGAATCCTGGACGACGGCGTGCTCGACGCCCTCACGCCGGACCGGTTCGAGTCCGTACTCCGGGCCAAGGCGGTCTCCGCCCTCAACCTGCACGAGCTGACCGTCGAACTCGGCATCGAACTCTCCGCGTTCGTCCTGTTCTCGTCCGTCACGGGTACGTGGGGCACGGCCGGCCAGGCCAACTACGCAGCGGCCAACGCCTACTTGGACGCGCTGGCCGAACAGCGGCGTGCCGACGGCCTGGCCGCCACGTCGATCGCGTGGGGCCCGTGGGCCGAGGGCGGCATGGCCGCCGACGGCGCGCTCGACGCCCGCATGCGCAAGGGCGGCGTACCGCCCATGGCCGCCGGGTCGGCGATCGACGCCCTCCACCGCGCCCTCGACGCGAACGACACCGTCGTCACCGTCGTGGACGTGGACTGGGACCGGTTCGCCACCGGCTTCACCGCCGTGCGCCCCGGCAACCTCTTCGCCGAACTACCGGAGGCACGCGGTGCCTTCACCGCACGCGGGGCCGACGCAGGGTCGTCCGACGGGTCGGGCCACGGTCGGCAGTCCCTCGTGTCGCGGCTGGCGGGACTCTCCGTCGCCGAGCGGGACCGGCTGCTGCTGGACCTCGTCCGCAAGGAGGTCGCCGCGGTCCTCGGTCACGCCGGAGCGGAAAGCGTCGGCGCGGGACGGGCGTTCAAGGAACTCGGCTTCGATTCGCTGACCGCCGTCGAACTCCGCAACCGGCTGGGTTCCACCACCGGACTGCGCCTGCCGGCCACACTCATCTACGACTACCCGACCTCCACGGACCTGGCGGACCACCTGCGCGGTGAACTGCTCGGCAACGCGGAAGCGGTGAGCGCTCCCGCGGCGCGGGCGACGGCCAAGCCGGGCGACGACGATCCGATCGCGATCGTCGCGATGAGCTGCCGCTTCCCCGGTGGCGTGCGCACCCCCGAGGACCTGTGGCAGCTGCTTGCCGCCGGCGGCGACGCCATCGGCGAGTTCCCGGCCGACCGGGGCTGGGACGCGGAGGAACTCTTCGGGCCGCGCTCCGAGCAGGAGACCCCGTACGCCCGCGAAGGTGGATTCCTCTACGACGTCGCGCAGTTCGACCCCGGATTCTTCGGGATCTCACCGCGCGAGGCCCTCGCCATGGACCCGCAGCAGCGGCTGTTGCTGGAGACCTCGTGGGAGGCGTTCGAGCGGGCCGGCATCGACCCGTCGTCCCTGCGCGGCAGCCAGGCCGGCGTGTTCGTCGGGACCAACGGGCAGGACTACCTTTCGCTCGTGTTGAACTCCGCCGACGGCGGAGACGGGTTCATGAGCACCGGCAACTCCGCGAGCGTCGTCTCCGGCCGCCTCTCCTACGTGTTCGGCCTCGAAGGGCCGGCCGTCACCGTCGACACCGCGTGCTCGGCATCGCTCGTGGCCCTGCACCTCGCCGTACAGGCGCTCCGCAACGGCGAATGCTCGATCGCTCTGGCCGGTGGTGTGACGGTCATGTCGACACCGGGAGCGTTCGTCGAGTTCGCCCGCCAGGGCGGCCTCGCCGCGGACGGCCGGATCAAGGCCTTCGCGGAGGGCGCGGACGGTACGGGTTGGGGTGAGGGTGTCGGCATGCTGCTCGTGGAGCGGCTGTCGGACGCCCGCCGCAACGGTCATCCGGTGCTGGCGGTGGTGTGTGGTTCGGCGGTCAACCAGGACGGTGCGAGCAACGGTCTGACGGCACCGAACGGGCCGTCGCAGCAGCGGGTGATCCGTGCGGCGCTGGCCGGCGCGGGTCTGACCGCCGCCGACGTGGACGCCGTCGAGGCCCACGGCACGGGCACGAAGCTGGGCGACCCGATCGAGGCGCAGGCGCTGCTGGCCACGTACGGGCAGGACCGGCCCGAGGGCCGGCCGCTGCTGCTCGGTTCGATCAAGTCGAACATCGGGCACACCCAGGCCGCGGCCGGTGTCGCGGGCGTCATCAAGATGGTGATGGCCATGCGGCACGGCACGCTGCCGCAGACCCTGCACGTCGACGGGCCCACCCCGCACGTCGACTGGACGGCGGGCGAGGTGGAACTGCTGACCGAGCAGCGGGCGTGGCCTGAGACCGGCCGCCCGCGCCGGGCCGGTGTCTCCTCGTTCGGTGTGAGCGGCACGAACGCCCACACCATCCTGGAGCAGGCCCCTGAAACGCCCGATGCGATGGAGGCCCCCGAGTCACCGGAGGCCGACGAGTCCGGCGCCTGGCCGTGGATCCTCACCGGCCGTACGCAGGCCGCTCTGCGCGACCAGGCCGCCCGGCTGCTCGGCCACCTCGCCGGCGGCGGCGGGGCACGGCCGGTGGACGTCGGTCACTCGCTCGCGACCGGCCGGGCCCTGCTCGACCACCGCGCCGTGATCGTCGCGGACGGGGAGGAGGCTTACCGAGGGGCGCTGACGGCGCTCGCGGCAGGCGACTCCGCCGCCGAGCTGACCCGGGGTGTGGCGAACACGGAACAGATGGTGGCTTTCCTGTTCACCGGGCAGGGCAGCCAGCGGATCGGGATGGGGGGTGAACTGTACGACGCCTTCCCGGTGTTCGCCGCCGCGCTGGACGCGGTGTGCGAGCGGCTCGACCTGGAAGTGCCGCTGAAGGAGGTGCTGTTCGGGGCGGATGGCGGCCTGCTGGATCGGACCGAGTACGCCCAGCCGGCGTTGTTCGCGGTGGAGGTGGCACTGTTCCGGCTGCTGGAATCGTGGGGCGTGCGGCCGGACTTCGTGTCCGGGCATTCGGTCGGTGAGATATCTGCCGCGCACGTGGCGGGTGTCCTGTCGCTGGACGACGCGTGCACGCTGGTCGCGGCGCGCGGCCGGTTGATGCAGGCGCTGCCGACTGGTGGCGTGATGATCGCCCTGCAGGCCTCGGAGGACGAGGTCCTGCCGTTGCTGACGGACCGGGTGAGCGTCGCCGCCGTCAACGGCCCGCAGTCGGTCGTGATCGCGGGTGACGAGGACGCGGCGACGGCGGTCGTGGAGGCCTTCACCGGCCGCAAGTCCAAGCGGCTCACGGTGAGTCACGCGTTCCATTCGCCGCACATGGACGGCATGCTCGCCGACTTCCGCAAGGTGGCGGACGGGCTGGCGTACGCGACGCCGCGCGTCCCGATCGTCTCGAACCTGACCGGCGCCCTGATCGCCGGGGACGAGATGGGCAGCGCGGACTTCTGGGTCCGGCACGTCCGCGAGGGTGTCCGGTTCCTCGACGGCGTCCGCGCGCTGGAAGCCGCCGGCGTGACCACGTACCTCGAACTCGGTCCCGACGGGATCCTGTCCGCCCTCGCCCAGGACTGCCTGGCCGAGGCGACCGTCACGTGTGTGCCCGTGCTCCGCAAGGCACGCGCCGAGGCCGTGACCCTCGTCACCGCCCTCGCGCAGGCGCACGTCCAAGGCGTCACCGTCGACTGGACGGCCTTCTACGCCGGGACCGGCGCGCGGCGCGTCGACCTGCCGACGTACGCCTTCCAGCGCGAGCGCTACTGGATCGACTCCTTCGCGGCGCTGGAGGACGCCGCCTCGCTCGGCATCGAGTCGGCGGGGCACCCGCTGCTCGGCGCGGCGGTCGAACTGCCGGACACGGGAGGGTTCCTGTTCACCGGCCGACTGTCCCGCCGTACGCACCCCTGGTTGGCCGGCCACGTCGTGGCCGACTCGGTGGTCGTGCCCGGTGCGGCCTTCGTCGAACTCGCGCTGCGGGCCGGCGCCGAGGCCGGCTGCGGCCGGCTGGAGGAGCTGACCCACGAGGCACCGCTCGTGCTGCCTGAGGTCGGAGCCGTACAGCTCCGGCTCACCGTCGGCGGGGCGGACGACGCCGGACGTCGCACCGTCCAGGTACACAGTCGGACCGAAGCGACGGACGGCCCCACGGCACACGGCGGGACCTGGTCCCGCCACGCCACGGGCCACCTCGGCGAGACCGAATCCGAGACCGAATCCGAGACCGAATCCGGGGCCGCCTTCGAAGCCCCCTTCGAAGCCGAGTGGGCAGCCGGGGGCGTCGTCGGCTCCGTCGGCGCCGAAGCGTGGCCGCCCGCCGACGCCGTGGAGGTTCCCGTCGAAGACGTGCACGAGCGCCTCGCGGTCGCCGGGCTCCACCACGGACCGGAGCTCAGGACCCTGAACGGGATCTGGGTGCGCGGCGACGAGGTCTTCGCAGAGGTCGGACTCTCCGACGAACTGCGCTCCCCGGCAGCTGGGTTCGCCCTCCATCCCGCTCTCCTCGACGCGGCGGTACAGGCCCTGGCCGCCACCGCCGCGGACACCACCGCCCGCGAACCGCTCGCCTGGCGCGGAGTACGGCTCCACGGGGCGGGCGTGGACGTGGCCGACACGCTGCGCCTGCGGATCACCCCGGGCGGCGCGGACACCGTGTCCGTCGAACTGGCCGACGCGCAGGGCGTGCCCGTCGCGTCCGTCGCGACCCTGGTGACCCGGGAAGTCGACGTCGAGCGGTTCACGGCGCCGGCCCCCGACGGGGTCCACGACTCGCTGTTCCGCCTCGACTGGGTGCGGACGACGGCGGCCGCCCGGGTGGGCTCCGCGACCCTCGCGGTCATCGGCGCCGGCTCCGGCGCCGACTCGTTCGCCGCCGCCCTGGGCGACGCCGGGGTCCCCGTCGCGACGTACGAGGACCTGGTGGCCCTGGAGGAAGCCGTCGCCGCCGGGCGCCGGCCCGCGCCCGACACCGTGGTCGTGCCGTTCACGGCGAGCACCGGCCGCACCCCGGCCCACCCGACGGCGGACGAGGTCCACGAGGTGACGCACCGGGCGCTCGCGACCGTGCAGACCTGGCTGGACAACGGCCGCTTCGCCGGCGCACGCCTCGCCGTCGTCACCCGGGGCGCCGTGGCCGCGCACACCGACACCGAGGCCGTCGACCTCGCCCACACCCCGGTGTGGGGCCTGCTGCGCGCGGCGCAGACCGAGCACCCCGACCGGTTCGTACTCGTCGACCTCGACGGGAGCGATGCCTCAGGGCGGGCCCTCGCGGCCGCCCTCACATCCGAGGAGCCCGAACTCGCCGTACGCAACGGAACGCTGTACGTACCGAGGTTGGCCCGGGTGGACACCGTCGCCGGGACGACGGACGGGGACGACACGAAGAGCCGCATCGACACCCGCGGTACGGTCCTCGTCACCGGGGCCGGCGGCGGACTCGCCGGCCTCCTCACCCGCCACCTGGTCACCGAACACGGCGTACGCCACCTGCTGCTCACCGGCCGCCGCGGCGGCGACACGGAGTCGGCCGGCGAACTCACCACGCGGCTGACCGCGTTGGGGGCGCAGGTCACCTGGGCGGCGTGCGACGTCGCCGACCGGGCCGCACTGGCCGCGCTGCTGGACTCCGTACCGGCCGAGCGTCCGTTGACGGCGGTCATCCACACGGCGGCCGTCCTGGACGACGGCGTCGTGGACCTGCTCACTCCCGAGCGCGTCGACCGGGTGATGCGGCCCAAGGTCGACGGGGCGCTGAACCTGCACGAGTTGACCCGTCACCTCGACCTGTCGGCGTTCGTCCTTTTCTCGGCCGCCGCCGGCACCCTCGGCGGTGCGGGTCAGGCCAACTACGGTGCGGCGAACGTCTTCCTCGACGCGCTCGCCCGGCACCGCCGGGCCGGCGGGCTCGCCGCACTGTCCCTGGTGTGGGGCATGTGGGCCGAAGAACGCGGCATGGCGGGCCGGCTCACCGACGCGGAGCGGGGACGCGCCGCGCGCGGCGGTGTCGCGCCGCTGTCGGCACGGGAAGGCCTCGCGCTCTTCGACGCCGCCCTCGCGGCGGACGGCGAGCCGGTCCTGCTGCCCGTGGCCGTCGACCTCCCCACCCTGCGGGCCCGGGCCGCGGACGGCGGGATCCTCCCGATGTTCCGCGGCCTGGTCCGGACCCCCGTCCGACAGCGGCGACGGGCGACGGCGTCGTCCGTCACCTCCCCCGCCGACGGCACGACCGCGCCCGACGGGGCGGGGGAGCAGTCGCCGGCGCAGCGGCTCGCCGGGCTGGCGCCGGCTGAGCGGGAGCGGACCGTACTGGACCTTGTGCGGGGGCAGGTCGCCGCCGTACTCGGCTACCGGTCCGCAGAACAGATCGGGGAGGAGCAGGCGTTCAAGGAGCTGGGCTTCGACTCGTTGACCGCGGTCGAGCTGCGCAACCGGCTCGGCGCGGCCACCGGGCTGCGCCTGTCCGCCACCTTGATCTACGACTACCCGACCCCGGCCGCTCTCGCCCGGCAGGTGCTCGGCGAGCTGGCCCCCGAGGGGACGAGCGGCCGCAAGCTCTCCGTACTGGAGGAACTCGACCGCCTCGAAAGCACCTTCTCCTCGCTGGACCCGACGGAACTGGCCGCGACCGCCGGCGACGACGCGGCCCACGCACGGGTCGCGGTACGGCTCCAGACCCTGCTGGCCCAGTGGAACGAGGCCCGCGGGACGGACGACGAGGCGGGCGCCGGCGAGATCGAGGACGCGAGCGACGACGAGCTGTTCGCCCTCATCGACAAGAAGTTCGGTCAGGGCTGAACCCCAACCACCCCCAGGCCGTACCGCCGGAACCCCTGTTCCGGCGGTACGGCCCCGGGCTTGCCGATATTCCTCAAATATCCTCGGGCTACCCCCGGCTCCCGGATCCGACTCGAACTCACTCGAACTCACTCGGACTCACTCGATCTCCCCGGATCTCCAAGGATCCGTCCGGCCTCCCCGGAACTCCCTTGAATTCTTGAGCCGTCCCTCCACGGTCTCGACACGCGAATAGGTGAAGCGCCAGTGGCGAACGAAGCAAAGCTCCGCGAATACCTCAAGAAGGTCACGACGGATCTCGACGAGGCGTACGGACGTCTGCGGGACATCGAGAGCCAGGCCCACGAGCCCGTCGCCATCACGGCCATGAGCTGCCGCTTCCCCGGCGGCGTCCGCTCGCCCGAGGAACTGTGGGACCTGCTCGCCGCCGGCGGCGACGCCCTCACCGCGTTCCCCACCGACCGGGGCTGGGACCTGGACCACCTGTTCTCCGACGACCCCGACGAACAGGGCACCTCGACCACCCGCGAGGGCGGGTTCCTCGACGGTGCCTCCGCGTTCGACGCCGACTTCTTCGGGATCTCCCCGCGCGAGGCCATGGCGATGGACCCGCAGCAGCGGCTGCTGCTGGAAACCTCCTGGGAGGCGTTCGAGCGGGCCGGCATCGACCCGCACACCCTGCGCGGTAGCCGGAGCGGCGTCTTCGTCGGCATGAACGGCTCCGACTACCTCACCCCGCTGCTCGAAGCGAGCGAGGACTACGCGGGCCACCTCGGCACCGGCAACGCCTCCAGCGTCCTGTCCGGTCGCCTCTCTTACACCTTCGGCCTCGAAGGCCCGGCGGTCACCGTCGACACCGCGTGCTCGGCATCCCTGGTCGCCCTGCACCTCGCGGTGCAGGCCCTGCGGGCGGGGGAGTGCTCCATGGCCGTCGCCGGCGGCGTCCACGTCATGTCCACGCCCGGACTCTTCGTCGAGTTCAGCAAGCAGCGCGGACTGTCCACGGACGGCCGCTGCAAGGCCTTCGCGGCGGGCGCCGACGGCTTCGGCCCGGCGGAAGGAGTCGGCGTCCTGCTCCTGGAACGACTCTCCGACGCACGAAAGAACGGTCGCCCGGTGCTCGCCGTGGTCCGTGGCTCCGCGATCAACCAGGACGGCGCCTCGAACGGCCTGACGGCCCCCAACGGCCCCTCGCAGCAGCGCGTCATCCGCCAGGCCCTGACCAACGCGCGGCTCTCCACCGATCAGATCGACGTGGTGGAGGCCCACGGCACGGGAACCTCACTCGGCGACCCGATCGAGGCACAGGCCCTGATGGCGACGTACGGACAGGCCCGCGCCGAGGGACAACCGCTGTTCCTGGGCTCGGTGAAGTCGAACATCGGGCACACCCAGGCCGCGGCGGGCGTGGCGGGCGTGATCAAGATGGTGCTGGCCATGCGGCACGGGGTCCTGCCCCGCACCCTGCACGTCGACGAGCCCTCGCCCCACGTGGACTGGCAGTCCGGCGCCGTCGAACTGCTCACGGAACGTACGACGTGGCCCGAGACCGACCACCCGCGTCGTGCGGGTGTGTCGTCGTTCGGGTTCAGTGGGACGAACGCGCACGTGATCGTGGAGCAGGCGCCGGAGGTGGAGGCCTCCGGTTCTGGTGTGGGTTCTGGTGTGGGTTTGCCGGTGGTGCCGTGGGTGTTGTCGGGCAAGAGTGCGGCGGCTTTGCGGGCGCAGGCGGATCGTCTGGTGGGTTGGTTGCCGGGTGGTGCGGGTGTGGATCCGGTGGATGTGGGTTGGTCGTTGGTGTCGTCGCGTGCGGGTTTGGATCATCGTGCGGTGGTGCTGGGTGATCACGTGGCGGGTGTGGGTGCGGTGGCGTCGGGTGCGATGGCCGCGGGTGTGGTGACGGGGTCGGTGATCGGTGGGAAGACGGCGTTCGTGTTCCCGGGTCAGGGTTCGCAGTGGGTGGGGATGGCGGTGGGTCTGTTGGACTCGTCGGCCGTGTTCGCGGCGCGGATCGATGAGTGTGCGAAGGCGTTGGAGCCGTTCACGGACTGGTCGTTGATCGATGTGTTGCGGGGTGTGGAGGGCGCGCCGTCGTTCGATCGGGTGGATGTGGTTCAGCCGGCGTTGTTCTCGGTGATGGTGTCTCTTGCCGAGGTGTGGCGGGCGGCGGGTGTGCGTCCGGGTGCGGTGATCGGGCATTCGCAGGGTGAGATCGCTGCCGTGTGTGTGGCGGGGATCCTGTCGCTGGAGGATGCGGCTCGGGTGGTTGCCCTGCGCAGTCAGGCGATCGGTCGGGTGCTGGCCGGTTTGGGTGGCATGGTCTCCGTGCCCCTGTCCGCTGTCGAGGTGCGTGAGCGGATCGCGCCGTGGGGCGAGGCGCGGATTTCCGTCGCCGCTGTCAACGGCCCGTCCTCGGTGGTCGTTTCCGGTGAGGTCGAGGCCTTGGAAGAACTCCTGGCCGCTTGCGAGGCTGACGGGATTCGTGCGAAGCGGATCGCGGTGGACTACGCCTCGCATTCCGCCCAGGTCGATCTCCTGAAGGACGAACTGGGCGAGTTGCTCGCGCCGATCGTTGCGCAGCCCGCGCGGGTGCCGTTCCTGTCGACCGTGACGGGTGAGTGGGTCAATGGGCCCGAGCTGGACGCGGGTTACTGGTTCCGCAACCTCCGCCAGACGGTCGAGCTGGAGGAAGCCACTCGCACGCTCCTCGATCAGGGTTTCGGCGTGTTCATCGAGTCGAGCCCCCACCCCGTGCTGACCGTCGGGATGCAGGAGACCGTGGAGGACGCGGGCCGCGAGGCGGCCGTCCTGGGCTCCCTGCGCCGCAACGAGGGCGGGTTGGAACGCTTCTGGTTGTCGCTCGGTGAGGCGTACGTGCGGGGTGTGGCCGTCGACTGGGACGCCGTGTTCGCCGGTACGGGTGCCCGGCGCGTGGACCTGCCGACCTACGCCTTCCAGTCGCAGCGTTTCTGGCCCGAGCCCGCCCCCGTCGAAGCGGGGGAGCAGGCTGCGGAGAGTGTGGTCGACGCCCGGTTCTGGGACGCCGTCGAACGGGAGGACGTGACGGCGCTCGCCGAAGCGCTGGCCTTCGACACGCCCGACGCGATCCAGTCGCTGGGTACCGTCCTGCCGGGTCTGTCCTCCTGGCGGCGACAGAGCCGCGAGGAGTCCACGGTCGACGGATGGCGCTACCGGGTCACCTGGAAGTCCCGGGCCGACGATCCGACCCGGCAACGCCTGTCCGGGGTGTGGCTCGTCGTCGTACCGGAGGCCCCGGCCGGGGACGACGCCGCCGCCGGTGTGCTGCGTACGCTCGCCGAGCACGGCGCGGAGGTCCGTACGGTCACCGTCGCCGCCGGAGCCGCCGACCGGGACGCGCTCGCCACCACGCTGAAGGCCGTCACCGCCGGGGCGGACGACCCCGCGGGCGTCGTCTCCCTCCTCGCCCTCGCCGGCGATGCCGCCTTTGCCGCCGGGCTCGCGCTGTCCCAGGCCCTCGGTGACGCCGACGTGGCCGCGCCCCTGTGGTGCGTCACCCGGAACGCGGTCGCCGCAGGGCGGACCGACCGGGTCGAGGACCCGGAGCAGGCGCTGATCTGGGGTCTCGGTCGGGTCGCCTCCATGGAACAGGGGGGCCGCTGGGGTGGCCTGGTCGACCTGCCGTCGGAGGTCGATGACCGGACCTTGGGCCGGCTCGTAGGGGTGCTGGCCGGTGACGGCACCGAGGACCAGGTGGCCGTGCGGGCTTCCGGGGTGTTCGTACGGCGTCTCGTGCGGGCCCGCCTCGCCGAGTCGCCGGTCGTGCGCGAGTGGCGTCCGGCCGGTACGACGCTGGTCGCCGGGGGGACGGGCGCGCTCGGCGCGCACGTGGCCCGCTGGCTCGCTTCGAACGGTGCGGAGCACCTGGTCCTTACCAGTCGTCGTGGTCCGGACGCGCCCGGCGCCGCCGAGCTGCGCGCGGAGCTGATCGCGCTCGGCGCGGACGTCACCGTCGCCGCCTGCGACGTCGGCGACCGCGAGGAACTCGCCGCCCTCCTGGCTTCCGTACCCGCCGACCGGCCGCTCGGCGCGGTGATCCACGCGGCGGCCGTCGTCGATGACGGGGTCATCGAGACGCTCACCCCCGAGCAGGTCGCCGGTGTCCTGCGGGTCAAGGTCGACGCGACGCGGAACCTGCACGAGCTGACCCGTGACCTCGACCTGTCGGCGTTCGTCCTCTTCTCCTCCTTCGCCGCCACCTTCGGCGCCCCCGGCCAGGGCAACCAGGCCCCCGGCAACGCGTTCCTGGACGCCTTCGCCGCGTACCGGCGGGCCGAAGGCCTGCCCGCGACCTCCCTCGCCTGGGGTCCCTGGGGCAGTGCGGACGGCGACGACAGCGCGGCGGGCGACCGGATGCGGCGCCACGGCATCATCGCCATGTCGCCCGCCCGGACGCTGGCTTCGCTCCAGCACGCCCTGGACCGGGACGAGAGCACCCTCACCGTCGTCGACATGGACTGGAAGCGGTTCACCCTCGCCTTCACCGCCGACCGGGACCGTCCGCTACTGCTGGAACTCCCCGAGGCCCGGCGGGTCATCGAGAGCGCGGAACGCGAGACCGCCGACGACCTGGCCGGGGGCGCGCCGCTGACGCGGCAGCTCGCCGGGCTGCCCGAGGTGGAGCAGGAGCGCCTGCTGCTGGACCTGGTCCGCACGGCCGTCGCCGCCGTCCTCGGGCACCCCGACCTGACGGCCGTCGAAGCCGGGCGGGCGTTCAAGGAGCTGGGATTCGACTCCCTCACCTCCGTCGAGCTGCGCAACCGGCTCGGCGCCGTCAGCGGGCTGAAGCTGCCGGCCAGCCTCGTCTTCGACCACCCCACCCCGGCCGCCGTCGCCGCCTACCTGCGCGCCGGGATCGTGCCCGACGCGGTGGCCGGCGGGGCCCCGCTGCTGGAGGAACTCGACCGACTGGAATCCGTACTGGAACAGGGCACGGGCGACAACGTGGTGCGGGCCAGGGTGACGATGCGGCTCCAGTCGCTGCTGACGAAGTGGAACGACAGCGAGGACCCGACCGCCGCCGGTCCGACGGAAAACGTCGCGGCGGCCCTCGGGGTCGACGGCGCCGGTGGCGACGCGACGGCCGGTGCGGACGGGGACGTCGACGCGGCGGACCAGCTCCAGGACGCCAGCGACGAGGAACTGTTCGCCTTTATCAACAAGGGACTCGGTCGTTATTGACGGTCTGCCGATTTTCGGTGAAGATGACCAGCTCCCGTGAGTAATTGCCCGGGAAACACTGCCCCCTACGCATTCCCCCACCAGGGGTGCGTAGGGGGCAGTTAGGGGTTGTAGGGCGGGTTGGGCCGGAAATAGCCTGCGGTCGGGAGTCGCTTCGCCCGACGAGTGAAGCACTCGCATTTCCGATGTCAATTCTCGGCGCTGCACACAGTTTTCCGATGCCGTCTGCTGCAAATGGGTGGTTGCGTTACATGGCGAATGAAGAGACGCTGCGGGACTACCTGAAGCTGGTGACGGCGGATCTGCACCGGACGCGTCAGCGGCTTCGCGACGTCGAGGCGAAGAACCAGGACCCCGTCGCCATCGTGGGCATGGGCTGCCGCTACCCCGGTGGGGCGACCTCGCCCGAGGAACTGTGGCAGTTGGTCGCCGACGGAGTGGACGCCATTTCCGGCTTCCCCGTCGAGCGCGGCTGGGACATGGACACCGTCTACCACCCCGACCCCGAACACCCGGGCACCAGTTACGCCAACCAGGGTGGCTTCGTACGGGACTTCGCACGGTTCGACCCGTCCCTGTTCGGGATCTCCCCGCGCGAGGCCCTCGCCATGGACCCCCAGCAGCGGCTCCTGTTGGAAACCTCGTGGGAGGCGTTCGAGCGTGCGGGCATCGACCCGACCTCGATGCGCGGCAAGCAGGTCGGCGTGTTCGTCGGCACCAGCAACCACGACTACCTGACGGCGCTGCTGAGTTCCTCCGAGAACGTGGAGGGCTACCTCGGCACCGGAAACGCGGCGAGCGTCGCCTCGGGCCGGCTGTCCTACACGTTCGGCCTCGAAGGCCCCGCCGTCACCGTCGACACGGCCTGCTCGTCCTCCCTCGTCGCCCTGCACCTGGCCGTCCAGGCCCTGCGCAACGGCGAGTGCTCGATGGCGCTCGCCGGTGGTGCCACCCTGATGGCCGCGCCCGGCACGTTCATCGACTACAGCAAGCAGCGCGGCCTGGCCACCGACGGTCGCTGCAAGGCGTTCGCGCCGGACGCGGACGGCTTCAGCCTCGCCGAAGGCGTCGGCGTCCTCCTCGTGGAGCGGCTGTCCGACGCCCGCCGCAAGGGGCACCGCGTCCTCGCCGTCGTCCGCGGCACCGCCGTCAACCAGGACGGCGCCTCCAACGGCCTGACCGCCCCCAACGGCCCCTCCCAGCAGCGGGTCATCCTGCAGGCGCTGTCCAACGCCCGCCTCACGCCCGACCAGGTCGACGCCGTCGAGGCGCACGGCACCGGCACCGGCCTCGGTGACCCCATCGAGGCACAGGCGATCATCGCCACGTACGGCCAGGACCGCCCCGACGGGCGCCCGCTGTGGCTGGGCTCCCTCAAGACCAACATCGGGCACGCGCAGGCCGCCGCCGGCGTCGCCGGCGTCATCAAGAGCGTCATGGCGATGTGCAACGGGCTGCTGCCGCGCACCCTGCACCTGGACGAGCCGACCCCGCACGTCGACTGGTCCGCGGGAGAGGTCTCCCTGCTGACCGAGGCGCGGCCGTGGCCGCGGCACGAGGGGCCGCGCCGCATCGGCGTGTCCTCGTTCGGCATGAGCGGGACGAACGCGCACGTCATCCTGGAGAGCGCCGAGGAGGCGGGCGAAGGTTCCGCCGAGGAGCCGACCCCAGGCCGCGCCGATGGCGTTCCGGCACTCGAACCGTGCGCCGAGCCGGCCGTCGTGCCCGTGGTCCTCTCCGGCAAGACCGAGGCCGCGCTGCGTGCGCAGGCCGCGACGCTGCACGCCCACCTCACGGCCCTGCCCGAGCTGCGCGTCCAGGACGTCGCCTACGCGCAGGCACTCACCCGGGCCGCCCTGGACCGGCGGGCCGCGGTCGTCGCCGAGGACCGCGAGGAACTGCTGGCGGGGCTCGCCGCCCTCGCCGAGGGTCGGGCGTCCGCCGACGTGCTCGAAGCGTCCGCCACCGATGGCAAGCTGGCGTTCCTGTTCACGGGGCAGGGCAGTCAGCGGCTGGGTATGGGGCGTGAACTGTACGACGCGTATCCGGTGTTCGCGGCCGCGTTGGACGAGGTGTGCGGTCGGCTGGAGCTCGATCTGCCGTTGAAGGACGTGTTGTTCGGGTCGGACGCGGCCCTGTTGGACGAGACGCGGTTCACGCAGCCGGCGCTGTTCGCGGTCGAGGTGGCGCTGTTCCGGCTCCTCGAGTCGTGGGGTGTGAAGCCGGACTTCCTCTGCGGCCATTCGATCGGTGAGATCGCCGCCGCGCACGTGGCCGGTGTGTTGTCGCTGTATGACGCCTGCACGTTGGTGGCGGCGCGTGGTCGGTTGATGCAGGCGTTGCCGGCCGGTGGTGTGATGGTCGCGGTGCGGGCTTCGGAGGACGAGGTCCTGCCGTTGTTGACGGACGGGGTGAGCATCGCCGCCGTCAACGGTCCGCAGGCTGTCGTGATCGCCGGTGACGAGGACGCGGTGGCGGCGGTCGTGGCGGCCTTCCCGGACCGCAAGTCCAAGCGGCTCTCGGTCAGTCACGCGTTCCACTCGCCGCACATGGACGGCATGCTCGACGCCTTCCGCCGGGTCGTGGAGGGGCTGACGTACGCGGCTCCGCGCATCCCCGTCGTGTCGAACCTGACCGGCGCCCTCGTCACCGACGGTGAGATGGGTACGGCCGGGTTCTGGGTCCGCCACGTCCGCGAGACCGTCCGCTTCCTCGACGGCATCCGCTGGCTGGAGAGCCGCGGCGTCAGCGCCTACCTGGAGATCGGCCCCGGCGGGGTGCTCTCCGCCCTCGGCCAGGACTGCCGGAGCGCGACCGGCGCCCGCGCCGCCGCGTTCCTGCCCGCGCTGCGCACCGGCCGCCCCGAAGCCCGCTCCCTGGCCGCCGCCGTGGCGGGTGCCCACGTACGAGGCCTGTCCCCGGACTGGGTCGCCCGGTTCGCCGGGACCGGGGCGCGCCGCGTCGACCTGCCGACGTACGCCTTCCAGCGCGAGCTGTACTGGCCCCGCGACCCCTTCACCGACCTGGCCGGACCCGCCGACGGACGCGAACTGGGCACCAGCGACGCCAAGTTCTGGGAGGTCGTCGACAGCGAGGACCTGGCCGCGTTCGCCGACACCCTCGGCATCGGCGGCGACGAGCCGCTCAGCAACGTGCTGCCCGCACTGTCCGCCTGGCACCGCCGGCACCGCGACCGCGACACCGTCGGCGGCTGGCGCTACCGCGTCACCTGGAAACCCCTCACCGACACCGGGTCCGTACCCCTGTCCGGGCACTGGCTCCTCGTCGTACCCGCCGGTCACGCCGACGCCCCGTGGGCCGTCGCCGCCGCCCGGGCCCTGGCCGCGCGCGGGGTCACCGTCAGCACCCTGACGGTCGACGCGACCGTCGAGGACCGGGCCGCCGTCGCCGCCCGGATCGCGGAAGCCCTGGCGGGCACGGACGCGCCCGCCGGCGTGCTCTCGCTGCTCGCCCTCGACGAGCGGGCGCACCCCGAGGACCCGGCGCTGCCCGCCGGCCTCGCCGCCACCCTCGCACTCGTCCAGGCACTCGGCGACACGGACGTCGACGCCCCCCTCTGGGCCGCCACTCGGGGCGCGGTGTCCACCGGCCGCTCCGACCGGCTCACCGCACCGGCCCAGGCGCCGGTCTGGGGTCTCGGCCGCACCGCCGCCCTCGAACTGCCCGGCCGCTGGGGCGGCCTCGTCGACCTGCCGCCGACCGCCGACGCGCGCTCCGCCGCCCGCCTGATGGACGTGCTGGGCGGCATCGGCGCCGAGGACCACCTCGCCGTCCGCTCCACCGGTGTCCTCGCCCGCAGGCTGGTCCGCGCACCCCAGGAGCAGAGCCCCGCCGCCGAGTGGACCACCACCGGCACCGCCCTGGTCACCGGCGCCACGGGCGCGCTCGGTCGGCACGTGGCGCGCTGGCTCGCCCGTACCGGAGCCGAGCACCTGCTGCTGGTCAGCAGGCGCGGCCCCGCCGCCGACGGCGCGGAGGAACTCGCCGCCGAACTGCGGGACATGGGCGCCTCGGTCACCCTCGCCGCCTGCGACGTCGCCGACCGCGACGCGGTGACCGAGCTGCTCGCCGGTGTTCCGTCCGCATTCCCGCTGACCACCGTCGTCCACGCCGCGGGCGTCCTCGACGACGGGGTCCTCGACGCGCTGACCCCGGCGCGCCTGGCCGCGGTGCTCGGCCCCAAGGCCCACGCCGCCCAAGTCCTCGACGAGTTGACCCGCGACCTGGACCTGTCCGCGTTCGTCCTCTTCTCCTCCCTCGCCGCCGCCTTCGGCGCCGCCGGACAGGCCAACTACGCAGCCGCGAACGCCTCCCTGGACGCGCTCGCCGACCGGCGCCGCGCGGACGGCCTGCCCGCCACCGTGATCGCCTGGGGTGCCTGGGCCGAGGGCGGCATGGCCACCGACGAACTCGTCGCCGAACGTCTGCGCGCCGCCGGCCTCCCCGGGCTCCCGCCCGAACTGGCCGTCTCCGCACTGCACATGGCGCTCAGCCTCGACGAGACGTCCGTGGTCGTCGCCGACATCGACTGGGACCGTCTGGCGCCCGGCCTCACCGCCGTACGCCCCTGCCCGCTCATCGCCGAACTCCCCGACGCGGTACGGGCCCTCGCCGCGGCCGGCGCACCCGGCACGCCCGGCGCTGGTGGCGGCGCCGACGCACCCGACGGCTTCACCCGGGACCTCGCCCAGGCCTCGGCCGGTGAGCGCGAGGGGCTCGCGCTGGAGTTCGTCCGTACGCAGATCGCCGCCGTCCTCGGCTACCCGGGGCCCGCCTCGGTGGATCCCGCCATCGCCTTCCGGGACCTCGGCTTCGACTCCCTGACCGCCGTGGAGATCCGCAACCTGCTGACCGCCCGGACGGGGCTGAGGCTGCCCGCGACCCTGATCTTCGACTACCCCAACTCGCTGTCCCTGGCCGCGTTCCTCCAGGACGAACTCCTCGGCGCCCTGCCCGCCGCACCCGTCGCCCCCACCGCCGTGACCGCCCCCGACGACGACCCCATCGCGATCGTCGCGATGAGCTGCCGCTTCCCCGGCGGGGTCCGCACGCCGGAGGAGCTGTGGGAACTGCTCGCCGAGGGCCGTGACGCGATCTCCGCGTTCCCCGACGACCGTGGCTGGGACCTGGACGGGCTGTACGACCCGGAGTCCCTCACCGAGAACACCACCTACGTCCGCGAGGGCGGCTTCCTCGCCGACGCCACCACGTTCGACCCCGGCTTCTTCGGGATCTCCCCGCGTGAGGCCCTCGCCATGGACCCGCAGCAGCGCCTGCTGCTGGAAACCTCCTGGGAGGCCTTCGAGCGGGCCGGCATCGACCCCGCCACCGTGCGCGGCGAGCGGATCGGCGTCTTCACCGGCACCAACGGGCAGGACTACCTCGACGTCATCCTCGCCGCCCCCGACGGCAGCGAGGGGTTCCTCGGCACCGGCAACGCGGCGAGCGTGGTCTCCGGCCGCGTCTCCTACGCCCTGGGCCTGGAGGGCCCGGCCGTCACCGTCGACACGGCCTGCTCGTCCTCGCTGGTCGCCCTGCACTGGGCGATCCAGGCGCTGCGCGCCGGCGAGTGCACGATGGCGCTCGCGGGCGGTGTGACCGTCATGTCGACGCCCGCCTCCTTCGTCGACTTCAGCCGCCAGCGCGGTCTGGCCGCCGATGGCCGCATCAAGGCCTTCGCCGCCGCCGCCGACGGCACCGGCTGGGGCGAGGGTCTCGGCATGCTGCTCGTCGAGCGGCTCTCCGACGCCCGCCGCAACGGGCATCCGGTGCTCGCCCTCGTCCGCGGCTCGGCCGTCAACCAGGACGGCGCGAGCAACGGCCTGACCGCTCCCAACGGGCCGTCCCAGCAGCGCGTCATCCGCCAGGCGCTGGACTCCGCCGGTCTGACCCCCGCCGACGTGGACGCGGTCGAGGCCCACGGCACCGGCACCCGGCTCGGCGACCCGATCGAAGCGCAGGCCCTGCTGGCCACGTACGGTCAGGACCGGCCCGACGGGCGGCCGCTGCTGCTCGGCTCCATCAAGTCGAACTTCGGCCACACCCAGGCCGCCGCGGGCGTCGCCGGCGTCATGAAGATGGTGCTGGCCATGCGGCACGGGGTACTGCCCCGGACCCTGCACGTGGACGAGGCGTCCCCGCACGTCGACTGGACGGCCGGCGACATCGCCCTGCTGACGGAGCCGGTGGAGTGGCCCGGGACCGGGCGTCCGCGCCGGGCCGGCGTGTCCTCGTTCGGCATCAGCGGCACCAACGCCCACACCATCATCGAAGAGGCCCCCGCGCCCGCGCCGGCCGAGCCGCCCGCGCCCGCCGAGCCGTCGACACCGCACCGCGAGTCGCCGTCGCCGCTGCCGTGGATCCTGTCGGGCAAGAGCCGGGACGCGCTGCGCGACCAGGCGCGCCGCCTGCACGCCCACGCCGCACGACACCCCGAGCTGCGCCCCGCCGACCTGGGACTCTCCCTCGCCCTCGGCCGCTCCGCGTTCGAACACCGCGCCGCCGTGGTGGCCGCCGACCGTGACACGCTCCTCGCGGGCCTGGAGGCACTGGCCGAGGACGCGCCGGCCGCGGCGCTCGTGGCGGGCGCTCCGACCGCCGGCAAGCTCGCCTTCCTGTTCACCGGCCAGGGCAGCCAGCGCCTCGACATGGGCCGAGAACTCCACGACACGCAACCGGTGTTCGCCGACGCGCTCGACGAGGTCTGCGCCCACCTGGACGTCCTGCTCGAACTCCCGCTCAAGGACGTCCTGTTCGGCTCCGATGCCGCGCTGCTGGACCAGACGCGGTTCACGCAGCCCGCATTGTTCGCCGTCGAGGTGGCACTGTTCCGCCTGCTGGAATCGTGGGGTGTGAAGCCGGACTTCCTCTCCGGTCACTCCATCGGTGAGATCGCCGCCGCGCACGTCGCGGGGGTGCTGACCCTGGCCGACGCGTGCGCGCTGGTGGCGGCGCGCGGTCGGCTGATGCAGGCGCTGCCCGCGGGTGGAGCCATGATCGCCGTCCAGGCCTCGGAGGACGAGGTGCTGCCGCTGCTGACCGACCGGGTGAGCATCGCCGCCGTCAACGGCCCGCGCTCCGTCGTGATCGCCGGTGACGAGGACGCGGCCGCCGCGCTCGTCGCGTCCTTCCCCGACCGCCGGACCAAACGCCTTACCGTCAGCCACGCCTTCCACTCGCCCCACATGGACGGCATGCTGGACGACTTCCGCCGCGTCGTGGACGGACTCGACTTCGCGGCGCCGCGCATCCCGATCGTGTCGAACCTGACCGGCGCCCTCGTCACCGACGCCGACACGGGTACGGCGGACTTCTGGGTCCGGCACGTCCGCGAAGGCGTCCGCTTCCTCGACGGCGTCCGCGCCCTCGAAGCCGCCGGCGTGACCAGCTACCTCGAACTCGGCCCCGACGGGGTGCTGTCCGGGCTCGTACAGGACTGCGTCACCCCCTCGGCCGACACCCCGGACCCCGTCCTCATCCCCGTCCTGCGCAAGGGGCGCCCCGAGGGCGAAGCCCTCGTCACCGCCCTCGCCCGGGCCCACGTCCACGGCATCGGCGTCGACTGGACGGCGTACTTCGCCGGTACCGACGCCCACCGCGTCGACCTGCCCACCTACCCCTTCCAACGGCAGCGCTACTGGCCCGCGCTGTCCTACCTGCGCCTCGGCGACGTCGAGGCGATCGGCCTCGACGACACCGCCCACCCGCTGCTCACCGCCGCCGTCGCGCTGCCCGAGTCCGACGGCATGGTGTTCGTCGGACGCCTCTCCCTGTCCACGCACCCCTGGCTGGCCGACCACGCCATCCTCGGCAGCGTCCTGCTCCCCGGCACGGCCTTCGTGGAACTCGCGACCCGCGCCGGGGACCAACTCGACTGCGACCACCTCGAAGAACTCACCCTCGAAGCGCCCCTGGTGCTGCCCGAGCGCGGCGGCGTCCAACTGCGCGTCCGGGTCGGCGCCGCCGACGAGGCCGGCCGCCGGCCGCTCGCCCTGCACTCCCGCGCCGAAGGCCTGGCCGCCGAGGAACCCTGGACGCGGCACGCCGCCGGCGTCCTCGCCGAAGCCGGCCGCACCGCCGCCGACTTCGACCTGAGCGCCTGGCCGCCGTCCGGCGCCGTCGAGGTACCGCTCGACGGCCGCTACGAAGGCCTCGACGGCATCGGCTTCGCCTACGGACCCACCTTCCGCGGCCTGCGGACGGCCTGGCAGCACGAGGGCGCGGTGTACGCCGAGGTCGCCCTGCCCGAAGCCGCCGCCGACCAGGCGGGCCGTTTCGGCCTGCACCCCGCGCTGCTCGACGCCGCCCTGCACGCCATCGGCCTCGGCGGCCTCGGAGCCGACGACGGCCGGGGCCGGCTGCCCTTCGCCTGGTCCGGGGTGTCCCTGTACGCCGGCGGCGCGAGCACCCTGCGCGTACGCCTCACCCCGGCCGGCGCCGAAGGGGTCCGGCTGGAGATCGCCGACGCCGCCGGCGTCCCCGTCGCGACCGTCGACTCCCTCGGGCTGCGCCCGGTGACCGCCGACCAACTGCGGGCCGCCCGCACCACCTACCACGAGTCCGTGTTCCGCCGTCAGTGGACCGAGCTCACCGGCCTCGCCGGCCCGCAGGACGCGACCCGGTACGCCCGCCTCGGCGCGGCCGCGGACCCGGCCGCGCAGGACGCGCCGGACACCGCCCGTTACCCGGACCTCGCCGCGCTCGCCGCCGCCGTCGACGCGGGAGCGCCCGTACCCGACGAGGTCCTCCTCGACTTCGCGCCGACCCCCGGCCCGCTCTCCGCCGCGGCCGTGCACGACGCCGCGCACGACGCGCTGGCCCTCGCCCGGACGTGGCTCGCGGACGAGCGGTTCGCCGCCGCCCGACTGGTCGTCGTCACCCGGGGCGCCGTCGCCGCGATACCGGGCGAGGACGTGAGCGACCTCGCCGCCGCCACCGTATGGGGCCTACTGGGCTCCGCCCAGACGGAGCACCCCGGCCGGATCGCCCTCGTCGACGCGGGCCCCGACACGATCCCCGACGACCGCCACCCGGCCGCGCTGCGCGCCGCGCTCACCGCCGACGAGGAACGGTTCGCCCTGCGCGACGGCGCCGTACTCGCCCCGCGCCTGGCCCGCGTCGAAACCGGCGAGGACGCCCTCGCAACCGAGGCCGGCGCACCCGATGCCGGCGCGCAGGACGCTCCCCGTCGCGCCCCGGCCTTCGGACCCGACGGAACGGTCCTGATCACCGGAGCCACCGGCGCGCTCGGCGGCCTCCTCGCCCGGCACCTGGCCGCCGAACACGGGGTGCGCCGGCTGCTCCTCGTCGGCCGGCGCGGCGCCGACGCCCCCGGCGCGGCCGACCTCGTCGCCGCGCTCGCCGAGGCCGGCGCCACCGCCACCTGGGCCGCCTGCGACGTCGCCGACCGGGACGCCCTCGCCGCCCTGCTCGCGGGCATCCCCGCCGAGCACCCGCTGACGGCCGTCGTGCACACCGCAGGCGTCCTCGACGACGGCGTCATCACCTCCCTGACCCCCGACCGGCTCTCGGCCGTCCTGCGCCCCAAGGTGGACGCGGCCTGGAACCTGCACGAACTGACCCGGGACCTCGCCCCGGACCTGTCCGCCTTCGTGCTGTTCTCCTCCACCTCCGGCCTGTTCGGCGGTCCCGGCCAGGGCAACTACGCCGCCGCCAACACCTTCCTGGACGCCCTCGCCCAGCACCGCCACGCCCGGGGCCTGCCGGCCACCGCGCTGGCCTGGGGCCTGTGGTCCGTCGCCGACGGCATGGCCGGCGCGCTGGACGCCGCCGACGTCAACCGGATGCGCCGGGCCGGACTGCCCCCGCTGACGGCCGGCGACGGCCTGGAACTGTTCGACACAGCCGTCGCCCTCGACGACGCGGCCGTCGCCCTCATGCGCGTCGACACCGAGGCCCTGCGCGTCCAGGCCGCCGCCGGCGCCGTCGCCCCGCTGCTGCGCGGCCTCGTACGCGGCGTCGCCCGCCGCTCGGTCGACGCCACCGCGACCGCCGCCGGCGACGGGTCCGGTCCGCGGGCCCGACTGGCCGGGCTGTCCCCGGCCGAACAGGACCGCGCTCTGCTGGACCTGGTCCGTACGCAGGTCGCGGCCGTCCTCGGACACGCCGGTCCGGCCGCAGTCGAGTCCGGGCGGGCCTTCAAGGAGCTCGGCTTCGACTCGCTGACCGCCGTGGAGCTGCGCAACCGGCTGAACGCCGCGACCGCCCTGCGGCTGCCCGCCACCCTCATCTTCGACTACCCGGACCCGACCGTCCTCGCCCGGCACCTGCGCACCGAACTGTTCGGCGACGCGGACCCGGACACCACCCCCGGCGCCCCCGGCGGCGCCGCGGCGCCCACGACGGCCGACGACGAACCCATCGCGATCGTCGCGATGAGCTGCCGCTACCCCGGCGACGTCCGCACCCCCGAGGACCTCTGGCAGCTCCTCACCGCCGGCGAGGACGGCATCACCCGCCTTCCCGAGAACCGCGGCTGGGACACCGACGCCCTCTACCACCCCGACCCCGAACACCCGGGCACCTCGTACGCCCGCGAAGGCGGCTTCCTGCACGACGCCGCCGAGTTCGACGCCTCCTTCTTCGGGATCTCCCCGCGCGAGGCCCTCGCCATGGACCCGCAGCAACGCCTGCTGCTGGAGACCACCTGGGAGGTCTTCGAACGCGCCGGGATCGCCCCGTCGGCGGTGCGCGGCACCCGCACGGGCGTCTTCGCCGGCGTCATGTACCACGACTACGGCGCCCGCCTGCACGCCGTGCCCGACGGCGTCGAGGGCTACCTCGGCACCGGCAGTTCCAGCAGCATCGTCTCGGGCCGCGTCGCCTACACCTTCGGCCTGGAGGGCCCCGCGGTCACCGTCGACACGGCCTGCTCCTCCTCGCTCGTCGCCCTGCACCTCGCCGCGCAGGCCCTGCGCAACGGCGAGTGCTCCCTCGCGCTGGCGGGCGGCGTCACCGTGATGTTCACTCCCGGCACGTTCATCGAGTTCAGCCGCCAGCGCGGCCTCGCCGCCGACGGCCGCTGCAAGTCCTTCGCCGCCGCCGCCGACGGCACCGGTTGGGGCGAGGGCGCGGGCATGCTCCTGCTGGAGCGGCTCTCCGACGCCCGCCGCAACGGCCACCAGGTCCTGGCCGTCGTCCGCGGCTCCGCCGTCAACCAGGACGGCGCCTCCAACGGCCTCACCGCCCCCAACGGGCCGTCCCAGCAGCGCGTCATCCGCCAGGCCCTCGCCAACGCACGGCTGTCCGCCGCGGACGTCGACGTCGTCGAGGCCCACGGCACCGGCACCACCCTCGGCGACCCCATCGAGGCACAGGCCGTACTGGCCACTTACGGTCGTGAACACGGCGACGACCAGCCCCTGTTGCTCGGTTCGGTGAAGTCCAACCTCGGTCACACCCAGGCCGCGGCCGGCGTCGCCGGCATCATCAAGATGGTCATGGCGATGCGGCACGGCGTCGTGCCCAAGACCCTCCACGTCGACGAGCCCACGCCGCACGTCGACTGGTCGGCGGGCGCGGTGACGCTGCTCACCGAACAGGTCGAGTGGCCCGACACCGGGCGCCCGCGCCGCGCCGGCGTCTCCTCCTTCGGCATCAGCGGCACGAACGCCCACGCCGTCATCGAACAGGCCCCGGACACCGGTCCCGCGCCGGCCACCGCCCCCGTGCCCACCACCGCTCCCGAGCCGGCCGCCGACCCGCAGCCGCAACCGTCGTACCCGCCCGTGGTCCTCTCGGCCCGCGGTGAGGACGCGCTGCGCGCCCAGGCCCGGCTGCTCCACACCCGCGTCCACGACGACACCGACCTGCGCCCCGCCGACCTGGCCCTGTCCCTGGCGACGAGCCGCTCGGCCCTGGAGCAGCGCGCCGCGCTGGTCACCGCCGACCGTACGGAGCTGCTGGGCGCGCTCGACGCGCTGGCCCGCGGCGAGGACGCGGCCGGCCTCGTGCGGGGGACCGCGCACGAGGGCCAAGTCGCCTTCCTGTTCACCGGGCAGGGCAGCCAGCGCCTCGGCGCGGGACGCGACCTGTACGCGGCCGAACCCGCCTTCGCGCAGGCCCTGGACGAGGTGTGCGTCGAACTCGACCGACACCTCGAACTCCCGCTGCGAGAAGTGCTGTTCGGTACGGACGCCGCCCTCCTGGACCGTACGGAGTACACCCAGCCCGCGCTCTTCGCGATCGAGGTCGCCCTGTTCCGGCTGCTGACGAGCCGCGGACTGCGGCCCGACGTGCTCGCCGGACACTCCATCGGCGAGATCACCGCCGCGCACGTCGCGGGGGTCCTCACCCTCCAGGACGCCGCCGAACTCGTCGCCGCGCGCGGTCGGTTGATGCAGGCCCTGCCGGCCGGCGGCGTGATGATCGCGATCCAGGCCTCCGAGGACGAGGTCCTGCCGCTGCTCACCGACCGGGTGGGCATCGCCGCCGTCAACGGACCGCGGTCGCTCGTGATCGCCGGCGACGAGGACGCGGCGACGGCGGTCGTGGCGGCCCTCCCCGACCGCAAGTCGAAGCGCCTGTCGGTCAGTCACGCCTTCCACTCGCCGCACATGGACGCCATGCTCGCCGACTTCCGCAAGGTCACCGAGGCCCTGACGTACGCCGCCCCGCGCATCCCCGTCGTGTCCTGCCTGACCGGGGCGACCGTCACCGACGAGATGGGCTCCGCCGACTTCTGGGTCCGCCACGTCCGCGAAGCCGTCCGCTTCCTCGACGGCGTCCGCGCCCTGGACGCGGCCGGGGTGACGACGTACGTCGAACTCGGCCCCGACGCCACCCTGTCCGCGCTCGTCCCCGACTGCCTGCCCGACGACGCCCCCCGGCCCGCGCTGTGCGTGCCCGTGCTCCGCAAGGACCGCCCCGAGACGAGGACGTTCACCGACGCCCTCGCCCGCGCCCACGTCCACGGCGTCCCCCTCGACTGGACGGCGTACTTCGCCCGTACCGGCGCCCGCCGCGTCGAGCTGCCCACCTACGCCTTCCAGCGCAAGCGCTACTGGCTCGACGTCGGGGTCTCCGCCGAGGACGTGTACGCGGCCGGCCTGGACGCCGCCGATCACCCGCTGCTCGGCGCCACCGTCCCGCTGCCCGCCTCCGACGGACTCCTCCTCACCGGACGCCTCGCGCTGTCCACGCACCCCTGGCTCGCCGACCACACCGTCATGGACACCGTCCTGCTGCCCGGCACCGCCTTCGTCGAACTGGCCCTGCGGGCCGGCGCGGAGACCGGCTGCGACACCGTGGAGGAACTGGCCATCGAGGCCCCGCTCACCCTCGGCGAACAGGGCACCGTCCAGCTCCAACTGACCGTCGACGGCGCCGACGGGACCGGCCGGCGCACGCTGACCGTGCACTCCCGCCCCGCCGACGCCCCGGCCGAGGAACCGTGGACCCGGCACGCCACCGGCGTCCTCGCCCCCACCGGCCCGGCACGCCCCGTCGACCTGTCCGCGTGGCCGCCGACCGGCGCCGAACCCGTACCCACCGACGGCTTCTACCCGGCCGCCGCCGCGGCCGGCCTCGGCTACGGCCCCGTCTTCCAGGGACTGCGCGCCGCCTGGCGCGGCGAGGCCGAACTGTTCGCCGAGGTCGCCCTCGACGAGGCGTACGGGACCGACGCCGGCGCCTACGCCGTGCACCCCGCGCTCCTCGACGCCGCCCTCCAGGCCATCGGCCTGGGCGTACCGGGCGACACCGAAGCGGGCGACGGCGCCCGCCTGCCGTTCGCCTGGACCGGCGTACGCCTCCACGCGAGCGGCGCGACCAGTCTGCGGGTCCGGGTCACCGCCGGCGCGCCCGGCGGCGGCGTGGCCCTGGCCATCGCCGACCACACCGGAGCCCCGGTGGCCTCCGTCGACTCGCTGATCCTGCGTCCGGTGTCCGCCGACCGGCTCGGCGCCCACCGCACCGCGCACCACGAGTCCCTGTTCGGGGTCGAGTGGACGAAGCTGCCGCTGACCGCGGGCCCCGTGCCCGCCGACGAGCGGTGGGCGGTGCTCGGCGAGGACCGGGCCGCCCTCCGCATCGGTGGGGCGCCCCTCGACGGCCACGCCGACCTCACCGCCCTGCGCGGGGCACTCGCCGCGGGCGCCCCCGCACCGGACGTCGTGATCGTCCCGCTGACCGCGACCGCCCGCCCCGGCGGCCGGGCCGCCACGGCCCGCACCGCCACCCACCGGGCGCTCGCCCTGGTCAAGGAGTGGCTCGCCGAGGAACGCCTCGACGCGTCCCGGCTGGTCCTGCTCACCCGGGGCACGATGGCCGCCGTACCCGGCGAACACGTCACCGACCTCGCCCACGCCCCGGTGTGGGGTCTGGTGCGGTCGGCGCAGTCGGAGAACCCCGGCCGGTTCGTCCTCGCCGACACCGACGGCTCCGACGCCTCCCTCGGCGCGCTGGCCACCGCCCTCGCGGGCGACGAACCGCAACTGGCCCTGCGGGCCGGCGAAGCGTACGCCTTCCGGCTGCGCCGCGTCCCCCGCACCGACCCCGCCCCGGACACGGTCGCCCCGGCGATCGACCCGACCGGCACCGTCCTCGTCACCGGCGCCGCCGGCACCCTCGGCTCGCTGTTCGCCCGGCACCTCGCCGCCACCCACGGCGTACGGAACCTGCTGCTGCTCAGCCGCCGCGGCGACGCGGCACCCGGCGCGGCCGACCTGACGCGGGCCCTGAACGCCCACGGCGCGGACGTCACCTGGGCCGCCTGCGACGCCGCCGACCGGGACGCCCTGGCCGCCGTCCTGGCCGCCGTCCCCGCCGACCGGCCACTGACCGCCGTCGTCCACGCGGCCGGTGTCCTCGACGACGGGATCATCGACTCGCTGACCCCCGAACGACTCGACACCGTCCTGCGGCCCAAGGTCGACGCCGCCTGGAACCTGCACGAGCTGACCGAGGGCGGACAGCTCACCGCGTTCGTCCTGTTCTCCTCGGTCGCCGGCTGCTTCGGCGCCGCCGGCCAGGCCAACTACGCCGCCGCGAACGCCTTCCTCGACGCCCTCGCCCACCACCGCACCGGCCGCGGCCTCGCGGCCAGCTCCCTCGCCTGGGGACTGTGGGCGACCGCCGACGGCATGGCGGGCGCCCTCGACGAGGCCGACCTGACCCGGATGGCCCGCTCCGGCGTCGCCGCCCTCGCCCCCGACGAGGGCCTGGCCCTGTTCGACACCTCCCGCACCCTGGCGGACGCCGTCCTCGTCCCCATGCGGGTCGAACCGGCCGCGCTGCGCGCCCAGGCCGCCGAAGGCACCCTGCCGCCGCTGCTGCGCGGACTCGTCCGCACCCCCGCACGCCGGGCCGCCGCCGGCGCCGGCCGCGCCACCTCCCCGGCGGCCGGCGAACCGGTGGGCTCCCTCCAGGAACGGCTGGCCGGCCTGCCGGCCGCCGAACGCGACCAGGCCCTGAACGAACTGGTCCGCACCCAGGTCGCCGCCGTCCTCGGCCACGGCACGGCCGACGACGTCGACGCCGACCGCGGCTTCCTCGACCTCGGCTTCGACTCGCTGACCGCCGTCGACCTGCGCAACCGGCTCACCGCCGCCTCCGGGCTGCGGCTGCCCGTCACGCTGATCTTCGACTACCCGTCACCGGCGGCGCTCGCCGCGTACATCGCGGAGCGCACCGCCCCGACGGAGCCCGGCCGCGCGTCCGTCCACACCGAACTCGACAAGCTCGCATCCCTCCTCACGGCGGTCGCCCCCGACGACGCCGAACGCGCGGGCATCACCACCCGACTGCGCGACCTTCTGGCGAAGTGGAACGACACGCACAGTGCACAGGACAGCGACGCCGAAAAGCAGGACATCCAGGCCGCCACGGCCGACGAACTCTTCGACCTCCTCGACGACGAACTCGGCCTGTCCTGACCACCGACCCGGGACGGCGCCCCCGGCGCCGTCGGCGCCCCTGACGGCCCCGACGGCGCTGCGGGCCCCCACGGAACCGCGGGCCCCCGGGGCCCCGGCCACCTTGACCACTTTGAACACTTCGATCACGGGGATGGCGTAAAGAATGGTGAACGAGGAGAAGTACCTCGATTACCTCAAGCGGGCGACTGCCGATCTCCGCGAGGCACGGCGACGGCTGCGCGAGGTGGAGGAGCGGGACCAGGAGCCGATCGCGGTCGTGGCCATGAGCTGCCGCTATCCCGGCGGCATCGACACCCCCGAAGCCCTGTGGGAGCTCGTCGCACGCGGCGGCGACGCCGTCACCCCGTACCCCGCCGACCGCGGCTGGCCCACCGAGGTCCTCTTCGACCCCGATCCGGACAGCGGCATCGACGCCTACGAGCAGGTCGGCGGCTTCCTGCACGAAGCCCACCACTTCGACCCGGCGTTCTTCGGGATCTCCCCGCGCGAGGCCCTCGCCATGGACCCGCAACAGCGGCTCCTCCTGGAGACCTCCTGGGAGGCCTTCGAACGCGCCGGCATCGACCCGACCACCCTGCGCGGCAGCCGCACCGGCGTCTTCGCCGGCCTCATGTACCACGACTACGCGGCACGCCTGTTCAGTGTCCCCGAGGAGATCGAGGGGTTCCTCGGCAACGGCAGCTCCGGCAGCATCGCCTCCGGCCGCATCTCCTACACCCTCGGCCTGGAGGGCCCGGCCGTCACCGTCGACACGGCCTGCTCGTCCTCCCTCGTCGCCGTCCACCTCGCCGTCCAGGCCCTGCGCGGCGGCGAGTGCACCCTCGCCCTCGCCGGCGGCGTCACCGTCATGTCGACACCCGGCACCTTCACCGAGTTCAGCCGCCACCGCGGCCTCGCCGGCGACGGCCGCTGCAAGTCCTTCGCGGCCGCCGCCGACGGCACCGGCTGGGGCGAGGGCGCCGGCATGCTCGTCCTGGAACGCCTCTCCGACGCCCGCCGCAACGGACACCCCGTCCTCGCCGTGGTCCGCGGCACCGCCGTCAACCAGGACGGCGCCTCCAGCGGCCTGACCGCCCCCAACGGGCCCTCCCAGCAGCGCGTCATCCGCGAAGCACTGGCCGGCGCCCGCCTCGCGCCCACCCAGATCGACGCCGTGGAGGCCCACGGCACCGGCACCACCCTCGGCGACCCCATCGAGGCCCAAGCCCTCCTCGCCGCCTACGGCCAGGACCGCCCGGAGGACCGGCCGCTGCTGCTGGGCTCCATCAAGTCCAACATCGGGCACACCCAGGCCGCCGCGGGCGTCGCCGGGATCATCAAGATGGTCATGGCGATGCGCCACGGCGTCCTGCCCCGGACCCTGCACGTGGACGAGCCCACCCCCAACGTCGACTGGTCGCAGGGCGCCGTCCGGCTGCTCACCGAAACCCGGCAGTGGCCCGAGACCGGCGCGCCCCGCCGCGCGGGCGTCTCCTCGTTCGGCATCAGCGGCACCAACGCGCACACCATCATCGAGCAGGCCCCGGCCGCGGAGGCCGTGGCGGAGCCCGCCGCACCGGCCACCGCCCCCGTACCGGCCCTGTGGAACCTGTCGGCCAAGTCACCGGCCGCCCTGCGTGCCCAGGCCGAGAAGCTGTACGCCCACCTGAGCACCCACCCCGCACCGGGCGCCGGGGACGTCGCCCGCTCGCTCGCGGGCGGACGCACCGACTTCGAACACCGCGCCGTCCTCACGGCCGCCGACACGCCCGGCCTCCTCCGCGCGCTGGCATCCCTCGCCGACCCGGACCCGGAGACGACCGCACCCGGCATCACCCGCGGCCGCCCGGTCGCGGGCAAGCTGGCGTTCCTGTTCACGGGGCAGGGCAGTCAGCGGCTGGGTATGGGGCGTGAACTGTACGACGCGTATCCGGTGTTCGCGGCCGCGTTGGACGAGGTGTGCGGTCGGCTGGAGCTCGATCTGCCGTTGAAGGACGTGTTGTTCGGGTCGGACGCGGCCCTGTTGGACGAGACGCGGTTCACGCAGCCGGCGTTGTTCGCGGTCGAGGTGGCGCTGTTCCGGCTCCTCGAGTCGTGGGGTGTGAAGCCGGACTTCCTCTGCGGGCATTCGATCGGTGAGATCGCCGCCGCGCACGTGGCCGGGGTGTTGTCGTTGGAGGACGCGTGCACGTTGGTGGCGGCGCGTGGTCGGTTGATGCAGGCGTTGCCGGCCGGTGGTGTGATGGTCGCGGTGCGGGCTTCGGAGGACGAGGTCCTGCCGTTGTTGACGGACGGGGTGAGCATCGCCGCCGTCAACGGTCCGCAGGCTGTCGTGATCGCCGGTGACGAGGACGCGGTGGCGGCGGTCGTGGCGGCCTTCCCGGACCGCAAGTCCAAGCGGCTCTCGGTCAGTCACGCGTTCCACTCGCCGCACATGGACGGCATGCTCGATGCCTTCCGCCGGGTCGTGGAGGGGCTGACGTACGCGGCTCCGCGCATCCCCGTCGTGTCGAACCTGACCGGCGCCCTCGTCACCGACGGTGAGATGGGTACGGCCGGGTTCTGGGTCCGCCACGTCCGCGAGACCGTCCGCTTCCTCGACGGCGTCCGAACCCTCGCCGCCCGCAACGTCGCGCACTTCGTCGAAATCGGCCCCGACGCCGTCCTCTCCGCCCTCGCCCCCGACTGCCTGCCCGAGGACACCGGCAACGCCGCCTTCGTGCCGCTGCTCCGCACCGGCCGATCGGAGACCGACACCCTGACCGGCGCCCTCGCCCGGCTCCACGTCCGGGGCGCGGCCGTCGACTGGGACGCGTACTACGCCGGTACCGGCTTCGAGCGCGTCGACCTGCCCACCTACGCCTTCCAGCGCGAGCCCTACTGGCTCGACGCGGGCCGCCCCCCGGGCGACGTCGCCGCGGCGGGTCTGGGAGCGGCCGGCCACCCGCTGCTCGGCGCGGCCGTCGCCCTCGCCGACCTCGACGGGTTCCTCCACACCGGCCGGCTCTCGCTGGACACCCACCCCTGGCTCGCGGACCACACCGTCGCGGGGTCCGTCGTCCTGCCCGGCAGCGCGTTCGTGGAGCTGGCCATCCGGGCCGGCGACCGGGTCGGCTGCGACCTCCTGGAGGAACTCACCCTCCACGCACCGCTCGTCCTGCCCCCGCACGGCGGCGTCCAACTGCAGCTCTGGGTGGGCGCCCCCGACGCCACCGGTCGCCGCCCCCTCGGCGTGCACTCCCGCCCCGAGCCCGAGGCCGACGCCGCCGGGTCCGACACCGACGCCGCAGGGCAGCCCTGGACCCGGCACGCCGACGGCGTCCTCGCCGTCGGCGCCCCGCAGCCGACCTTCACCCCAGAGACCTGGCCGCCGGCCGACGCCACCCCGCTGAGCGTCGACGCGCTGTACTCCGGGCTCGCCGAGGCCGGGCTCCACTACGGGCCCGCGTTCCAGGGCGTCCGCGCGGCCTGGACCGGCGACGGGGCGACGTACGTCGAGATCGAGGCGACCGACGAACAGCGCGCCGAGTCGCACCTGTTCGGGCTGCACCCCGCACTGCTGGACGCCGCCCTGCACACCATGGGCCTCGCAGGGCTCGTCGAGGACACCGGCCGCGGCCGGCTCCCGTTCTCCTGGAACGGGGTGGCCCTGCACGCCGTGGGCGCCTCCACGCTGCGCGTACGCCTGTCCGCCACCGGTCAGGACACCGTGTCGTTGGCTCTCGCCGACGGCGCCGGCCAACCCGTCGCCGACATCGCCTCGCTCACCCTGCGCACCATCCCGGACGGCCGGCAGGCCCCCGGCGCGGGAAGCGCCCACGAGCACCTGTTCCAGGTGGCGTGGGCCCCGCTGACGCTCCCCGCCCAGACCACCCCGACCGACACGATTCCTCCCGTGCTCGACGCGCCCTCCGCGGTCGAGGCGCTGGACCGGCTCATCGCCGCCGACGGGCCCGCGCCCGCCACCGTCCTCGTACGCCTCCCCGCCGATCGGACCCTGACCCCCGGGGCCGTCCGCGCCGCCACGCACGACACGCTCCGCCTGCTGCGGCGCTGGCTCGCCGACGACGACCTCGCCGACAGCCGGCTCGTCCTGCTGACCCGGGGCGCGGTCGCCGTCCGCGCCGGCGACGCCGCACCCGACCCGGTCTCCGCCGCCGTCCGAGGCCTCGTCCGCTCCGCACAGTCCGAACACCCGGGCCGTTTCGTCCTCGTGGACGTCGACGCCTCGGCGGACGCCGACGCGCAAACGCCGCCGGCCGCACCGTCCGCGACCCTGCTGGACGCCGTCCTCGCCTCCCCGGAGCCGGAGATCGCCCTGCGCGACGGCGCCCCCCACGCGCCCCGGCTGGCCCGGGTCCCCGCCGGCGCCGGCAGCGCGGCCGGGGCACCCGCGTACGACGCCGAAGGCACCGTCCTGGTCACCGGGGCCACCGGTACCCTCGGCCGGCTCGTCGCCCGGCACCTCGTGGCCGCACGCGGCGTACGGCACCTGCTGCTGCTGAGCCGCCGCGGGGACACCGCGCCCGGCGCGGCGGAGCTGACGCGGGAGCTGACCGAACGGGGCGCCGCCGTGACCTGGGCGGCCTGTGACGCCGCCGACCGGGAGGCGCTCGCCGCCACCCTCGCGGCCGTCCCCGCCGCCCACCCGCTGCGCGCGGTCGTCCACACCGCCGGAGTCCTGGACGACGGCGTCATCGACTCGCTGACGCCCGAACGCCTCGACACCGTCCTGCGACCCAAGGTCGACGCGGCCCTCCACCTGCACGAACTGACCCGCGACCACGACCTGTCCGCGTTCGTGCTCTTCTCCTCGGCCGCCGGTGTGTTCGGCGCACCCGGCCAGGGCAACTACGCCGCCGCGAACTCCTTCCTCGACGCCCTCGCCCAGCACCGCCGCGCCCACGGCCTCCCCGCCCTCTCCCTCGCCTGGGGGCTGTGGGAGGACACCGACGGCATGGGCGGCGCCCTGGACAGGGCCGACCTGGAACGCATGAAGCGCGGCGGCGTCCAAGGCCTCACCGCCTCCGACGGCCTCGCCCTCCTCGACCTCGCCGACGCCCTCACGGCCGAAGCCGTCGACGCCGTCGACGCCGCGACCGGCGCGGAGCACGCGCTGCTCGTCCCGATGCGGCTGACGCCGCCCGCCGCCGGTACGGCCGTGGCCCCGCTGCTGCGCGGCCTCGTCCGCACCCCCGTACGCCGCACGGCCGCCGCCGGCCCCGCCCGCACCGGGGGAGAGCCGACCGGCCTGGAACGCAGCCTGCTCGGCCTCGACGCGGCCGGCCGGGAGCGACTGCTCCTCGACCTGGTCCGCGGCCACGTCGCCGACGTGCTCGGCCACGGCAGCCCGGACGCCATCGAACCCGAACACGCCTTCAACGACCTCGGCTTCGACTCCCTCACCGCCGTCGAACTGCGCAACCGGCTCGGCGCGGCCGTCGGCCGGCGGCTCCCCGCCACCCTGGTCTTCGACCACCCGACCCCGCTCACCCTGGCCCGCCACCTCGACGCCGAACTCGGCGGGAACACGGGCGCCACCACGACCCACGACCCCGCCGCCGCGATCGGCGTCGACGCCGGCGACGATCCGATCGCCATCGTCGCGATGAGCTGCCGCTACCCCGGGGGCGTGAGCACGCCCGAGGACCTGTGGCGGCTGCTGGAGAGCGGCGCGGACGCCATCACCGGCTTCCCTGCCGACCGCGGCTGGGACGTCGAGTCCCTCTACCACCCCGACCCCGACCACCCCGGCACCTCGTACACCCGCCACGGCGGCTTCCTGCACGACGCCGCCGCGTTCGACCCGGCGTTCTTCGGGATCAGCCCGCGCGAGGCCGTCGGCACCGACCCGCAGCAACGGCTGCTCCTGGAGACCACCTGGGAGGCCTTCGAGCGGGCCGGCATCGACCCCGCCGCCGTGCGCGGCAGCCGGACCGGCGTCTTCGCCGGCGTCATGTACCACGACTACGCCGCCCTGCTGGAGCGTTCGGCCGACGGAGCGGACGGCTCGCTGGGCTCCGGCAGCACCGGCAGCATCGCCTCGGGACGCGTCTCGTACACCTTCGGCCTCGAAGGCCCCGCCGTCACCATCGACACCGCCTGCTCGTCCTCGCTGATCGCCCTGCACATGGCGATCCAGTCGCTGCGCACCGGTGAATGCGACCTGGCCCTGGCCGGCGGCGTCACCGTCATGGCCACCCCGGGCACGTTCGTCGGCTTCAGCCGCCAGCGCGGCCTGTCGGCCGACGGCCGCTGCCGCGCCTTCTCGGCGGACGCCGACGGCACCGGTTGGGGCGAGGGCGTCGGCATGCTGCTCGTGGAGCGGCTGTCGGACGCCCGCCGCAACGGACACCCGGTGCTGGCGGTCGTACGTGGTTCGGCCGTCAACCAGGACGGTGCGAGCAACGGCCTGACCGCGCCGAACGGGCCGTCGCAGCAGCGGGTGATCCGTGCGGCGCTGGCCGGCGCGGGCCTGACCGCCGCCGACGTGGACGCCGTCGAGGCCCACGGCACCGGCACCACCCTCGGCGACCCGATCGAAGCCCAGGCCCTGCTGGCCACCTACGGCCAGGACCGGCCCGAGGGCCGGCCGCTGCTCCTCGGCTCGATCAAGTCCAACCTCGGGCACACCCAGGCCGCGGCCGGTGTCGCCGGGATCATCAAGATGGTCATGGCCATGCGCCACGGCGTCCTGCCCAGGACCCTGCACGCACAGACGCCGTCACCGCACGTGGACTGGTCGGCGGGCGCCGTCAGCCTCCTCACGGAGTCGGTGCCGTGGCCGGAGACGGGCCGCCCGCGCCGCGCCGGCGTGTCCTCGTTCGGCATCAGCGGCACCAACGCCCACACCATCATCGAGCAGGCCCCCGCCGACACCGGGACCGGTGTCCCGGCCGCCGACACCCCGGTACCGGGCGGGTTCCCGCTGCCGTTGTCCGGCCGTACGGGCCAGGCCCTCGCCGACCGGGCCCGCGCCCTGAGCGCCCACCTGGCCGCCCACCCCGACCTCGAACTCGCCGACCTCGCCCACTCCCTGGCCACGACCCGCGCCGCCTTCGACCACCGTGCGGTGATCGTGGCGCCGGACCGCGCCACGGCCACCACCGCCCTCGACGTGCTCGCCGACGGCCGTACCGCCCCCGGGCTGATCCGGGACACCGCCGGCAGGAGCGGCCGCAGCGCCTTCCTGTTCACGGGCCAGGGCAGCCAACGCCTCGGCATGGGGCGCGAACTGTACGACGCCCACCCGGTGTTCGCGGCGGCGTTGGACGCGGTGTGCGACCGGCTCGGCCCGGAACTCCCGCTGAAGGACGTGCTGTTCGGTACGGACAGTGCTCTCCTCGACCGTACGGAGTACACCCAGCCGGCCCTGTTCGCCGTCGAGGTGGCCCTGTTCCGGCTCCTCGAAGCCTGGGGCGTACGGCCGGACTTCGTCGCCGGCCACTCCATCGGCGAAATCGCCGCCGCGCACGTCGCGGGCGTCCTCACCCTGGACGACGCCTGCGAACTGGTCTCGGCACGCAGCCGGTTGATGCAGGCGCTGCCCGCCGGTGGCGTGATGATCGCCGTCCAGGCGACGGAGGCGGAGATCCTCCCGCTCCTCACCGACCGGCTGGGCATCGCCGCCGTCAACGGCCCGCAGTCCGTCGTGATCGCCGGTGACGAGGACGCGGCCGTCGCGGTCGTGGCGGCCTTCCCCGACCGCAAGTCCAAGCGGCTCACCGTCAGCCACGCCTTCCACTCGCCGCACATGGACGGCATGCTCGACGCCTTCCGCGAGGTGGCCGAGGGGTTCACGTACGGCGCCCCGCGCATCCCGCTCGTCTCGAACCTGACCGGCGCCCTCGTCGGTGAGGACGAGATCGGCACGGCGGACTTCTGGGTCCGGCACGTCCGCGAAGGCGTCCGCTTCCTCGACGGCGTCCGCGCCCTCGAAGCCGCCGGCGTGACCACGTACCTCGAACTCGGCCCCGACGGAACCCTGACCACCCTCGCCCAGGAGTGCGTCACCGACCGGACCGCGGCCGCCTTCACCGCCACGCTCCGCGCCGACCGCCCCGAGCCGCACACCCTCACCCGCGCACTCGCCCGGGCCCACGCCCGCGGTGTCACGATCGACTGGAACACCTACTTCGCCCGCGCCGGCGCCCGGCGCGTCGACCTGCCCACCTACCCCTTCCAGCGGGAGCGCTTCTGGCCGGAGACGTCCGCCCCGCTGCCCGGCGACGCCACCGGACTCGGCCTCTCGGCCGCCGGACACCCCCTGCTGGGCGCGGCCGTCTCCCTCGCGGACGCCGATGGGCACGTCCTCACCGGCCGGCTCTCGCTGCGCACCCACCCCTGGCTCGCCGACCACGCCGTCATGGGAGCCGTCGTGGTCCCGGGCACGGCCCTCGTCGAACTCGCCCTGCACGCCGGCGACCGGGTCGGCGCCCCCGCCGTCGACGAACTGACCCTCCAGGCACCGCTGGTCCTGCCGGACTCCGGCGACGCCGTCGAGGTCCAGGTCACCGTGGGGGCACCCGACCCGGCGGGCCGTCGCCCGGTCGCCGTCCACTCCCGCCCGGCCGGCGCCGACGACGCACCCTGGCTGCGGCACGCCGCCGGACTACTGACGGACGAGGTCCGCGCCGCCGGCGCCGACCTCGCCGTCTGGCCGCCCGCCGGCGCCGGCCCCGTACCGGTGGACGAGGCGTACGTACTGCTCGACGCCGCCGGACTCGCGTACGGGCCCCTGTTCCGCGCCCTCCGGTCGGCCTGGCGCCGGGACGGCGAACTCTTCGCCGAACTCGCCCTGACCGGACGGGCGCAGGACGAAGCCGACGCGTTCGGACTGCACCCCGCCCTGCTCGACTCCGCACTGCACGCCCTCGCCCTGGACGCCTCCCTCACCACGGGCCCCGACGCCGACACCCCGCAGGGCGCACGACTGCCCTTCGCGTGGAGCGGCGTACGGCTGCACGCGACGGGCGCCGCAGCGGCCAGGGTTCGCCTTGCCTCCGCCGGCCGGGGCGCGATCTCCCTCGAACTGGCGGACCCCGCCGGACGGCCCGTCGCCTCGGTGGACTCGCTGGCCCTGCGCACGGTCTCGCCCGACCAGATCGGCGCGGCCACCCGCGACGGCCGCGCGGAGTCCCTCTACCGCGTCGAATGGACGACGCTCCCCACCGACCGGGCGGCCGCCGACCCCGTCTCGCGGGCCGTAGTGGGCGGCCCCGTACCGGGCCTGGACGGCACCGCGTACGCCGATCCGAGCGCGCTGGCGGCCACCGAGGGCGACGTCCCGGACCTGGTCTTCGTCGCCCCGGACCCGGCCACCGCCGGCGCCGTGCTCCCCGCAGCGGCGCACGCCCGGACGGCCGAGGGACTGGCCCTCGTACGCGCCTGGCTCGCCGAGGAACGGTTCGCCGCCTCCCGCCTGGTGTTCGTCACCCGTGGCGCCATGCCCGCGTCGCACGGTCCGACGCCCGAACCCGTCCGCGACCTCGCGGGCGCCGCGCTGTGGGGCCTGATCCGCTCCGCCGCAACCGAACACCCCGGACGCTTCGCCCTGGTCGACCTGGACGATGCCGACGCGGGGGCCCTGCCCGAGCAGGCGCTCGTCGCCGTACTGGCCTCGGGGGAGTCCGAGGTCGCGGTGCGCGGGGGCGCGGTCCTGGTGCCGAGGCTGGCGCGGGCGTCGGCCGCCGTGGACGCGTCCCCCGAGTGGGAAGCCGACGGTACCGTCCTGGTGACGGGTGCGAGTGGCTCGTTGGGCGGGTTGTTCGCCCGTCACCTGGTGTCCGAGCATGGTGTGCGTCGTCTGTTGCTGGTGAGCCGTCGTGGTGAGGCGGCCGCAGGGGCTTCGGAGTTGTCGGCGGAGCTGGCTGGTCTGGGTGCCGAGGTGTCCTGGGCGGCTTGCGATGTCGCCGATCGGGCCGCGCTGGCGGCCGTGCTGGATGGCATCCCGGTGGAGCACCCGCTGACCGGCGTCGTGCACACGGCCGGTGTGCTGGACGACGGTGTCATCGGCTCCCTGACCGCCGAGCGGCTGTCGGCGGTCCTGCGCCCGAAGGTCGACGCCGCGTGGAACCTGCACGAGCTGACCCGCGACCTCGACCTTTCCGCGTTCGTGCTGTTCTCCTCCGCTGCCGGTGTGTTCGGTGGTGCGGGTCAGGCCAACTACGCGGCAGGCAACGTGTTCCTGGACGCCCTCGCCGCCCACCGCAACGCCCAGGGTCTGGCGGGGACCTCGCTCGCCTGGGGTCTGTGGGCCGAGACGGGCGGCATGGGGGACACCCTGGATGCCGAGGACGTCTCCCGGCTCGGTCGGGGTGGCGTGAACGCGCTCACCGCCGCCGAGGGACTGGCGCTGTTCGACGCCGCGCCGGCCTCCGGGCAGCCGCTGCTGGTGCCGGTCAAGCTGGACCTGGCCGCACTCCGCGCCCAAGCGGGCGCGGGAATGCTCCCGCCGCTGCTCTCCGCCCTCGTCCGCACGCCCACCCGCCGGGCCGCCGGGTCCGTCGAGGTCGGGGACACCCCCGCGGCAGCGCTCATCGGCCTGACGGACGCCGAACAGGCCGCGTACGTACTGGATGTGGTGCGGACCCAGGTCGCGGCCGTGCTGGGCCACGCCGGGCCCGAGGCCGTCGAGGCCGACCGGTCGTTCCGGGAGCTCGGCTTCGACTCGCTGACCGCCGTCGAGCTGCGCAACCTCCTCGGCGCGGCCACCGGGCTGCGCCTGCCGGCCACCCTCGTCTTCGACTACCCGACCTCCCTCGTCCTGGCCGAGCACCTGCGGACCGAGCTCCTCGGAGCGGTGCCCGCGACGCCACGGGCGGCGGTCGCCGTCGCCGTACGCGACGACGAGCCCATCGCGATCGTCGGCCTGGGCTGTCGCTACCCCGGGGACGTCCAATCGCCCGAGGACCTGTGGCGGCTCGTCCTGGACGGCCGGGACGTCGTCTCCGGATTCCCCGACGACCGGGGCTGGGACGTGGACGGCCTCTTCGACGCCGACCCCGGCCGGGAGGGGACGAGCTACGCTCGCGAGGGCGGTTTCCTCACCGAGGCCTCCGCCTTCGACCCGGCGTTCTTCGGGATCTCCCCGCGCGAGGCCGTGGCGATGGACCCGCAGCAGCGGCTGCTGCTGGAAACCTCGTGGGAGGCGTTCGAGCGGGCCGGCATCGACCCGCGGTCGCTGCGCGGCAGCCGGACCGGCGTTTTCGCCGGAGTCATGTACCAGGACTACGCCTCGCGGCTCGCGGCCCTGCCCGAGGGCGTCGAGGGCTTCCTCGGCACGGGCAACGCGGGCAGCGTCATCTCCGGCCGGCTGTCCTACACGTTCGGGCTGGAGGGTCCGGCCGTCACCGTCGACACGGCGTGCTCGTCCTCCCTGGTGGCCCTGCACCTCGCCGTACAGGCCCTGCGGAGCGGTGAGTGCGAACTCGCCCTCGCGGGCGGGGTGACCGTCATGGCGACCCCCGCCGCGTTCGTGGAGTTCAGCCGGCAGCGGGGCCTGGCGGCCGACGGCCGCTGCAAGGCCTTCTCCGCCGACGCCGACGGCACGGGCTGGGCCGAAGGCGCCGGCGTCATGCTGGTGGAGCGGCTCTCCGACGCCCGCCGCAACGGACACCCGGTGCTCGCCGTGGTCCGGGGTACGGCGATCAACCAGGACGGCGCGTCCAACGGGCTGACCGCCCCCAACGGGCCCTCCCAGCAGCGCGTCATCCGCCAAGCCCTGGCCAACGCGGGCCTGTCGCCCGCCGAAGTGGACGCCGTCGAGGCGCACGGCACGGGTACGACCCTGGGTGACCCGATCGAGGCGCAGGCGCTGCTGGCCACGTACGGCCGGGAGCGCGAGGGGGACCGGCCGCTGCTGCTGGGCTCCATCAAGTCCAACATGGGCCACACGCAGGCCGCCGCCGGCGTCGCCGGGATCATCAAGATGGTCATGGCGATGCGGCACGGCGTCCTGCCCCGGACCCTGCACGTGGACGAGCCGACCCCGCACGTGGACTGGGCGGCCGGTGCCGTCACGCTCCTGGAGGCGGCCACGGCCTGGCCGGAGACCGGGCGGCCCCGCCGCGCCGCCGTCTCCTCGTTCGGCTTCAGCGGCACCAACGCCCACGCCATCATCGAGCAGGCCCCCGAGCCGACCGGGACCGAGGAACGGCCCGAACCCGCCCGGACGCCCGGCAGCGTGCCGTGGCTCCTCTCGGCGAAGGACCCGCAGGCCCTGCGCGACCAGGCCGCCCGCCTGGCGGCGCACGTGATCGCACACCCCGCCCTGTCGCCCGGCGACATCGGCTACGCCCTGGCCACGAGCAGGACCGACCTCGACCGGCGGGCCGCCGTCGTCGCCGCCGACCGGGACGGATTCCTGGCGGGCCTCGCCGCGCTCGCCGCGGGCGACCGGCCGGCCGGCGTGCTGGAGGACGTACCGGCCGCCGGAAAGCTCGCCTTCCTGTTCACCGGACAGGGCAGCCAAAGCCTCGCCATGGGGCGCGAACTGTACGAGACCTTCCCGGTGTTCACCGCCGCACTGGATGCGGTGGCGGAGCATCTCGACCTCGAAATGCCCCTGCGTGAGGTGCTGTTCGGGGTAGACGCGGCTCTGCTGGACGAGACGCGGTACACCCAACCCGCACTGTTCGCCGTCGAGGTGGCGCTCTACCGGCTGCTCGCCTCGTGGGGTGTGACGCCGGACCTCGTCGCCGGACATTCCGTCGGTGAGATCGCCGCCGCCCACGTCGCCGGAGTGCTCTCCCTCGCCGACGCCTGCGAACTGGTCGCAGCTCGCGCCCGGTTGATGCAGGCGCTGCCGACCGGCGGCGTGATGATCGCGCTCCAGGCGGCGGAGGAGGAGGTGCTGCCGCTGCTCTCCGAGCGGGTGAGCATCGCGGCCGTCAACGGCCCGCACGCGATCGTGATCGCCGGGGACGAGGACGCCGCGACCGCCGTCGTGGACGCCTTCCCCGACCGGAAGACCAAGCGGCTCACCGTCAGCCACGCCTTCCACTCACCGCACATGGACGGCATGCTCGACGCCTTCCGCGAGGTCGCGGAACGCCTGACGTACGCAGCCCCCCGCATCCCGATCGTCTCGAACCTCACCGGCCGCCCCGTCGGCGACGGCGAGATGGGCAGCGCGGACTTCTGGGTCCGCCACGTCCGCGAGACGGTCCGCTTCCTCGACGGGATCCGCGCCCTCGAAGCCGCCGGTGCGACCACCTACCTCGAACTCGGCCCCGAAGGCGTCCTCTCCGCCCTCGCACAGGACTGCCTCATCCGCGACGAGTCCGCCGACGCGGCCTTCGTCCCCGTGCTCCGCGCCGGTCGCCCCGAGGAAGCCTGCCTCGCCACGGCCCTCGCCCGCGCCCACCTGCGGGGGATCCCCGTCGACTGGGAGACGTACTACTCCGGCACCGGCGCCCGACGCGTCGACCTGCCCACCTACGCCTTCCAGCGGCAGCGCTACTGGCTGGAGGCACCCGCCCAAGCCCTCGCGGGCGACGTCGCCTCCGCCGGACTCGGCGCGACCGCTCACCCGCTGCTCGGGGCGGCCGTCGACCTGCCCGACTCGGACGGGTTCCTCTTCGCCGGGCGGCTCTCGCTGCGCACCCACCCCTGGCTGGCCGATCACCGCGTCGCGGGCACCGTCCTGCTGCCGGGCGCCGCGCTGGTGGAACTGGCCGTCCGCGCCGGCGACCACGCCGGCTGCGGCCGGCTGGACGACCTCATCCTCGAAGCGCCCCTGGTGCTCCCCGAGACGGGCGGAACACAGCTGCGGCTCGCCGTGGCCGAGCCCGACGCCGACGGACGCCGGGCCTTCCAGGTCTACTCGCGCCCCGAGCAGGCCGCCCCCGACGAACCGTGGACCCGGCACGCCGACGGCGTCCTCGCCCCGGACGCCCCGGACGCCCACTCCGACACCGCCGTCGAGCCCCTGGCGGAGTGGCCGCCGGCCGGCGCCGTCGACTGCCCGCTGGACGGGCTGTACGAGGATTTCGACGCCATCGGGCTCGGTTACGGCCCCGCCTTCCGCAACCTGCGCCGCGCCCACCGGCTCGGCGACGAGGTGTACGCCGAAGTCGCCCTGGACGCGGACCGCCTCGCGGAAGCCGCCCCGTACGGCCTCCACCCGGCGCTCCTCGACGCCGCCCTGCACGCAGTCGGCGTCGGGGAATTCTTCCCCGAGGGCCCGCAGGGCGCGCGGCTCCCCTTCTCCTGGGACGGGGTCCGGCTGTACGCGGCCGGCGCCGCCCGCCTGCGCGTACGGATGGCACCCGCCGGCCGGGACGCCGTGGCCCTCACCCTGTGGGACGGGGACGGACAACCCGTCCTGAGCGTCGACTCGCTCGTCCTGCGCCCCCTGTCAACCGACGGCATCGCCACCGGCCCCGCCCGCGAGGCCCTGTTCCGGATCGACTGGACCGTCCTGCCGCCCGCCGCGACGCATCCGCCGTCCGACAGCCGGTGGGCGCTGCTCGGCGCGGACCCGCTCAAGGTGGGCGCCGCCCTGGAACGCGCCGGAATCCTCGACGACGCCGCCGAGGCCACCCACGCCGACCTCAGCGCCCTCGGTGAGGCCTTCGACCTCGCCGGGGCCCTGGGGGAGGACGTACCGGAGACGGTCCTCGTCACCCCGGCCGTCGACCTCGCGCCGACCGACCCGGCCACCGCCGCGCACGCCGTGACCCGCCACGCCCTGGAACTCGTCCAGGGCTGGCTCGCCGACGAGCGGTTCGCCGCCTCCCGGCTCGCGGTCGTCACCCGTGGCGCCGTCGCCACGGACCCCGAAGGGGACGTGACCGACCTCGCGCAGGCGGCGGTATGGGGCCTGGTGCGCTCCGCCCAGGCCGAGCACCCCGACCGGTTCGTCCTGATCGACCTCGACGAGGAGGACGGCTCCCACCGCGCCCTGCCCGCGGCGCTCGCCGGCGACGAAACCCAACTCGCCCTCCGGGAAGGGGTCGCACGCGCCCCCCGGCTGGCCCGCGCCACCCTGACCCCGGCCGCGTCGGACTCCGTCCCCGCAGGCCGGGGCCCGGACCCCGAGGGCACCGTCCTGATCACCGGAGCCACCGGCACCCTCGGCGGCCTCCTCGCCCGGCGCCTCGTCACCGAGCACGGCGTACGCCACCTGCTGCTCACCAGCCGGCGCGGCGGCGCGGCGGCCGGAGCGACGCAACTCGGAGACGAACTCGCCATGTTGGGGGCCCGCGTCACCTGGGCGGCCTGCGACGCCGCCGACCGGGACGCCCTCGCCGCCCTGCTGGACTCCGTACCGGCCGAGCGTCCGCTCACCGCCGTCGTGCACACCGCCGGCGTCCTCGACGACGGCACCATCGCCTCACTCACCCCCGAGCGGGTCACCAAGGTGCTGCGGCCCAAGGCCGACGCGGCCTGGAACCTGCACGAACTGACCCGGGAACTCGACCTGGCGTCGTTCGTCCTGTTCTCCTCGGCGGCCGGCGTGTTCGGCAACGCCGGACAGGCCAACTACGCGGCCGGCAACACCTTCCTCGACGCACTCGCCCAGCACCGCCGGGCCCAAGGACTGGCGGGCCTCTCGCTCGCCTGGGGCCTGTGGGACGACGGGGCCGGCATGGCCGCCGGACTCGACGAACAGGACCGTCGGCGCATCGAACGCGGCAACATGAACGCACTGTCGCAGGCCGACGGACTGGCCCTCTTCGACGCCGCACTGCGGGCCGACACGCCCCCGCACGAGGACGACGAACCGCGCACCCCGAGCCTCCTCGTGCCCGCCCGACTCGATCTGGCCGCCCTGCGATCCCGGGCCGGCGACCACGTCGCACCCCTGCTGCGCGGCCTGCTCCGTACGTCCGTACGGCGCAGGACGAGCAGTGGCACGAGCACGGACGCCCCGGACTCGACGGCGGAGCGGCTCGCCCAACTGCCGTCCGCCGAACGCGACCGGGTCCTGCTCGACACGGTCTGCACCCACGTCGCCCGCGTGTTGGGCCACAGCGGTGCGGCCGCCATCGCACCGGGCAGCGCGTTCAAGGAACTCGGCTTCGACTCGCTGACCGCGGTCGAACTGCGCAACAGCCTCGGCGCGGCCACCGGACTACGACTCCCGGCCACGCTCATCTTCGACCACCCGACCCCCGAGCGACTCGCCGGGCACCTGCGCACCGCACTCGGCCTCGACGGCGACGGCCCCGCCGTCTTCGACGAACTCGACCGGCTGGAAGCCGCGTTGGCAGCGTCGGAGGCGACGGACGCCGACAGCGTCACCCGTTCGCGGATCACGATGCGCCTCCAGGCCCTCATGACCAAGTGGCACACCGGCCAGGACACCGGCCGCACCACGGCCGCCGAGGACACCGACGACGACCTCGACACGGCCACCGACGACGAACTCTTCGACCTGCTCGACGACGAACTCGGCGCTTCCTGACCCGAAGCGCCCGAGCCCGCCGGGCGCGGCACGACACACCCCGTGCCCGCCCGGCGGCCCCCGACCACCACGGACAGACCCGTACGACCGCCTCTCTGGCATGGAGCCCACGCACATGGTGAACGAGGACAAGCTTCGCGACTACCTCAAGCGGGCGACCGCCGATCTGCGCCAGGCCCGCAGGCGGTTGCGCGACGTCGAGGAACAGAACCAGGAGCCCATCGCGATCGTCGCGATGAGCTGCCGCTACCCGGGCGGTGTCCGCACCCCCGAGGACCTGTGGCAGCTCGTCGCCGACGGCCGCGACGCGATCTCCGGATTCCCGGCCGACCGCGGCTGGGACGTCGAGACGCTCTACGACGCCGACCCCGACAGCGCCGGATCGAGCTACGTCAGCGAGGGCGGCTTCCTCTACGACGCCGCCCGCTTCGACCCGGCGCCCTTCGGGATCTCGCCGCGCGAGGCCATGGCGATGGACCCGCAGCAACGGCTGCTGCTGGAAACCTCCTGGGAGGCGTTCGAGCGGGCCGGCATCGACCCGACGTCGATGCGCGGCAGCCGAACGGCCGTCTTCGCCGGCGTGATGTACCACGACTACACGGCCCGCCTGGACTCCGTCCCCGAAGGCGTCGAAGGCTTCCTCGGCACCGGCAGCTCCGGCAGCATCGCCTCCGGCCGGGTGTCCTACACGTTCGGCCTGGAGGGCCCGGCCGTCACCGTCGACACCGCCTGCTCCTCCTCCCTGGTCACCCTGCACCTCGCCGTGCAGGCCCTGCGGGCGGGGGAGTGCACCATGGCACTGGCCGGCGGTGTCACCGTCATGGCGACCCCCGCCACCTTCACCGAGTTCAGCCGCCAGCGCGGCCTCGCCTCCGACGGCCGCTGCAAGCCCTTCGCGGCCGCCGCCGACGGCACCGGCTGGGGCGAGGGCGTCGGCATGCTCCTCGTGGAGCGGCTGTCCGACGCTCAGCGCCACGGACACCCCGTCCTGGCCGTCATCCGCGGCAGCGCGATCAACCAGGACGGCGCGAGCAACGGCCTCACCGCGCCCAACGGCCCGTCGCAGCAGCGCGTCATCCACCAGGCCCTCACCAATGCCCGACTGGCGGCGGCCGACGTGGACGTCGTCGAGGCCCACGGCACCGGTACGACCCTCGGCGACCCGATCGAAGCCCAGGCACTGCTGGCCACGTACGGCCAGGACCGTCCGGCCGAACGGCCGCTGCTGCTCGGCTCCATCAAGTCGAACATCGGCCACACGCAGGCCGCGGCCGGTGTCGCGGGCATCATCAAGATGGTCGAGGCGATGCGCCACGGCATCGTGCCCAAGACCCTCCACCTCGACGAGCCCACCCCGCACGTCGACTGGGAGGCGGGCGCCGTCTCCCTCATCGGCGAGACCATCGCCTGGCCGCGCACCGGTGCACCGCGTCGTGCGGGTGTGTCGTCGTTCGGGTTCAGTGGGACGAACGCGCACGTGATCGTGGAGCAGGCGCCGGAGGTGGGGGTGGAGGCCTCCGGTTCTGGTGTGGGTTCGGGTGTGGGTTCGGGTGTGGGTTTGCCGGTGGTGCCGTGGGTGTTGTCGGGGAAGAGTGCGGTGGCGTTGCGGGCGCAGGCGGATCGTCTGGTGGGTTGGTTGCCGGGTGGTGCGGGTGTGGATCCGGTGGATGTGGGTTGGTCGTTGGTGTCGTCGCGTGCGGGTTTGGATCATCGTGCGGTGGTGCTGGGTGATCACGTGGCGGGTGTGGGTGCGGTGGCGTCGGGTGCGATGGCCGCGGGTGTGGTGACGGGGTCGGTGATCGGTGGGAAGACGGCGTTCGTGTTCCCGGGTCAGGGTTCGCAGTGGGTGGGGATGGCGGTGGGTCTGTTGGACTCGTCGGCCGTGTTCGCGGCGCGGATCGATGAGTGTGCGAAGGCGTTGGAGCCGTTCACGGACTGGTCGTTGATCGATGTGTTGCGGGGTGTGGAGGGCGCGCCGTCGTTCGATCGGGTGGACGTGGTTCAGCCGGCGTTGTTCTCGGTGATGGTGTCGTTGGCCGAGGTGTGGCGGGCGGCGGGTGTGCGTCCGGGTGCGGTGATCGGTCATTCGCAGGGTGAGATCGCTGCCGCGTGTGTGGCGGGGATCCTGTCGCTGGAGGATGCGGCCCGGGTGGTTGCCCTGCGCAGTCAGGCGATCGGTCGGGTGCTGGCCGGTTTGGGTGGCATGGTCTCCGTGCCGCTGTCCGCTGTCGAGGTGCGTGAGCGGATCGCCACGTGGGGCGAGGCGCGGATTTCCGTCGCCGCTGTCAACGGCCCGTCCTCGGTGGTCGTTTCCGGTGAGGTCGAGGCCCTGGAAGAACTCCTGGCCGCCTGCGAGGCCGACGGCATCCGTGCGAAGCGGATCGCGGTGGACTACGCCTCGCACTCCGCCCAGGTCGATCTCCTGAAGGACGAACTGGCCGAGTTGCTCGCTCCGATCGTTCCGCAGGCCGCGCGGGTGCCGTTCCTGTCGACCGTGACGGGCGAGTGGGTCAACGGGCCCGAACTGGCCGCGGGTTACTGGTTCCGCAACCTCCGCCAGACGGTCGAGCTGGAGCAGGTCACCCGTACCCTCCTCGATCAGGGTTTCGGCGTGTTCATCGAGTCGAGCCCCCACCCCGTCCTGACCGTCGGGATGCAGGAGACCGTGGAGGACGCGGGCCGCGAGGCCGCCGTCCTCGGGTCGTTGCGCCGCAAAGAGGGCGGGTTGGAACGCTTCTGGTTGTCGCTCGGTGAGGCGTACGTGCGGGGTGTGGCCGTCGACTGGGACACCGTGTTCGCCGGTACGGGTGCCCGGCGCGTGGACCTGCCGACCTACGCCTTCCAGCAGGAGCACTTCTGGCTCGAAAGCGGCACCGCCGCGGAGCCCGAAGCCGCCGTTCACCCGACCGGCGCCGCCGACGCCCGGTTCTGGGAAGCCGTCGACGCCCACGACGTGGCGGCCCTCACCGCCGAGCTGGACATCGACGCCGACGAGGCGCTCACCGCGCTGCTTCCCGCACTGTCCTCCTGGCGGCGCCAGAGCCAGGAGCGGTCCACGGTCGACGGCTGGCGCTACCGGATCACCTGGAAGCCGGCCCCCGAGCCCACCTCCGCTCCCCGGCTCTCCGGTACCTGGCTCGTCGCGGTCCCCGAGGACCCGGCGGGCGCCGCGCCGGCGGACGCCGTCCTGCGCGTCCTCGCGGCGCACGGCGCCGACGTACGGCAGGTCGCCCTACCCCGCACCGACGACGCCCGGGCCGAGCTGGCCGGGCGGATCCGGGCTGCGCTCACCGACGGCCCCGCGGCGACCGGTGTGCTGTCGCTGCTGACCTCCGCCGGGACCGACGCGGCCCCGGGCGTGATCGACACGCTCGCCCTCGTCCAGGCCCTCGGCGACGCCGAGGTGACCGCCCCGCTGTGGTGCGCCACCCGGGACGCGGTCTCCGTCGCCCGCTCCGAGCAGGCCACCGACCCCGCGCAAGCCCCCGTCTGGGGCCTCGGCCGGGTGGTGGCGCTGGAGCACGGCGAGCGCTGGGGCGGCCTGGTCGACCTACCGTCGGAGGCCGATGACCGGACCTTGGGCCGGTTGGTCGGGATCCTCGCCGGCGACGGCGCGGAGGACCAGGTGGCCGTGCGGGCTTCCGGGGTGTTCGTACGGCGTCTCGTGCGGGCCCGCCTCGCCGAATCGCCGGTCGTGCGCGAGTGGCGTCCGGCCGGTACGACGCTGGTCACCGGGGGGACGGGCGCGCTCGGTGCACACGTCGCCCGGTGGCTGGCCTCGAACGGTGCGGAGCACCTGGTCCTTACCAGTCGTCGTGGTCCGGACGCGCCCGGCGCCGCCGAGCTGCGCGCGGAGCTGATCGCGCTCGGCGCGGACGTCACGCTCGCCGCCTGCGACGTCGGCGACCGCGAGGAACTCGCCGCCCTCCTGGCTTCCGTACCCGCCGACCGGCCGCTCACCGCCGTCGTGCACACGGCGGCCGTCCTGGACGACGGGGTCATCGAGGCGCTCACCCCCGGCCAGATCGAACGCGTCCTGCGGGTCAAGGTCGACGCGACGCGGAACCTGCACGAGCTGACCCGTGACCTCGACCTGTCGGCGTTCGTCCTCTTCTCCTCCTTCGCCGCCACCTTCGGCGCCCCCGGCCAGGGCAACTACGCGCCGGGCAACGCGTTCCTCGACGCGTTCGCCGAGCACCGGCGGGCCGAAGGCCTGCCCACCACGTCCATCGCGTGGGGCCCCTGGGGTGACGGAGGCATGGCCGAAGGCGCCGTCGGCGACCGGATGCGCCGCCACGGCGTCATCGAGATGGACCCCGCACGGGCCGTCAGCGCGCTCCAGCACGCCCTGGACCGGGACGAGACGACCCTGACCGTCGCCGACATGGAGTGGAAGCGCTTCGTCCTCGCCTTCACCTCCGGCCGCGCCCGCCCCCTGCTGCACGACCTGCCCGAGGCGCGACAGGCGACGGAAGCCGCCCGCACGGACGCGGCGCAGGACACCGGAGACGCCGCCGTGCTCCTGCGGCAGCTCGCCGGACAGCCCGAGGCGGAACAGGAACGCCTGCTGCTGGAACTCGTCCGCACGGCCGTCGCCGCGGTCCTCGGCTACGCCGGACCCGACGCCGTGGAGGCCGGCCGGGCGTTCAAGGAACTCGGCTTCGACTCCCTGACCTCCGTCGAACTGCGCAACCGGCTCGGCGCCGCCGCCGGCCTCAAGCTGCCGCCCACCCTCGTTTTCGACCACCCGACGCCCACCGTCCTGGCCCGGCACCTGCGGACCGAACTCGGCGGCCGGGACGCCATGGGCGCCACGTCCGCCCCGACGGCCAACGGCCCCACCGCCGGGGCGGACGCCGAACCGATCGCCGTCGTCGCGATGAGCTGCCGCTTCCCCGGCGGCGTCCGCAGCCCCGAGGAACTGTGGCAGCTGCTCGCCTCCGGCGGCGACGCCCTGTCCCGGTTCCCCGTCGACCGCGGCTGGGACGTCGAGGCGCTGTACGACCCCGACCCCAACGCCCAGGGCACCTCCTACACCCGTGAGGGCGGCTTCCTCACCGACGCGGCCTCCTTCGACCCCGGCTTCTTCGGGATCTCCCCGCGCGAGGCCCTCGCCATGGACCCGCAGCAGCGGCTGCTGTTGGAAACCTCCTGGGAGACGTTCGAACGGGCCGGCATCGACCCGGAGTCCCTGCGCGGCAGCCAGTCCGGGGTGTTCGTCGGGACCAACGGCTCCGACTACTCCCACCTCGTACGCGGCGCCTCGGAAGGCCTCGAAGGGCACCTGGCCACCGGCAGCGCGGGCAGCGTCGTCTCCGGCCGGTTGTCCTACACCTTCGGCCTCGAAGGCCCGGCGGTCACCGTCGACACCGCGTGCTCGGCCTCCCTCGTCGCCCTGCACCTCGCGGTGCAGGCCCTGCGGTCGGGGGAGTGCACCATGGCGCTGGCCGGCGGTGTGACCGTCATGTGCACACCCGGCACCTTCATCGAGTTCAGCCGCCAGCGCGGCCTGTCCACCGACGGCCGCTGCAAGGCCTTCTCCTCGGACGCCGACGGCTTCAGCCCCGCCGAGGGCGTCGGCATGCTCCTCGTCGAGCGGCTCTCGGACGCACGGCGCAACGGCCACCCGGTCCTCGCCGTGATCCGCGGTACGGCCATCAACCAGGACGGCGCCTCCAACGGCCTGACCGCCCCCAACGGCCCGTCCCAGCAGCGCGTCATCCGCCAGGCCCTGGCCAACGCCGGTGTGACCGCCGCGGAGGTCGACGTCGTGGAGGCGCACGGCACGGGCACCACCCTCGGCGACCCGATCGAGGCCCAGGCCCTGCTGGCCACCTACGGTCAGGACCGACCCGAGGGCCGGCCGTTGCTGCTCGGCTCCATCAAGTCCAACATCGGTCACGCGCAGGCCGCCGCGGGCGTCGCCGGCGTGATGAAGGTCGTGCTGTCCATGCAGCACGGCGTACTGCCGCAGAGCATCCACATCGCCGAGCCCACCCCGCACGTGGACTGGAGCGCGGGCGAGGTCTCCTTGCTGACACGACAGCAGGCATGGCCCGAGAACGGTGACCGGCCCTGGCGCGCGGGTGTTTCGTCGTTCGGATTCAGCGGGACGAACGCCCATGCCATCATCGAGCAGGCCCCGGCCGAACCGGGGCCCGACGAGCAGGGGACCCCTGTCCCGTCGAACCCCCACCCCCTACTGGTCGCGACGCACCCCGACGCCGGCGGATCCGACCGGCCGGCCCCGCTGCCCTGGCCCCTCACGGCCAGGACGGAGAAGGCCCTGCACGCCCAGGCCGACCGCTTGCTGAACCACCTCTCCACCCGCCCTGACCTGCGAAGCGGCGATGTCGGCCACTCCTTGGCCACCACCCGCAGCGCCCACGACCACCGCGCCGTCCTCATCGGCCGGCACCGGGAGGACCACCTCGCGGGCCTGGCCACCCTGGCCGCCGGAGGCACCGCACCCCTGCTCGTCCAGGGGTCGGTCATCGGGGGCAGGACCGCCTTCGTCTTCCCCGGACAGGGGTCGCAATGGGTGGGCATGGCGGAAGCGCTGTTGGACGCTTCACCTGTGTTTGCAGCCCGGGTGGACGAATGTGCGAAGGCGCTGGAGCCCTTCACCGACTGGTCGTTGGTGGACGTGCTCCGCGCCGCCGACGGCGCGCCCTCCCTCGACCGGGTGGACGTGGTCCAGCCGGCCCTTTTCTCCGTCATGGTGTCGTTGGCCGAGGTGTGGCGGGCGGCGGGTGTGCGTCCGGGTGCGGTGATCGGTCATTCGCAGGGTGAGATCGCTGCCGCGTGTGTGGCGGGGATCCTGTCGCTGGAGGATGCGGCCCGGGTGGTTGCCCTGCGCAGTCAGGCGATCGGTCGGGTGCTGGCCGGTCTGGGTGGCATGGTCTCCGTGCCGCTGTCCGCTGTCGAGGTGCGTGAGCGGATCGCCACGTGGGGCGAGGCGCGGATTTCCGTCGCCGCTGTCAACGGCCCGTCCTCGGTGGTCGTTTCCGGTGAGGTCGAGGCCCTAGAAGAACTCCTGGCCGCTTGTGAGTCGGACGGCATCCGTGCGAAGCGGATCGCGGTGGACTACGCCTCGCACTCCGCCCAGGTCGACCTGCTGCGCGATGAGCTGGCCGAGTTGCTCGCGCCGATCGTTCCGCAGGCCGCGCGGGTGCCGTTCCTGTCGACCGTGACGGGCGGGTGGGTCGACGGCCCCGAGCTGGACGCGGGTTACTGGTTCCGCAACCTGCGGCGGACCGTGGAGCTGGAGGAAGCCACCCGCACCCTCCTGAACCAGGGCTTCGGCGTGTTCATCGAGTCGAGCCCCCACCCCGTCCTGACCGTCGGGATGCAGGAGACCGTGGAGGACGCGGGCCGCGAGGCCGCCGTCCTGGGCTCCCTGCGCCGCAACGAGGGCGGCTTGGAGCGCTTCTGGTTGTCGCTCGGTGAGGCGTACGTGCGGGGTGTGACCGTCGACTGGGACGCCGTGTTCGCGAACACGGGCGCCCGGCGCGTCGACCTGCCGACCTACGCCTTCCAGTCGCAGCGCTTCTGGCCCGAGGCCGCCCCCGTCGAAGCGGAGGCGCTGCCCGCGGAAAGCGCGGTCGACGCCCGGTTCTGGGACGCCGTCGAACGTGAGGACCTCGCCGCGCTCACCGCCGAGCTGCGCATCGAGGGCGACCAGCCGCTGACCTCGCTGCTTCCCGCGCTGTCGTCCTGGCGCCGTGAGAACCGGGAACAGTCCACGGTCGACGGCTGGCGCTACCGCGTCACCTGGAAGCCCCTCGCCGAAGCCGGCAGCACCCGCCTCTCGGGGGTCTGGCTGGTCGTCGTGCCCGAGGCCCCGGCCGGCCCGGGCGGGGACGACGCGGTCACCGGTGTGCTGCGTACGCTCGCCGAGCGCGGCGCGGAGGTCCGTACGGTCACCGTCGCCGCAAGCGCCGCCGACCGGGACGCGCTCAACGCCACCCTGGAGGGCGTCGGCGACGGGGCGGACGCCCCGGCCGGGGTGCTCTCCCTCCTTGCCCTCGCCGAGACTCCCGCCGGCTCCGCGTTGCGCGAGCACGCCGGGCTGCTGGGCACCGCCGCACTCGTTCAGGCCCTCGGTGACGCCGATGTGTCCGCGCCCCTGTGGTGCGTGACCCGTGGCGCCGTCGCCGTGACCCCGTCCGAGCGGCTCCAGGACCCGGCGCAGGCCCTGCTGTGGGGCTTCGGTCGTACGGTCGCGTTGGAGTTCCCGGACCGGTGGGGCGGTCTCCTCGACCTGCCCGCGCAGGTCGACGTACGGACCCTGGAGCGGCTCGTCGGGATCCTCGCCGGTGACGGCGCCGAGGACCAGGTGGCCGTCCGGGCCGCCGGACCCTTCGGCCGCCGACTCGCCCACGCCCCCCTCGCGGACGCGCCCGTCGCGCCCGCCTGGAAGCCGCGCGGTACGACCCTGGTCACCGGCGGTACGGGCGCGCTCGGCGCGCACGTCGCCCGCTGGCTCGCCGAGAACGGCGCCGAGCACCTGCTGCTCACCAGCCGGCGCGGCCCCGATGCGCCCGGCGCGACCGCACTGCGGGACGAACTCGTGGCACTCGGCGCCGAAGTGACCCTCGCGGCCTGCGACATGGCCGACCGGGACGCCGTGGCCGGGCTCCTCGCCGCCGTACCCGCCGGCCGGCCGCTGACCGCCGTCGTGCACACCGCCGGTGTCCTCGCCGACGGCGTCATCGACGGGCTCACCCCCGAACGGTTCGCGACCGTACTCGCCCCCAAGGCGGACGCGGCGCTCACCCTCCACGAACTGACCCGGGACCTGGACCTGTCGGCGTTCGTCCTGTTCTCCGGAGTCGCCGGCACCCTCGGCGACGCCGGGCAGGGCAACTACGCCGCCGCCAACTCCTACCTCGACGCCCTCGCCGAGCAGCGGCAGGCCGACGGTCTGCCCGCCATCTCGGTGGCCTGGGGCCGTTGGGGCGACAGCGGACTGGCCGCCGGCGGTGCCATCGGGGAACGCCTCGACCGCGGCGGCGTGCCCGCCATGGCGCCGCGCTCCGCGATCCGCGCGCTCCAGCAGGCCCTCGACCACCGGGAGGCGGCCGTCGCCGTCGCCGACATCCAGTGGGAGCGGTTCACGCCCGGCTACACCGCCGTGCGGCCCAGCCCGTTCCTCGCCGACCTGCCCGAGGTGCGCCGGCTCGCCCGCGCCACCCCGGCCGGCGGAGCGGACGAAGGCGCGACGGGAGCCCCCGGGGAGGTGCTGCGCCGTCGACTGTCGGTGATGACGCAGACCGAACAGGTCCTGGCCGTACTGGATTTGGTTCGCACCCACGCGGCGACCGCTCTCGGGCACGCCGGTACCGACGAGGTCGGCGCCGGTCGGGCCTTCAAGGAGCTCGGCTTCGACTCCCTGATCGCGCTGGAACTGCGCAACCGACTGAACGCCGCCACCGGACTGAAGCTCCCGGCCACGCTGGTCTTCGACCACCCGACCCCGGCGGTCCTCGCCGAGTTCCTGCGGGCCGAGATCGTCCAGGACGGCAGCACGGCCGCCGCGCCCGGCATCGCGGAACTGGAGAAGCTCGAATCCGCGCTCTCCGTCCTCGACCCGGACGGTGGAACCCGCGCCGACATCGCCTCGCGCCTCCAGGTCCTCCTGGCGAAATGGGGTGAACCCCAGGCCCATTCGAGCGGCGAGGCCGTGGCCGAGAAACTCCAGGAAGCCACGGCCGACGAGCTCTTCGACTTCATCGAGAACGAGCTCGGTATCTAGCACAGCGGACAGCAGGCAGTAACAGCACGAGGGTTTGTGACGAGCATGGGTGAGGTTCCAATGGCGGATCAGGCTGCGGATCAGGACAAGATCATCGGCTACCTGAAGCGGGTGACGGCCGATCTGCACCAGACACGGCAGCGCCTGCGCGAGGTCGAGGCCCAGGAGCCGGAGCCGATCGCGATCGTCGGCATGGCCTGCAGGTTCCCCGGCGGCATCCAGTCGCCGGAGGGCCTGTGGGACCTGGTCTCCGGAGGTCGGGACGCCATCACCGACTTCCCGGACGACCGGGGCTGGGACATCGAGTCCCTGTACGACGCCGACCCCGACCAGCGGGGCACCTCGTACACCCGCGAGGGCGGATTCCTCGACGGCGTGGGCGAGTTCGACGCCGGGTTCTTCGGGATCAGCCCGCGCGAAACCCTCGGCATGGACCCGCAGCAGCGCCTGCTGCTCGAAACGTCCTGGGAGACCTTCGAACGCGCCGGCATCGACCCGGTGACCCTGCGCGGCAGCAAGGCCGGCGTGTTCATCGGCACCAACGGCCAGGACTACCCCGACCTGCTGCGCGACGGGGTCCCCCAGGGCGTCGAGCAGTACCTGCTCACCGGAAACGCCGCCAGCGTCGTCTCCGGCCGGCTGTCCTACACCTTCGGTCTCGAAGGCCCGGCGGTCACCGTCGACACCGCCTGTTCGTCCTCCCTCGTCGCCCTCCACCTGGCCGTGCAGGCCCTGCGGTCCGGCGAGTGCTCCCTGGCCCTGGCCGGTGGCGTCACCGTCATGTCCAGCCCGCGCGCCTTCGTCCAGTTCAGCCGGCAGCGCGGTCTCGCCCCCGACGGCCGGTGCAAGCCGTTCGCCGACGGCGCCGACGGCACCGGCTGGGGCGAGGGCGTCGGCATGCTCCTCGTCGAGAAGCTCTCCGACGCCCGCCGCCACGGTCACCCGGTCCTCGCCGTGGTCCGCGGCACCGCCGTCAACCAGGACGGCGCCTCCAACGGGCTCACCGCCCCCAACGGCCCGTCCCAGCAGCGCGTCATCCGCCAGGCGCTGACCAACGCCGGGCTCACCCCGGCGCAGGTCGACGTCGTCGAGGCGCACGGCACCGGCACCACCCTCGGCGACCCCATCGAAGCCCAGGCCATCCTGGCCACCTACGGGCAGAACCGGCCCGAGGGCCGGCCGCTGTGGCTCGGCTCGATCAAGTCGAACATCGGGCACACCCAGGCCGCCGCCGGCGTCGCGGGCATCATCAAGATGGTCGAGGCGATCCGGCACGGCGTCCTGCCCGAGTCCCTCCACATCGACGCGCCGTCCTCCGCCGTCGACTGGGCCACCGGCGACGTCCACCTCCTCGACCGGTCCGTGCCGTGGCCCGAGACCGGCCAACCGCGCCGCGCCGGCATCTCCTCGTTCGGCGTCAGCGGCACCAACGCCCACACCGTCATCGAGCAGGCCCCGCCCGCCGAACCCGCCGCCCCCGCACCCACCGGGACGGACGGCGCCACCGGACCCGTACCGCTGCTGGTCTCCGGCCACGGCGACGACGGCCTGCGCGCCCAGGCCGGCCGGCTCGCCGCCCACCTGCGCGCCCACCCCGCGCTCGCCGACGGCCCCACCGCCCTCACCGACCTCGGGCTCTCCCTCGCCACCAGCCGCTCCGCGCTGGACCGCCGGGCCGTCCTCCTCGCCGCCGACCGCGAGGGACTCCTCGCCGACCTCGACGCGCTCGCCGCCGGCGAACAGCCCGCGACCGGCGTCGTCGGCGCCGTCGGCGAGGGGAACACCGCCTTCCTGTTCGCCGGCCAGGGCAGCCAACGCCCCGGCATGGCCCGCGAACTGTACGCGACCCACCCGGAGTTCGCCCGGGCCCTGGACGAGGTCCGCGACGCACTCGACCAGCACCTCGAACACCCCCTGTACGAGGTGCTGTTCGCCGAGCCGGGCAGCGCCGGGGCGGCCCTGCTCGACGAGACCGCCCACACCCAGGCCGCCCTGTTCGCCGTCGAGGTCGCCCTCCACCGCCAGCTCGAACAGTGGGGCGTGCGCCCCGACTTCCTCATCGGGCACTCCATCGGCGAACTCACCGCCGCCCACGTCGCCGGCGTCCTCACCCTCCCCGACGCCGCCGCCCTCGTCGCCGCCCGCGGCCGACTCATGCAGGCCCTGCCCGCCGGCGGCGCGATGATCGCCGTCGAGGCGACCGAGGAAGAGGTCACCCCGCTCCTCACCGCCCGGATCTCCCTCGCCGCGATCAACGGCCCCCGCTCCGTCGTCGTCTCCGGCGACGAGCACGAGGTCACCGCACTCGCCGAGACCCTGCGGGCCCGCGGCCGCCGCACCAAGCGGCTCACCGTCAGCCACGCCTTCCACTCGCCGCTCATGGACGACATGCTCGACGCGTTCCGCGAGGCCGCCGAGGCCGTCGGCTACGCGCCGCCCGTCATCCCGATCGTCTCCAACCTCACCGGCGCCTCCGTCACCGCCGAGGAGATCTGCACCGCCGACTACTGGGTCCGGCACGTCCGCGAGGCCGTCCGCTTCCGCGACGGGATACGCGGCCTGGCCGCCCTCGGCGTCACCACCTTCATCGAGGTCGGCCCCGGCGGCGTGCTCACCGCCCTCGCCCAGGACTGCCTGGGCGACGAGGACGGCGCCACCGACGCCGTGTTCGTACCGGCCCTGCGCGCCGACCGCCCCGAACCGGCCGCGTTCGCCGCCGCCGTCGCCCGCGCCCACGTCCACGGCATCCGCGTGGACTGGTCCGCCGTCTTCGCCGGCCGCTCGGGCACCCGAGTCGACCTGCCCACGTACGCCTTCCAGCGACGCCTGTACTGGCCCGAGCAGCCCACCGCCTGGACGGGCGACGTCGCCGCCGCCGGCATCGGCTCCGCCGACCACCCGCTGCTCGGCGCGGCCATCTCCCTCGCCGACGGCGACGGCTACCTGTTCACCGGCCGGCTCTCCCTCGCCACCCACCCGTGGCTCGCCGACCACACCGTCATGGACACCGTGCTGCTGCCCGGCACGGCCTTCGTGGAACTCGCCCTGCGGGCCGGCGAACACACCGGCTGCGAACTCCTCGACGAACTCACCCTCCAGGCACCCCTGGCCCTGCCCCCGCACGGCGGCATCCAGATCCAACTCGCCGTCGACGCCCCCGACACCGACGGCCGCCGCTCCCTGACCCTGCACTCCCGGCCCGAGGACGCCGCCGACGACACCTGGGGCGAGGGCGCCTGGACCCGGCACGCCACCGGCTTCCTCGCCCCCGCCGCGCGCGACACCGCCGCCGGCACCGACCTGGCCGTATGGCCCCCGCAGGGCGCCGAAGCCGTCCCCGTCGAAGGCCTCTACGCACACCTCACCGCCTCCGGCTTCGCCTACGGGCCCGTCTTCCAGGGCCTGACCGGCGCCTGGCAGCGTGCCGACGAGGTCTTCGCCGAGATCCGGCTGCCCGAACAGGCCCACGCCGAAGCCGAACTGTTCGGCCTGCACCCGGCCCTCCTGGACGCCGCCCTGCACGCCGTCGGCATGGGCGACCTGCTGGAGGACACCGAGCACGGCCGGCTGCCGTTCTCCTGGAGCGGCGTCACCCTGCACGCCGTCGGCGCGCGCACCCTGCGCGTACGCCTGGCCCCCGCCGGCCAGGACACCGTCCGCGTCGACCTCGCCGACGAGACCGGCGCACCCGTCGCCACCGTCGACGCCCTGCTGCTGCGCCCCGTCACCCCCGACCAGGTACGGGCGTCCCGCACGGCCTTCCACGACTCGCTGTTCCGCGTCGAGTGGACCCCGCTCGCCCTGCCCTCCGCCACCACCGTCGCCCCCGGCCAGTGGGCCCTGCTCGACGCCGCCGACGCCGCCGGCTCCCCGTTCACCACCGTGCTGCCCACGGCCGCCGCCCACGCCGGCCTCGCCGAACTGGCCGCCGCGATCGAAGCCGGCGGCCCCGTACCGCACGCCGTCGTAGTACCGCTGCCCGCCACCGGCGCCGGCTCCCCGACGCCCGTCGACGCCGCGCTGCCCGCCGCCGTCGCCGGAGCCCTGCACCACGCCCTGGACCTCGCCCAGACCTGGCTCGCCGACGACCGATTCGCCGCCTCCCGCCTGGTGTTCGTCAGCCACGGCGCGGTCGCCACCACCGCCGACTCCGACGTCGCCGACCTGGCGCACGCCCCGCTGTGGGGACTGCTGCGCTCCGCCCAGTCCGAACACCCCGACCGGTTCGTCCTCGTCGACCTCGACGAGCGCGAGGAGTCCCTGCGCGCGCTGCCCGCCGCCCTGGCCACGGCCGAACCGCAGCTCGCCCTGCGCGAGGGCCGCGCCGTCGTCCCCCGGCTCGGCCGGGTCCCCGCCGTGCCCGCCGCCGACGGCCACGAGGCCCGCCCGCTCGACACCGACGGCACCGCCCTGGTCACCGGCGCCACCGGCACCCTCGGCGGGCTCGTCGCCCGCCACCTGGTCACCGCGCACGGCGTACGCCGCCTGCTGCTGGCCGGCCGCCGCGGCGAGGCCGCCCCCGGCGCCCCCGAACTCCTCGCCGAACTCCGCGCCCTGGGCGCCGAGGTCACCCTCGCCGCCTGCGACGCCGCCGACCGCGACGCCCTCGCCGCGCTCCTGGACTCCGTACCGGCCGCCCACCCGCTGACCGCCGTCGTGCACACCGCGGGCGTCCTCGACGACGGCATCCTCGAAGCGCTCACCCCCGCGCGAGTCGACCACGTCCTGCCCGCGAAGGTCGACGCGGCCGTCAACCTGCACGAGCTGACCCGCGATCTCGACCTCGCCGCGTTCGTCCTGTTCTCCGCCGCCGCCGGCACCCTCGGCGCGGCCGGGCAGGCCAACTACGCCGCCGCCAACACCTTCCTCGACGCCCTCGCCCACCGGCGCCGCGCCGAAGGCCTGCCCGCCACCGCCCTCGCCTGGGGCCTGTGGGCCGAACGCAGCGCCATGACCGGCGACCTCGCCGACACCGACCGGGAACGCATCGCCCGCGCCGGCGTCGCCGCGCTGTCCTCCGCCGAGGGCCTCGCCCTCATGGACACCGCCCGCACCTCCGGCGAGGCCACCGCCGTCCCCATGCACCTGGACCTCGCCGCCCTGCGGCAGGCCGACGCGAGCATGGTCCCCCCGCTGCTGCGCGCCCTCGTTCGGCCCGCCGCGCGCCGGGCCGCCGCCGACCGCGGCGCCGCCCCCGCCGACGGCCTCACCGAACGCCTGCTGCCGCTGACCGCCGCCGAACGCGACCGGCTGCTGTTGGCCACCGTCCGCGTCCAGGTCGCCGCCGTCCTCGGCTTCCCCGGCCCCGACGCCGTCGACCCGGGCCGCGCCTTCAAGGAACTCGGCTTCGACTCGCTGACCGCCGTCGAGCTGCGCAACCGGCTCGGCTCCGCCACCGGGGTCCGACTGCCCGCCACCCTCGTCTTCGACTACCCGACCCCGAACGCCCTCGCCGCGTTCCTGCGCACCGAACTCCTCGGCGACCTGACCGCGCCCACCGCGCCCGCCGTCGCCGGCGCGCAGGCCGTCGCCGACGAGCCCATCGCCATCGTCGCCATGAGCTGCCGCTTCCCCGGCGGTGTCAGCACCCCCGAGGAGCTGTGGCAGCTCGTCGCCGGCTCCGTGGACGCGATCTCCCCGTTCCCGACCGACCGCGGCTGGAACCTCGACGGGCTGTACGACTCCGACCCCGGCCGCGCCGGCACCTCGTACACCCGCACCGGCGGGTTCCTGCACGACGCCGCCGACTTCGACCCCGACGTCTTCGGCATCAACCCGCGCGAGGCCCTCGCCATGGACCCGCACCAGCGGCTCCTGCTGGAAACCTCCTGGGAGGTGTTCGAACGGGCCGGGCTCGACCCGGCGTCGATGCGCGGCAGCCGCACCGGCGTCTTCGCCGGCGTCATGTACCACGACTACCTGACGCGTCTGCCGGCCGTCCCCGAGGGCCTGGAGGGCTACCTCGGCACCGGCACCGCGGGCAGCGTCGCCTCCGGCCGCGTCTCCTACACCTTCGGCCTGGAGGGCCCGGCCGTCACCATCGACACGGCCTGCTCCTCCTCCCTCGTCGCCCTGCACCTGGCCGCGCAGGCCCTGCGCAGCGGCGAGTGCGACATGGCGCTCGCCGGCGGCGTCACCGTCATGTCCACCCCGGACACCTTCATCGACTTCAGCCGCCAGCGCGGCCTGTCCACCGACGGCCGCTGCAAGTCCTTCTCCGCCGACGCCGACGGCACCGCCTGGGCCGAGGGCGCCGGCATGATCCTCGTAGAGCGGCTCTCCGACGCCCGCCGCAACGGTCACCCCGTCCTCGCCGTGGTCCGCGGCACCGCCGTCAACCAGGACGGCGCCTCCAACGGCCTCACCGCCCCCAACGGGCCGTCCCAGCAGCGCGTCATCCGCGAAGCCCTCGCCCACGCCGGCCTGGGCGCGGCCGACGTCGACGCCGTCGAGGCCCACGGCACCGGCACCACCCTCGGCGACCCCATCGAGGCGCAGGCCCTGATCGCCACCTACGGCCAGGGCCGCCCCGCCGACCGGCCGCTGCGCCTGGGCTCCATCAAGTCGAACATCGGCCACACCCAGGCCGCCGCGGGCGCCGCCGGCATCATCAAGATGGTCCAGGCGATGCGCCACGGCGTCCTGCCCGCCTCCCTGCACATCGCCGAGCCGTCCCCGCACATCGACTGGAGCGCGGGCGCCGTCGAACTGCTCACCGAGTCCGCCGCCTGGCCCGAGACGGACCGCCCGCGCCGCGCCGGCATCTCCTCCTTCGGAGTGAGCGGCACCAACGCGCACGTCATCATCGAGCAGCCGCCCACCGAGCCGAACGCCGACGCGGACGCGCCCACCGGCCTCGCGCCGGCCGAGAGCGCCGGCGTCGCCGCGGGCACCGCGCTCCCGTACGTCCTCGCCGGCCGCACCCCCGACGCGCTGCGCGCCCAGGCCGCCCGCCTCGCCGAACACCTCCTACGGCACCCCGAAGTCCACCCCGCCGACGTGGCGTTCTCCCTGGCCACCAGCCGCACCGCCCTGGATCGGCGGGCCGCCGTCGTCGCCACGGACCGCGACGGACTCCTGGCCGGACTCGACGCGCTCGCCGAGGGCCGCGACGGCGCCGGGCTCGTCCGGCACGACACCGCCGACGGCCGGCTCGCCGTCCTCTTCACCGGTCAGGGCAGCCAGCGCCCCGGCATGGGCCGCGAACTGTACGCCGCCCACCCCGTGTTCGCCGCCGCCCTGGACGAGGTCTGCGCCGCCCTCGATCCGCACCTCGAACAGCCCCTCAAGGACGTCCTGTTCGACGAGGACGACACCCGGCTGAACCGGACCGGCCACACCCAGCCCGCCCTGTTCGCGCTGGAGACCGCGCTCTACCGGCTCGTCGCGTCGTGGGGCGTGCGCCCCGACTTCGTCGCAGGCCACTCCGTCGGCGAGATCACCGCCGCGCACGTCGCGGGCGTCCTCACGCTGTCCGACGCCGCCGCCCTCGTCGCCGCCCGCGGCCGCCTCATGGAACAACTCCCCGCGGGCGGTGCGATGATCGCGCTGACCGGCACCGAGGCCGAGGTCCGCCCGCTGCTCGCCGGCCACGAGGACCGCGTCGGCATCGCCGCCGTCAACTCCGCCTCCTCCGTGGTCATCTCCGGCGACGAGGGCCTCGCCCTGGAGATCGCCGCCGAGTTCGAACGGCGCGGCCGCCGCACCAAGCGGCTCACCGTCAGCCACGCCTTCCACTCCCCGCTGATGGACGACATGCTCGACGCCTTCCGCGACGTCGCCGCCTCCCTCACCTACCACGCGCCCACCCTCCCCGTCATCACCCACCTCACCGGCGCCGTCGCCGGCGAGGAACTGCGCACCCCCGAGCACTGGGTCGCCCACGTCCGCGAAGCCGTCCGCTTCCTCGACGGCATCCGCACCCTGGACGCCGAACACGTCACCACCTACCTCGAACTGGGCCCGCAGGGCGTCCTGTCCGGCCTCGGCCGCGACTGCCTCACCGAAACCGACGCCGGTGCCGACGCCGGTGCCGGTGCCGGTTCCGATTCCCGCCCGGACGTCGTGTTCGTCCCCGCGCTGCGGCGCGACCGCGGCGAGGCCGAGGCGCTCGCCGCCGCCGTCGCCGCGCTCCACACCCGCGCCGTCCCCCTGGACTGGACGGCGTACTTCGCCGCGACCGGCGCCCGCCGCACCGACCTGCCCACCTACGCCTTCCAGCGCCGCCGGTTCTGGCTGGAGGCGCCCGCCGGACACATCGGCGACGTCGAGTCGGCCGGCCTCGGCGCCGCCCACCACCCGCTGCTCGGCGCCGCCGTACCGCTCGCCGACGGCGAGGGCTTCCTCTTCACCGGCCGGCTCTCCCTGGACACCCACCCCTGGCTCGCCGACCACGCCGTCATGGGCACCGTCCTGCTGCCCGGCACCGCCTTCATCGAACTCGCCATCCGCGCCGGCGACCAGGCCGGCTGCGACGTCCTGGAGGAACTCACCCTCGAAGCGCCGCTGATCCTGGCCCCGCACACCGCGGTACGCCTCCAGCTCGTCGTGGGCGCGGCGGACCGCGACGGCCGGCGCACCCTCGACCTGTACTCCGGCGACCCCGACGCCGCCGACGACGAACCGTGGACCCGGCACGCCGCGGGCGTCCTCGCCACCGGCGCGCCCCGCCCCGCGTTCGACCTCGCCGCCTGGCCGCCGCCCGGCGCCGAGGCCGTCTCCGTGGACGGCCTCTACGAGCACCTCGGCAGCGGCGGCTTCACCTACGGGCCCGTCTTCCAGGGCCTGCGCGCCGCCTGGACCCTCGACGGCGACGTCTACGCCGAAGTGGCCCTGCCCGACGAACGGCAGGCGGAGGCCGGCCGGTTCGGCCTGCACCCGGCCCTGCTCGACGCCGCGCTGCACGCCACCTTCGTCCAGCCGTCCCCCGACGCGGACCGTCAGGGCCGGCTCCCGTTCTCCTGGCGCGGGGTGTCCCTGCACGCCGTCGGCGCGTCCGCGCTGCGGGTGCGCCTCACCCCCGACGGCGACGAGAGCATCTCCCTGCAACTCGCCGACACCACCGGGGCGCCCGTCGCCGCCGTCGACCACCTCGTGCTGCGGCCCGTCTCCGCCGAGCGGCTCGCCGGTGCCTCCCGCACCGCCCACCACGAGTCGCTGTTCCGGATCGAGTGGGTCACGGTGCCGCTGCCGTCCGCCCCGGCCGCCGACGCGACCCCCTGGGTCGTGGTGGGCGCCGACGCCGACGCGCTGCCCGGTCCCGTCCACGCCGACCTCGCGGCGCTCGCCGCCGCCCTCGACGCGGGCGCCGACGCCCCCGCGTACGTCCTGGCCCCCTGCCCGCCGGCCGCGGACGGGAACCCGCTCACCACCGACGCCGTCCACACCGCCGGCCACCGGGCCCTCGCCCTCGTCCAGGGCTGGCTCGCCGACGACCGCTTCGCCGCCTCCCGCCTGGTGTTCGTCACCCGGGGCGCCGTCGCCGGCCAGGGCGACTGGGACCTCACCGACCCGGCCCACGCCGCCGCCTGGGGCCTGGTCCGCTCCGCCCAGTCGGAGAACCCCGACCGGTTCGTCCTCGCCGACCTCGACACCGGCGCGACCGGCCCCGACGCCACCCTGCTGGCCGCGGCCCTCGGCACCGGCGAACCGCAGTTCGCGATCCGCCGCGGCACCGTCCACGCGCCCCGCCTGGCCCGGATCCCCGCCACCACCCCGCTGACCCCGCCCACGGACGGCGCCGCCTGGCGCATGGACATCGAGGACAAGGGCACCCTCGACCACCTCACCCTCGTCCCCAGCCCCGAATCCGAAGCACCCCTGGAACCCGGCCAGGTCCGCGTCGCCGTACGCGCCGCCGGCCTCAACTTCCGCGACGTCCTCAACGCCCTCGGCATGTACCCCGGCGACCCCGGCCTGATGGGCAGCGAAGGCGCCGGCACCGTCGTCGAGACCGGCCCCGGCGTCACCGACCTCGCCGCCGGCGACCGCGTCATGGGCATGCTGCCCGGCGCGTTCGGCCCGCTCGCCGTCGTCGACCGCCGCATGATCGCCCCCATGCCCGAGGGCTGGACCTTCGCCGAGGCAGCGGCCGTCCCGATCGTCTTCATGACGGCCTACTACGCCCTGCACGACCTCGCCGGCCTGCGCGAGGGCGAAACCCTCCTCGTGCACGCCGCGGCCGGCGGCGTCGGCATGGCCGCCGTCCAACTGGCCCGCCACCGGGGCGCCGACGTCTACGCCACCGCCAGTCCCGCCAAGTGGGACACCCTGCGCGGACTCGGCCTGACCGACGACCGGATCGCGTCCAGCCGCACCCTCGACTTCGAGGACACCTTCCGCACGGCCACCGACGGCCGCGGCGTCGACGTCGTCCTCGACTCCCTCGCCCGCGAGTTCGTCGACGCCTCCCTGCGGCTCCTGCCGCGCGGCGGGCGCTTCGTCGAGATGGGCAAGACCGACGTACGCGACCCCCGCGAGGTCGCCGCCGCCCACCCCGGCGTCGGCTACCAGGCCTTCGACCTCACCGAGGCCGGCCTCGACCGCATCCAGGAGATGCTCACCGAGCTGCTCGGCCTCTTCGAGGCCGGCGCCCTGAACCCCATCCCCGTCTCCGCGTGGGACCTCCGCCAAGCCCCCGAGGCGTTCCGCTACCTCAGCCAGGCCCGCCACACCGGCAAGATCGTCCTGACCGTGCCCGCCGCCTGGAACCCGGACGGCACCGTCCTCATCACCGGCGGCACCGGCACCCTCGGCGCGCTCGTCGCCCGACACGCCGTCACCGCCCGCGGCGCCCGCCGCCTCGTCCTGACCAGCCGACGCGGCGAACGGGCCGCCGGAGCCACCGAACTCGCCGCCGAACTGCGCGCCCTGGGCGCCGACGTCACCATCGCCGCCTGCGACGCCGCCGACCGCGACGCGCTCGCCGCCCTGCTCGACGCCATCCCCGCCGAGCACCCGCTGACCGCCGTCGTCCACACCGCCGGCGTCCTCGACGACGGGATCGCCGAGGCGCTCACCCCCGAACGCCTCGACACCGTCCTGCGGCCCAAGGCCGACGCCGCCCTGCACCTGCACGACCTGACCCGCCGCCTCGACCTGACCGACTTCGTCCTCTTCTCCTCCGCCGCCGGCACCTTCGGCGGCGCCGGACAGGCCAACTACGCCGCCGCGAACGTCTTCCTCGACGCCCTCGCCCGCCACCGCCAGGCCCACGGCCTGCCCGGCACCTCCCTCGGCTGGGGCCTGTGGGCCGAAGCCAGCGGCATGACCGGAGAACTCGACACCGCCGACAAGGACCGCATGACGCGCTCCGGCGTCCTCGGCCTCTCCACCGAAGAGGGCCTCGCCCTCCTCGACACCGCCCACCGCACCGGCGACGCCCACCTCGTCCCCATGCAGCTCGACCTCGCACCGCTGCGCCAGGCCGACGCCGGCATGGTCCCCGCCCTGCTGCGCGGCCTGGTCCGGGCGCCCGCCCGCCGAGCCGTCGAAGCCGGCGCCGCCCGCACCGGTACCCCGCTCGTCGAACAGCTCGTACGGCTCCCCGAGCACGAACGGGACACCCTCCTGCTCGACCTCGTACGCGACCAGGTCGCCGCCGTCCTCGGCCACGCCACGCCCGACGCCGTCGAACCCGGCCGCGCGTTCAAGGACCTCGGCTTCGACTCGCTGACCGCCGTCGAGTTCCGCAACCGGCTCGGCGCCACCGCCGGCGTCCGGCTGCCCGCGACCCTCGTCTTCGACTACCCCACCCCGGCCGTCCTCGCCGCCTACCTCAAGGACGAACTCCTCGGCTCCGAGGCCGCCGCCGCGGTCGCCGCCCTGCCGCGCCACCCGGCCGGCGCCGGCGCCGCCGACGACCCCATCGCCATCGTCGCCATGAGCTGCCGCTTCCCCGGCGGCGTCCGCAGCCCCGAGGACCTGTGGGAGCTGCTGGCCGAAGGCCGCGACGGCATCGCCGACCTCCCCGCGGACCGCGGCTGGGACACCGAGGCGCTGTACGACCCGGACCCCGACAGCCCCGGCACCTCGTACGCCCGCGAAGGCGGCTTCGTCTACGACGCCCACCACTTCGACCCCGGCTTCTTCGGGATCAACCCGCGCGAGGCCCTCGCCATGGACCCGCAGCAGCGCCTGCTGTTGGAGACCTCGTGGGAGGCGTTCGAGCGGGCCGGCATCGACCCGACGGCCCTGCGCGGCCAACAGGTCGGCGTGTTCGTCGGCCAGATGCACAACGACTACGTCTCCCGCCTGAACACCGTCCCCGAGGGCGTCGAGGGCTACCTCGGCACCGGCGGCTCCAGCAGCATCGCCTCCGGCCGCGTCTCCTACACCTTCGGCTTCGAAGGCCCCGCCGTCACCGTCGACACCGCCTGCTCGTCCTCGCTCGTCGCCCTGCACCTCGCCGCGCAGGCCCTGCGCAGCGGCGAATGCTCGATCGCCCTCGCCGGCGGCGTCACCATCATCACCACCCCCGACGTGTTCACCGAGTTCAGCCGACAGCGGGGTCTCGCCGCCGACGGCCGCTGCAAGCCGTTCGCGGCCGCCGCCGACGGCACTGCGTGGGGCGAGGGCATCGGCATGCTGCTCGTCGAGCGGCTCTCCGACGCCCGCCGCAACGGCCACCAGGTCCTCGCCGTGGTCCGCGGCACCGCCGTGAACCAGGACGGCGCCTCCAACGGCCTCACCGCCCCCAACGGCCCGGCGCAGCAGCGCGTCATCCGCCAGGCCCTGGTCAACTCCGGTCTGACCGCCGCCGAGGTCGACGCCGTCGAGGCGCACGGCACCGGCACCCGACTGGGCGACCCCATCGAGGCGCAGGCACTGATCGCCACCTACGGCCAGGACCGGCCCGAGGAGAGCCCGCTCTGGCTGGGCTCCATCAAGTCCAACTTCGGCCACACCCAGGCCGCCGCCGGCGTCGCCGGCATCATCAAGATGGTCCAGGCGATGCGACACGGGATCCTGCCCCGGACCCTGCACGTCGACGAGCCGTCCCCGCACGTCGACTGGTCCGCCGGCGCCGTCTCCCTGCTCACCGCACAGCGCCCCTGGCCCGAGACCGGCCGACCCCGCCGCGCCGGCATCTCCTCCTTCGGCATGAGCGGCACCAACGCCCACGCCATCGTCGAACTCCCGGCCGACCCGACGACGGCCCCGGTCGCCGCCGACACCCCGGGCGGTGGACACGCGGCCCCGGCCACGCTCCCGTGGCACCTGACGGCGCGCACGGCCGAAGCCCTGCGCGCCCAGGGCGAGCGCCTCCTGTCCCACCTGGACGCCCACCCCGACGCGGAACCCACCGACATCGGCCACTCACTGGCCACCGGCCGGGCCGTCTTCGAGCACCGCGCCACCGTGATCGCCTCGGACCGGGACGGATTCCGCACCGCCCTGACGGCCCTCGCCGAGGGCCGCTCGACTCCGGGCCTCATCCTGGGCTCGCCCACGGCAGGCGAGAAGCTCGCGTTCCTGTTCACCGGTCAGGGCAGTCAGCGGCTGGGGATGGGCCGTGAACTGTACGACGCCTACCCGGTGTTCGCGGAGGCGTTGGACGCGGTGTGTGAGTCGTTGGATCTCGAACTGCCGTTGAAGGAGGTTCTGTTCGGGTCGGATGTCGATCTGTTGGGTGAGACCCGTTTCACGCAGCCTGCGTTGTTCGCGGTCGAGGTGGCGTTGTTCCGGTTGCTGGCATCGTGGGGTGTGAGGCCGGACTTCGTGTCCGGTCATTCGATCGGTGAGGTCGCTGCCGCGCACGTGTCCGGTGTGTTGTCGTTGGCGGACGCGTGCACGTTGGTGGCGGCGCGTGGTCGGTTGATGCAGGCGCTGCCGGCGGGTGGTGTGATGGTCGCGCTGGAGGCGGCGGAGGACGAGGTCCTGCCGTTGCTGTCGGATCGGGTGAGCATCGCTGCGATCAATGGTCCGCGTGCGGTGGTCGTCGCGGGTGACGAGGACGCGGCTGTCGCGGTCGTGGATGCTTTGGCCGGTCGCAAGTCGAAGCGGCTCGCGGTGAGTCACGCGTTCCACTCGCCGCACATGGACGGCATGTTGGAGGCCTTCCGGCAGGTGGTGTCAGGCCTGTCGTTCTCCGCTCCGAGCATTCCGATCGTCTCCAATCTGACCGGCGCTCTGATCGCCGACGGTGAGATGGGTTCGGCGGAGTTCTGGGTGAGGCACGTCCGCGAGGCGGTCCGCTTCCTCGACGGTGTCCGCACGTTGGAAGCCGCCGGGGTGACGACGTACGTCGAACTCGGCCCGGACGGGATCCTGTCGGCCCTCGCCCAGGAATGCGTCACGCGGGACTCCGCCTTCGCCCCCGCCCTGCGCTCCGGACGGGACGAGGCCCGGACGCTGCTCTCGGCACTCGCCACCGCCTGGGTACGCGGCAACACCGTCGACCGGACCGCGTACTACGTCCCGCTCGGGACCCGCCGCGTGGACCTGCCGACGTACGCCTTCCAGCGCACCGTGCACTGGCTCGACGCCGGTCGCGCGGACGGCGACGTCGGGGCGGCCGGACTCGGCACCACCGACCACCCGCTGCTCGGCGCCGAGGTCCAACTGCCCGACTCCGACGGCCACCTCTTCACCGGCCGGCTGTCGCTGGCCACCCACCCGTGGCTCGGGGACCACCGCGTCATGGGCGCGGCCCTGCTGCCCGGCACGGCCTTCGTCGAGCTGGCACTCCGGGCCGGCGACCACGTCGGCTGCGACCTGGTCGACGAACTCACCCTCGAAGCCCCGCTGGTGCTGCCCGAGCAGGGCGGCGTACAACTGCGGCTCGCCGTCGGCGCCGCCGACCCGACGGGCCGGCGCCGCAGTATCGCCCTCCACTCCCGCCCGGAGGGCGCGGACACGGACACGCCGTGGACGCGGCACGCCGTAGGCGTGCTCGCCACCGGCGCCGAACCCGCCCCGCAGGGTCTCACCGAGTGGCCGCCGCCCGGTGCGCGAGCCGTCCCGGTGGAGGGACTGTACGAGGGCCTCGCGGACTCCGGCTTCGGCTACGGCCCCGTGTTCCAGGGCCTGCGGGCCGCCTGGCAGCACGAGGGCACGTACTGGGCCGAGGTCGCCCTGCCCGACGGCGCGGCCGACGAGGCCGCACGCTTCGGCCTGCACCCGGCCCTTCTCGACGCCGCCCTGCACGCGCTCGGACTGCGCGCCGCCGACGGCACCGAGGGCCGGCTGCCGTTCTCCTGGACCGGCGTCAGCCTGTACGCGGTCGGCGCCTCCGAGCTGCGCGTACGCCTGACCACCGGCCGGAGCGGCGACGTGGCCCTCACCCTGGCCGACGCCGCCGGAGCCCCGGTCGCCTCGGTCACCGGCCTGGCCCTGCGGGCCGTCAGCCGTGACCAGCTCGCCGCCGGACCGGACCTCACCCGCGACGCCCTCTTCCGCGTCGAGTGGACGCGGTCGCCGGCGGGCGGAACCCCCTTCGACGACTGGTCGATGCGGGGCGAGGGCGACGGGACCGAGGCCGCCTCGGTGGTGTCGCTCCTGGAGCCGACCGGCGAGGACCTCGCCGCCGCGGTGCACGCCGGGACCGGCCGGGTCCTGGAGATCCTCCAGGAGTGGGCCGCCGCCGACGGACCCGCCGGGTCCCGGCTGGTGTTCCTGACCCGGGGCGCGGTGGAAGCCCTACCGGGCGAGGGCGTGCCGGACCTGGCGCACGCCGCGGTACGGGGACTCGTACGGTCGGCGCAGTCCGAGAACCCGGGCCGCATCGTGCTCGTCGACGTGGACGTCGATGCCGACGCCGATGTGCACCGGGCCCTCTCCGCCGCCCTCGCCTCCGGCGAGTCCGAGGTCGCGGTGCGCGACGGCGCCGTCCTGGTGCCGAGGCTGGCGCGGGCGTCGGCCGCCGTGGACGCGTCCCCCGAGTGGGACGCCGACGGTACCGTCCTGGTGACGGGTGCGAGCGGCTCGCTGGGCGGGCTGTTCGCCCGTCACCTGGTGTCCGGGCACGGCGTACGGAACCTGCTGCTGGTCAGCCGTCGCGGTGAGGCCGCCGAGGGCGCCGCCGAGCTGTCGGTGGAGCTGGCCGGCCTGGGCGCCGAGGTCTCCTGGGCCGCGTGCGACGTGGCCGACCGGGCCGCGCTGGCCGCCGTACTGGCGGCCATTCCGGCGGAGCACCCGCTGACCGGCGTCGTGCACACGGCCGGCGTGCTGGACGACGGGGTCATCGGCTCCCTCACGGCGGAACGCCTGTCGGCGGTCCTGCGCCCCAAGACGGACGCGGCGTGGAACCTCCACGAACTGACCCGCGACCTGGACCTGTCCGCGTTCGTGCTGTTCTCCTCCGCCGCCGGTGTGTTCGGTGGCGCGGGCCAGGGCAACTACGCGGCGGCCAACACCTTCCTGGACGCCCTCGCCGCCGAACGCCGGGCCCGGGGCCTGGCCGCCGGGTCCCTCGCCTGGGGGCTGTGGACGGGTGTCGGCGGCATGGGCGGTGACCTGCCCGCCGGCGATCGCGACCGCATCAACCGCGGTGGCATCGGCGCCCTCACGCCGGACACCGGCCTCGCCCTCTTCGACGCGGCCCGCCGCACCACCGAACCGCTGCTCGTGCCGCTCCCGCTCGACCTGGCCGCCCTGCGCGCCCAGGCCCGTGGCGGCGTGGTCCCCGACCTGCTGCGCGGCCTGGTCCGCGTACCGGCACGCCGGGCGGCCGGACAGGCCGGCACGGCCGACGGGTCCGCGCTCATCACCCGACTGTCCGCGCTCGCGCCGACCGAACGGGAGCAGGCGCTGCTGGACCTCGTCCGGACCGAGGTGGCCGCCGTACTCGGGCACGCCTCGACCGAGGAGGTGTCGGCCGACCGGGCCTTCAAGGAACTCGGCTTCGACTCGCTGACCTCCGTCGAACTGCGCAACCGCCTCGGCGCCGCCACCGGCCAGCGGCTCCCCGCCACCCTCGTCTTCGACTACCCGACGCCCCACGTGCTCGCGGCGTACCTGCGGACCGAGGTCCTCGGCCTGACCGGGGACGCGGACGGTGCGACGACCGCCGCCGGCGCCCTGCCGGTCACCCTCGGAGCCTCCTTCCAGGACGACCCGATCGCGATCGTCGGCATGAGCTGCCGCTACCCCGGAGGCGTCGAAACCCCCGAGGACCTGTGGCGCCTGGTGGCCGGCGGCATCGACGCCATCTCCGAGTTCCCCCAGGGCCGCGGCTGGGACCTGGAGTCGCTCTACGACCCGGATCCGGACGGCAAGGGCACCAGCTACACCCGCTCCGGCGGCTTCCTGCACGACGCGGGCCGCTTCGACCCCGCGTTCTTCGGGATCTCACCGCGCGAGGCCGTGGCGATGGACCCGCAGCAGCGGCTGCTGCTGGAGACCTCGTGGGAGGCGTTCGAGCGGGCCGGCATCGACCCGGCGTCGATGCGCGGCAGCCGCACCGGCGTCTTCGCGGGCATCATGTACCACGACTACGCCACCCGCATCACCTCCGTGCCCGACGGCGTCGAGGGCTACCTCGGCACCGGCAACTCCGGCAGCATCGCCTCGGGCCGCGTCTCGTACGCGTTCGGCCTGGAGGGCCCGGCGGTCACCGTCGACACCGCGTGCTCCTCGTCCCTCGTCGCCCTGCACTGGGCGATCCAGGCGCTGCGCAACGGCGAATGCACGATGGCGCTGGCCGGCGGTGTCACCGTCATGTCGACACCGGGCACCTTCACCGAGTTCAGCCGCCAGCGCGGTCTGGCCGCCGACGGCCGCATCAAGTCCTTCGCCGCCGCCGCCGACGGCACCAGCTGGGCCGAGGGCGCGGGCATGCTGCTCGTGGAGCGCCTGTCCGACGCCCGCCGCAACGGTCACCCCGTGCTCGCGGTGGTCCGTGGCTCGGCGATCAACCAGGACGGCGCCTCCAACGGCCTCACCGCCCCCAACGGGCCGTCCCAGCAGCGCGTCATCCGCCAGGCCCTCGCCTCCGGCGGGCTGACCAGCGACCAGATCGACGTGGTCGAGGCCCACGGCACGGGCACCACCCTCGGCGACCCGATCGAGGCACAGGCCCTGCTGGCGACCTACGGGCGCGAGCGAGCCGCCGACGAGCCCCTCCTGCTCGGTTCGATCAAGTCGAACATGGGCCACACGCAGGCCGCGGCCGGTGTCGCCGGCGTCATCAAGATGATCATGGCGATGCGGCACGGGATCCTGCCCCGCACCCTGCACGTCGACGAGCCGACCCCGCACGTCGACTGGGAGGACGGCGCCGTCAGCCTGCTGACGGAGTCCATGCCGTGGCCGGAGACCGGCCGCCCGCGCCGCGCCGGCGTCTCCTCGTTCGGCATCAGCGGCACCAACGCCCACACGATCATCGAGCAGGCCCCGGACGAGACCGACGCGCACGCGCCGACCGCCCCCGAGGCCGGCACCGCACCCGTACTCCCGTACGTCCTGTCCGCGAAGTCCGCGGACGCGCTGCGTGGCCAGGCGGCCCGCCTGCGGGCCCGTCTGACGGAGGTGCCCGAGGTCGCCGCCCCGGACCTGGCCTACTCGCTGGCCACCCGACGCGCCGCCTTCGACCACCGTGCGGTGGTCGTCGCGGGGGACCGGGACGCACTGCTCCGCGGCCTGACCGCACTGGAGAACGGCGACCCGACCGACGGCGCCGTGACCCGAGGCACCCTGGGCGCGACCGGCGCCGGCAAGCTGGCCTTCCTCTTCACCGGCCAGGGCAGCCAGCGCCTCGGCACGGGACGCGAACTGTACGCAACACACCCGGTGTTCGCCTCCGCACTCGACGCGGTGTGCGAACGCATGGGCGGCGAACCGTCGCTGGAGGAACTGTTGTTCGGTGCGGACGCGGAACTCCTCGACCGGACGGAACACACCCAGCCTGCGCTGTTCGCGGTGGAGGTGGCACTGTTCCGACTGCTCGAATCGTGGGGCGTGCGGCCGGACTTCGTGTCCGGTCACTCCATCGGTGAGATCGCTGCCGCGCACGTGGCGGGTGTGCTGTCGTTGGACGACGCGTGCACCCTGGTCGCGGCGCGCGGCCGGTTGATGCAGGCACTGCCGACCGGTGGCGTGATGATCGCCCTGCGGGCCTCGGAGGACGAGGTCCTGCCGTTGCTGACGGACCGGGTGAGCATCGCCGCCGTCAACGGCCCGCAGTCGGTCGTGATCGCGGGTGACGAGGACGCGGCGACGGCGGTCGTGGAGGCCTTCACCGGCCGCAAGTCCAAGCGGCTCACGGTCAGTCACGCGTTCCATTCGCCGCACATGGACGGCATGCTCGCCGACTTCCGCAAGGTGGCGGACGGGCTGGCGTACGCGACGCCGCGCGTCCCGATCGTCTCGAACCTGACCGGCGCCCTGATCACCGGGGACGAGATGGGCAGCGCGGACTTCTGGGTCCGGCACGTCCGCGAGGGCGTCCGGTTCCTCGACGGCGTCCGCGCGCTGGAAGCCGCCGGCGTGACCACGTACCTCGAACTCGGCCCCGACGGAACCCTGTCCGCCCTCGCCCAGGACTGCCTCACCCAGGACGACGCGGCCCGGTTCGCGCCCACCCTGCGCGCCGGCCGCCCCGAATCCGAGACCCTGAACACCGCCCTCGCCCTCGCCCACATCCACGGCGCCCACGTGGACTGGGACGGCTGGTTCGCCCCGACCGGCGCCCGCCAGGTCGAGCTGCCCACCTACGCCTTCCAACGCGACTGGTACTGGCTCGACTCGGCCCCCACCGGCCCCTACGCCCCGGCCGACGCCGCCGGCTTCGGACTCGGCACGACGGACCACCCGCTGCTCGGCGCGGCCGTCGAACTCCCCGACTCGGACGGCTTCCTCTTCACCGGCCGCCTCGCGGCCACCACCCACCCGTGGCTCGCCGACCACACCGTCCTCGGCTCGGTCCTGCTGCCCGGCACCGCCTTCGTGGAAATCGCGGTCCGAGCGGGCGACCAGGTCGGCTGCGACGTCCTGGAAGAGCTGACCCTGGAAGCCCCGCTCGTCCTACCCGAGCGCGCCGGCATCCAACTCCGCCTCTCCCTCTCCGGAGCCGACGCATCCGGCCGACGGGCCCTGTCCCTGTACTCCCGGGACGAGGAAAGCCCCACCGACGAGCCGTGGACGCGGCACGCCACCGGCGTCCTCACCACCGCTGCCGACGCCCCCAACCCGCCGGCCGACCTCACGGCCTGGCCCCCCGCCGGAGCCGAACCGGTCGACCTCGACGGGCTCTACGAAGGCCTCGCCGCCGCCGGCTTCGACTACGGCCCCGCCTTCCAGGGCCTGCGCACCGCCTGGCTGCACGACGACGCCGTGTACGCCGAGGTGAGCCTCGACGAGGAGACCGCGGCGACGGCCGACTGGTTCGGCCTCCACCCCGCGCTCCTGGACGCCACCCTGCACGCGGCCGGACTCGGCTCCCTCGTCGAGAACACCGGGCAGGGCCGACTGCCCTTCGCCTGGAGCGGCGTACGGCTCCACGCGGCCGGCGCCGCCGCCGTCCGGGTCCGCCTGGCCCCGGCCGGCAACGACGCCGTATCGCTGGAGCTCGCCGACCCGGCGGGCGCACCGGTCGCCTCCGTGGCGTCGCTCGCCCTGCGGGCCGTGTCGCCCGAGCAGATCGGCGCGGCACGCGGCGGACGCCACGAGTCGCTGTTCCGGGTCGAGTGGACGCCGCTCGCCCTCACCCCGGCCCCCGCGGCCGAGCAGCGCCCCTGGGCCCTGCTCGCGGACGGCCACCCCGGGCTCGACGCGGTGGGCGTCCGCTACGAGACCCACGACGGCCTCGGCACCCTCACGGCCCCGACGCTGGTCTGCGTCCCGCTGTCATCCCCGTCGACCGACACGCAGGACGTGTCGCGTGCGGTGCACGCCGAGACGGGCCGGGTGCTGGAACTGCTCAAGGAATGGCTGGCCGACGACCGCTTCGCGGACGCACGCCTGCTGTTCCTGACGCGGGGCGCGGTGGCCGCCGTACCGGGCGAGGACCTCCCGGACCTCGTACACGCCCCGGCGTGGGGCCTGGTCCGCTCGGCGCAGTCGGAGAACCCCGGCCGGATCGTCCTGGCCGACACGGACGGCACGGACGCGTCCTACCGGGCCCTGACCGCCGTACTGGCCTCGGGGGAGTCCGAGGTCGCGGTGCGCGGGGGCGCGGTCCTGGTGCCGAGGCTGGCGCGGGCGTCGGCCGCCGTGGACGCGTCCCCTGAGTGGGACGCCGACGGTACCGTCCTGGTGACGGGTGCGAGTGGCTCGTTGGGCGGGTTGTTCGCCCGTCACCTGGTGTCCGAGCACGGTGTACGGAACTTGCTGCTGGTCAGTCGTCGTGGTGAGGCCGCCGAGGGCGCCGCCGAGTTGTCGGCGGAGCTGGCCGGTCTGGGTGCCGAGGTGTCCTGGGCGGCTTGCGACGTCGCCGATCGGGCCGCGCTGGCGGCCGTGCTGGCGGCCATTCCGGTGGAGCACCCGTTGACCGGTGTGGTGCATACGGCCGGTGTGCTGGACGACGGTGTCATCGGCTCCTTGACGGCCGAGCGGTTGTCGGCGGTACTGCGTCCGAAGGTGGATGCCGCGTGGAACCTCCACGAACTCACGGCAGGATTGGACCTGTCCGCGTTCGTGCTGTTCTCCTCCGCCGCCGGTGTGTTCGGTGGTGCGGGTCAGGCCAACTACGCGGCGGGCAACGTGTTCCTGGACGCCCTCGCCGCACACCGCAACGCCCAGGGTCTGGCGGGCACCTCGCTCGCCTGGGGTCTGTGGGCCGAGACGGGCGGCATGGGGGACACCCTGGATGCCGAGGACGTCTCCCGGCTCGGTCGGGGTGGCGTTAACGCGCTCACCGCCGCCGAAGGCCTCGTCCTGTTCGACGCCGCATGCGCCTCCGGGCAGCCGCTGCTGGTGCCGGTCAAGCTGGACCTGGCCGCACTCCGCGCCCAAGCGGGCACGGGAATGCTCCCGCCGTTGCTCTCCGGCCTCGTCCGCACGCCCACCCGCCGGGCCGCGCAGAGCACCACCGGCGGCGGCGCCGACGGGGGAGCGGACCTGCGCGAGCGCCTCTCCGGGCTCTCGCCCGCCGCACGGGACGAGGCCCTGCTGGAGCTCGTCTGCACGTACGTCGCAGGGGTCCTCGGCTTCGCCGGTCCCGAAGCGGTCGACCCGGCACGGTCGTTCAACGAAGTCGGCTTCGACTCGCTGACCGCCGTCGAGCTCCGCAACCGGCTCGGCGCCGCCACCGGCGTACGACTGCCCGCCACGCTCGTCTTCGACTACCCGACGCCGACCGCGCTCGTGGACTACCTGCGGGACGAACTCTGGCAGCACGGCGCGGCGGCCGTACCGCCCCTGCTCGCCGAACTGGACCGGATGGAGCAGTCGCTCGTCACCTCCACGCCCGACTCCGCCGGCCGTGACCGCATCACCGAACGCCTCCAGGCCCTGCTCACCGCCTGGAGCGCGGCAGCGGACGCGGCGGCCGACCTCCCGGCCGAGCCCGACGGCCCCGATGTGGCCGAGGCCCTGGAGAGCGCGACCGACGACGACCTCTTCGACTTCATCGGCAAGGAGTTCGGCATCTCATGACGCGGCAGCTCCACCCCACCCCGTCCCACCACTCTGACTCTCCGGCTTCTGTACGAGGGATGCACGCATGAACGAGGAAAAGCTCCGGTACTTCCTGAAGCGGGTGACGGCCGATCTCCACGAGACGCGCCGCCGGCTCCAGGAGGTCGAGTCGGAGGAGCAGGAGCCGATCGCGATCGTCGGAATGAGCTGCCGCTACCCGGGAGACGTCGAGTCCCCCGAGGACCTCTGGCGGTTGGTGACCGATGAGACCGACGCCATCTCGCCCTTCCCGACCGACCGGGGCTGGGACACGGGGGCACTGTTCGACGAGGACCCCGACGGCCGAGGCACGAGCTACGTGCGGGAAGGCGGCTTCCTGCACACCGCCAACCGCTTCGAGCCCGAGTTCTTCGGCATCTCGCCCCGCGAGGCCGTCGCGATGGACCCCCAGCAGCGGCTGCTGCTGGAGATCGCGTGGGAGGCGTTCGAGCGGGCCGGCATCGACCCGACGTCGGTGCGCGGCAGCCGCACCGGCGTGTTCACCGGCGTCATGTACCACGACTACGCGTCCCGACTGCGCGCCGTACCGCCGGAGGTCGAGGGCTACCTCGGCACCGGGGGCTCCAGCAGCATCGCCTCCGGCCGCGTCTCGTACACGTTCGGCCTGGAGGGCCCGGCGCTCACCGTCGACACGGCCTGCTCGTCCTCCCTGGTCACCCTGCACCTCGCCATGCAGGCGCTCCGCAAGGGCGAGTGCACGCTCGCCCTCGCGGGCGGCGTCACCGTCATGCCGACCCCCGGTACCTTCACCGAGTTCAGCAAGCAGCGCGGCCTGTCCTTCGACGGCCGGTGCAAGTCCTTCGCGGACGCCGCCGACGGCACCGGTTGGGGCGAGGGCGCCGGCATGCTGCTCGTCGAGCGGCTCTCCGACGCGCGGCGCAACGGGCACCGCGTGCTGGCCGTCGTCCGGGGTTCGGCCGTCAACCAGGACGGCGCGAGCAACGGGCTGACCGCCCCCAACGGGCCCTCCCAGCAGCGCGTCATCCGCCAGGCCCTGGCCGACGCCCGACTGACGGCCGCCGACATCGACGTGGTCGAGGCGCACGGCACCGGCACCACCCTCGGCGACCCGATCGAAGCGCAGGCGCTGCTGGCCACGTACGGCAGGGAACACACCGAGGACCGCCCGCTGTGGCTGGGCTCGGTCAAGTCGAACATCGGGCACACCCAGGCCGCCGCCGGCGTGGCGGGCGTCATCAAGATGGTCATGGCGATCCGCAACGGCCGGATCCCGAAGACGCTGCACGTGGACGAGCCGTCGACCAAGGTCGACTGGGCCGCCGGCGCCGTCTCGTTGGTGCGCGGGACGCTCGACTGGCCGGAGACCGGGCGGCCGCGCCGCGCCGCCGTCTCCTCGTTCGGAATCAGCGGCACGAACGCGCACACCATCATCGAGCAGGCACCGGCGGAGATCCCCGCCGAGGCCGCCGGAGCCACACCCCCCGACGCGACGGGAGCCGGTGGCACGGCGGGCGACGGCGTGGGGGTCGACGGCGCGGAGGGCGCGGAGGCCGCGCCGCCGCGCCGCACCGTCGTACCCCCGGCCCTCCCGTGGCCCGTCTCGGCCCGTACGGAGGAGGCCCTGCGAGCCCAGGCCGAGCGCCTGCTCACCCACCTGCGGGCCCACCCCGAGCAGTCGGCCGTCGACATCAGCCGCTCCCTGGCCACCGGCCGCGCCGCCCTCGAACACCGCGCCGTCGTCGTGGCCGGCGACCGGGACCGCGCCCTCGCGGACCTGGCCGCACTCGCCTCCGACGACACGTCCGCGGCAGCGGCGCGGATCGTCCGGGGCGAGATCGCGACCCGGGGCAAGCTCGCGTTCCTGTTCACCGGTCAGGGCAGTCAGCGGCTGGGGATGGGCCGTGAACTGTATGACGCCTACCCGGTGTTCGCGGAGGCGTTGGACGCGGTGTGCGAGTCGTTGGATCTCGAACTTCCGTTGCGGGAGGTTCTGTTCGGGTCGGATGGCGATCTGTTGGGTGAGACCCGGTTCACGCAGCCTGCGTTGTTCGCGGTCGAGGTGGCGTTGTTCCGGTTGTTGGCGTCGTGGGGTGTGAGGCCGGACTTCGTGTCCGGGCATTCGATCGGTGAGATCGCTGCCGCGCACGTGTCCGGTGTGTTGTCGTTGGCGGACGCGTGCGCGTTGGTGGCGGCGCGTGGTCGGTTGATGCAGGCGCTGCCGGCGGGTGGTGTGATGATCGCGCTGGAGGCGGCGGAGGACGAGGTCCTTCCGTTGCTGACGGATCGGGTGAGCATCGCGGCGATCAACGGTCCGCGTGCGGTGGTCGTCGCGGGTGACGAGGACGCGGCCGTGGCGGTCGTGGATGCTTTGGCCGGTCGTAAGTCCAAGCGGCTCGCGGTGAGTCACGCGTTCCACTCGCCGCACATGGACGGCATGTTGGAGGCCTTCCGGCAGGTGGTGTCAGGCCTGTCGTTCTCCGCTCCGAGCATTCCGATCGTCTCCAATCTGACCGGCGCTCTGATCGCCGACGGTGAGATGGGTTCGGCGGAGTTCTGGGTACGGCACGTCCGCGAGGCGGTCCGCTTCCTCGACGGTGTCCGCACGCTGGAAGCCGCCGGCGTGACCACGTACGTCGAACTCGGCCCGGACGGCGTCCTGTCCGCGATGGCGCAGCTCTGCCTGACCTCCGACGACAACCATGCCACCGCCTTCGTACCGACCGTGCGCAAGGACCGCCCCGAGGCGGAGACCGTCGTCACGGCCCTCGCCCAGGTCCACGTCCGAGGCATCGCCGTCGATTGGCAGGCGTACCACTCCGACACCGGAGCCGCGCAGGTCGACCTGCCCACGTACGCCTTCCAGCGCGAGCACTACTGGCTCGACGCCGGAACCCTCGGCGGTGACGTCACCACCGTGGGCCTCCGGTCCGCCGATCATCCGCTGCTCGGCGCCGCCGTCACCCTCGCGGACGCCGATGGGCTGCTGCTCACCGGACGGCTGTCGCTGACGACGCATCCGTGGCTCGCCGACCACCGGGTGATGGGCTCAGCCCTGCTGCCCGGTACGGCGTTCGTCGAGTTCGCGCTCCAGGCCGGCGAGCGGGTCGGATGCGACCTGATCGACGAACTGACCCTGGCGGCACCCTTGGTGCTGCCCGAGGAGGGGGGTGTCGAGGTTCAGATCGCCGTTGGTGCGCCGGACGAGTCGGGTCGGCGATCCGTGGTGTTCCATTCCCGTGACGCGTTGGCGGCCGAGGACGAGCCGTGGGTCCGCAACGCGACCGCGACGCTGGCCGAGGGTGAGGCGCAGGGTCCTGCCTTCGAGCTGGCTGTTTGGCCGCCGGTCGGTGCGGAGGCGGTGGACGTCGAGGGCCTGTACGAGGGTCTCGCGGATTCCGGTTTCGGTTACGGACCCGTGTTCCAGGGGCTGCGTGCGGCGTGGCGGCGCGGCGAGGAGGTGTTCGCCGAGGTGAGCCTCGGTGGCGAAACCGGCCCGTCCGCCGAGCAGTTCACGATCCACCCCGCGCTCCTCGACTCGGCGCTGCACGCCATCAGCCTCGGTTCGCTCGTGGAGGACACCGGTCAGGCGCGGCTTCCGTTCTCCTGGTCCGGGGTCCGCGTCCACGCCGGCGGGGCGGACACGCTGCGCGTACGACTCTCCAAGGCCGGACCGCAGTCGGTACGCCTGGACTTCGCCGACATCGACGGCGCTCCCGTCGCGACCGTGCACAGCCTCGCCCTGCGCACCTTCTCGCCCGAACAGCTCGGACGACCGGCCAACGCTCACGGTGACTCGCTGTTCCGCGTGGAGTGGAGCGAGACGGCCACGCCGGCGGGCTCCGCCGACGACTGGCTGATGCTGGGCGACGGTACCCAGGTGTTCGCGGACCTCGCCGGGCTCGGTGTGGCCGTGGCCGAGGGCGGCGACATTCCGGCCGTACTGGTCGTTCCGTGCCTGGAGCCGGTCGACGGCACCGTGGCCGACGCGGCGCACGCCGAGACCGGGCGGGCCCTGGCCCTGCTCAAGGAATGGCTCGGCGACGACCGGTTCGCGGACTCACGTCTCGCGTTCCTCACCCGCGGTGCCGTGGCAGCCGCGCCCGCCGAGGGCATCCCGGACCCGGCCCGTGCCGCTGTACGGGGCCTGGTGCGGTCGGCGCAGTCGGAGAACCCGGGCCGCATCGTGCTGATCGACGTCGATGCCGACGGTGACGTGCGGGAGGTCATCGCCGCCGCCCTCGCCTCGGGCGAGCCCGAGGTCGCGGTCCGCGAGGGCCGCCTCCTCGTACCGCGGCTGGCGCGTGCCGCGATGGGTGAGGAATCGCCCGCGGCGTGGAGTGCCGAGGGCACCGTCCTGGTCACGGGAGCGAGCGGCTCGTTGGGCGGGTTGTTCGCCCGTCACCTGGTGTCCGAGCACGGTGTACGGAACCTGCTGCTGGTGAGCCGTCGTGGTGAGGCGGCCGCAGGGGCCCCCGAGCTGTCGGCGGAGCTGGCCGGTCTGGGCGCCGAGGTGTCCTGGGCGGCCTGCGACGTCGCCGATCAGGCCGCGGTGGCGGCCGTCCTGGCGGCCATCCCGGCGGAGCACCCGCTGACCGGCGTCGTGCACACGGCCGGGGTGCTGGACGACGGAGTCATCGGCTCCCTGACGGCCGAGCGGCTGTCGGCGGTACTCCGCCCGAAGGTCGACGCCGCGTGGAACCTCCACGAACTGACCCGCGACCTGGACCTCTCCGCGTTCGTGCTGTTCTCCTCCGCCGCCGGTGTGTTCGGTGGCGCGGGCCAGGGCAACTACGCGGCGGCCAACACCTTCCTGGACGCCCTCGCCGCCGAACGCCGGGCCCAGGGCATGGCGGGCACCTCGCTCGCCTGGGGCCTGTGGTCCGAGGTCGGCGGTATGGGTGGCGCCCTGGACTCGGACGACGTCTCCCGGCTCGGCCGGGGCGGCGTGAACGCGCTGTCCGCCGCCGAGGGGCTGGCGCTGTTCGACGCGGCGCCGGCCACGGGCCAGTCCCTGCTGGTGCCGGTCAAGCTGGACATGGGCGCACTCCGCGCCCAGGCCGGCACCGGGATGCTCCCGCCGTTGCTCTCCGGCCTCGTCCGCACGCCCGCCCGCCGGGCCGCGCGGGGTGCCGGTGGCGCGTTCGCCCGGCAGGTGGCCGCGCTGCCGCAGGATCAGCAGTCGGCCGCCGTACTGGGTCTCGTCCGCGGCCAGGTGGCAGCCGTTCTCGGCTTCGCCGGTCCGGAGGCGGTCGACCCGGCGCGGTCGTTCAGCGAGGTCGGCTTCGATTCGCTGACGGCCGTCGAGCTCCGCAACCGGCTAGGCGCCGCCACCGGCGTTCGTCTGCCCGCCACGCTGGTCTTCGACTACCCGACTCCCACCGTCCTGGCGGAGTACCTGCACGCCGAGCTCCTCGGCCGCCAGGAGGCGGCGGCAGCGGCCCCGCTCATGGCCTCCGCGCACGATGACGAGCCGATCGCCATCGTCGCGATGGCCTGCCGCTTCCCCGGCGACGTCCGGTCGCCGGAGGACCTCTGGCGGCTCGTCCGTGAAGGCCGCGACGCCATCTCCGACATGCCCACCGACCGGGGTTGGGACATCGAGGGCCTCTTCGACCCCGACCCGGACCGGCAGGGCACCAGCTACAGCACGGCCGGTGGCTTCCTGCACGACGCACACCACTTCGATCCGACGTTCTTCGGGATCTCGCCGCGCGAGGCCCTGGCCACCGACCCGCAGCAGCGTCTGCTGCTGGAGACGTCGTGGGAGGCGTTCGAGCGGGCCGGCATCGACCCGGCGTCGATGCGCGGCAGCCGCACCGGTGTCTTCGCGGGCGTGATGTACAACGACTACGGCACCCTTCTCCACCGGGCCCCCGAGGGACTGGAGGGGTACATGGGGACCTCCAGCTCGGGCAGTGTCGCCTCGGGCCGCGTCTCCTACACCTTCGGCCTCGAAGGCCCCGCCGTCACCGTCGACACCGCCTGCTCCTCCTCCCTCGTGACCCTCCACCTCGCCGCCCAGGCCCTGCGCAGCGGTGAGTGCGACCTCGCGCTCGCCGGCGGCGTGACGGTGATGGCCACCCCCGGCACGTTCATCGCCTTCAGCCGCCAGCGCGGACTCGCGACCGACGGCCGCTGCAAGCCGTTCGCGGCCGCCGCCGACGGCACGGCCTGGGGCGAGGGCGTCGGCATGCTGCTCGTCGAGCGGCTCTCCGACGCCCGCCGCAACGGTCACCCGGTACTCGCCGTGGTCCGTGGTTCGGCGATCAACCAGGACGGCGCCTCCAACGGCCTCACCGCCCCCAACGGGCCCTCCCAGCAGCGCGTCATCCGCCAGGCCCTGGCCAACGCGGGGCTGTCCGCCGCTGAAGTCGACGTCGTAGAGGCCCACGGCACCGGCACCACCCTCGGCGACCCGATCGAAGCCCAGGCACTGCTGGCCACCTACGGGCAGGAGCGGGCCGGGGACCAGCCGCTGCTCCTCGGCTCGATCAAGTCCAACATGGGTCACACGCAGGCCGCCGCCGGCGTCGCGGGCATCATCAAGATGGTCCAGGCGATGCGGCACGGCACGGTCCCCAAGACCCTGCACGTGGACGAGCCGTCCCCGCACGTCGAATGGTCCGCCGGCGCGGTCTCCCTGCTCACGGAGTCGGTGGCCTGGCCGGAGACCGGCCGGCCGCGGCGAGCCGCCGTGTCCTCGTTCGGCATCAGCGGCACCAACGCCCACACCATCATCGAGCAGGCCCCGGACGAGGACACCCCCGCGCCCGCCACCCCGACCGGCGCGGCCCCCTCCGTCCTGCCCTACGTGCTCTCCGCGAAGTCGGTGGACGCGCTGCGCGACCAGGCCGCCCGCCTGCGGGCCCACCTGACGGAGGAGCCCGGACTCGCCGGCGTGGACGTCGCCTACTCGCTGGCAAGCCGGCGCGCCGCGTTCGACCATCGCGCCGTCGTCGTCGCCGGGGACCGCGAGAAGCTGCTCCGGAGCCTGACCGCCCTGGAGGACGGCAACCCGGTCCCGACCGGCGCCAAGACCGGCACCGTGGGCGCGCCCGGATACGGGAAGCTCGCCTTCCTGTTCACCGGCCAAGGCAGCCAGCGCCTCGGCATGGGGCGCGAACTGTACGACAGCCAGCCGGTGTTCGCCGCCGCCCTCGATGCGGTGGGGGAGCGGCTCGGTCTCGAAGTCCCGCTGAAGGACGTCCTGTTCGGGGACGACGCCGATCTCCTTCACCGCACCGAGTACGCTCAACCGGCGCTGTTCGCGGTCGAGGTGGCACTGTTCAGGCTCATCGAATCCTGGGGCGTGCGGCCGGACTTCCTGTCCGGTCACTCCGTCGGTGAGATCGCCGCCGCACACGTCGCCGGAGTCCTCTCGCTGGAGGACGCCTGCACGCTGATCGCGGCCCGTGGGCGCCTCATGCAGGCACTCCCGACCGGTGGCGTGATGATCGCGGTCCAGGCGTCCGAGGCGGAGATCCTGCCGCTGCTGACGGACGGCGTGAGCATCGCGGCCGTCAACGGCCCGAAGTCCGTCGTCATCGCCGGTGACGAGGACGCGGCCGTGGCCATCGCCGCGTCGCTCACCGACCGCAAGACCAAGCGCCTCACCGTCAGCCACGCCTTCCACTCCCCGCACATGGACGGCATGCTCGACGCCTTCCGCGAAGTGGTGGCGGGCTTGTCGTTCTCCGCCCCGAGCATCCCGATCGCCTCCAACCTGACCGGTTCCCTGATCGCCGACGGCGAGATGGCCTCGGCGGACTTCTGGGTGAGGCACGTCCGCGAGGCCGTCCGCTTCCTCGACGGTGTCCGCACGCTGGAAGCCGCCGGCGTGACCACGTACGTCGAACTCGGCCCGGACGGAGTCCTGTCCGCCATGGCGCACGGCTGCCTGACGGCGGACGCCGACTCCGATGCCTTCGCCCCGGCGCTGCGCAAGGGTCGCCCCGAAGCGGCGACCCTGACCCGGGCCCTCGCCCAGGCCCACGCGCGGGGCGTCCCCGTCGACTGGGAGGCCTACTTCGCGGGCACCGGCGCCCGGGGCGTCGACCTGCCGACGTACGCCTTCCAGCACGAGCGGTACTGGATCGACGTCCCCGTCGGATCCTTCGCCGACGCGGCCGCCGCCGGTCTGCGCCCGGCCGACCATCCGCTGCTGGGCGCCTCGGTGAACCTGGCCGACGCCGACGGACTGCTGCTCACCGGGCGACTGTCACTCGCCGGACACCCGTGGCTCGCCGACCACCTCGTCATGGGCTCGGTCCTGCTGCCCGGTACGGCCTTCGTCGAACTGGCGCTGCGCGCCGGCGACCAGGTCGGATGCGACCTGATCGACGAACTGACCCTGGCGGCACCGTTGGTGCTGCCCGAGGAGGGGGGTGTCGAGGTTCAGATCACCGTGGGTGCGCCGGACGAGTCGGGTCGGCGATCCGTTGTGTTCCATTCCCGCGACGCGTTGGCGGCCGAGGACGAGCCGTGGGTCCGCAACGCGACCGCGACGCTAGCCGAGGGTGAGGCGCAGGGTCCTGCCTTCGAGCTGGCTGTTTGGCCGCCGGTCGGTGCGGAGGCGGTGGCCGTCGAGAGCCTGTACGAGGGTCTCGCGGATTCCGGTTTCGGTTACGGACCCGTGTTCCAGGGGCTGCGTGCGGCGTGGCGGCACGGCGAGGAGGTGTTCGCCGAGGTGAGCCTAGGTGACGAAACCGGCCCGTCCGCCGAACAGTTCACGATCCACCCCGCACTCCTCGACTCCGTACTCCACGCCATCAGCCTCGGCTCCCTCGTGGAGGACACCGGCCAGGCGCGGCTTCCGTTCTCCTGGTCCGGGGTCCGCGTGCACTCCACCGGAGCGGACTCCCTCCGGGTCCGACTCTCCCGCGCCGGTACGGACGCGGTACGACTGGAGATCGCCGATACCGAGGGCGTCCCCGTCGCGACCGTGCAGAGCCTCGCCCTGCGCGCCTTCTCTCCCGAACAGCTCGGCCGACCGGCCAACGGTCACGGCGACTCCTTGTTCGGCGTGGAGTGGACCGAACTCCCTTCGGTGATCGGCGCCTTCGACAACTGGCGGATGCTGGAAGCGGGAGCGCACGGACTCGCGGACCTCGCGGACCTCGCGGACCTCGCCGACATCCCGGCGACGCTGGTCGTGCCCTGTGTCGAGCCGGCCACCGAGGACACGGCCCGTGCGGTGCACGCCGAAACCGGACGTGTGCTGACGCTCCTCCAGCAGTGGCTGTCGGACGATCGGTTCGCGGACTCCCGGCTGGTCTTCCTGACCCGCGGCGCGGTCGGCGCGGCACCGGGCGAAGGCCCGGCCGACCTCGTCCACGCCGCGGTGTGGGGTCTGGTCCGGTCGGCGCAGTCGGAGAACCCGGGCCGCGTCGCGCTGGTGGACGTCGATGCCGATGGTGACGTGCGGGAGGCCCTCGCCGCCGCCGTCGCCTCGGGCGAGCCCGAGGTCGCGGTGCGCGGTGGCGCTCTCCTCGTACCGAGGCTGGTCCGCGCGGTACTCGCCGCCGAGGCGCCCTCCCCGGAATGGGGAGCCGCCGACGGCACGGTGCTGGTGACGGGTGCGAGCGGCTCGTTGGGCGGGTTGTTCGCCCGTCACCTGGTGTCCGAGCACGGTGTACGGAACCTGCTGCTGGTGAGCCGTCGTGGTGAGGCGGCCGCAGGCGCTTCGGAGTTGTCGGCGGAGCTGGCCGGTCTGGGTGCCGAGGTGTCCTGGGCGGCCTGCGACGTCGCCGATCGGACTGCGTTGGCGGCCGTGCTGGCGGCCATTCCGGTGGAGCACCCGTTGACCGGTGTGGTGCATACGGCCGGTGTGCTGGACGACGGTGTCATCGGCTCCCTCAGTGCCGAGCGGTTGTCGGCGGTACTGCGTCCGAAGGTGGACGCCGCGTGGAACCTCCACGAACTCACGGCAGGATTGGACCTGTCCGCGTTCGTGCTGTTCTCCTCCGCCGCCGGTGTGTTCGGTGGTGCGGGTCAGGCCAACTACGCGGCGGGCAACGTGTTCCTGGACGCCCTCGCCGCCCACCGCAACGCCCAGGGTCTGGCGGGGACCTCCCTCGCCTGGGGTCTGTGGGCCGAGACGGGCGGCATGGGGGACACCCTGGATGCCGAGGACGTCTCCCGGCTCGGTCGGGGTGGCGTGGACGCGCTCACCGCCGCCGAAGGCCTCGTCCTGTTCGACGCCGCATGCGCCTCCGGGCAGCCGCTGCTGGTGCCGGTCAAGCTGGACCTGGCCGCCCTGCGCTCCGCAGCCGGTGGCGGGATGCTGCCGCCGTTGCTCTCCGGCCTCGTCCGCACGCCATCGCGCCGTGCGGCCCGGGGCGGTACGGCCTCCGGTGGCGCGTTCGCCCGACTGGTCGCCGCGCTGCCGCAGGACCAACAGCCGGGCGCCGTGATGGAGCTGGTACGCGGCCAGGTGGCCGCCGTTCTCGGCTTCGCCGGTCCGGAGGCGGTCGACCCGGCGCGGTCGTTCAGCGAGGTCGGCTTCGATTCGCTGACGGCCGTCGAGCTCCGCAACCGGCTCGGCGCCGCCACCGGCGTACGTCTGCCCGCGACGCTGGTCTTCGACTATCCGACGCCCACCGTCCTGGCGGAGTACCTGCACGCCGAGCTCCTCGGCAGCCAGGAGGCGGCGGCAGCGGCCCCGCTCATGGCCTCCGCGCACGATGACGAGCCGATCGCCATCGTCGCGATGGCCTGCCGCTTCCCCGGTGGGGTGACCTCGCCCGAGGAACTGTGGGGACTCGTCGCGGACGGCCGCGACGCCATCTCCGACATGCCCGACGACCGCGGCTGGGACCTCTCGGGACTGCTCGACCCCACCCGGCCGGGCGCCGACTACAGCCCGACCGGTGGCTTCCTGCACGACGCGCACCACTTCGATCCGACGTTCTTCGGGATCTCGCCGCGCGAGGCCCTGGCCACCGACCCGCAGCAGCGTCTGCTGCTGGAGACGTCGTGGGAGGCGTTCGAGCGGGCCGGCATCGACCCGGCGTCGATGCGCGGCAGCCGCACCGGTGTCTTCGCGGGCGTGATGTACAACGACTACGGCACCCTTCTCCACCGGGCCCCCGAGGGCCTGGAGGGGTACATGGGGACTTCCAGCTCGGGCAGTGTCGCCTCGGGCCGCGTCTCCTACACCTTCGGCCTCGAAGGTCCCGCCGTCACCGTCGACACCGCCTGCTCCTCCTCCCTGGTCACGCTGCACCTGGCCGTGCAGGCCCTGCGCAGTGGCGAATGCGACCTCGCGCTCGCCGGCGGCGTCGCGGTGATGGCCACCCCTGGGACGTTCATCGCCTTCAGCGTCCAGCGCGGACTCGCGACGGACGGCCGCTGCAAGCCGTTCGCGGCGGCGGCCGACGGCACGGCCTGGGGCGAGGGCGTCGGCATGCTCCTCGTGGAGCGACTCTCGGACGCCCGGGCCAAGGGCCATCCCGTCCTCGCGGTCGTCCGCGGATCCGCCGTCAACCAGGACGGTGCTTCCAACGGCCTGACCGCCCCGAACGGCCCGTCCCAGCAGCGCGTCATCCGCCAGGCCCTGGCCAACGCGGGGCTGTCCGCGGCGGAGGTCGACGTCGTCGAGGCCCATGGCACCGGCACCACCCTCGGCGACCCGATCGAAGCCCAGGCGTTGCTGGCCACGTACGGTCAGGAGCACACGGACGAGCAGCCGCTCTGGCTCGGCTCGATCAAGTCCAACGTGGGTCACACGCAGGCCGCCGCCGGCGTCGCGGGCATCATCAAGATGGTTCAGGCGATACGGCACGGTGTCCTGCCCAAGTCCCTGCACGTCGACGAGCCCACCCCGCACGTCGACTGGTCGGCAGGAGCGGTCTCGCTCCTCGAATCGGCCACCCCCTGGCCGGAGACGGGCCGACCGCGCCGGGCCGCCGTGTCCTCGTTCGGCATCAGCGGCACCAACGCGCACACCATCATCGAGCAGGCTCCGGACGAGGACACCCCCGGGCCCGCCACCCCGACCGACACGGCCCCTACGGCGCTGCCGTACGTACTCTCCGCGAAGTCGGCGGACGCGCTCCTCGGTCAGGCCGCACGTCTCCTGGACCACCTGGAGGGCGCGGACGACCTCAGGGCCGTCGATGTGGCCCACTCCCTGGCCACCACCCGGGCCGCCTTCGACCACCGGGCGGTGGTCGTGGCCGGCGACCGCGGCGAGCTGCTGCGCGGCCTGACCGCCCTCAGGGACGAGACCGCGGCAGCGGGCCTCGCCCGCGGCGCCGCGAGCAACGGCAAGACGACGTTCGTCTTCCCCGGCCAGGGTTCGCAGTGGGTGGGCATGGCGGCGGGCCTCCTGGACTCCTCCGTCGTGTTCGCGGCGCGGATCGACGCGTGCGCCAAGGCGTTGGAGCCGTTCACGGACTGGTCGTTGACCGATGTCCTGCGCGGTGTGGAGGGCGCGCCGTCGTTCGATCGGGTGGATGTGGTTCAGCCGGCCCTTTTCTCCGTCATGGTGTCGTTGGCCGAGGTGTGGCGGGCGGCGGGTGTGCGTCCGGGTGCGGTGATCGGTCATTCGCAGGGTGAGATCGCCGCCGCGTGTGTGGCGGGGATCCTGTCGCTGGAGGATGCGGCCCGGGTGGTTGCCCTGCGCAGCCAGGCGATCGGTCGGGTGCTGGCCGGTTTGGGTGGCATGGTCTCCGTGCCCCTGTCCGCTGTCGAGGTGCGTGAGCGGATCGCCACGTGGGGCGAAGCGCGGATTTCCGTCGCCGCTGTCAACGGCCCTTCCTCGGTGGTCGTTTCCGGTGAGGTCGAGGCCCTGGAAGAACTCCTCGCCGCCTGCGAGGCCGACGGCATCCGTGCCAAGCGGATCGCGGTGGACTACGCCTCGCACTCCGCCCAGGTCGACCTGCTGCGCGATGAGCTGGCCGAGTTGCTCGCGCCGATCGTTCCGCAGGCCGCGCGGGTGCCGTTCCTGTCGACCGTGACGGGCGGGTGGGTCGACGGCCCCGAGCTGGACGCGGGTTACTGGTTCCGCAACCTGCGGCAGACCGTGGAGCTGGAGGAAGCCACCCGCACCCTCCTGAACCAGGGCTTCGGCGTGTTCATCGAGTCGAGCCCCCACCCCGTCCTGACCGTCGGGATGCAGGAGACCGTGGAGGACGCGGGCCGCGAGGCGGCCGTCCTGGGCTCCCTGCGCCGCAACGAGGGCGGCTTGGAGCGCTTCTGGTTGTCGCTCGGTGAGGCGTACGTGCGGGGTGTGACCGTCGACTGGGACGCCGTGTTCGCGAACACGGATGCCCGGCGCGTCGACCTGCCGACCTACGCCTTCCAGCGCGACCGGTACTGGATCGACGTGCCGGTGTCCGCCGTCGGCGACGTCGCCTCCGCCGGGCTCGGCGCGGCCCAGCACCCGTTGCTCGGTGCGGCCGTCGAGCTGCCCGACTCGGACGGGTTCCTGTTCGCCGGTCGGCTGTCCCTGCGTACGCATCCCTGGCTGGCCGACCACCGGGCCGCGGACGCCGTACTGCTGCCCGGGACCGCCCTCGTGGAGCTCGGGCTGCACGCGGCACGGCGGGCCGGCTCCGCCTTCCTGGAGGAACTGACCCTGGAATCACCGCTCGTGCTCCCCGAACAAGGGGCGCTCCAACTCCGCCTCACGGTCGCCGCGCCCGACGCGGACGGCCGGCGGGCGCTGCACGTGCACTCGCGTCCGGAGTCCCGGGACGAGGAGGACGTGCGCGGCCTGGACGAGCCGTGGACCCGGCACGCCGCGGGTGTGCTCGGCGCGGCGGACGGTCGGACCGCCCCGCCGGCCCCGGCCGCGCTGGAGGCCTGGCCTCCCGCAGGCGCCGAGGAGCTCGAAGTGAGCGACCTGTACGAGCTGTTCACCGCCGGTGGCTACGCGTACGGGCCGGCCTTCCGCAACCTGCGGACCGCCTGGCGGCACGGCGACGAACTGTTCGCCGAACTCGCCCTGGCCGAAGGCCCGCAGGCCGACGCCGCCCACTTCGGCGTGCACCCGGCGCTCCTCGACGCGGGGCTGCACGGCCTCGCCCTGGGGTCCTTCCTCACCGCCGACGACGGCGAGGAGCCGGCCGGGGAAGCCCGCATGCGGGTGCCGTTCGCCTTCACGGGCGTCGGTCTGCACGCCGTGGGCGCGGACGCGCTGCGGGTACGGCTGACCCCCACCGGTTCGGGCGGCGTGTCCCTCGCGGCCTTCGACGGGGACGGCCGGCCGGTCGTGTCGGTGGAGTCGCTGCTGCTGAGGACGCTCGACCCGGCCCGACTGCCGTCGAACCGGCCCGCGTTCCACGAGTCGCTCTTCCAACTGGAGTGGCCCGCTCTCACCGGCAACCCCGCTCGCACCGACGGACGTTGGGCGCTGGTCGGGAACGACCCCCTCGGACTGGAAGACACCCTGCGGGCCGCCGGCATCGCCGCCGACGTGTACGGGGACCTGGACGTCCTCTCCGGCGTGGTGGCCGCGGGCAAGCCGGTACCGGACACCGTGCTGGTCACGTACGCCGCGCCCGGTACGCCGTCCGCTTCGGACACGGCCGAGGCCGCCCGGCAGGCCACCCGCGAGGCCCTGGAGTTCGTACAGACCTGGCTGACCGACGAGGCGTTCGCCGAGGCCCGGCTGGTGCTGGTCACCCGCGGAGCGGTCGAGGTACGGCCCGGTGAGGGCGTGCCGGACCTGGCGCACGCCTCGCTGTGGGGGCTGCTGCGGTCCGCCCAGTCGGAGAACCCCGGCCGGTTCCTGCTGCTCGACCTCGACGCGGACACCACGGGCGGGGCCCCCGGCGCCGTGCCGGCGGAGCTCGCCGCGCTGCTCGCCGTCGCCGTCGGGAGCGGGGAACCCCAACTCGCCGTCCGTGACGGAGTCCTGCACGCCGCGAGGCTGGCCCGGGTCCCCGTCGACCGGACCGAGGTGGAGGAGACCGTCGAGGACACGGCGGACCGTACGGAGCTCCCCGCGTGGGACCCGGACGGCACCGTCCTCATCACCGGAGGCACCGGCGTCCTCGGCAGCCTGCTGGCCCGACACCTGGTGACCGGGCGGGGCATGCGGCGGCTGCTCCTCACCAGCCGGCGCGGCCCCGCCGCGGCCGGCGCCGCCGAGCTGGTCGCGGAACTCGCCGCGCTGGGCGCCGAGGCGGCCGTCGTCGCCTGCGACGCGTCCGACCGGCGGGCGCTGAGCGAGTTGCTGGCCTGCATACCCGCCGAGCACCCGCTCACCGCCGTCATCCACACGGCGGGCCACCTCGACGACGGACTCGTACCGTCGCTGACCGGCGAGCGGATCGACTCGGTCCTGCGGCCCAAGGTCGACGCGGCCCTCCACCTGCACGAGCTGACCCGGGACCTGGACCTCGCCGCGTTCGTCCTGTTCTCCTCGGCGGCCGGCACCCTCGGCAGCCCCGGACAGGCCAACTACGCGGCGGCCAACGCCTTCCTCGACGGCCTGGCACGCAGTCGGCGTGCGGCGGGACTGCCCGCCGTGTCGCTGGCCTGGGGCCTGTGGGAGCAGCGCAGTGAGATGACCGGCGAGCTCACGGACGCCGACGTCCAGCGGATGGCGCGCGCCGGCCTGGCCCCGCTGTCCTCCGAGGAGGGCCTGGCCCTGTTCGACACGGCGTGCGGCTTGACCGGCGGCAGTGTCTTCGTCGCGATCCGGCTGGATACGGGCCCGCTGCGGGCCCAGGCGGACGCCGGAGCCCTCCCGGCCGTCTTCCGGGGGCTGGTGCGCGGCGGACTGCGCAGGGCCGCCGGCCACGGCGCGGGCTCCGCAGCGGCGTCCGCCGCCGCGCAGCGCCTCGCGGGCCTGTCGGCGCTGTCACCGGAGGAGCAGGAGCGGGTGCTGCTCGACCTGGTGCGGGCCCAGGCGGCCGCGGTCCTCGCCTACCCGTCGCCCGACGCGGTGGGGGAGTCCCAGGGGTTCCTGGAGCTCGGCCTGGACTCGCTGACCGCCGTCGAACTGCGCAACCAGCTGAACGCCGCGACGGGCCTGCGACTGCCCGCGACCCTGCTCTTCGACCACCCGACGCCGCTCCTCGTCGCCCAGTTGCTGCGGAGCGAACTCGCCGCGGGCCCGGGCGTCGCGGCCGGTACGGGCCGTACGGCGGGGCAAGGCGGAGAGGACGCCGACGCCGGCATGTTCGGCGCGATGCTCCAGGAAGCGGGAACGCAGGGCGAGTCCGGGCCGTTCATGGAACTGCTCATGCAGGCGTCGCGGTTCCGGCCGTCGTTCGCGTCGGCCGCCGAGCTGCGCAAGGCACCCGCCCTCGTGCGGCTCGCCCGGGGGCAGGACGGGCCCGGACTGGTCTGCTTCTCGTCGATCCTGTCGATCTCCGGTCCGCACCAGTACGCCCGGTTCGCGTCCGGCTTCCGCGGCCGGCGGGACGTGCACGCCATGGCGGCCCCCGGCTTCCTGCGCGGCGAGCAACTGCCCTCGACCGTCGACGCGGTCATCGAGGCGCAGGCCGAGGCCGTACTGGCGCACACAGGCGGTTCCCCGTTCGTGCTGCTCGGGCACTCCTCGGGCGGCATGCTGGCCCACGCGGTGGCCGGCCGGCTGGAGGCCGCCGGGGTCTTCCCCGAGGCCGTGGTGCTGGTCGACATCTACTCGCACGACGACGACGCCATCCTCGGCATCCAGCCGGGGCTGTCGGAGGGCGTCGACGAGCGCCAGGGCAGCTACGTCCCCGTCGACGACAACCGATTGCTGGCGATGGGCGCCTACTTCCGGCTCTTCGGGGGCTGGAAGCCGGAGACGGTGAAATCTCCGACGCTGCTGGTCCGGGCGCAGGAGCAGTTCTTCGACTGGCACCGTGCCACGGACGGCGACTGGCGTTCCTACTGGGACCTGGAGCACACCGTGGTGGACGCTCCCGGCAACCACTTCACCATGATGGAGCAGCACGCACAGGCGACGGCCGAAGTCGTCGAGGCGTGGTTGGACGGCACGCGCTGAGTGCGCCGGGCCCGCCGAACCGGGCCCGGCCGCACGGTCGTTGACAGCAAGGAAGGGCCCCACCCCCGCGGGGGTGGGGCCCTTCCCCGTACGGGGGCCGGTGGCTCAGGCGCCGCGTCGCACGCGCGCCGCGCGGGACCGGTCGAGGGCGGCGGCCCGCTCGCGTTCCCGGACCCGCTTCTTCGGCAGGCCCATGGCGACGACCTCGAAGTTGTCCTTGGTGACGTCGAGACGGTGGAACAGGTTGTCGGGGCCGGTCACGTACAGGGTGCCCACCCCGAGGCCCTTCAGCGACTCCACCATGACCGGCCAGTGGATCGGCCGGTCGAAGGTGTCCAGCATCATCGTGCGCATCCCGGCGGCGTCCCGCACGACACTGCCGTCGTGGTCGACGACGACGGGCATCGACGGGTCGGCGAACTCGTACGCGCCGAAGACCTCCTCCTCGGCCTTGCGGCGCAGCGCGGAGAACGCCGCGGCGTGCACCGGCGGCCGCATCGAGTACATGGAGTAGCCGCCGGCCGCGCTGATGCCCGCCGTCAGGGCGTCCAGGTCCTTCTCGCACACGGACAGCATGTGGAAACCGGCGTCGAGCCGGCCGGAGGAGTCGTACCAGGCGCCCCGGTCGTCGAACCCGGCCAGCATCTCGTCCAACCGGTCCTGCGGCGTACGGACGAAGCAGTGCGTGACGACGTCCTCGTAGGCGTCGGCGAAGTACTCCTCCTCGCAGCGGGCCAGTTCCGCGGTCAGCCGGACGACCTCGGTGAAGGACAGCGAACCCACGAACGCGGCCGTGGCCTTCTGACCGAAGCTGGGCCCCGCGCACACGGTGGGGGTGACCCCGAGCGCGTCCACGGCCCGGTCCGCCAACGCCATCGAGTTCACCAGGAACGCGATCTGGAAATCGATCGAGTAATCCTCCTCGGCGTCCCGGAAACGGTCGAACACCGAATAGCCGAGTGCCTCGTCGGCCTCCGCGAGCCGAACCCGGGCGTACGGGTCGAGCATCAGGAACTTGCCGACCTCCGCGAACGACGCGGGACCCATTCCGGGAAAAACGATCGCGGTCCCGGTCCGGGAACCGGCCGATGCGACCGCGGGTGATTCCGCGGTGGCGGCATCCGTCGTTTCGGGGGCGGGAATCGTGTCGTGCGTCGCGTCGTGAGTTGCGTCGTGAATCGCGGCGGGACGAGTCATGAGCCGTGAATACCTTTGCTTCCGGGAGGAATGTGCGGGTCGAGAAAAAGACCTCGCACCCGGGCGGGCGCGGCTGCGCCGGTCCGGGCACGAGGCCGGAGGGGAGGGGTACGGGGTCAGTCCTGGGCCCTGCGGTGGAAGCCCTTGATGCCGATCGCCCCGAAGATCAGGATCGCGGCGGTCAGCGCCGACACGTCCACCCACAGCGGGATCGATCCGGGCCCTCCGGGCGGCAGCAGCAGCGCGCGGATCCCCTCGCTGACGTACGTCAGCGGGTTGAAGGCGCACAGCACCTGGAACCAGCGGACGTCCGCCAGTCCGTGCCACGGGAACTGCGTGCAGCCCGTGAACATCAGCGGGGTCAGCGTCACCGCGAACACGATGCTGATGTGCCGCGCCGGGGCCAGCGTGCCGATGGTCAGGCCCACCGTGCTGCCGGCCAGCGCACCCATCAGCAGGACGCCCAGCGTGGCCGGGAAACTCTCCATCGGCCACGACGCGTGGTCGAGGACCAGGAAGCCCATCGGGATCATCAGCAGCGAGGCGATGATGCCGCGCAGCATGCCGAAGACCAGCTTCTCGATGGCCACCAGGGTGATCGGGATCGGGGCCAGGAGGCGGTCCTCGATCTCCTTGCTCCAGGAGAAGTCGATGATCAGCGGGAGCGCCGTGTTCTGCAGGCTCACCAGGAAGGCGTTGAGCGCCACCACGCCCGGCAACAGGACCTGCTGGAAGTCGCCCCCGGTGTAACCGAGTTCGCCGAGGACCTTGCCGAAGACGAACAGGATGAAGAACGGCTCGACGAGCACCTGGGCGAGGAACGTGCCCAGTTCGCGTCCGGTGACGAACACGTCCCGCCACAGGATGAAGAAGAACGTACGGGTCACCGAGCGGACGCCGGTCGGCGCGGGCCGCAGCTCGCGCGGGAAGTCGGCGACCGGATCGGGCGCGGGGGCGGTGGTGGTGGTGCTCATCGCAGCTCCCGGCCGGTCAGCGCGATGAAGACGTCCTCCAGTGTCGCGGTGCCCACTTTGATGTCCTTGATGTCGCAGTTCGCCGCCGAGAGGCTGGTGATGGCGGCCGGGAGCAGCGTGCCGGTCGGCGCGTCGCTGTAGAGCCGGAGCCGTACGGGCGCGTCCGCGTCGACCGGCGGACGGTGGTCCGCCGCTCCGTCCGCCGGGGCGTCCTCGCGGGGCGGCTCCACGTTCTCGACACGCGTCACCACCTCGATCTTCTCCAGCAGCCGGATGACCTCGGCGCCGCCGCCCTCCGCCGGTCGTACCGTGAGGGTGCAGGCGGTACCGCTCAGGTTCTCCATGAGCGCCTGCGGGGTGTCCAGGGCGAGCAGCCGCCCGTGGTCCACGATTCCGACGCGGTCGCACAGGCGGGCGGCCTCGTCCATGTCGTGCGTGGTGAGCACGGTGGTCACACCGCGCCCGCTCAGCTCGGCGACGCGTTCGTGGATGAAGCGGCGGGCCTGCGGGTCGAGTCCGTTGGCGGGCTCGTCCAGGAACAGCACGTCGGGGCGGTGCATCAGGGCCCGGGCGATCATCACGCGTTGGGCCTGGCCGCCGGAGAGCTGGTCGCCGCGGTCCTTGCCGCGGTCGGCGAGCCCCACCCAGTCCAGGCACTCGTCGGCGAGCCGGCGCCGGTCCGCCCGGCCCATGCCGTGGTAGCCGGCGTGGAAGGTCAGGTTCTGGCGCAGGGTGAGCGACTGGTCGAGGTTGTTGCGCTGCGGCACGACGGCGAAGGCCCGCCGGGCCTGGGCGGGATGGGCCACGACGTCGACGCCCTGCACGAACGCCCGCCCGGCCGTGGGGGCCACGCGGGTGGTGAGGATGCCGATGGTCGTCGTCTTGCCGGCTCCGTTGGGACCGAGGAACCCGAAGACCTCACCCCGGCGGACCGAGAAACTCAGGTCGTCCACCGCCGGCCGGTCACGGTCCCGGTACTTCTTGACAAGTCCGTCGACCACGACAGTGGATTCCACGGATCGTTCAGGTTTCATTTATGCCTGCGAATCGAGTGGGACGCGACGACGGCGGCCGAGGTCCGCGGGGAAGGATATCGCGTGACCGGACGCGCGTCGGGCGCCGACTGAATAGGACACGGAAGTGATGGCTTCCTGTCTAGCATGCGGGGTCACGGGGTGACCCGACCCTGAACGGGCCTAGGGGCAATGGGGAAACGGTTAGGGGGGAATAGGGGTGATCGAATATCGCCGCCGGGAAATATCCTCGCAGCGTTACCGCGTGACCGCGCCGGATCCTCTCCGATCGCCCCAAACATTTCCGCGAGGAGACCCCGTGAAAGCACTCGTCCTGTCGGGGGGATCCGGCACCCGTCCACGCACCCGGTCCTCCGCCCCCGCCGCCGGGCCCACCGCCCCCGCCACCGGCAGGCCCGTCCTCTTCGACGTCCTGGAAGGCATCGCCGAGACGGGCATCCTCGACGTCGGCATCGTCCTCGGCGAGGGCGCCGACGAGATCCGGGCGGCCGTCGGCGACGGCGCCCGCTTCGGCGTCAGCGTCACCTACCTGCCCCAGCTCCGGTCACCGGGCCCGGCCCAGTCCCTGCGCTGCGCGCGGGACTGGTTGGGCGAGGACGACTTCGTGACGTACCCGGGCGACACCTTCGTCCCGGGCGGGATCGGCGACCAACTGGAACGGTTCCGCACCGACCGCCCGGCCGCGCAGGCGGTTCCGGACCACCCCGGGGTGTACTTCTTCACGGAAGCGGTCCACCGGGCCGTCGAGGACGCGACGTCCCCGGGCGACGACGGAGCCGGTGAACCCGGCACGTCCGGTCCCGGTGGGGCCGGGTTCGCCGATGTCCTGCGCCGACTGGCCGACCAAGGGCTGGAGGTCGTCACCGGCGCGACCGCCGCCGCGGCCACACCCACCTCCGCCGCCACGGACACCACCCCGGCGGGCGCCCCGACCGCCGCCGAGGCCGCCTTCCCGCCCACCGCCGGGGCCACTGTCACGGTCACCGACACCGCCGTCGATCACGGCAGGCCGCAGACCCGTTCATGAAGGCCCTCCGCACGGGAGGCGCCGATCGTATGCCCGACCACGAGTCGTCAGGCACCACCCGATGCGGAGTTTCAGGGAGCATGACCCATGAGCACAGCCGGCCCCCCGCCGGGGAGACCACCCCCGACGAGGTCAGCCTGATCCAGATCCGGCAGCCCGCCGCCCACAGCAGCTACCGGATGATCTGCTTCCCGAGCTCACGGAACTCGCCGCTGTGCTACCTGGCGATGGCCGAGTTACTCCTGCCCACCGTGGAACTGCTCATCGTCCAGTACCCCTCCTCGATCTCCGAGGAGGACCTCGACCCGGAGGCGGGTTCGGTACTCGCCGACAAGGTCTTCGAAGCCGTACGGGGCTGGGCCGATCGCCCGTTCGCCCTGTTCGGACACCGCCTGGGAGCCGAACTCGCCTACGCCGTCGGCTGCCGGCTCGAACGGGAGACGTACACGGCGCCCCTGACCCTGTTCGTCTCCGGACGGACCGCACCAGGCCACCGCGGCAGCCTCGGACCACCCCAACTCGACTGTCGCGTTGTTGCCCTGGCGGCCCGTCACGATCCGCGTGCCACACCCGCCGCCGTCGGATCGTGGCGGCGCAGCACCTCCGGCGGGTTCGACCTGGAGGTCTTCCCCGGAGCCCAGGGATACCTGAGGACGTACCGCAGGGAGGTGGTCAACATCGTGCACGACCAGCTGATCTCGCTCGGCGAAGCGGACCCGCATTGACCGGGGTCCGCGGCGTGAGCGACCGAATTCCCATCCCTGGTGAAGCTCGCGAACCCCGCGATCCACCCCCTGAACGGGCCCGTCCCCCGGCCCGGCGGACCGCACGCCGCCCGGTCGTTGAACGGCCCAGAGGAAGGACATTGTGCGACCGATGACCGCGAAGATATGTGCAGCCGACTCGGTACGGACCATCGACGAGTTCGAACAGGACGCCCTCCGGGTGGCCGGCGCGATCCGCGAACGGGGTGTCGGCCTCGGCGACCGGGTCATGCTCAAGGCCGGCAACTCGGCGAGCTACGTGTGCGTCCTGTACGCGCTCATGCACGTCGGCGCCTCGATCGTCCTCGTCGACCAGCAGGAACACCAGGAGGAGACCCGCCGCATCGCCGTACGGACCGGCGTGAAGGTCACCTTCGTCGACGACGACACCCCCATCTACCCGGACGCCGACCCCGTCCACCTCTACGAACTGATGGTCGCCGTCGCCGACCACCAACCCACCGAACCCGCCCTGTCCTTCGACGCCTGGGGCGACCTGCCCGACGGCCTCATCATGTGGACGTCCGGCTCCACCGGATCACCCAAGGGCGTCGTGAAGTCCGGCGCCTCGTTCCTGCGCAACCTGCGGCGCAACGCCGACCAGGTCGGGCACCGCCCCGACGACGTACTGATGCCGCTGCTGCCGTTCGCCCACCAGTACGGCCTGTCGATGGTGCTCATCGCCTGGCTCACCCGCTGCTCGCTGGTGATCGCCCCCTACCGACGTCTGGACCGCGCCCTGCGCATGGGCCGCGACGCCGGGGTGACGGTCATCGACGCGACCCCTTCCAGCTACCGCAGCATCCTCAGCCTCGTCACCCGCAAGGCCTCGCTGCGCCGCCACCTGGCCGACGTCCGCATGTTCTGCGTCGGCGCCGCCCCCCTCGACGCCCCGCTGGTCGAGCAGTACCGCACCGAGTTCGGACTGCCGCTGCTCGACAGCTACGGTTCCACGGAACTCGGCAACATCTCCTTCGCCACCCTCGACAACCCCGTCGCCTGCGGCCGGGCCATGGAGGGCATCCGGCTCCGGATCGTCGACGAGGACCGCCGCGAGCTGGCCGCGGGGGAGACGGGCGAGATCGAGGTCGACACCCCCGACGCCCTCGAAGGGCAGGTGTCCGAGGACGGCACCGTCGTGCCGGCGCACGCGACCGGCTGGCAGGCCACCGGAGACCTCGGTCACCTCGACGCCGGCGGCAACCTGCACGTCCTGGGCCGCAAGTTCGCCGTCCACCGCATGGGTTACACCCTCTACCCCGAACTCATCGAGCGGAAGGTGTCCGCCGAGGGCTGCCCCACCCGCATCGTGCCGCTGCCCGACGAACTGCGCGGCTCCCAGCTCGTCTTCTTCGTCGAGGACGAGGAGCTGCGGGACGCCGCCCACTGGCGGGAGCGGCTGTGCGACCTGCTACCGGCCTACGAACAGCCCAACAAGGTAGTGGTGTTGGAGCGCTTCCCGCTGAACCGCAACGGCAAGCCCGACAAGAAGGCGCTCGCCGTGCTCGCCGCCGAGGCGTGAGGAACCCGACGTCGCGGTGAAGGCGCCCCCGCGTTCGCGCGGGGGCGCCTTCGTCCGTACCCGGCCCGCGCGCGGCGGACCGGACGCGGGTCAGTCGTCGTAGGGGAGTTCGACGGGAGCCAGCGCGTCGAAGAGGTCACCGGGGCCGGGGTTGTCCGGGTGCGTCGAGCCGCCCAGGTGGTCCACCACGCCCCACACCGCGTTCAGCGCCGTGGTCACGGCACCCTCCGCGAACCCGCCGGTCCACGACACGTCGTCGCCGCACAGGAAGAAACCGCGGTCCCCGGCGGGCAGCCCGCGCTGCATGAACTGGGTGAACAGCCGCCGCTGGTAGCGGTAGTGGCCGGGCAGGTTCGCCTTGAAGGCGCCCATGAAGTGCGGCTCGGTCTCCCAGGTGACGGAGAGCGGCTCACCCCGCACGTGCGAACGGATGTCCAACCGCGGATAGATTGCCGCGAGTTGCCCCAGCAGGGCGTCGAGCCGCTGCCGCGGGCTCAGCGTGGCCATCTTCAGCGAATCGTCGTTCCAGGTGTACGACAGGCACATCACGCCCGGCCGGTCCGGGCCGTCGTCGAAGAGGTACACGCCGCGCGGCATCCGGTCGGTGAGCGTCATGCTCATCACCGGCAGGCCGGTGGCCGGGTCCAGGTCCTTCCAGAACGGCCGGTCGGTGAGGACGAACAGCTTGGACGAGCCCATGTAGTGGGTCCGCTCCACCGCCGTCCACAGCGGCGCGCTCAGCAGCGCCGGATCGGCCTCCACCCGGTTCAGCAACGTCCACACGTGCGGGGTGTACACCACCGCAGGGAACCGGTCCCGCCGGCCCCCGGTGTCGGTGACGGCGAACCCCGGGCCGTCGCGCTCCACGGCCCGCACCCCCGGCCGGGCGCTCCCGCCGTGCAGGGAGGCCAGCGAGGTGCCCGCCGGCCAGTGCGCGCACCGCTCGGGACGGTGCTCCCACAGCCCGCGGGGAATCTGCTGGGAGCCGCCGAGGACGGCCATCTGGTGGTCGTCGGCCTCCGTGTAGACCACGCGCAGGATTTCCAGCAGCGAGTTGGGGAAGTCGGTGTCCCAACCGCCGGTGCCGAAGCCGACCTGGCCGAATATCTCCCGGTGCCGGAACGAACGGAACGCCGAACTGGTCGCGAGGAAGCCGTGGAAGGACTGGTCGTCGAACTCCCGCACCAGCCGACCCCAGACGTGCTTGAGGGTCTCCACGTCGCGCCGCCGGACGGCGTCGCGCATGGTGGCCAGCTCGGCCCGCTCCTGGAGGGACTTCTCCCAGGCGGTGGCCACCTCCTGATAGATGTCGGGGAGTTGCCCGGCGCTCCGCACGGTGTGACGTACGCCGCCCAGGTCGATCAGGGTGCTCGGGGTGTGCGGCGCCAGCGGGTTGGGGAACGGGCTGGTGCGCAGGTCCAGCAGGTCGATGTAGTGGAACAGGGCACGGGCCGATCGCGGGAAGCGCATCGCGCCCATCTCCGCCACGCAGTCCGGCTGCTCGGGGAAGGCCACCGACCGCATGCGGCCGCCGAGTTGGTCCACCTCGTACACGACCGGGCGCAGGCCCAGCCGCATCAGTTCGTAGGCGGCGGTCAGCCCGGCCATCCCGCCGCCCACCACGGCGACCGGTGTGCCGGCGCGGCCGGGAGGCAGGGAGCCCAGGCCCGCCGGGTGGTCCAGCCAGCCGTCGTAGGAGAACGGGAAGTCCGGCACGAGCATGGTGGTGGGAGCCGGGCTTGCTGATGTCATCTGGAGAACCTCTCGGGCCGGTGCGACATCGCTTCCAGGGGAACCGGGCACGAGCCGGCGCAGCCGGGGACGCGGCACGGGGCCGTCTCGGCGGGAGGGATCCACGCGCCGTACGCCGTGCGCGGTCGGTCCGGTCCTCGCACGCTACGCAGCGGGCCCCGAACCGGACAACCCCTACCGACCCGACTGCCCGGCCGCACCGGTGGCGCCGTACGGGGTGTCGCGCCCCGGTGTCCCCCCGGTGGCCGCGATCCGGTGGGCGGGGACGGCGATCGCCGTCACCACCAGGCCGCGGTGCGCGAGCCAGCGGCCGTTGAACGCGGTCACCGGCCGGCCGTCCGGGTCGGTTCCCGGCCGCAGGACACGGGCCCGGAACGTGCCGCTCCGCAGGCCGTCCGGGGCGCCCGCGGTGCCCGCGCTGCCCGGGGCGAAGTCCCCGTCGTCGTCGGCGCGGTCGTCGGCGCGGTCGTCCGTGCGGAAGGAGAGCGCGGCGTCCTCGAAGTCCAACTCGGTGCCGACCAGCGGGTACCAGGTCTTGTACACGGCCTCCTTGGCGCTGAACAGGAGCCGGTCCCGGCAGTACCGCCCCGCTCCGGCCGTACGGGCCCAGGCGAGTTCCTGGGGCAGGGCGATCGACTCCAGCACCCCCCGGGGCAACGGCCGGTCGGGTTCCGCGTCGATGCCCACCGCCATCAGGTCGGTGTCCCGGGCGAGGACGGCGGCCCGGTAGCCGGAGCAGTGCGTCATGCTGCCCACCACTCCCGCCGGCCACTGCGGCACGTTGCGCCGGCCGGGCAGCACCGGCGTCGGGGGCAACCCGAGGGCGGCCAGCGCCCGGCGGGCGCAGCCCCGTACGGTGGTGAACTCCTCGCGCCGCTCCTGCGTCGCGCCGGCCACCAGGGCGGCCTCCTCGGGGTGGAGCACGGCGGAGCCGTCCGGCCCGAACGACTCGCTCGCGCGCACCCCTTCGGGCAGCAGGGTCTCGATCACTTCCCGTCCTCTCCGGCGGTGTACGGGAGGATCTGCCGCAGCAGACCCTTGGGGTGGCCCCGGCGGCGCCACTCGCGCGGGTAGCCGATGGACACCTCCTCGAAGCGCACCCCGTCGTACCAGGTGGTGCGGGGGATGTGCAGGTGTCCGTAGACGACGGCGGCCGTGCGGAACCTGCGGTGCCAGTCGGCGGTGAGCACGGTGCCGCACCACTGGGCGAACTCCGGGTGCCACAGCACGTCCGTGGGTTCGCGCACCAGCGGGAAGTGGTTGACCAGGACCAGCGGCACCGCCGGGTCGTGGGCTTCGAGCCGGCGCAGGGTGTGCGCGACGCGCGCCCGGCACCAGTCGTCGCGCGTCGGGTACGGGTCGGGGTGCAGGAGGTACTCGTCGGTGCAGACGACACCCGCCTCGTGCGCCCGGGCCAGGGACTCCTCCTTGGTCCTGGTCCCCGCCACCCGGAAGGTGTAGTCGTACAGCAGGAACATCGGGGCGACGGCGACCGGACCGCCGGGTCCCTCCCACAACGGCCACGGGTCCTCGGGCGTGACGACGCCCAGCCCGCGGCACATCTCGACCAGGTGCCGGTAGCGCTTCTCGCCCCGCGCCTGGACCGGGTCCTCGCGCGGGGTCCACAGTTCGTGGTTGCCCGGCGCCCACACCACCTTGGCGAAGCGTTCGGACAGCAGGCGCAACGCCCACTCGATGTCCTCGGTCAGTTCACCGACGTCACCGGCGACGATCAGCCAGTCGTCGGGGTGGGTGGGGCGCAGCGATTCGGTGATGGGCCGGTTGTCGGCCATCCCGATGTGCAGGTCGCTCACCGCGAGCAACCGGGGACCGGGAGCACCGGCGGACGCGGGTCCGCCCGGGCCACCGGTCTCCTCGGCGGGATCAGGCAGTATGTGCGACATCGAGGTCCCAACTGACCGGCAGGTCTTGGCGGCGCGTGATGTTGATCTTGCGGTAGACGCGGGTGAGGTGCTGTTCCACCGTACTGACGGTGATGAAGAGCTTCGCCCCGATCTCGCGGTTCGTGTACCCGTGCGCGGCCAGGGCCGCCACCCGTCGCTCGGCGTCCGTCAGGGGTGCCGTCGCGCTCGGCCGCGAGCGTACGGGGGTCGGCAGCTGTGCGGGCGCGGGCCGGGCCGGCACGCGCACTACGGGCTGGGTGCGGTACAGGTCCTCCCGCGCACCGCGGACCTCGGCGATCCGCCCGGCCCGGCGGGTGCAGCTGCGCCCCTGGGCCGCGTCGCCGAGCTGCTCGTACGCCGTTCCCAGGTCCGTCAGCGCCCGGGCCAGTTCGCGGGAGTCGCCCTCCTCCTGGAGCAGCGTCACCGCCCGCTCCAGCAGTACGGGCCGATCGGCCGCCGGTCGGGCGGCGGCCAGGACGCGCAGCGCCATGCCGCGCACCCGGGGTCCGGCCTCCCGGGCGAGCTGTTCCCGGGCGAACTGTTCCGCCTGGTCGCGGTTGCCGAGGGCCAGCGAGGCCTCCGCCATCCCGACCCGCCAGGGCGCGAGCCCCTCCCGGTCCATGTCCCACTCGCGCATCAGCCGTCCGCAGGCCATGAAGTCGGTCAGTGCGGCGTGATGCCGGCCGGTGGCGAGCCGGTGACCTCCACGCGCGTAGAGGTAGTGCAGTCCGTACCTGGTCAGGAGCATCTGTTCCGGTACCGGGTGGTTGTCCACGAGGGCCGCCGCCGCCTCGTGGTCGCCCAGGGCGGTCCGCGCCTCGATGAGGGCGGACAACGGCATGCCTATGCCCACGCCCCAGCCCTGCGGGGTGAGTTGTCGCATCGACTCCGCCGCCAGCCGGCGGGCCAGGTCCGGCTCGCCGCGGCGCAGCGCCATGTGCGCGCGCATCGCCTGCATGACGGCGGTCCAGCCGGGGGCGTCGTGCTCGGAGGCCTCGTCGAGCAGGCGGTCCGTCCACAGGATGGCCTCGCCCAGCCGCTCCGAGTACAGCAGCGTGAGCAGGCAGGCCCGGATGGTGACGTGGCTGTCCTCGGTGAGCCGGGAGCCGGCCAGGATCCGTTCGGCGGTCTCGCCGTGCTCCTCGTCCACGGCGGCTCGCTCGCGGTGGCCCGGGCCGCTGCCGGCGCCCAGGACGCCCTGCAGGACCCGGATCCCGGTCATCGCCCAGTCCTCGGGGGACTCCGCCGGGGAGGCCGGGTCGGCCGGGCCGAGCGCGTGGTCCAGCCGGTCCACCAGCGTGGGGTAGGTGGAGGCCAACAGCGTACGTACGTTGTGCAGTTGACGGGTCAGTCGGGGATCGGACGGCTTCGGCATGGCGTCGAGGGCGTGTTCGATGGCGATCGAGGCGTCATCGACCCAGCCGTTCCACAACAGGTCGCCGACCAGCCGCAGGGAATCGGTGACGGGTAGCGTTCCTTCGCGCAACGCGGCGTTCAGCGGCTGGAGTTCCCGCGCCCAGGCCGACGGGTTCACCCGCCAGACGAACTTGGCCGTACTGGCCCGCAGCCGCAGCCGTTCCCGCTCGTCGCGCGAGCACTCCTCCGCCAGCCGCAGGCAGCTCACCGCGAACTCGACCCGCTGGGCGGCCAGCGCCGTGTGCGCGGCGGCGCTCAGCACTCCCGGCACCCACTCCTCGTCGGGGACGGCCGCACCGTTGCCCAGCAGGTGCGCGGCGACGGCCATCGGGGCCGCCCCGGCTTCGTACAGCAGCCCGGCCGCCCGCCGGCGCAACTGGACCAGGGCGTCGTCGGGCAGGCTCTCCCGTACGGCCGTGCGCACCGCGCCGTGCCGGAACCGTTCGCCCGCCAGGATGCCCGCGTCGCCCAGGGCGGCCACCACCTGCTGCACCGTCCGCTCGTCGCTCTCCACGAGCCGGGCCAACAGCGCTCGCGCGGTCGAGCTGCCCAGCAGGGCGATGCCCTGGGCGACCCGCAGGCCCTCGGCGCCGGTCCGGTGGACGCAGATCAGCGCGTTCTGCAGGAACTGTTCCCCGGCGGGGAACGCTCCGTCGGTCGGTTCCGCGGCGCGCTGCCGGTGGACGCGGTCGTCGAGGAGGCTGTGGACCAGCAGCGGGTTGCCGCCGGTCGCCTTGTGCAGGGAGAGGGCCAGGCGGGCGGTGGGCGAGGTTCCGGGCGCGTCGTCGCCCGCGGGGGCGGCTTGCCCGGTCCGCCCGGCGAGGAGGGCTTCCACCCCGCGACCGCTGAGCGGTCCGAGCCGCAGGTGCAGGCCGTCGACCTGGCGGAGCAGTTCGTCCAGGACGTGCGAGGCGGTCGTTCCCGCGTCGGGGCCGCAGGTGACGACCAGCGCGAGGTTCCCGGCCGTGGCGCGCGCCCGGCCCATGGCGTAGAGGAGGCACTGCAACGACTGGGGGTCCGCGTACTGCACGTCGTCGACGGCGATCAGTACGGGGCCGTGCGCCGCGAGGCCGGCGAGGCGGGCGTGGACCGCCATGAGGGTCGACGCGGGGACGAGTTCCTCGGCGCCGACCGGCCCGTGGAGGGCGAGGGGGCCGGCCGCCTCGCGGGTGTCGCGCAGCAGCTCCTCCACCACGCCGAAGGGTATGTGTCGTTCGGAGACGGAGGTCACGGCGCTGAGCAGGCGGATGCCCCCGTCGGCCGTGGGTTCCAGCACGCGATGGAGCAGTGCCGTCTTGCCGGAGGCGACCGGACCGCTGATGACGGCGATCCGGCAGGGTCTGGAGGGGTCGTCGGGGACTGCCCGGCGCGCGGCCGCGTGGCCGGCGCCGTGAGCGGCGGTGTGGGCCCGGGCGGCGCCGGTCACCCAGGCGGTCAGCTTGGCGATCTGTTCATCCCGCTCGACCAGCATGGCTGTAGAAGCCTCCCCTGAGATTCGGAGCGACACATCTCGGTCCTGTGGCAAGACGTGGCTATTCCTTGGAGTCCCGCACGGGGAAGTGGTGCCCGGGGAGCGCGTGGAATTCTGCGCTCGCCGTTGGTCAAACGGCAGGCCGGTTCTTCCCGTTCGGCAGGTCCGATCAAACTCTAGCAACACTCGACCGGCCTTCCGGCTGGACTCCGTTTTGAATGACACGCAGCCAAGGGGCCGTTGGTTCAGGTGAATCGGGGAAAAAGCCCGTGGCCGTATCGGGAACCTCAAGAAAACCTCAAACACTCATTGCTCAACCTTTACGGCTCTAGGGGTCGGCGCGCGCAGAATAGGGGTCGGAGACGGTGGAGGAGCCACGGTGCCCGCTCGTTTAATGGTGGGGCGCGGGCCTTTGGCGGCCCGTCGGAAGAGACGAGCCGACCGCCTCGCGGGGCCGGGGTCGAGAGGGCACATGACGACGAACCTCACCGGGAAAGTGGCCGAGTTGCGGGACCTCCGTGAGGAGGCGCGGCGCGGGCCGAGCGATCGGGCGACCCAGGCGCAGCACGCCAAGGGCAAGCTGACGGCCCGGGAGCGGATCGCGCTCCTGCTCGACGAGGGGTCCTTCAAGGAGGTCGAGCAGTTGCGTCGGCACCGGGCGACCGGTTTCGGCCTGGAGGCGAAGAGGCCCTACACGGATGGTGTGATCACCGGGTGGGGGACGGTCGAGGGCCGTACGGTCTTCGTCTACGCGCACGATTTCCGGATCTTCGGCGGTGCGTTGGGCGAGGCCCACGCGACGAAGATCCACAAGATCATGGACATGGCGATCGCGGCCGGTGCCCCGTTGGTGTCGCTCAACGACGGGGCGGGGGCCCGTATCCAGGAGGGCGTTTCGGCGCTGGCCGGGTACGGCGGGATCTTCCAGCGCAACACGCGGGCGTCGGGTGTCATCCCGCAGATCAGTGTGATGCTGGGTCCGTGCGCGGGTGGCGCGGCGTACTCGCCGGCGTTGACGGACTTCGTGTTCATGGTCCGTGAGACCTCGCAGATGTTCATCACCGGTCCCGACGTGGTCCGCGCGGTGACGGGTGAGGAGATCACCCAGAACGGGCTCGGCGGCGCCGATGTGCACGCGGAGACCTCGGGCGTGGCGCACTTCGCGTACGACGACGAGGAGACCTGCATCTCCGAGGTCCGCTACCTCATCACGATGCTCCCCTCCAACAACCGCGAGAACCCGCCGCACTTGCGTGGCGCGGACCCGGCGGACCGCCGCTGCGAGGCCCTCCTCACCCTCGTTCCCGTCGACGGGAACCGGCCGTACGACATGCTCAAGGTGATCGAGGAGCTCGTCGACGAGGGCGACGTCCTGGAGATCCACGAGCGCTGGGCGCGCAACATCATCTGCGCGCTGGCCCGGATCGACGGCCAGGTCGTGGGCATCGTCGCCAACCAGCCCGGTCACCTCGCGGGCGTCCTGGACATCCACGCCTCGGAGAAGGCGGCGCGTTTCGTCCAGCTGTGCGACGCGTTCAACATCCCGATCGTCACCCTGCTAGACGTCCCCGGGTTCCTGCCGGGTGTCGACCAGGAGCACGGCGGCATCATCCGGCACGGCGCGAAGTTGCTGTACGCGTACTGCAACGCGACCGTGCCGCGGATCTCGCTGATCCTGCGGAAGGCGTACGGCGGTGCGTACATCGTCATGGACTCGCAGTCCATCGGGGCCGACCTGACCTACGCCTGGCCCACCAACGAGATCGCGGTGATGGGCGCCGACGGCGCCGCCAACGTCATCTTCCGCAAGCAGATCGCGGACGCCGAGGACCCCGAGGCGATGCGCGCGCGCATGGTCAAGGAGTACAAGGCCGAGCTGATGCACCCGTACTACGCGGCCGAACGCGGTCTCGTGGACGACGTCATCGATCCCGCCGAGACCCGCGAGGTCCTCGCGGGCGCGCTCGCGATGCTCCGCACCAAGCACGCCGACCTGCCGTCGCGCAAGCACGGCAACCCGCCGCAGTAGACCACCGCACGCCCGGGAGCCGCCCGGCGTCCCCACCCGCGCCCGGGCCCACCAACGGGGCACCGGGCCGCCGTAGCCGGAAAGGCACCGACCGCACCATGACCGCCCAGCCCAACGGACCGACCCCGCCGCTCGCACCGACCGAGACCGACCGGACGCTGCACTTCGCCGGTCAGGCCACGTTCGGCCGCATTCCCCGCATCGACCAGGTGGAGAAGGCGGACATCGCCGTGGTCGGCGTTCCCTTCGACGGCGGCGTCACCTACCGCCCCGGAGCCCGGTTCGGCGGCAACGCCATCCGCGAGGCCTCCCGCACGCTGCGCCCCTACAACCCGGCGCAGGACGTCTACCCCTTCCACTACAGCCAGGTCGCGGACGCGGGTGACATCAGCGCCAATCCGTTCAACGCGAACGAGGCGGTGGAGACCATCGAGGCCGCCGCCGACGAACTCCTCGCCGGCGGCGCCCGGCTGATGACGCTGGGCGGCGACCACACGATCGCGCTGCCGCTGCTGCGGTCCGTGGCCAAGAAGCACGGGCCGGTCGCGGTCCTGCACTTCGACGCGCACCTCGACACCTGGGACGAGTACTTCGGCCAGCAGTACACCCACGGAATGCCCTTCCGTCGGGCCGTGGAGGAGGGCGTCATCGACACCTCCGCCCTCTGCCACGTCGGAACGCGCGGCCCGATCTACGGCAAGAAGGACCTCGACGACGACGCCAAGCTCGGCTTCGGCATCGTCACCTCCGCGGACGTGATGCGCCGCGGGGTCGACGAGATAGCCCAGCAACTGCGCGAGCGGGTCGGCGACCGGCCCCTGTACATCTCCATCGACATCGACGTCCTGGACCCCGCGCACGCCCCGGGCACCGGCACCCCGGAAGCCGGCGGCATGACCTCCCGCGAACTGCTGGAGATCCTGCGCGGCCTCGCGGACTGTCAGCTGGTCTCCGCCGACATCGTGGAGGTCGCACCGGCCTACGACCACGCCGGCATCACCTCGGTCGCCGCGTCGCACGCCGCTTACGAGCTGATCACCATCATGTCCAAGCAGATCGCGCCGGTCCGCTGGGGGATGGCGAAGTAGCCGACTCGGAAGGGGCCGGCGCGCACGGGGCGCCGGCCCCTTCCGCACGCGCGAATTTACCTGACTGAAACCCTCGGCGGGTCGCAAGTACGCCGGGCTCGGCCATACTTGCCGACGGGCACACGTCCGCGCCGACTTCACCGCACCGTCCCTTTTCGGGATGCGCCCCGGGATGACATCGCCAGCATTTCCGATGTTCCGTGCTGCCCGCGTAAATAAAAGGCCGATAAGCCGACGGCGCGTTCTGTCGTTCGCGATCGGATAAATGCGTCAGGGCGCGCGGTTCCGCTTAGAAATACCGGACGCGCCCGTCCACGTCATCATTTCGTTCATTGAGTTCACGCCCCGAGGGCGATCGGGGTGGGCGTCCGGGCGCTGCCGAGGCGGGGGTGGTGCCGTCAAGTTAGGAAACTTTACTAACAGTGTCAAGGGGGCGTCGCCGCCCGCCCACCCCCAGCCGTCCGCCGTTCATCCGCGCGTCGTGCGGTGTGCGTCGCCCCGATGGGTGCGGGGGTGGGGTTTGTCGGTCGGCCGTGCTTTGCTGGACGCATGATCGATGAATTTCTGGCCCGTGACCTGTCCGCCGTGGAAGAGGCCGTGCGCAAGGCGGCGGCCGTCGAGATCATGCCCAGGTTCCGGCAACTCGCCGACCACGAGGTGGACCAGAAGAGCGGCCCCCACGACCTGGTGACCGTCGCCGACCGGCTGGCCGAGGAACACCTCACGGCCTCGTTGACCAAACTGCTGCCCGGCTCCGCCGTCGTCGGCGAGGAAGCCGTGCACGCCGACCCGGACGTCTACCGGGCGCTGCGCGCCGAAGCACCCGTGTGGATCATCGACCCGGTCGACGGGACCCGGCAGTTCGTCAACGGCGACGCCGGCTTCTGCACCCTGGTGGCGCTGGCCCTGCGCGGCGAGATCCTCGCCTCCTGGACCTTCGCCCCGGCCCTGGACGAGCTGGCGACCGCCGTACGGGGACAGGGCGCGTACGTCAACGGCGAGCGGATCCACAGCGGTTCGCCCGAACCCGGCGCCGAACTGCGCGTGGCCACGGCCCACCCGCTGTACACGACGGAGGAGGAGCGGCGCGTCCTCGCCCGGCTGGAGGTGCCAGGCGTCACCGTCCGGCCCTGCGGTTCGGCCGGTCTGGAGTACCTGAAGGTGGCCCGCGGGGAGATGGACGCCCTCGCCTTCAACTGGCCCTCCGCCTGGGACCACGCGGCCGGTCTGTTGCTGGTCGCCGAGGCGGGCGGCACCCAGAGCACCGTCGACGGGGTGCCCTTCCGGGTGGACCGCGACAACGCCCTCCCGTTCGCCGTCGGCCGGGACGAGGCCACGACCGTACGCGTCCGCGACCTGCTGCGCGGCGCGTAGCGCGGCGACGGCGGCCCGCCGGACGACCCGCGGAGCCGATCGGCGCGGGCCGCACCATAGGGTGGGGTCAGTGCCCATCGGACGAAGGAGTCGCAAGTGCCGCCGATTCTCGATGCGGTCGTGGTGGGGGCGGGGCCCAACGGGCTGACGGCCGCCGTCGAACTGGCCCGCCGGGGCCACTCCGTGGCCGTCTTCGAGGCCGCGGAGACCGTCGGCGGCGGCGCCCGGACCGAGGAGCTCACGCTCCCCGGATTCCGGCACGACCCCTGCGCGGCCGTCCACCCCCTGGGCGCGGGCTCGCCGGTGTTCAGGACCATGCCGCTCCAGCGGTACGGACTGGAGTGGCTGCACCCCCCGCTCCCGATGGCGCACCCCTTCGACGACGGCACGGCCGCCGTGCTCTCCCGGTCCGTCGCGGAGACCGCCGCCTCCTTCGGGCCGCGCGACGCGGGCACCTACCGCCGGCTGGTCGAGCCGTTCCTCGGCAAGTGGGACACCCTCGCCCGGGACTTCATGTCCCTGCCGAACACCGCGCTGCCCCGGGACCCGATCACCCTCGCCCGCTTCGGGCTCACCGGACTGCCGCCCTCCACCTGGTTGCTGCGCCGCTTCAGGGACGACCGGGCGCGCGCCCTGTTCGCCGGGCTCGTGGCGCACGTCATGGCTCCGTTGAACGGCATCGGTACCGGCGCCGTCGGCCTGGTCTTCGCCCTCGCCGCGCACGCGGGTGGCTGGCCGCTGCCGCGCGGCGGCTCGCAGTCCCTCTCCGACGCCCTCGCCGGATACCTGCGCGACCTGGGCGGCACCATCCACACCGGCTTCGAGGTCAAGCGGCTCGACGACCTCCCGCCGGCCCGCGCGTACCTCTTCGACACCTCCCCGACCGCCCTGGCCCGCATCGCCCGACTGGGCAGCGCCTACGAGGGCTACCGGTACGGGGCCGCCGCCTTCAAGATCGACTATGCCCTGGACGGGCCGGTGCCCTGGACCGCCGAGGAACCCCGCCGGGCCGGCACCGTCCAGATCGGCCCCCACACCCGCGACATCGACGCCGCCCTGCAACTCGCCTCGGGCGGCCGCGCCCCGCGCAACCCCTTCCTCATCGCCGCCCAACCCAGCCTCGTCGACCCCGGCCGGGCACCCGAGGGCAAGCACGTGTTCTGGGTGTACGGACACGTCCCGTCGGGCTGGGACGGTGACCTCACCGAGCCCATCGAGCGGCAGTTGGAGCGCTTCGCCCCGGGCTTCCGCGACCTCGTACTGGCCCGCGCGACGTCCGGCCCCGCGCAGCTCGCGGCCCGCAACCCCAACTACGTCGGCGGGGACATCGCCTGCGGCGCGGCCTCCGGCCTCCAGCTCCTGCTGCGCCCGAAGGTCACCCTGTCCCCGTACACCACCGCCCACCCCGCGGTGTTCCTGTGCTCCTCGGCCACCCCGCCGGGCCCGGGCGTGCACGGCATGTCCGGCCACAACGCGGCCAAGGCGGTCTGGCGCCACCTTCGGAAGGCCTCCTGATGGTCCGCATCGCCCTCGTCCTCGGAGACATCACCACCGAAGCGGCGGACGCGATCGTCAACGCCGCGAACTCCTCCCTGCTCGGCGGCGGGGGAGTGGACGGAGCCATCCACCGGCGTGGCGGCCCCGAGATCCTGGCCGCCTGCGAGGACCTGCGGCGCTCCCACTACGGCAAGGGGCTGCCGACGGGTCGGGCGGTGGCCACCACGGCCGGACGCCTACCGGCCGAGCACGTCATCCACACGGTCGGCCCGGTGTGGTCGCGCGCCGAGGACCGCTCCGCGCTCCTCGCCTCCTGCTACCGCGAGTCCCTGCGCGTCGCCGACGAGCTGGGGGCCCGGACGGTCGCCTTCCCCGCCATCTCCACCGGGATCTACGGCTGGCCGATGGACGACGGCGCCCGCATCGCGGTCGAGACGGTACGGGCGGCCCGCACCGAGGTCGAGGAGGTCCGGTTCGTGCTCTTCGACGCGACCGCCCACGCCGCTTTCGCAGCGGCCATCGGCGGCCCGACGGCCGACCCGGCGTAGGCGGTCACTCCGCCCGCGCAGGCGGAAACCGCGCCCGCGCAGCCCGTCACCTCCCCCGTGCGGTCCCGCCGGGGGAGGGGCGCGGGTAAGTCCGGGTCTGCTTGACGCTGCCGTAGGCGAAGCTCGACTCGATCGAGGCGATGCCGGGAATGGCGTGGATCCGGTGGCGCACCAGCGCCTCGTACGCCTCCAGGTCCTCGATGACGACCCGCAGCAGGTAGTCGCTGCTGCCCGCCATCAGGTAGCAGTCCTGGATGTGCTCGATGACCGCCACGTGCTCCTCGAACACGCCGACCGCCTCCGCCGTGTGCCGCTCCAGGCGGATGCGGACGAAGACGGTGACGGGGAGCCCGAAGGCGACCTGGTCCACCATGGCGGTGTAGCCGCGGATCAGACCCGCCTCCTCCAGCCGGCGGACCCGGCGCAGACACGGCGACGGGGACAGCCGGACGCGGTCGGCCAAATCCTGGTTCGACAGCCGTCCGTCGGCCTGCAATTCCCGGATGATCTGCAGATCGACGGCGTCCATGGGCCCTCCCGGGGCAGTTCTTGGCAGATCCTGCCCCAAACGTATGTCCGAGCGACAGAACTGGCAATCGGCTGCCCCCGCCCAGGCCCTAGCGTTGCGGGCGAACGGACCAGACCGGTCCGCTCTCACAGGCTGGAGCAACTTCCTTGGTCGCGACCACCACCACCGGGCCGGCCGCTCCGCTCGACGCGGAGGGCCCGCGAGCCGGACATCCCGGCCGCAGCGGGCTCTCCCCGCAGGCCCGGGGCATCGCCGCGCTGCTGGTGACCGTGGCGATCTGGGCCGCCTTCGCGCTCAGCGCCCGCGCCCTCAGCGCCTCCACCCTGCTGCCCGCCGACGCCGCCCTGCTGCGCTTCGGCGTCCCGCTCGTCGTCCTGCTGCCCGCGCTGTGGCGACGCAGGGCACGCATCGCAGCGGTCCGACCCGGACCCGCCCTCAAGATCGTCTGCGGTGCGGGGGTGCCGTTCTTCCTCGCCGCCATGCACGGCGGCGCCCTCACCTCGGCCGCCTTCGTCGGCTCCATCGTCCCCGGCATGGTCCCGCTGTTCGTCTCCGCCCTGATGGCCGCCCGCGGTCGCGGCCTGCCCCGCGGCGCGCAGAGCGCCGGCCTGGCCCTGATCGCCGCCGGGGTGCTCGCCCTCGTCTGGCGGTACGTCGTCCCCGTCGACACCGACGTCCTCGCCGGCGCGGGCACCCTGCTGGTCGCCAGCGGACTGTGGGCCCTCTACACGGTCGGCCTGCGCGACGTCGACCTCGACCCCGTCGGCTCGATCGGCCTGCTCTGCCTGCCCTCCTTCGCCGTCATCGCCCTCCTGGTGCTGACCGGGGTGCTCCCGACCGGCATCGCGCACGCCGAAGGCGGCGACATCCTGCTGTTCCTCGTGGTGCAGGGGCTCGGCGTGGGCCTGTGCGCCGGCCTCCTGTACGCCTTCGCCATCCGCCGGCTCGGCGCCGAGCGCGCCTCCGTCGTCGGGAGCCTGAGCCCGGTCGCCGTCGTCCTGCTCGCCGTGCCGCTGCTCGGCGAGAGGCCGACCCTCGCCGTGCTGATCGGCGTCCCCCTCATCACCATCGGCGTCGTCCTCGCCAACCGCCGCCCCCGCCCGCACGTCCACCCGCGACCCGAGGTTCCCGCAGATGCTTGAGCTGCTCCCCCCGCCGCCCACCGACCCGCTGTGGGACCTGACGTACGAGTACGGCACCGACGAACGCCCCGAGCGGCTGAACCTCGTCCTCGGCGTCTACCGGGACCCGACCGGCCGCACCCCGGTCATGGCGGCCGTCCGCGAGGCCGAGATCCTGCTCGCCGAACGGTCCGAGTCCAAGGAGTACCGCGGGCTCTCCGGAAACGCCGGCTTCAACCGGGCCCTGCTCTCGATGGTGCTGGGCCCCGACGGCCCGGCCGACCGGGCCGCGGCCGTCCAGACCGTCGCCGGCTCCGGCGCGCTGCGGCTGCTGGCCGACCTGATCTGCCGGACCCGCCCCGGCACCACGGTGTGGATCAGCGACCCGGCGTACGTCAACCACCGGCCCATCCTGGAGGCCGCCGGCCTGACCGTGCGCACCTATGGCTGGCGCGACGCCGAGGGCGGCTTCGACGCCGAATCGGTCCTGCGCGACCTCGGGGCGGCGCGGCGCGACGACGTCGTCCTGCTCCAGGGCTGTTGCCACAACCCGACCGGCGCCGATCCCGCCCCGCGGGACTGGGCGGCCCTGGCCGAACTGGCCGCCCGCAACGGCTGGGTCCCCTTCGTCGACCTCGCCTACCACGGACTCGGCGACGGACTGGAGGCCGATCTGGCCCCCACCCGGATGCTCGCCGCCCGGGTGCCGGAGATGCTGGTGGCCGTGAGCTGCTCGAAGAACTTCGGCCTCTACAGCGACCGTACGGGTTGCGCCATCGTGATCGGCGCCTCGGCCCGGTCCGTGCGGCACGCCGAGACGGCCCTGCAGAACGCCGCCCGGACCCTGTACTCGATGCCGCCGGAGCACGGCGCCGCCGTCGTGACGACCATCCTGGAGGACGAGCGGCTGCGCCGTTCCTGGGAGGCCGAACTGGAGCTCATGCGGGGCCGGATCGCCGCCAACCGCGCTGAACTCACCCAGCAGTTGGACGCGTTGGGGTGCGCCGTCCAGGCCCGGGCGCTGGCGCGACAGAAGGGCATGTTCTCCATGCTCCCGCTCACCTCCGCGCAGATGCTGTTGCTGCGGCGGCAGTTCGCCATCTACGGCACCACCTCGGGCCGCATCAACATCGCCGGCATCCCGCCCCACCGCATCCCCTGCCTCGCGCGGGGCATCGCCTCCGTCCTGGACCCGGCCGAACTCCCGCGCCAGGCCCGCCTCGTGCGTTGAGAGGCGCGCCCCCGCCGGTCCACCCGCTCCACGGGTGCGCCCGCGCGCTGACCGCCTTTCACGGCACATGTCGGTGAATTCGTAGAAGTTCCGTGAAGCTCCTGGCCGAAATTCCTCCGGGCCCGGTGGCGGAAACGGTCGGGCCGCGGTCGCAGACAACTCGTCGTACGGATGAGGGCGTCGGGCGTGTGGCATCATGGCCGCGTCGTCGCCCCGGAATCGAAACCCTTCGGACACCGTGGTGCCGAGACGGAGGGGGTTCGGTCCCTTTCCGTGCCGGCCGGTACGAGGGCGGCGGCGTGACCGGACGAGTACGGCCGCGCAGGGGTTCGGCGGAGGACTGAGGATGAAGTTACCTGGCTCTGCGTCATCGACGTCCGAGGACAGAAGGCTCCGGCGCCGCCTGAAGAAGGTGCGCCACACCTGCGAGGGACTCCTCGCGCAGTGGGGCATGGAGCACGGGTGCGGCATCGACGAACTCCACCGCCATCTGACCGAACAACGCAACCGGCCCATCCATTTGATATCCACGCCATTTCCCGAACGTCACCTGTTCGGCATATGGCTGAAAATGGATGACTTCGACGTCATCGTGTACGAAAAAGCCGCGTCGTCCTCGCACAAAGAACACATCATCGCGCACGAATTGGCGCACATCGCCTTCGACCACAACGGCTCCCTGCAACTGGCCGGCGGTGATTCCGGCCGGCTGATTCCCGACGTCGACCCCGCCGCCGTACGCGGCATGCTGATGCGTTCCCGCTACAGCGACGACGAGGAACAGGAAGCCGAGACCATGGCCTCGCTGATCCTCGCGCGCGCCGCGAAACGGTGGACCGAACCCGCCTGGGGCGTCCCCGCCGATGCCGCCGAGATCGTCGCCCGCATCGAGAGCGGACTCGGCAAGCCGGATCAGGGGTGCGTGTGATTTACGGGATCCTCGCCTGGATCTGCGCCGTCGTCGGCATCGCCGCCTTCGCGTACCGCCTTCCGGACCTGCTGCGCAGGAAGACCGACATCGCCCTGTGGGCGCTGTGCACCTACTTCCTCTGCTCCGGCATCAGTTTCCTGGTCGACCTCGACCTGCTGCGGCTGCACATCTCCGGATTCTTCGGACTGCCCAACATCACTTCGCTGATCACCCAGGTCGCCGTCGTCATCCTGACCGCGGCCCAGCAGGTCGTCCTCGTCTACTGGTCGTCGCCGCCCGCCGAGGCCCGCCGGATGGCGCGCAACCGGGTGCTGTTCTTCACCGCCGCCCTGTGCGTCCTCGTGCCCACCTCGCTCATCGTGGGCCCCGCCGCCAAGTCCGAGACGGCCACCTCCACGATCCTGCTCAGCATCCAGGACGGCCGGTACGCCCTGTACATGTCGTTCTACCTGCTGATCTGCGCCATCGGACAGTTCGAAACCGTCCGGCTGTCGCTGCGCTTCACCAGGATGGCCAACCGCCAGTGGCTCGCCGTCGGCATGCGCACCGTCACCGTCGGCGCGAGCATGATCCTCGTCTACTGCGTGACCCGCAGCATCCAGATCGCCGGCACCCGACTGGACTTCGACGGCGCCGCCCTCGACCCCATCCAGTGGACGAGCGGCAGCATCGGAGCCCTGCTCCAGATCATCGGCTGGACGATCCCCTCCTGGGGCATCCGCGTCACCCGAGCCCGCGGCTGGGTGCGTAGCTACCGCTCCTACCTGCGGCTGCGCCCGCTGTGGTGGGCCCTGTACGAGGCCTCCCCGGACATCGCCCTGGACCCGCCCCGCTCGCTGCCCCGCGACCTCATCCCGCCGCGCGACCCGCACTACAGCCTCTACCGGCGCGTCATCGAGATCCGCGACGGCCAGCTGATGCTCCGCACCTCCCTCTCGCTGGCGGACTTCGTCCGCGTCGCCCGCTCCCTGAACCTCCCCGAGGACCCCACCTCGCCCCTGGGCGAGGCGCTCCAGGTGCGCGCCGTGCTCAGCCGACCCGCGGAGCAGCGCGCCGAGCAGGCCGACGCGGCCGACATCCCCGTCCGCCCGCCCTACGAGGACTTCCGCCAGGAGGTGGAGTGGCTGACGGAGGTCGCCTCCTCCTTCGCCGGCCTCGGCCGCCGCCGCGAGGGTGCCATCGAGGCGGGCCTGCTGTCATGACCGCCCCGCCGCTTCCCGCTCCCGCCATCGGCACCGCCCGGCCCGAGGAGCCCGGCGCGCTGCTCGGCTGCGCCCTGCACGCGATCCGCCGGCTCGTCGCCCTGGACACCGAGCGGGGCGCCACCGCCGCCGTGCCCGCCGTACGCGAGGCCCTGCGGCGGTTCCCGCAGCTGTCGGCCACCCCCGCGAGCCTGCACGCCGAGGACGGCGACCTGCTGGCCGCGCTCGCCGAACTCGCCGAGGTCATCGGCTGGATCCTCTTCGACGCCGGCCTGAACACCCGTGCCCGGCGGATGAACGCCCGGGCCCTGGCCCTGGCGGAGCTGTGCGGCGACCGCTGGACGGCGCGGCTCGTGCTCCTCAACCACAGCATGCTCGAAGCCCACACCGGCCGGCCGCGGGCGGCCCTGGCGAGCGCGGCCCGGGTCGCCGGCCCCAAGCCGTTGCCCGCCCGGGTCGCCAGCCTCGTCCTGATCCGGCAGGCCCACGCCGTCGCGATGCTGGGCGCGCGCCGCGAACCCCTCGCGCTCCTCGGCCGGGCCCGCAGCCGCTTCCTCGACGGTGTCTCAGGGCGCGACCCGCACTGGGCCTGGTGGATCGACGAGAGCGAACTCCTCGGCCACCGCGGCTGGGTCCTCGCCCGGCTGCGCCACTGGGACCGGGCCATCCCGCTCCTGCACGCCGCGGCCACCGCCCCCGGCCCGTCCTACCGGCACCTGTTCACCGCCGAACTCCTCGCGGCCCTGGCGCGCGCCGGGGCCTGGAACGAGGCGGAGGACCTCGTCGCGGAGCTCGCGCCGCGCGCCGCCTGGATCGGCTCCGTACGGACCACCGGCACGCTCCGCCGCACCGCGCGGGACCTGCGCCGCAGCGCGCGGGCGCCGGGCCGCCTCAAGGACGCGGCCGTCCACCTGCTGGAGTCCCTGCCCGCCTGAGGGCGCACGGACCGGCCCCCGCACACCCCCCGTACCGCCACCCCTCCACGTAGACAGACAGGGATGACCACACACATGCGCCAGATCCGGATACCGCTGCCCGCCGCCGCCCTCTTCGCCGTGGGCGCGCTCCTCTTCGCCGTGGGAAGACCCGTGGCCGACGTGGCGTTCGAGACACGTGCCACCACCGCCGCCGCGGAGCAGCAGACCGCCTCCCAGGTGGGCAGCCCGTTCATCTCGACCCACCTGTACTTCGGCACCGGCCGCCACAACGGCAACCCCCCGATCACCGACGAGCAGTTCATGAAGTTCGTGAACGACGTGGTCACGCCCCGCTTCCCGTCCGGCCTGACCCTCCAGGAGGGCCGCGGCCAGTGGCGGGACAAGGAGGGCGACATCAACGCCGAACGCTCCTTCGAGCTGACCGTCCTCTACCCCGTGAACGAGGCGCAGCGCCGCAACATCGACATCGAGTACATCCGCCGCCTCTACTGCAAGATGTGGGAGCTGGAATCGGTCGGCCGCGCCGACGTCCGGGCGCAGGCCGACTTCTGACCCGGCCGGTGACCGCCCGCGGCAGGGCGGGCGGTCCCCAACCCCGCGCGCTGCGCCCCGACGCGCCGTCCCAGGGGCTCGGCTAGGGTGAATCGGAAGGAAACAGGCCCCCCGGGGTGAGGTCGGTGCGTTGGACACTTACCAGTCGACGAGCGAGATGCCCGATCAGCCGATGGCGGCGGTCGGATACGCCGGCGTACTTCGCGAGCTGCTCCCCATCGCCCTCTGGCGCGAGGACGCGGACGGCCGCATCGTGGAATGGTCCCTGGCCGCCCAGGACCTGCTCGGGCACCGCCCCGAGGACATCCTCGGCCGGCCCGGCTCCGCCGTGCTCGTCCCCGAGGCCAACCGCCGGCTCGCCGACGACCTGACCCGCCGCGTCCAGGCCGGGGAGACCGTCGTCGGCACGCTGCCCGTGCGCCACCGCGACGGGCACCGCGTGGCGATGGAGATGTGGATCGTGCCCGCCGCCGATCCGCAGGGCCGTACGGGAGCGCTCCTGATCGCCGTCGAAACCTCCGAGGTCCTGCACATGCGGGACTCCCTCGTCGCCCTCCAGAGCCTGTTCACCCAGTCCCCGATCGGCCTCGCCACCCTCGGCCCCGACCTGCGCTTCCTCCGGGTCAACGACGCCCTGGCCCGGATGAACGGCGTCCCCGCCGCCGACCACCTCGGAAGACGGCTCACCGAGGTGGTGCCCGGGGTCAACGCCGCCGCGCTGGAGGCGACCATGCGGCAGGTGCTGGAGCGCGGCAGCGCCGTCGTCGACGTCCGCCGCACCGGACGCACCCCCGCCGACCCCGAGCACGACCGCACCTGGTCCTGTTCGTACGCCCCGCTGCTCGACGGGAGCGGCCGCCGCCTCGGGCTCATCGCCTCCCTCATCGACATCACCGAGGGCCAGCGGGCCCAACTCGAGGCCGAGCGGGCCCGCACCCGGTTCGCGCTGCTCGCCGAGGCCGGCACCCGCATCGGCACCACCCTCGACCTGCGCCAGACCGCCCGGGAGATCGTGGACCTGCTGGTGCCGCAGCTCGCGGACTCGGCCGACGTACAGATCCTGGAGGCGGTCCTCGACCCGGACGAGTCGGCGGCCTCCACCCGCGGCGTGCTCCGCCGGCTCGCCGCGACCTTCCCCGACCCGACGGCGCCGACCGCGAAGCTCGCCCCCGGCCAGACCTTCCGGGTCCCGGCCGGAACGGTCTACGAACGGGTCGTCACCGAGGGCGTCCCCCTGGCCCTGTTCGCCTCCGACATCCCCGCGCTGATCACCGACCCCCGCGCGCAGGACCTGCGCGACTACCTCGCCACCCTCGGCTCGGCGCGCATGGTGCCGCTGGTCGCCCGCGGCACCGTGCTCGGGGCCGTGGCCGTGACCCGGGTGCGCGAGCGCGAGCCGTTCGACGAGCAGGACGGCATCCTGATCGACGAGCTCGTCGCGCGCGCCGCCCTGAACATCGACAACGCCCGGATGTACACGACCCAGCGCCAGGCCGCCCGCACCCTGCGGCGCAGCCTCACCAACAGCGCCCTCCCCGAGGTCCCCGGCCTCGAACTGACCGGCCGCTACCTGCCCGCCAGTGACCACGACGTCGGCGGCGACTGGTTCGACGTCATCCAACTGCCCCGGGGCCGCACCGGCCTCGTCATCGGCGACGTCATGGGCCACGGCATCCACGCGGCGGCCGTCATGGGCCAACTCCGCACGGCGGTACGGACCCTCGCCCGCGAGGACGTACCGCCCGCCCGGCTGCTGCGCTCCCTCGACGCGGTCGTCGCCGACCTCGGCGAGGACGAGATGGCCACCTGCGTCTACGCCGTCCACGACCCGGCGACCGGCGGCTGCGTCATCGCCCGCGCCGGGCATCCGCCGCCTGCCTTGGCCGCCGCCGACGGGACGGTCACCTTCCTCGACGGGCCCGCCGAAACCCCGCTCGGTACCGGCGGGCAGGACTTCCGCACCGAGGAGGTGCCGCTCCCGCCCGGCAGCCTGCTCGTCCTGTACACGGACGGCCTCATCGAGGCCCGCGACCGGGACCTCGACGAGGGCATGGAACGCCTCGGCCGGGCGCTGCGGCAGGCCGCGCAGCCCCTGGAGGAGCTGTGCGAGGGGATCCTGACCCAGTTGCTGCCCACCGCCCCCCAGGACGACGTGGCGGTCCTCCTGGCCCGCACCAGGGCCCGCTGACGGACCACCGCTGGGGGCCTGCTGAGGGTTCCGCCTCCCGCGGCGGGGCGCCGCCCGTCACCAGGCGAGGTCCTCCAGCGCTTCGAGGTCCGGGGCGGGCCCCGCCATCGGCTCGGGGCCGCCGGTCAGCGACAGCTCCGCCCAGATGACCTTCCCGCGGTCCGTGTAGCGGGTGCCCCACCGTTCGGCGTACTGGGCCACCAGGAACAGGCCGCGGCCGCCCTCGTCGGTGGTCGCCGCGTACCGCAGGTGGGGGGAGGTGCTGCTGCCGTCGGAGACCTCGCAGATCAGGGTCCGGTCGTACAGCAACCGGACCCGCACGGGCGCCGACCCGTACCGGATGGCGTTGGTGATCAGCTCGCTGAGGACGAGTTCCGCGGTGAAGGAGATCTCCTCCAACCCCCACGCGGCGAGCTGGGCGGCGCCGGCGCCCCGCACCCGGGAGACGGCCGACGGATCGCCGGGCACCTCCCACTCCGCGATCCGGTCGGGCTCCAGCCGCCGGGTGTCGGCGATCAGCAGGGCGATGTCGTCGTCGGGCGACGGGAACAGCAGCGCGGCCAGTACGTCCGCGCAGGCCTGGTCGGGGCTGCGGCCGGGCTGTGACAGGGTCTCGCGCAGCAGCGCGAGACCGGAGTCGAAGTCCCGGTCGCGGTCCTCCAGCAGGCCGTCGGTGAACAGCACGAGGCGGCTCCCCTCGGGCAGCCGCAGACCCGTCGCCTCGAACGGCATGCCGCCCACCCCGAGGGGGAGTCCGGGCGGCAGCTCGGGGAACTCCACCCGCCCGTCGGCGTGCACCAGGGCGGGCCCGGGGTGACCGGCGCTGGCGATCGTGCAGACCCCGGAGGCCGGGTCGTACACCGCGTACAGGCAGGTGGCGCCGGTGATCCCGGCGGGCTCCTCCCCGGCCTCCGGGTCCTCCCCGGGTACGGCGGACCCCGCACGGCCGCCCGTCCAGGCGGGCGCGTCGCCGCCCCGGGCGGACGTACCGGCTGCCGGGCCCTCGCTCGGCGCGCCGCGCTCCAACTGGTCGATCCGGTCGATCAGCTCGTCCAGGTGTCCCAGCAACTCGTCGGGCGGGATGTCGAGGGTGGAGAAGTTGTGCACGGCCGTACGCAGCCGGCCCATCGTGGCCGCCGCGTGCACCCCGTGCCCCACCACGTCGCCCACCACCAGCGCCACCCGCGCCCCGGGCAGCGGGATCACGTCGAACCAGTCGCCGCCCACCCCCGCCTTCGCGGGCAGGTACCGGAAGGCGACGTCGACCGCGCTCACGTCGGGCAGCACCCGGGGCAGCAGACTGCGCTGGAGGGTCACGGCCGTCGCGTGCTCACGGGTGAAGCGGCGCGCGTTGTCGATGGACACCGCGGCCCGCGCCCCCAGCTCCTCGGCGAAGGACAGGTCCTCCTCGTCGAAGGCCTCCGGGGTGTCCGCGGCTCGCCAGAAGTTCGCCATGCCCAACACCACGCCCCGCGCCTGGAGGGGTACGGAGATCAGCGAATGCAGCCCGTAGTCCAGGGCCACCCGGGTACCGGCGGCGTCCTGGGCCCGCCAGCCCATCGCGGCGTTCAGGTCGGGCGCGAGCACCGCCTGCCCGGCATCCAGGGCCGCGGCCATCGGGGCGGTGGGCACCGCGAACCGGATCACGTCGCCGACGGGCTGGAGCGGCTGGTCGGTGCGCACCCCGGACATCGCCGACCGGCGCATCTCGGTGTGCGCGCCCGCGGCCGGTGAGGGTTCCTCGCCGCGCAGCACCGGCTCCAGCAGCTCGACGGTGACGAAGTCCGCGAAGCGCGGCACGGCCACCTCCGAGAGTTCCTCGGCGGTGCGCACCACGTCCAGGGTGGTACCGATCCGCACCCCGGCGTCGTAGAGCATCTGGAGCCGCTCCCGGGCCACCTCGGCGCGCCCGGCGAGCGCCGCGAGCTCGGTGGAGTCGCGCAGGGTCATGACGCTGCCCGAGGGCCGCCCGGAGAAGGTCTCGGTGGGGCGCACGTTCACCGCGAGGAGCCGGTCGCCCGCCCGGTGCACCTCGTCGGTGACGACCCGGCCCGAGGTCAGCAACTCGGCGGTGCGCGCGTCCAGGCCCAGCTCCTCCACGTGCCGCTGCTCGGCGTCGGCCGGCAGGTCCAGGAGCCGGCGGGCCTCGTCGTTGGCGAGGACCAGCCGGTGGTCGGTGTCGATGATCAGCACGCCCTCGCGCACGGCGTGCAGCACCGCCTCGTGGTGCTCGTTCATCCGGGCCATCTCGGCGGCGCCCAGGCCCCGGGTCTGACGCCGCAGGCGGCGGCTGACCAGGGCGGCGCCGCCGGTCCCCAGCAGCAGGGCGCCCGCGGCCGCGCCGAGCAGCAGCGGCAGCTGCCCCTCGACCACGTCCGCGACGTTCTCGATCTCGACGCCGGTGGAGACCAGGCCGACGACGTTGCCGCGCTCGTCCCGGACGGGCACCACCGCGCGGACCGCGTCACTGGGCTTGCCCTGGAACAGTTCGGTGAACGAGCGTCCGGCCGCGGCGCGGGCCAGGTCGCCGGCGGCCCGCTTGCCGATCAGCTCGGGCCGGGAGTCGGTGTAGCGGACGCCGTCGGTGCTCAGCACGGCGACGAAGTCCACCCCCGAGCCCTTGCGGGCGCCCTCGGCCAGCGCCTGGAGGCCGGCGGTCGGGTCCGGTCCGCGCAGGGCGGCCGGCAGGCCGGGGGCGTGGGCGAAGGCCTCTGCGGCGGCCAGCGAGCGGTTCCGGGCGTTTTGCCGGCTGTCGTAGCGGGCCTGGAAGACCAGGGCCAGCGCGGCGGCGGTGATCAATACCGCGACGATCACCGCCTGGAGCGCGAAGACCTGACCGGCGACGGTGCCCGGGGCCAGGGAGAGGCGCGCGAGCAGGCTTGCCGGCCGCGCTTCCCCGTGTCGACCCGAACGTCCGGTCATGAGCCCTTTCTAACACTGTCGCCGCGTCCCGGTGCGCCGGCCGCCGCCGCACGGTACGCGCGCGGGCTGACGCCGACCCGGGCGCCGAAGTGCTGACGGAAGGTGACCTCGCTGGCGAACCCGGACCGCCGGGCCACTTCCGGCACGGGGTGGTCGGTGCGTTCCAGCAGTTTGCGGGCCTCGTCCAGCCGCCGGCCGAGGAGCCACCGGTGCGGGGTGATGCCGGTCGCGGCGGTGAAGTGCCGGGCGAAGGAACGCGGCGACATCCCGGCCCAGCGGGCCAGCGTGGCCACGTCCAACGGCTCGTGCAGTCGGCGCAGGGCCTGCTCCCGCACCGCGGCGAGGGCCTCGGTGATCCGGTCCGCCGCCGGCACGGGCCGGTCCAGGTACTGGGCGTGGTCGCCGGTGCGGAAGGGGCCGGTCACCATCGAGCGGGCGATGGCCGCCGCGGCCTCCGCCCCGTGGGCCTCGCGCACCAGGTGCAGGCACAGGTCGATGCCCGAGGCCACCCCGGCGGAGGTCCACAGCCCGTCGTCCTCCACGTACAGCGGGGCGTCCTCGACCAGCACCCCCGGGTAGCGCGCCGCGAGCCGCGGGGCGAGCCACCAGTGGGTCACCGCCCGCTTGCCCTCCAACAGCCCAGCCTCGGCCAGCACGAAGGCCCCGGCGCACAGGGCGGCCACCGGCACGCCCCGGGCGTGCGCGGCGCGCAACGCGGCGAGGATCGGTTCGGGCGTCGGATCGTCCGGCTCGGCCAGGGCGGGCACGACCACGAGGTCGGCGGCGCTGAGCCAGTCGAGTCCGCGGTCGGGCATCAGGGTGAGCCCGCCGGGCAGGGCGATCGGGCCGCCGTCCCGCGCGCACCGGCGCAGCTCGAAGGAAGGCACCCCGGCCCGGCTGCGGTCGGGTCCCCACACCTCGGTGATGACGGCGAGGTCGAAGCTCCGGATACCGGGCTGGGCGACGATCGCTACGCGCTCCATGGGGCCACTGTGCCAGACCCCGTACGCGGCGTCCTGCCAGGCCGGCAGGATCCCATCCATCGTCGTCCCGGCCACCCCTGGGACGGGCGCGCCGCCGGGGACACGATGGAGCCATGACCGACACCGCGCACACCACGCCCCGACCGGCCGCCACCACCACCGGGGCCGCCGCCCCGCAGCTCGCCGCCGACAGCGCCCTGATCGTCATCGACGTCCAGAAGGCCTTCGACGACGCCTCCTTCTGGGGGCGGCGCAACAACCCGGCCGCCGAGGACAACATCGCCGCCCTGATGGACGCCTGGCAGGAGTCGGGGCGCCCGGTGGTCCTGGTCCGGCACAACTCGGTGCAGCCCGGATCCGTGCTGGCCGAGGACCGGCCCGGCTACGCCTTCAAGGACCTGGTCGAGGAGCGCCGCCACGAGGCGCTGCTGATCACCAAGACCGTCAACTCGGCCTTCTACGGCACCCCCGACCTGTCCCGGTGGCTCACCGAGCGGGGCATCCGCCAGGTGGTCGTCGCCGGGATCCAGACCAACATGTGCGTCGAGACCACGGCCCGGATGGCGGGCAACCTCGGCTACCGGGTCCTCGTACCGCTGGACGCCACCCACACCTTCGACCTCGCCGGCCCCGACGGGCTGTCCCTGACCGCCGACGAACTGGCGACCGCCACCGCCGTGAACCTCCACGGCGGCGGCTTCGCCCGGGTCGTGACCACCGCTCAGTTGCTGTCGGCGGCCCGCGCCCGGGTCACCGCGTAGCAGGCGAGCCGCCCGTCCGCCCCGACGGGACCCGCCGCCCCCGGGGGACGGCGAAGGCCCGGACCCCCGTCGTCGCGGGGTTCCGGGCCTTCGGCCGTACGGGCCGGGTCGTGCGTCAGAGCACGTCGGCGGCGATGGTCTGCGCGACCCGCTCCAGCAGGGGGCCGGCGTTCGGGATGGACTTCGCCGGGTCCGGCTCCAGGTCGGTCAGCGGGTAGGCCTTGCGGATGCCCGCCGCCTCCAGCGCCGCCTGGTCCAGCAGCAGCCGTCCGCAGACCGCCACGACCGGCTTGCCCGCCGCGCGCGCCGCGGCCGCGACACCCGCCGGGGCCTTGCCGTGCAGGGTCTGCTCGTCGAGCGAACCCTCACCCGTGATGACCAGCGTGGCCCGCTCCAGCGCCGGGGCGAAGCCCAGCACCTCCAGCATCAGCTCGATGCCGGGACGGAACGTCGCCCCGAGGAGCAGCGCCCCGTAGCCGATGCCGCCGGCGCCGCCCGCGCCCGGCAGCACCGCGCACTCGGCGGCCTTCGAGCCGATCGACTTCTCCAGCACCACCGCGAAGTGCGCCAGCGCCGCGTCGAGCGTCGCCACGTCCTCGGGCGAGGCGCCCTTCTGCGGGCCGTAGACCGCGGGCGCGCCCTTGGGGCCCGTGAGCGGGTTGTCCACGTCGCTCGCCAGGACGAACTCGACCTCGGCGAAGCGGGGATCGATCCCGGACAGGTCGGCCGAGGCCAGCGCGGCCAGCGCGCCGCCGCCCGGACCGACCTGTTCGCCGTTCGCGTCCAGGAACACCGCGCCCAGCGCCGCGAGCATGCCCGCGCCGCCGTCGGTGGTGGCGCTGCCGCCCACGCCGAAGACGATCGAGCGGGCGCCCGCGTCCAGGGCGGCCTTCAGCAGCTCGCCGGAACCGTACGTGGTCGCCGTCAGCGCGGCGAAGGTGCCCGCCGGCAGCAGCTGGAGGCCGGAGGCCTCCGCCATCTCGACCACGGCGGTGCCGTCGCGCAGCGCGAAAGCGGCCGTGACCTGGTCGCCGAGCGGTCCGGTGACCCGTACCTCCCGGCGTTCGAAACCGGCCGCCACGGCGGCCGCGACCGTACCGTCGCCGCCGTCCGCGACGGGGAGGGTCTCGATCTCCACGTCCGGTACGGCCCTGCGAAGGCCGGCCGTCACCCGCTCCGCGACCTGAACGGCCGTGAGCGAGCCCTTGAATTTGTCCGCGGCGATGAGCACGCGCGCGGTCTCAGTTACTGCTCCGTCCGTCACCTTGCTAATCCCTTGCTATCGAACAGTGCAGTCGCGCCCCCATGAGCCTATCCGGAGGATCCTCCTATGCCCATGGGTGGCCTACGCCACAGGCGGCGCGCCATACGGCTAAATACGGATATACGTCTGCATAGTGTGGCCGCATGAGCACGGATTCACTGGAACAGCCACGTCCGGATACTCCAGGTGGGGGGTCCGGCGACCCTGTGGACGGCACGCCCGACCACGGCGTCGTCACCATCGGCGTGATCGCCGTGCTGGCCGTCGTCGCGTGGGCCGCCCTCGGGAAGGACTCCTTCGACTCCGCCTCGGGCACCGCCCTCACCTGGGTGCTGAACAACTTCGCCTGGCTGTTCGTGATCGCCGCCGACGTGTTCCTCGTGATGTGCGTCGCCCTCGCGGCCGGCCGCTTCGGGCGGATCCGGCTCGGCGCCGACGACTCCGAACCGGAGTTCACGAACCTCGCGTGGATCGCCATGATGTTCAGCGCCGGCATGGGCATCGGCCTCATGTTCTACGGCGTCGGCGAGCCGCTCACCCACTACCTGAACCCGCCACCGGCCTCCGGCGCGGCCCCCGGCACCGGCGGCGCCGCCCTCGCGGCCATGGAGTACTCCTTCTTCCACTGGACGCTCACCCCCTGGGCCATCTACGGCATCGCCGGGCTCGCCCTCGCCTACGCGACCTTCCGCAAGGGCCGCGGCAACCGCCTCAGCTCCGCCTTCGTCCCGCTGATGGGCGAGGAGCGGGCCAACGGGCCGGCCGGCAAGGCCATCGACCTGCTCGCGGTCTTCGCCACCGTCTTCGGCACCGCGACCAGCCTGGGCCTCGGCGCCCTCCAGGTGTCCAAGGGCCTCAACATCACCACCGGCGTCGAGGACTCCACCACGGTCGAGCTGATCATCATCGGTTCGCTGTCCGCCGCGTTCGTGCTCTCCGCCTTCTCCGGCCTGCACAAGGGCGTCAAGTGGCTGAGCACCATCAACCTCGTGCTCGCCGCGACCCTGATGCTCTTCGTCTTCGTGCTCGGCCCCACCGTCTACGTCCTGGACGTGATCCCCGCCGGCGTCGGCGGCTACCTGGACGAGCTGCTGCCCATGGCCAGCCGCACCGGGGCCTTCACCGACAGCGCCTGGCTCGGCGCCTGGACCATCTTCTACTGGGCGTGGTGGCTGTCCTGGGCGCCCTTCGTCGGCACCTTCATCGCCCGCATCTCCCGCGGCCGCACCATCCGGGAGTTCCTCGTCGGCGTCCTGCTCGTCCCCAGCGGCGCCACCGTGGTCTGGTTCTGCGTCATGGGCGGCACCGCCATCCGCCTCCAGTCCACCGGCGCCGCCGACCTCGCGTCCAAGATCAAGGAGGGCACCGAGGCCTCGCTGTTCGCGATGCTCGACGCGCTGCCGCTGGGCACCGTCACCTCCTGGGTCGCGATGGTCCTGGTCATGACGTACTTCGTCACCAGCGCCGACTCCGCGTCCCTGGTCATGGGTTCCCTCACCAGCCGGGGCTCGCTGAACCCGCCGACCTGGCTCGTCGTCACCTGGGGCGTGCTGATGGCCGCCGTGGCCGCCGTCCTGCTCGTCGCGGGCGGTCTGAAGTCCCTGCAGACCGCGACCATCCTGGTCGCCCTGCCCTTCGTCATCGTCATGCTGCTGCTGTGCTGGGCCCTGGTGAGGGAACTGCGGGAGGACCCCGGCGCCGGCCCCGCCCGCCACCACGCCCTGCACGGCCTGCGCGACGCCGTGAAGGCCATGGTCGGCGACGCCATCACCGAGCAGGGCACGGCCCGCCACCCCCGGCTGCGGCGCGTCGCCGAGTCCCGGGGACGGGACCGGGAGGACGGCGGTGACCCGCAGGGGTGAGCCCGCGGGGCCGCCCTGCGGACGGCCGGCGCCGGCTGGGTAGGGTGGCGCCGTGACCACCACCGACGACTACGCCACCTACATCGCGAGCCTGCCCCGGGTGCTGGCCGGCGCGGCCGCCCTGTTCCGCGACGCCGCGGGCCGGGTGCTCCTCGTGGAACCCAACTACCGTGCGGGCTGGGCCCTGCCCGGCGGCACCATCGAATCCGACCTGGGCGAATCCCCGCGGACGGCGGCCCGGCGCGAGAGCGCCGAGGAGATCGGCATCGACGTCCCGCTCGGCCGGCTCCTCGCCGTCGATTGGTCGCTGGGCACCGGCCGCCCGCCGCTGGCCGCCTACCTCTACGACGGCGGCGTGCTCGACGACGCGCAACTCGCCTCGATCAGGCTCCAGGAGGAGGAACTCCTCTCCTGGCGGCTGGTCGAACCGGGCGAACTCACCACGTACCTCCCCGGATCCCTCGGCCTGCGGACCGAAGAGGCCTACCGCGCACTGGAATCAGGCGAGGGCACCGTGGAACTGGAGAACGGCCGCCGCCCCACCCCGTAGCGGATTCGCGGGGCAGGCGGGTACCCGCAGCGGACACGAGCAGGACAGAATCAGCAGATGATCACGATGTACGCCTGGCCGAGCACGGCCGACGGGCCCGACGCCCTCCCCATGGTCCACTTCACCACCGACCAACAGGCCGGTGACGAGGTCACCGAAGACGGCTCGCCCGTCTGGCTGTTCGACAACGCGATACGCGAGGGCGGCTGGTCGCCCTTCGAGGACTTCGAGGGCTGGTCCGCGCCCGCCGAGGGCTGGCAGGCCTTCTACCGCCGCGAGGACGACCTCCTCGCCGTCACCGGACCCGCCTCCTGCGAAGGCTGGTACCAGGGCCGCCTCGGCGCCGACCCCGCCTGGGTGGACGCGGCCTCCGCCCAGCAGAGCGTCGTCCTCCTCGCCGCCCCCGTCCAGCACCCGGACCTCTACGCCTACGCGGTGGAAGCCGGCGCCGGCTTCGCCCTCCTCGTCCCCCTCTCGGTGATCTGAGCCACCGCTCCCGCGATCCGGGCTACTTCCCCGCCCCCTCGAACTCCAGCAGCCGCACCTTGCGCTCGATGCCGCCGCCGTAGCCCGTCATGCCGCCCGAGGCACCGATCACGCGGTGGCAGGGCACGATGATGCCGACCGGGTTCTTCCCGTTGGCCAGGCCCACCGCGCGCGAGGCGCCCGGCCTGCCCAGTTCCGTCGCGAGCCGCCCGTACGACCACGTCTGCCCGTACGGGATCCGCACCAGCTGCTCCCAGACGCTGCGCTGGAAGGCGGTGCCCTCCAGCCGGACCGGGACGGTGAACTCCCGGAGCTCGCCGGCGAAGTACGCGGCCAACTGCCGGCGCACCTCGGGGAACGGCTCCTCGCCGTCCGCGACCCGCTCGCCGAAGGACTCCTCGACGGGCCGGTGGCGCTGGCCGGTCATGTACAGGCCACTCAGGACGCCGTCGGTGGCGACCAGGGTCAGCGGGCCGTACGGGCTGTCCACGACGGTGTGCTGCTTGTTGCTCATGGGTGCGCTCCTCAGACGGGCAGGTGGTTGATGGGGTGGGCGTCGGTGGCCCACAGGTACTGGACGGCGTAGGCGCGCCAGGGGCGCCACAGGGCCGCCCGGGCCGTCAGCGCGGCCGGGGTCGACGGCAGCCCGAGCCCCTGGGCGGCCCGCCGCACCCCCAGGTCGGACGGCAGGAAGGCGTCCGGGTCGCCGAGCGCCCGCATCGCGACGATCTCGGTGGTCCACGGCCCGAACCCGGGCAGGGCGTTCAGCCCGGCGCGGGCCGCTTCCCAGTCGCTGTCGATGCCCAGCGGCAGCGAACCCTCCGCCAGAGCCGCCACCAGCGTGGTCAGCGTCGTACGGCGGCTGCGCGGCATCGACAGCGTCTCGGGGTCGAGGGCCGCCAAGGCCTGCGGGGACGGGAACAGGTGCGTGAGGCCGCCCCGGGGGTCCTGGACGGGCTCCCCGTACGCGGTCACCAGCCGGGCCGCGTGCGTCCGCGCGGCGGCGGTCGAGACCTGCTGGCCCAGCACGGCCCGCACGGCGAACTCCGCCGCGTCGACCGTGCGCGGCACCCGACGCCCCGGAGCCTTGTCCACCAGCGGGGCCAGCAGCGGATCGGCGCGCAGCTGCTCGTCCACCGCCTCCGGATCGGCGTCCAGGTCGAGCATCCACCGGCAGCGGCTGATCGCGATGGTCAGGTCCCGCAGGTCGGTCAGGGCCAGCCGGCAGCCGATGTGCTCCGGCCCGGGCGTCAGGGCCACCACACCGGTGCCGTACGGGAGCCGCAGCGTCCGCCGGTAGGCACCGTCGCGCCACTCCTCGACCCCGGGGACACCGGTCGCCGCCAGGTGCCCGAAGAGGTTGTCCGGGTTCAGCGGGGCCCGGAACGGCAGCCGCAGGCTGATCGTCCCCGGGATCCGCGGCTGCGCCTCGGGCCGTCCGGCCGCCCGCACCGCCCGGGTCCGCAGGTCGCTGGGGGAGAGCGCGAAGACCTCGCGGACGGTGTCGTTGAACGCGCGGATCGAGGAGAACCCCGCGGCGAACGCGACGTCGCCCATCGGCAGCTCGGAGGTCTCGATCAGCAGCCGGGCCGTCTGCGCCCGCTGCGCCCGGGCCAGGGCCAGCGGCCCGGCCCCGAGCTCGGCGAGGAGCTGGCGCTCGACCTGCCGGGTCGAGTAGCCGAGCCGGGTGGCGAGACCGGGCACGCCCTCGCGGTCGACGACCCCGTCCTGGATCAGCCGGACGGCGCGGGCGACGGAGTCGGCGCGGGCGTTCCACTCGGGGGAGCCGGGGCTGGTGTCGGGCCGGCAGCGCTTGCAGGCCCGGTAGCCCGCCTGTTGGCAGGCCGCCGCGCTGGGCAGGAAGCTCATGTTCTCGACCTTGGGCGGCACGGCCGGACAGCTCGGCCGGCAGTAGATCCCCGTGGTGCGGACGGCCGTGAAGAACCAGCCGTCGAAGCGGGCGTCCTTCGACTGCACGGCTCTCACGCAGCGATCGGTATCGGTGTGCATGACTCCATGATTTCCACCCCGGACCCTCCGGGCTGGCGGTTTTCCGACATCAAGGCTACGCCGGACGGTCCCGCGCAGGGCTCGCGGAGGAAGGCCGGGGCACTCCGGGACATGACGAAGGCCCCGGGTGCCTGGGGCACCCGGGGCCTTCGTCATGTCGTACCAGCGGCAGCGCTACGGCAGCTGAGCCGCCCGCGCCTCGCGCCGGTTGTGCCGGAAGGTGTTGGCCCTCCGGGTCGTGGCGAACAGCGGGATGGTGGCCGCCAGGGCGATCTGGAGGGCGCATCCGGCCTGGAGCAGGATCTGGCCGCCCGGGGCGTCGAACGCCCAGGCCGCCAGCAGCCCCATGGCCCCGACGATCCAGCTGAGCATCGCGGCCGCGAGGACGCCCCGCGGCTTGGGGTACTCGACCCGGCTCACCATCAGCCAGGCCACCCCGATGATCGCCAGCAGCGTCGGGATGAAGGGCAGCTCCAGCAGCACGATCGAGACGACCGTGAGCGCGCCGAAGGGGCTCGGCATGCCCTGGAACATGCCGTCCTTCAGCGTCACGCAGCTGAACCTCGCGAGTCTGAGCACCACGGCGAGCAGGACGACGATCGCGGCCAGCGCCGACATCTTCTGGTGCGCGTCGTCGGCGACCATGCCGTAGACGAGCACGAAGTAGGCGGGAGCCAGACCGAAGCTGATCAGGTCGGACAGGTTGTCCAGCTCGGCGCCCATCGGCGAGCTGCGGAGCTTGCGGGCCACGATGCCGTCGAAGAGGTCGAAGACCGCGGCCAGCAGCATCAGTATCACCGCCGTCGCGGCGCTGTGCCGGGCCATGCCCGACTCACCGCTGCCGGTGAGGTGCGGAATGAGGATTCCGGTGGTGGTGAAGTACACCGCCATGAATCCGCAGGTCGCGTTGCCGAGGGTGAGGGTGTCCGCTATCGACAGCCGCAACGAGAGCGGCATGTCGTCCTCGGCGGACTCCTCCTCGGCGGACTCGGGCACCCATCCACCCGACGGGTTCGAGGGAGTTTCGGGGTCAGTCACGGTCAATTCGGGTCACCCCCGCGGTGGTGGCCTGACCGACCTCGACCGCGACCTCGACGCCCTCGGGGAGGTAGATGTCGACGCGCGAGCCGAAGCGGATCAGTCCGATGCGTTCGCCCTGCTCCACCTTGGTGCCGGCCGGCAGGTACGGGACGATGCGCCGGGCGACGGCGCCGGCGATCTGCACCATTTCGATGTCGCCCAGTTCGGTGTCGAAGTGCCAGACAACGCGCTCGTTGTTCTCGCTCTCCTTGTTGAACGCCGGGACGAACCCGCCCGGGACGTGCTCCACGGACGTCACCGTGCCCGCCAGGGGAGCGCGGTTGACGTGGACGTTCAGCGGGCTCATGAAGATCGCGACGCGGGTCCGCCCGTCCTTCCACGGCATGATGCTCTGCACCACACCGTCGGCGGGCGAGATGACGCGGCCCTGCGTGATCTCACGCTCGGGGTCGCGGAAGAACCACAGCATGCCCGCCGCGAGCGCGGTGGCGGGCACGGCCGCCGCGGCCCAGCGTCCGGACTTGCGGGCCCGGGTGAGGCTGAGCGCCGCGGTGGCGACGGTCGGCAGAAGCCACGGCGATGCTCCGCGAGCGATACGTCCGCCGAGGAGGCCGACGCGAGGTGCAGAGGTTTGGCTGTGGGGCATGGATGACCTTCGTAGCGGGTGATTGCCGCGCCGTAAACGGGGGGACGGGACGGCGGCTTTACTGGAATGCTATCGGTTGCGCGCAACAACTGGGCAAGCCAGAAGCCGAGTCGATGGCCGCCATCCAGTCACTGGCTGTGATCCCGTTGCGGAGGATCGCCGGGCGATCCACCGCAAATGGGACTTTCAGCCCTGGAGCCGGTACTCCTCGAGCAGGCGTCGCCCGATGATCATTTTCTGGATCTCGGCGGTACCTTCGCCGATCAGCAGCATCGGAGCCTCCCGGTAGAGACGCTCGATCTCGTACTCCTTCGAGAAGCCGTATCCACCGTGGATACGGAACGCGTCTTCCACGACTTCCTTGCAGTATTCGGAGGCGAGGTACTTCGCCATCCCTGCTTCGAGGTCGTTTCGTTCCCCGGAGTCCTTTTTGCGTGCCGCATTGACCATCATCGCATGGGCGGCTTCGACCTTGGTAGCCATCTCGGCCAGCTTGAACTGGATGGCCTGGTGCTCAGCGATGGCCTTGCCGAAAGTGTGACGTTGCTGGGCATACGAGACACCCAATTCGAAGGCACGTTGTGCGACGCCACAACCACGCGCCGCCACGTTCACCCGGCCGACCTCGACGCCGTCCATCATTTGGTAAAACCCTCGGCCCGTCTGCCCGCCGAGGACCCGATTGGCCGGAATGCGCAGTCCGTCCATGATGAGCTCGGTCGTGTCGACGCCCTTGTAGCCCATCTTGTCGATCTTGCCCGGGATGGTCAGGCCCGGACGGACCTCACCGAAGCCGGGCTCCTTCTCGACGAGGAAGGTCGTCATCGACTTGTGGGGCGCGGTGCCCTCGGGGTGTCCTTCGTCACTTCGCACCAGAACGGCCACCAGAGTGGACGTGCCGCCGTTCGTCAGCCACATCTTCTGGCCGTTCAGGACGTACTCGTCGCCGTCGCGCACCGCCTTGGAGGTGATGGCCGACACGTCGGAGCCCAGGCCCGGCTCGGACATCGAGAACGCGCCCCGCACCTCGCCCAGCGCCATCCGCGGGAGGAAGTGGTCCTTCTGCTCCTGCGTACCGTGCTGCTTGAGCATGTACGCCACGATGAAGTGGGTGTTGATGATGCCCGAGACGGACATCCAGCCGCGCGCTATCTCCTCCACGCACAGCGCGTAGGTGAGCAACGACTCACCCAGGCCGCCGTACTCCTCGGGGATCATCAGCCCGAAGAGGCCGAGCTCCTTGAGGCCGTCGACGATCTGCTGCGGGTACTCGTCGCGGTGCTCCAGCTCGGTCGCGACCGGGATGATCTCCTTGTCGACGAACTCCCGGACGGTCTTGAGGATCTCCCGCTGGACGTCCGTGAGCCCGGCGGTCTGGGCGAGTCGGGCCATGGCTACTTCCCCTGTTCCTTCAGCGTGGGCCGGCCGGGCTGCTCGCCGCCGCGCTCCTTGATGTACGTCTCGGTCGGGACCATCACCTTGCGCCGGAAGACGCAGACGAGGGTGCCGTCCTGCTTGTAACCCTTGGTCTCCACGTACACGATGCCGCGGTCGTCCTTCGACTTCGACGGCGTCTTGTCGAGGACCGTGGTCTCGCCGTAGAGCGTGTCGCCGTGGAAGGTCGGCGCCACGTGCCGCAGGGACTCGATCTCCAGGTTGGCGATGGCCTTCCCGGAGACGTCCGGCACGGACATGCCCAGCAGCAGCGAGTAGATGTAGTTGCCCACGACCACGTTCTTGCCGAAGTCCGTGGTGTTCTCGGCGTAGTTGCTGTCCATGTGGAGCGGGTGGTGGTTCATGGTCAGCAGACAGAACAGGTGGTCGTCGTACTCGGTGACCGTCTTTCCGGGCCAGTGCTTGTAGACCGCCCCGACCTCGAACTCTTCGTACGTGCGTCCGAACTGCATGGGAGTCAGGGCCTTTCTAGCCGACGGGGATTTCGAACTTGCTGGTGCGCCGCATGCCCGCCGCGCGTCCCTTGCCGGCGATGACCAGGGCCATCTTGCGGCTGGCCTCGTCGATCATCTCGTCGCCGAGCATCGCCGAACCCTTCTTGCCGCCGGCCTCGGAGGTGCACCAGTCGTACGCGTCGAGGATCAGCTCGGCGTGGTCGTAGTCCTCCTGCGAGGGGGAGAAGACCTCGTTCGCCGCGTCGACCTGGCCGGGGTGCAGCACCCACTTGCCGTCGAAGCCGAGGGCCGCGGCGCGGCCGGCGACCTCGCGGTAGCCGTCCACGTTCTTGATCTGGAGGAAGGGCCCGTCGATCGCCTGGAGGTCGTGCGTGCGGGCGGCCATCAGGATGCGCATCAGGATGTAGTGGTAGGCGTCCGCGCCGTAGCCGGGCGGCTGCATGCCCACGACCAGGGACTTCATGTTGATCGAGGCCATGAAGTCGGCCGGCCCGAAGATGATGGTCTCCAGGCGCGGCGAGGCGCCCGCGATGGCGTCGACGTTCACCAGGCCCTTGGCGTTCTCGATCTGCGCCTCGATGCCGATCTTGCCGACCTCGAAGCCCATGGTCTTCTCGATCTGGGTGAGCAGCAGGTCGAGGGCGACGATCTGCTGGGCGTCCTGGACCTTCGGCAGCATGATGCAGTCGAGGTTCTGGCCCGCGCCCTCGACGACCGTGATGACGTCGCGGTACGTCCAGTGCGTCGTCCAGTCGTTGACGCGCACCACCCGGGTCTTGCCGGTCCAGTCGCCGTTGTTCAGCGCGTCCACGATGGTGTGGCGGGCGCCTTCCTTGGCGAGCGGGGCGCAGGCGTCCTCCAGGTCCAGGAAGACCTGGTCGGCGGGCAGGCCCTGGGCCTTCTCCAGGAAGCGCGGGTTGGAACCCGGCACCGCGAGGCAGGAACGGCGCGGCCGCAGCCGGTTCACCGGGGAAGAGGGCGTGGTCATGCGGGGACCTCCGTGCTTTCGAGAGAGTCGAGCTTGTTGGCCTTGCGGATCTCGTCGACGATACGGCCGATGATCTCCGTGATGCCGAAGTCCTTCGGAGTGAACACGGCGGCCACCCCGGCCGCCTTCAACGACACCGCGTCGGCCTGGGGAATGATGCCGCCGACGATGACGGGGATGTCGCCCGCCCCCGCCGCCCGCAGGCGTTCCAGGACGTCGGGGACGAGCGCGCTGTGCGATCCGGACAGGATGGACAGTCCCACGCAGTGGACGTCCTCGGCCAGCGCCGCCGAGGAGATCTCCTCGGGCGTCAGCCGGATGCCCTGGTAGACCACCTCGAAGCCCGCGTCGCGGGCCCGGACGGCGATCTGCTCGGCGCCGTTGGAGTGCCCGTCCAGGCCGGGCTTGCCGACCAGCAGGCGCAGTCGGCCCGAGCCGAGCTCGTCGGCCGTGCGGGAGACCTTCTCGCGGACGAGGGCCATCGGCGTGCCCGCCTCGGCGGTGACCGCGACCGGGGCCGAGGAGACCCCCGTCGGGGCCCGGAACTCGCCGAAGACCTCGCGCAGGGCGCTCGACCACTCGCCGGTGGTGACGCCGGCGCGGGCGCACTCCAGGGTGGCCTCCATCAGGTTCTCGGTGCCCGCCGCGGCTTCCTTGAGGCGTTCGAGGGCCTGCTGGGTGGTGGGGAAGACGAAGGGGTCGCCGTTGCCCTGACGGTCGGAGGACTCCTGCCGTTCGGCGCGCCAGCGGCGGATGCGCTCCACGGTCAGCGCCTCGGTGGCCGGGTCGACGGTCATGATGGCGCCGTCCAGGTCGGCGGTGAGCGGGTTCTCCTCGGTCTGCTGGAAGCAGTTGACGCCGACGATCTTGTCCTCGCCGGCCTCGATCCGGGCGCGCCGCTCGGCGTGCGAGGAGACCAGCTGCGACTTGAGGTAGCCGGACTCGACGGCGGCCATCGCGCCGCCCATCTCCTGGATCCGGTCGATCTCGGCGAGGCACTCCTCGACCAGGGAGGCGACCTTCGCCTCGATGACGTGGGAGCCCGCGAAGACGTCCTCGTACTCCAACAGGTCGCTCTCGTGGGCCAGCACCTGCTGGATGCGCAGCGACCACTGCTGGTCCCACGGCCGGGGCAGGCCCAGCGCCTCGTTCCAGGCGGGCAGCTGCACCGCGCGGGCGCGGGCGTCCTTGGAGAGGGTGACGGCCAGCATCTCCAGCACGATGCGCTGGACGTTGTTCTCGGGCTGTGCCTCGGTCAGGCCCAGGGAGTTGACCTGGACGCCGTAGCGGAAGCGCCGCTGCTTCTCGTTGGTGATGCCGTAGCGCTCGTGGGTGACCTTGTCCCAGATGCGGCCGAAGGCGCGCATCTTGCACATCTCCTCGATGAAGCGGACGCCCGCGTTCACGAAGAAGGAGATCCGGGCGACGACCTCGCCGAACCGCTCCTCGGGCACCTGGCCCGAGTCGCGCACGGAGTCCAGGACGGCGATGGCGGTGGACATCGCGTACGAGATCTCCTGGACCGGGGTGGCCCCGGCCTCCTGCAGGTGGTAGCTGCAGATGTTGATCGGGTTCCACTTCGGGATGTGGTTGACCGTGTAGGCGATCATGTCCGTCGTCAGGCGGAGCGAGGGCCCGGGCGGGAAGACGTGCGTCCCGCGCGAGAGGTACTCCTTGACGATGTCGTTCTGGGTGGTGCCCTGGAGCAGGGCGATGTCCGCGCCCTGCTCCTCGGCGGCCACCTGGTAGAGCGCCAGCAGCCACATGGCGGTGGCGTTGATCGTCATCGAGGTGTTCATCTGCTCCAGGGGGATGTCCTGGAACAGCCGGCGCATGTCACCCAGGTGGGAGACCGGGACCCCGACCCGACCGACCTCGCCGCGGGCGAGGATGTGGTCGGGGTCGTAGCCCGTCTGCGTCGGCAGGTCGAAGGCGACGGACAGGCCGGTCTGGCCCTTGGCGAGGTTGCGGCGGTACAGCTCGTTGGACGCCTCGGCCGTGGAGTGGCCGGCGTACGTCCGCATGAGCCACGGCCTGTCCTTCTGGCGCTCTGTCATCTCAGGCGATCCTCTGCGGACTTCAGATGTTCCGGAACCGGTTGATGGCGTCGAGGTGCTGGGCGCGCAGCTCGTGGTCGCGGACGCCCAGGCCCTCCTGGGGGGCCAGCGCGAGGACGCCGACCTTGCCCTGGTGGAGGTTGCGGTGGACGTCGTAGGCGGCCTGGCCGGTCTCCTCCAGGGAGTAGACCTTCGACAGCGTGGGGTGGATCTTGCCCTTGGCGATGAGGCGGTTGGCCTCCCACGCCTCGCGGTAGTTCGCGAAGTGCGAGCCGATGATGCGCTTGAGCGACATCCACAGGTAGCGGTTGTCGTACTCGTGCATGTAGCCCGAGGTGGACGCGCAGGTGGTGATGGTGCCGCCCTTGCGGGTGACGTAGACGCTGGCGCCGAAGGTCTCGCGGCCGGGGTGCTCGAAGACGATGTCGATGTCCTCGCCGCCGGTCAGCTCGCGGATGCGCTTGCCGAAGCGCTTCCACTCCTTGGGGTCCTGGGTGTGCTCGTCCTTCCAGAACTTGTAGCCCTCGGCGTTGCGGTCGATGACCGCGGTCGCGCCCATGGCCCGGCAGATATCGGCCTTCTCCGGGCTGGAGACCACGCAGATCGGGTTGGCGCCGCCGGCGAGGGCGAACTGGGTGGCGTACGAGCCGAGGCCGCCGCTGGCGCCCCAGATCAGCACGTTGTCGCCCTGCTTCATGCCGGCGCCGTTGCGGGAGACCAGCTGGCGGTAGGCGGTGGAGTTGACCAGGCCGGGGGAGGCGGCCTCCTCCCAGCTGAGGTGGTCGGGCTTGGGCATCAGCTGGTTGGACTTGACCAGCGCGATCTCCGCCAGGCCGCCGAAGTTGGTCTCGAAGCCCCAGATGCGCTGCTCGGGGTCGAGCATCGTGTCGTTGTGGCCGTCCGAGGACTCCAGCTCGACCGACAGGCAGTGCGCCACGACCTCGTCGCCGGGCCGCCAGGCGTTGACGCCGGGGCCGGTGCGCAGCACGACGCCCGCGAGGTCGGAGCCGATGACGTGGTACGGCAGGTCGTGGCGCTTGCTGAGCTCGCTGAGCTTGCCGTAGCGCTCCAGGAAGCTGAACGTGGAGACCGGCTCGAAGATCGAGGTCCACACGGAGTTGTAGTTGACCGACGAGGCCATGACGGCCACCAGGGCCTCGCCCGGGCCCAGCTCGGGCAGCGGGACCTGGTCGAGGTGGAGGGACTTGCGCGGGTCCTTCTCGCGGGTCGTGAGCCCCGCGAACATTTCCGCTTCGTCCTTGTGCACGGTGATCGCGCGGTACGAGTCGGGCAGCGGCAGCGCCGCGAAGTCTGCGGCGGTGGCGGACTGCGACTGAATCGCGTCCAGGATGTCCTTCACGGTATTGCCTCCGGCGAGCGCTGATGAGGGTGCGCTGAGGGATACGCGGTGTGCGCGGGGTACGTGTGGTGTGGGTGGTGCGAGTGCCGTCGGTCCGGCGGATCGGTGGTGCGGGCCTGCCTGTGGTGGGGCGGGCGGGAGCCTGGTGACGCAGGCATCCGGGGCGCGTTCCGCGCCGAGTGGGCGTGGGCCGCGGGGACGTCCGGACGAGATTCAACGTATGGCACCCCGTGTCACTCGACAAGGCACCGCGTGCCAAAACTTTCTCTCATTTGCCGATTGACCTGCGCAGATGAGCGATGATCGATCAGAGTTACCCGCGAGTAGGGGCAGAATGGACATACGACGACGGCCGCCCCCGAAACCGGGAGCGGCCGTTGTGACCGGAACCACCCGGCCGATGGCCGGGACGGTCGCCTACTTGTTCCTGAGCGCCTCTTCGATGGTCCGCATGACCTCGTCCAGCGGGGCGTCGGTGCGGGCCACCGCGACCAGCACCTCGCCCTCGGTGCGCACCGCCGCCGGCGCCGGCGGCGCGGTGGCGCCCGCCGTGCGGCCCGCGCCGATCCCGGAACCGAAGGTCTTGCGGACGATCGAGAAGGCGTGGTCCAGCTGCGTCTCGACGTCACCCTGCCCGCCGGCCCGCAACCAGCGGCGCAGTACGTGATTGTGGGCCGTCACCACCGCCGAGGCGGCCACCTCGGCCAACAGCGGGTCGTCGTTGCCGTCGTGGTGGTCGGTCTCGTCGAAGTGCGCCAGCAGGTAGCGGGTGAACAGCCGCTCGTAGCGGGCCACCGAGGCGATCTCCCGCTCGCGCAGCGCCGGTACCTCACGGGTCAGCCGGTAACGCTCCACCGACACCGAGGGGGAGGCGGCGTACATCTTCATGACTTCCTTGATGCCCCGGCACACCGTGTCGAGCGGGTGCTCGTGCGCCGGCGCCACGTCCAGCACGGCCTCGGCGCGGGTCAGGGTGTCGTCGTGGTCCGGGAAGATCGCCTCTTCCTTGGAGCGGAAGTGCCGGAAGAAGGTCCTGCGGGCCACCCCCGCGGTCGCGGCGATCTCGTCGACCGTCGTGGCCTCGTACCCCTTCGTCGCGAACAGCTCCATGGCCGCCGTGGCCAGCTCCCGGCGCATCTTGAGCCGCTGGGCGGCCGCTCGGGTGCCGGCCGCGCTCTCCGGGACGTCCGGGGCGGAGGAGGCGCGGGGCGAGGTCTTGGCGGGCTGGGACATAGAGCGAAAGTACTTCATTCGCGCGGGGGAGCGCGCCTGTGGGGGGTGGGCGGGGGACGGATGCGGGGGAGGGCCCGCACTGGGCTCGGGAGGGTTCGTCCGCCGTGAGGGTCCGGCGGACCCGAGCAACCCTCCCCACGCATCCTGCTCGGGGCCCGGCCGGTTACCGGCGGGCGTACTCACGGAATCCGCGGCCGGTCTTGCGCCCCAGGCAGCCCGCCGCCACGAGGTGCTCCAGCAGCGCGGACGGGGCCAGACCGGGATCGCGGAACTCCTGGTGGAGGACCTTCTCGATGGCGAGCGACACGTCCAGGCCGACCACGTCGAGGAGCTCGAAGGGCCCCATCGGGTAGCCGCCGCCCAGCTTCATCGCGGCGTCGATCTCGTCGATGCCCGCGTAGTGCTGCTCCACCATCTTGATGGCGTTGTTCAGGTACGGGAACAGCAGCGCGTTCACGATGAAGCCCGCCCGGTCGCCACAGTCCACCGGGTGCTTGCGCACCTTGCCGCAGACCTCGCGGACGGTGGCGTGCACGTCGTCGGCCGTCAGGACGGTCCGCACGACCTCGACCAGCTTCATCGCGGGGGCCGGGTTGAAGAAGTGCATCCCGATCACGTCCTGGGGCCGCGACGTCGCGCGGGCCACGGCGATCACCGGGAGCGAGGAGGTGGTGGTGGCCAGCACCGCGCCCGGCTTGCAGATCTTGTCCAGCCCGGCGAACAGTTCCTGCTTGACCGCGAGGTCCTCGGCGACGGCCTCCACGGCCAGGTCCACCTCGGCGAACGCCTCCAGCGAACCGGCCGGCGCGATCCGCCCCAGCGTGGCCGCGGCGGCCTCCTCGGTCAGTCGGCCCTTGGACACCGCACGGCCCAGGGACTTCCCGATCGCGGCCTTCGCGGCCTCCGCCTTCTCCTGGCTGCGGGCCGCCAGCACCACGTCGTACCCGGCCTGCGCGAAGACCTGGGCGATGCCGCTCGCCATCGTCCCGGAACCGGCCACGCCGACCGAGGACACCGGACGGCCGGCGCCGAGCAGCGAACCGTCCGGCGGGCTCTGCAGGTCGCGGACGATCACCGAACTGCCGGGAGCCTCGTACGTGTAGAAGCCGCGCCCGGACTTCTGGCCGGTCAGGCCGGCCTCGGCGAGGTGGCCGAGGATCGGGGCCGGGGCGTGCAGCCGGTCGCCGGAGGAGGCGTACATGGCCTCCAGGACGGTACGGGCCGTGTCCACGCCGACCAGGTCGAGCAGGGCCAGCGGCCCCATCGGCAGGCCGCAGCCGAGCCGCATGGCCGCGTCGATGTCCTCGCGGGAGGCGTACTTGGCCTCGTACATGGCGGCGGCCTGGTTGAGGTAGCCGAACAGCAGGCCGTCGGCGACGAATCCGGGCCGGTCGCCGACCGACACGGGTTCCTTGCCCAGTTCGCGGGCCAGCTCGGTGACGGCCTCGACGGCCGGCGGCGCGGTGAGCACGCAGGAGACGATCTCGACGAGCTTCATCGCGGGCGCCGGGTTGAAGAAGTGCAGGCCCAGCACGCGCTCGGGGCGCTGCGACTCGGCGGCCAGCCGGGTCACCGACAGGGCGTTGGTGCCGGTGGCCAGGATGGTGTCGGGCCGCACGATCGCGTCGAGCTCGCAGAACAGCCGGTGCTTGAGCTCGTAGTCCTCCGGGACGACCTCGATGACGAGGTCGGCGTCGGCGGCCGCGCCGAGGTCGGTGAAGGTGCGGAACCGGGCGAGGACACCCTCGCGCTCCTGCTCGGTGATCAGTTCCCGGGTGACGGAACGGGCCGTGGCGGAGGCGAGGGAGGCGGTGGCGCGCCGGGCGGCGGCCTCGCTGACGTCGATGCCGATGACCTCGCGGCCGGCCCGGGCGAGGATCTCGGCGATGCCGGTCCCCATGGTGCCGAGGCCGACGACGGCGACGGTCCGGAGGGTGGACTGACTGGACGTGGACGGACGGTCCATCGCGGGACTCCAGTGGGAAGAGGGTGACGACTGAGGGTGGCGGCGCGCGGTGCACGGCGCGCGCGGAGGCCGCACGGAGCTCCGTACGGAGGATCGTGCGGGAGCACGAGAAGCGGCACGCAAGGAACGGAAGCCGTCGGCGAGGAGCCGTGCGGAAGGAACCGTGCGGGGTGGGCCCGCAGGGAAGCGCCCGAAGGGTGGGGCGCGGCGGGCCGAACGAGCGGCACGACCCTGTCCCGGGGTCCTGCCGTGGTGGTGCGGTCGAACCGACTGGTACGGGGCGGCTGCGTCACCAGGCCGTTCCCGTACGTATGGCAGTGACTGTAACCCGCTGGTAACTGGTGCGCCAGAGTGCGGAGATGTGACCTGGAACGCCCAAATGTACCGATCATCGATCATCGATCAACGAGGTCTTCGGAACGCCTGATTCCGGGGACCTGGCGCCCCTAGGGTGGGCGGGTGAACGACGTGCTGGAGCGCCTGCGGGCGGAGTCGACCGGATCCCCGGAGTACGAGGCGCTGCTCACGGCGGACCCCGACGCCCTCGCGGACTCCCTGACCTCGGCCGGCCTGCCCCTGTGGGCCCGTGAACTGGCCGCGTACCGCCTCGGCCTGGCCGGGGACCGCCGCGCCTTCGAGGCGCTGGTGCTGCTCCTCAACCACCGGGACCCGCCGCGCTGCGAGGCCGCAGCCCGTGCGCTGGCCGTCCTCGACGACCCGCGCACCGCCCGCGCGGCCGCCGCCTTGGCCACCAACTCCCTGCGCACCGCCTACGCCCTGCACCCCGTACGGCTGCTGGCCGCGCTGCGCGCCCCCGAGTCGGCCCCCGCACTGATCGCCACCCTGTCGCGGCTCCTCGCGCCGCACGACCCGTACTGGCGGGTCGCGCTCGCCTGCGTGGAGGGGCTGGGGGCGCTGGCCGACGCCCGGGCCCGCGACGTCCTGGTCCGCGCGCAGTCCCACCCCCGCCTCGCGGTCGCCGCGACGGACGCCCTGACCCGCCTGCTGGGCGGCCACCCGGACGCGTAGGGCGTCCCGTTCGGACCCTGCCGACCGGCAGGATCCGACAAGGACGACCCGGATCCCCGACCGGGGTCAGCCGCGGAAGCCCAGGAGGCCGTGCAGGGCCGCGCCGCCCGCGGACGGCGGGACGGCCCTGGTCGCCGCGGCCGGGGTCGGGGCGGGCGGGGCCGGGCAGGTGGCGTCGGCGGCCGCTCCCGTGCGCAGGTACGCGGCGAGCTTCTCGTCCAGGCACTTGTTGCCGCTGAGGGCGATGCCGTGGTTGCCGCCGCCCTCCTCCACCACCAGTGCCGAACCCTTCAACTTGTCCCGCATGCTCACCGCCCCGCCGAACGGCGTGGCCGCGTCCTCCGTCGCCTGGAAAAGCAGCGCGGGTGGCAGCTCGGAGTTCGTCACGTCCGGCGCCCGCAGCGACTCCGCGGGCCAGAACGCGCAGGGCGCGTTGTACCAGGCGTTGTTCCAGGTCATGAAGGGCGCCTTGGCGTGCGTGCGCCACATGTCGGCGCGCCAGGCGTTCCAGTCGGTCGGCCAGGCCGAGTCCCGGCACTGCACCGCCGTGTACACGCTGTACCCGTTGCCCGCCGAGGGCTCCACCGCGCCGAACCGCTCGAACGCCGCCACCAGCGGCTTCGCGTCCTGCTTCAGGGCGTACGCCGCGAAGGCCTCGGCCAGCTTCGGCCAGTAGCCGTTGTAGTAGCCGCCCGGCATGTACGTGTCCTCCAGCTCGGCCGGGCCCACCTTGCCGCCCGCCGGGGTCCCGCGCAGCGCGTCCCGCATCCCGTACCAGAGCTTCTCGATCCGCGCCGGGTCGGTGCCCAGCCCGTAGGTGGAGTCGTACTTCGCCACCCAGGCCAGGAACGCCTTGTGGCGGGCGTCGAACGCCAGGTCCTGGGCGAGGTTGTCCTGGTACCAGACCCCGGCCGGGTCCACCACGGAGTCCAGGACGAGCCGGTGCACCCGGTCCGGGTGCAGGCGGGCGTACACCGCGCCGAGGTAGGTGCCGTACGAGTACCCGAAGTAGCTCAGGCGCTGTGCGCCCAGGGCCGTGCGCAGCACCTCCAGGTCGCGGGCGGCGGAGACGGTGCCCACGTACGGGAGCACGTCCGCGTGCTTGGCCCCGCAGGACTCGGCGAAGGCGCGCACCCGCTCCAGGTTGGCCCGCTCGGTCGCCGGGTCGAGCGGCACGGAGTCGGGGCGGACGGGCTTGAAGTGCCCGGCGGCGCAGTCCAGCGAGGGCTCGCTCCTGCCGACGCCCCGGGGGTCGAAGCCGATCACGTCGTACTGGGCGGCCACGTCCTTGGGCAGGGCGGAGGCGACGAACCCGGCCAGGGCGCGTCCGCTGCCGCCCGGGCCGCCCGGGTTGACCAGCAGCGGGCCCTGGGAGGTGGCGGCGGTGTGCGGCACCCGGGTCAGGGCCAGGGAGATCTGCCGCCCGGCGGGCCGGTCGTGGTCGAGCGGGACGGGCAGGGAGGCGCACTGGAGCGTCGGGTACCGCGGGGTCGCGCAGCCCGTCCAGCGCAGCGCCGCCCGCCCGGGCGCGGCGGCGGCCGGGGCGGCGGGGTCCGCCGGCGCGGCCGTGACGGGGCTCGTCAGCACGGCGGCGACGGCGGAGATCGACAGCAGGACGGCGGCACGCTTCTTGGCGGCGGCACGCCGCGCGACGGCGCGCTTCTTCGTGGGGTGGAGCATGGGGCCTCCCAGCCGAGGGTTCTGGGCGGAATCGTCCCGGAAACCGCGCCCGGAAAGCGGGATTGGGGCGCCCATTGGCCCGATGTGATGACCCTTCACGGGTCACCGCGGCTCACAACAGGGTCAGCTGCGTCGGCCCGGCCGCCGGCACCCCGGCCGCCCCCACCGCCGGCGACCGGACCGCCCGGGTCGGGCGGGACGCCCCACTGCCGGCCGGACCGATGCCGAATTCGGCGGCCAGCCGGTGGACTTGACGGGTGATCTGGCGCTGGTACCAGGTCGGCGCGTAGGAACCGCCCGCGTACATCCGTTCGTACCGTTCGACCAGGTGGGGGTGGTGCTCGCCCAGCCAGGCCGTGAACCACTCGCGCGCCCCGGGTCGCAGATGGAGTACCAGGGGTGTCACGGACGTGGCCCCGGACTCCGCGACGGCCCGGACGGTGTCCCGCAACTGCTCCGGGGAGTCGCCGAGGAAGGGGATCACCGGGGCCATCAGCACCCCGCACTCGATGCCCGCGTCCGTCAGGGTCCGGACGGCGTGCAGCCGGGCGGCGGGGGAGGGCGTACCGGGTTCCACGGTCCGCCACAGGGAGGTGTCGGTGAAGCCGACGGACACCGAGATGCCCACGTCGGTGACCTCGGCCGCCTCCCGCAGGAGGGGGAGGTCGCGCAGGATCAGGGTGCCCTTGGTCAGGATGGAGAACGGGTTGGCGCGCTCCCGCAGCGCCTCGATGATGCCCGGCATCAGCCGGTAGCGACCCTCCGCCCGCTGGTAGCAGTCCACGTTGGTGCCCATCGCGATGTGCGCGCCGGTCCACCGGGGCGCGGCGAGCTCGCGGCGCAGCACCTCCGGGGCGTTGGTCTTGACGACGATCTGCGAGTCGAACCCGAGACCCGTGTCGAGGTCGAGGTAGGCGTGCGTGCGGCGGGCGAAGCAGTACACGCAGGCGTGGCTGCACCCGCGGTACGGGTTGACCGTCCATTCGAACGGCATGCGCGAGGCGCCCGGGACCCGGTTCACCAGGGACCGGGCCCGCACCTCGTGGAAGGTGATCCCGCGGAACTCGGGGGTGTCGATGGTGCGGGTCACGACGGCGCCCGCCCCGAAGAGCGCGGCGGGGCCGCCGGCGGGCGCGGCTGCGGTGGTGTCGGCGGCGTCGGTCGTGCCCGGTCCGCGGGCGGCCTCGTCGGGGCCGTCGGTGGCGGTCGCGTTGTCGGTCAGGCTGTCCCAGCGCATCGGCGCCTCCTCGGTGGCTCGACCCCGAGAATAGAACAAACGTTCCCATGATCGTGCGGACCGGCACCTGCGGCCCGCACGGGCCGGTGGCCGGGCGGACCGGATTTGGGTGCCCGGGCCGGAGGTGGTTGGCTTCGCCGTGACGAGCGATCACAACTGCGGGAGGAACAGGTATGGCGCAGGTCGAGGCCACCACGGAGCGGATCATCGCGGCCGACGCGGAGACCGTGTTCGACACGCTGGCTGACTACAGCGGCTCCCGCGGCAAGCTGCTCCCCGAGCACTTCAGCGAGTACGAGGTCCGCGAGGGCGGCGACGGCGAGGGCACCCTGGTCCACTGGAAGCTCCAGGCCACCAGCAAGCGCGTGCGCGATTGCCTGCTGGAGGTCACCGAGCCCACGAACGGCCAGCTCGTGGAGAAGGACCGCAACTCCTCCATGGTCACCACCTGGACCGTGACCCCGGCCGGCGAGGGCAAGTCCAAGGTCGTGGCCAGCACCGTCTGGAACGGCGCCGGCGGCATCGGCGGCTTCTTCGAGCGCACCTTCGCGCCCAAGGGCCTCGGCCGCATCTACGACACCTTCCTCGACAACCTGGCCCGAGAAGTGGAGAACTGAGCGCGGCCGTTGGCGGGCCGCCCCCGGCGGCTCACCGGTTCGGGTGGAATTCCGGCGGCCCCCGGCCGCCGGAACCCCGGCCGGTCCCGGACCGCAGGCGCCCCCCGGAGCCGGCCTCCGCTCCCCGCGGTGCCGGGCGGCGTGGGTCGGGCGGCGTGGGTCGGGCGGCGTGGATCGGGCGGGATCCGCAGGAGACGGCCTAGGGTGGGCGATCCGCGACCCGACCCACCGGGGGCCCGATGAAGATCCTCATCTCCGCCGACATGGAAGGCGCCACGGGCGTCACCTGGCCCGAGGACGTCCTGCCCGGCGCGTCCCAGTGGGAACGCTGCCGCGGCCTGCTCACCTCGGACGTGAACGCCGCCGTACTCGGCTTCTACGACGGCGGCGCCGACCAGGTCCTCATCAACGAGGCCCACGCGACGATGCGCAACCTGCTGCTGGAGAAGCTCGACGCCCGCGCCGAACTGCTCACGGGCCGCCACAAGAACCTCTCCATGGTCGAGGGCGTCCAGCGCGGCGACATCGACGGCATCGCCTTCGTCGGCTACCACACCGGCGCCGGCGCCGAGGGCGTCCTCGCCCACACCTACCTCGCCAACTCCATCACCGGGGTCTGGCTGAACGGCCTGCCGGCCGGCGAGGGCACGCTCAACGCCCACGTCGTCGCCGAGTACGGTGTCCCCGTCATCCTCGTCACCGGCGACGACCTGACCTGCGTCGACGCGGCCGGCTACGCCCCGGACGCGATCACCGTCGCCGTCAAGGACCACGTGTCGCGCTACGCGGCCGTGTGCCGCACCCCCGCCCGCACCGCCGCCGACATCCGGGCCGCCGCCGCCGAGGCCGCGCGGCTCGCCGTCCGCCACGAACCGGTGCGCGGCGGCCCCTTCACCGTCGAGGTGGAGTTCGACGCCGAACACCTGTCGCTCGCCGCCGCCGTCGTCCCCGGCGTCGAACGCTCCGGCGAGCGCCGCGTCGCCTACACCAGCGGGACCATGTACGAGGGGATCCGCACCTTCAAGACGGTCACGACGGTCGTCTCGGCGGCCGTGGAGGAGCAGTATGGCTGACATGCGCGCGGCGGCCGAGGGCAACGGGGCACTGGACGGAACGGCGTTCGACGAGGTGGTCGAGTTCACCTCCGCGCTGATCCGCATCGACACGAGCAACCGGGGCGGCGGTGACTGCCGCGAGCGTCCCGCCGCCGAATACGTCGCCGAGCGGCTGGCCGGCGCCGGGCTGGAACCCCTCCTGTTGGAACGCACCCCGGGCCGCACCAACGTGGTGGCCCGCCTCGCGGGCACCGACCCCACCGCCGCGGCCCTCCTCGTCCACGGCCACCTCGACGTGGTCCCCGCCGAGGTCGCCGACTGGAGCGTGCACCCGTTCTCCGGCGAGGTCCGGGACGGGGTGGTCTGGGGCCGGGGCGCCGTGGACATGAAGAACATGGACGCGATGCTGCTGGCCCTCGTACGGGCCTGGGCGCGCCGGGGCGTACGGCCGCGCCGGGACATCGTGATCGCCTACACCGCCGACGAGGAGGACAGCGCCGTCGACGGGTCCGGATTCCTCGCCGACCACCACCCGCACCTCTTCGAGGGCTGCACGGAGGGCCTCAGCGAGTCCGGCGCCTTCACCGTGCACGCCGGCGGCGGTCGCGCCCTCTACCCGATCGCGGCCGGCGAACGCGGCACGGCATGGCTGAAGTTGACCGCGCACGGCACCACCGGCCACGGCTCCAAGCCCAACCGGGCCAACGCCGTCACCCGGCTCGCCGCCGCCGTCGCCCGGATCGGCGCGCACGAATGGCCGGTCCGCCTGACCGACACCGTCACCGCCTGCATCACCGAACTCGCCGCCCTGCAAGGTCTGTCGGTCGACCCCCGGGCCGCCGGTTTCGACGTCGACGCCCTGTTGCCCCGGCTCGGCCCGGTCGGCGCCCTCGTCGACGCCACCGTCCGCAACAGCGCCAACCCAACGATGCTCAGCGCCGGTTACAAGCTGAACGTCATCCCCGGCCACGCCACCGCCTACGTCGACGGACGCATCCTGCCCGGCGGGGAGGCCGAGTTCATGGCCACCCTCCAGGAACTCACCGGCCCCGACGTGCACTGGGAGTTCCACCACCGGGAGGTCGCCCTCGAAGCCCCCGTCGACGGACGCACCTTCGCCGTGCTGCGCGAGTCCGTCGAGCACTTCGACCCCGACGGACACGTCGTCCCCTTCTGCATGGCCGGCGGCACCGACGCCAAACAGTTCTCCCGGCTCGGCATCACCGGCTACGGCTACTCCCCGCTCAAACTGCCCCCCGGCTTCGACTACTGGTCCCTCTTCCACGGCGTCGACGAACGGGTTCCCGTCGACGCCCTCCACTTCGGCGTCCGCGTCCTCGACCGCGCCCTGCGCGCGCTGTGAGGGGGGCCCGGTGACGGCCGTCCCCGGCCCGGACCTGCCCTACGGCAGCTGGCCCTCCCCGATCGACGCGGCCATCGCCGCCTCCCACGACGGCCGCCCCGAGTACCTGGGCGCCGTGGGCGCCGAGGTGTGGTGGACCGAGCCCCGCCCGCGGGAGGGCGGGCGGCGCACCCTCGTGCGCCGCCCCGCCGACGGGCGGCCCGCCCGGTCCGTGCTGCCCGCCCCGTGGAACGTACGCAGCCGGTTCACCGAGTACGGCGGCCTGCCCTGGGCGGGCGCCGAACGGCCGACCGGCGGACCGCTCGTGGTGTTCGTCCACCACGCCGACCAGCGGATGTACGCGTACGAACCCGACGCATCCGCCGGCACCGGCCCGCGCCCCCTGACCCCCCTCTCCACGGTCGGGGGCGGCCTGCGCTGGGCCGACCCGGTGCTGCGCGGCGCCGAGGTGTGGTGCGTGCTGGAGGAGTTCACCGGCCCCGGGCCGGGCGACGTGCGCCGGGTGACCGTCGCCGTACCGATCGACGGTTCGGCCGCCGCGGACCGCGGCGCCGTACGGGAGCTCACCGACGACCGGCACCGCTTCCGGACCGGGCCCCGGCTGTCCCCCGACGGGCGGCGGGCCGCCTGGCTGGTCTGGGACCACCCCCGGATGCCCTGGGACGGCACCGAACTGCAACTCGCGGACGTGACCCCGCACGGCGCGCTGGGCGCGCCCCGCACCGTCCTCGGCGGCCCCGACGAGGCCGTGGCCCAGGTGGCGTGGGCGGCCGACGGGAGCCTGCTCGCCGTCAGCGACCGCAGCGGCTGGTGGAACCCGTACCGGGTCGACACCGGGGGCGGCGGGGCGGTCAACCTGTGCGCCCGCGAGGAGGAGTTCGGCGGCGCCCTGTGGAAGCCCGGCCTGAGCTGGCTGGCGCCGCTGCCCGGCTCCAGCGCCGACGGGTCCGGCGGCGGCCCGCTCGCCGTCCTGCACGGCCGCGGCTCCTCGGTGCTCGGCGTCCTCGACCCCGACAGCGGCGACCTCGTCGACGTCGCCGGCCCCTGGACGGCCTGGCAGCCCACCCTGGCCGTCAGCGGCACCCGCGTCTACGGGGTCGCCGCGAGCCCGCGCAGCGCCTACGAGGTCGTCGAACTGGACACCGCGACGGGCCGCGCCCGCGTCGTCGGCGCCCACGCCACCGACCCCGTGGACCCCGCCCACTACCCGGAGCCGCAGACCAGGACCTTCCCCGGCCCGGGCGGCCGGGAGATCCACGCGCACGTCTACCCGCCGCACCACCCCGCCGTACGGGCCCCGGCCGCCGAACGGCCCCCGTACGTGCTGTGGGCGCACGGCGGCCCCACCGACCACGTGCCGCCCGCCCTGGACCTGCACATCGCCTACTTCACCTCGCGCGGCATCGGCGTCGTCGAGGTGAACTACGGCGGCTCCACCGGGTACGGCCGCGCCTACCGCGAGCGGCTGCGCGAACAGTGGGGGGTGGTCGACGTCGAGGACTGCGCGGCCGTCGCCCGCGCCCTGGCCGCCGAGGGCACCGCCGACCCCGCCCGGCTCGCGGTCCGCGGCGCCAGCGCCGGCGGTTGGACGGCGGCCGCCTCGCTGGCCGCCGGCGACCTCTACGCCTGCGCCGCGATCATCTACCCGGTCCTGGACCTGCGGGGCTTCGCCGCCGAGACCCACGACCTCGAATCCCACTACACCGACGGCCTGGCCGGACGCGGACAGACCCTGGCCCTGCGCTGCCGCGAACGCTCCCCCGGTGGCCCGCGCCGACCGGATCACCGCCCCCTTCCTGCTGCTCCAGGGGCTGGAGGACCCGGTCTGTCCGCCCGCCCAGGCCGAGCGGTTGCTGACCGCGCTGCGGGGCCGCCCGGTACCGCACGCGTACCTCACCTTCGAGGGCGAGGGCCACGGCTTCCGACGCGCGGAGACGATGGTCACGGCCCTGGAGGCGGAGCTGTCCCTGTACGCGCAGGTCTTCGGGATCGACCGGGACGACGTCCCCCGTCTGGCCCTCCACAGCTGACCGCCGACCGCCCCGCGGGCGGATCATGGGCCCATGACCCACCAAGCCCCCAAAGGCGCCTCCTCCCAGGGCCGCGGCACGTTCACCCCGGCCCGCGTGGGCTTCCTCGCCCTCGCGGTCCTCACCCTCGTCTTCATCTTCGAGAACACCCGGTCGACGGAGATCCGGCTGCTGGTCCCGATCGTCACGATGCCCCTGTGGGTGGCGCTGCTGAGCACGGCGGTGCTCGGCGGTCTCTGCGGGGCCTACCTGGCCCTGGGCCGGCGCCGCCGCCCGACGTGACGCGGGCGGCGGCGGCCGGCAGGACGAAAACGCCCTCGGTGACGATCACCGGAGGATGCCGTTCCGGCCCCTAGCCTGGGGCGATGGAACATTCGCACTACGTCGTCACCGGTCCGGCGGTCGGCCTGCGGCCCTTCCGCCCGTCCGACGGACCGGAGTTCACCGCCCGCGCGCACGAGAGCCGGCACCTGCACCACCCCTGGCTGTTCCCGCCCGTCACCGTGGCCGAGTACGAGCCCTGGGCGGCCCGCCTCGCGGGCGACGAGGGTCGCGCCGGGTTCCTGGTCTGCGAACTCGCCACCGGCGCCATCGCCGGCTTCGTCAACGTCAACAACATCGTGCTGGGCGCCTTCCGGTGCGGCGCCCTCGGCTACGGGGCCTTCGCGCACGCCGCCGGACGCGGGGTGATGGGCGAGGCCCTCGACCTGGCCGTCGAGCACTCCTTCGCCCCCACCGACCGGGGCGGCCTCGGGCTGCACCGCCTGGAGGCCAACATCCAGCCGGCCAACGCCGCCTCGATCGCCCTGGTCAGGGGCCGCGGCTTCCGTCTGGAGGGGTTCTCCCCGGACTTCCTGCACGTCGACGGCGCCTGGCGCGACCACGAACGCTGGGCCGTCACCGCCGTCGAACCCGGTCGGACGAATCCCGGGACGACGGAGGCCGCGTCGCCCAGGATGGGCTCATGAGAAGCCTCGTCCTGCTCGACGCCCCCTCCAACCTCGGCCTGCGACCGCCCGCGCCCGGCGCCGTGCCCGGCGTCTACAAACTGGCCGGCGCGCTGCGCGAGCAAGGGCTGCTGCACCGGCTCGGCGCCCGCGAGGGCGGGGTCGTCGTCCCGCCCCGCTACGACCGGGGCGACTGGCGGGAGGGCGACGGCGTCTTCCACGCGGCCGCGCTCGCCGGATACACCACCGTCCTCGCCGACCGCGTCGAGAAGCACCTGCGGGCCGGCGAGTTCCCCGTCGTCCTCGGCGGCGACTGCTCCGTCCAACTCGGCGCCGCCCTCGCCATGCGCCGCATCGGTCACTACGGCCTCGCCGCGATCGACGGGTCCGCCGACTTCCGCCACCCCGGCAACGAGGCCGTCAACGGGCCCGTCGGCGCCGCCGCCGGCGAGGAACTCGCCCTGGCCACCGGCCGCGGCCAGGCCGACCTGAGCGACCTGGAAGGCCTCGGCCCCTACCTGCGCACGGAAGACGTACGCCTGTTCGGGCTCCGGGACGGCGACGCCGACCTCCCCGAACTGCGCGCCGCCGGGATCACCGCCGCCACCGTCGGGGACATCCGCGAGCGGGGCGCCGCCGCCATGGCCCGGGCCGCGCTGGAGGGACTCCACCCGCCGCGCACGGACGGCTTCTGGATCCACCTCGACGCCGACGTGCTGGACCCGTCCGTCATGCCCGCCGTCGACAGCCCCGAACCCGGCGGGCTGCTGCCCGACGAACTGGCCGGGCTGCTCGGGGTACTGGCCCGCTCGCCGCGCTGCGTCGGCATCAACGTCACCGTCTACGACCCGGACCTGGATCCGGACGGGCGTGCGGGAGCCCTGCTCGCCGACCTCGTCGCGGACGCCTTTGCGTAATCCTGACCGGTGGTGATCCGCGGAACCCCTGTGCACCGACCGCGCCGGCGTGTTCCCTTTCCTCATGGCCACCACCGTCCGACGTGCCCTGCTGACCCTTCCCGCAGCCCCGTTGGGTCCCGACAACCCCCTTCCCGCCCTGCGCGCCCCCGACGGGGTGCACGCGCCGGACCGACGCGCGCGCGGCGGGCTGCCGCGCGACACGGACCGTCGCATCGGGCACGAGCCGCCGCGCTCGCTGCTGCCCGTACCGGTCCGCGACGGCTACGGACGCGAGCGCGCGGAGCGGGAGTTCGCATCGGTCGTCATCGACAACGGCAGGCTGCGCGTCACCGTGCTGCCCGAACTCGGCGGCCGGATCCACTCCCTGGTCCACCTGGCGACCGGCCGCGAACTGCTCCACCGCAATCCGGTGTTCCAGCCCGCCAACCTCGCCCTCAACGGAGCCTGGTTCGCCGGCGGCATCGAATGGAGCATCGGCGCCGGCGGACACGGCACCCTGTCCTGCTCCCCGCTGCACGCCGCCCCCGTCCCCGCACCCGACGGGGGCGTGATGCTGCGGATGTGGGAATGGGAACGGCTGCGCGACCTGCCGTTCCAGGTGGACCTGTGGCTCCCCGCCGACTCGGAGTTCCTGTACGTCGGCGTCCGCGTCCGCAACCCGCACGAACGCCCCGCGCCCGTGTCCTGGTGGTCCAACGCCGCCGTCCCCGAGGAGCCGGGCACGCGCGTCCTCGCCCCCGCCGACGAAGCCTGGCACCTCGGCCGCGAGGGCTCCCCGCGTCGCGTCCCCGTACCCGTGTGGGAGGGCGAGGACCGGACCCACCCGCTGCGCAGCGAGTACCCGAGCGACTTCTTCTACGCGGTCCGCGACGCGGACGCGGAGCGGCCCTGGATCGCCTCCCTCGACGCCGACGGGTACGGGCCGGCCCAGGCCTCCACCGCCCGGTTGCGCGGCCGAGAGCTGTTCGTGTGGGGCGCCGGAGCGGGCGGCCGGCGCTGGCAGGAGTGGCTGACCGGGCCCGGCGCCGGCGGCTACGCCGAACTCCGGGCCGGTCTGGCCCGCACCCCACTGGAACACGTACGCCTGGAACCCGGGGCCGAGTTCAGCTGGTTGGAGGCGTACGGGCCCCTGAGCGCCGACCCCGCCCGGGTGCACGGCGCCGACTGGGCGGCCGCCCGCAGGGCCGCCGCCGAGGCCCTGGACGCCGTCCTACCGGCCGCGGCCCTCGACGCCGCCCACAAGGCCTGGCGGGCCCGCGCCGACACCGAACCGGGGGAGCGGATCGCCACCGGCTCCGGCTGGGGCGCCCTGGAGGTGCTGTGCGCGGGCCACGACCTGCCCGGCACCCCCTTCGAGGAATCCACCCTCGGCGCCGCCCAGGAACCCTGGCTGCGGTTGTGGCGCACCGGGGTGCTGCCCGCGCCGCGCAAGGCGGGCCCGCCCGGCGAGGCCCTCGTCGCCGGGCACTGGCGGGACATGCTGGAGACGGCCCCCGCCGACCCGCTCACCGAGTACCACCTCGGCGTCGCCCAGTGGCACGCCGGTGACGTGGCCCAGGCCGTACGGAGTTGGGAGCGCGGCCTGACCCTGGCCCCCTCCCGCTGGCCCCTGCTGCGCTGCCTCGCGGTGGCCGACTCCCTCGCCGGGGATCCGCTGCGGGCCGCCGACCGGTACGCCGAGGCCTTCGCGGACCTGGTCGAGCGGAGCCGGGGCGGCGAGGCCTGGACCGCCGCCGAATCCGCCCTGGGTCGGGAGGCGATGACCGCGCTGCTGGCCGCGGGCCGGCCGGCCGCCGCCCGGGAGGTCTGGGACGGGCTCCGCCCGACGCTGCGCGAGCAGGGCCGGTTCAGGCTGCTCGCCGCCCGGTTGCTGGCGGCGGAGGGCCACGTCGGCGCGGCCCGCCGGCTCTTCGAGGACGGCTTCGAACTCCCGGACCTGCGCGAGGGCGAGGAGGCCCTGTCCGAACTCTGGGCCGAGCTGACGGACGCCCCGCTGCCGCCCGCGTACGACTTCCGGGTGCGCCCGCCGGGCGGGTCGGGCCCGGCGGGGTCGGCCTGAAGGGCCTTCACGCGGGGCCGAGTTCGGCCCGGACGAACTCGACCACCGGGCGGCGCGGTCGGGCGTGGGCGGCACCGGCCGCGTACCGGGGGTGCCGGGCGAGGGTCACCGGGCACCGCCCGTGGGGCCCTTTTGGTCGACGTGCTAGGCCCGGCAGATCAGTTCGCCGTTCAGGACGGAGAACCAGGCGTCCGGAGCCTCGCCCCAGGTGCGCCAGGCGTGGGCGGCGGCGTCCAGGTCGGCGCGGGTGGCGTGGCCGCCGTCCATGGCGATGGCCGCGTAGGCGGAGGCCGTCGTGCGGTCCGCCCACAGGGAGGACCACCAAACCCTCTCCTCGGCGGTGGCGTAGCACCACGCCGTCGCGGACGCGGTGATCTCCGTGAAGCCCGCCGCGCGCGCCCACGACAGCAGGCGCCGGCCCGCGTCGGGCTCGCCCCCGTTGGCCCGGGCCACCCGCCGGTACAGGTCCAGCCACTGCGCCAGGCCGGGGGTGGCCGGGTACCAGGTCATCGCCGCGTAGTCGGCGTCGCGCACGGCCACGATGCCGCCCGGCCGGCACACCCGGCGCATCTCGCGCAGGGCCCGTACCGGGTCGCCGACGTGCTGCAGCACCTGGTGGGCGTGGACCACGTCGAAGGAGTCGTCCGGGAACTCCAGGGCGTGGACGTCCGCCGTGCCGAAGTCGATCGCCCCGGCCAGGCCGCGTTCGGCGGCGTGGGCACGGGCCTGTTCGACGACGTCCGCCGCCGCGTCCACGGCCGTCACCCGGCCGTCCGGGGCGACCAGCAGGGCCAGGTCCGCCGTGATGGTGCCGGGTCCGCAGCCCACGTCCAGCACCCGCATCCCCGGGCGCAGTTCCCCGGTCAGGTAGGCGGCCGAGTTGGCGGCGGTGCGCCAGCGGTGGGAGCGCAGCACCGACTCGTGGTGGCCGTGCGTGTAGACGGCCGTCTCGTGGGCCGCGTCGGGCTCGGGTGCGTGGGCGTCGGTGGCTCGGGCGGTGTCGTTCATGGCGGAACCCCTCCTCGTCGAAGCGTCGTTGATCACGGTAGGGGATGCGACCGTCATGTGAGACCTGTGTTCTGACATGTGGACACGCAGCTTGTGCGGCAAGGGGATGGGATGGCCGCACGGTGGGATCTCGTGCGGGGCGTGTTCGGTGGACGGGCCGACGGGCGAGGTAGCCCGAACAGCCGTATAAAGGGCAGGTACGGGTCGGCGGCGGAAGGCGGACGCGGTGGCGGGGATGGCCGAGGGGACGACGCACGGCCCGGGCACCGCCCGGGCCTGGGGACCGGTGTCCGTGGGACGCGGGCCCGTCCGGTACGGGCCCCCCGCCCCGGAACCCGGCCTACCCGCTCTCCCGGAGCTGACCGCGGCCCTCACGGCCGCCGCGGACCGGGCCGCCCCCGAACCGCCCGGCGGCGCGGAGCCCGTACGCGAGGCCGCCTGCGGGCACTGGGCCCGGCGCGGGCTCGCCACCGCCCCCGAGAACGTGGCCGCGGGGCCCGGCGCCCCCGCCCTGCTGCTGGCCCTGCTCGGCGCGTACGGCGGCGACGTGCTGCTGCCCCGCCCCTGTCCCGCCTGGTGGACCCCGCAGATCCGCCTGCTGGGACGACGGGCCTACCACGTGCCGACCCCCGCCGAGTGCGGCGGCGTACCGGACCCCTACGCCCTGCTGGAGACCGTACGCAGGGTCCGCGCCGAGGGCGGCGACCCGCAGGTGCTGCTGCTGTCCGTGGCCGACGACCCGACCGGGACCGTGCCGCCGCCCGAACTGCTGCGGGAGGCCTGCGAGGCGGCGGAGTCCGCCGGACTGTTCGTGGTCAGCGACGAGAGCTGGCGCGACACCGTCCACCGGCCCCACGACACGCTGGTGCTGAGCCCCGCCGAGATGCTGCCCGACCAGGTCGCCGTCCTCGTCGACCTCTCCGGGGCGCTGTTGCCCGGCGGCTGGCCGGCCGCCGTGCTCCGCCTGCCCGGCACCCCCCGCGGCACCTGGCTGCGCGCCCGGACCCTGGACATCCTCACCGCCACCGGCGCCCTGATCGCGGGCCCCGTCGCCGGAGCCGCCGCCCACGCCCTGGACGAACCCGACGCGGTCACCGCGCGGGCCTACGCGGCCGCCGCCCTGCACGGCTCGGTCGCCGCCGCCGCGCACCGGGTGCTGCTGGCCGCCGGGGCGTTCGCCCGGCCCCCGGAGGCGGGCCGGCACCTGTACGCCGACCTGACGCCGCTGCGTGCCGGCCTGGCCCGGCACGGGGTGGGCGACGCCATGGAACTGGAGGACTGGCTCGGCGCCCGACTGGGCGCGGCGACCCCCGGCGGCCAGCGCTTCGCGGACGACCTGGGCGCGCTGCGGGTCCGCCTCGCGACCGGGCCGCTGCTGGGCGGCGACCCCCGACAGCGGCTGGCCGCGTTGGAGTCCCCGGACCCGCTGGGCCTGCCGCACGTCCGGAACGCGCTGGACGGCCTCGGCTCGGCCCTCGCCGAGCTGGCGGACTGATCGCGGCCCGCCGCCGAGCCGGCGCACCGCCCGCCGCCCGACGCCGAACTGGTGTCGTAGGATCCCCTGTTCATGGACGCGAGTGCGGAACCCGGGATGATCGACGTCCCGCCGGGGCGGGTCACCCTGTCGGACCGGCGGACGCGGCGCAGCTGGGCCGTGGACCTCCCGGCGTACCGGATCGCGGCGCTGCCCGTCACCCAGCACCGGTACGCCCAGGTCACCGGGGTGCGCCCGAGCGCCTCCCGGGGCGACCGGCTGCCCGTCGAGAGCGTGTCCTGGTGGGACGCCGTCCGGTTCTGCAACGCGCTTTCGCGGGGCGAGGGCCTGGCGCCCGCCTACCGCTTCCACCCCGACGGCCAGGGCGTCGACCTCGACGGGTCCGCCGACGGGTACCGGCTGCCGACCGAGGCCGAATGGGAACACGCCTGCCGGGCCGGCACCACCGGACCGCACTACGGGCCCCTCGACGAGATCGCCTGGTACCGCGGCAACTCGGACGAACGCATCCACGAGGCGGGCGGCCGGCTCCCCAACGCGTGGGGCCTCCACGACATGCTCGGCAACGTCTGGAACTGGTGCTGGGACCTCTACGACCCCGAGGTCTACGGCAGTTACCGGGTGCTGCGCGGCGGCGGCTGGTTCGACGAGCACTGGAGCTGCCGGGCCTCCGCGCGCCGCCGCAGCCACCCGAGCTTCCGGGTCGAGGACGTCGGCTTCCGCGTGGCGCGCTCCGTGGCGCCGACCCCGACCCCGACCGCGAGCAGGAACACCACCGCCCAGGACCGGAAGGAAACCGATGGACGACCGTGAGCTGGTGTTCCTGGGCGCCGCCCGGCAAGCCGAACTCGTACGCGCCGGCAAGGTGTCGGCGCGTCGGCTCGTGGAGGCGACCCTGCGCCGGGCCGAGCGGCTCGACCGCCTCGGGGCCTTCCGCGTACTGCTCGGGGAGCGCGCCCTGGCCGAGGCGGACACCCGCGACGCGGCCCTCGCGGCCGGCGGGCCCGACGCGGCGGGGCCGCTGCTCGGCGTCCCCGTCGCGATCAAGGACGAGCTGGACGTCGCCGGCGAGGTGACCGGCTTCGGTGGCGCCGCCAACCTCACACCGGCCCCGCACGACGCCGAAGCCGTCCGACGGCTCCGGGCCGCCGGGGCCGTGATCATCGGGAAGACCACGATGCCGGAGTTCGGCCAGTGGCCGTTCACCGAGTCGGCCGCGCACGGCTGGGCCCGCAACCCCTGGAACCCCGCGCGCACCACCGGCGGATCCAGCGGGGGCAGCGCCGTCGCCGTCGCCGCCGGTCTGGCCGGCGCCGCGCTCGGCGGGGACGGCGGCGGCTCGATCCGGATCCCGGCCGCCTGCTGCGGCCTGTTCGGCCTCAAACCGCAGCGCGGCCGCGTCCCCACCGCTCCGCACCCGCACCTCTGGTACGCCCTCGGCACCATCGGACCGCTCACCCGCACGGTGCTGGACAGCGCCCTGCTGTACGACGTCCTCAGCGGCCCCGCCGAAGGGGACCGCTGGGCGGCCCGACCCGCCCCGACGAGCTTCGTCCACGCCGCGTCCACCGAGCCCGGCAGGCTCCGGATCGGGTACTCGGCCGCCCCCGCGGTACCCGGCGTGCGCCCGCACCCCGAACACGTCGCCGCGCTCGCCGACACCGTACGGATCCTGCGCGAACTGGGGCACGACGTCCGGGAGGTGGACCCGCGCTACCCCGACACCACCGCTGCCTTCGCGGCCCAGTTCTGCGGCGGTGTACGCGCCGAGGCGGCGGCCGTGGAACGGCCCGAGCTGCTGGAGCGACGCACCCGCGGCACGCTGCGCCTCGCCCGACTGGCACCCGAGGCCGTGGTGGAACGGGCCGTGCGCGCGGGGGAGCGGCTGGCGAAGCGGGCCGGCCGCTGTTTCGCCGGGGCCGACCTGCTGCTCACCCCGACCCTGGCCGCCCGGCCCCGACGGGTCGGCGCCCTGGACGGAGTCGGGGCGGTCGGCGCGACGGTCCGCTCGCTGCCGATGATCGCCTACACCGCCCTGTGGAACGTCACCGGTCACCCCGCGGCTTCGGTTCCGGCCGGCTTCGGCTCGGACGGACTCCCGCTCGCAGTCCAACTGGTCGGCAGGGAACACCAGGAGACGACCCTCCTCCAGGTCGCCGCCCAACTCGAAGCGGTCCGCCCCTGGGCCCACCGGACGCCCGGCCCCTGAGCCCGCCGCCGACCGACGGGGCACGCCTACCGCCGGGCCAGCCGCCACCCGGCCGGGCCCGCGCTGATCAGCAGCGTGACGCCGACGGCCAGCGCCACGCCCTTCCAGGGCTCGGAGAACAGCGAGCCGCCCAGGATCCCGATCAGCCCGTACGTCGCCGCCCAGGCGAGGCAGGCCGGGGCGTCGCCCCGGGCGAAGCGCCGCAACGGCATCCCGGCCAACAGGCAGGCGAGCATCACCGGGATCCGGCCCGCCGGGACCAACCGCGACAGCACCAGCACCATCACGCCGTTGTCGTCGAGCTTCGCCCGCGCCCGCTCCAGCCGCTCCGGCGTGGCCCGGCCGCGCAGCGACTCCAGCCAGCGCGAGCCGCCCCGCGAATGCACCCCGCGCCGGCCCAACCAGTACAGCGCGACGTCCCCGAGGAACGCCGCCGAAGCGGAGACCCCGAACACCAGCAACAGCCCGAACGGCAGCGCCTGGTGATGGAACGCCACCACGGCCGCCGTACTCACCAACGTCCCCGTCGGGATCACCGGCACCAACGCGCCCAGCGCCACCAACACGAACAACGCCGGGTAACCGAGCGCCTGTTGCGTGCCATCCGGCGGCACCTGACCGGCGGCCGCCACCGCCTCCCGCCACGGGATCACGGCAGCCGCACCCGCTCCCCGTGCGCCGGCACCCGTACCGTCACCTTCGGCGCGAGCCGCAGCGCGTGCCGCGCGAACTCCTCGCCCGGCGCGTGGAACTCGTGCGGGCGCACCGCGTCCATGCCGATCGGCCAGTACGTCCCGTAGTGCACCGGCACCGCCGCGGCAGGAGCCAGCTCCGCCAGCGCCCGCGCCGCCCGCTCCGCGTCCAGGTGCCCCGGACCCAGGTACGGGCCCCAACCGCCGACCGGCAGCAGCGCCACGTCCACCGGCCCGACCTCCTCGGCCATCGTGTCGAACAGACCCGTGTCGCCGGCGAAGTACGTCCGCGACGCGCCCTCGACCACGTACCCCAGCGCGGGCGACCGGTGCGGCCCGAACGGCAGCCGCCGCCCGTCGTGCCGCGCGCTGACCACCCGTACCCGTACGTCGTCCCGCACGGCGACCTCGTCGCCCGGGGCCACCTCCGCCACCACCAGGTCACGCAGCTCCGCGAGCCGCTCCAGCCCCGGCACCGCCCGGCGCGCTCCGTGCGGCACCACCACGCGGGTCCCGCGCGGCACCCGGGCCAGCGACGGCAGGTGCAGGTGGTCGGAGTGCAGGTGCGACACCAGCACCATGTCGGCCCGGGCCGCCTCGGGCGGCGGCAGCGCCCCGCGCCGCCGCCGCAGGTGCGCGAACCGCCGGGCGAACAACGGGTCGGTCAGCAGCCGTACCCCCGAGTCCCGCACCGTGCACGTCGCGTGCCCCCACCAGGTGATCTCGACCGCCACTGCGACCCTCTCCCTCCCTCGACCCCCTCCCGAGCTTAGGGGTGACCGCGGGGATCCGCGCGGACGTGACCTCCCCGGACCGATCCGGCGACCCGATCCTCGCGGTCCCCTCCTGCGCGGGCCCGGATCGGAGTAGGGTCGGGCGCCATGGATGAGCTGCGCGTGGCCGCGATCGCCAGCCTGGCCCCGCTCGAAGAACTCGACACCGATCCCTTCGCCGTGGACACCCGGAGCCAGCACGCCATGTGCGCGCGCTGGGCCGCCGACCGGGGCTACGTGATCACCCGACACCTGCTGTTCTACGGGTTGCGGGCCGACCACTGCGGACTGTGGTGCGACGTGGACGACGGCCGGATCGACCTGTTCGTCGCACCCAACCCGCGGGTCCTGGCCCGGGCGCTCGGCTCGGTCGAGGAGTTCGCCGCCGAGTGCGCGCGACGCGGCGTCCCGCTGGAGACCGCCGGACTCGACGAGCCGCAGTACACCTCGGCGATGAAGGCCGAGGTGCACCGCCGGCTCTCCATGCCGACGGCCGGCTACGACGGCACGTAGGTCCTCGCGCCACATCCCCGCGCCCCCACCGCCCCCGCCATTCGCCGTACGTCCGTGCGTCACCCGTGTCCGACGCACCGTCCCACCGCCCTGTGCGACGCTGGCCGGGGGGTCGCCGGCGGGGCGCGGCCCGGGACGGAAGACGGAGAACGGGCGTGGGGCGAGGGCGTTGGCGCTGGCGGGCCGCGGGCGGTGCGTTGGTGCGGGTGGTGATCGTGTGGGCGGTGTCCACGCTCACCCTGCTCGTCCTCGCCGGGATCCTGCCCGACTTCCGCCTCCAGTCCTCCGACAGCGACAGCATCACCCGGATCGGGCTGACCGCCGCCTGGGGCGCCGGGGCCTTCGGCCTGCTGAGCGCGCTGGTGTGGCCGGTGCTCGTACGGGCCCTGCTGCTGGTGCCGGCCCTGGTGCTCGGGCTGCTCGTGTTCTTCCTCAACGGCTCGATCCTGCTGATCGCGCTCAGCCTCATCCCGGACGGCCGCGGCGCCGCGGCCCCCGAGACGGCCGTCGTCGTCGCCGCGGTGATGTCCGCGGTGGCCTCCGCCACCTCCACCGCCCTCGCGGTCCGCGACGACGAGGCGTACCGGCGGCGGCTGTACCGGCTCGCCGACCGCAGGCGCCGCCGCCAGCGCCGTACGGGCACCGAGGGCGCGGCCGAGGCCGCGCCCGGGCTGGTCTTCCTCCAGCTCGACGGCGTCGGGTACGAGGTGCTGCGCCGGGCCGCCGCGGACGGCCTGATGCCGACCGTCGCCGACTGGCTGGAGCGCAGCCACCGCCTCGCCCCCTGGCGCACGGACTGGTCCAGCCAGACCGGCGCCAGCCAGCTCGGCATCCTGCACGGCTCCAACTTCGACGTACCGGCCTTCCGCTGGTACGAGAAGGACACCGGCGAGGTGATGGTCTGCAACCGGCCCACGAGCGCGGCCGAACTCCAGCGCCGGGCCGTGCGCCGCACCGGGGACGCCGGGCTCCTCACCCTCGACGGCGCCAGCCGGGGCAACCTGTTCGGCGGCGGGGCCGACCAGCTGGCGCTGGTGCTGTCCGTCGCCGCCCGGCGGGGGCGCGACAACCGCTCCCGCGCGGGCTACTTCGCGTACTTCTCCGACCCGGCGAACGCCGTCCGCACCGCCCTGTCCTTCACCGCCGAGGTGGGCCGTGAGATCGGCCAGTCGCTGCGCTCGCGGGCGCGGCGGACCGTGCCGCGGGTGGCGCGCGGCGGCCTGTACCCGGTGATCCGGGCCTTCGCGACGGTGATCGAGCGGGACGTGGTGGTCGCGGCGGTGATGGGGGACGTCCTGGCGGGCCGCGCCGCCGTCTACGCCGACCTCGTCGCGTACGACGAGGTCGCCCACCACTCGGGGCCGCACGGCGGGGACACCGACCGGGTACTGGCCCGGCTGGACCGGAGCCTCGCGCTGATCGCCCGGGCCACCGAGCACGCCCCGCGCGGCTACCGCTTCGTCCTGCTCTCCGACCACGGCCAGAGCCCGGGGGAGACCTTCCTGGGCCGCTACGGGCTCACGCTGAAGGACCTCGTCCGGGCGGGCTGCGGGCTGCCGGTCTCCCGGCGGGCCGGCGGCACGCGCAGCGGGGCCGAGGCCCGTGCGTCGGTGCTGGCGGCCCTGCACCGGCCGGAGGACGAGGACGAGGACGCCCGGCCGCCGGCGGGCTCCGACCCGGTGGTGCTGGCCTCGGGCAACCTCGCGTTGATCTCCTTCCCGGACCTGCCCGGCCGGGCCACGCGCCGGGCGATCGAGCGGGCCCACCCCGCCCTGTTGGCCACCCTGGCCAACCACCCCGGGGTCGGTTTCCTGCTGGTGGACGGCGAGGTGCTGGGCCCGCACGGCGCGTCGGCGCGGCTCGACGTACCGGGCGCGGCGGAGGAGCTGCTGGCGCCGTTCGGCCCGGGCGCGGCCGGGGCGGTCCGCCGGACGGACTCCTTCCCGCACGTGGCCGACATCATGGTCAACTCGGCGTACGACCCGGTGACCGGGGCCGTGCACGCCTTCGAGGAGCAGATCGGCTCGCACGGCGGCCTGGGCGGGGAGCAGGCGCGCCCGTTCCTGATGTGGCCCACCGACCTGTCCGATCCGGGCGGGGAGCTGGTGGGGGCCGAAGCCGTGCACGTCGTCCTGCGGCGCTGGCTCCGGGAGGCGGACGGCCCCCAGGTCCCGCTCACCTGCCGGCAGGCGGAGGATCCCCGGCCGGAGCCCGAACCGGGCGGAACCTTTCCTTCCGTAGGGGTGCCCGCACCGGACGAAACCCGGTGATTTGGTACGGAGTTCACGGTGCCCGACCATGGGGCATCCTGCCCAGCATGTGAGACATCCCGAGGCGCACCACCCATGACCAGCACCGCAGCCCCGACCACCACCCGGGCCACGGCCCCCGCGGCGACCACGGACCCCACGGACCCCACCGCCCCGGGCGGTGCGGGCCCGCACCGCCCCCGCTTCGGCCTCCCGGTCGCCCTCTGCCTGGTCATGGGCAACATCATCGGCGGCGGGATCTTCCTGCTCCCGGCCTCGGTGGCGCCCTTCGGCACCATCAGCCTGGTCGCCTTCGCCCTCCTGACCCTCGGCGCGATCTCCCTCGCCCTGGTCTTCGGCCGCCTCGCCGAACGGCACCCGCGCACCGGGGGCCCGTACGTCTACGTCCGCGCCGCGTTCGGCGACTTCGCGGGCTTCCTCGCCGCCTACAGCTACTGGATCACCGCGTGGGTCTCGAACGCCGCCCTCGCGGTGGCGGCCGTCGGCTACCTCACGGTGCTGTTCCCCGCGATCGGGGACCACACCTGGTCGCTGTGCCTGGCGGCCCTGACCGTCCAGTGGCTGCCCGCCCTGGCCAACCTGGCCGGCACCCGGTACGTGGGCGCCGTCCAGGTCGTGGCGACCGTACTGAAGCTGCTGCCCCTGCTGCTGGTCGCCGTCGGCGGGCTGTTCTTCTTCGACCCGGCCAACCTCGGCCCCTTCCGGGCCGGCGACCAGAGCGCCGTCGGCGCGGTCTCCGCCTCCGCCGCGATCCTGCTCTTCAGCTACCTCGGCGTCGAGTCCGCCGCCGTCAGCGCCGGCGAGGTCCGCGATCCGGCCCGCAACGTGGGCCGGGCCACCGTCCTCGGCACCGCGGGCGCCGCCGCCGTGTACCTGCTCGGCACCCTCGCCGTGTTCGGCCTGGTCCCGCACGGCGAGCTGGTCTCCTCACAGGCCCCCTTCAGCGACGCCGTCAACGCCATGTTCGGCGGCACCTGGGGCGGCACGCTCGTCGCCTGCGCCGCGGTGATCTCGATGCTCGGCGCCCTCAACGGCTGGACGCTGCTCAGCGCGCAGACCCCGTACGCGGCCGCCCGGGACGGGCTCTTCCCGAAGGCCTTCGCGGTCGAGCGGCGCGGCGTCCCGGTGGTGGGCGTCCTCGTCACCGTGACCCTGGCCTCCGGCCTCACCGTCTACAACTACACGGCCGGCTCCGAGGGCGTCTTCGAGGTGCTGGTCCTGGTCACCACCTTCACCGCGACCGTCCCGTACCTGCTCTCCACCGCCGCGCAGCTGTACTTCCTGGCCTCGGGGCGGGCCGACGAGGTCGCGCGGGGCCGCCTGGTCCGCGACGCCGTCATGGCCTGCCTGGCCTTCGGCTTCTCCATGTGGCTGGTCGCGGGCTCCGGCTACGCGGCCGTCTACCAGGGCGTCCTGTTCCTCTTCGCGGGCGTCCTCGTGCACGCCCTGATGGCCGCCCGCCGCCGCGCGACCGGCTCCACTCCCTGACCGGGGCCGGACACGACGAAACCCCGGGGATCCGGCGCGGCCCGCGCCGGATCCCCGGGGTTTCGTCGTGCCGTGCACGCCCCGGGGCCGGTGTTCCGGCGTCCCGGGGCTCCCCGACGTCCTAGTCGAGGTAGTCGCGCAGCACCTGCGAACGCGACGGGTGGCGCAGCTTCGACATGGTCTTCGACTCGATCTGACGGATGCGCTCACGGGTGACCCCGTACACGCGACCGATCTCGTCGAGGGTCTTCGGCTGGCCGTCGTTGAGGCCGTAACGCATGGAGACCACGCCCGCCTCGCGCTCGGAGAGCGTCCCCAGGATCGACTGGAGCTGCTCCTGGAGGAAGGTGAACGACACCGCGTCGGCCGGTACGACCGCCTCGGAGTCCTCGATCAGGTCACCGAACTCGCTGTCGCCCTCCTCACCCAGCGGGGTGTGCAGGGAAATCGGCTCACGGCCGTACTTCTGGACCTCGATGACCTTCTCGGGGGTCATGTCGAGTTCCTTGCCCAGCTCCTCCGGAGTGGGCTCCCGGCCGAGGTCCTGGAGCATCTGACGCTGCACGCGGGCGAGCTTGTTGATGATCTCGACCATGTGCACGGGGATGCGGATGGTGCGCGACTGGTCGGCCATGGCACGCGTGATCGCCTGCCGGATCCACCAGGTCGCGTACGTGGAGAACTTGAAGCCCTTGGTGTAGTCGAACTTCTCCACCGCGCGGATCAGACCGACGTTGCCCTCCTGGATCAGGTCCAGGAAGAGCATGCCGCGGCCGGTGTAGCGCTTGGCCAGCGAGACCACGAGACGGAGGTTGGCCTCCAGCAGGTGGTTCTTGGCACGCCGGCCGTCCTCGACGAGGATCTCCAGCTCGCGCTTGAACGCGGGCTTGTGGTCCTCCTCCTCTTCGAGCTTGTACTCGGAGAACAGGCCCGCCTCGATGCGCTTGGCGAGCTCGACCTCCTGCTCGGCGTTGAGGAGCGGCACCTTGCCGATCAGCTTCAGGTAGTCCTTGACGGGGTCGGCGGTGGCACCGGCCACCATGACCGTCTGCGCCGGGGCGTCGTCCTCGTCGTCGTCGGACAGGACGAAGCCCTGGGTGCCGCCGATCTTGGGGGCCTCCTCCTCCGGCTCGTCGGCGAGGTCCTCGGCTGCCCAGTCCTCGCCCACGGCGGCGGGGGTCTCGCCCTCGTCGGAGTCCTTCGCGCCCTTCTTGCCGGCGGCGGTCTTCTTGGTCGCCGTCGCCTTCTTGGCGGCGGTCTTCTTGACCGTGCGCTTCTTGGGCTCGGCGGCGGCCTCGGCCGCCACCTCCTCCTCGGCGCCGGTCGACGAAGCGGATATCGCCGCCGCGGTGGCCGGGACCGCCGTCTTGCGCGCGCCGATGGGGCGCGGCGCGGCGGCCGCCTTCTTGGTCACGGTGCGGGCCGGGGCCGCGGCCGCCTTGCGGGGCTTCTTGGCGGGAGCCTTGGCGGCGGGGGCGGCGCTGACGTGGAGGGCGACGCCCTCCTCGTCCAGGACCTGGTTCAGGCTGCGCAGGACCCGCTTCCACTGGTCCACCGGGATGCGTCCGGCCTCGAAGGCCTGGCGCACGTCGTCACCGTTGATGTGACCCTGCTCGCGGCCGCGCTCGACGAGCGCGACGAGGGCCTCCGATTCGGCGATCTCCGGAGGGAACGTACGGGACGGGCTGAGCGACACAAGGAGCCTCTCGTTGCGAACAGATAAGGGGTGAGCGGGACATCATCGCGCGAACTCGGGAAACAGACCCGAGGGGGGTCTGTATTCCGGGGCCGCGCGAGGACACCTGTCGGTTCATCGCATGCCCGAGTCGATTCGTTACGCGCTGAATTGAGTGACCTGCGCCACGCTGTGGCCGCGCAACCGATCCGGCGAAGATCCGTCCGCTCCGCGAACGCCTTTCCGTAGGCCCTCCTCTCAGTCCGTTTTGCGGGCTTCGATGAGGAAACGGGCGGTATGCGCGACGAACGGGCCCTCGCGTTCGATCCGTTCGTGGAGCTCGCGCAGCCGGTCCCGGTACTGCCCGACCGTGAAGCCGGGCACCATCCAGATCACCTTCCGTAGAAAGTAGATCACGGCTCCGATGTCATGGAACTCCGTCCGCAGTCGTTCGGAACGCAGATCGAGCACTTCCAGGCCCGCCTTCGTGGCGTCGCTCACCGCGTCGTCGGGGTGCCGGCCGCGCCGGACGTGTTCCGGCTGCGGGCCGAGGAAGTACTCGACGAGCTCGAAGACGCTCGCCGGGCCGACCTGCTGGGAGAGGTAGGCGCCACCCGGCGTCAACACCCGGGCGATCTCGTCCCACCAGATGGTCACCGGGTGTCGACTGGTGACCAGCTCGAAGGCCCCGTCGCCGAAGGGCAGCGGAGGTTCGTCGGCGTCCGCGACCACCACCGCGCCCAAGGGGTGCAACAGGCGGGTCGCCTTCTCGATGTTCGGCGGCCACGATTCGGTGGCCGCCATCAGCGGCGGCAGCGGGCCCGATCCGGCGAGCACCTCACCGCCCCCGGTCTGGATGTCCAGAGCGGAGCGCACCCCGGCCAGCCGCTCGCCGAGGAGCCGCTGGTAGCCCCAGGAGGGCCGCTGCTCGGTCGCCCGCCCGTCGAGCCAGGAGAAGTCCCAGCCGTCCACGGACACGGATTCGGCCTCGGCGACGAGATGGTCGAAAGTGCGCGTCATGTCTCGATCGTCCCAGCTCCGGTGCCGGGGAACCAGTGGATAAGTCGACTACAGTGGGCGGCGGGCCGTGACTGGCGTTCGGGTGGATCACCACCGGGGAGCGGCCCGGCGTACTCCGTACGTCGACTGCCGCGCGCCTGGGCGAACCGCGATCCGCAGCGACGTTCAGGAGACCCCATGACGACTGCCACTGCCCAGCTGATGGACGGCACCGCCGTCGCCCGCCGCATCTCGGAGCGGACCGCCGCCCTCGCGGCGAAGATCACCGAGCGCACCGGCACCGCCCCCTGCCTGGCCACCGTGCTCGTCGGCGAGGACCCGGCCTCCGTCACCTACGTACGCATGAAGCAGAACCGTTGCGCCAAGGCCGGCATCACCTCCCGCCACGTGGAACTGCCGGCCGCGACCACCACCGAGGAACTGGTCGCCGCCCTCACCGAGCTCTCGGCGGACCCGCGGATCAGCGGCATCCTGCTGCAGCACCCCGTCCCGGACCACATCGACGAGCGCGCCGCCTTCGAGGCCATCGCCCCCGGCAAGGACGTCGACGGGGTCACCATGCACTCCTTCGCCGCCATGGGCTTCGGGCTGCCCGGCTTCGTCTCCTGCACCCCCGGCGGCATCATGCGCCTGCTGGAGGCCTACGACGTGGACCTCACCGGCAAGCACGCCGTCGTCGTCGGCCGCAGCGCCATCCTCGGCAAGCCGGCCGGCATGCTGCTGCTGGAGCGCAACGCCACGGTCACCTACTGCCACTCCCGCACCGTCGACCTGCCCTCGATCGTGCGGCAGGCGGACGTGCTGGTGGCCGCCGTCGGCAAGGCCGAGTTCATCCGCGGCGAGGACATCAAGCCGGGCGCGGTCGTACTGGACGCCGGCTACAACGCCGGCAACGTCGGCGACGTCCACTTCGAGTCGGCCGCCGCCCGTGCCTCCCTGATCACCCCGGTGCCCGGCGGCGTCGGCCCGATGACCATCGCCGTCCTGCTGGAGCAGACGGTGCAGGCCGCGGCCGCCCAGGCCGGCCTGGACCTCGCGGCACTCTGACCCCACCCCACCCGACCCGGCGCGACGGCGTCCGGCTCGCCGCGGCCGGGGGTGCGGCGCGGGGGCCCGCGGACGTTCCTGACCGTCCGGAGCCGTCTCCGGTCGTCCCCCGGGGGGCCCGGCCGTCCGTGGTGCGTCCCAGGCCCTCCGTGGTCGTCCCCGGTCGTCCCGGGCCGGACGGGTCCGCTCCGCACCCGACCGTCGCGCGCGGCGTTCCGTTCGGGCCGGGCCGGGGCGGGCCGGGGCTGACCTGGGCGTCGGCGCGGCGGGCCGGTTCGGCCCGGAGGCGGTCGGGGGCCGTCCTCGCACACCCGCTCGGCGGCCGTCCGGGGCTGACGGACGGCGGCGGCCGGTTCGCCGGGACCCCGGTCGCGCGGCGCGACGTCGTAGGCGCCGGCCCGCACAGCGGCCCCGGACGGGCGCACGAGGATGGCAGCCCGTCGCCGATGACCGATGCGCGGTGGACCTGCCGGATCCCGACCGGCGACCACCACGTCGGCGGCCCCGTCGTCACACTCCGGGCGACGAACCCGCGCGGGGCACGGCCGTCGGGGTCGGACGAGGCGGCGACATGCCCCGACAACGTCCGTGAGCCGCAAGGGCGTTCGGCGGCTTGGTGTGACGCCGGAACACAGTGGTGACGGTTCCCACCGTCCTGCTAGGAAGAGGCTATGGACACCGAAGACCTCGACCCCATGTACCGCCTGATCGCCGAGCGGGCCTGTGAGCGCGTGATCCTGGAGTTCGTCCGTGAACTCGATCTAGGTCACCCCGGCGACGTGGCCGAGCTCTTCACCGAGGACGGGGTCTGGGAGTGGCCCTTCGACGGTCGAAGGTCCCAGGGACACGAAGCACTCAGGGCCTACTTCGGCTCCCGACCCGCGGACCGGCTCTCGCGCCGCCTGTGCACGAACATCGTGGTCACGCTCACCTCTGCCACCACGGCGAACGCGACCACCTACTTCACGACCTACCGCGTCGACGGGCACACCGGGGCCGGCTACGTGCCGCCGCGGATTCCCACCCAGGTGGGGCACTATGAGGACGCGTTCCGCAGGGTTGACGGCCGTTGGCTGCTCAGCCGCCGATCCCTGTTCCTGTCCTTCGCCGGCCACACAGACCGCCTCGCGCCGCCCGACCAGCCGTAGCGGTCGGACGGAGGGTCGGTCGGCGGCGCGGTCCGGGCCCGCCGGAAAATGTCGTGCCGCGACGCCGGTCGCGGGGCAGACTCGCCGCATGGTGGACATGGGGGCATTCCGGGAAGCGGTGGACGGCTGGGCGGCCGGCGGGGCAGGCGGCCCGGCCGCTGATCTGGCCACGGGGCTCGGGCTGCGGACGGCGGTACTGCTGGAGGGGCCGAGCGACCTCGAAGCCGTCGAGGCCCTGGCCGAACGACACGGCCGTGACCTCGCCGCCGAAGGGGTGTCCGTCGTGTCGATGCGCGGGGCGATGAACGTCGCCCGGTACGCCGCCCTGCTCGGGCCCCCCGGACTGGGCCTGAGCCTGACCGGACTGTGCGACGAGAACGAGCAGGGCTTCTACGAGCGCGGCTTGGAGCGGGCCGGCACACCGGACGCGACCTTCTTCGTGTGCGCCGCGGACCTGGAGGACGAACTCATCCGCACGCTCGGCACGACGCGCGTCGAGGAGATCATCGAAGCCGAGGGCGACATCCGCGCCTGGCGGACCCTGCTGCACCAACCCGCCCACCAAGGCCGCCCCCGGCGACGGCTGCTGCGCCGCTTCCTCGGCACGCGCAAGGGCCGCAAGATCCACTACGCCCGCCTCCTGACGGAGTCCCTCCCCGCGGGCCAGGCCCCGACCCCCCTCGCGAACCTCCTCGCAAACCTGTGACCTGTCCGGCCGGACCGTGCGCGGCAACGAACATGCCACGTTGCTCATGCGGGGCCACGGCCGGGCCCCGAAAACCGAGACCAGCCTGCCCAAGCAGGCACTGTCGCCTCGGGTGCTACCGGCCCGACTTCCAATCCGCATCGAGGATGGCGGCGTGCACGGCAGCAACGATCATCGTGATCGAAAGAACGCCGCCCACCCAATTCTTCGGATTGCCGAGGATCGAGCCCACAAATGCCGTCCCGTAGATGATCGCCGCGTACACCGCCGGTACTGCCATGCTCACGACACGCTTCTTGGCTGCGATGAAAAATAGAGGCGGCGCGAGCAGGCCTGCCGATGCCGTGACCGCGACGATCCAGACGATCTTGTGCACTGTGTTCGTGTACATGCGAGCCTGGATGGGCGCGCTGACGTATGGGTTCGACATGACTCCCCTTGACGTAACAGATATCTGGTGTGACCTACGGGCCTCTTGGCCCGACGGGGTTTCGAGTGCTACGCGGACTGCCGCTTCCTCCAAATGGGGATCCAGGCCGCATGTCAATCGTGGGTTGGATGACGCGGGCACCGAGCGGTCAACCGCGGGTCGGTGAGGACCGCCATGCGTCGCGGCCATCGTCGTTTCCCCCGGCAGTGCTGGCACAGGAGAGAATCGGTGGTTTTCCCCGAGCTCAGGACGGTCATCCCGTTCCGGCAAGTTCTTTCTTCGGCGCTTGCCGGGACGTCGGGCCGTCCAGGTGGACCACCACGTTCGTGTAGAAGCGGTGAACGGCGTCGTCGACGCTGCGGATGAAACCGGACTCGGTGTTCCCGCGGCTGTTTCCCATGCTCTTGAACAGGGACAGGCGGAAGCCGGTGATGCGGGTGTTGTTGTTCTGGGGGAGCATGCCCCCCGGCTCCGGGCGGAGCCTTTCCAGCGTGCCCCGTGGCCCTCCCGTCCCTCCTTCGACCCGGGTTTCGATGTGGAGGTCCGCCGGCGCCTCCGCCAGTCGTCGGACGAGGCGTTTGGCCCAGGTCAACGGGTAACCCTGCTCGGGTGCGGGGAACTCGATCGAGGTGCGGAGCTTGCCGGTACGCAAGTCGGCGCAGATCCCCAGGATTCCGGGCGCACCATCCATCCTTAGCTCTGCCTGAAGCTTGCCGTCGAGGCAGAGCTGATCGGCGAAGTGGATGCGGCGGCTCCTCGGATCCGCTCCACGCTCGGCCCGCTGGACGGGCAGGACCTTCTGTCCGAGTTCACCACCGAGGCTGAGGCAGATCTGACGGATGAGTTGTTCCCAGCTCTCGACCACGTCCAAGGCGCGCGGGTCGCCCTGACACAGCGTTTCGTCGTTGATTCCGTTGCGTACGGGAACCCACGCCGATCCCATGTTCTGGAATCCGTGGCAGCCGGAGTTGTCGTGCCACAGGTAGTGGAGCAGCTCTTGGAGCAGCCAGGCGTGTGCCTTGTCCCCGACGCCCTCGTACCGGATCAGCATCTGCGCCTGGTAGGTGACTTCGGCCCAGGACAGGTGCCAGAGCGCCACCTTGTGCTTGCGCCGCCCGTCGATCTTGATGTCGACGAGCGGGCTGCCTTCCAATGCCACATCGTTCGACAGCGTGATCACGGCCTCGTAGCCACGACGCGCAGCGATGTCCACGTACGCCTGCACCTGTTCGGACTTCAGTTCGTTGGCGTTGGTCTTGGTCTCCACCAGGGCGGTCCAGAGCTTGCCCGCCCGTTCGACACGAATCACCCCGTCGGGACGCCGGGGCGTATCGCCGTGCGGTAGGGAAACCTCGGTGAACGTCTCCATGCGGCCCGCCGGCGCTCCGAATGCCGCGGTGAGTCTCCGTCCGAATTCCGGCACCTGCGCCATCACCGAAAGCAGTACTGACGTGGCGCGCATCTCTCGGTCACGGTCGCTCTTGAGCGCCGAGAGCGGGAAGAGCCTGGCCTGTTGCCAGGAGTCGTTGTCCGCCAGGGACTTCCGGGTGACGCTGGGCAGCGTGACCTTCTTCTTGACGGTGCGGGGCCTCGCCACCTTCCTCGGCGCCCCCTCGTCGACGGGCGGACGGGGATCCGGAATCGAGCCCGGAGGGACTTGAGGCAGCCGCCCAACTGCCGGAGCGGAGATGGGCGTGACGGTCTCCGCGCTGCTCGCCGCACCGTTCGACAGGTCCTCCGCGTCCGCGCCGTCATCGATGTCGACACCGAAGTCCGCCGCCAGACCCGCCAGGCCGGCGTCGTAGCCCTGTCCGACAGCACGGAACTTCCACTCTTCCTCCCGTCGGTACAACTCGCCGAAGATGATCGCGCTCACCGTGCCGGCATCGTCAATGGCGTAACTGAGAAGCCTCTCCCCGCCCCCATCGACCAATGTCACCTTCAGGTCTTCCAGTTCCCCGAAGCCGGCTCCCTCGTAGCGGCTCGCCGCCACGACCATCCGCTCGATGCCGGGTGGAACCGCGGTGAGGTCGAAGCTGATGCGGTCCTCGTCGCCGCTTTTCGTCGGTGTCTTCCCGAGCAGTTGCACGCTTCCATCAGCGGCAACCGCGTTGTTGTAGAAGTAGAAGTCGCCGTCACCGCGTACTTTGCCGTTCGCGTCGAGCAGCAGGACGGACACGTCCGCGTCGCCCTGACCGGTCGGACTGACCCAACTCAAAGCGACGATCAACGAGCCGACGTTCTCGCTCAGCCCGGCCAGTGCCACATTGGAACCCTTGATCATTTCAAGCATGAAACCCCCCAGATTTCGCCACTCGGGCATCCGGCCACCCCGCTGAGCTGCCCACCCGGAGCCCCTGCGGTGTGACGCGCGACACAATCAGGAACTGTAGTGCCCGATAGCGAGCTCATGGGGGCGTCCGGGAACACAAGCGCAAGAACCGAGGTGCAACAAGGCGGCTTCAGCGGTTCCGCCGGCCCGACCGTGTCGACGGGCCTCCGAGGTGGGCCCGGTGCGGAGCGTGAGCGGATCCACCGGGGCGTGGCGCGGCCGCCGGCGCGCGTTTCTCAGGGGAGGGGCTTACGTGGGAGGTAATCGACCCCGGTCCGGGGCGGCGGCACAGTGGGCGCATCGGGTTCCGGGGGCGCGCACTCGCCTCCGGGGTCCGGTACCCAGCCCGCGCACCCGACCTCGATGGAGGCTGACCGCCATGTCCGCGACCCTGTTCGGTATCGCCCGCACCACCGTCCCCCGGACCGCCCTACGCCGCTTCCTCGCGCTGGACGCCGTCGTCACCTCCGGGAACGGCCTGGCGTACGCGGCCTTCTCCGCCCCGCTCGGCCGCCTGCTCGGCGTCGACGGGAGGCTCCTGCTCGGCCTCGGGGTCTTCCTGCTCCTGTACGGCGCCGGCGTGGGACTGCTCGCCACCCGGCCCCGGCCGGCCGGCTTCCCGGTGAAGATGGTGATCGAGGCCAACTACGCCTGGGCGGTGCTCAGTCTGGTCGCCCTGTTCATCGGCCCGGCGCCCACCACCGCGGGCGCGGTGTGGATCCCGGCGCAGGCGCTGACCGTCGCCTCGTTCGCGCTGCTCCAGCAACTGGCGCTGCGCGCATCGGAGTCAGGAAGCCGTTGAGCGCAGGTACTTCGCCGTCGCCGCGTCGGCCGGCAGGAGCGTTTCGATGGCCAGCTCGGCGACGGTCACGTCCATCGGCGTGTTGAAGGTGGAGATCGACGACACGAAGGACAGGATCTGCCCGTCGTGTTCGACGCGCAGCGGCAGCGCGATGTACGGGACCTGCTCGCGGGCCTCGGTGTCGCCGGGTCGGTCCGCGACCGGGTACGCGGCGACCTCCTCGTACAGGGCGCGCAGCGCGGGGGAGCGGGCCAGCGCGATCTGTCGCTCCATCTGCTCCAACAGGTGACCGCGCCACTCGCGCAGGTTGTGGATCCGCCGGGCGAGACCCTCCGGGTGCAGGGTGATCCGCATGACGTTCAGGGGCGGGGCCAGCAGGTGTTCCGGCATCCCGTCGAGGAGCGCCATCACGGCCCGGTTCGCGGCGACGACGTCGTACGTGGCGTCGACCACCAGGGCCGGGTACGGCTCGTAGGCCGTCATCAGCCGTTCCAGGCTCTCGCGGAGCACCTCCATGGCCGGGGCGTCCAGCGCCGTGTGCGCGTACCGCGGGGCGTAACCCGCCGCCACCAGAAGGGCGTTGCGGTCCCGTACCGGTACGTCGAGGTGCTCGGCGAGCCGCAGCACCATCTCCTCGCTCGGCCGGGACCGGCCCGTCTCCACGAAGCTGATGTGTCGGGAGGAGGAGTCGGCGCGGCCCGCCAGCTCCAACTGGCTGATGCCGCGCCGCTCCCGCCAGGTGCGCAGCAGATGTCCCACAGTCGCCGTCGTCATGGCTCCGACGTTAGCCGAGGAGCGCGGCGGCGAAGCCCCTCGGGGACACGCACGGACCGTGCCGCGGAGGGGCCCGCGCGGGCCGTGCTGTGCGAACCTTGACCCCACGTCACGGACGTACGACGGGCGTACCCGAGGATGAGGAGCCGGTGCATGCCGAGTGAGCCGCTGTCGCAGAAGGAGATCGAGGACCGCCTGCGGGAACTCCCGGGTTGGGCCTTCGAGGACGACCGGATCGTCCGCACCTACCGGTTGGGCACGCACTTCGCGGCCGGCGCCCTGGTCGTCCACATCGCCGCCGTCCAGGAAGAGTTGAACCACCACTCGGACCTGACCCTCGGCTACAACACCGTCAGGTTGTCGGTCAACAGCCACGACGCCGGCGGCGCCGTCACCGCGACCGACTTCGCGCTCGCCGAACGCGTCGAGACCCTCGCCCCGGCCCACGGCGCGAGCTGAACCCGTCGTGGGGGCCGGGGACGAGGGCCCGCTCCACTACACCGGCTCCAGCCGCCACCACTGGGACGGGGAGTCGGTGTCCTCGCCCTGACGGGCCCGGCCCTCCTCATCGGCCTCCAGGGACAGCCCGCTGATGCAGGCGATCAGCGACACCACCCCGGGGTCGTCCAGGTGCCGCTCGACGAGCCACTCCTGGGCGCCGAAGGCGTTGGGCCGCCACACCTGCACCCGGGCGCCGGCGTCCGTCGAGGCGTTCGCGACGTCCAGGCGCCGCTCGTTGTCCTCGCTCACCACGTGGAAGACGCCGCCCCCGCTGTGCACGGGGGAGATCCGCCAGCGGCGGGCCGTCGCCGGCGCGGGCGGCCCGTCCGGGCCGACCCGCACCCGCGAGGCGCCCTCCAACTGGAGCACCAGCCCGCTCTCGACGTTCCTGATCCGGTAGAGCCCGTCGGAAAGGTTCACGCCGGCGCCCTCAGACGTCGAAGACGGCCGGGTCCGGCCCGATGCGCCGGCCCGCCGCGCTCGCGCCGAGGGCGTCCAGCGCGGCGAGGTCGGCGGCGTCCAGCTCGAACCCGAAGACGTCCAGGTTCTCCCGGATCCGGGCGGGGGTCACGGACTTCGGGATCACCACGTTGCCCAGCTGGAGGTGCCAGCGCAGCACCACCTGGGCGGCGCTGCGGCCGTGCCGGGCGGCGATCTCCGCGACGGCGGGCAGCGTCAGCAGCTCCTTGCCCTGACCCAGCGGGGACCAGGCCTCGGTGGCGATGCCCCGCTCCGCGTGCAGGGCGCGCAGCTCCTCCTGCGGGAACAGCGGGTGGAGCTCGATCTGGTTCACGGCGGGCACGAGGTCGCTCACCTCGCCGAGCCGCTCCAGGTCCCGGGGACGGAAGTTCGACACGCCGACCGCCTTCGCCCGACCGTCGGCGGCGATCTCCTCGAAGGTCTTCCAGATGGTGAGGAAGTCCTCGCGCATCGGGCGCGGCCAGTGGATCAGGTACAGGTCGACGTGGTCGAGGCCCAGCTTGCCGAGCGAGTCCTCGAAGGCGCGCAGCACCGCGTCCCGGTCCCAGGTCCGCTTCGGCCCGTTCCACAGCTTGGTGGTGACGAACAGCTCCGCGCGCGGCAGGCCGGACTCGGCGAGCGCCCGCCCGGTGCCCTCCTCGTTGCCGTACACGGCCGCCGTGTCGATGCTGCGGTAGCCGGCCTCCAGGGCGGTGCCGACGGCCTGTCGCGCCTCGGAGTCCGGGACCTGCCAGACGCCGTAGCCGAGCCGGGGCATGAGCGTGCCGTTGTTGAGCTTGACGGTGGGGACCTGGTTCACGTGCGGTCGATTCCCTCGGGTCGGTGCGGTCGCGGCCCGCCACGGGGTACGGGTACGGGCCACGGTGTACGGGGGGCCACAACCGGCCCCCCGTACACCGTATTCCCGCCGGCCGGCGCGATGTCGGCCGGCCGGCCCGGTGCCCGCGAACCGTGCCGACCGGCGCCGTGCCCGCGAACCGTGCCGGCCCGCCCCGTGCTCGCGAACCGTGCCAGCCCGCCCCGTGCTCGCGAACCGTGTCACGTCGTACCGAGGTACGCCTCTCTCACCCGGGGATCCGCCCGCACCTCGGCCGCCGTCCCCTGGGCGAGGACCGTGCCGAGGTCCAGGGCGACGACCCGGGCGCACAGGTCCATCACGAAGGCCACGTTGTGCTCGACCAGCAGCACCGCGCAGCCCTCCCCCTGGGCGAGCCGGCGCACCACCGCGGCGAGCTGCTCCCGTTCCGGCGCCGACATCCCCGACGCCGGCTCGTCGAGCAGCAGCACCCTCGGCGGGTCGGCCACGGCGCGCGCCAGCTCCGCCATCCGGGCCCGGCCGACGGGCAGCCCGCCCGCGTACCGCTCCCCGAGCGACCCGATCCCGCAGGAGGCCAGGACCCGTCGACCCCGCTCGCGCCGCTCCCGCTCCCGGCGGCGGCGCGTCGGGAGCCCCAGCAGGTCGGCGCCGAGACCGCCCCCGCCGCCCCGCCACTCCTGGGCGACGAGCAGGTTGTCGGCCACGCTCAACTGCCCGAACAGCTGCTGGCGCTGGAACGTACGGTGCATCCCGTGCCGGGCCCGCCAGACGGGGGAGCGACGGGTGACGTCCGCCCCGTCGAGCAGGATCCGCCCCCGGTCGGGCCGCCGGATCCCGGACAGTACGTCGAACAGCGTGGTCTTGCCGGCACCGTTCGGCCCGATCAGCCCGCACACCTCCCCGGCGCGGACCCCCAGGTCCACCCCGGTCAGGGCCCGCACCCCGCCGAAGCGCACACTGATCCCGCACGCCTCCAGCACGTAGCCGCTCATGTCGCCATCCCCAGGTAGGCCTCGGTCAGCCGGTCCGGCTCGACCTCGGCCCGCGGGCCGCACCAGGAGACCCGGCCCTGGGAGAGGTAGGCCACGGTGTCGGCGATCCCCAGGATCTCCGCCGCCTTCTCCTCCACCAGCAGCAGCGCGCTGCCGGCGTCCCGGATCTCGGTGAGCAGCCCGTACACCTCGTCCACGACGCGCGGCGCGAGCCCCAGCGAGGGCTCGTCCGCGATCAGCACCTGCGGCGGGCGCTCCAGCAGCGGGGCGAGGGCCAGCATCTGCTGCTCCCCGCCCGACAGCGCTCCGGCCACCACGGCCCGCCGCTCCCCGAGGCGCGGGAAGCGGTCGTAGACGGCGGCCCGGGCGGCGGCCTCCGGGAGGTGGAGGGTCAGGTTCTCCTCGATGGTGAGCGCGGGGAAGATCCCCCGCCCCTCCGGTGCCAGCAGCACCCCGGCCCGGGACCGCAGGACCGGCCCGTCCCCGGTGGCGTCCCGACCGCCGACGAGGACCGCCCCGCCGGTGACGGGCAGCAGCCCGGCGGCGACCCGGCAGGCGGTGGACTTCCCGGCGCCGTTGGGCCCGAGCACGGCGAGGATCTCGCCCCGGCGCACGGTGAGGCCGACCCCGCGCAGGACGAGCCCGCCGTCGTACCCGGCGGTGACGTCACGCAGCTCCAGCGCGGGCACGCCCGGCGCCGCCGCGCCCCGGCCCGCGTGCCCGCCCCCGGACGCCGCCGGCCGACGGGCGGGCGGGACGGTGACCGGGCCGGCGGTGGTGCCCGGCTCCGGCTTCTCCCGCGCCACCGGAGCGGTTCCGGTCCCGGTTCCGGGCGACGGGTCCGCGCCGGCGGGCGCGGCGCCCCCGGCGGCGGCCGCCGCCCGCCGTGCCCGGCGTACCGGGAGGGCGGCGCAGTACCCGTCCGGATCGTTGGCGAGGGCCAGCCCCGCCAACCCGAACAGGATCACCGGGAGGTGCGCCGATTCCGTCACCCAGTCCGACAGCACCCGCGGCGCCACGGCGAACACCAGCCCCGCCACCACCGCGTACTGCGGCCGCCGCACCCCGGCCGCCACGACGACCGCGAGCCACACCAACCCCGTCATGGCCGTGAAGTCGGTCGCCGTGATCCGGGTGTTGTACGAGGCGTACAGGACCCCGCCGAACCCGGCCAGACCGGCCGACAGCATGAACAGCGTCAGCTTCGTGCGCAGGACGGACACCCCGGAGGCCATGGCCGCCGCCGGCGCCGACCGTACGGCGAGCATCGCCCGCCCCGACGGCGAATCGCGCAGCGCGCCCAGCGCGGCGGCCACGACGGCGACCAGGACGACCAGGGCCACCCCGAAGGCCCGGTCGTCCGACAGGTCCAGCGGGCCGATCACCGGCCGCGGGACGGACCAACCGGAGTCCCCGTTGCGCAGCCACCGCAGTTGGAACAGCACCTGGTCGGCCAGGAAGGCAAGCGCCAGCGTGGCCAAGGCGAGAGAACGCCCGCCGAGCCGCAGCGCCGGCAGCGCGACCAGCGCCCCGAGCAGGGCCGCCACGCAGGTGCCCACCGCCAGCGCCGCCACGAAGGGCCAGCCCCGACTCATCAGCAGGCCCGCGACGAGCGCGGACCCGGTGACGAAGGTCGCCTGGGCCAGCGACACCATCGCGCCCAGCCCGGTCACCACGGTGAACGACATGAACACCAGCGCGATGGCCAGGCCCTGCGCGAGCAACCCCGTCCAGAAGGGCGTGGTGACGGTGTAGAACGCCGCGCACAGCAGGGCGGCGGCCACCGCCCAGCCACCCCAACGGCGGTTCCACGACGCGCCCGCGAGATGGTCCGGGGACGGTACGTCGACCGCGGCGACCCCGGCGGTGCGCGCCCGCCGGGTCAGGACGAGCAGCCCCCCGAACAGGATCAGGAACGGCACCGCCGTGCGGAACCCGGTGATCCCCTCGGCGAAGGAGGCGTAGCCGGCGACCAGGTTCTGCAGCACCCCGAGCCCCAACCCGCCCGCGAAGGCGAGCGGTACGGACGCGAACCGGCCGATCACGGCGGCGGTCGCCGATACGAACAGGAACAGGGTGAAGTCGTGCGCGGACAGCCCCAGCAGCGGGGTCGCGAGCACCCCCGCGAGCCCCGCCAGACCCGACGAGATCATCCACGCCACCGAAGACAGCCGGTCGGCACTGATCCCGCGCAGCTCGGTCAGCGACCGGTTGTCGACGGCGGCCCGCAGCCGCAGCCCCAGCCGGGTGCGCCGCATCAGCACCCACAGGGCGACGGCCACCACCGCGGTGACGACCCAGGTGATCAGCTGGTCGGAGTCGATGCCCACGCCGTCCGCGAGCTGCCAGGACATGGCCGGGCTCGGCCCCACCCCGGGCAGCCCGAACTGGTTCTCGGCGGGCGCGACCGGCGCGCCCGCCGCGCCCAGCAGCTCCACCGTCCACAATCCGGCGGCGGGCAGCGCCACGAGCAGCCCGATGGTCGCCACGATCTGGGCGGTCTCCCCGACCCGGGCGAGCCGTCGGAACATCAGCCGGTCCAACCCCCAACCGAGCCCGGGCGCCAGGACGCACACCACCAGCAGCGCCGCGGGGACGGCCGGCCACCCCAGTCCGGAGTGCAGCTCGTAGAAGGTGAGCGCGCACAGGTAGGCGGTGGCGCCGTGCGCGAAGTTGAACAGCCCGGACGCCGAGTACGACAGCACCAGCCCGGTGGCCAGCAGCGCGTACAAGGCGCCGGACACCAGGCCGCTCAGCACGAAGACGAGCAGGTCTCCCATCCCGCTGCCCCGTCCCTCAGCCGAAGGGGATCGGTTCGTGGCACGTGAAGGGCACGGACACCTCGTACTTGCCCTGCCTCAGCTGTACGAGCGCCCCGCAGCCGAAGCTGTCCTTCTGCCCCTTCGGCTCCGACCGGTCGCCGACGAGGGTGCCGGTGTCGGAGAACCCCTGCGCGGCGGCCTGGAACGAGGCGACGGTCAGGTCCTTCCCTGCCTTCTGCGCGATGGACAGGAAGAGGTCGGCTGACATGTAGCCGGTCAACATGTGCATGTTGAGCGGGACTTCCTGACCACCGGCCGCGGCCTTGATGTCCGCCTTGAAGCGGGTCATGCCGGCGCTCTGCGATTCGAAGGGCTCGAACTGGAGCAGGACGTGCACCCCGTCGAGGGCCTGCTTTGTGGCGTCCTTGGCGAGCAACCCCGGGTCGTAGTCCGTCGGGTCGGACAGCAGCCCCTGGTAGCCGCCGCGCTTGAGCGCGGTGAACAGGCCGATGTTGTTGGGGGTCTGCATGACGGAGATGACCGCGTCGGGGGCCTTGCCGCCGTTGCCGGCGAGGATGTCCTTGACGTACGCCGACCAGTCGCTGGGCACGGCGGTCGCCGGGACCGAGGCCTTGGCGTAGGACACCGTGAACCCGGCGCTGGTGAAACCCTGTTGGAAGGTTCGGATGCCGAACTTGCCGGCGTCGCTGTCGTTCGCGATGATCGCCACCGACTTGCCCCGCTTGCCGCCGAGCACCTGGCCGATGCCCTCGGGCCAGGTCTGGTTGATGCTCCCGCCGGGGCTGGGGACCAGGCAGCCGTTGAACCCGTAGATGTACTTGGGGCCGCAGAAGGACGGCAGGGTGCCCCAGCCGAAGGTGGGCACCTGCTCCTGTTCCAGGAAGTCGGCCCCCGAGAAGGTCACCGAACTCATCGGGGAGACCGCGAACACCTTGTCCTGCTGGACGAGCTTGCGGGCGGCGGCCAGGTTCTTGCCGGGATCCTGGCCGTCGTCCTCCGCGCCGATGTAGTCGATCTTCCGGCCGTTGACGCCGCCCTCCGCGTTGGCCCGCAGGTAGCGGGCCTTGGCCCCGAGGTCGGTGTCCTTCTTGCTGTAGCCCCCGGCGCTCGTCATCGACACGATGCCGCCGACCTTGATGGAGTCGGCGCTCACCCCGCGCACGGCCTGCGTCCCGCCCCCGGGCTTGCCGGGATCGGTGTGGCTGGAGGCGGAGTTGCAGGCGGAGGTGAGCGCGAGGGCGGCCGCCACGGCGGCCAGGGCGCGGATGGGTCGCGGCATGGGTGGGATCCCCCTCGGGTCGGAATCCCCGCATTCTGTGCGTGACCTGACGTACCGTCAATATCGATGACGAAATGAAATGACGAACCGTCAGATTTATTGGAGTGTCCCGTCGGAGGTCCGTCCCGGGTGCGCCGCGCGGGCCTGCCGAGGGCCTGACGTCACGACGGGTACAGGTCCGCGACCTCCCGCGCGTACGCCTTCTCGATCGCCCGGCGCTTCAGCTTCAGCGACGGGGTCAACAGACCGCGCTCCTCGGTGAACTGCTCGGCCAACACCCGGAACGTCCGGATCCCCTCGGCCTGCGAGACCAGGGTGTTGGCCGCCACCACCGCCCGCCGCACCTCGGCCGCCAGCTCCGGATCACCCACCACCTCGCTGGCCGTCAACTGCGGCGATCCCCGCATCGACAGCCAGTGGGCGACCCCCTCCATGTCCAGGGTCACCAGCGCCGCGATGAACGGCCGGTCGTTGCCCACCAGCACGCACTGCGCCACCAGCGGATGCGAGCGCACCCGCTCCTCCAACGCGGTCGGCGACACGCTCTTGCCGTTGGAGGTCACCAGGATCTCCTTCTTGCGCCCGGTGATGGTGAGGTACCCGTCGCGGTCGAGCCGGCCCAGGTCCCCGGTCGCCAGCCAGCCGCCGCGCAACACCTCCGCCGTCGCCCGGGGATCGTTCAGGTACCCGGAGAACACGTGCCCGCCGTACAACCACACCTCCCCGTCCTGCGCGATGTGGACCGTACTGCCCGGGATCGGCTGTCCCACCGTCCCGTACTTCGTCGCCCCCGGCGGGTTCGCGGTGGCGGCGGCGGACGACTCCGTCAGCCCGTACCCCTCGAACACCCTGATGCCCGCGCCGTCGAAGAACAGCCCGAGCCGTCTCGACATCGCCGAGCCGCCCGACATCGCGTGCCGCACCCGACCGCCCATGGCCTCGCGGACCTTCCCGTACACCAACCTCTCGAACAGCTGGTGCTCCATCCGCAACCCGGCCGACGGTCCCGGCCCGGTTCCGAAGGTCTTCTCCTCACGGGCCTCCGCGTACCGCACCGCCGTCTCCACCGCCCGGTCGAAGGGACCCGTACGCCCCTCCGACTCGGCCTTGCGCCGGGCCGCCGCGAACACCTTCTCGAAGACGTGCGGCACCCCCAGCACGAACGTCGGCCGGAACGCGGCCAGGTCCGGCAGGAGTTCCGCCGCCGCCAGCACCGGCTGGTGCCCCAGTTTCACCCGCGCCCGCACCGCCGCCACCTCCACCATCCGTCCGAAGACGTGCGCCAGCGGCAGGAACAACAGCGTCGACGGCTGCTCCCCCGGCCCCGCTCGGAAGACCGGCTCCCAGCGGGCCACCATCGTGTCCGCCTCGAACATGAAGTTCGCGTGGGTGAGCACACAGCCCTTGGGCCTGCCCGTCGTCCCCGAGGTGTAGATGACGGTCGCCACGGCGTCCGGGGTGACGGCCCGACGGTGCCGGTGGACCACGTCCTCGGCGACCGTGCGGCCGTCCGCCACCAACTCCTCCACCGCGCCCGCGTCGAGCTGCCACAGCCGCCGCAACCCGGGCAACCCCTCGACGCCCGACCCGACCGTCATCGCCTGGTTCTCGTCCTCCACCACGCACCCGACGCAATCCGCGTCCCGGAGGATCCACTGGACCTGGTCCGCCGAGGACGTCGGGTAGATCGGCACCGGCTGCGCCCCGATCGCCCACAGCGCGAAGTCGAACAACGTCCACTCGTAGCGGGTGCGGGACATCAGCGCGACCCGGTCGCCGAACCGGATGCCCTGCGCGAGCAGCCCCTTGGCCAGCGCGAGCACCTCCCCGGCCAGTTCCCGCGAGGTCACGTCATGCCACACCCCGCCCGCCTTGCGACCGAGGACCACCCGGTCCGGGTCCTGCCCCGCGTACTCGAAGACCACGTCGGCCAGACCGCCGACCGGCGTGCCCGTGACCACGGGTGGGACGGTGAACTCGCGCAACATCCCGCTCCTCTCCCTGGGGCGCCGCGACGCTACCCCACCGGGCCCCACCCCCGGCAGCCCCCGGTAAACCTCCACAAGATCCCTACGGGCAAGGACCGGGCCCGGTCCGACCCCGCCCGGGCGCCCGCCCGGCGGCCCGGAGTCCGGCCCCCGCCGGCCGGCCGGCGCCGCCACTTCACGCGGGCCTGCTGAGCCGGTCCCCGCCCGCCAGGGTCTGCGCGGTGCCGGCCCGACGACGTGCCCAGGACCCGGTGGCCGGCACCGCCGACGATGTGGCGGAGGTCTCCCGCGCCGTCCAACACCCCGCCCCACAGGGCCGGTAACGTGCGTCGGTGACCTGGATACGCCCGCTCGCCGCCAACGCCCCACGCCCCTGCACCCTGGTGGTCTGCCGGGGCTGCTGCTGCGGGGACCCCCGCAAGAACCCGGGCTCCGACCACGCCGGTCAACTCGCCCGGCTGCGCGAGGCGGCGGCCGCGTCGGCGGGCCTGCTGGCCGTCCGCACGAGCGACTGCCTCGGCCCGTGCGCCCAGGCCAACGTCATCGTCGTCCAGCCCACCACCGAGAACCGCCGCCGGGGAGCCCGCGCCGTCTGGTTCGGCTTCGCCCTGGACGACACCGCGACGGACGAGATCATCGCCTGGGCCGAGTCCGGCGGACCGGGCAGCACCCCGCTCCCCGCCGGCCTCGACCTCCACCGCATCGACCCGCCCGACCTGAAACCGGCCCCCGCCCCGCGCCGCGGCCGTCGCCGCTAGGGCGTCCCTCCGGGACGGCGCCCGACCGGCAGGACGCGCGAGGGACGCGCTAGGCCTCCGGCAGGGTGATCCGGTGCTCGCCCGCGTACACGTTCATGTCCCGGCCCCGCAGGAAGCCCACCAGCGTCAGGCCCGACTCCAGTGCCAGGTCCACCGCCAGCGAGGACGGGGCCGACACCGCGGCCAGGACCGGTATCCCGGCCATGACCGCCTTCTGCGCCAGCTCGAAGGACGCCCGGCCCGAGACCAGCAGCACCGCGCCGGTCAGCGGCAGCCGACCGGCCCGGGCGGCCCGCCCGACGATCTTGTCCACGGCGTTGTGCCGCCCCACGTCCTCCCGTACGTCGAGCAGCTCGCCCGCCGCCGAGAACAGCCCGGCGGCGTGCAGGCCGCCCGTCCGGTCGAACACCCTCTGCGCCGCCCGCAGCCGGTCCGGGAGCTCGGCGAGGAGATCCGGGGTGACCCGTACCGGATCGTCGGCGATGCCGGGGAAACGGGACGCGGTGCGGACCGCGTCCAAGCTGGCCTTGCCGCACAGACCGCACGAGGAAGTCGTGTAGACGTTGCGTTCCAACGTGATGTCGGGCAGCGGCACTTCCGCGCCCAGCTGCACGTTGACCACGTTGTAGGTGTTGGAACCGTCCTCCGTCGCGCCCTCGCAATAGGTCACGGCCCGGACGTCCGAGGCGTGCGCGATCACGCCCTCGCTCACCAGGAATCCGACCGCCAGTGCGAAGTCGTCCCCCGGCGTGCGCATGGTGATGGCCAGCGGTTTCCCGTTCAGCCGGATCTCCAACGGCTCCTCGGCGACCAGCGTGTCCGGACGCACGCCGACCACCCCGTTCCGGATCCGCACGACGCGGCGCCGTTCGGTCACCCGTCCCATGGTGATCGACCATCCGTTCTGTCCCTCGTCGCGCACCTGACGAGGACATTCTCCCGGATCTGCGGCCCACGACGTCCTCGGCAGGAAGTTGCTCGGAATTCTCCAAACATCGGTGTGAGATTCCTGTCGGGTCACGCGCCCCCGTACCGGCCGGTAGCAGGCGAAGCTGGAAAATCCTGACGTCCAACAGAGGGGGACCCCGCCCATGACCGGTTCACGCGTGGTGGCGCTAGGGCACTACCAGCCCGCGAAAGTGCTCACCAACGAGGACCTCGCGGCCATGGTCGACACGAACGACGAGTGGATCCGGTCCCGGGTCGGCATCCGGACCCGGCATGTCGCCGGCCCCGAGGAACCGGTCGACGAGCTGGCCTACCAGGCCGCCGGGAAGGCCCTCGCGAACGCGGGACTGACCCCCGACGACATCGACCTCGTCCTGGTGGCCACCTCCACCGCCATCGACCGCTCGCCCAACATGGCCGCGCGCGTCGCCGCCAAGCTCGGCATGCGCGGCGGCCCGGCCGTGATGGACATCAACGTCGTCTGCTCGGGCTTCACGCACGCCCTCGCCACCGCCGACCACGCGATCCGGGCCGGCTCGGCCACCCGCGCCCTGGTCATCGGCGCCGACAAGATGACCGAGATCACCGACTACACCGACCGCGCCACCTGCGTCCTCACCGGCGACGGCGCCGGCGCGGCCGTCGTCGAGGCCTGCGCGGAGCCCGGCATCGGACCCGTCCTGTGGGGATCGGTGCCGGAGATGGGCCACGCGGTGCGCATCGAGGGCACGCCCCCGGTGTTCGCGCAGGAGGGCCAGTCCGTCTACCGGTGGACCACCAGCCAACTGCCGCCGCTCGCCCGCAAGGTCTGCGAGAAGGCCGGGATCACCCCCGAGGAACTCGCCGGTGTCGTCCTCCACCAGGCCAACCTGCGGATCATCGAGCCCCTCGCCGCCCGCATCGGCGCCGTGAACGCCGTCGTCGCACGGGACGTGGTGGACTCCGGGAACACCTCGGCGGCCAGCATCCCGATGGCCCTCTCCAAGCTCGTGGAACGCCGAGAGATCCCCGCCGGCGCCCCCGTCCTGCTGTTCGGCTTCGGCGGCAACCTCTCCTACGCCGGCCAGGTCATCCACTGCCCCTAGCCGCGGGCCCACCACCCGGGCCGTCCCCGATGCCGTGTCCGTACCGGCATCGGGGACGGCCCGGGGCCCGTACGACCTGAGGGGGAGCGGGATTCGCCCGGCAGGACCGGACCTCGGTCCCGCGCTGGCCCGCCGACGACGCGACGGACGTCCGGTACTCCGTGAGGACCACCGGCGGCCGACGCCTCCTGAAGGCCACCCTCCCCGACCGCACCCTCCCCGCCCGGTGCGCCGCGCACCCCGGGGCCGCGCCGAAGGCGCCGGAGATCGAGGCCGAGTGGTTCCCCGAGGGCGTCGAAACCCGGCCCACCGTCCGCTGCGGCCCCTACTACGTCTCCCTGGACGGCGACACCCTCTACGCGTGGCAGCTCAACGACGACTGGCTGAACGCGGGCGCCGACCGCTGATCACCGGACCCCTTCGCGAGACGATCCGTCCTGCCGGCCGGCGTGAGGCATGCCCGCAGGTCAGCGCGGCGTGGCGGACTGCGGGCGCCCCGGATATCTGGTCGGAACCCCGTGGATCCTTTGCTATTGTTGTCCATGTCGCCGCGGGAAACCGGGGCCGACCACCTGGTCCGGGTGGCGGAATGGCAGACGCGCTAGCTTGAGGTGCTAGTGCCCTTTATCGGGCGTGGGGGTTCAAGTCCCCCCTCGGACACCAGTGAGCAGGAGCCCCACACATCGTGTGGGGCTCTTCTGCGTTCCCGTTCCCCCGGGGGAGGCGGGCGGGCGTCACACCCGGAGCACCCCCAGGCCGTCGGGCGGCGGGAGGGTGCCGGGGACGACCTGGGTGAAGGTGCGGGGGAGCGAGAGGCGCGGCCCGTCGGCGTACGGGGCGTCGAAGAGGTAGGCCGTCGCCGCCGCGGGGTCGCTGACCAGGTGGGGGCCGTCCGGCGCGGGCGCGCCGCAGGTCATCCGGGTCAGCGGGGCGCGGAAGAGCCGGCCCAGGTGGCGCAGCGTCTCCGGGGTCATCCGGGTCGACGGGGGCGCGACCTCGGGCGCGGGCTCGGCCCGCGGGGCGTCCGGCGGGATGGCGCCCGAGAGCAGCAGGGCCAACAGCACCGGGACGGCCTTGCGGCGCAGGGCCTCCGTCGCCGGGCGCAGCCGGTGGGCGTGGGCGGCGGGCAGGGACAGGGCGAGGCTACCGGCCGCGTCACCCGTCGCGATCGGGACGGCCGCGCAGACGACACCGGGGGAGTACTCGCGGAGGTCGAAGACGGGGGCGCCCGGAGCGACCGCGTCCAGGGCGCTGAACAGGGCCCGGCTGTCGGTGATGGTGCGCGGGGTGAGCCGGGCCGGACGGTGACGGGCCACGTGGTCGGCCCGCCCGTCGTGGTCGAGCTGCGTCAGCAGGCACTTGCCGACCGCGCTGGCGTGCGCGGCCGCGCGGAAGTCCACCCACTCCCGGACCGGCGGGGCCCCCGGCCCGTCCGCCATCTGGGTGATCCGGACCTCGCCCTCCGCGTACCGACTCAGGTAGACGGCGGCGCCCGCGCTGTCGCGGGCCAGGGCCAGTGTGCGCTGGAGCTGACCGGCCAGGCCCTGTCCGCCGGGGGCCGCCAGCCGGTCCAGGGCGGGGCCGCGCGCCCAGACCCCCGCGCCCGGACGGTACGCGTACTCCTCCTCGCACAACATGGCCAGCAGCGGGCCGAGTTCCGCCTCGGCCAGGCCCGTCTCCCGGCTCAGCCGGCCGGCCCGGACGCCGAGCGGGTGCCGCTCCAGGACCCGTACGAGGTCCAGCGCGCGCCGCGCCTGCGCCATGGCCTCGCCGGTGTCGGCGCTTGCGGCGGGCCGGGAGCCGGCCGCGCGGGCGGCCGAGGTCAGCGCGGGATGGCGCAGCGGGCCCGCGCCGGGGCGGGGCCGGGGGGCGTGCGGCGGGAGCGGCGGCAGGAACGCGGCCAGTACCGTGACCAGCCCGGGCGTCGGCAGCGGTACCGGGCCCAGGTCGGGATCGTCCGACTGGTCGACGTAGCGCAGGACCGCGGCCTGGGCGCACAGGCGTACCTCGCGCAGCTCGCGGCGGGCGCTCGGGCGGAAGCCGCGCAGGCCCACCTCGCGGGCCCAGACGCGGGCGTCGTGGTGTTCACCGCGTCGGGAGTGGTCGAGGAAGAGGCAGTACGCGGCGCTCGCGGTGCGGGCGACGCCGGAGCCGGCGGCGAACTGCCACCAGAACCGGGATCCCTCGCGCAGCCCGGCCAGGTGCAGCAGGCAGCCGAAGACGACCGCGCCGGGCAGGTCGGCGTGCCGGCTGTCGAGGAAGCGACCGAGGTCGTGCTCCGCGCGGGGGTCGCAGACGACGGTGAGGCAGACGGCCTTCAGGTCGCGGCGGGCCCGCTCGGCGTCGAGGGGGCAGTCGCGGGCCGGATCGCTCCAGCCGAAGGGACGGCGCCGGACCCGGACGGGGGCGGGCACCCCCGGTGCGAGGGGGACGCGCAACAGGCGGGCCTCGGCGGCGCCGAGGTCGTAGTGCGGGTAGCGGTCGCGGACGCCGGCCCGGTCCAGGAACTCGGCCAGCGCGCGCGGGTCCCCGGCGCGGTCGCGGCCCTCCGGCGGCCTCATGAGTCGCCGGCGGCGTCGAGCAGCCGGGCCAGCCGTCGGTGTGCCTGGCCGAGCTGCGAGCGGACCGTGGCCTCGTCGACGCCCATCACGGCGGCCGCCTCGCCGGGGGTGCACCGGAGCCCGTAGCGGAGCATCACGGTGTCCCGTTGGCGCTCCGCGAGGCGGGAGACGGCGGAGTAGAAGCGGATCGTGTCGGTCAACACCTCGTACTGATCGGCGTGCGCCTCCTTGAGGGCGGCCTCGAAGGCGCTGATGTCCATCGGCTCGGGCTGCCCGCACCGGGGGTCGCGACGACGCTGCCGGTCGACGAGGCGCTGCTTCAGGACGGTCCAGGCGTACGCGTCGAGGCGGTCCATGTGGAGCATCCGGAGCCACTCGTTCATGATCGAGTCGAAGGTGGCGTCCACGGCGTCCTCGGCGGCGGCGTCGGAGCCGAGTTGGAGGTACGCGAAACGCATGTACGCCGGCCGCCGGTTCGCGTGGAAGGCCCAGTACGACAGGCGCGCGGTCGGATCCCACTGGCTCATCGGCGTCGGCTGCCGGCGCCGACTCGGCAGCCCCACGGCCCCACCGGACTCCTCCGGTCCGCCATCGTTCACCGTTCTTCACCTCATCCCCTGGTGCGGGGGCCATCAGAGCAGCACGGGCGCACTCGGAGGGCGCAGAGAAGAAACCTGGAAATATTACGTTCGGTGATGTCTGATTCTTGATCGACCTTGACCGCGTAACGGCCTGACCAGTGCGTATGCATATGCCGGAGGCGTCCCCGGGGGTCGGTGCACATCCGCGGCGGGCCACGACGTGTGACCATCCCAAGATTCACTCGTTTGTCTGAGCGTGGCCACCTCACAGCGATTCGGCTCCACCGCCGTCGAACAGGCCGAGGCGGTGCTCGTCGAGCACTACCCCCACTTGGTCCGCCTCGCGTACGTCTCCCTCCCGGGCTCCCTCGGGCGGCACACCCGGGTGCTGCTGGCGCACCGGGTCGTGCAGCGGGCGCTGCCCCGGGCCGGCGGCGGCCCCGATCCGGGCGGACCCGGCGGCCCCGACAGCCCGGGCGGACCCCTGGGCGGCGTACGGGTCCGGGTGCTGCGCGCCGCCCTCGCCCCCGCCGGGCGGGCGCGCGCCCTGCTCGCCCGGGTCGGCTGGCCGGCCGCGCCGCCCTTCGTCTGGGGGCTGCGGTTCTGGCCCCCGGCCGGCGGGATCGACGAGGCGGCCCGGCTGTTGGAGGGGGCGCCGGCCCCGGTCCGCGCCGCCTTCGTGCTGCACCGGCTGGACGGACTGCCCGAGGAGGCCGTCGTACGGCTGCTCGGCGCGGCCGGCGCCGCCGACCCGGCCGACGGGGTCCGCGAAGCCCTGGCCGTACCCGTCGACGCGGAGCTCCTGTCGGCGCTGCGCGCCCCGGAGTTCGACTCCAGCGTGGTCAGCACCCGGCCCACCGACCTGCTGCGCCGCCGCCGCAGGGTCCGCGCCGGGTGGGCCGCCGTGGCGGCGGTGGCCCTGATCGGCGGGGTCCTCGTCGCCGACGGGAGCCCGGCCGGAACCCCGACCGCACCCGCCGCGGGGCCGGTCGCCGCCGGGGTGCTCGACCCCGCGCGACTGCTCCGGGTCCCGGCCGAGGCCTGGGCCGACACCGCCCGGGTCGACTTCACCGCCTGGCCCGCGCGCGGCGCCCGCACCGCCGACCGCTCCCTCCTCGCCCGGGCGCTGGGCGCCTGGGCGGCCCGGCCCGGCGGCGTCACCGTCACCGCCGCCCCCGGCACCGCCACCGATCCGCCGGCGCACCACCCCCACCTGCTGTACGCCGGGAACGTCCCGGGCCCGGCGTCCGGGGCGGCCGGCGCGGAGGCGGCCCGTGCGGTGGTGCTGCTCCTCGACGGCGACCGCGTCGTGCGCTACACCGAAGCCGCGGCCGGTCCCCGCGGGCGGACCCTCGACTTCGCCCGCACCGACGAGGCCGGGGTCACCACCGCAGCCGCCCTCGCCCTCGGCCCGCGCGCCGACGGGGAACCCGCGCGCTACCTGCTCGCCCCCTGGATCGCCGGCGCCGGCACCCGCGATCTGCTCCGCCCCGGGGACGCCACCACCGCACTGGCCGTCGGCGCCGACGGGGTCACGGCCCCGGCCGCGGTGCCCCGTGCCGCCGGGCCCTGCGACGCTTGGCCCGCGCTCGAACTGACCTCCTCCGCCCGGATCGTGGAGAAGCACTCCTTCGTCCTCGCCGACCTGGGCACGCCGACCCCCGTCCACCTCACCTACACCCCGCTCCCCGACGGTCCCGGGGCCGTCGCCGCCCGTCAGCCCCGCGAGGCCACCGGCTCCGCCGCCCGTGCCGCCTGGGCACCCGTCGCGTGCCGGCTGCGGGAGCTGCGCGGCGGCGGCGTACGGGCCGTCAACGTCTGGGACTTCGCCGCCGCCGAACTCCCCGACGGCGCCGGCCGTGCCGTGTGGACCTGCACCCGCGCCTCCGGCTGGGCCGGGCCGGGCGACGTCCTCGTCCAGCTGCGCCTGCCCGCCGGGCCGCCGCAGGACGTCACGCGCGCCCGGTCCACCGCCGCCTGCGGACGCTTCGGCCAACACCTCCTCGCGGGCACCCGCTGGCGCTCCCCGGCGGGCCGCTGGTACCTCCTCGCCGCCGGGAGCCGCGAGGTCGCCGGCATCACCGCGTCCGGCGCGGTCCGCGCGGAGGCGAACGGCCGCACCCTGACCGCCCCGGCCGCCGCGGAAGCCGCTCCGGTGTCGCTGACGGGCCGACTCGTGAGCGGCGGCCGGATCACGGCGCTCGACGGGGCGGGGGGCGGCCGGGACTGAGGGGGCAGGTGGGACCCGGGGGACGGGCGATCGCGCCCGCGGTGTGTGCGGTGTCCGTCGCCGGGGGCGGACCGCCGTCGCGGCCGGTCCGGGTCCCGGACGCCGGTCGGTGGCCTGGTCCGCCGCCTGTAGCATGGGCCCATCGCGAGGGCCGTGACGGAGAGGTCACGACCCTCGCTTTTGCGTTACGTCCACCCCGACAGAATGCGGCGCGTGCCCTTTCGACGGTTCGATACGATGAACCCCATCACAATCCGTCACCGGCACATCGTCACCGCATGAACGAAATGGAGCATCCGAGGATGGCTCGACACCTGATCACCAGCGCGCTTCCCTACATCAACGGGATCAAGCACCTGGGCAACATGGTCGGGTCGATGCTTCCGGCGGATGTGTACTCCCGGTACCTCCGCCAGCGCGGCCACGACGTCCTGTACATCTGCGCCACCGACGAGCACGGCACCCCCGCCGAACTCGCCGCGAAGGAAGCCGGCATCTCCGTCGCCGACTTCTGCGCGCAGGCCCACGACGCCCAGAAGGCGGTCTACGACGGCTTCGCGCTGTCCTTCGACTACTTCGGCCGCAGCTCCTCCCGGCAGAACGCGGAGATCACCCAGCACTTCGCGCGCAAGCTCCAGGAGAACGGCTTCATCGAGGAGCGGGCGATCCGGCAGGTCTACTCGCCCGCCGACGAGCGCTTCCTGCCGGACCGCTACGTCGAGGGCACCTGTCCGCACTGCGGCTACGACAAGGCCCGCGGCGACCAGTGTGAGAACTGCACCCGCGTCCTGGACCCCACGGACCTGATCGAGCCCCGCTCGGCCATCTCCGGCTCCACCGAGCTGGAGGTCCGCGAGACCAAGCACCTCTTCCTCCTCCAGTCCAAGCTCCAGGTCGAGGTCGAGGCATGGGTCGCCGAGCACGAGGAGGAGTGGCCGCAGTTGGCGTCCTCCATCGCCCGCAAGTGGCTGACCGAGGGCCTGCACGACCGCGCGATCACCCGTGACCTCGACTGGGGCGTGCCGGTCCCGGCCGACACCTGGCCCGAACTGGCCGCCGACGGCAAGGTGTTCTACGTCTGGTTCGACGCGCCGATCGAGTACATCGCCTCCACCAAGGAGTGGGCGGACGCCGAACCGGCCGACCGCGACTGGAAGTCCTGGTGGTACGAGGCCGAGGACGTGCGCTACACGCAGTTCATGGCCAAGGACAACGTCCCGTTCCACACGGTGATGTTCCCGGCCACCGAGCTCGGCACCCGCGAGCCGTGGAAGAAGGTCGACTACGTCAAGGCCTTCAACTGGCTGACGTACTACGGCGGCAAGTTCTCCACCTCGCAGAAGCGCGGCGTCTTCACCGACCAGGCCCTCGCCGTCCTCCCGGCCGACTACTGGCGCTACTTCCTCATCGCCAACGCCCCCGAGTCCGACGACTCGTCCTTCACGTGGGAGCACTTCGCCGCCACGGTCAACAAGGACCTCGCCGACACCCTCGGCAACTTCGTCAACCGCGTCCTGTCCTTCTCGCGCAAGCGCTTCGGCGACGACGTCCCCGCGGGCAACGCGGCCGGCGAGGTCGAGGCGAAGCTCGGCGACCAGATCGCCGACCTGCTGGCCGAGTACGAGGGCCACATGGAAACCCTCCAGTACCGCAAGGCCGCCGCCGCGCTGCGCGCCCTGTGGTCGGCCGGCAACTCCTACCTGGAGGAGAAGGCCCCCTGGTTGGAGATCAAGACCGACCCGGAGGGCGCGGCGCTGACCCTGCGCACCGCGATGAACCTCATCCACCTCTACTCGGTGGTCTCCGAGCCCTTCATCCCGGCCTCGGCGCGCGCCATGCGCTCCGCGTTCTCCCTCGCCGAGGACACCGCGACCTGGGTGACGCCGGAGCAGGCGAAGGCGCTGGACGCGGTCCCGGCCGGCACCCCGTTCACCGTCCCGCCGGTGCTCTTCGCGAAGATCACCGAGGAGGACCTGGAGTCCTACCGCGAGCGCTTCGGCGGTTCACCGGAGGCCTGAGGCCCTCGGAGGCCCCAGGCTCCCACGCTCGAACGCCCGGAGGGGCGCGGCCCCACCACGGGCCGCGCCCCTCCGGCGCGTGCGGGCGGCGTCGGAAGGCCGGCGGACCGGGCCGGTGGTAGGGAAAACCCCACCACGAAGAGGCCACCTGGGCATGCAGACCCGCAGGGGGCCGCACGGCTGGAATGGGTCCATGACCCCTTCCCTCACCGCCCGGTGGACCGCCGGCTGGTTGCTCGCCGCCGGCTGGGCCTTCTCGTTCCCCTTGTTCTCCTCGCTCGGGCCGCACCGGCTGTGGGGGTGGTGCGCGGGCGCCGGATACCTCGCCGCCGCCGGGGCCCGCGCCTTCGGCCGGCGCCGTGCGGCGCTCGGCGCGGCCCTGCTCGGGGCGATCGCGATACCGCTGGTGTACCTGGTGCTGACGGGACAGGGACAGTCGGAGGTCGGCGTGATCGAACGGTCCGGGCGGCTCCTGCTCCGGACCGGACGGATCTACGTCGACCAGCCCGCCGGAGTCGAGGAGTACACCCCCTACCTGCCCGGCATGGCGCTCCTGGGCGTGCCCCGCGCCCTGCTGGAGGGCGCCTTCGGCGCGGGCGGGAGCTGGGCGGTGCGGCCGCTGGGGGACGCCCGGATCTGGTGCGCGGCCGTCCTGTTCGGCGCCCTGTGGGCGGGGCGCCGGCTGCTCGGCGGCACCCGCTCGCCCCTGCTGCCGGTGCTGGTGGCCTCGCCGGTCGTGGCGCTGCCGCTGGTGGTGAGCGGGGTGGACCTGCCACTGGCCGGCCTGTGCTGCCTGGCGCTGGCCGCGGCCGGATCCGGGCGGCCCGGGCTGTCCGGGGCGGCGCTCGCCGCGGCCTGCGCCCTCAAGTGGACCGCGCTGCCCGCGGTGGCGGTCGCCGTCGCGCTGCTCGGGGTGCTGCGGGGAACACGGGCCGCCGTACGCTGCGCGGCCGTCGCCGTCGGGGGTACGGTCGCGCTGGTGCTGCCGGGCCTGTTGCTCCAGCCGGCGGAGCTGTGGCGGCAGGTGTTCGCCTTCCCCACGGGCCGCGCGGACGTCCCCACCCCGGCGAGCAGCCCACTGCCAGGACACCTGTTGGCGGAACTCGGCCCGTGGGGGTGGTATCTGACGGTCGGTCTGTTGTTGCTCGGCGGTGTGGCCGTCGCCGTCTCGTTGGTGGTGCGGCCGCCCCGTACGGTCGTGGCCGCCGCCCATCGGCTCGCCCTCGGCCTGACCCTGGCCTTCCTGTTGGCGCCGGCGGGCCGCTTCGGCTACCTGGCACTGCCCGTGCTGCTGGTGGCCTGGGCCCGCACCGCGACACCGGTGGGCGCGTCCCGCGTGGTGGCCCGCTCCCGGCGGCGCCCGGAGCCGGCCGGGGCCCGGTAGGGATCCCCGCGCGGACGGCCCCTGCGGTGCGGGCGGCTCACGCCCCGGCGGAGCCGCGGAGGTGGGCGAGGACCGCCAGGACGCGGCGGTTGCCCTCGGTGGGGTCCAGCTCCAGCTTCGCGAAGATGCTGCCGGCGTGCTTGACCACCGAAGCCTGCGTGATGAAGAGGCGCTCCGCCACCGTCTGGTTGTTGAGCCCTTCCGCCATAAGGGACAGCACCTCCCGCTCACGCGGGGTGAGGCGGCCGAGGGGCTGGTCCCGCGGCGCGGGGGCGAGCAGGACGCGGACCACCTCCGGGTCGATGACGGTCTGCCCGGCGTGCACCCGCCGCAGGGCGTCGAGGAACTCGGTCACCTCACCGACCCGGTCCTTCAGCAGGTAACCCAACCCGCCTCCCGGCCCCGCCGAGAACAACTGGGTGGCGTACGCCGTCGCCACGTACTGGGACAGCACGAGCACCGGCAACGAGGCGTCCCGGGACCGCAGTTCGAGCGCCGCGCGCAGGCCCTCGTCGCGCAGGCCGGGCGGCATCCGTACGTCGGTGACGACCACGTCCGGCCGCTCGGCCTCCACGGCCCGCAACAGCCCGGCCGCGTCGCCGACGGCAGCGAGGACCCGGTGCCCGCCGAGGGTCAGCAACTCCGACAGGCCGGCCCGCAGCAGTACCGAGTCCTCGGCGAGGATCACTCGGAGCACGGCACCTCCACCCGGAGTTCCGTCGGCCCGCCCACCGGACTCGACACGATCAGCCTGCCCTGCAACATCGCCACCCTGTCCGCGAGACCCGCCAGACCCGCCCCCGCGCCGGGATCCGCCCCGCCGCGGCCGTCGTCGGTGATGGTGAGGGTGAGCCGGCCGTCCTCGACCCTACCGGCGACACCGACGTGCGAGGCGCCGCTGTGCTTGGCGGCGTTGGCGAGGGCCTCCGTGACGGTGAAGTAGGCCGTGGTCTCCACCGGTTCGGGCAGCCGGGGCACCGGCAGGTCGACCGTCACCGGCACCGGATGGCGCAGCGCCACCTCGGCCACGGCCGCAGCCAGCCCGTGGTCGCTCAGCACCTGGGGGTGGATCCCCCGTACCAGGTCACGCAGTTGCTCCAGGGCCAGCTTCGCCTCACCGCGTCCCCGGGTCACGAGACCGGCCGCGCCGGCCGCTCCGGGAACCTTGCGCAGCTCCATCTCGGCCAGCCCCAACGTCATGCTGAGCGCCACCAGTTGCTGCTGCGCCCCGTCGTGCAGGTCCCGCTCGATCCGGCGCCGCTCCGCCTCGAAGGCGTCGACCAGACGCACCCGCGAGCGGGTCAGCTCCAGTACCCTGCCGTCCTCCTCGCGCGGCCCCAGCAGCAGGCGGGCCGCCTTCACCTGCGCGCCGCTGAGCAGCGCGCCCGCGTACGCGGTGACCACCAGCCCCACCAGCCCCACCGCGCTCCCGGCCAAGCCCTCCACGGGATCCGCCACCGCGCGGCCGGGGATCAGCATCACGGTGTCCGGGGCGATGGCCCACACGAGGACGGGCGTGGCGATCAGGATCGCGGAGAACGCCAGCAGCGCGATCACCCCGAACCCGGCCGCCCCGAACACGGGCCCCAGCAACGCGGCGTACCCGAACTCCCGCCAGGTGGCCCGCTCCCGCAGCCGCGTCCGCAGCCAGGCGGCCGCTCCCGCCCCGGCCAGGGAGGTGTGCGGATCCGCCACCGGGTGCGGATCGACCCAGCGCAGCCGGTGTCGCTCCAACGTCCCGAGCGGGACCGCGCCGGCCACCGCGGCGAGCAGCAACCCCAACCCGATCCCGACCACGGACAGCACCACCCCGAACCCGACGAGCACCACCAGCACCACCAGCACCGGATACCCGAGCACGGCCCCGCTCGCGAGGTACGCCCAGCAACGCCACGGCCACCACGATCCGAGGAACCGCAGCGGCCGCCGCACCACGCCCCACACGGCAACGGCCGGCCCACCACCGGGGGCGTCCGCGACGTCGGGCCGGGGCATGGATCTCCTCTGCGCGTAGGTAGGTTGCGGACCGGGGCAAGCCTACGCAAGGCAACCGCGGGGTGGTGCGCCGCACCGGCGGGCCGCGGTGGGTACCGCCCCGGGGCGTTCGAGGTTCGGACACAGATCCCGCCCGGTCCGCCGCGTGTCGAACTCGCCCCTTGATCGTTTCTTCAGCCGTAACCCTCATGTGGCTGCCGATCGAGAGGACCGCGGTGACGGCTTGGCAGTACTTCGCCGGGGCGGGCCTGGTGGCCGCGCTCTGCCCCCTGCACGGTCACGTGGCCGTCGCGGGTGACGGCAACGGTCGCGGCGCCCGGGTGGACGTGTGCGTACCCGGTGGGACGGTACGGCCCCCCGGCGGCCGGCCGCGTCCCGTCGAGCCGCCCGTGGCGCGGCCCCCGGCGGCGTCCCCGGTGACGCCCACCCCCGGGGTCACGGTGTCCCCGGCCGGGGAGCCCACGGTGCGCCACCCCGGGGTCGCCCCGGGCCTCCCCGGGGTTCCGGCGCTCCCCGCCCCGTCCGACCCCGCCGGCCCGCCCGGGGCCGCGGCCCCGGCGCCGGGTGACGACGCGAAGCCGGCACCGGCTCCGCCGGCCGCCGGGGAACGACCGGAGACCGCGTCCGCCGAGGCCGTCGCCCCGCCCGCGCCCAGGGCCGCCGCCGCCTTCGCCAGTGCCTTCCGCATGCGCCCGTACCACTCGGCGGCCTTGGAGCGGCGCGGCCCGGACGGTCTCGGCACCATGACGCTCATGGCCGTCGTCACCACCCCCGCCGTACTCGCGGCCGCCGCGCTGCGCCCCCGCTCCAAGGGCCGCGGCTAGCGAAACCGCCCCCCGCACCCCTCGTACCACCGCACCCACGAACGGGAGATCCCTCGTGTCCGAATGGCTGGTCCTGGCCATCGCCATGGCGCTCGTCTGCGCCGTCGTCCTCACCATCACCACGATCCGGCACCGCCGGGTCGCGGCCGACGAGGACACCAGCGAAACCCCCGACGTGATCGAGTACATGACGATGATGGTCGGGGTGGTCTACGCGATCGTCCTGGGCCTGGCCATCGCGGGCGTCTGGGAGGCGCGCGGCGCCGCCGAGGACAGCGTGCGCCGCGAGGCCCAGTCCCTGTACGAGGTCACCCAGCGCGCCGACGTCTATCCGGCCGCCGTACGCGACCGGATCCGCGGCGAGGTGGACGCGTACGTCACCCACACCGTCGACGTGGACTGGCCGCGGCTCACCGCCGGCGAGGCGACCACCCCCGAGGGCGGCGTGCTCCTCGGCAAGCTGCGCACCGACGTCACCCACCAGAGCCCGGCCACCGAACTCCAGGCCCAGGCCTACCAGCCGCTGCTGGACCACATCGCGACCGCCGACGACGCCCGGCACTCGCGCACCCAGAGCTCCGGTTCCACCCTGCCCGGGGTGGTCTGGTTCGGGCTGCTGGTCGGCGGCATCGTCACGATCGGGCTGATCTTCACCCTGCAGATCCGCCGCTCCGGGCGCGAACTGCTGCTGGCCGGCCTGTTCAGCGCGCTGATCGTGTTCCTGCTGTTCATGGTCTGGAGCTTCGACGCACCCTACGGGCGGGACGGCATCGACTCCGCCGGACCGTTCCAGGACCTGTTCCCGGCGGTCTCGGTGACGGCCTCCCGCTGAGCGCGGCCGGTGGCGCCGCCCGATCCCCGTCCGGGGGTCAGGCCCCCGGCAGGGCCGGGTGCCGTCGGGCGGCGGCCACCAGCGGCGAATGCCGCAGGGCGTGCGAGATCCGGACGAGGTCGCGCGGCCCGTCGGCCATGATGAGCACCTGGTCCTCCGCGTCCGCGTCGAGGTCCCCGAGGCCGTCCGGGTCGGCGGCGCAGGCCCGGACGGCGGCCGCCACCATCGCCGCGTCGGCGACCGCGCCGGCGGTCTCCTCGTCCGCGCCGTCCGCCAGGGCCCGTTCGTAGGCGTCCTCCCGCTGTCGGCGGTCGAAGCAGGGGCCGAGGCGCAGGAACCCGTCGTGGATGTCCGACTCCCGCTGGATCACCCGGATCTCGGCCGGTGACCACCAGGACATCCGGACCGACGGCGTCCCGCGCGGGGCGGTGCTGTGCACCTCGTGCCACAGGGCGCCGAGCCGCCGGTACGTCGCCCAGGTGTGCCAGTGGTCGGACGCCCGCTGGCACACCAACGGCATCACGAAGCCCACGGCGCTGACCAGCGCCCCGGCGGAGGCCAGCGGAGGGGCGGCGTAGGTGCTGAGGTCGTCCAGGTTGTGGCCGGTCCAGCGGGCGATGACCGCCGTGAACTTGGTGGCGTCGTAGGTGAGGCTGAATGCGTACCCCGAGACGATGGTCACCAGACCGGTCCGCAGCCAGCCGTGCACCTGGAGGGACCAGCGCCAGCACATGGCGACCATCGTCACGGCGGCCACGTTGTGGGCCAACAGGTAGAAGGCGATCATCACGCGGATGTACGGGGTGTTCGCGTAGTGCGTGTCGAAGTCGCGCAGCCGTTCCTCGGGCACGTCACCGAGTACGAACAGCACGATGATCGCGACGATGACGACGGCGTAGCCGGCGATCCACCGTTGCGAGGTGCGCCGCGTCTCCTCGGGCGGACCGCCGCGCCAGTTGAACACCAGGACCAGGCAGGAGGCGCTGAAGGCCGTCATCAGGCAGTAGACCAGCGGGGCGGAGAGGTTGGGGATCCCCGTCCAGCGGTTGACGGCCGCGATGGTCGGCGGGGCGGCGAACGTGAACACCGCTCCGGCCAGGACGAGCAGGACGCAGACGGACCGCAGGAGCGGATCGCGCCAGTTGCTGCGCAGCGCCGGCAGTTTGAAGACGAGGGAGATCGCCATCGCGGCTGCCGGGATGTAGTAGTCCTGACCCTTCAACGGTGGTTCCTGTTCGACATCAACGTTCTTTCCTGTGCCCCCGGTAGCCGAGCGAGGTCTCGATGCGACCCGCCAGTTCGTCGCGTTGGGCCGGGGCCCGGTGGCCGGCGGATCCGGCGAGCCAGGTGCGACACCTACTGCCGAGGAGTAACCCGAAGGTCTCGGCCTCGGTCTCCTCCTGGACGTCGGCGCGGGTGCGCGCGGCGACCCGGCGGACGGTTTCGCCGAGGTCGGCCTCGTCGGTGAGCAGGCGGGCGGCGACGGCGGCGCCGTCGACGTGGTGGCTGCAGTGACCGGCCTTCATGTGCCACAGCTCGTGGCCGAGGATCACCAGCTGGTGGTCCGGCGCGGTGCGTTCCTCGATGACCACCAGGTCACGGTCCGCCATGTCGAGCCACAGCCCGCTCGCCGTGCCCTGCGGGAACGCGGCCATGCGGAAGTCCACCCGACGACCCCGGTGCCGGCTCATGCCCTCGCACAGGGCGGCGTAGAGGTCCACGGGTTCCACGGGGGCGGTCAGCCTGATACCGGCCACCAGCTCCGCGCACAACCGCCGCTGCGCTCTGCCTATGCTCACCGTTCTCCCCGTCGGCGTGGATCCGGATCAGGATTCAAGGATCAGATCCAGACTTTCGACTGGGTCATGATTCGTTCGGTTTGACACTTTCGAGAAGCATGTCCAGCCATTCGGTCACCTTGTCCCGGTGCTTGTCGCTGGGCAGTTGGGCGGCGCGCCAGGCGATGCCCCGTACACCGTGGTTCTGCAGGAGTCTTGCCAGCGGATCACCGGCCGAAGCGGCTTCCGCCGGTACGGTTTGCCGCTCGCGCCCCGCGAAGTCCTGGAGCAACTGCTGCTCGGTGCGCTGGAGGGCATCGGTGAGGGCGTCGGCGTCGTGCGCCGTGAGGAAGCCGGCGTGCACTCCGAAGAAACGCTGGATCGCGTCACAGTGTTCCATGGTGGGGCGGCGGTCGCCGTTGATCAGGGCGCCCGCCTGCTGCCGGGACATCCCGGCGCCGTCCGCGATCTCCTGCTGCGTGTAGCGGCGACCGTTGGGTTTGACCCGGGTGCGTCGGAGCAGGTCAAGGCGCTGGAGGAAGCGGGCCTGGAGATCGGGTTCACCGGCGGGTCGACCGTCGAGGAGGGTTTTGATCACGTCCGTCGGGACACCTGAAGCTTCGGAGAGTCGCCGCAGGTCGAAGACCTGGTTCAGGGGGCGGCCCATTTTGTTCGCGAGCTCGGCGACCCGCGTGACGGTCGCTGCCAGGGGCGCGTTGGCCACCGCGACGGGAGCCGGGAAGCCGTCTGTCACCAGTGGTTCTCCTAGATCGCGCGAGGTCAGTGGGCACGTGGTCGGCCTCAGGGAATCTATCCGCTCTGCCTCGGGAGAGCTAGAACTTGCCACAGCTGTGGCGGGAATGAGCTGTCGCCAGGCTGGAATTGCCACAATAGTTGACACTCGAATGAAGTCGGTAGCAGGATCGCCACACGGAAATGAAGATCCAGACCGTGAGGAGGGGGAGCTCTCGGTGCCACATCTCGCAGCGGTGGGCCCGTCCGATGGCCTCGTCCGAGCCGGTGAGGAACGCCTGCCGGGCGAAGAATCCGCGCGTGGCGCAGTGCGGTCGGAACGGCGCAAGGAGATTTTGCGCCAGCGCCGTGAGGAACTCGGGCTGAGCCAGGAGGACCTCGCGTCGCGGCTGCGCATCAGCGTGCGCGCCTACGGAAACTGGGAGCGCGGACTCGTCAAGGAGTGGACGGACCGCAAGCTCCTCGCCCTGGCCGAGGCCTTGGAGATGAGCGAGCGGCAGTGCTTCTGGCTCTTCCGGGTCATGGTCGACCGCGATCCGCCGCCCACCTGGCGCGCGGCCGAGGAGAGTCGGCTGCCCCAGGACCCGGCCCAGCGCGACTACCTGTGTGACTACGCGGCCCTGATGGAGGCCGTGCCCTACCCGAGTTTTCTGGTGGACCACCGATGGGACGTGGCCCTCACCAACTCCGCCTTCGACCAGCTCTTCCAGTCGGTGCGCCCGCATCCGACGGCCCTGCCGGACGACAACTTCCTGCGCTTCGTGCTGTTCCACCCGGACGCCGCGGCCGTGCTGGAGGACCACGAACCGGCATGGTGCGTACCGCTGCTGGCACAGTTCGCGACCGCGCTGTCGGCCGCGCCCGAGGACGAGGGGCTGCGGAGCATCCGGCAGGAGGTGGCCCGGGACCCGTTCATGGAGGCCGCCTACCGCTACGGCGTCCCGCACTGGCTGAGCACCCACGGCGAGGGGGCGGCCGAACAGGACGGAGCGGTACGAACGGTCCGTCATCCCGACCCGGAATGGGGCGCGGTGCGCTGCCGCATGGTGGCGGAATCCAGCCGAATGCTGGAAGCGATGGGACTCACCCGGATCACCCTGGTGCTCTCGGCCCCGCAGGGCCTGCCCAAGGGGCCGGTGCGCGGCGGGGGCGGAATCCCGCAGCAGCAGGGGGCGCGGCTGCGGGCCGTGCCGTCGCTGGAGGACTGACCGGCCGGGGGCATCGGCCCTCCGCCCGGGTGTCGCGGTGGGGTGCCACCGCTCGGATGCCACGATCCGTGCCACGATCCGCGTCACGCGCGGAGGCCACGGACCGTGGCATCGTTCGTGTGGGGGGACCGCGGCTCCCGGTGGGTGCGGCGGGCCCTTCGGGTCCGACGGGTCCGGTGGTTCGGCGGGTCCGGTCGGTCCGGTGGTTCGGCGGGTCCGGTGGTGACGGCGAAAGGGCGGTAAGAGGCGTGCGGTTGACCATCCTCGGCGGGGGCGGATTCCGCGTCCCGCTCGTGTACGGAGCACTTCTCGGGGACCACGCCGAGGGCCGGGTGTCCCACGTGACCCTGTACGACGAGGATCCCGGCCGGCTCACCGCCATGGCCCGGGTGCTCGCCGGCCAGGCGGCCGGCGTCCCGGACGCCCCGACGGTCACCGCCACCCGCGACCTGGACGAGGCCCTGCGCGGGGCCGACTTCGTCTTCTCCGCCATCCGCGTCGGCGGCCTGGACGGCCGGGCCGCGGACGAGCGGGTGGCGCTGGCCGAGGGGGTGCTGGGTCAGGAGACGGTCGGCGCGGGGGGTGTCGCGTACGGCCTGCGGACGGTGCCGGTGGCCCGGGAGATCGCGCGCAGGATCGCCCGTACGGCGCCCGAGGCCTGGGTCATCAACTTCACCAACCCGGCCGGCGTGGTCACCGAGGCGATGGCCGAGGAGCTGGGCGACCGGGTCATCGGCATCTGCGACTCGCCGGTCGGGCTCGGCCGCCGGATCGCCCGACTGCTCGGCGCCCGTCCCGAGGAGGCCTGGATCGACTACGTCGGCCTCAACCACCTCGGCTGGGTACGCGGCCTGCGGATCGCCGGCCGCGACGAACTGCCCCGACTGCTGGCCGACACCGCGGCGCTGGAGTCCTTCGAGGAGGGCCGGTTGTTCGGCGCCGAGTGGCTGCGCTCGCTGGGGGCGATCCCGAACGAGTACCTGCACTACTACTACTTCAACCGTGACACCGTACGGGCCTACCAGGAGGCCAAGCAGACGCGCGGCGCCTTCCTGCGCGACCAGCAGCGCAGCTTCTACGCCGAGGCCGGGGGCCCCGGGGCGTCCGCCGGATCCGCGCTCTCGGCCTGGGACCGGACGCGGGCCGAGCGGGAGGCCACGTACATGGCCGAGAACCGGGAGGTGGCCGGCGTCGGCGAGCGCGAGGAGAGCGACCTGGAGTCCGGCGGCTACGAGAAGGTCGCCCTTGCCCTGATGCGGGCCATCGCCCGGGACGAACGCGCCACCTTGATCCTCAACGTCCGCAACCGGGGCACCCTGTCCGTCCTCGACGCGGAAGCGGTCATCGAGGTGCCCTGCCTCGTCGACGCGAACGGAGCCCACCCGGTCGCCGTCGCCCCGCTGCCCCTGCACGCGGTGGGGCTGGTGACCTCGGTCAAGGCGGTCGAACGGGAGGTGCTGGCCGCGGCGCGGAGCGGTTCGCGGACGGACGCGGTCAAGGCCTTCGCCCTGCACCCGCTGGTCGACTCCGTGAGCGTGGCCCGCAAGCTGGTCGACGGCTACGCGGCGGAGCACCCGGGCCTCGCCCACCTGCGCTGATCCCGGGCGGGGATCACCCGTACGGCCTCGTGCCGCATGCGGGACGGCGGGTGCGCTGTGAGAGTGCGATGTGTGACCACAGCCCCCGCCACGGCCCCCGCGCCCCCCGTGCTCGACCGGCGGCGGCGCAACGTCATCTTCGGCACGATCATGCTGGGTGTGCTGCTCGCGGCCCTCGACCAGACCATCGTGGGCACCGCGCTGCCCACCATCGTGGCGGACCTCGGCGGCGGCGACCACATGTCGTGGGTGGTGACCGCCTACCTCCTCGCGGAGACCGTCTCGACGGTGCTGGTCGGCAAGTTCGGTGACGTCTTCGGCCGCAAACTGATCTTCCAGATCTCCGCGATCGTCTTCATCACCGGCTCCTTCCTGTGCGGCCTCGCGAGCAACATGACGCTGCTGATCCTGTGGCGCGGTGTCCAAGGCATCGGCGCGGGCGGGCTCATGGTCACGGCGATGGCGCTGATCGCCGACGTGGTGCCGCTGCGCGAACGCGGCAAGTACCAGGGCGCGATCGGCGCCGTCTTCGGCGTGGCCACCGTCATCGGGCCGCTGCTGGGCGGCCTGTTCACCGACTCCCTCAGCTGGCGCTGGTGCTTCTACGTCAACGTGCCCATCGCCATCCTCGTGGTGATCGCGGCGGCGCGGACCATCCCCACCGTCCGCGCCGCCGGCAGGACCGTGATCGACTATCTCGGCATCGCGCTGGTCTCGGTCGGCGCGAGCGCCCTGATCCTGGGGACCAGTTGGGGCGGCAACGAGTACGCCTGGTCCTCCCCGGTGATCATCGGCCTGTTCGCGGGCGGCGTCGTGGCCCTGGCCCTGTTCTGCCTGGCGGAGGTCCGCGCCGCGGAACCGATGCTGCCCATGCGGCTGTTCGGCAACCCGGTCTTCTCGATCTGCTCCGTCCTGAGCTTCGTCGTCGGCTTCGCGATGCTCGGCGCGATGACCTTCCTGCCGACCTACCTGCAGTACGTGGACGGGGACTCGGCCACCATCTCGGGCGTCCGGACCCTGCCGATGGTCATCGGACTGCTCATCGCCTCCGTCTTCAGCGGCAATTTCGTCAGCAAGACCGGCCGCTACCGGATCTTCCCCATCCTCGGCTGCGCGGTGATGGGCCTCGGCCTGTACCTGCTGTCGCTGATGGGACCGGGCACCAGCGCCTGGTTGGCGTCCCTCTACATGTTCGTGCTGGGCACCGGCATCGGCCTGTGCATGCAGGTGCTGACCATCGTCGTGCAGAACACCGTCGACTACGCCGACCTCGGTACGGCCACCTCCGGCGTCACCTTCTTCCGTACGCTGGGCAGCGCCTTCGGGACGGCCGTGTTCGGCACCATCTACGCCAACACCCTGGCACCCGCCCTGAAGACGGCGGTCGGCGAGGCGGCCCGCGCCACGGGCGAGGACCCCGCGCGGCTGGCCGCGGCCGCGCAGAGCCCGATGGGCGTGCGCGGTCTCGATCCGGAGGCGGCGGGCCCGGTGATCGCCGCGTACTCGGACACCATCCAGACGGTGTTCCTGTGGACGGTGCCCGTGGCCGTGGTCGGCTTCGTGGTCGCGCTGTTCCTCAAGGAGGTCAAGCTGCGGGACTCGGCCCGCGCCGGATCCACCGACATGGGGGACGGCTTCGGTTCGCCCGCCACGGCCTCCGGGGACTCCGCCAAGCTGCTGGAACTGGCGGTCGGGAAGATCGTGCGGAACATGGGCGCGCAGGACGCGCGGGGCATCGTGAACGCCTCCGACACCCGGCTGGACATCGCGGGCGCGTGGGCGGTCATGCAGGTCGAACGGATGACCCGGACGATCGGCCACGCGAGCCTCGGCCTCATCGCCGGGCGGCGGTCCGTGCCGCCCGAGGTCCTGCTCCCCGTCTACGACCGGATGGTGGAGGAGGGATACCTCACGCGCGACGATCACTTCTTCTCCCTCACCCGGGCCGGGCAGCGGGAGGCGGACGTCATCTCGGCGGCCTGGGCGCAGTGGCTCGGCGACCAGTTGGAGAAGGACCGCGGCCGGCCGCGCAGCGCCGAACTGCGGGTGGCGGCCGACGCGATCGCGAAGCGGCTGCTGGCGGAGGACCTGGCCGAGGGCAACTTCGCGCCGTACGCGGGGCAGCGGGCCTGAGGGGGGCGCTCCGGTTCGCTCTCGCCGGGCGTGGGGGGAACCGTCGTGCGGACCGGGGGACTCCCGTACGGACCGGCGGAACCTCGGGTGACGCGGGGGAACTTCGGGTGGAGCCGGGGGAACTCCGGGTGGAGCCGGGGGAACTCCGGGTGGACGCCGGACGTCCTACGGGGTGAGACGCGTGCGGTGACGGGGACGACGGGGGACGAGCATGGCGATCACACTGGCCGAGGAGATCATGCTGTTGTCCCTGGACGACGAGTCCGGGGCGGCGAAGCAGCGGCAGGCGGCCGGATGGGCGGTCGCGGGCGCCCTCCTGCTCGAACTCGTCATGGCGGAACGGATGTCGGTGTCGGGCAAGTACTTGACGCTCGTCGACCCCACCCCCACCGGGGAAAAGCTGCTCGACGGCAGGATCCTGTCGATCCGGACCTGGCTGCGGGACCGGGACAAGCGTCGGGTGACGGAGTGGCTGACCAAGGACGCCACCAAGGCGGTCGCCGCCACCCTGGAGAGCCTGGGGGAGCGCGGGCTGGTCGTCGAAGAAGTGCGCAAGGTCCTCGGGGTGTTCCCGCAGCGCCGTTACCCCGAGGCCGACGGCTCCGTGGAGCGCGCCCTGCGCGAGCGGCTCGCCGCGGTCGTCCTGGAGGGCGCCGAGCCGGACGAGCGGACGGCGGGGCTGATCGCCCTGCTGCACTCGGCCAAGCTGCACAAGTTGGCCTTCCCGGGGGCGGAGGGCAAGGCGGTGGTCCCGAGGATGCGGGAGATAGCCGCCGACGAGTGGGCGGCCGAGAGCGTGCGCGTCGCGATCCGCGACATGCAGGCCGTGATGGTCGCGGTCACCGCAGCCACCGTGGTGGCGGCCACCGCCTGAGGTTCGGGGCGCGGAGGCCGTCGGGCGGGCCTCGGACGGGCCGCGGCGGGCCCGTCGTTCAGGAGTCGGCGTCGGCCTTGTTGCGGCAGGTGTACGAGGCGTCCTGCGGCGGGGCGGTCAGGTCGGGGCGCCAGCTGTGCAGCACCGCGGCCGTAGGGGCGTAGAGCTCCGCCGGAATCCCGGTCGCGGCGAACCACTCCCAGCGGACGATCTTGTGGGGCTCGGTCACGCGGGGCGTGCCCGTGGCGGAACGGGTGACGGCGGCCGCCGTCAGTCGGGTCACCCCGGACGCCGAGTCGATCCCGACGGCGAGCACCTCGACGGCCCCGGGCACGGCGCGCAGGTCCGTTTCCTCGGCCAGTTCTCGGGCGGCGGCCTGTTCGAAGCCCTCACCGGGGTCGACCTTGCCGCCCGGGAGCTCCCAGCGGCCGTCGTGCGCCTGCCCGAGCAGGATCCGGTCATCGGCCCCGATCACGATCAGCCCGACGCCGACCACGGCGTGGGGGCGGGGCGCGGCTCGTCCGGGGCGTTCGTTCCCGTCGGTCATGGTTCCATTTGCCGGTTCGGCAACGTGATTTGTCAAGCGCCGCCGGCCGGGCGCACCCTCGCGGCCATGGACGATGTGACGCGGACCGAATACGACGTGGTGATCGTGGGCGGAGGAGCCGCCGGGCTCGCCGGGGCGCTGACCCTGGCCAGGGCCCGCAGATCGGTGCTGGTGCTCGACTCGGGGGCGCCGCGCAACGCGCCCGCCGCCCACCTCCACGGATACCTCGGCCGGGACGGCGAGAGCCCCGCCGGGCTGCTGGCGCGGGGCCGGGAGGAGGCGGCCGGCTACGGGGCGCTGTTCCGGTCCGGGCGCGCCGGGACCGCGGTCGCCGCCGACCGGGAGGAGGGCGGCTTCCTGGTGCGCTGCGGGGACGGTTCGTCCGTCCGGGCGCGGCGGCTGCTGGTCGCGACCGGGTTGGTGGACGAGTTGCCCCAGGTGCCCGGGCTGCGGGAGCGCTGGGGGCGGGACGTGCTGCACTGCCCGTACTGCCACGGCTGGGAGGTGCGGGACCAACCCCTGGCCGTGCTGGCCACGGGCCCGCTCGCGGTGCCCCAGGCCCTGCTGTGGCGGCAGTGGAGCCCCCGGGTGACCCTCGTCGCGCACGGCACGCGGCTCGGCCCCGAGGACCGGGAGGCGCTGGCCGCCCGTGGCGTCGCCGTGGTCGACGGGAAGGGGACGGGCCTGGTCGTTCACGGGGACCGGCTGACGGGGCTGGCGCTGGCGGACGGCGCGACGGTGGCGTGTCGGGCGTTGGTGGTGGCTCCCCGGTTCACCGCCCGTTCGGGCGTATTGACCGGCCTGGGTCTGCCGACGACGACGGTGGAGCGGGGCGGGGCGCCGATCGGTACCTGCGTCGAGTCCGAGGCGGCCACCGGAGCCACGGCCCTGCCGGGCGTGTGGGTCGCCGGGAACGTGACCTCCCCGGTGGAGCAGGTCGCCGGCGCGGCGGCCCAGGGCGTTCGGGCGGGCGCCGCGATCAACGCGGACCTCGTCGCGCAGGAGACGCGCGAGGCGGTCGAGGCGTGGCGGGCCGGGGGCGGGGAGGGCGGTCGGTAGGGCGGCACGGATGGCCGGTCGGCGGGTGCCGGGAGGCCGGACGGCGGCCGCGAACACGGCGATTCGGACAACCGTGCGGGTTTTGTTCGAGGCTCGTCCGTGCAGGCTCTGGCGGTGTGATCGTCGTACGGTTCATCGGCCGCCCAGGGGGACGCAATGGCACACGTACTGGTCATCGGCGGAGGGATCGCGGGGCTGGCCACGGCTCTGCTCGCGGCACGGCGCGGGCACACCGCCGAACTGTTCGAGCGGGACACCCGCGCCCCCGGTACCGCCCTCGACCGGGACTTCTTCCGCTGGCGGCGACCGGCCGTACCGCAGGCGGCGCAGCCGCACGCGCTGCTCGGAGCGGCCCGCAAGGTGCTGCTCGACGAACTGCCCGACGTACACGCCGAAATGCTCCGGCTCGGCGCCCGCGAGCGACACGAACTGGACTGGTTCGACGCCCGCCCGCCCGCGCTGCCCGGCGACGAGGACCTCGTCATGCTCCAGGCCCGCCGCATCGTGCTGGAGAGCGCGCTCGCCACGGCCCTGCGCGCCGAACAGGGCGTGGTCACCCGGTACGGGGAACCCGTGGCGGGACTCGTCACGCTGGGCGAGGAGGGGAGCGGAACCGGAACCGACCCCCGGGCCGATTCCCGCGCCGGCATCCGGGTGACCGGGCTGACCACGGCCAACGGGGCGTACGAGGGGGACCTGGTCGTGGACGCCGCCGGGCGGCGCGGCGGCGTCGAGCGCCTGCTGGCGGCGGCCGGCTGCCGTCCCGCCGCCGTCGAACGGCACCGCACGGGGCTCGCGTACTTCTGCCGCTGGTACCGCCTGCCCGAGGGCATGGAGGAGGGGCCGCGCCGGCCGTGGACGGTGACCGGCGGGGGCTTCGCGGGCTGTGCGGTCTTCCCGGCCGACAACCGGATCTTCGCCGTCACCCTGTTCGTGCACACCGACGACCCCAGCCGGGGCGCGCTGCGCACCCCGGCCGTCTTCGACGCCGCCGCCCGCGCCTTCCCGCCGGGCGAGGCCTGGCTGGCTACCGGGGCCGAACCGCTGTCCGGCGTACTGGCCATGGCGAGCCTCGACAACCGGTGGAGCGCCCTGGCGGACGAGCGGGGTCCCGTGGTGAGCGGACTCGTCCCGGTCGGGGACGCCCTGACCCACACCAACCCGACCCTGGGGCAGGGCACCTCGCTCGCCCTGTGGGCCGCACACCGGGTGGCCCGGTCGGCGCACCGGGATCCGGGAACGCTCCGCTTCGCCGCCGAGTACCACGACTGGGCCGTCCGTACGCTGAAGCCCTGGTTCGACTTCCAGGTCGTCGCCGACTCGGCCATCGGGGAGCGCTTCGCGACCCGCGCCGGCCGTACGGGGACGGCGCGCGAGGTGGCCGCGCTGTTCGACTGCGCGCTGGAGGACCCGGAGGTGATGCGGGCCCGCGCGAAGGTCCGCCACCTGGCCGAACCCCCCGCACGGGCGTACGCGGACCCCCGCGTCCGGGCCCGCGTGACCCGATGGCTGGCCGCCCGCCCCGACTACGCCCCGAACGCGGTGGGCCCGGACCGGGCGCGATGGGAGCGGCTCACGGCGGTCTGAGACTCATCGGGGCCGGGGCCGGGGCCGGGGCCGGGGCCGGGGCCGGGGCCAGGGCCTGCGGCTCCCCGGTGTCCGGTCCGTGGTGCGCCGCGGCCACCGAGGGGCCGCAGGCCGGGCCCGGGCGGCGCGTCAGCCGCCGGCCCCGAGCACTTCGGCGAGGTCGTAGCCGATGACCTCCTCCAACTGGGCGTACGTGCAACTCCGCGGGGTCCGGTCCGGGCGCCAGCGGCGGAACTGGGCGGTGTGCCGGAAGCGGTCGCCCTCCATGTGGTCGTACGCCACCTCACAGACGCGCTCGGGGCGCAGCGGCACCCAGGAGAGGTCCTTCTTGCCGGTCCAGCGGCTCTGGGCGCCGGGCAGGCGGGCGCTCTCGTGCGCGGACTCCTCGGCCCAGGCAGCCCAGGGGTGCTCCCGCGGATCGTCCAGGCGCAGCGGTTCGAGCTCCTCGACCAGTTCGGCGCGGCGTTTCATCGGGAAGGCCGCGCAGACGCCCACGTGCTGGAGGGTTCCGTGCTGGTCGTGGAGCCCGAGAAGCAGCGATCCGATGATCGGACCGCTCTTGTGGAAACGGAAACCCGCGACGACGACGTCGGCCGTACGCTCGTGCTTGATCTTGAACATGAGGCGGGCATCGGGCCGGTACGGGAGATCGAGGGGCTTGGCGATCACCCCGTCCAATCCGGCGCCCTCGAACTGCTCGAACCACTCCCGCGCGAGCGCGGGATCGGTGGTCGCGGGCGCGAGGTGGACGGGGGGACGGGCTGTGGAGAGGACCTGGACGAGGGCGCCGCGGCGCTCGGCGAGCGGGGTGTCGAGGAAGGCGTCGTCGCCGAGGGAGAGCAGGTCGAAGGCGACGAAACTGGCGGGTGTCGTCCCGGCGAGCAGTTTCACCCGGGAGGCGGCGGGATGGATGCGCTCGGTCAGGCGGTCGAAGTCGAGCCGCCCGTCGTGCACGATCACGATCTCGCCGTCCACGACGCAGCGATCCGGCAGGTTGTCCTGCAAGGCCGCCACCAGCTCGGGGAAATACCTGGTCAGGCTCTTACCGGTGCGGCTGCCGATCTCGATCTCGGCGCCGTCGCGGTACACGATCGCCCGAAAACCGTCCCATTTGGCCTCGTACTGCATGCCGGCCGGGATGGCGGACACGGACTTGGCGAGCATCGGCTTCACGGGGGGCATCACCGGCAGTTCCATGTACAGGATTCTGCGGTGGTACGTCCGGCCCCGCCCGGTATGCGCACCCGGGCGAGCCCGCCTACCGTGGCGCACATGGCTGCTGCGGGTGGTGCGATCGAGCTCGACGCGGGCGGACGGGCGGTACGGCTGTCCAGCCCCGACAAGATCTACTTCCCCGAGCGGGGACTCACCAAGAGGGACGTCGCCGAGTACTACCTGGCCGTCGCCGACGGCATCACCCGCGCCCTGCGCAACCGTCCCACGACCCTGGAACGGTTCCCGGACGGCGTGGAGGGCGAGTCCTTCTTCCAGAAACGGGCTCCCAAGAACCTGCCGGACTGGATCCCGACCGCCCACATCGCCTTCCCGAGCGGCCGCACGGCGGACGAGATCTGCCCGACCGAGCCCGCCGCCGTCCTGTGGGCCGCCAACCTGGGCTGCCTCACCTTCCACCCCTGGCCGGTGCGCCGCGACGACACCGACCGGCCCGACGAACTCCGCATCGACCTCGATCCGCAGCCCGGCACCGACTACCACCACGCCGTGGCCGCCGCCCACGAACTGCGGGCCCTGCTGGACGAACTGGGGCTACGGGGCTGGCCCAAGACCTCGGGCGGGCGCGGCCTGCACGTGTTCGTGCCGATCGCGCCCCGCTGGACGTTCACCGAGGTGCGGCGCTGCGCCATCACCCTGGGTCGGGAACTGGAGCGGCGGATGCCGGGCAAGGTCACCACGGCCTGGTGGAAGGAAGAGCGCGGCGAGCGCATCTTCGTGGACTACAACCAGACGGCGCGCGACCGGACCATCGCCTCCGCGTACTCCGTCCGCCCGCGCCCCCACGCCCCCGTCTCGGCGCCGCTGCGGTGGGACGAGGTGGACGACGCGGAACCGCGCGACTTCGACATCGTGACCATGCCGGCCCGCTTCGCCGAACTCGGCGACCTGCACGCCGAGATGGACGAGCACGCCTTCTCGCTCGACACGATCCTGGAACTCGCCGACCGGCAGGAACACGATCACGGGCTGGGGGACATGCCCTACCCTCCGGACTACCCCAAGATGCCGGGCGAGCCGAAGAGGGTCCAGCCGAGCCGGGCGAAGCACGAGGACACCCCCGACACCGCCTGAGCGGGCGACCATTCGGCGAGCGCCGAGTGATCATGTTGGGGAACACTGTGCGGATGAGTTTCGTGGCACCTCCGACAGCACAGGACCGGGCCCTTCGGCACGTCGCGGAACGGGCGTCGGGCCCTCCACTGGATCCGACGCTACGGGTGACCCTGAACTTCCACCCGGACCACCTGTCGCAGGGCGTACCGATCCTGGACGCCATGGCCGAGGACGGCGTCTACCGTTCGCAGTTCGTCACGGGGACCAGCAACGGCGGCCTGACCGCTCATCCCGGCGGCGACCGATGGCGCTGGGAGAGCCGGATCTTCGACGGGGCGTACGACGCGGCGACCCCTCATGAGCGCCCCGTCTACGGCGCGTTGAACTTCCGTCGCAAGCCGTTCGGCGGGGCGCCGCGGTTCGGCTCCGCGCACTTCCGGCTGACCGCGGAGAGCCTGGAGCGGACGACGTTCTGTTACCCGGACAGTTTCCTCGAACCCTCGGATTTCGCCGTCGCGGCCCGCATGGGGCTCGTCGCCCTCGCCCTCGCGGATCGGCAGGACGCGCTGGACGACTACATCGAGGCCCACGTGCACGGGCCGGTCCGGCTTCGCCGCGACGTGGAGGCGTTGGTTCTGGACCCCTGCTACCGCCGCACGCCGGTCGAGGCCGCGGCCCTGCGTGTCGGCTGCCCGGTGGAGTGGCACCCCGGCTTTCGGCTCGGGGTCGAGGAACTCCGACGTCACCCGGACTACCGCGGCCGGGAACACGTCGATCTGGGGACGCGGATCGCGGTCGACGGCGTGCTCGATCCTCGGATCGTCGGGCGTGCGGCGAGCGCCGGCCTCCACGACCCCCGGGCGGTCAAGAAGGTGTGGCACTACCTGGCGCGGTTCGGGGCGCCCGCGCAGGCCACCGACGCACCGGTGCCCCCGGTATCGATGGCGGGGGTGGTGGTCGATGGTGAGTGAAGCGGCCGGGCCGGGGCGTCGTCCGTTGTTGTTCCTGGACGTCGACGGGCCGCTGATTCCCTTCGGAGGGTCGGGGTACGGCACGTACCCGGGTCGGTGGGAGACGTACGGGAACCCGCTGCTGGGTCGGCTCGACCCTCGCCTCGGCGCCCGGCTGTTGACGCTGCCCTGCGATCCGGTGTGGGCGACGACGTGGGTCGAGGAGGCCAATGAGACCGTCGCCCCGATCCTGGGACTGCCCCGGCTACCGGTGGTCGAGTGGCCGGAGCCCGCTGCCGACGCGGGGCGGGACGGCCTGCACTGGAAGACCCGACCCCTCCTGGCCTGGGCGGGGGATCGCGCGTTCGCCTGGTTCGACGACGAGATCACCCCGGCCGACCGCGCCTGGGTCGCAGCCCACCACCCGCAGCCCACCTTCCTCCACCGGGTCGACCCCCGTACCGGCCTCACGGACCCGGACTTCGAAGCCCTCGCCCACTGGCTGACCACTCTCGTGGCCTGAGGCGGTCGACCGGGAAGCGGGGCGAGGGGCGTTTCCGGCGGCTCCTCAGTCGAGGCAGAACTCGTTGCCTTCGATGTCCTGCATCACGATGCACGACTCGTTCTCCTCGTCGGCGACGAGGACGAGTTGGCGTACCGCGCCGAGCGCGACCAGTCGGGTGCACTCGGCCTCAAGCGTGGCGAGGCGCTCCGCGCCCACGAGACCGGTGCCGACCCGCACGTCGAGGTGCACCCGGTTCTTGACGACCTTCCCCTCCGGGACGCGCTGGAAGTACATGCGCGGGCCCGCTCCGGAGGGATCGGAGCAGACGAAGCCCGCGTTTCGACGCTCGGGCGGCAGCGAGAGGTTGTAGGCGTCCCAGGTGGCGAACCCCTCCGGCGGAGCCGGTACGACGTAGCCCAACACCTCGCACCAGAAACGGGCGACGCGCTCCGGGTCCGCGCAGTCGAAGGTGACCTGGAACTGCTTGATCGGTGACATCGGACCACCATAAGTGGCGCGTCGACACATCGGTGCTGGACGGGGGGCCGGGGTGGGGCGTAAATAAGCACGAACGACCGTGCTGATATCCTTACTGAGGTCCTGCCGACGCCGGTCGGTTCTGCGGAGATCCCGAAGGAGTGGGCATGCGTCCCATGGCTGCACTGGTGAGCGTCACCCTCGACATCGCCGCCCGGGTCGCCCCGGGCCTTGCGGGGAAGGCCGCCTTCGCGTTGTTCATCCGGCCCCTCGGGCGGCCCCCGCTGCGACCCGGGGAAGTCGAGGTGATGGGGCGGGCGGAGCGGGGGCGGCTGACCGTCAACGGCGCGTCCGTCACCACGTACCGGTGGGGCGACGGCCCGCGCCCGGTGCTGCTGGTGCACGGCTGGTCCTCGCGCGCCTCGCGGCTCGCCGCCTTCGTGGAGGCGCTCCGCGCCCAGGGCCACAGCGTGGTCGCCTTCGACGCCCCCGGACACGGGGAGTCCGGGGGCCGCGCCGCCTCGATACGCGACTTCCGCGAGATCATTCACGGACTGCACCGCGAACACGGGGAGTTCTCCGCGATCGTGGCCCACTCCATCGGGGTCCTGTCGACCCTGTTCACCCTGCGGGACGGCGTCCGAGTGGAGCGGGTGGTAGGCATCGGGGGAGTGGCCCACTTCGACCACGTCATCGACGGGTTCCGCCGCGCCCTGCCCGTCGGGCCCGCCGTCGTACGGGCGCTGCGCGGCCATGTGGAACACCGACTCTTCGCCGGGACCCCGAACATCTGGCGCCGCCTGGACGCCCGACTGGATCCGGGCCCGGCTCCCGAACGCATCCTGCTCGTGCACGACACCGAGGACGACACGACGACGCCCGCGCAGTCGCGGGCGCTCGCACAGGCCTACGGGGAGCGCGCCCGACTCATCGAGACGCACGGCCTCGGCCACCGGCGCATCCTCCGCGACCCCGAAGTGGTCGCGGCGACGACCGAGTTCCTCGCCGGCATGCAGTCCGCCGCCGCCCCCTGAGCCGCCCCGGGCCGTTGCGGGGCGGACCCGGTTCCGGGGGGTGTGGGCGTGCTGCCGCCCGGCCCGCCACTCGCCTTATCGGGCGCCCGATCGCACGCGGCGTAGGGGTTGTACGGGCTGCCGGCCCGGTCGGCTGTGCGTGCGGACCGGTCCGGCGAGCCGGAGAGGCGAGGTCGCTCCGTCCGGGCCGACCCGTCCCCGTCAGCCGGTCGCGCCCGCCGCAGGCGGTCGTTCCGGGAGTTGCTCCGGGGCGGCCGCCACACCCCTCAGGCGGTCGAGGATGCCCCGGCCGGCCCGCTCGTACGCGACGGAGTCGTCCAACAGCAGCGAGTGGGCGTTGGACAGTTCCATCAACGCGATGACCTCGAAGGCCAGTTGCGGCACGTCCGCCGGCCCGAACGTCGCGCGGAACGCGCCCGCCAGCCGGGCCTCGTCCAGGACCCGTTCCACGTACCGCGTCCAATCGGAGCGGGCCGTGGCGATCTCGTCGCGCACCGGGCCGGGCCGTGCGTCGAACTCGGCGGAGACCGTGGCGAAGAAGCACCCGCCGGGAAACACCCGTCCCGCCGAGTAGGCGATCCACCGCTCGCACAGCAGCCACGCCTTGGCGACGCCCGGCGGCTCCTCGCGCAGCGGGCGCACGACGTGCTCCACGAACACGTCCACCGCGGCGCGAACCGTCGCGAGCTGAAGGTCCTCCTTGGAGCCGAACAGGGCGAACACCCCGCTCTTGCTCAGCCCCAGGTCGGTGGCGATCCTGCCCAGCGAGAGCCCTTCCAGGCCGTCCACCGATGCGATCCGCACGGTCCGGTCGAGTACGGTCCGCCGCGTCTGGTTCCCGCGCTCCACGCGCCCGTCTGCCATTCGGCCAGCGTACCGAACGCACGATCGTTCACTCTCTGCCGCAGCCGCAGCCGCAGCCGCAGCCGCAGCCGGATGCCGGTGTGCACAGGTGTTGATCGCGTGTTGATGAGACGTACATCGGGGGGAGCCACGATCGGCGCATGTCGATGAACACCACCACCAGCACCACCCCCGCCTGGTACGCCCTCGCCCTGTGCGCGCAGACGGGACCGAGCTTCTTCTTCCCGGAACCCGGCTCGTCGCTGCGGGACGCGAAGCGGCTGTGCGGGGCGTGCGAGGGCAGGGCGGCGTGCCTGCAGTACGCCTTGGCCAACGACGAGCGCTTCGGCGTCTGGGGCGGCCTCTCGGAAGCGGAACGGCAGGCCCTGCGCCGGCGCGGCTGACCCGCCGCCCACGGGCGCGGCGTCCCGGGCGCACCTGCGCGGGTGCCGCCCCGCACCCGACGAAGCCCCGGGGAGCGTGGCTCTCCCGGGGCTCTCGTCGTGGGCCGCCCCACAGGGGCGGCGGGGGCCGGTCTCAGCCCTTGCGGGCGGCCACGCGTGCGGCGCGGGCGGCGAGGCGCTCGTCGAACTTACGGGCCTCGCTGTCGAGCCCGTCCATGAACAGGCCGAGTTCCTGCTGTGCCTGCTGACCCTCGGGGCCCAGACCGTCGATGTCCATGATCTTGAGGAAGCGGATCACGGGGCTGAGTACGTCGTCGTGGTGGATCCGCAGGTTGTAGACCCCGCCGATCGCCATCTGCGCGGCCATCCGCTCGAAGCCGGGCATGCCGTGACCGGGCATCCGGAAGTTGACGACCACGTCCCGGACGGCCTTCATCGTCAGGTCCGGGGCGATCTCGAAGGCCGCGCCCAGCAGGTTGCGGTAGAAGATCATGTGCAGGTTCTCGTCCTGCGCGATGCGGGCCAGCATCCGGTCGCAGACCGGGTCACCGGACTGGTGGCCGGTGTTGCGGTGCGAGATGCGGGTCGCCAGCTCCTGGAAGGCCACGTACGCGACGGAGTGCAGCATCGAGTGGCTGTTGTCCGACTCGAATCCCTCGGACATGTGCTGCATGCGGAACGCTTCGAGCTTGTCCGGGTCGACGGCGCGCGAGGCCAGCAGGTAGTCGCGCATCACGATGCCGTGCCGGCCCTCCTCGGCGGTCCAGCGGTGGACCCAGGTGCCCCAGGCGCCGTTGCGACCGAAGAGCGTCGCGATCTCGTGGTGGTAGCTGGGGAGGTTGTCCTCGGTCAGCAGGTTGACGACCAGCGCGATCTTGCCGATGTCGGTGACCTTGGACTGCGCCGGGTCCCAGGCTTCGCCGTCCTCGAAGAAGCCGGGGAAGTTCCGGCCCTCGCTCCACGGGACGTACTCGTGGGGCATCCAGTCCTTGGTGACCGTCAGGTGGCGGTTGAGTTCCTTTTCGACCACCTCTTCCAGCGCGAACAGCAACTTGGCGTCGGTCCACGCCTCCGAGCTGCCGAGGTGGGGAGAGGTGATCGTCACGGGTACTCCTGGGTGCAAAGCGAATTACCTACGGTTCCGTAGCCTACGGAGTCGTAGGTTAAGCGCGACATCAAGGCCAGCCAAGCCCCAGGGGTGGCTATGCGCCGTTACGTCCGGTTATTTACGCAGTTTGAAAGCGTGCTGAGCGGGGTTTGTGGTTCGAGAATCACGCCGAAAGGGGACGACGGTCTCTCAATTTGACGTTCCGGGTTGCCGAACCGAGGCCCCATGGGGGCGTGGTCGGCGCAGGTCCTGACATGCCACGGGAAAAGATCATGTAGCCGTACAAGTGGTAGCAGTGGTGGCCGCTGTTGCGCTACGGTCGGTAGCGCGGATCTCACGCGGGGCGACCCCGGGTCCGTGGCGCCGGCTTGCCCTCCCCAGTGGGTTCGGCCGGAGGCGGCGACGCGCGCCCCACCGCACGTACACCGCACCACCCTCTTGTACACCGCTCCACCTCGCCCGGCCAATCCCCCCGCATCCCCCCTGTGCACGGCATCCCCCGCACACCGCATCACCGGCGCAATACGCCACCGCGCGCTCCGCGCGCACCCCGCACCGAGGACAGCAGAAGTGGGAGCAGCACGATGACGGGCACCCTCCGTGGCCTGCCGGTGGACCGCGAGTTCCGGTCGGCCCCGCCCCTCGCGGAGAAGCTCCGCCACTCGGTACGCCTGCCCGGCGGCCCCCACGGCGCGGGAGCCGCCCGGGCGACCGTACGGTCCCTGCTGCTGCGGCACGGGCTGGCCGACCTGTGCGGCACCGCCGCCCTCGCCGCCTCCGAGCTCGTCTCCTGCGCCGACCGGTTCACGCCCGGCCTGGAGATGACGCTCACGGTGCGGTGGCAGTTCGACGCGCTGCGCATCGTCCTCTACGACCAGCACCCCGCGCACGCCTCGCCCGACGACGGGGAGGAGTGCCGGCGGCAGCGCAGTCGGGCGATGTGGCTGCTGGCCCGGGCGGTGGAGTCCGGCGGTGGGGACTGGGGGCTCACCCCCGTACTGACCCCGCGGGGCGGCACCAAGTCCTGGGCCTTACTCTCCCGTTGAGGGCGGACCGGACCGGGCCCGGTCGTACCCGACCCGACCCGACCCGACCGACCCATCGCGACGCTCAGTCCTCCCAGCGGGACTCCCTGACCTCCTCCGCCGTCGTCGACCGCAGCTCGCCGTCGAGCAGCAGCCACCGGGTGATGCCGATCGACTCCAGGAACGGGACGTCGTGGCTCGCCACCAGCAAGGCGCCCTCGTACGACTCCAGGGCGTCGGTGAGCTGCCGTACGCTCGCCAGGTCCAGGTTGTTCGTCGGTTCGTCCAGCATCAGCAACTGGGGAGCCGGCTCCGCGAGCAGCAGCGCCGCGAGCGCCGCCCGGAAGCGTTCGCCGCCCGACAGGGTGCCCGCCGCCCGGTCCGCGCGGGCCCCTCGGAAGAGGAAGTGCGCGAGCCGTGCCCGGATCACGTTGTTCGTGGCGTGCGGGGCGAACCGCGCCACGTTCTCCGCGACCGTCCTCTCGTCGTCCAGTACGTCCAGGCGCTGCGGCAGGTAGCGCGTCGGCACGTGCGTGAGCGCCTCGCCGGAGGTGGGCGGGACGAGGCCCGCGATCGTCCGCAGCAGCGTGGTCTTGCCCGACCCGTTGCCGCCGACCAGCGCGATCCGTTCCGGCCCGCGCACCTCCCACACGCCCGCCACCGCGGCCCCGTGGGCCAGGCGCAGATCGGTGGTCGTCAATACCCGGCGTCCCGGGGGGACCTGGGTGGCGGGGAGGTCGATGCGGATCTCGGCGTCGTCGCGGACCGCCTCCACGGCCTGGTCCAGCCGCTCCCGGGCTTCCGTCAGCTTCTCCGCGTGCATGATGCGGTGCTTGCCGGCCGACTCCTGGGCGGCCCGCTTGCGGGCACCCATCACGATCTTCGGCTCGCGCTTGTTCTCGTACATCTTCTGGCCGTACCGCTTGCGCCGGGCCAACTTCACCTGCGCTTCGGCCAGTTCGCGCTTCTGGTGCTGTACGTCGCCCTCCGCGACCCGGACCATCCGCTCGGCGGCCTCCTGCTCGCCGGCGAGCATGTCCTCGTAATCGGCGAAGTTGCCTCCGTACCAACGGACCTCGCCGTCCCGCAGGTCCGCGATCTGGTCGACCCGGTCCAACAGCTCGCGGTCGTGGCTGACCAGCACCATCACCCCGGTCCACGATGCGACGGCCGCGTACAGGCGGCGCCGGGCCCGCAGGTCCAGGTTGTTGGTCGGTTCGTCGAGGAGCAGCACGTCGGGTCGGGCGAGCAGCAGGGCGGCCAGCCGCAGCAGGACGCCTTCGCCGCCGGACAGTTCACCGACCGTACGGTCCAGGTCGATCCCGGCGAGCCCGAGTTGGTCGAGCGTCGCCAAGGCCCGCTCCTCCACGTCCCAGTCGTCACCGAGGGCGGCGAAGTTCGCCTCGGTGGCCTCACCCGCCTCGATGGCGTGCAGGGCGGCGCGGGTGGCGCGGATGCCGAGGACCTCGTCCACCCGTGCCCCGGTGGCGAGGGTGACGTCCTGCGGGAGGTAGCCGATGGACCCGGCGACGGAGATCTGGCCGGTCGTCGGACGCAGTTCACCGGCGACGAGCTTCAACAGGGTCGACTTGCCACAGCCGTTGAGGCCGATCAGGCCGGTGCGGCCGGGGCCGACGGCCCAGTGGAAACCATCGAGGACGGGAGTGCCGTCGGGCCATTCGAAGGAAACGTCGGAACAGGTGACGTGGGTGGGGGCATGACTCATGGAGGCCTCCAGGTTGCGTGGAATGGTGCGTGCAACGCGGGGAGACAGCCGACCGTCACGTGATCGTGTCGGTGGTCGGTGTCTCGGACCTCAGATGAGCAACGTCCTACTCCGTTTCGACGGCAATGGGGCGTTCACGAAGCTACGGACGGCCCTGGGCGCCCGCAACCGAATATCGGGCGGGGGTCAGCGGGAACCGCGCATCAGCTCGGCCAGGCTGTGGTCCATGTCCAGGTAGTGGTGCTCCAGGCCCAGCGGGACGACCGCCGCGGCGCGTTCCAGGAAGCGCTGGAGCTCGGCCGTCACCATCAGCACGATCGCCACCCCCTCGGCCGCGTGGAACTCGATCGTCGTGCGGTCCCCGTCGTACGGGCGCACCCGTACGTCGCCGCTGCCGGACGGCTGCCGGATGCCCGACGCCAGCAGCTCGCGGGCGAAGGTCCACGAGACTTCGACGCCCTCCAGGGTGGCGAGCGCGGGGAAGGCCATGCGGACGGCGAAGGGATCGGCGCGGTCGTAGCAGAGGGTGACGGGCACGGTCTCGACCTTCGGCGCGGTGGCGATCAGTCGGGCCTGCACGGCCTGCTCGATGACAGTGATCAAGGCTCGCTCCCTTGCGGCGGATCTGCTGTCGGGCCCTGGGGTGGAGCCCGGCAACCGGATAGACGCCGGAATCGGCACGTCCGTGCATGCGGGATGACGTGAGCTGTGTCACCGATTGGCCGGAACTCGCCCGTGTGATCGCACAGAGTGACGACTGGGGGACGATGCGCCAAGGATCGCCGGTCGGGCCGGTGGAGTCCGGGCCCTTCGGATTAAGTCCTGTTACCGCTCACTCCACAGGCCCAAAGCCGCCCGGATGTGCCCCGGACGGCCCCCTGAGGCGCCCTGGACGGAGATCGCGGGGTGCGTTAGCTTCCGGCGCCATGAGACTTCTAGGAGTTGGCATGTGCGCGGCAGCCCTGTTGGTGGGGTCGGTGGCCGCTCCGGTACAGGCGGACACCGGCGGCGCGGCCCCCGCCGCAGCGGGCTTACGGGGCCACGCCTGGTCGGTGAAGCCGACCGACAAGGACTCCCGTTTCCGCGGCCTGGCCGCGGTCGGCCGGAGCACGGCGTGGGTCGCCGGCTCCAAGGGCGTGGTGCTGCGCACCGTCGACGGGGGCCGCAGCTGGCGGGACGTCTCGCCGCCCGGCGCCGTCGCCGAGGGGCTGGAGCTGCGCGACATCGAGGCCTTCGACGCCCGCCGGGCGGTGGCCCTGTCCATCGGCGAGGGCGAGGCGTCGCGGGTCCTGCGGACCGAGGACGCCGGCGCCACCTGGACCGAGGCCTTCCGCAACCCCGATCCGCGGGCCTTCTACGACTGCCTGACCTTCTTCGACTCCCGCCACGGGCTGGCCATGAGCGACCCGGTGGACGGCAAGTTCCGCATCCTGGCCACCGACGACGGCGGCCGCAACTGGAAGGTGCTGCCGGACGCCGGGATGCCGGCCGCCCTCCCCGGCGAGGCCGGGTTCGCGGCGAGCGGCCAGTGCCTGGTGGCCTCCGGCCCGCGCGACGTATGGCTGGCCACCGGCGGCGGCCCGACCGCCCGCGTACTGCACTCCGCCGACCGCGGCCGCACCTGGCGGGCCGCCGACACCACGATCCCCGCCGGGGACCCGGCGCGCGGGGTCTTCGCCCTCGCCTTCCGCGACCGTACGACGGGCCTCGCGGTGGGCGGCGACTACCGCACCGGCCAGGCCTCGCCGCAGGCCGCCGCCCGCTCCACCGACGCGGGCCGCGGCTGGAGCCCGTCGGCGACGCCGCCGCCCGGCTACCGGTCGAGCGCGGCCTGGTACCCGTACGGGCGGTCCACCGCCCTCGCCGTCGGACCCACCGGCACCGACGTCACCACGGACGCCGGCCGCACCTGGCGGGCGCTGGACCCCGGCTCGTTCGACACCGTCGACTGCGCGCCCGACGGCGGCTGCTGGGCGGCGGGGGAGAAGGGGCGGGCGGCCCGACTGGAGCGGCGCTGAGGCCCGTCTGGCCGTGGGGGCGGGGGGCCGTCGAACAGGTCCGTCCCCGGGCCCCGCGGGGCGGTGAACCGCACCGCGGGGCCCGCCAGGGAGGCGTGACGTGTGGGGCGGTCAGGTCGCCGGGTTCTCGCGGACCGTCGCAAGGTCCGCCGAGGTCCTCGTGGCGAGGAACTCGGTGATCCGGTAGGAGCAGACGCCGGCGACGACGAAGGGGTCCCCGGCCGCGATCTCCTCGATCTCGGCGCGCGAGACGCCACCGGCCAGGATGACGCCGCCGTCGCGCGGGACCTTGCGGCCGGACGCCAGGAAGACGCCGTTCGCGTAGTGGCCGGCCAACCAGGCGACGTGCGCGTCCATTTCGTCCTCGACGTCTTCGATGGGCGCGATGTAGGTGAGCTCCATGACGAACATGATCACCAGGCTACTCTCGGACCATCATGACCACTGTGAAGACCCCCGCCGACGAGGCCGAGGCCCGGGCGATACAGGACGAACTGCGCCATCACGTCGTGCTCGCCGAGACCGGCCCGCCACCCGGCGCGGGCCTGGTCGCCGGCGTGGACGTCGCCTACGACGACGCACGCGACCTCGTCGCGGCCGCCGCCGTCGTGCTGGACGCCGCCACCCTCGCGGTCGTGGCCGAATCCACCGCCGTCGGGCCCGTCAGCTTTCCCTACGTCCCCGGACTGCTCGCCTTCCGCGAACTGCCCACCGTGCTCGCCGCGCTGGACGCGCTGACCGTCACCCCCGACCTCGTCGTCTGCGACGGCTACGGCCTCGCCCACCCGCGCGGCTTCGGCCTCGCCTGTCACCTCGGCGTGGTCACCGGGCTCCCCAGCATGGGCGTCGCCAAGAACCCCTTCACCTTCACGTACGAGGAACCGGGCGCCCGGCGCTCCGACGCCGCCCCGCTGCTCGCGGCGGACGGCGCCGTGGTCGGCCGGGCGCTGCGCACCCAGGACGGGATCAAGCCCGTCTACGTGTCCGTCGGCCACCGTGTCACGCTGGACAACGCCTGCGCCCACGCCCTCGCGCTGAGCCCCCGCTTCCGGATCCCGGAGACCACCCGGCACGCCGACTCGCTGTGCCGCCGCGCCCTGCGCGAGGCGACGGGCTGACGCGTCCGGCCGGTCGCGCCGCCCGCCCCGCCCGCGCCGCCCGCCCCGCTCAGTCCTCCGCCGCCACCCGGAAGCGGATGCCCGCCTCCTGCAACCGGTCCAGCAGGGCGTCGCCCATCGCCACCGCCGTGGTGAGCTGCCCGGCGGTGTCCGGCAGGGCGTCGTGGGCCAGGCACAGCGCGGACTCGGCCAGCATCTTCGCCGTCTCGCCGTACCCCGGGTCGCCGCCCGAGACCTCGGTGAACACCCGCCGGCCCCCGCCCTCCCCGACGAAGCGGAGGGTGAACCAGCTGCGCGCCCGGCGTTCCGCGTCCGGGCCGCTGCCCGGCTCCCAGCGGCCCATCAACCACCGGCGGGGCGCCGGGACCTGCGCCAGCGCGGCCACCGCGCCCACGGCCGCCGTACCGCCGACCGCGACCGGCAGATGCCGTACGGCGGCGTAGTGCCGGTAGCGGAAGTCCGGACCGTACCGCGCCAGCGCGGCCGCCGACCGGGCCACCACCGCCGGGTCGAGGGTGGGCAGCGGCAGCGCCCAGGAGCCGGTCTCCCGGCTGAAGCGCGGGGCGCCCACGGGCCCCCGTACGCGACGCCCGGGCAGCCGCGGTTCGTGCAGGCGCCGGGAGCGGGCCGCGGCCAGGGTCTGCGGACCCCGGCCCAGCGCGGTGAGGGCGGAGGCCAGGGTGCCGCCGGAGAACAGGGCGTTGGAGCGGACGAACCCGTCCACCCGCAGCGGTACGCCCTCGGGCAGCCGGTTCACCGTGAACCAGGCCCCGAGGTCGGCCGGAACCGAGTCGAAGCCGCAGGCGTGCACCAACCGCGCCCCCGTCTCCCGGGCCCGGGCGTCGTGGGCGACGTACATCCGGTCGACGAACTCCGGCTCGCCGGTGAGGTCGACGTAGTCGGTGCCCGCCTCGGCGCAGGCCTCGACCAGCTCCGCCCCGTACCAGACGTACGGGCCCACGGTCGTGGCCAGCACCCGGGTGGAGGCGGCCAGTTCGCGCACGGCCGGGCCGTCGGAGGCGTCCGCCCGCAGCAGCGGCAGGTCGGCGCAGGCCGGGTTGAGGGCGGTCAGCCGCTCGCGCAGCCGCTCCAACTTGCCGAGGTCGCGCCCCGCGAGGGCCCACCGGCAGGCCGCCGGGGCGTGCGCGGCCAGGTACTCGGCGGTCAGGGCTCCCACGAAACCGGTCGCGCCGAAGAGTACGACGTCGTGGGCCCGTTGCGGACCTTCCTTGCGGACGTGCTCGTTCATGAACCGCTCCTCCCGGCTGGTATCGGTGGCTGAGGCTAGCGTGGGACGCGACTGTCCGTGCGCGCAGGTGTGACCTGCGGTAAGTGGGAGGCGTCGATGAAGGCTGCGGTGCGCAGGTGGGAGGCGGTGCGGGAGTTCGCGCTGGGGCTGCCGGAAGCCGTGGAGGAGCATCCGTGGGGGCCCGAGGACGCGGTGGTGAAGGTCAACAGGAAGATCTTCGTCTTCCTCGGGAACGCGGACGGCCCCGAAGCCCCCGGCGTGTCGGTGAAGCTCAAGGACGAGGCCCTGCACGGCCACGCGATGACGGCGCCGGGGGCCGAGCCCACCGGGTACGGGCTGGGGCGGGCCGGCTGGGTCTCCGTGCCGCTGGGGGAGAAGGGGGCGCCGACGGCCGAGGTGCTGTGCGAGTGGGTGGAGGAGAGCTACCGGACGGTGGCGCTCAAGCGGCACGTGAGGGAACTGGACGCGCGGATCGCGGACCGGGCCGCGGGTCGGGCTCCGGAACGGGACGGCGGCGAGAACGACTGGGCGAGAACGACCGGGCGAGAACGACTGGGCCAAAACGACTAAGCGCTTGCTCTTGTGCTGAGTGGAACGCGTTCCTAGCATCGCTGGTGTTACATCGGTTGTGTCACACACTCGCACCAGGGGCGCTGGGGGCTCGATGGCAGTGACGGGATCAGGAACGGAACCGGGCGCGACACCGGCCGCGGAGACCGGCGCGGGCCCCGCGTCGGCGGGCGGCCCGCTCGCGGGCGTGCGCGTCGTCGAACTGGCGGGCATCGGCCCCGGCCCGTTCGCCGCCATGCTCCTGGCCGACCTGGGCGCGGACGTCGTCCGGGTGGACCGGCCCGGCGGGGGCGGCCTCGCCGTCGACCCGGCCTACGACGTCACCAACCGCAACAAGCGGTCCGTACTGATCGACCTCAAGGCCGCGGACGGGCCCGCCCGGGTGCTCGACCTGGTCGAGCGCGCCGACGTGCTGATCGAGGGGTTCCGCCCCGGGGTCGCCGAGCGGCTCGGGGTCGGCCCCGCCGACTGCCACGCCCGCAACCCCGCCCTGGTCTACGGTCGGATGACCGGCTGGGGCCAGGACGGGCCGCTCGCCCACACCGCCGGGCACGACATCGCGTACATCGCCGTCACCGGGGCGCTCGGCATGATCGGCCGGCCCGACGAGCCGCCCGCCGTGCCCGCCAACCTGGTCGGGGACTACGCGGGCGGCTCGCTCTACCTCGTCATCGGCGTCCTCGCGGCGCTCCGGCACGCCCGCACGCCCGGCGGCGCCGGGCAGGTCGTGGACGCCGCGATCGTCGACGGCACCGCCCACCTCACCGCCATGATCCACGGCATGGTCGCCGCGGGCGGCTGGCAGGACCGGCGCGGGGTCAACCTCCTCGACGGCGGCTGCCCCTTCTACGGCACCTACGAGACCTCCGACGGCGGCCACATGGCGGTCGGCGCGCTGGAGCAGCAGTTCTACGACACCTTCGTCGGCCTCCTCGGCCTCGGCGACCGGGCGCCCGCGCGCAAGGACCTGGCGCGCTGGGGCGAACTCCGCGAGGCGGTCGCCGAGCGCTTCAAGTCCCGTACGCGCGCCCAGTGGACCGAGGTCTTCGAGGGCACCGACGCCTGCGTGGCCCCCGTGCTGTCCCTGCGCGAGGCGCCGCACCACCCGCACCTCGCCGCCCGCGGCACCTTCACCGACTTCGGGGGCATCACCCAACCCGCCCCCGCGCCCCGGTTCTCCCTCACCCCGACGGCCGTCACCACGGGTCCCGCGCGGCCGGGCGCCGACACCGCTTCGGTCGCCGCCGACTGGGACGTACCGGCCCTGCTCGGTGAGGACGCCTGATGGAACTCTCGATGATGCTCGACCACGCGGGCGACCCGCGGATCGAAACCGTCAAGAACTGGCTCTAGGAGGCCCCCTGATGAAGCGCCGGATCTTCGACGTCGACCACGACGCGTTCCGCGAGAGCGTCCGCACCTTCCTGAGCAAGGAGGTGCTGCCGCACTACGAGCAGTGGGAGAAGGACGGCATCGTCAGCCGTGAGGCCTGGCTGGCCGCGGGCCGCCAGGGGCTGCTGGGCCTGGCCGTCCCGGAGGAGTACGGGGGCGGTGGCAACACCGACTTCCGCTACGCCGCCGTGATAGCCGAGGAGTTCACCCGCGCCGGCACGCCGGGGCTCGCCATCGGCCTGCACAACGACATCATCGGCCCGTACCTGACCTCGTTGGCCACCGAGGAACAGAAGCGCCGCTGGCTGCCCGGTTTCTGCTCCGGCGAGACGATCACCGCCATCGCGATGACCGAACCGGGCGCGGGTTCCGACCTCCAGGGCATCCGCACCTCCGCCGAGGACCGGGGCGACCACTGGCTGCTGAACGGCTCCAAGACGTTCATCTCCAACGGCATCCTCGCCGACCTCGTCATCGTGGTCGCGAAGACCACCCCCGAGGGCGGGGCGCACGGGCTGTCCCTGTTCGTCGTCGAGCGCGGCGCCGAGGGCTTCGAGCGGGGCCGCAACCTCGACAAGATCGGCCAGAAGGCCCAGGACACCGCCGAGTTGTTCTTCAACGACGTACGCGTCCCCAAGGAGAACCTGCTCGGCGAACCGAACGGCGCCTTCCTCCACCTGATGACCAACCTCGCGCAGGAGCGGATGGGCATCGCCATGGCCGGCATCGCCGCCGCCGAGCACCTGCTGGAGATCACCAGCCGGTACGTGAAGGAACGGGAGGCCTTCGGCCGCCCCCTGTCCAAGCTCCAGCACATCCGCTTCGAGATCGCGGAGATGGCCACCGAGTGCGCGGTCACCCGTGCCTTCATCGACCGCTGCATCACCGATCACTCGCACGGCGAACTCGACCACGTCCACGCCTCCATGGCCAAGTGGTGGGCCACCGAACTCCAGAAGCGGGTCGCCGACCGCTGCCTGCAACTGCACGGCGGTTACGGCTACATGAGCGAATACCGGGTCGCCCGTGCCTTCACCGACGGCCGCATCCAGACCATCTACGGCGGCACGACCGAGATCATGAAGGAGATCATCGGCCGTTCCCTGCTGGGCTGAAACCTCCCCTGGGAAACTCCCCTTGGAAACCTCCGAAAGGCTTGACCAGTGAGCACCGAAGCTTACGTATACGACGCGATCCGCACCCCGCGCGGGCGCGGCAAGGCCAACGGCGCCCTGCACGGCACCAAGCCGATCGACCTGGTCGTGGGCCTGATCCACGCCCTGCGCGAGCGCAACCCCGGCCTGGACCCGGCCGCCATCGACGACATCGTCCTCGGCGTCGTCGGCCCCGTCGGGGACCAGGGCTCCGACATCGCCCGGATCGCGGCCATCGCCGCCGGACTCCCCGACACCGTGGCGGGCGTACAGGAGAACCGCTTCTGCGCCTCCGGTCTGGAGGCCGTCAACCTGGCCGCCGCCAAGGTCCGCTCCGGCTGGGAGGACATGGTCCTCGCGGGCGGCGTCGAGTCCATGTCCCGCGTCCCGATGGCCTCCGACGGCGGCGCCTGGTTCGCCGACCCCATGACCAACTGGGACACCGGCTTCGTCCCGCAGGGCATCGGCGCCGACCTCATCGCCACCATCGGCGGGTTCTCCCGCCGCGACGTGGACGAGTACGCCGCCCTGTCCCAGGAACGCGCCGCCGCGGCCGTCAAGGCGGGGCGCTTCGCCCGGTCCGTCGTCCCGGTCACCGACCGCAACGGCCTGGTCGTCCTGGACCACGACGAGTTCATCCGCCCCGGCACCACCGCCGACTCGCTGGCCAAGCTCAAGCCGTCCTTCGCCGACATCGGCGACCTCGGCGGGTTCGACGCCGTCGCCCTGCAGAAGTACCACTGGGTCGAGAAGATCGACCACGTCCACCACGCCGGCAACTCCTCCGGCATCGTCGACGGCGCCTCCCTCGTCGCCATCGGCTCCCGCGAGGCGGGGGAGCGGGGCGGTCTCACGCCGCGGGCCCGCATCGTCTCCGCCGCGGTGTCCGGCTCCGAGCCCACCATCATGCTCACCGGCCCCGCCCCCGCCACCCGCAAGGCCCTCGCCAAGGCCGGGCTCACCATCGACGACATCGACCTCATCGAGATCAACGAGGCCTTCGCCGGCGTCGTACTGCGCTTCGTCGCGGACATGGGCGTCTCCCTCGACAAGGTCAACGTCAACGGCGGCGCCATCGCCCTCGGCCACCCGCTCGGGGCGACCGGCGCGATGATCCTCGGCACGGTCATCGACGAACTGGAGCGCCAGGACAAGCGCTACGGGCTCGTGACCCTGTGCGTCGGCGGCGGCATGGGTGTCGCCACCATCGTCGAACGCCTCTGATCCGTCCTGTACCCACGCCCCCCGGACCTTCCGAAACGAAAGCAGTGACCATGAGCGAGTCCACCACGATCCGCTGGGAACAGGACGAGACCGGCGTCGTCACCCTCGTCCTCGACGACCCCGACCAGTCCGCCAACACCATGAACCAGGCCTTCAAGGACTCCATCGCGGCGATCGCCGACCGAGCCGAGGCCGAGAAGGACTCCATCCGGGGCATCATCTACACCTCCGCGAAGAAGACCTTCTTCGCGGGCGGCGACCTCAAGGACATGATCCGGCTGCGGCCCGAGGACGCCCGGCTCGCCTTCGACACCGGCACCGAGATCAAGCGCTCGCTGCGCCGCATCGAGACCCTCGGCAAGCCCGTCGTCGCCGCCATCAACGGGGCTGCGCTCGGCGGCGGTTACGAGATCTGCCTGGCCTCCCACCACCGCGTCGCGCTCGACGCGCCCGGCTCGAAGATCGGCCTGCCCGAGGTCACCCTCGGTCTGCTGCCGGCCGGCGGCGGCGTCACCCGTACCGTCCGCCTCATGGGCATCGCCGACGCGCTGCTCAAGGTCCTGCTCCAGGGCACCCAGTACAACCCGGCGCGGGCCCTGGAGAACGGCCTGGTCCACGAACTGGCCGCCACCCCGGAGGAGATGCTGGCCAAGGCGCGCGCCTTCATCGACGCCAACCCGCGGTCGCAGCAGCCGTGGGACGTACCCGGCTACAAGATCCCCGGCGGCACCCCGTCCCACCCGCGGTTCGCGGCGAACCTGCCGGCCTTCCCGGCCAACCTGAAGAAGCAGCTGAACGGCGCCCCGTACCCGGCCCCGCGCAACATCCTGGCCTGCGCCGTCGAGGGCTCCCAGGTGGACTTCGAGACCGCGCTGACCATCGAGGCCCGGTACTTCACCGAGCTGGTCACCGGGCAGACCGCCAAGAACATGATCCAGGCGTTCTTCTTCGACCTCCAGGCCGTCAACGCCGGCCGCAGCCGCCCCGGCGGCGTCGAGCCCCGCACGGTCCGCAGGGTCGCGGTCCTCGGCGCCGGCATGATGGGCGCCGGCATCGCCTACTCCTGCGCCCGCGCGGGCATCGAGGTGGTGCTCAAGGACGTCACCCCCGAAGCCGCCGCCAAGGGCAAGGCTTACTCCGAGAAGCTCCTCGACAAGGCGCTCTCCCGGGGCCGCACCACCGAAGCCAAGCGCGCCGAGATCCTCGCCCGGATCACCCCCACCGCCGACGCCGCCGACCTGGCCGGCTGCGACGCCGTGATCGAGGCCGTCTTCGAGGACACCTCCCTCAAGCACAAGGTGTTCCAGGAGATCCAGGACGTCATCGCGCCCGACGCGCTGCTCTGCTCCAACACCTCGACGCTGCCGATCTCCGGCCTCGCCGAAGGGGTGAAGCGGCCGGCCGACTTCATCGGCCTGCACTTCTTCTCGCCCGTCGACAAGATGCCCCTCGTCGAGATCATCAAGGGCGAGCGGACCGGCGACGAGGCCATCGCCCGCGCGTTCGACCTGGTCCGCCTGATCAACAAGACGCCGATCGTCGTCAACGACTCGCGCGGTTTCTTCACCTCGCGGGTCATCGGCCAGTTCATCAACGAGGGCGTCGCGATGGTCGGCGAAGGCATCGAGCCCCCCTCCATCGAGCAGGCCGCCGCCCAGGCCGGCTACCCGGCCAAGGTGCTCTCCCTCATGGACGAGCTCACCCTCACCCTGCCGCGCAAGATCCGCAACGAGACCCGCAAGGCCTTCGAGGCCGAGGGCCGTACCTGGGCCGAGCACCCGGCCGACACCGTCATCGACCGGATGGTCGACGAGTTCGACCGCCCCGGCCGCAGTGGCGGCGCCGGCTTCTACGCGTACGACGAGGCCGGCAAGCGCGCCGGCATCTGGCCGGGCCTGCGCGAGCACTTCACCAAGGTCGGGTACGAGATCCCCTTCGAGGACATGAAGGAGCGGATGCTGTTCTCCGAGGCCCTGGACACCGTCCGCTGCCTCGACGAGGGCGTCCTCACCTCGATCGCCGACGCCAACATCGGCTCCATCATGGGCATCGGCTTCCCCGCCTGGACCGGCGGCGTGATCCAGTACGTCAACGGCTACGAGGGCGGCCTGCCCGGGTTCGTGGCCCGCGCCCGGGAACTCGCCGAGCAGTACGGCGAGCGATTCACCCCGCCCGCCTCCCTGGTGGCGAAGGCCGAGCGCGGCGAGACGTACGCCGACTGAGCGCGGCGGGGCGTACGTCGCCCCGGCGCGGGCGCCCCGGTCCCGGCACCGGGACCGGGGCGCCCGCGCGTACGTACCGGCCTACCGGGCGGAGTCGCGCAGCACCGCGAAGGCGCCGCGCGGCGCGGCGCCGTCCGGGGCGGACCAGGGGGCCAGCACCTGACCCCGTACGTCCCGTCCGGCGGCCGGCCCCGGGCGCAGGACCCGGGTCAGGCTCAGGGTCACCGGCGCCCCCGGGGCCGCGAGGACGGTGGCCCCGGTGGTCTCCGTCACCTCCGTCAGCCCGGCCGGGAGGTCGGCGTCGAGGGTGCGCACCTCCACCGTCGGGTCGGGCGTGTCGCTCTCGCCCTGCGCCTGCGCCGCCACCCGGCCGGCCAGGAGCGCGAGCAACTGGCCGACCAGCACCGGGTCGTGGGCTCCGTCGTAGACCCAGCGCTTGCCGAGCACTCCGTGCTCCAGGGTGCCGATCAGGCCCGCCCGTCCGCCGTCGAGCGGGGTCGCGCGGTAGGTGAGGGGCGTCAGGTAGGCGGGCGCGGCGTCGCCGGGGCCGTCGATGACGACCAGGAACTCGATGCCCACCTCGCCCTCGGGGTCGTCGAGCCGGAACCCGCCCGCCCTGGCGAGCCGCGGGGCGGACCCGGTGCCCCCGTACCAGGGTCGCGACGGGAGCCAGGCGGCGAGGAGTTCGACCTTGGTCGGGGTCAGCGTGGTGTGGTGGATGACTGCCATGATCACGAAACTACTCGGGCCGGCGGGCCGCGCGCGAGGGCTTTGCCCTCAGTCGGACTCGGAGACGAACGCCGCGCGCAGTTCCTCCTTCAAGGACCGTTGGAAGGCCGTCACCAGTGCCTGCACCACCATCGGTTGCATGTGCGCGGACAGTGCCTTCATCGACTCCACCCGCTCCGGATCGCTCTCGCCCTCGGTGAACGGCCCCCACACCTCGTCGCGGAACAGGGCCGTCAGCTGGTGCGCCGCCGTCCGCGCGTGCTCCAGCAGCAACCGCCTGGCCACCAGGATCGTCTCGTGCGCGATCGGTACGTCGAGCAGCGCCACCCCCAGCCGCAACAGCCCCGGATCGACCCGGAACCCCTCGCCCGAGGCGGCCACCACGTTCATCGCGGCCAACCGGCGCAGGTCACCGTCCGTCAGGTCCCGTCCGGCCCGCCGCTCCAGTTCGGCCCGCGACACCTCCTCGGCCGCGTCCGGAGCCCAGGTGGCCACCAGCGCCCGGTGGATCGCCAGGTCGTGCGCGCTCAGGTCGTCGGGCAGCGCGTCCAGGTAGCGCTGGATCGCCGACAGGGTCATGCCCTGGTGCTGCAACTCCTCGATGAGCGCCAGTCGGGACAGGTGCTCGGGGCCGTAGTGCCCCACCCGACGGGGTCCGATCACGGGAGGGGGCAAAAGCCCGCGCGTGCTGTAGAACCGTACGGTGCGGACGGTGACGCCGGCCTTCGACGCCAGCTCGTCGACGGTGAGCATCGGCTCGGTTGCCCGGTCGGCCATCGTCTGCGCCTCGCTCTCTGCTCCACAGCTTGGGTTCAACAGTATTGCTGTCGCACCAACGATGTGAAACGGCCAGGAGCTGCCCATGACCACGAACCTGCGACTGCCCGGACGACCCGAAGAGATCACCCTGCCCGTCCTGCTCGCCCGCAACGCCGCCGAACACGGATCCCTCGCCGCGCTCTCCTGGCGCGAGGGGGCCGCGTGGCGGACCCTCACCTGGAGCGAGGTCCGCCGCGAGGTCGCCGTCCTCGCCTCCGGGTACGCCGCCCTCGGCGTCCAGCGCGGCGAACACGTGCTGCTGATGATGGGCAACCGGCCCGAGCACTGGCTCACCGACCTCGCCCTCGTCCACCTCGGCGCCGTCCCCGTCACCGTGTACGGAACTTCCGCGCCCGAACAGATAGCCCACATAGCCCGCCACAGCCGGGCCCGACTGGCCGTCGTCGAGGGCGCTCGCGAACTCGCCCGGTGGGAACCGCTGCTGGCCGACGACACCGTTCCCTTGGAGCGCCTCGTGGTCGCCGAGGCCGCCGAGGCGGGCCCGCACCGCACCTACGGATCGCTGTACGCGAGCGGCGCCCGGCCGCACGACGCCGACGCCTTCGAGAAGGCCTGGCAGGAGATCCGCCCCGAGGACCCGCTGACCGTCGTCTACACCTCCGGCACCACCGGGGACCCCAAGGGCGTCCGCCTGACCCACCGCAACATCATGCTCCAGGCCGTCCGCCTCGACCGGAACACGGACCTGCCGGAGCACGCCGAGCACATCTGCTACCTGCCCTTCGCCCACATCGCCGAGCGGATCCTCGGCATCTACCTGCCCCTGCTGCGCGCCGCCCACGTCCGCCTCGTCGGCGACCCCACCGCCGTGGCGGCGGCCGTCCGCGAACTGCGTCCCGTGCAGTTCTTCGGGGTGCCCCGGGTGTGGGAGAAGCTGGCCGCCGGCGTACGGGCTGTCCTCACCCAGCTGCCGCGGGAGCAGCAGCGGGCCATCGAGGAGGCGGGCGACCTGGCCCGGGCGCTCGCCGGCCACCGGGAACGCGGCGAGGAGGCGCCGGCCGCGCTCGCAGCCTCGTACGCCGAGGCGCGCGAGCGGGTCCTGGAGCCGCTGCTGCGCCTGGCCGGGCTGGACCGGCTGGTGTGGACGGCCAGCGCCACCGCGCCGATGCCGATCGACGTGGTGCGGTTCTTGGCGGGTTGGGGGATCACCATCATGGACGCGTGGGGGCTGACCGAGACCTCCGGCGTGTGCACCGTCAACAGCCCCGACGGGTTCCGGCTGGGCTCGGTGGGGCGGCCCATCGAGGGGCTGGAACTGCGCGTCGCCGAGGACGGCGAGATCCTCGCGCGCGGCGCGACCGTCTTCGCCGGCTACCTGAGGCCCGACGGCTCGCTGGAGACCGCCTCCGACGCCGACGGCTGGTTCCCGACCGGAGACGTCGGCCGGATCGACGACGACGGCTTCCTGTGGCTGACGGACCGCAAGAAGGAGCTGATCATCACCTCGAACGGGAAGAACGTCTCCCCGGCCCTGGTGGAGAACACCGTCAAGGAGCATCCGTTGATCGGCCAGGCCCTGGTCCACGGCGACGGCCGCTCCTACCTCGTCGCCCTGCTGGTCCTCGACCCCGAACTGGCGCCGGCCTGGGCCGCCGCCCACGGCATCGAGGCCGCCTCCCTCGACGCGCTCGCCGCGCACCCGGCCGTCCTGGACGAGGTCGCCCGCGCCGTCGAGGCCGCCAACGCCAGGCTCAACCGCACCGAGCAGATCAAGCGGTTCCGGCTGCTCGCCGCGGAGTGGGGGCCGGAGTCCGGCGAGCTCACGCCCTCGCTGAAACTGCGCCGCCGCGTGGTCCGGGACAAGTACGGCGACCTGATCGAAAGGTTGTACGAGGCCCCGTAACCCGGACGGCCCCACCCGGTGAGCGGGTCCCCGCTCACCGGGTGAGGGTGGGGAAATGTCGACACGTTCCCTCCGGGCCTCCGGGCCCTCCCGCCGGGGCGAGGTGACGATCCGTGGGAGTGCTGCGTGACCACCCCGAACTGGCCCTCTTCCTGTGCCTGGCCGCCGGCTACCTCCTCGGCAAGCTGCGGGTCGGTCCGATCACCCTCGGCGGCATCTGCGGCACGCTGATCGTCTCCCTGCTACTGGGCGCCTGGGCCCACATCGAAATCTCCGCCGACGTCAAGACGATCTTCTTCGCGCTGTTCATCTTCGCCCTCGGCTACCTGGCGGGCCCGCAGTTCTTCGCCAACCTCAACCGCAAGAGCATGCGCTTCTTCGCGCTCTGTCTCATCGAGCTGGTCAGCGTCCTGGGCCTCGCCTACCTGCTGGCGAAAACCTTCGACCTGGACGTCGGCACCGCCTCCGGCATCCTGGCCGGCGCCGCCACCGAATCGGCCGTCGTCGGCACCGCCACCGAGGCCATCGCCAAACTGCCCGACCTGACCGCCGAGCAGATCACCACCTACCAGGGCCACGTGGCCACCGCCTACACGGTCTGCTACCTCTTCGGCCTGATCACCATCGTCATCTACACCAGCCAGATCATGCCGATGCTGCTGCGCGTCAACCTGCGCGACGCCTCCCGCGAGCTGTGGGAGCGGATGCGCGGGGGCGGCGCTTCCCTGGAGAGCGACGAACGCGAGGCCCTGCCGGGCCTGGTCGGCCGGACCTACCTGGTCACCACCGCCGACGGCCGTACGGTCGGCGACCTGGAGACCGGCTTCGGCGGACGGGTCACCGTCGAGGCCGTCAAACGCGGCTCCAGGACGCTGACGCCCGCACCCGACCTCGCGCTCACCCTCTCCGACCTGGTCCTGATCGTCGGCCGCCGCTCGAACACCATCGAGGCCGGCCGCGCCATCGGCCCGGAGACCCCCGGCATCCCGGGCGTGGACACCCCGCTCGTCACCAGCCAGATCGCGGTGACCGACCGCTCCGTCTCCGGCAAGACCATCGACCGGATCGTGCACGAGCACCCGGAGTTCGCCCGCAGCGGCGTGTACGTCACCGACGTGCTCAGGGGCGACCAGAACCTGCCGGCCACCCCCGAGACGGTGATCGAGCGCGGCGACGTCGTCACCCTGGTCGGCGCCCGCTCCGGGCTGAACCGGATCGTCGCGAAGATCGGCACGGTCGCGAAGAACGACTCCACCGACTTCGTCTACCTCGGCCTCGGCATCGCGGCCGGCTCCCTCCTCGGGCAGGTCGTCGTCCGCTTCGGCGGCGTCCCGCTCTCGCTGGGCACCGGTGGCGGCTGTCTGGTCTCCGGCCTGCTCTTCGGCTGGTTCCGCTCCCGCCGACAGACCTTCGGCGCCTTCCCTCCCCAGGCCGCGACCACGATCAAGGACATGGGCCTCGCGGTGTTCATCGCCTGCACCGGTCTCACCTCCGGCCCCCAGGCCTGGCCGCTGCTCAAGGAGTACGGGGCGCTGCTGCCCTTCGCCGGGATCGCCATGGTCCTCGTACCGGCCACGCTCTCGCTCGTCATCGGCCGCAAGCTCCTGAAGATCGAACCGCCGCTGCTGATCGGAGCGATCGCCGGCCAGCAGTGCTCCACGCCGGCCATCACCTCCGTCACGCAGGTCGCACAGAGCTCCGTACCGATGCTCGGCTACACGATCACCTACGCCCTCTCCAACTTCCTGTTGCCCCTGACCGGTCCGATCCTCGTCGGGATCCTCGGCGCCTGAGCCCCGTACACCACCGGATGGCATCCACATGATCGATTTCCTCAACCGGAACATCTTCCAACCCCACCGCGAGCTGCTCGTCTTCCTCACGGTGGCGGTCGGGTTCTTCGTCGGCAAGCTCCGCTACAAGGCGATCGCCCTCGGCGCCGTCACGGGCTGCCTGATCGTGGGGCTGGTCTTCGGAGCACAGTTCAAGGTCACGATCGACGGGACCGTGAAGAACCTCTTCTTCACGATGTTCCTCTTCGCCCTCGGCTACAAGGTCGGGCCCCAGTTCTTCCGGGGACTGAAGAAGGACGGCCTGCCGCAGGTCATCAACGCCGTCATCGTCTGCGTGACCGGATTGCTGGTCTGCTGGGGCTTCGCCTCCTTCCTCGGTTACGGACCCGGCCTCAGCGCGGGGCTGCTGGGCGGGGCGCTGACCCAGTCCGCCGTCATCGGTGTCGCCCAGGACGCCATCGGCAACCTGCCGGGCCTGTCCGCCGACCAGATCAAGGAGCAGGAGAACCTGGTCGCCGTCGGGTACGCGGTCACCTACCCGCTCGGCACCATCCTCTGCGCGATCCTGCTGGCCTCGATCCTGCCCCGGATCTACCGCCGGGACCTGGCCGCCGAGAGCGCCCGGCTCGCCATCGAGATGGACGCGCCCGCCGACGACCCGGACCTGCACGAGGGGTACTACGAGGTCGTCCTGCGCGCGTACACCATCGTCCATCCGGACCTGGTGGGCCGCACCATCGAGGACTTCGAGCAGCAGCAGAAGGCGCTCGGCCGCCGCATCTACCTCACCCGGGTCCGCCGCGACGGCGCGATCGTCGACCACACCCAGCAGACCACCCTGCGCGAGGGCGACGTGGTGGCCGTGTCCGCCCTGCGCGACTCCCTGGTGGCGTTCGACGCCCGCACCCACATCGGCCCCGAGGCCGACGACGTCGAGCTGCTCGGGTACCAGACCGAAACCCTGCACGTGGTGGTCTCCGAGAAGGCCCAGTTGGGCAAGAGCATCGCGGAGCTGCGCGCCGAACCGTTCATGGTCGGTGTGTACATCGACAAGCTGTACCGGGCGGGCGCCGAGTTCCCCTACCGGCTCAGCACCCCCGTGGAGCGCGGCGACACGGTGATCCTGTCGGGGCCCAAGCGGCTCGTCGACCCGGCCGGCGCGGCCCTCGGCAAGCCGGTGCCGACGAGTTTCGCCACCGACATGATCTGGGTGGGCCTCGGCATCTTCCTCGGCGGCTGCCTGGGCATTCCCGCCCTGACCGCCGGCGGGGTGCCGATCTCGCTGTCCACCTCGGGCGGCGCGCTGATCATGGGTCTGGTGTTCGGTTGGATCCGGGGCAGGTACCCGACGTACGGAAACGTTCCGCCCGGCGCCCAGTGGTTCATGGACACCCTCGGGCTCTGCCTCTTCGTCGCGGTCGTCGGCATCAACGCCGGGCCGAGCTTCACCAGCGGGCTGGCCCTGGCCGGCTGGGGCCTGCTGGTCTTCGGAGCCGTCGCCACGCTGATCCCGTTGCTCGTGGGCTTCCTCGTCGGCCATCACGTCCAGAAGATCCGCTTTCCGATCCTGATGGGCGTCCTCGCCGGCGGCCAGACCACCACCGCCGCGATCGGCGCCGTGGTCGAACAGTCCAAGTCGCAGGTTCCGGTGCTCGGCTACACGATCCCGTACGCCATCAGCAACGTGCTCCTGACCATCTGGGGAGCCGTCATCGTCCTCCTCCACCACTGACGCGCCGCCCGTCGCGCCCCGTCCCCGCACCCGTCCACGTAAGGAAGCACCGTGCCCGAGACCAGCTTCAGCCGCGAAGAGATCCAGTCCTTCGCCCAGCTCAGCCCCTTCGAGCTGAAGGACAAGTTCATCCAGCTCGCCACGGCGGCCCAGGAGGACAAGCCCGGTCAGAAGGAGACCACTGCCCGCGCCATGCTCAACGCGGGGCGCGGCAACCCCAACTGGATCGCCACCGGACCGCGCGAGGCGTTCTACGCCCTCGGTTACTTCGCCCTGGACGAGTCCCGGCGCGTGTGGACCGCCGACCACCTCGGCGGGATGCCGGAGAAGAAGGGCATCGGCGGCCGGTTCGAGTCCTGGGTGCGCCGCCACCCCGAGCTCCCGGGCGTCGAGATGCTCTCCGCCTGCGTCCAGTACGCCCTGAAGCGCTGGCCGTTCGACAAGGACGCCTTCATCCACGAGCTGACCGACGCGATCACGGGCGACAACTACCCCGTCCCGGACCGGATGCTGACCCACGCGGAACACATCGTGCGCGGCTACGTCCACGACGAGATGTTCGACGAGCGGCCGCCGCACGACACCCTCTCGCTCTTCGCGACCGAGGGCGGCACGGCCGCCATGTGCTACATCTTCGACTCGCTGATGAAGAACGGGGTCCTCCACAAGGGCGACAAGATCGCCCTGCTGACCCCGGTGTTCACCCCGTACATCGAGATCCCCGAACTCGACACCTTCGAGTTCGAGGTGGTCAACGTCTCCGCGAGCCTGTTCGCCGAAACAGGGGTGCGCCAGTGGCGGTACCCGGAGGAGGAGGTGGCCAAGCTCGCGGACCCGGCCGTCAAACTCGTCTGCCTGGTCAACCCCAGCAACCCGCCGTCGCTGGCGCTCAGCGACCGGGTCGCCGACCAGATCAAGGAGATCGTGGCGGGCCCCAACCCCAACCTGCTGATCGTCACCGACGACGTCTACGGCACCTTCGTCCCGGGCTTCCGCTCGCTCGCCGCCGAACTGCCGCGCAACACCCTGCTCGTGTACTCGTACTCCAAGCACTACGGCTGCACGGGCTGGCGCCTCGGTGTGATCGGACTGCACGACGACAACGTCATCGACGAGATGATCGCCGCGTTCCCCCAGGACCAGAAGGACCGCCTCGCCGAGCGGTACGGGACCCTGACCCTCGACCCGGGCTCCATCCGGTTCATCGACCGGTTGGTCGCCGACTCCCGCTCCGTCGCCCTCAACCACACCGCCGGCCTGTCGCTGCCGCAGCAGACGATGATGGTGCTCTTCTCCCTCTTCGACATGCTCGACGAGGGCCAGGCCTACAAGGCCCGCATCCGACAGATCGTCCACCGGCGCCTGGACCTCCTCCTGGAGGGCGCCCAGATGAAGATCAGTGAGGACGACAAGCGGGCCGGTTACTACATCGAACTGGACCTGCTCGCCGAGGCGGAGCGGGTCCACGGCAAGGACTTCGCCGACTTCCTGGAGAAGAACTACGAGCCCGTCGACCCCCTGTTCCGACTCGCCGAACAGACCTCCGTCGTCCTCCTCAACGGCGGCGGGTTCGACGGACCCGAATGGTCGGTCCGGGTCTCCCTGGCCAACCTCGACGACCTCGACTACCTGAAGATCGGCCACCACCTGCGGGCGATCTTCAACGACTACGCCGACGAATGGCAGCGCTCCAGGGCCGCCGGCTGACTCCCGCGGGTGCCCGCTCCCGGGCGGGCACCCGTACGGCGGAGGTGACGGACCGGGAGGAGTTCGTTAGACAGTCGAAGGTTTTCCTCGCATAATCCTTAGACATGGGAAAGACTTACGAACGCATCGACGGCAGGCTGCGCGCCTTCATCGAACAGCAGCCGATCTTCTTCACCGCGACCGCCCCGCTCGTCGGGGACGGCACGGTCAACCTCTCCCCGAAGGGCCTCAAGGGCTCCTTCGCGGTGCTCGACGAGCAGCGGATCGCCTACCTCGACTTCGCGGGCAGCACCGCCGAGACCATCGCGCACCTGCGGGAGAACGGTCGGATCACGGTGATGTGGTGCGCCTTCCAGGGGGCGCCCAACATCGTCCGGGTGCACGGCCGGGGCGAGCCCGTCTTCCGCGACGACCCGCGCTTCACGGAACTCCTCGCACACTTCCCGGACATCGACCCGACCCTGCACGGGCTGCGCGCGATCATCGTGGTGACGGCCGAACGCGTCCGCGACTCCTGCGGATACGGGGTGCCGTTCATGTCGTACGACGAGGAACGCGACCTGCACGGCCGACGCTTCTCCCGCGAGGACGACGCCTCGCTGAGCGCGTACTTCAGCAAGAAGGAACACATAGCGCAGAGCATCGACGGCCTGCCCGGACTCCCCCTCCCACTCCCGCCCGCCAACTTCTGAGCACCGGCCCCTCCTCCCGACCCGGGGCCGGGAGGAGGCGTCACGTGGTCGTCGTGCCGATTCGGCCGGTACCGGAGGCGAACTGCCCGTGCGCGGCCACCAGGATCGCGTCCGCGGTGGTCGGGGATGCTTCTGGGCTGCCGGTCCGACGGAGTTCCGGCCCTGTCGACTACCGGGCGACGTACCCCACGACCGGGTAGTGGTCCGAAAGGTTGTCGTACGTGTAGGAGGTGCCCCAGCTGGAGACCGTCCACGGCGCCGACTGCTCCTTGACGACGTTGTTCTCCCAGCCCGCCGGGCGGGCGTTGCCCTTGCGGTACAGGACGTAGTCCAGGTCCTCGCGCGGGTCCGTCGGGTAGCGGTAGTTCGCGATCGAGTTGAGCGCGGTGTCGAAGGAGTACGTGTGCCCCGTGCGGATGTCCGCGCCGGCCAGGTCGGCGTCGGCCAGCATGGAGGCGTACTCGGGGGTGCGCGAGTCGACGTTCATGTCGCCCGCGACGATGACCTGTTCGGTCGCCGGGATGTTCTTCGCGTCCAGGAAGGCGTCGATCGCCTTGAACTGCCGGCTGCGCATCTGCGCCGCCTCGCCCGCGCCGCAACCCGGGTCGGTGGACTGGGCGTGCGTGCCGACCACGTGCACCTTCGCGCCGTTCACGTTCAGCACGACGTAGGCGAAGCCCTTGTTGGACCACCAGTCGGCGCCGCAGGCGTCCTTGTAGACCACCTGCTCCTTGCGCAGGATCGGCCACTTGCTCAGGATCGTGACGCCGCCGTCCTCCGGCGTCGTCGCCGAGTACGCACCGCCCGTGGCGTCCCAGCCGCTCTTGCCGCGGCCCACCACCGGGGTCTGGTACGGGTACTTCGCCGCCGAGTTGGCCTTGAGCGCGTCCGACGCGGGGTTGTCGAAGGCCTCCTGGAGCACCACCACGTCGTGGCCCTGGTAGAAGGACGCCTTGGGGATCTCCGCGGCCCGGTGGTCCTGACCCCAGTTCGGGTACAGGTTCTTGCTCATCAGGAACACGTTGTACGACAGGACGCTGAGCCGCGGGGCCGCGGCGCCCTCCGCGGCCGTGGCGGCCGGCGCGGTGGTGACGGCCAGGGCGCCGGCGGCGACCGCCGCGACGGCCGTGGCGGCGGCGCGGCGCGAGCGGGGCGAGGTGTGCAGCATGAGGGTCTCCATCATTCCTGCGGGGGAAGTGCGGGGAAGATCGACGCCGTCATACAAGCAGCACCAGTTACCTCTGGGTAACACCCGTGCATCGACTTTCTGTCCGGAAGACGGCCGTCCGGGGCTCGCATACTTGTGTCATGGAGAAGCAGCACGACGCGCCCCCCGCCACACCACCGACCGGGCGCCGCCCCGACCCCGAGCCCCCCGCCCCCGGCGGGGTGCTGTGGACCATCGCCGGGGACGTCCGCGCCCTACTGATGCTGCCCGCCGCCTTCACCCTGCAGGTCGCCCACCCCGCCATCGGGGCCGGCGTCGACGCCCACTCCGTCTTTCGCACCGACCCCTGGGGGCGCGGCGAACGCTCGCTGCGCTCGGTCCAGCTGTGGGTGTACGGGGGCGCCGACGCCGCCGAGGAGGGCCGCCGGGTACGCCGCCTGCACAAGGAGATCCAGGGCACCGACACCCGCGGCCGCCGCTACCACTCGCTCGACCCCGCCTGCTACTCCTGGGTCCACGCCACCGGCTTCCCCGTATACCTGTACGCGGGTCGCTACCTGCTGCGGCCCTTCACCCCCGCCCAGGAGCGGCAGCTCTACCGGGAATGGCTCCAGGTCGGCCGGATCCTCGGCCTCCACGACCGGGACATGCCGCAGACCATCGAGGAGTACTGGGTCTACTACCGCCGGATGCTGGCGGAGGAGATCGAGCCGACCGCGGTGGCGCGGGAGCTGGTCGCCACCGATGTGGCCCTGCCCCGGCCCGAGGCGGGGTCCGCGCCGGTCCGGTTGCTGCTGCGACTGACCTGGCCGCTGCTGCGCACGGCGTTCCTGCGCCTGCGGGCCTTCGTCAGCGTCGGCTACATGCCGCCCGAGGCCCGGGAGGCCGTCGGGTTGGAGTGGAGCCCGGCCCAGGAGCGCAGGCTCCGGCGGTTCAGCTCCGCCGTGCGGATCCTCGTACCGCTGCTGCCGGAACGCCTGCGCTACCTGCCCATCGCCCGCGCCGCCCGGGCGCGGGCGCGCGCCGACGCCCGCTGAGGGACGCCGGCGCGCACCGGGGACGCGGCGGGGTGTGATCAGTGACCGTGCTTGCGGCCCTGCTCCTGGCCGTGGTCGTGGCCGTGGTCGTGGACCGTGTTCGTCGCGGCGATCTTCTTCCAGGACTTCGGCTCCGCGGCCGGCTTGGCCGGGGCCTGGAGGGAGCGGGCGCCGGCGTTCTTCGCGGCCGGCGGGGCGAAGGCCGGCTTGCCCGGGGTGTAGAGCCAGGTCTCGAACAGCTGCGCCAGCGGCTTGTTGGAGACCTTCTCCGCGTAGCGGACGAAGTCGCCGACCTTGGCGTTGCCGTGGGCCCGCTCGGTCGGCCAGCCCTTGAGGATCTGGAAGAACTTCTCGTCGCCGATCTCGTTCCGCAACGCCTGGAGCGCGATCGCGCCCCGGTCGTAGACCGCACCGTGGAACTGGTTCTCCGCACCCGGGTCACCGGGCTTGACCTGCCAGAACGGGTCCTCGGCGGGGCGGGAGGCGTACGTCCAGTCGGCGAGCTCCTGCGCGGTGCCCTCGCCCTCCTTCTCCGACCACAGCCACTGGCTGTAGCGGGCGAAGCCCTCGTTGACCCAGATGTCCTTCCAGTTGTCGACGGAGACGCTGTCGCCGTACCACTGGTGGGCGATCTCGTGGACGACCACCGAGACGTTCGCGCCGTTCTGGAACTGGCGCGGGCCGTAGAACGGCCGAGTCTGCGTCTCCAGCGCGTACCCCGCGTTCACGTTCGGGACGTAGCCGCCCAGCGCGTTGAACGGGTACGGGCCGAAGACGCCCTCCAGCCACTCGGCGACCTCGCCGGTCCGCTCCACGCTCGCGCGCGCCGCGCCGGCGTTGTCACCGAGGTCCTTGCTGTAGGCGTTCAGGATCGGCAGCCCGCTCGCCGTCTTGTCCGTCGTGATGTCGAACTTGCCGATGGCCAGGGTGGCCAGGTAGGTGGCCTGCGGCTTGTTGGAGCGCCAGTTGAAGCGGGTCCAGCCCAACTTCGAGCTCTGTGACTGGAGCACGCCGTTGCTGATGGCCTGGGTGCCGTCCGGGACGTTGACGGAGACGTCGAAGGTGGCCTTGTCCAGCGGGTGGTCGTTGCTCGGGAACCACCAGATCGCGGAGTCGGGCTCCTGCGCCGCCACGCCGCCGTCCGGGGTGCGCTGCCAGGCCGTCCAGCCGTCGACCTTGAACTCCGAGGGCTTGCCCGCGTACTTGACGACCACCGAGGACTGCTTGCCCTTCAGGAGCGGCTGGGCGGGGGTCACCTCCAGCTCCTGGGTGCCGGTCGCGGCGAACTTCGCCTTGACCCCGTTGACCCGGACCTCGCTCACCTTGAGTCCGAAGTCGAGGTTGAACCGGGACAGGTCCTGCTTGGCCGTGGTCAGCAGGGTGGCGGTGCCCTCCAGCAGGTCCGTCTTCGGCTGGTACTGCAGGCGCAGGTCGTAGTGGGAGACGTCGTAACCGCCGTTCCCGCTGGCCGGGTAGTAGGGATCGCCGATACCCGGTGCGCCCGGACCGGCACTGGCCGCCGACGCCGGGATCACCAGCAGGAGGGAGGCGGCCAGCACGCTCGGGGCGATGACTTTGCGGTGCACGAAGAGCTCCAAGTGGTAGGGGAGACAGATCGGTTCAAGGTCTCGTCCGTCGACCGTATTCACCCGTGCCGCGCCACGTCATGTCCATGGCCCCTGCTGTCACACGATCGCCATTCGGCCGTCACACCCCGCTGAGCGGACACGCCGGTCGGTGAGCGCGTCCGGTCGGCCGTCGCCACGGCCGCCGCCACGGGCCGGGCGGCGTACGGCGCACCCGGGGCGCGGCGCCGCCGTCGGCCGGCCGGCGCCCCCGCGCGCACCGGTCGCGCCCGCCCCCGCCGGCGCCACCAGAACGGCCGGAAAGGGTGGGCGCCGCACGGGCCCGGCGAGGTCGACCGGAGCGGGGACCCGGGCCGTCGGCACCCCCGGCCCACCCGACATACCGAGCAGTCGGTAACCTGCGGCGCATGACGCTTCCCCCGCACGCCGCCCGACGCTGCTGGCACACCGCCGTCAACCCGCTGCACTCCACGATCTACTTCTCGCCCGACCTCACCACCGAACTCGCGGCCCTCGGCGTCACCCACCGCGTCGCCGTCAACCTCGCGACCCGATCCGCCGCCATGGGCGCCGTCGGCCCCGGCGCGGTGACCGCCGCCTTCTACAACTACCGCCACGACCTGGTCGCCGCGCACCTCCCCGCCGTCTGGGACGTCGCCACGCCCGAGCAGGTCCTCGCCGCCCGACTGCGCGCAGCCGACACCACCCTGCGCCGCCTCCTGGGACCCGCCGTCATCGAGTCGGCCGACCTGTCCGAGGCCGCCGACCTGGCCCTGCGCGCCACCGAGGGCTGCACCCGGCACGCCCGCACCCTCTACGCCGCCCACGCCGACCTCCCCCTACCGCAGGAGCCGCACCTGCGCCTGTGGCACGCCACCACCCTGCTGCGCGAGCACCGCGGCGACGGCCACCTGGCGGCCCTCCTGCTCACCGGCCTCGACCCGGTGGAGGCCCTGGTCAGCCACACCGCCACCGGCCGCGGCATGACCCCGAAGTGGATCAGGAGCATCCGCGGCTGGCAGCAGGACGACCTCGACGCCGCCGCCGCCCGACTGCGCGCCCGGGGCATCCTGGAGCCCGACGGCGAACTCACCGACGAGGGCCGGGCCGTCCGCGAACGCCTGGAGACCGAGACCGACCGGCTCGACGCGGCCCCGTACGAACACCTCGGCGCGCGGGGCCTCGCCCGACTCGCCGAACTGGGCGGCGGATTCGTCCGGCGGGCCGTCGCGGCCGGGGCCTTCCCCCACGACCTCTTCGGCAAGGCCTGAGGGGTTCCCGCCGTCCGCCGCGGTCACCTGCCACAATTGGCAGCCTTCCACGCAAACGAAGGCAGGCGGGACCGCACAGTGACGATGTCCATCGAAGGCAGGATCGCCGAGGAGCTCGGCGTACGGGAACGGCAGGTCAAGTCCGCCGTCGAGCTGCTCGACGGCGGTTCCACCGTCCCGTTCATCGCGCGCTACCGCAAGGAAGCGACCGAGGAGCTCGACGACGCCCAGCTGCGCACCCTGGAGGAGCGGCTGCGGTACCTGCGCGAGCTGGAGGACCGGCGCGCGGCCATCCTCGAATCCGTACGGGAACAGGGCAAGCTCGATGACGCCCTGGAGGCCCGGATCAACGCGGCCGACACCAAGGCCCGACTGGAGGACATCTACCTCCCGTTCAAGCCCAAGCGCCGCACCAAGGCCCAGATCGCCCGCGAGGCCGGTCTGGAGCCCCTCGCCGAGGGCCTGCTGGCCGACCCCTCGGTCGAACCGGCCGTCGCCGCGGCCGCGTTCGTCGACGCGGACAAGGGCGTCGCCGATCCGGCCGCCGCGCTGGAGGGCGCCCGCGCCATCCTCACCGAGAAGTTCGCCGAGGACGCCGACCTGATCGGCGAACTGCGCGAGCGCATGTGGGGCCGCGGCCGGCTCGCCGCGAAGGTCCGTGAGGGCAAGGAGGAGGCCGGCGCCAAGTTCGCCGACTACTTCGACTTCGCCGAGCCGTTCACCGACCTCCCCTCGCACCGCGTGCTCGCCATGCTGCGCGGCGAGAAGGAGGACGTCCTGGCCCTGGACCTGGAGCCGGAGGAGCCGTCCGAGCTGCCCGGGCCGTCCACGTACGAGGCCATGATCGCCCGCCGCTTCGGCATCGCGGCCCCCTCGGACCACGCCCGCCCCGGTGACAAGTGGCTGACCGACACCGTCCGCTGGGCCTGGCGCACCAAGGTCCAGGTCCACCTCGGCATCGACCTGCGGTCCCGGCTGCGCGCCGCCGCCGAGGACGAGGCGGTACGCGTCTTCGCGGCGAACCTGCGCGACCTGTTGCTCGCCGCCCCCGCCGGCACCCGCTCCACGCTCGGCCTGGACCCGGGCTTCCGTACCGGCGTCAAGGTGGCCGTCGTGGACGCGACCGGCAAGGTCGTCGCCACGGACGTGATCCACCCGCACGTGCCCGCCAACCGGTGGGACGAGTCCCTGGCCAAGCTGGCCCGCCTCGCGAAGGAACACGCCGTCGAGCTCGTCGCCATCGGCAACGGCACGGCCTCCCGCGAGACCGACAAGCTCGCCGGGGACCTCATCACCCGCCACCCCGAACTGGGCCTGACCAAGGTGATGGTCTCGGAGGCGGGCGCCTCCGTGTACTCCGCCTCGGCCTTCGCCTCACAGGAACTCCCGGGCATGGACGTGTCGTTGCGCGGCGCCGTCTCCATCGCCCGCCGGCTCCAGGACCCGCTGGCCGAGCTCGTCAAGATCGACCCGAAGTCGATCGGCGTCGGCCAGTACCAGCACGACCTGTCCGAGACGAAGCTCTCCCGCTCCCTCGACGCGGTCGTCGAGGACTGCGTGAACGGCGTCGGCGTGGACGTCAACACCGCCTCCACGCCGCTGCTCTCGCGCGTGTCCGGCATCAGCGGCACCCTCGCCGAGAACATCGTCGCCCACCGCGACGCCAACGGCCCCTTCCGCAGCCGCAAGGGCCTCAAGGACGTGGCCCGGCTCGGCCCGAAGGCGTACGAGCAGTGCGCGGGCTTCCTGCGGATCCGCGACGGGGACGACCCGCTGGACGCCTCCGCCGTGCACCCCGAGACGTACCCGGTGGTCCGGGCGATGGGGAAGACCGCGGGCGGTGACGTCGCGGCGCTGATCGGCAACACGTCCGTCCTGCGCTCCCTGCGGCCGGAGGAGTTCGTCACCGAGGCCTTCGGCCTGCCGACGGTCGGCGACATCCTGCGCGAGCTGGAGAAGCCGGGCCGCGACCCGCGCCCCGCCTTCAAGACGGCCACCTTCAAGGAGGGCGTGGAGAAGATCGGCGACCTGGCCCCCGGGATGATCCTGGAGGGCGTCGTCACCAACGTGGCCGCCTTCGGCGCCTTCATCGACATCGGTGTCCACCAGGACGGCCTGGCGCACGTCTCGGCCCTCTCGAAGACCTTCGTCAAGGACCCGCGGGACGTCGTCAAGCCGGGCGACATCGTCCGCGTCAAGGTCATGGACGTGGACATCCCGCGCAAGCGGATCTCGCTGACCCTGCGGCTGGAGGACGAGGCCGGGGCCGAGCGCGGCGCCGGCGCCCCCCGGCAGCGCGAGGAGCGCCGGGGCGGCGGCCGACCCCCGCAGCAGCGCGGCGCGGCGAACCAGGGCGGCGGCCAGGGCGACGCCGCCCGACGCGCCGGCGTCCAGGGCGGCGCCGGGCAGGACCGCCGGGGCGGCCAGGGCGGCCAGGGCGGCCAAGGTCAGCGCAACGGGCCCGGTACGGGGCAGCGGCAGGGCGGCGGCGCCGACGCGGGCCGGCGGGGCGGCGCCCCGGCGCCCGCGAACAGCGCGATGGCCGACGCCCTGCGCAAGGCCGGTCTCACCGGTCCCGAGGAGCGCCGCAAGCGGAGCTGAGGCCGGTCCGCCCCGGCGGTCGGGAATGGCCGGATAGCCACCCCGACCCGGCGGCATGCCTTGCCAAGCCCCGCGCGCAATCGGTAGGCATGGCGGAACACCTGTTCGTCCGTACGGACGGGTGTTCCGTCGCACCCCTCCGGGACCGCCTTCCCGAGGCCGCCTCAAGGCACAGGACCTTATGCCGATGCCCCCGCACGCCTACCGACGCTGCCCGAGAAAGGGTTCGAAGAGGGACCACATGCCCCATGGGGATCTCAGCCTCCGCAAACGGTGCGAGTTGATTCTCGGCCATATGGATCTGCCCCATCCGTTTTCCCTCGACGGACTGTGCGCGCGCGTCGCCGAACAGCGCGGCCGACCCATCCGGTTGCACCCCCTGCCCCCCGAGGCCGCCGAATCCGGGGTCTGCGGCCTGTGGGTGGGAACCGCGACCGTCGACCACGTCTTCTACGAAGCCCGCACCACCCCGCTGCACCGGGAGCACATCGTGCTCCACGAGCTCGGGCACATCCTCTTCGGCCACCACTCCCTCGACGCCGAGGAGACCGCCGACCGCGCGCCGGTGGTCCTGGGCCGCACCAACTACACCAACCTCCAGGAACGCGAGGCGGAACTGCTCGCGAGCATGATCCGCACCCGCACCACCGGACCCCGCCGCCGGCGGCCGGCCCGCGCACCCCGGGGCGCCCTCGCCCGGCTGGAGTCCGCCATGGGCTACGAGCGGGGTCCGCGCGATGGCGACTGACCTCGCGGCCCTCGGGGACTGGCTCGCCGTACCGAGCGTGGTGTGCCTGTGGGTGGCCGTCCTGCTGCGCGCCCCCGGCGCCCTGCGCTCACCGCAGCAGCGCGGACTGTGGCTCGCCGTCGCCACCGCCGCCGCCGCGATGACCCTCAACCTGCCGGCGGTCGTCGCCCACGCCATGAGCCGCGACCCCGGCTACGCGCACACCGTCGGCCTCGTCCGCAACCTCATCGGCGTGCTGTCCGCCGGCGCCGTGCTCTACTTCGTCGCCGCCGCCACCGGCGGACGCGCGCTCCAACGCGCCGCCTGGATCGGCACGCTGCTGTGGTCGGCCGCCCTGCTCACCCTGGACGCCACCGCGCCCGACCACGGCGCCCACGGCATCCCGCCCACCGGAGACCCGGCGCCCTCCCTCGCCTACTGGCTCGTGCTGATCTCCGCCCACCTGATCGCCAACACCATCTGCGTCCGGGTCTGCCGACGCTACGCCCGCCGTACGCAGAGCCGCGCCCTGGCCGCCGGACTGCGCCTGTTCGGCCTCGGCACCGCCCTCGCCGGACTGTTCTGGTTCGCGTACCTCCTCAAGGCCCTGTTCGGCAGCACCTGGGCGATGCCCGCCCTGCCACTGCTGATGAACGCGCACGGCCTGCTGCGGGCCGTCGCGATCCTGGTGCCGACCCTGTTCGCGCTGCGCCGCACCACCGCCGACGTCACCACCGCCTGGCGGCTGTGGCCGCTGTGGCGGGACCTCGTCGAGGCGGTCCCGCACGTGGTGCTGACCCCGCCCCGGGCCGGCCGGGTGCTGGAGCTGCTGTGGCCGCCGCTGCCGCGCGGCCTGCTCGTCTACCGCAAGGTCATCGAGACCCGCGACGCGATCCTGGTGCTCGGCGAGTACGTGGACCCGGGCGTGCCCGAACTCGCCCGCGACCACGTCGCCGGGAGCGGGATCCCCGAGCGGCGGCGGACGGCCGCCGCGCTGGCCTGCGTACTGCACCAGGCCCGACGGGCCAAGCTCGCCGGGGAGCCCGGCCGGCCCGGCACCGGAGCGCTGGAACTGCCCGCAGAGATCCGCACGTCCGCCGAGGGCGGGGACCTGGAGGGCGAGGCCGGGTTCCTGGTCGACGTGGCCCACGCCTGGGCCGCGCCCGGCACCGCCGCCTTCACCGCGTCCCGGTCCGCCCGTTCGCCCGACTGCCCGCACCCGTAGGAAGTGGAACCGTCTTGACCACCGTTTTGATCACCGGGGCCGGCGCCGGACTCGGCGCGGCCTTCGCGCGTGGCTTCGCCGCCAAGGGCTGCGACCTGATCCTCGTCGCCCGCGACAAGGCCCGGCTGGAGTCCGTGGCCGCCGAACTCGGCGGCGCGTTCGGCGTCGACTGCGAGGTGCTGCCCGCCGACCTGCTGGACGCGCGGCAGTGCGCGGCCGTCGCCGACCGGCTCGCCGACCCCGACCGGCCCGTCGACGTCCTCGTCAACAACGCCGGCTTCGGACTCGCCGCGCCCTTCCCGTACAACCCGATCGAGGACGAGGAACGGATGCTCGACCTCCTCGTGAAGGTCCCGCTGCGGCTCACGCACGCCCTGCTGCCCGGCCTGCGCGCCCGCCGCCGCGGCGCCGTGCTCAACGTGGCCTCGGTCGCCGGACTGCTGCCGACCGGGACGTACGGGGCCGCCAAGGCTTGGGTGACCGCCTTCAGCGAATCGCTGCGGGTGGACATGGAGCCGTACGGGGTCCGGGTGCTGGCGGTGGTGCCGGGCTTCACCCGCACCGAGTTCCAGGAACGGGCCGGCATGGACGTGAGCGCGCTGCGCGACGCGGTCTGGCTGGAGCCCGAGGCCGTGGTGGCCAAGGCCCTGCGCGACCTGGCCCGGCGCCGACCGGTCAGCATCACGGGCCGCCGCTACCAGGCGTACGCCCTCGCCGCCCGCCACCTGCCGCGCGACTTCGTCGCCCGCCGGATGGCCCGCACGCGCCGACCCCCGGCCGGATCCGAGACGTGAGCGGGCCCGTGGAGCGGGCCCGCGTGGCCCTGCGGTCGGGGGCGGGGCCCGTCGAGGTGTCCGCCGAACTCGCGGCCGAGACGCCCGACCCGCGGGGCGCGGCGCTCGCGGCGTGCGAGGCACTGTCCACCGGCCGGCTGCCCGACGCGTACGCCGCGCTCGTACGCCCACCGGTCCGCGAGCGCGGCGACCCGGTCCGGTACCGGGCGACGCCGGGCATGGCGGGCGAGCCGCTCGCCGCCCGGTTGCCGCCCGGCGACGAGGAGGCCGCCGGGCGGGTGCGTCAGGCGCGCGAACACCGCGCCCGCGAGGCCGCCGCTACAGCTCGGTGACCTTGCCGTCGACGACCTCCAGGCGACGGGTCACGTGGACGGCGTCCAGCATCCGGCGGTCGTGCGTCACCAGCAGCAGGGTGCCCTCGTAGGCGTCCAGGGCGGCCTCCAGCTGTTCGATCGCCGGCAGGTCGAGGTGGTTCGTCGGCTCGTCGAGGACCAGGAGGTTCACCCCGCGCCCCTGGAGCAGCGCCAGCGCCGCCCGGGTGCGTTCGCCGGGGGAGAGGGTCGCCGCGGTCCGCAGGACGTGCGCCGCTTTCAGCCCGAACTTCGCCAACAGGGTGCGCACCTCGGCCGGTTCGGTGTCCGGGACCGCCGCGCAGAACGCCTCCAGCAGCGGCTCGTCCCCCAGGAACAACCCGCGGGCCTGGTCCACCTCACCGACCAGGACACCGGAGCCGAGGGTCGCCCCGCCGGAGTCCGGCGCGAGCCGGCCGAGCAGCACCGCGAGCAGCGTGGACTTGCCGGCGCCGTTGGCCCCGGTGATCGCGACCCGGTCCGCCCAGTCGATCTGCAGGCTCGCCGGACCGAACGCGAAGTCCCCGCGCCGCACGGCCGCTTCGCGCAGGGTGGCCACGACCGAGCCGGAGCGCGGGGCCGCCGCGATCTCCATCCGCAGCTCCCACTCCTTGCGGGGCTCCTCGACGACGTCCAGCCGCTCGATCGCGCGCTGCGTCTGGCGGGCCTTCGCGGCCTGCTTCTCGCTGGACTCGCCGCGCAGGTTCTTGCCGATCTTGTCGTTGTCGGAGGACTTGCGGCGGGCGTTGCGCACGCCCTTGTCCATCCAGTTGCGCTGCATCTGGGCCCGGCCTTCGAGGGCGGCCTTCCTGCCCGCGTACTCGTCGAACTCCTCACGGGCGTGGCCCCGGGCCCGCTCGCGCTCCTCCAGGTAGGAGTCGTAGCCGCCGCCGTAGAGGTTGATCTGCTGCTGCGCCAGGTCGAGTTCGAGGACCTTGGTGACGGTCCGGGTCAGGAACTCGCGGTCGTGGCTGATCACCACGGTGCCCGCGCGCAGCCCCGTGACGAACTGCTCCAGCCGCTCCAGGCCGGCCAGATCCAGGTCGTTGGTCGGCTCGTCCAGCAGGAACACGTCGTACCGGGACAGCAGCAGCGAGGCCAGACCGGCGCGGGCGGCCTGGCCGCCGGACAGCGCGGTCATCGGCAGGTCCAGGCCGACGCCGAGACCGAGCTCCCCGGCGACCTCCTCGGCCCGCTCGTCGAGGTCGGCGCCGCCGAGGTTCAGCCAGCGGTCGAGGGCGTCCGCGTACGCGTCGTCCGCGCCCGCGGTGCCGTCCACGAGCCCCTGGGTGGCCGTGTCCAGGGCGGCCTGCGCGGCGGCGACACCGGTACGACGGGCGAGGAAGTCCCGGACCGACTCGCCGGGGCGCCGATCGGGCTCCTGCGGCAGGTGACCGACGGCCGCGCCGGGCGGGGAGAGCCGCAGCTCACCGGTCTCCGGGGCGTCCAGCCCGGCGAGGAGCCGCAGCAGGGTCGACTTCCCGGCGCCGTTGACGCCGACGAGTCCGATGACGTCGCCGGGCGCGACGACGAGGTCGAGATCGGCGAAGAGCGTGCGCTCACCGTGCGCGGCGGTGAGGTTCTTGGCGACGAGGGTTGCAGTCATGATGCCCCGATCCTATCCGCGCCCGCGGGGGCCTCAGGTGCCGATCAGCCGCAGCCCCGCCCACAGGGCCGCCACCGCCGCCACCAGGCCCGCCGGTGTGGTGAGCAGCCCCAGCCGGGTGAACTCCCCGAGCTCGACGCGTTCGCCGTGGCCGTGCAGGATCCGCCGCCACAGCAGCGTGGCCAGCGACCCCGCGTACGTGAGGTTCGGGCCGATGTTCACCCCGATCAGCACGGCCAGCACCGGTCCGGCCCCGCCCGGCGCGGCCAACGGCAGCAGCGCGAGCACGGCGGGCAGGTTGTTGATCAGGTTGGCGAGGAGGGCGGCCACGCCGGCCACGGCGAGCAGCGCGGGCAGCGAGTCCCCGGCGGGCAGCACCCGTGCGAGCCCGTCGCCGAGGCCGTGGTCCACCACGGCCCGTACGACGACGCCCAGCGCGAGCACGAACAGGCAGAAGGCGGGCGCGGCCGACGCCACCAACCTGACCGGCGTGGTCTCGCGGCGCCGCAGGGCCCGTACGGCCAGGACCACCGCCCCGGCCAGCGCCGCCCAGACGGGACTCGCCCCCGCGAAGGAGGTCACGGCGAAGCCGGCCAGCGTCAGGACCAGCACCGCGAGCGCGAAGCGCGGCATCGCGATCCGCTCCACGACGTCCGGGGCGTGCGCGGGCGGGGCCGACAGGTCGGCGCGGAAGAAGCGCCGGAACACCACGTACTCCACGCCGATCGCCACCGCCCAGGGCAGCGCCATCAGCGAGGCGAACCGGGTGAAGGAGAGCCCGCTCGCGGCGAAGACGAGCAGATTGGTCAGGTTCGACACGGGCAGCAGCAGCGAGGCCGAGTTCGCCAGGTGCGCGGTGGCGAAGACGTACGGTCGCGGCCGCGCCCCGAGGTGGGCGGCCGTCGCCAGCACCACCGGGGTCAGCAGCACCACGGTGGCGTCCAGACTCAGCGCGGCGGTGACCAGTGAGGCCACCACGAACACCGGGCCCAGCAGCGTCCCCGGCTCCCGCCCCGCCGACCGCCGGGCCACGGCCGCGCCGACCGCGCGGAACAACCCCTCGTCGGCGCACAGCCGTGCGAGGACCAGGATCACGGCCAGGAACCCGACCACGGGCAGCAGCTCCCGCAGTTGCTCCCAGGCATCGGCTGGGGAGACCACACCTAGGGCGACGAGCAGCGCGGCAGCCGGCACCGCGGCCGCCGCCTCCGGCAGCCCGCGCGGGCGCAGCACGGCGAAGGCCAGCACCCCGAGGAGGGCGGCGACCGACAGGGACTCGGCGAGGACGGTGTTCAGGACGGTACTCCGGGACGGGCACGGCCGGGCCCCCCAAGGGACCCGCGGCGGAACATCCCGGAAGGATCGCACGGCCGGCGGCATGGCCGGATGGGTGGGATACCCGTCATTGCGGCCATCGGGGCCAGGTCACACCATGGAGGCATGACGCTGCGAAACGTGCTCGTCGTCCTCTACGACGGGGTTCAGAGCCTGGACGTGACCGGCCCGGTCGAGGTGTTCAGCGGGGTCGCCCGGTGCCCCGGAGAGGGCGGCTACGCGATCACCACGGTGTCGCCGGGCGGCGCTCCCGTACGGACGAACAGCGGACTGACCCTGGTGCCGGACGGGGACCTGGAGAGTGCCCGCCCCGGCCCGGGAACCACCCTGCTGGTGCCCGGCGGGCAGTACTCGGCCCAGTGCGAGCCCCGGGTCACCGATTGGCTCCGCGCGCACGGGGGACGCGCCGAGCGGCTGGTGTCCGTGTGCACGGGCAGCCTGCTGCTCGCCGAGGCGGGGTTGCTCGACGGCCGGCGGGCCACCTCGCACTGGGACGTGTGCGAGCGGATGGCCCGGGACTACCCGGCGGTGACGGTGGACCCGGACCCCATCCACGTCCGCGACGGCCCCGTGGCCACCTCGGCGGGGGTGACCGCCGGGATCGACCTCGCGCTCGCCCTGGTAGAGGAGGACTTCGGGCGGGACGTGGCCCTGTTCATCGCCCGGCACCTCGTGGTGTTCCTGCGCCGCCCCGGCAACCAGGCCCAGTTCAGCGCCCAGCTGTCCGCGCAGACGGCCCGCCGGGATCCGCTGCGGGACGTCCAGCAGTGGATCACCGAGCACCCGGGGGACGACCTCGGAGTGGAGGCCCTCGCCGCCCGCGCCGCGCTCTCGCCGCGGCACTTCGCCCGGGCCTTCCGGGCGGAGACCGGAGTGACGCCGGGCCGGTACGTGGAGCGGGTCCGGGTGGAGCACGCCCGGCGGCTCCTGGAGGACGGCCGGGACGGGGTCGCCCTGGTATCCCGGGAGTGCGGCTACGGCACCCCCGAAGCGCTCCGCCGGGCGTTCGTAAGGGCTTTCGGACAGTCTCCGGCCGAGTACCGCCGCCGCTTCGGCCCCCGACCCGCCGCGCCCGGCCCTGACCATCACGACGGAACACGGCGATCCGACGGATCCGACGGAACACGCAGCGACCCGACACCTGACACCTGACACCCGACGACCGGACCAGCAACCGGTCCGGTCCGCCCGACCACAGCTCCGGAGGAGCCATGCAGATCGCCGTACTGCTCTACGACCGGTTCACCGCCCTCGACGCCATCGGACCCTTCGAGACCCTGGGCCGGCTCGACGGCGCGGAGACCGTCTTCGTATCGGAGCGGCCCGGGCCGGTGCGGACGGACAACGGTTCGCTCGCCCTCGTCGCCGACCGGGCGCTGGGCGAGGTGACCCGGCCCGACATCGTCGTCGTGCCCGGCGGCCCGCATCCCGAGGTGGAGATGGAGAACCCCGCGGTCCTCGACTGGCTGCGCGCGGTCGACGCCGGCACGACCTGGACCACCTCGGTCTGCACCGGCTCCCTGCTGCTGGCCGCCGCCGGGCTGCTCGACGGCCGCCGGGCCGCGAGCCACTGGCTCTACCTGGAGCAGCTGGTCCCCTTCGGCGCCGAGCCCACCGGGGAGCGGGTGGTGTACGACGGCAAGTACGTCACCGCCGCCGGGGTGTCGTCCGGCATCGACATGGGCCTCGGCCTGCTGGGCCGGATCGCCGGGGACACGTACGCGCAGACCGTTCAGCTGATGTGCGAGTACGACCCCCAGCCGCCGTACGACGCCGGTTCCCCGGACAAGGCCCCGGCCGAGATCGTCGCCCGGTTGCGCGCCTCTATTCCGCCGGCGGCGGGCTGAAGACCGGCGCGCGGCGTTCCAGGAACGCGGCGACGCCCTCCGCGGCGTCGCCGCTCGCCGCGGCCCGCTCGGCCCAGTGGGCGTCCCGGTCGGTGCGGCCGTCCACGAACTCCTTGGCCGCCGCCTGGGTCAACCAGGAACGGGTGGTCAGGATCCGGGTGAACTCGGCCACCCGCTCGTCGAGTTCACCGGCGGGCAGCAGCTCGGTCAGGAACCCGGCCCGCAAGGCCTGCTCGGCGTCGATCAACTCGGCGGAGAACAGCAGGTACTTGGCCCAGGCCGGCCCGACGACCGAGGCCAGTCGCCGGGTGGAGGAAGCCGGGTAGACGATGCCGAGCCGCGCCGGGGTCACCCCGAAGGAGGCCCCCCGCTCGGCGAAGCGCAGGTCGCAGGCGGCCGCGAGTTGGCTGCCGCCGCCGACGCAGTGCCCGCGGATCGCGGCGAGGGTGGGCTTGGGGAACGCCGCGAGGGCCTCCTCCGCCGCCACGGACAGCGCCTGGGGGTCGTCGTCCCCGGTGAGGGAGGAGATGTCGGCGCCCGCGCAGAAGGTGCCCCCGGCCCCGGTCAGCACCAGTACCCGTACGGCGGGATCGGCCGCGAGCCCCGGCAGCAGCGCGGGCAGCGCACGCCACATCGCGGCGGTCATGGCGCCCCGCTTGGCGGGGTGCGAGATGACGACGGTGGCCACTCCGTCGGTGACGGTGTGGGTCAGGGTTGCGTCCCGGGCTGCGTCCATGCGCCGGATGCTATCCGGGGCCCGCCGCTCCTGTGATCAAGGGGGACTCCGACCCCGGAGCCCGTCGGCCTGTCCGACGGGCTGAGCCCGGTGGCCCTGGGTTACGGTGCCCGGCGGATCCTCGGCCCGGTCCGGGAGGACGAGGTGGCGGGCGGGTCGGACGCGACGGACGGGACGGGGGAGACCGTCCGCGAAGCGCCCGGACCGGATCAGGAACGGTCCAACAACTGACTCCGTCATACGCCAGTGGTCAGAAAGTGTCCGATTGACGCTGACTTCTGGTCAGAGGTCCGGTCCGGACCTGGCTGTTCCCCACTCTTGACGCGTGGAGACGATCGAGCGCGAAGACGGGGGCCGGAAAATGACAGACAGCGGGAACGTCCCGCCAGCCGGGGGAGGTGAGGCGCCCGCTCCGGCGGACCCCCTCGCGTACGAAGGAGTGTGGCGCTTCACCGCGCCGGCGGTAGAAGAATCCGTTCCGCAGGCCCGCCGGGCGGTCCGAGACCTGCTCGGCCGGCAGGGGGTGCCAGCCCATCAGGACCTGGTGTACTCCCTGTTGCTGATCGTCTCCGAGCTGGTGACGAACTCCGTGCGGCACGCGGCCCTGCTCTCCCCGGAGGTGGCCGTCGAGGTCGCGGTGGGTCGCGAATGGGTACGGGTGGCCGTCGAGGACAACCACCCGTACCGGCCCAAGGCGCTGGAGGCCGACTTCGGCCAGACCGGCGGCCGGGGCCTGCTCCTCGTGCGCGAGGTGACGCTGGAGGCCGGTGGGGTCTGCGACGTCGAGCACACCTCGACGGGCGGCAAGGTGATCTGGGCGGCCCTGCCCCTGACCACCCCGCGCGACCCGGCGTCCTGAGGGGCCCGCGGTTCCTACCAGCCCGCGACGTCGCCGGTCAGCTCGCGGATCGCGGGCCTCGCCGCGTCCAGCACGGTCATGAACCAGGCCGAGAACGGCACCTCGGCGTGCTGCTTGGCCAGTTCCCCGGCGGTGACGAACGCGGTGTCGCCGACCTCCTCCGGATCCGGCTTCGGCGCCGCCTGCGCGAGTCCCACGAACAGGTGGTTGTACTCCTGCTCGACCAACCCGGACGCGGGGTCCGGATGGTTGTACCGCACGGTCCCGGCCTCCGCGAGCAGCGACGGGGACAGCCCCAGCTCCTCATGGGTGCGCCGGGCCGCCGCCGCGAACGGGGACTCGCCGGGGTAGGGGTGACCGCAACACGTGTTCGACCAGACGCCGGGGGAGTGGTACTTCCCGAGGGCGCGCCGCTGGAGCAGCAGTCGGCCCTGCTCGTCGAAGAGGAACACGGAGAACGCCCGGTGCAGCAGACCGGGGGCCTGGTGGGCGGACAGCTTCTCCGCCGTGCCGATGGTGTTGCCGGCTTCGTCGACCAGTTCGAGCATGATCGCTTCCGGAGTGCCGGCGCCGGGGAACCCGCTCTGCGCGGCGGTGGCTGGTGTGGTCGGCATACCCATCCTTCGCTTCGGACTTCGGCCTTCAGTCTGCCGTACAAAAGGGGCTCATCCCCACTTCGCGGGATCCACGCATGTCCGCCCCCCATCGCGTGATAGGCGACGGGGGGCGGAGCGTCAGCGCGTCGGGCGCGGCGTCAGACGCCGAACGGCGCCGGGTAGCGGATGGTGCCCGCCGGAACCGGGACCCGGTCGTCCAGGACGAGCGCCATCATGGCCTCGTCCGGTACCTCGAAGGGCGCCCGGATGCCGAACCGCGACGCCGGCGCGAAGCCGAAGCGCGCGTAGTACTCGGGGTGTCCGAGCACCAGGACCAGCGCCTCACCCCGCTCCCGGGCCGCCGCGAGCAGGGCCCGTACGACGCTGCTCCCGGCCCCGGCGCGCTGGTGCGCCGGGGCGGTGGCGACCGGGGCGAGCGCGAGCGCCGGCGCGGCGTCGACCGTGCAGCGGGTCAGCAGGGCGTGCGCCGCCACCGACCCGTCGGGCGCCTCGGCGACGTACGAGAGCCCCGGCAGCCAGGACGCGTCGGCGCGCAGCGCGTCCACGAGGTCCGCCTCCGACGGGGTGTCGAAGGCCGCCAGGTTGACGGCGCGCACCCCGGTCGCGTCGGCCGGGGTCTCCGGCCGGGCCGGCCACCGCCCGTCGCCGCCGGCGGTCACCGGGCCCAGGACGTAGCCGGTGTACCCGTACTCGTGCCCGTGCCGCACCCGTACGTCCAGTTCCTCGCGCACGGCGGCGAGCGCGACGCCCGCCGCGGCGGTCGTGGCGTCGGGCCCGGCGGCGGGCTCCGTGTCGGGCCCCGTGTCGGCGTCCCGGACGCGTTCGCCGAGCGGGCCGTAGTACTCGGCCCAGTCGGAGTCGGGCTGCGGGTGGACGCCCAGCACCCGGTACCCGGCCGCCCGGGCGGCGGCGAGGTTGCGGGCGGGTTGGCGCAGCGGGTACCGCGGGTCCCAGAAGGCCCGCGCCCCGCCGGAGGGTTGCGCCGCGGTCCACTCGCACTCGCTCAACACGAGCGTGCCGCCGGGCGCGAGCAGTCGCTTCCACCGTGCGAGCGCCCGGTCGAAGCCGATGACGTAGGCGGAACCCTCCGCCCACACGAGGTCGAAGGAGCCGTCCTCGAAGGGGAGCGCGTCCATGTCCGCCCTGACGGCCCGTACCCGGTCGGTGAGTCCGCGGGCCGCGGCGGCGGCGCGGAGCTCGTCGAGGAACGGTTCGTGCAGGTCGACTGCGGTCACTTCGGCCAAGCCCGCGCCGCCCGCCTCGGCGGCGAGCAGCAGGGCGCTGCGGCCGGGGCCGCAGCCGATGTCGAGGACCCGCGGCCGCTCGGGCAGCGGTCCGCACAGGGAGAGCATCCGGCGCGTGGACGCGTCGGAGCCGGGGGACTGCCGGGGCAGGCCCCGGTGCAACTCCATGAAGGCCGCGAAGACGGCCTCGTCGGAGGCGTCGGGGGCGCCGGACGAAGAACTGTCGGAGGAGGAACCGGTGGTGCCGGTGGTGTCGGTGGTGTCGGTCAACGTGAACCCTTGGAAAGGGGGCTCCGGCCGACGGGGTCGATCGGTGCGATCAGACCCGGCCGGACGCCCGGAAGGAGGTGGTGAGGTCCCGGAGTTCGCCGCGCAAAGCCGCGACCACTACGACGGTCATCAACCCCACCTCTTCCCGCTCGTGTGCCGACCCGATGTTCTGAAGACGTGCTTACACAAGTCGAACACGTCTTCGTCCACCGTAACATCCGGTCGAAAACAGCGGATGAATGCCGGCTTCCATTCATCCGATAGCCTCTGCCGACGTGCCGCCACCCCTCGTGGCGGCCGTCCCGTACGCGCTGCAAGGAGTGAGTTCGTCTGCCGACCGTCATCCTCACCGGCCCGCCGGTACCCGGATCGCCGCTTGCGGACGAGCTGGTGTCGCTCGGCTTCGACGTCCGCCCGGTCACCGGTCCCGAAGACGCCGCCGCGGCCCTGGCCGACGTACCGGCCGACCAGCGCGTGGCTCTCGTCGACAGCGCCTTCGTCGGGCACGTCCACGCCCTGCGCCTCGCGCTGACCGACCCCCGCTTCGACGCCTGCGCCGTCACCGGCGCGCTCGCCGTACGGGGAGCCGCCCGCGCCGCCCTGGACGAGGCCGCCGCCCTCGCGCCCGAGGCGCTCGGCGCCGGGCCCTACCCCGACCGGCTCGCGGCCGCCGTCGAAGGCTCCGGCACGACGGTCCAGCGACCCGAACTCGGCACCCTCGTCGCCGCCGTGCCCGCCGCGGGGGCGGAACGCGAGAGCGCCGTCGCCGCCGTCGCCGCCGTGGACGACGAGGCCGTCCGGCTGCGGACCGCGGTCAAGTCCCGCGACGGGTTCTTCACCACCTTCTTCATCAGCCCCTACTCGCGCTACATCGCCCGCTGGTGCGCGCGCCGCGGCCTCACCCCGAACCAGGTCACCACGGCCTCGCTGATCACCGCGCTGATCGCGGCGGGCTGCGCCGCCACCGGTGACCGCTGGGGTTACGTCGCGGCCGGTGTGCTGCTGCTGGTCTCCTTCGTCCTGGACTGCACCGACGGACAGCTCGCCCGCTACTCGCTCCAGTACTCGACGATGGGCGCCTGGCTCGACGCGACCTTCGACCGCGCCAAGGAGTACTCCTTCTACGCGGGCCTCGCGCTCGGCGCGGCCCGCGACGGCGACGACGTCTGGGGCCTGGCCCTCGGCGCGATGATCCTCATGACCTGCCGGCACGTCGTCGACTTCTCCTTCAACGAGGCGAACCACGACGCGACCGCCAACACGAGTCCGACGGCGGCGCTGTCCGGCCGGCTCGACAGCGTGGGCTGGACGGTCTGGGCCCGCCGCATGATCATCCTGCCGATCGGCGAGCGCTGGGCCATGATCGCGGTCCTGACCGCCGTCACCACGCCCCGGATCGTCTTCTACGCCCTGCTCATCGGCTGCGCTTTCGGCGCCCTCTACACCACCGCCGGCCGGGTCCTGCGCTCCCTGACCCGCAAGGCGCGGCGCACCGACCGCGCCGCCCAGGCGCTGCGCGACCTCACCGACACCGGCCCGCTCGCCGAACTCGTCGCCAGGATCGTCTCCCACCCGGGGCGCACCCTGAGCCTGCCCTTCGCGGTGCTCGGGGCGGCGCTGGTGATCGGCGCCGTCTGCTGGGCCCCCTTCGGCGCCATGACGGTCGTCTACGCCGCCCTGATGTACGCGGTGCTCAGCGGCGGGGCCGTCGCCCGGCCGCTCAAGGGCGCGCTGGACTGGCTGTTGCCGCCGCTCTTCCGGGCCGCCGAATACACCACGGTCCTCGTCCTCGCCTGGAAGGCGGACGTGCCGGGAGCCCTTCCCGCCGCATTCGGACTGGTCGCGGCGGTCGCCTACCATCACTACGACACGGTCTACCGCATCCGTGGTGGCTCGGGCGCGCCCCCGCACTGGCTGGTGCGGGTGACCGGCGGCCACGAGGGCCGGGTCCTGCTGACCGCGGTCCTGGCCGCCGTCCTCGCCCGTGACGCGTTCCCCGTCGCGCTCACGGCCCTGGCCGTGTTCGTGGCACTGGTGGTGCTCGTGGAGAGCATCCGCTTCTGGGTCTCCTCCGGAGCACCCGCCGTACATGACGAAGGAGAACCAGCATGATCGGCCTTGTACTCGCTGCCGGTGCCGGACGCCGCCTGCGTCCCTACACCGACACCCTGCCCAAGGCCCTCGTGCCCGTCGGCCCCGAGGGCCAGGAGGAGAGCCTCACGGTCCTCGACCTGACCCTGGGCAACTTCGCGGAGGTCGGCCTCACCGAGGTCGCGATCGTCGTCGGCTACCGCAAGGAGGCCGTGTACGAGCGCCGCGAGGCCCTGGAGGCCAAGTACGGCGTCAAGATCACGCTGATCGACAACGACAAGGCCGAGGAGTGGAACAACGCCTACTCCCTGTGGTGCGCGCGTGACGTCATCAAGCAGGGCGTGATCCTCGCCAACGGCGACACCGTCCACCCCGTGTCCGTCGAGAAGACCCTGCTCGCCGCCCGCGGCGAGGGCCGGAAGATCATCCTCGCGCTGGACACGGTCAAGAGCCTGGCCGACGAGGAGATGAAGGTCGTCACGGCCGAGGGCCAGGGCGTGCGGAAGATCACGAAGCTGATGGACCCGGCCGAAGCGACGGGCGAGTACATCGGTGTCACCCTCATCGAGCCCGAGGCCGCCGAGCAGCTCGCCGAGGCCCTCAAGACCACCTTCGAGCGCGACCCCGACCTCTACTACGAGGACGGCTACCAGCAGCTCGTGAACGACGGCTTCACCATCGACGTCGCTCCCATCGGCGACGTCAAGTGGGTCGAGATCGACAACCACGACGACCTCGCCAAGGGCCGGACGATCGCATGCCAGTACTGACGCGGCTGATCCCCTCGCCCGTTGTCGTCGACATCAGCCGAGGGGCGATGGACGACCTGGCCGGCCTGCTCGCCGACCAGCGCATCTCCGCGTCCGGCAAGCTCGCCATCGCGATCAGCGGGGGCTCGGGTCAGGCGCTGCGCGCCAAGCTGGAGCCCGTCCTGCCGCACGCCGACTGGTACCCGGTCGTCGACGGCACCATCGACTCCGCGGTCAAACTGGCCGACGACATAAAGGGTCGCCGCTACGACGCCGTCGTGGGCCTGGGCGGCGGCAAGATCATCGACGTGGCGAAGTACGCCGCGGCGCGGGTCGGCCTGCCCATGGTGGCCGTCGCCACCAACCTGTCGCACGACGGGATCTGCTCCCCGGTGTCCATCCTGGACAACGACAACGGGCGCGGCTCCTACGGGGTGCCCACCCCGATCGCGATGGTCATCGACCTCGACGTGATCAAGGACGCCCCGGTGCGGTTCATCCGCGCGGGCATCGGCGACGCGATCTCCAACATCTCGGCCATCGCCGACTGGGAACTCTCGCACGCGATCACCGGCGAGGCCGTCGACGGCCTCGCCGCCGCCATGGCCCGCACCGCAGGCGAGTCCGTGCTCCGCCACCCCGGCGGCTGCGGGGACGACGAGTTCCTCACCGTGCTCTCCGAGGCCCTCGTGCTGTCCGGCATCGCCATGTCGATCAGCGGTGACAGCAGGCCCTCGTCCGGCGCCTGCCACGAGATCAGCCACGCCTTCGACCTGCTCTACCCGGGCCGCTCCGCGCTGCACGGCGAGCAGGTCGGCATCGGCGCCGCCTTCGCCATGCACCTGCGGGGGGCCGCCGAGAAGGCCGGACTCTTCGTCGAGGTGCTGCGCGGTCACGGACTGCCCGTGCTGCCCGAGGAGATCGGGTTCAGCGTCGAGGAGTTCGTCGCGGCCGTCGAGTACGCCCCCCAGACCCGTCCGGGGCGCTTCACCATCCTGGAACACCTCAACCTGTCCGCCGCCGAGATCAGGGACGCTTACGCCGACTATGCCAAGACCATCCGTAGCTGAACTCCGGCCCGTCGTTCACCCGGCGGGCGTGAAGGACCGGCGCAGCGGGGAGCACTGGGGCGGCCGCCTGTACATGCGCGAGATCTCCCTGCGCATCACCCGCCTGCTGGTCACCACCAAGGTCACGCCCAACCAACTGACCTACGTGATGACCCTGGCCGGCGTGCTCGCCGCCCCGGCCCTGCTGGTGCCGGGCGTGTGGGGCGCCGTCCTCGGCGTGGTCATGGTCCAGCTGTACCTGCTGCTCGACTGCGTCGACGGCGAGGTCGCCCGCTGGAAGAAGCAGTTCTCGCTGTCCGGGGTCTACCTCGACCGCGTCGGCGCCTACCTGTGCGACGCGGCGGTCCTGGTCGGCTTCGGCCTGCGCGCCTCCGACCTGTGGGGAACCGGCCGCATCGACTGGCTGTGGGCCTTCCTGGGCACCCTCGCGGCGCTCGGCGCGATCCTGATCAAGGCCGAGACCGACCTGGTCGGCGTCGCCCGCCACCAGGTGGGCAAGCCGCCCGTGCAGGAGGCCGCCTCCGAGCCGCGCTCCTCCGGGATGGCCCTGGCCCGCCGGGCCGCGGCCGCGTTGAAGTTCCACCGCCTCGTCCTGGGCATCGAGGCCTCGCTGCTCATCCTGCTGCTGGCCGTGGCCGACCAGGTCCGTGGCGACCTGTTCTTCTCCCGGCTCGGCGTCGCCGTCCTCGCCGGCATCGCCCTGCTGCAGACCGTGCTGCACCTGGTCTCCGTCCTCGCGTCGAGCAGGCTCCGGTGAGCGCCCCGCCGCGCGTCGGCGCGGTCGTCATCACCATGGGCAACCGCCCCGACGACCTCAAGGCCCTGATCGACTCGGTCGCCCGGCAGGACGGGGACCCGGTCGAGGTCGTCGTCGTCGGCCAGGGCGTGCCGCTGACCCCGGAGACGGGCGTCCCCGAGGGCGTGCGCACCGTGGAACTGCCCGAGAACCGGGGCATCCCCGGTGGCCGCAACGCGGGCATCGAGGCCTTCGGCCCCGGCGGCCGCGACGTGGACGTCCTGCTCTTCCTGGACGACGACGGCCTGCTGGAGCGCACCGACACCGCCGAGCTGTGCCGGCAGGCCTTCACCGAGGACCCGGCGCTCGGCATCGTCAGCTTCCGCATCGCCGACCCCGACACCGGCGCTACCCAGCGCCGGCACGTGCCCCGGCTGCGCGCCTCGGACCCGATGCGCTCCTCCCGCGTGACCACCTTCCTGGGCGGCGCGAACGCCGTCCGCACGAAGGTGTTCGAGCAGGTCGGGACGTTGCCGGGCGAGTTCTTCTACGCCCACGAGGAAACCGACCTGGCCTGGCGCGCCCTCGACGCCGGGTGGTCGATCGACTACCGGGCGGACATGGTGCTGCTGCACCCGACCACCGCCCCCTCCCGGCACGCGGTCTACCACCGTATGGTGGCCCGTAACCGGGTGTGGCTCGCCCGTCGGAACCTGCCCGCTCCGCTGGTGCCGCTCTACCTGGGCGTCTGGCTCGCGCTGACCCTCGTGCGCAAGCCGTCGGGGCCGGCCCTCAAGGCCTGGTTCGGCGGCTTCAAGGAGGGCTGGACCACCCCGTGCGGTCCCAGACGTCCGATGAGGTGGCGTACCGTGTGGCGGCTGACCCGGCTCGGCCGGCCTCCTGTCATCTGACAAGCCCGTGTCTGCGACGATGGCCCCGGTCACGGGTCCGGCGTTGCGGCCCGATGCCCCTTCTGCCGCATCTTGAAGACGGAAAGTTTCGACTTGTGAGTGACACAACCCACGACGGCGCCATCGCCACGAGCAGGCCGGTGTCCGAAGACGCGGGACTGAGCCCCGAGGAGCTCGCCAGGAAGTACGGCCTGTCCGTGAGCGGGGCCCGCCCCGCTCTGGGCCCGTACGTCCGCCAGCTCTGGGGGCGGCGCCACTTCATCCTGGCGTTCTCCCGGGCCAGGCTGGTCGCCCAGTACAGCCAGGCGAAGCTCGGCCAGGTCTGGCAGGTGGCGACCCCCCTGCTGAACGCGGCCGTCTACTGGCTGATCTTCGGCCTGATCCTCGGCGCGGGCAAGGAGATGCCCGACGGCGTCTACGTCCCGTTCCTGATGATGGGCATCTTCGTCTTCACCTTCACGCAGAGCTCGGTGATGGCGGGCGTGCGGGCGATCTCCGGCAACCTCGGCCTGGTGCGCGCGCTGCACTTCCCGCGCGCCGCCCTGCCGGTGTCCTTCTCGTTGCAGCAGCTCCAGCAGTTGCTGTACTCGATGGTGGTCGTCTTCGTGATCGCCGTGAGCTTCGGCAACTACCCGCGGCTGTCCTGGCTGCTGGTGGTCCCGACGCTGGCGCTGCAGTTCGTCTTCAACACCGGCCTCGCCATGATCTTCGCGCGGATGGGTTCCAAGACCCCCGACCTCGCGCAGCTGATGCCGTTCGTGATGCGTACCTGGATGTACGCCTCCGGCGTGATGTTCCCGATCGGCATCTACCTCAAGGACCAGCCGCAGTGGATCAGCGACGTGCTGCTGTGGAACCCGGTGGCGATCTACATGGACCTCATCCGGTTCGCGCTGATCGACGACTACGGCGCGAGCAACCTGCCCCCGCACGTATGGCTCTTCGCCGTGGGCTGGGCCGTGGTGATCGGCGTCGGCGGCTTCGTGTACTTCTGGAAGGCTGAGGAGCGTTACGGCCGTGGCTGACAAGACCGACGGACACGTCCCCACCGTGATCGCGAACGACGTCCACATCGTCTACCGCGTCAACACCGGCGGCGCCGGCAAGGGTGCGGCCACCGCCGCGCTCAGCAAGATCATGCGACGCTCCAAGGGCGACGCGCCCGGCGTGCGCCGGGTGCACGCGGTGCGCGGCGTCTCCTTCACCGCCTACCGGGGCGAGGCCATCGGCCTGATCGGCTCGAACGGCTCCGGCAAGTCCACCCTGCTGCGCGCCATCGCCGGCCTCCTGCCGTGCGAGTCCGGCAAGGTGTACACCGACGGCCAGCCGTCCCTGCTCGGCGTCAACGCCGCCCTGATGAACGACCTGACGGGCGAGCGCAACGTCGTCCTCGGCGGACTCGCGATGGGCATGACCCGCGAGCAGATCAGGGAGCGCTACGAGGACATCGTCGACTTCTCGGGGATCAACGAGAAGGGGGACTTCATCTCCCTTCCGATGCGCACCTACTCCTCGGGAATGGCGGCGCGCCTGCGCTTCTCGATCGCGGCCGCCAAGGACCACGACGTCCTGATGATCGACGAGGCGCTCGCCACCGGTGACCGCAAGTTCCAGGTCCGTTCCGAGGCGCGCATCCGCGAACTGCGGGAGAAGGCCGGCACGGTCTTCCTCGTGAGCCACAACAACAAGTCCATCCGCGACACCTGCAGCCGGGTGCTGTGGTTGGAGAAGGGCGAACTCCTGATGGACGGGCCCACCGAGGAAGTCGTCTCGGCGTACGAAAAGGCATCCGGCCACTGACCTACGGGATCCTCGCGAGTACTGGCCCCTGCCGCGTCCGCGGCGGGGGCCTCGCCGTGCCGCGGCGGACGAGCGGGACGGTCGGCCGCGACGCAATTCGCGGCGGGGCGACATTCCGTGCTCCGGTGAATACCCGATAGGCCCCCGCGGCGTTGTACAGCGTAAGCTGGACCAGTTCTCCATCGCGCCAAGAGGGGACGATTCCCCGCAGCCGAAACTCCTCGGGTACCCCGGGTAAACTCCGGCGGCGTGTCCGAAATAGGATGGCTTGGTTCGGCAGTGTAGAACGGGAGATGTGACGGCAATGGCTACGGGAATTCTCCGGCCCCCAGGCACAGTGGCCGTCCCCGCCCCGGGCGGCGGGCGGTGACCCCCGGGCACGGCATCCGGCCCGGCGGCCCCGGAGCCCCCGACGGGACCCTCGACCCCCACGCCCGCGCCACGCTCGACAAGGCCGCGGCCGAAAACTTCCCCGTAGCCCCCGCGTTCCTTCCCCGCGCCTGGCGCGCGGGCCTGATGGCGGTGTACGGGTACGCCCGCCTCGTCGACGACATCGGCGACGGCGACCTCGCCCCCGGCGGCCGCGACGCGGTGCTCCTGGGCCTCGACCCCGCCGCCTCGGACGACCGCACCGCCATGCTCGACGCCCTCGAAGCCGACCTCATGCGGGTCTTCGGCGGTACGGACGGCCCCCCGCGCCACCCCCTGCTGCTGGCCCTCCCGCCCGTCGTCCGCGCCCACGGCCTGACGCCCGAACCCTTCCTCGGGCTCATCGAGGCCAACCGCCAGGACCAGCGGGTCACGCGCTACGAGACGTACGCGGACCTGCTGGCCTACTGCGAACTCTCCGCGAACCCCGTGGGGCGCCTCGTGCTCTCCCTCACCGGAACGAGCACCCCCGAGCGCGTCCGACTCTCCGACGCCGTCTGCACGGGCCTACAGATCGCCGAGCACCTCCAGGACGTCGCCGAGGACCTCGGCCGCGACCGCGTGTACCTCCCCGCCGAGGACATGCGCCGCTTCCACGTCACCGGGACCGACCTCAAGGCGCCGTCCGCCGGCGCGTCCGTCCGCGCCCTGGTCGCCTTCGAGGCCGAACGCGCGCGCCTGCTCCTGGACGAGGGCCTCCCGCTCGTCGGCAGCGTCCACGGCAGGCTCCGGCTGTTGCTCGCGGGCTTCGTGGGAGGGGGGCGCGCCGCCCTCAGGGCGGTCTCGGACGCCGGGTTCGACCCGCTTCCCGGACCGCCAAAGCCCACCCGGAGCGGCCTGCTCCGCGAGGTGGCCGCCGTCCTGCGCACAGCGCCGAGAAAGGGGTGAGCCCGAACGTGGAGGGCCCCACACACGCGTCCGTACCGTCCGCACCCGTCATCGCGGCCTACGGCTACTGCGAGGCCGTGACCGGAACGCAGGCACGCAACTTCGCCTACGGCATCAGGCTGCTGCCCACCGACAAGCGGCAGGCGATGTCCGCGCTGTACGCCTTCTCCCGGCGCGTCGACGACATCGGCGACGGCACGCTCCCGCCCGAGGCGAAGCTGACCCGCCTGGAGGAGACCCGCGCGCTCCTCGACCGCATCCGCGCCGAGGAGATCGACGAGGACGACACCGACCCGGTCGCCGTCGCCCTCGCGCACGCCGCACGCCGCTTCCCGATCCCGCTCGGCGGACTCGACGAACTCATCGACGGGGTCCTGATGGACGTCCGCGGCCAGGAGTACGAGACCTGGGACGACCTGAAGGTCTACTGCCGCTGCGTCGCCGGCGCCATCGGCCGGCTCTCCCTCGGCGTGTTCGGCACCGTGCGCGGCACCGGACCCGAGGCGGCCCGGGCCGACGAGTACGCCGACGTCCTCGGCCTCGCCCTGCAACTCACCAACATCCTGCGGGACATCCGCGAGGACGCCGCCAACGGACGCACCTACCTGCCCGCCGAGGACCTCGCCAAGTTCGGCTGCTCCGAAGGCTTCGGCAGTGACCGGGCCCCCGCCGGCTCCGACTTCGCCGGCCTCGTCCACCACGAAGTCCGGCGCGCCCGCGCCCTGTTCGTCGAGGGCTACCGGCTGCTGCCCCTGCTCGACCGGCGCAGCGGCGCCTGCGTGGCCGCCATGGCCGGGATCTACCGCCGTCTGCTCGACCGCATCGAGCGCGAGCCCGAGGCCGTCCTGCGCGGCCGCGTCTCGCTGCCGCCGCACGAGAAGGCGTACGTCGCCGTACGCGGCCTGTCGGGCCTCGACGCGCGCACCATCGCGCGCCAGAGCACGCGGAGGCGGATCTGATGGACCGCACCACGGACCCCGGCGCCGCCGGCGGCCGGGCAACCACCCGGGCCGCCGTCGCGTCTAACCCGTCGGGCTCCGCCGGACCGGACCCCGCGCCGGTGCGCCCGGCAGGGCACTACGGCGTGGGGGAGGGTTCATGAGCGGCACCGACCGGGGCGACCACGACGACCGCGCCGTCGACGACCGTGCCGTCGTCGTGGGCGGCGGGCTCGCCGGAGTCACCGCCGCACTCCAACTCGCCGACGCCGGACTACGGGTCACCCTGCTCGAAGGGCGTCCGCGCCTCGGCGGCCTCGCCTTCTCCTTCAAGCGCGGGGACCTGACCGTCGACAACGGCCAGCACGTCTACCTGCGTTGCTGCACCGCCTACCGGTGGTTCCTCGATCGCGTCGACGGCGCCGACCTCGCCCCGCTCCAGGACCGGCTCGACGTCCCCGTCCTCGACGTCGCCCACCCGCGCGGCCCCCGTCTCGGCCGACTGCGCCGCAGCGCCCTGCCCGTCCCCCTGCACCTGGCCGGAGCCCTGGCCCGCTACCCGCACCTCTCCCTCGCCGAACGGGCCTCCGTCGGGCGCGCCGCCCTCGCGCTGCGGCGCCTCGACCCCACCGACCCGGCCCTCGACGGGCTCGACTTCGCCACCTGGCTGCGCCGCTACGGCCAGTCCCCGCGCACCATCGAGGCGCTGTGGGACCTCGTCGGCGTCGCCACGCTCAACGCCACGGCCGAACAGTCCTCGCTGGGCCTGGCCGCCATGGTCTTCAAGACCGGCCTGCTCTCCGAGAACGGGGCGGCCGACATCGGCTGGGCCAAGGTTCCGCTCGGCGACCTCCACGACACCCTCGCCCGCAAGGCGCTCGACCGGGCCGGTGTGACGACCGCCCTGCGCACCCGCGTCACGGCCCTCTCCCGCACCGGGGAAGGCGCCTGGCGGGTCGACACCGAGGACGGGGCCCTCGACGCGGGCACCGTCGTCCTCGCCGTCCCCCAGCGCGAGGCGCACGCCCTGTTGCCCGCCGGGGCGCTGCCCGACCCGGACAAGCTCCTGGACATCGGCACCGCGCCCATCCTCAACGTCCACGTCGTCTACGACCGCAAGGTGCTCAAGCGGCCCTTCTTCGCGGCTCTGGGCTCGCCCGTCCAGTGGGTCTTCGACCGCACGGAAGCCTCCGGCATGAGCGACGGCGGCCAGTACCTGGCCCTGTCCCAGTCGGTCGCCCAGGACGACATCGAGGAACCCGTCGCGGTCCTGCGCGCCAAGTACCTGCCCGAGCTGGAACGGTTGCTGCCCGCCGCGCGCGGAGCGAAGGTACGGGACTTCTTCGTCACCCGGGAACGGACCGCGACCTTCGCCCCCACGCCCGGAGTCGGCCGGCTGCGCCCCGGCCCGCGGACCGACACGCCGGGGCTCCACCTCGCCGGAGCGTGGACCGCGACCGGTTGGCCCGCGACCATGGAGGGGGCCGTGCGCAGCGGCCTCGCCGCGGCGCACACCGCACTCGAAGCGCTGGGGCGCCACGGCGAACACCCGCTGCGGGAGGCGGTATGACGACCGGCGCCAGCACCACAGGCACAGCACGAACAGCACGTACAGGAACCAGAGGAGAGCCAGTGAACCCGGGGAACCCGGCTGTCGAGAACACGGCTGCCAGTGTGGGCACGGCCGGAGGGGGCCTGGAGAAGGCGGACACGCTCGCGCTCCTGGAACGCGGCCGCACCCTGTCGACGCCCGTGCTCCGCGCCGCAGTGGACCGGCTCGCGGCGCCCATGGACACCGTCGCCGCCTACCACTTCGGCTGGATCGACGCCGACGGCAACGAGGCGGACGGCGACGGCGGCAAGGCCGTCCGTCCCGCCCTCGCCCTGCTCTCCGCCGAGGCCGCGGGCGCCGCGGCCGAGGTCGGGATCCCGGGCGCCGTCGCCGTCGAACTCGTCCACAACTTCTCGCTGCTGCACGACGACCTCATGGACGGCGACGAGCAGCGCCGTCACCGCGACACGGTGTGGAAGGTCCACGGCCCGGCCCTGGCCATCCTCGTCGGCGACGCCCTGTTCGCCCTCGCCAACGAGGTCCTGTTGGAACTGGGCACCGTCGAGGCGGGCCGCGCGGCCCGCCGCCTGACCACCGCCAGCCGCAAGCTGATCGACGGGCAGGCGCAGGACATCTCCTACGAGCACCGCGAGCGCGTCAGCGTCGAGGAGTGCCTGGAGATGGAGGGCAACAAGACCGGCGCCCTCCTCGCCTGCGCGGTCTCCATCGGCGCCGTCCTCGGCGGCGCCGACGACCGCACCGCCGACAAGCTGGAGGAGTACGGCTACCACCTCGGCCTCGCCTTCCAGGCCGTCGACGACCTCCTCGGCATCTGGGGCGACCCGGAGGCGACCGGCAAGCAGACCTGGAGCGACCTGCGCCAGCGCAAGAAGTCCCTGCCCGTCGTCGCCGCCCTCGCGGCCGGCGGACCCGCCTGCGAGGAACTCGGCCGGCTGCTCACCGCCGACGCCAAGAGCAACGACTTCGAGAACTTCTCCGAGGAGGAGTTCGCGGCCCGCGCCGCCCTCATCGAAGCCGCCGGTGGCCGCCAGTGGACCGCCGACGAGGCACGCCGCCAGCACGCGATTGCGATCCGCGCCCTGGACGACGTCGACATGCCGCAGCGGGTGCGCGACCAGCTCGTCGCCCTCGCCGACTTCGTCGTCGTACGCAAGAGGTGATCGCCACCCGACAGCGGATATCGCGCTAGTCGCCGGCCGGCGCCGCACCTGCTGCGCGCACATCGGTCGACGGCAAACCCCAGCACAGCAGAGGACACTGCAGACTGCACGGAGGGGAAGCCATGACAGCGACGACCGACGGCGGCGGCGCGATGGCCGGCGGCGCTGATCCGCGAAACGATGGAGCCGGGGCCCCGGCCGACCCCGCGCGGAGCGCGGCCGGGCCGGCCGGGCCCGGCGCACCGCCGGACCACCGCACTCCCGAACTCCTGCGCGGGGTCCGGGACGCCACCGACCGGGCCACCCGCAACCTGCTGGAACGTCAGGACCCGGCGGGCTGGTGGAAGGGCGACCTGGAGACCAACGTCACCATGGACGCCGAGGACCTGCTGCTGCGGCAGTTCCTCGGCATCCGGGACGAGGCCACCACCCGGGCGGCGGCCCTCTTCATCCGCGGCGAGCAGCGGGACGACGGCACCTGGGCCACGTTCCACGGCGGCCCCCCCGAACTCTCCGCCACCATCGAGGCGTACGTCGCCCTGCGCCTCGCCGGGGACGCGCCCGACGCCCCCCACATGTCGCGCGCCTCGGCCTGGATCCGCGCCCACGGCGGGATCGCCGCCGCCCGGGTCTTCACCCGGATCTGGCTGGCGCTCTTCGGCTGGTGGCAATGGGAGAACCTGCCCGAACTCCCGCCCGAACTGCTGTTCCTGCCCTCCTGGGTGCCGCTCAACATCTACGACTTCGGCTGCTGGGCCCGCCAGACCATCGTCCCGCTCACCGTGGTCTCGGCGCTGCGTCCCGTCCGCCCGGCCCCCTTCGTCCTGGACGAACTCCACGCCGACGCCCGCAACCCCTGCCCCACCGCCCCCACGGCCCCGCTGACCAGCTGGGACGGGATCTTCCAGCGGATGGACAAGGCCCTCCACGTCTACCGCCGGTTCGCCCCGAGGGCCGTGCGCGGGGCCGCGATGGCCAGCGCCGGCCGGTGGATCGTCGAACGGCAGGAGAACGACGGCTGCTGGGGCGGGATCCAACCGCCCGCCGTGTACTCCGTCATCGCCCTGCACCTGCTCGGCTACGACCTCGGCCACCCGGTGATGCGGGCCGGCCTGGAGTCGCTCGACCGGTTCGCCGTATGGCGCGAGGACGGCGCCCGCATGATCGAGGCCTGCCAGTCCCCGGTCTGGGACACCTGCCTGGCCGCCATCGCCCTCGCCGACGCGGGCGTCCCCCCGGACCACCCGGCGCTCGTCAAGGCCGCGGACTGGATGGTCGGCGAGGAGATCCGGCGCCCCGGCGACTGGGCCGTCCGCAGGCCCGGACTGGCCCCCGGCGGTTGGGCGTTCGAGTTCCACAACGACAACTACCCCGACATCGACGACACCGCCGAGGTGGTCCTCGCGCTGCGCCGGATCGACCACCCCGACCCGATGAAGGTCGAGGCCGCCATCGCCCGCGGGGTGTCCTGGAACCTCGGCATGCAGTCGAGGAACGGGGCCTGGGGCGCCTTCGACGCCGACAACACCCGCACCCTCCCCAACCGGCTGCCGTTCTGCGACTTCGGCGAAGTCATCGACCCGCCGTCCGCCGACGTCACCGCCCACGTGGTGGAGATGCTGGCCGTCGAGGGCCGGGCCGGCGACCCCCGCACCCGGCGCGGCATCGCCTGGCTGCTCGCCGAACAGGAGCCGGACGGCGGCTGGTTCGGCCGCTGGGGCACCAACTACGTCTACGGCACCGGTTCGGTCCTGCCCGCCCTCACCGCCGCCGGCATCGCCCCCTCCCACCCCGCCGTCCGACGGGCCGTGCGCTGGCTGGAGTCCGTACAGAACGAGGACGGCGGCTGGGGCGAGGACCAGCGTTCCTACCAGGACCGCTCCTGGGCGGGGAAGGGGGCGTCCACCCCCTCGCAGACCGCCTGGGCGCTGATGGCCCTGCTGTCGGCGGGGGAACGCGACGGCAAGGCCGTCGAACGCGGCCTCGCCCACCTCGTCGACACCCAGCGCCCCGACGGCACCTGGGACGAGCCGTACTTCACGGGCACCGGCTTCCCCTGGGACTTCTCCATCAACTACCACCTGTACCGACAGGTGTTCCCCCTGACCGCCCTCGGCCGCTACCTCCACGGGGAACCCTTCGGGCCCGACGGACGCCGACCCACCGCCGCCCCGGCCCTCGCCGAGGACTCCTGATGACCGGCCCCCGGGCGCAGCCCCCGCCCCCGCCGCTGCTGATCGCCTGCGCGCTGCGCATCGAGCGGATGGCGCTGCGCAGCGCCGGCCGGCCGGCCGGCGGGCCGAGCACGGTGCTGCGTACGGGCATGGGGCCGCGCGCCGCCGAACGGGCCCTCGCCCGTGCGCTGGAGCGGCCGGGGATGGCGGGGGCCGCCGTACTGGCCACCGGGTTCTGCGCCGGGCTGGTTCCCGGCATGCACCCCGGCGACCTGGTCGTCGCCGACGAGACCCGGGACCCGCGCGGGACCGTCCCGTGCACCGGCACCCGACTGCTCGTCGAGGCCCTGGCCCGGGCCCTCCCGGACCGGACCGTGCACACCGGCGCGCTGACCGGGTCCGACCACGTCGTACGCGGCCAGGAGCGGGCCCGGCTGCGCGCCGGCGGCGCCGTGGCGGTCGACATGGAGTCGGCGGCCACCCTGTGGACCGCCACCCGGGGCGCCCCCGACCGGTCGGAGGGGGAACGTCCCGTTGCGGCCGTCCGGGTGATCGTGGACGCTCCTGAGCACGAGCTCGTCCGCATCGGCACCGTCCGCGGTGGAATATCGGCGTTCCGTGTACTGCGTGCCCTACTGCCCGCGTTCCATGAATGGCACCGTTCTTCGCTGCTCCCCAGGAGGTGAGCCAGATGGCCATGCCACTGCGCCAGTCCATCAGGGTCGGGACCTATCTTCTCGAACAGAAGCTCCGCAAGCGGGAGAAGTTCCCGCTGATCGTGGAACTGGAACCGCTCTACGCCTGCAACCTGGCCTGCGAGGGATGCGGAAAGATCCAGCACCCGGCCGGGGTCCTCAAGCAGCGCATGCCGGTGGCCCAGGCCGTCGGCGCCGTGCTGGAGTCCGGTGCGCCGATGGTGTCCATCGCGGGCGGTGAGCCCCTGATGCACCCGCAGATCGACGAGATCGTCCGGCAGCTGGTGGCGAAGCGGAAGTACGTCTTCCTCTGCACCAACGCGATGCTGCTCCGCAAGAAGATCGAAAAATTCACCCCGTCCCCCTATTTCGCCTTCGCCGTCCACATCGACGGGTTGCGCGAACGCCACGACGAATCGGTGGCCAAGGAAGGCGTCTTCGACGAGGCCGTCGCGGCCATCAAGGAGGCGAAGCGGCGCGGTTTCCGGGTGACGACGAACTCCACCTTCTTCAACACCGACACCCCGCAGACCATCATCGAGGTGCTCAACTACCTCAATGACGACCTCCGCGTCGACGAAATGATGATCTCGCCCGCCTACGCCTACGAAAAGGCCCCCGACCAGGAACACTTCCTGGGCGTCGAACAGACCCGCGAACTCTTCAAGAAGGCCTTCGCGGGCGGGAACCGGCGGCGCTGGCGGCTCAACCACTCCCCGCTCTTCCTCGACTTCCTGGAAGGCAAGGCGGATTTCCCCTGCACCGCCTGGGCCATTCCCAATTACTCCCTCTTCGGCTGGCAGCGCCCCTGCTACCTGATGAGCGACGGCTACGTACCCACGTACCGCGAACTCATCGAGGACACCGACTGGAACAAGTACGGCCGCGGCAAGGACCCGCGCTGCGCCAACTGCATGGCGCACTGCGGATACGAACCCACCGCCGTCCTCGCCACCATGGGCTCCCTCAAGGAATCCCTGCGAGCGGCCCGGGAGACCATCGGCAGCAACCGGGCCGGCTCGGCATGACCGCCGGCCAGGAGGGCGGCAAAGGCTTCGACCTCGCCGCCCTGCTCGCCGAGCGCGGGGACGAGCGCTACGAGCTCCACTCCCGCCACCTCAACCACCAGCTGCCCCGCATGCTCCACACCATCGGCTTCGACAAGGTCTACGTACGCGCCGAGGGCGCCCACTTCTGGGACGCCGAGGGCAACGACCACCTCGACATGCTCGCCGGCTTCGGGGTGATGGCCCTGGGCCGACACCACCCCGTCGTCCGCAAGGCGCTGCACGACGTCCTGGACGCCCAGCTCGCCGACCTGACCCGCTTCGACTGCCAGCCGCTGCCGGGACTGCTCGCCGAGAAGCTGCTCTCGTACAGCCCCCACCTGGACCGGGTCTTCTTCGGCAACAGCGGCACCGAGGCGGTCGAGACGGCCCTGAAGTTCGCCCGCTACGCCACCGGCCGGCCCAGGATCCTCTACTGCGACCACGCCTTTCACGGACTCACCACCGGCTCGCTGTCGGTCAACGGTGAAGCCGGCTTCCGGGACGGCTTCGCGCCGCTGCTCCCCGACACCCGGATCGCCCTCGGTGACCTGGACGCCCTGGAACGCGAACTGCGCCGGGGCGACGTCGCCGCCCTGATCGTGGAGCCGATCCAGGGCAAGGGGGTGCTCGCCGCGCCCCCCGGATTCCTGCGCGCGGCCCAGGAGCTCCTGCACCGGCACAAGGCCCTGTTGATCGCCGACGAGGTGCAGACCGGCCTCGGACGCACCGGCGATTTCTACGCGTACCAGCACGAACCCGGCGTCGAGCCGGACCTGGTGTGCGTGGCCAAGGCCCTGTCGGGCGGCTACGTGCCGGTCGGCGCGACCCTGGGCAAGGACTGGATCTTCCAGCGCGTGTACTCGTCCATGGACCGGGTGCTGGTCCACTCGGCGAGCTTCGGTTCCAACGCGCAGGCGATGGCCGCCGGCCTGGCGGTGCTGAGCGTCATGGAGGACGAGGAGGTCACGGCCAACGCCCGCGCCGTGGGCGACCTGCTGCGCGGCCGACTCGCCGCGCTCGTGGACGAGTACGAGCTGCTGCACGAGGTGCGGGGGCGCGGGCTGATGATCGGCATCGAGTTCGGCCGGCCGTCCTCGCTGGGCCTGCGCAGCCGCTGGGCGATGCTCCAGGCCGCCCGCAAGGGGCTGTTCGCCCAGATGGTCGTGGTGCCGCTGCTGCGCAAGCACCGGATCCTCACCCAGGTGTCCGGGGACCACCTGGAGGTCATCAAGCTGATCCCGCCGCTGATCGTGGACGAACACGACGTGGACCGGTTCGTCGGCGCCTTCCGGGAGGTCATGGACGAAGCGCACAGCGGTGGCTCGTTGATGTGGGACTTCGGCCGGACGCTGGTGAAGCAGGCCGTCGGCAACCGCTGACGGCCTGCCGGCCGGGGGAGGCCCGGCTCCTACGGTTCCAGCAGTCTCTCCCGTAGCCGGACCAGGGTCTCGGGCGCGAGCCCGAGGCCTTCGGCGAGGTAGCGGTCCACCCCGCCCCACTCCTCGTCGATCGTCTCGTACGCCGCCCGCAGGTACTCGGCGCGCGCGTCGAAGAGCGGGGCCAGCAGCTCCGACACCTCGGCCGGGCGGGACTCGACCGCGTCCGCGCCGCGCCGCATCCGGTAGCGGCGGTGCGGGGCGTTCGACTCCAGGTAGTCCGCCGCGATCACGTCCCGTTCGACGCCGAGCGCGAGCAGCGTGACGGCGATCGACAGACCGGCCCGGTCCTTGCCCGCCGCGCAGTGCATCAGTGCCGGCACGCTGTCCTCGGCCAGCGCGTGCACGACCCGGCTGTGTTCGGCGGTCCGGGTGCGGATCATCGTGCGGTACGAGGTGGTCATGCGCTCGGCCGCCCGGCCCTCCCCGAGGAGGGTGCGCAGCTGGGCCAGGTCGCCCTCGCGGACCATCGTCCAGAACTCCTTCCCGGCGGCCGGGTCGGACAGCGGGATGTTCACGTAGCGCACGCCCGGCAGTTCCACGTCCGGCCCTTCCACGGCGTGGTCGGCGCGGTTGCGGAAGTCGAACACCGTGTGCAGACCGAGCGAGGAGAGGAACTGTGTTCCTGTTTCGGTGGCATGCGCCAGATGTCCGCTTCGGAAGAGTCGTCCCGACCTGACCCGTCGTCCGTCGGCGGTCGGCAGACCGCCCACGTCACGGAAATTGCGCACTCCCGTCAGCTCCGGTTCGGGTTCGGGGATCGCCGGAAGGGGTGGCGGTATCTGCTGGGTCACGAGTGGTCCTCCGCATCGTCCTGAGGTGTCCGAATTACGCCGGTTGGGAGCAACTTGCCACGGGGAGAGGCGAGATCGCGCCAGGCTCCGTGAGCCAGATCATACGGTGACCGTGTGTGCCCGATCGCGAAATCCGAATTCCCACGCCAGGGCGGTTGTTGATGGTGCGGAATGGACACAGGGTGACCGGAATTCCCTCACACCCTCATACCTGTGATTGCGTCAGGGAATGTGCGGCTTGTTGCCCGTGGACCCGCTCGATTACCTTCACGACCGATCCGGGTGGACAGCCTAATCCTGCCGCCGCCCGGGAACCGCACCCGACTATCGACGCGCGCGGCAGGAGCGGGGGAACCAGGTAGGCCGCCGGACCGGAACGTTCTCCGGGCCGGCTCGGGGTGAAGCCGTACGCGTCCTCGACGTGCGCGGCCGGACATCTCCAGTCCGAACCCGACAGCTCACCTCGCAGGCGACGGAGAGGAATTCGCCATGCCCGGTAAGGGTAAGCACCGCCGCCCGAAGTCCCGTTCCATATCCCGCGGTCTCACCGCGGCCGGCACCGGCGGCGCCGCGCTCGCGCTGCCGCTGATCGGTGCCACCGGCGCCCACGCAGCCCCCGCGGCCGCCCCGGCCACCGCACCCGCGCAGGCCCCGCAGGCCCCGGCGGCCCTCCAGGCGGCCGCCACGGTGACGCCCACCGCGACGCCGACCGCCGCTGCCGCCGCGGTCTACACCGTCGTCGCCGGCGACCACCTCTCGAAGATCGCCGCCGAGCGCCGGCTCACCGGCGGCTGGGAGCAGCTCTACGCCGACAACCGCGACGCCGTCGGCAGCGACCCCTCGCTGATCCACCCGGGCCTCAAGCTCACCCTCGGCGCTCCGGGTTCGACCGGGGCCGCCCCCGCACCCGCCGCTCCGGCCCCGACCAAGAAGCAGTCGCCGCCCTCCGCCTCGACCCCGGACTCCGCCTCCGAGTCGGGCTCCGGCAACCGCTCCGAGCGCTCCTCCAGCCGCCCTGAGGCGTCCGGTGAGCGCTCCTCCGCCCCGAAGGCGGCGCCCAAGAAGGCCGCGCCCGCGCAGAAGCCCGCCGGGTCGGGTCAGGCGGCGCCCTCCACCCCGTCGGCCTCCGGCGGATTCGTGGCCCCGGTCGCGGGCGGCGTCTCCACCGCGTACCGCATGGGCGGCAGCATGTGGTCCTCCGGTTACCACACCGGCGTGGACTTCATGGCCGGCACCGGCACCACCGTCAAGGCCGTCGGCGCGGGCACCGTCGTCTCCGCCGGCTGGGGCGGCTCGTACGGCAACGAGGTCGTCATCAAGCACGCGGACGGCAAGTACTCCCAGTACGCGCACCTCTCCTCGCTGTCCGTCTCGGCCGGCCAGAGCGTCACCGGCGGCCAGCGCGTCGGCCTGTCCGGCGCCACCGGCAACGTGACCGGTCCGCACCTCCACTTCGAGATCCGCACGGGCCCGTCCTACGGCTCGGACATCGACCCGCTGGGCTACCTCCGCTCCAAGGGCGTCAGCCTCTGACGGCACCGTCCGTCGGACACACGCGCGCGTGAGGCCGGGACCCGAGGGGGGTCCCGGCCTCACGTGTACTTATTCCTTATCCCCCGCGTGGTACAGATCACGGTCCGTCAACCCCTCATTACGTTGGCGTAGGTTGGTTGCGACGGTGAAGGATGTCGTTTCGTGGCAGCGACGACGACGACACTCAAGACCATCGGCTCGTACGCGGCGATCGGGGACAGCTTCACCGAAGGCGTGGGAGACCCGGGACCCGGGGGTTCCCATCTCGGCTGGGCGGACCGCCTCGCCGTGCTCCTCGCCGATCAGCGCGAAGAACACGACTTCCGGTACGCGAACCTGGCCGTGCGGGGGAAGCTCCTCGACCAGATCGTGGCCGACCAGGTCCCGAGGGCCCGCGCCCTCGCACCGGACCTGGTGACCTTCTGCGCGGGCGGGAACGACATCATCCGTCCCGGCAGCGACCCGGACGACGTGGCGGAGCGGTTCGAGGCGGCCGTCGCCGACCTCACCGAAGCCGTCGGCCTCGTCATGATCACCACCGGCTTCGACACGCGGGGCGTGCCAGTCCTGAGGCACCTGAGGGGCAAGGTCGCCACGTACAGCGCGCACGTCCGCTCCATCGCCGACCGCTACGACTGCCCGGTGCTCGACCTGTGGTCGCTGCGCTCGGTGCAGGACCGGCGGGCCTGGGACGGAGACCGACTGCACCTTTCGCCCGAGGGTCACACCCGCGTCGCGCTGCGCGCCGCACAGGTGCTGGGCTACGGGATCCCGACCGACCCCGACCAGCCGTGGCCGCCGACGCCGCCGCGCGGCTCGGTGGACGTGACCCGCGACAACATCCAGTGGGCGCGCGAACACCTCGTGCCGTGGATCGGGCGCCGGCTGCGGGGCGAGTCCTCCGGCGACCACGTCGCGGCGAAGCGCCCCGACCTGCTGCCCCTGTAGGACGCGCGGGGAACCGGACGCGCCTCGATTCCGCCCGGCGGGTTCCCGCCGGGCGGAATCCTCACGGGCCGGTACGCGTTGGGACGGTCGTGCATGTACTACCGTGCCACCTCGAACCGCACCCTCTTGAGGAGGCGCCTTGACCGGCTCCCTTCCCCTGCGTCCCAGGCTGCGCGCCCTGCGCGCCGAAGCCTTCGGGGCGGACTCCTCCGGCGCCCGGCTGGAGCGGATCCGACGCTCGCCGAACTTCGCCGACGGCGCCTTCCAGAACCCGGTGAAGGGCAGGACCAGGCCCTCCGGGTCGATGGCCGAGTTCGCCCGGGTCTACTTCCACAAGGAACAACGGATCCGGCGCAGCCCCGCCGCGCCGATCCCGGTCTACCCGACCACCCTGGCCGAACTGGCGAAGGCCCCGGTCAGCGGCCTGCGGGTGACCTGGATGGGCCATTCCAGCGTGCTCGTGGAGATCGACGGCCGCCGAGTCCTCTTCGACCCCGTGTGGGGACAGCGCTGCTCTCCCTACTCCTTCGCCGGGCCCAAGCGCCTGCACCCGGTCCCGGTGCCGCTGGCCTCCCTGGGCGAGGTCGACGTCGTGGTGATCTCCCACGACCACTACGACCACCTCGACCTGCCCACGATCAAGGCGCTGGCCGGCACGAACACCGTCTTCGCCGTCCCGCTGGGCGTCGGCGCGCACCTGGAACGCTGGGGCGTACCGGCCGGCCGGCTGCGGGAGCTCGACTGGAACGAGGCCACCGAGGTCGCCGGGCTGACCCTCACCGCCACCCCGGCACAGCACTTCTGCGGGCGCGGCCTGCGCAACCAGCAGACCACCCTGTGGGCCTCCTGGGTCGTCGCCGGCGAGGAGCACCGGGTGTTTCACAGCGGTGATACGGGATATTTCCCGGGCTTCAAGGACATCGGCGCCGCGCACGGACCCTTCGACGCCACGATGATCCAGATCGGCGCCTACTCGGAGTACTGGCCGAAGGACCACGAGGACCGCACCCCGGACCCCGGCCCGTGGCCCGACATCCACATGACCCCGGACGAGGGCATCCGAGCCCAGCTCGACCTCCAGGGCGGCGCCGCGCACGGTGTGCTCCTGCCCATCCACTGGGGCACGTTCAACCTCGCCCCGCACCCGTGGTCCGACCCGGCCGAGCGCACCATGATCGCCGCCCGCAACGTGGGGCAGGCCGTGGCCGTGCCCAAGCCGGGCGAGCCCTTCGAGCCCGCCGGCAAGGTCCCCGTCGACCCGTGGTGGCGGCCCATCGCGGCCCCCGGATTCGCGTGGGAGCGCTGGGTGAACTACCGCGAAGAGCAGGTCGGGCCCGGCGAGCGCGGGACGGTCGAACCCGACGCGGGGCTCGACCTGGTCGGGGAGGCCTGACCGGGCTGCTCGGGCTGCTCGGGCAGCCGGCGGTCCCGGGGCTCGGCTACGTGCGGGGGTTCGGGACGGCGTGCCGGTCCCCCCGCGGCCGGCGCGTCCCTGGTGAACACCTGCTCGGCGCGCCAGTCGCGTCGGGTCGCCAGGATCCGGCTCTGCCGTCCGGCGCGCGACAGCACTTTCACCACGTCCGCCGCGTCGATCCGGGAATCACCGAGGACTGCGGCGGGAGTGCTGAGGGGGACGGTGGGTAGGCGCCCCACGGGCGGCCCCGACGGGCGCGCCCCGCATCCGTCCCCGACGGGCGCCCCCGCGTCCGTCCTCAGGAGGTGGGCATGAACCGGGCTGCCCTGTTCGATGTCGACGGAACCCTCGTCGACACCAATCACCTGCACGTCGTCTGCTGGTGGGAGGCCCTGCGGCAGGCGGGCCACGACGTGCCGACGCACGCCATCCACCGGGCCGTCGGGCTGCCGGGTGAGGACCTGCTCGCCCGCCTGCTGGGCGAGGGACGCGACCCGTCGCGGGACGAAGCGCTCAGCGCCGCTCACGCCACCCTGTACGCCACGTACTTCGACCGGCTGCCCGCCTTCGACTCGGCCGCGGAGCTGCTGCGCGAACTGGACCGGCGGGGCCGCGGGGTCGTGCTCGTCACCTCCGCGAAGGACAACGAACTGGACGCGCTCCGGCGGGCCCTGGCCGCCGACGACGCCATCTCCGCGACCGCGAGCTCCGACGACGTGAGCGAGGGCAAACCCGCACCCGAACCGGTCCGACACGCCCTCTCCCTCGTCGGGGCGCCCGCCCAGGGCTCCGTGTTCGTCGGGGACACCGTCTGGGACATGAAGGCCGGTACGCGGGCCGGCGTCACCTGCGTGGGCCTGCTGTGCGGCGGCATCCCGCGCGCCGACCTGGAGGATGCGGGCGCCCACGCCGTCTACCGCGACCCCGCCGACCTGCTGGCCCACCTCGACACCAGCCCGTTCGCCGACACGGCCTGACGCCGACGGCCCGCGCACGCCCCTCGGGTGCACCCGAGTACGCGCCACCGCGCATTCGGGCTGTCGTGCGAGCGCTCCACCGGAAGCGGGAAGCACCCCGGTGAAGTTGCCCAACTCGGCGTCCCGGGTGGGAGCGTGCGGTCTAGCGTGGGTATCCGGTGATCAACACCGGCCCCGGGAACCGACTGGGGGCCGGGCCCCACGTACCGAGGACGCCGATGTCCGGACTCCGCGCCGCCCGCCACTCCCCGTCGAGACACGCCGCCACCGGTCCCCGCCGGCAGACCCGCCCCCAGCTGATCCGCGCCGCCGTGCTGCCCACCCTCGCCGCCGCGCTCAGCGGCGCCGCGGCCGTGCTGTTCACCCTCCAGCTCGGTGGTGGCGCCGGCGAACGGGACCCCCGGCTGTGGCCGGTGCTGGCGGGCTGCGCCCTGCTCGCCGTCGGAGCCCTGGCCGCCGCCCTGCTCGGGGCCCAGCGCGCCGCGAAGGCCGTACGGGACCGCTGCGAGGCACTGCGGCGCTCCAGCGTGCGCGGCCGCCAGGAACTGCGGGCGGACGCCGAGCGCCTGGAACGGGGGGAGACCCCGCCCCGCCCCGTGCGCGGCGGCCCGAGCGGACCGCCCGCGGCCCCCGATCCCGCCGGCGTCGACGAGTTCTGGCTCCTCGCCCAGGAGCTGCGCGGCGCCCGGGAGCAGGCCCGCACCACCCTCGTACGGCTCGCCACCCCGCCCGCGCCGACCGACAGCGACCGCAAGGTCGAGGTCTTCGTCAACCTCGCGCGACGGCTCCAGTCGCTGGTGCACCGCGAGATCTCCCTGCTCGACGGCCTGGAGGACACCGTCGAGGACCCGGACCTGCTGCGGGAGCTCTTCCACGTCGACCACCTCGCCACCCGGATCCGCCGGCACGCCGAAAACCTCGCCGTACTCGGCGGGGCCGCCTCCCGGCGCCAATGGACCCGGCCGATCGACCTGAGCGAGGTGCTGCGCTCCTCCGTCGCGGAGGTCGAGCAGTACACCCGGGTCAAGGTGGTGCCCCCGGCGGGCGGCACCGTGCGCGGCCACGCCGTCGCCGACGTGGTCCACCTGCTGGCCGAACTCGTCGAGAACGCCACGGTGTTCTCCCCGCCCGACACCGACGTGGTCGTCCGGGCCGAGCGGGTCACCTCCGGGATCGCGGTCGAGGTCGAGGACCGCGGACTGGGCATGCCCCCCGAGGAACAGCACCGGATGAACGCCCTGCTGGGCGACCCCGATCAGATCAGCGTCCAACACCTGCTGGCCGACGGACGGATCGGCCTGTTCGTGGTCTCGGCGCTGGCCCGGCGGCACGGGATCGCCGTGGAGCTCAAGTCCAACATCTACGGCGGCGTGCTCGCCGTGCTCGTCCTGCCCCAGGGCCTGCTGGGCGCGCAGGCGCCGAGCGCCGCCGACCTCGGGGCCGGCTCGCGGGCCGGCTCGTGGGGCACCGGCGCGAGCGGCGTCCCGCCCCTGGAACCCGTACGGGTCACCGTGCCCGACCCCTGGCAGCCGGAGCGCGCACCGGACGAAGCCGAGCGGACCCGGACCCGGACGCCCCCGCGACGGGTGCCGGCGGAGGGGCCGGGCCACGTACCGGATCCCCGGTACCGCGCCGATCGCGGCGCGGCCCCCGAGTTCGCGGAGCCCGTGGCCGAGCCCCTCGTGCCCGCCGCCCGCGCGGGGACGGACCGGCCGTCCCTGCCCCGGCGCCGCGCCCAGCAGCACCTGGTACCCGAGCTGCGCGAAGCCCCTGCCCCCCGGCCGGCGCCGACGGAGCAGCCCCTGCACGATCCGGGCCTGATGGCCGCCTTCCAACGGGGCTTCGGCCTCGCCCAGTCGGAGCCGGCGGAGCGGCAGGCATGAGCCCCGCCCCGTCCCGGACCCCCCACCACAGCGAGGAGCGCACCCCCATGGGCGGCGAACCGGCGATGAAGACCAGCAGCAGCCTCTCGGACCTCGACTGGCTGCTCGGCGGCCTCGTGCAACGGGTCCCGTACACCCGCAGCGCGGTCCTGCTCACCGCGGACGGGCTCGCCACCTGCGCGCACGGCTTCGACGCCGACAGCGCCGATCAGATGGCCGCGCTGGCCTCCGGCCTGTACTCGCTGGGCCGCAGCGCCGGATCCCGCTTCGCGGAGGGGGCGGAGGTCCGTCAGGTGGTGGTCGAACTCGACTCCGCCCTGCTCTTCGTCTCGGCGGCCGGATCCGGCACCTGCCTGGCCGTCCTCGCGGACCGCGAGGCCGACGCGGGCGTCCTCGGCTACGAGATGGCGATGCTGGTCAAGAGCGTACGACCGTACCTGGACGCCCCGCCGCGCCGGCCCGTCGCCGAGCCGGAGCGATGAGGGCCGCGTACGCGGGGGGAACACCCCGGGACACCCCCTGGCTGGACGATTCCGCGGGCCGGGTGACGCGCCCGTACACGGCGAGCGGGGGCCGTACCCGGCCCGCCGTGCCGCTCGACCTGCTGTCGCTGGTCACCGCGACCGGGGTACGGCCGAGGGCGTCGCTGGGTCCCGAGCACGCCCTCGCCCTGCGGATCTGCGCGGCGGCGGTGACGGTCGCCGAGGTGGCCGGGATACTGCGGCTGCCGGCCGTGGTGGTGAAGGTGCTGCTGGCCGACCTGGTGGAACAGGGGGCCGTAAGCACGCGGGCGCCGCGCTTCCCGGGCGCGGACCCCGTGTGGGCGGCCGACGACCGGACCCTGCTGAGGGCGGTGCTCGATGGCCTGCGCCGACGCCTCTGACCACCGGGACGGAGCCCGACCGGCGACCCTGAAGATCCTGGTCGCCGGCGGGTTCGGCGCGGGCAAGACCACCTTCGTGGGCGCGGTCAGCGAGATCGAACCGCTGCGTACGGAGGAACTGCTGAGCGGGCTCGACGAGGCGGCCGACCCGGCCGCGACGGCGGCGGGAACCGCGACGAAGGAGTCGACGACGGTCGCCCTCGACTTCGGACGGATCACCCTGGACGACGGCCCCGTCCTCTACCTCTTCGGCACGCCCGGCCAGCAACGGTTCTGGTTCCTCTGGGAGGAGTTGTGCGCGGGAGCCCTGGGGGCGGTGGTGATCGCCGACACCCGCCGGCTCGCGGACTGCTTCCCCGCCGTGGACTTCTTCGAGAAGCGCGGCATCCGCTTCGTCGTCGCCGTCAACGAGTTCGACGGGACCCGTCCCTACCCGGTGGCGGAGGTCCGCGACGCGCTGGGGCTCGCGCCGGAGGTGCCGGTCGTCCGGTGCGACGCGCGACTGACCGGCTCGGCGACCGCGGTACTGGCCGCGCTCGTCCACCACCTGCTGACCACGGCGAGGACGGTCGGCCGGGAACCCGCGCCGGCCCCGCCGACCACGTGACCGCACTCGGGGGGAACCGCCATGACGTACCACGAATCGACCGGCCACCTGCTGCTCACCCCGGTGGACCGGGAGGCACCCGCGCGCGCCGTCAGGCTGCGGGAGATGGGTTGGGGGGAGCGGGCCGACCCGGAGCTCGACGCCTTCGCCCGACACGTCGCGCAGACCCTGGAGACCCCGCACGCCGGGGTCAACTTCGTAGGAGAGGAACGCCAGTTCTTCGCCGGACTCCACCACGACCCGGACGCCGCAGGCGACGGCTACCCGGCGCGGGTGCTCGCCCGGGACCACGGCTACTGCCCGCACGTGGTGGTGCGGCGCAGGGCGCTGGTCCTGGAGGACGTACGGGACTTCGCCCGCTTCGCGGGCAACGCCGTGGTGGACGGGAGCGGGGTGCGGTCCTACGTCGGCGCGCCCCTCACGGACCGGCAGGGCATCGTGCTGGGAACGGTCTGCGCGGTGGACCGGGTGCCGCGCCGGTGGGGCACCCAGGGCCTGGCCACGGTGAAGGCCCTGGCCGCGGAACTGCTGGACGTGCTGCACGCCCGGGAGGACCGTCGGGCGTGACGCGCGCCGACGCGGATGGTGGGGAACGAGGACCGTCACCGGCCCCTTGGCACGGGGAGCGAACCCGGTACACCCGAAGGAAAGGGGCGCCGTCATGGCCACGACCGCGCAGGACGTCAGGACGATCGCGCTGTCGCTGCCCGACAGCAGCGAGAAGCTCGCCTGGGGCATGCCGACCTTCCGGGTGGGCGGGAAGATCTTCGTCTCCCTCGCGGACGACGACACCTCGATCGGGGTGAAGTGCCCCCAGCAGGACCGGGCCGAGCTCATCGCCGCCGAGCCGGAGAAGTTCTTCCTGCGCGAGGGCCACGACGACCACTACGCCTGGCTGCGGGTCCGGCTCGCCGCCGTGGCGGACGCCGGGGAGCTGCGCCGGATCCTGGTCGACTCCTGGCGGCAGGCGGCCCCGAAGGGACTCGCCGCCGCCCACCCCGAACTGGGCGGCGGCTGACCGGACGCCCATCCCGGGCGCCCGCTCCCGGTGCTCAGCGGAGGAAGCCGGTGATCCGCTGCCGCAGCGAGCCGGCGTCGAGTCCGTGCGCGGCGACGTGCTCGTCCATCGTCCCGTACCGACGGAGCTCGGCGCGCCCGACCCCGAGGGGCAGGACGCGGTGCGGGACGTCGATGAGGGCGGCCCCGGCCGCCGTCGCCGAGGTGCCCGCCAGGTACGGCTCGACGAGGACCACGTCCGACCCGGCACGCCCGACGGCGGCGCGCAGGGCCGCGTCGTCGAACGGCCGGACCGTGGCGGCGTACAGCACGGTGACGTCGAGCCCCTCGGTCGCGGCGAGGACGTTGTCCAGGAGCGGCCCGACGGCGACGACGACCCCGGACCGCCCCTCGCGCACGGTCGCGAAGCGCAGGCCGGCCGGCCTGCGCGGGACCTTGTTCGACTGCTGGGACAGCCGGACGTACACCTTGTCGTCCCCGGCGGCGCTCGCGTGCCGCAGCAACGCCTCGGCCTCGTCCGGATGACCGGGCACGTGCACGGTCCAGCCGTCGAGGGTGTCCAACAGGGCCACGTCCCCCGGCGCCATGTGGGTGAACCCGCCGGCCGGCCAGTCGTAGCTGCCGGAGGAGCTGACGAGGACGCCGCCCGTGCCCTGGTGCCCGAAGTCCAGCTTGACCTGCTCGAAGGGCCGCTCCACGAGGAAACTGGCGAAGGTGTGCACGACCGGCCGCAGCCCCGTCAGGGCCAGCCCGCCGCCCACCCCGATCAACAACTGCTCCCGGATCCCGACGTTGATCACCCGGTCGGGGTGGCGCCGCTGCGCCGGCCGGAACCCGTCCATGCTGATCTCGGCGAGCACGAGCGCGAGCCGGGGGTCCTCCTCCAGCAGCTTCGACGTGACCGAGATGAACCGTTCCCGCATGGTGTCCATGACGTCCCCTCCCTCAGAACTTCTTCTCGACGCGGGCGACGACCGCGTGCGGCCGGCCCGGGTGCGGTGCGGTGAAGGCGGCGTGCAGCGCCGCGTGGTCGCGTCCGTCGACGGTCACCGCGGACCAGCCCGCCGCCTCGAAGCGGGAGGCGATCCCGCCGCGCCAGCCGTGGGTCGCCGAGTCGTTGTCGATCACCACCGTGTGCAGCCGCTCCAGCCCGGCCGAGCCGGCGTACGCGAGGGCCTCGTGGTTGCTGCCCTCGTCGAGCTCGGCGTCCCCGATCAACACCCACACCGCCGGGTCGTCCAGCCCCTGCGCCCGCAGGCCGAGCGCGCTGCCCACGGCCAGCGGCAGCCCGTGCCCCAGTGATCCGCTGCCGATCTCCACACCGGGTACCAGGGTGCGGTCCGGGTGGTGTCCCAGCGGCGAGTCGTACGACCCGAAGCCGCTCAGCCACTCGACGGGGAAGAACCCCTTGGCGGCGAGCACGGCGTAGTAGGCCATCGGTCCGTGCCCCTTGGAGAGCAGGAACCGGTCCCGCCCCGGCTCCTCGGCCCGGTCGGGTCGGACGCGCAGCACCCGGTCGTAGAGCACCCACAACACGTCGAGCGTGGAGGTGGCGGCGGGGCCGTGCTTCTCGGCCCCCGTCATGAGGGCGATGAGCGCGCCCAGGTCTTCGTGGCGGAACCCCGTGTCCGCGGTTGCCCGTGTCATGCAGGAAGCCTCTTACCTCAACTATGGTTGAGGTCAAGCCCGCCCGGTTCGATCCGTCGGATCCGGCGCCGTCGGACAAGGTGCGCGCGAGCACCCCGAGAAGTGCGGTATTGTTCTCCTGCCAGTTCAACCCGGGGAAACCCCCAGGTCAACGGGCATCGGGACGTGGCGCAGCTTGGTAGCGCACTTGACTGGGGGTCAAGGGGTCGCAGGTTCAAATCCTGTCGTCCCGACAGTGATGTCGGACATGTTGAAGCTCAGGGCCATCTCGCGATGGTCCTGACGCATTTCCGGGACCGGCGGGTCGACCGGTGTGCGCGGGGGAGCGATCCGCTCCCAAGTCGCCGTCGTGGGTGGTTCGGTGGTCCGGCGGATCACGTCGGTCGCACGGGTGGCCGCAGGCTAAGCTTTCGCCACATGACCAGCACGGACGCAGTCACCGGATTCCTTGAGAATCCGTACATTTTGGACCTTTTCGCCGGTCCGGGTGGCCTCGACGTGGCCGCGCACCTGCTGGACGTGCCCTCGCTCGGGATCGAGTGGGACAAGGACGCCTGCGAGACGCGGTACCGCGCCGGGCTCCGGACCTGGCACGCGGACGTCGGCGCGGTGCGTCGGGAGCGGTTCGAGGACCTCCCCGCAGGGCTGAACGTGCTGGCCGGCGGGCCGCCGTGCCAGACCTACTCGGTGGCCGGCAGCGGCGCGGGTCGCAAGGCGCTGGACGAGGTCAAGCAGGTCATTCACGCGCTGGTGCGGGGCGTTCCCGAGGAGGAGATCGACGGCCGGCTGACGGAGCTGGGCGACGACCCGAGGACCGCGCTGGTCCTGGAGCCCCTCCGGTACGCGATCGCTGCCCTCGGTTCCCCGAACCGGGCGGGGCGACCGTTCGACGTGATCGTCCTGGAGCAGGTCCCGGCGGTCGAAGCCCTGTGGCAGGTTTACCGGGAAGCCCTGGAAACGGGCCTGCCCCACCCGGACGGGACGAAGGTCCTCTACGAGGTCGCCGAGGTCGAGACCCTGCGCACCGAGGCGTACGGCGTTCCGCAGACCCGCCGCCGCACCATTCTGATCGCCCGGCTCGAACGGCACGGGACCCCTCCGCTGCCCGGGGCCACCCACCACACCTACAACCCGCAGAAGCCGCAGCGCGGTGGCCCCGACGACGTGACGACTGCGGGCCCCCTCCCGGGCGAACCGTCGGCGGCGGCGATCGCGGGAGCCGGGAACCCGCTGCGCCCCTGGGTGCCGATGGGGGAGGTCCTGGGGCCGGGCAAGGGGAGCGCCGCGGGCCGCAGGCCGCCCTTCGAGGTCGTGTCCAACTACGGCAGCGGCGGAGACCCGAAGAAGCGCGGCATCCGCACCGACCGGCAGCCCTCGTTCACCGTGACGGGGAAGGTCTCCCGCAACGCCGTGCGCCACCCGGACGGCACCCCGCACGCGCCGGACCGGCTGCGCATCGCCGAGGCCGGCATCCTCCAGACCTTCCCGCCGAACTACCCCTGGTCGGGCGGCGACAAGTCGCAGCAGGTCGGCAACGCCGTGCCGCCGCTCTTCGGCATGCACGTGCTCGCCGCCGCCCTGGCGCTGCCGCTCCCGCCGGAGGAGAAGCTGCGGGAGGACTGGCCGGAGGCGGCCGACGAGGACCGGGCGACCCTCCGCAAGGAGGGCTGCGGAGCTCCGGACGGCTGCGGTCCCACCTGCCCGAACCCGTAGGCCGTCCTCCCGCGCGACGACCTCGGGCGCTCCGGTTGATCGTCCGGGGGCTACGGCGACGGCCGTGGGAACGGGGGGCGCGGCCGGCCCGTGGACCGGCCGCGCCCGCCGTCGCCCGAGCCGGTCAGCCGGTGCCGAGGAGCGCCTTCATCCGGGCGATCTCGGCGCTCTGGGAGGCGACGATGGCCCCGGCCATCTCCTTGGCCGGTCCGTACGCGCCGCCGGCCTGTTCCGTCCGGGCCATGGCCACGGCGCCCTCGTGGTGCTTGACCATCAGCTCCAGGAACGCCTTGTCGAAGGCGGCTCCGGAACTCTTCGTCAGGCCGGCCATCTCCTCGGCCGTCATCATCCCGGCCATGTCGTGACCGCCGTGCCCGGCGTCCTCGGCGGGCACGGGCTCGCCCCAGGCGACGAGCCACCCCGACAGGGTCGCGATCTCGGGGTCCTGGGCCTTCTCGATCTCTTCGGCGAGCTTCTTCACCTCGGCCGAACCGGCGCGGGTCGGAGCGAGGCGGGCCATCTCCAGGGCCTGCCGGTGGTGGGGGATCATCCCGAGGGCGAAGGCCGTGTCGGCGGCGTTGTTCCCGCCCTTGCGGGTGGCGGAGCCGGCGTCGGCGGAGGGCTTCGCGGACGCGGAGTGCGTCGCGGAGGCGGTGGGGGTGGAGTCGTGGCCGCCGTGGGCCGCGCCGCCGTCCTCGCCACTGCCGCAGGCGGCGAGGACGAGGGCCGCGGCCGAGGCCGCGACGACGGTGGAGGTACGGCGGACCAAGGAACGCTGAACGGTCATGGTGGCGCTGCTCCTGTGCTGCGGCACGCGCGAGGGCGTGCGGGGGATGGGGGCTCGCGGGCGGCGGCGCCGGCCACCGGGGGTCGTCGGGACGACGGGCGTCGTCATGGGCGACGGGGTCGTCGCGGGACGACACGGCCCGGGGCCGGGCATGCCGGAGCAGCCCTATACGCGCAGGAGTTGGAGTTCGCTCAGTGAGGGAGGCGCCCGCCCGCAGGCCGTCGCGCCCGTGAGGACGCCGTACGGGCCCGCCGGGGCCGGGGTGACCGTGCCCGGCGCCCTCGCGGGCTCGGACAGGACCGGCGGCCCGCTGGTGCCGGGGGCGGCGCAGGTGGCGTCCGCGTGCTCGGTGTGACCGCCGGAGCCGCCCTGCGGATCGGCGTGGACGCAGGCGCACGGGTCGGCCGCCGGGTCCGCCGCCGGGGTGTCGTGCCCGGAAGCCCCGGCAGCCCCCAGGGCTCCGTGGGCTCCGTGGGCCGGGGCGTGGGCGGCCGGCGCGAGCGGGGCCGGCCCGAGGCCGTGCATGGCGACGAGGCCGGTCAGCACCGCGAGGACGAGCAGCAGGCGGGCGCGCGGGCCGAAGGCCCTTGCCGCTCGCCCCGCCCACGTACGCATGTCGGCATCGTAAGCGGCGGCCCGGGGCGGAGCGACCCCGGGGCGGGGCGCCGACCGCCCGTCAGCGCGGGTGCACGCACCGGCCGTCGTGGAGTTCCAGCGGCCCGGCGTCCTCCGCGAGGGCGTCGAGGCAGGCCTTGATCTGGCGGCGCAGGGAGCCCTTGACCAGGCCGCGCAGCTCCTTGCGCCGTGCGGTCCGCCACCTGACGAGCTCGTCCGGCGGCAGCCGGATCGCGGCCAGTTCGGCGGGGCCGAGGACGCCGCCGTCGTAGAGGAACCGGATCCGGGCGGGGTAGCCGGGGCGGTGGGACCAGTTGACGCCGAGGAGCCGGCCGGGGGCGCGGTCCAGGCCGATCTCCTCGCGGACCTCCCGCGCGGCGGCCTCCCTCGGGGTTTCGCCGAGGTCGCTGTCGACGCCGCCGCCGGGCAGCAGCCAGCGACCGGGGGCCCCGTAGCCGGGCTGGACGAGGACGATGCCGCCCCGGCCGTCGGTGAACAGGACGTTCGCCGCGGTGAGGGCCTTGGGGCGGGACGCGCGGTGCCCGGCCGCGTCGAAGCGGCCCGCGTGCTCCAGGGCGGCGCGGTCGGCCGGGTCGAGTCCGGCGGGGGAGCCCGGTTGGGGAACGCCGTCGGCGAGGTGCGCGAAGGAACCGGAGTACAGGGCGGCCAGCGCGGCGCGCAGCCGGGGCGCGGTCCGGGCGGGGAGCCGGGCGGCTGCCTCCTCGGGGGTGAGCCAGTCGGCCCCGGTGACCTCGCCGTCCGGGAGGGCGAGGCCGTCGGCCTCGGAATCGGTGAGGGGGCCGACGAGGTGCACGTGCGCCACGAGGGAGCGGCCCAGCGCGCCCGGCGGACAGGAATCGACGGCCAGCAGCCGCCCGACCGGGGCCGTCAGCCCCAGTTCCTCCTCCAGTGCCCGCGCCAGCCCCTGCTCCGGGGTCTCGGTGTCCGCGACGGCGCCGCCCGGCAGTTCCGGGTCGTCCCGGTGGGAGGTGGTCAGGACGAGGACCCTCCCGAGGCCGTCCAGCACGATGCCGGTGGCGGCCAGCAGGGGGGAGGGGAAGGTCGAGAAGGAGGCTCGGACGGACTCGGGTGAGCGCCGGGGCGCCGGGGAGGGGACCGGGGTCTCGGGTGGACGCTCGGGCACGGCGGTGGCTCCTGGGTCGCGTGGGGCGCGGCGGGTCCGCGCACCGGTACGGCACCAGACCTACCGCATCCGTGGCGTGCGACCGCCCGCGGCATGCCACGATCCGCGCATCGACCCGCGCCGACTCGGCCCGCGCCCACCGCGGGGACGATGGTCCTGGTCAGGCCCGGACGAGCAGCATCCCGCCCATGGTGACCATCGTCGCGGCGACCAGTCCGTCCAGCACCCGCCAGGCCTTGGGCCGCGAGAGCGTACGGCTGAGCAGGCGCGCGCCGTAGCCGAGCGCCCCGAACCAGGTCAGGCTGGCCAGCACGGCGCCCGTGCCGAAGGCCCAGCGCAGGTCGCCGCGTTCGGCGGCCAGGGAGCCGACCAGCAGGACGGTGTCCAGGTAGACGTGCGGGTTGAGCCAGGTCATGGCCAGGCAGGTCAGCACGGCCGCGCGGACCGACCCGGTGGTGGCGCCACCGGCCGTGCCCAGGGCCGCCTCCGGGTCCGGGCGCAGCACCCGGCGCGCGGCGAGCAGTCCGTAGCAGATCAGGAAGGCACCGCCGGCGATGCCGACGGCCGTCAGGGCGGCCGGCCAGGCGGTGACGAACGCCCCGACCCCGGCCACGCCCAGGGTGATCAGGAGGGCGTCGGACACGGCGCAGATGGCGACGACGGGGAACACAGCCTGTCGGCGCGCGCCTTGGCGCAGGACGAAGGCGTTCTGCGCGCCGATGGCGACGATGAGGGAGAGGCCGGTGCCGAAGCCGGCCAGAGCTGCTGTGGTGATGCCGTGGTTCATGTGATCGACGGTAGGCAGCGGCGTGGCGCCAGTACAGCTAAAGATTTTTACGTACCCTTAGCGTTCGTGATGGACGAACTTCCCCTCGAACAGGTACGGACGCTCCTCGCGGTGGTCGACGAGGGCACTTTCGACGCGGCGGCCACGGCCCTGCACGTCACGCCGTCCGCCGTCAGCCAGCGCGTGAAGGCCCTGGAACAGCGCACCGGCCGGGTCCTGCTCATGCGGACGAAGCCCGTGCGACCCACCGAGTCCGGGGAGGTGGTCATCCGTTTCGCCCGGCAGCTGGCCCGGCTGGAACGGGACGCCCGCGTCGAGCTGGGGATGGGGATGGTCGACGGGCTGGGGCCGGTCCGGCTGCCGATCGCCGTCAACGCGGACTCGCTGGCGACCTGGTTCCTGCCGGCGCTGACCCGGGTGCCGCAGGATCCGCCGGTCTGCTTCGAGCTCTACCGGGAGGACGAGGGGCACACGACGGCGCTGCTGCGGGAGGGACAGGTGATGGCCGCCGTCACCTCCTCGCCCGACCCGGTCGCGGGCTGCACCGTGCGGGCACTGGGCCTGGCCCGCTACCTGCCCGTGGCGAGCCCCGACTTCGTCGCCCGCCACCTGACGGGACCTCGGGCGCGGGACCTGAGGGAGGCGCCGGTGATCGTCTTCGACCGGCGCGACGAGCTCCAGGACGGCTACGTGCGCGCCCTGACCGGAGGCGTCGCCGGAGCGGCGGTCGCCCGGCACCAGGTCCCGACCTCGGAGGGGTTCCGCGACGCGGTCGCCGCCGGCCTCGGCTGGGGCCTGGTCCCCGAACCGCAGGCCCTGCCGCTGCTGGAGACGGGCGCGCTGGTGCCGCTGGAGCCCGCGCCGCCCCTGGACGTCCCGCTGTACTGGCAGCAGTGGAAGCTGGACTCCCCGGCGCTGGCCACGGTCGCGGGGGTCGTCGCCCAGGCCGCCATGGAAGCCCTGCTGCCGCCGGACGTCCTCCCGGGCCGCCGGACGGTCGCCATCGGCCGCTCCCGACTCGGGCCCGGGCCCGCCTGAGCGCCCGCGCCTCGGGCCGGTCCGCCGCAGCACCGGGGCCGGTCAGGACCCTGAACGACCGGCTCGCCGCAGCCGTTCCGGCGACACCGCCTACGCTTCCGGCATGGAGTCCTACACGATCGGCCAGGCAGCCCGGCTGCTGGGCGTCAGCGTCGACACCGCGCGACGGTGGGCCGACGCCGACCGCTTCCCCACCCGCCGTGAGGGAACCCGGCGCATGGTGGACGGGCCGGACCTGGCCGCGTTCTGCGTGGAAGCCGCGCAGGACGGCACGGACGCGGAGGAGGCGGTTTCCACCTCGGTGCGCAATTCCTTCCCCGGCATCGTCACCGGTGTCCTGCTCGGTACCGTCGACGCCCAGGTCGAGATCCAGGCCGGGCCGCACCGGATCGTGTCCCTCCTCACCCGCGAGGCGGTGGAGGAGCTGGGCCTGGAAGTGGGCGCGCGGGCCACCGCGCGGGTGAAGTCCACCAGCGTCTTCGTGGACCGCGGCTGACGGCCGGGCCCACGGGTCGGTGGGACGCACCGGAAGCCGGTTCCGAAGCGGGGCGTGCGGAGCGGGGTGTCCGAAGTCGGGCGTCCGGAGCGGGGCGCCGGACGCGGGGCGGCGGTGCGGCCGGCCGTGACGGTGGCAGACTGGCCGCTGATCCGCCGAAGGGGAGTACGCCGTTGTCCATGTTCAGCAGCCTGCGCCGGGCCGTGCGCCGCGGCTACCGGCGGGCCGTCGACCTCAGTCACCCCGCCCGCTCCCCGCTCGGCAGCGCCGTCGTCAACTGCGTGGTCTACCTCGACGGCATCCGTCAGGACGGCTGCGGGGAGGCGGAGGAAGCCCTGCGGCGGGTCCGCAAGGCCGGCGACGGCTTCGTGTGGATCGGCCTGCACGAGCCCTCGCAGGAGGAGCTCGCCGGGCTGGCCTCCCTCTTCGGCCTGCACCCGCTCGCCGTCGAGGACGCCGTCAACGCACACCAGCGGCCCAAGGTGGAGCGCTACGACGACACCCTCTTCGCCGTCTTCAAGACGGTCCGCTACGTCGAGCACGAGGAGCTGACCGCGACCAGTGAGGTCGTCGAGACCGGCGAGATGATGGCCTTCGTCGGAGCGGACTTCGTCATCACCATCCGGCACGGCGGCCGCGGCACCCTCGGCCCCGTCCGCGAGGCGCTCGAAGCCGAGCCCGTTCAATTGGCGAAGGGGCCGGCGGCGGTCCTGCACGCCATGGCGGACCACGTCGTCGACGACTACGTGGCCGTGACGGACGCCGTGCAGAGCGACATGGACGCCGTGGAGACGGCCGTGTTCAGCGAGCACGGCGGCCGGGGCGACGCGGGCCGGATCTACCAGCTCAAGCGCGAACTCCTCGAACTGCGCCGCGCGGTGGCCCCGTTGGGCCGGCCGCTCGAACAGCTGGCCACGCAGCCGATACCGGTCATCCCGCCGGATATCCGCGCGTACTTCCGCGACGTGGCCGACCACCTGACGCGCGCCACCGAACAGATCGGCGCCTACGACGGCCTCCTGGACTCCATCCTCCAGGCACACCTCGCCCAGGTGACGGTCGCCCAGAACGAGGACATGCGCAAGATCACCGCGTGGGCGGCGATCGTCGCCGTCCCCACCATGGTCTGCGGGGTCTACGGCATGAACTTCGACCACATGCCCGAGCTGCGCTGGACCTACGGCTACCCGCTCGTCCTCGGCGTCATGGCGGTCGCCTGCTTCGTCATCCACCGCGGTTTCCGGCGCAACGGCTGGCTCTGACGGACCCCGCCCGACCCGGAGCCGCCCGACCCGGGGGCCGGCCACGGGTCGCTGTCCCGGGCCGGCCCCCCGGCCTCGTACGGTTCAGCCACCCAGGGCCAGGAGCATCAGCGGCTCGCCGGTCGGCTGCCGCGAGCCGCCCGACGGCTCCAGGGTCAGACCGACCGCCGTCGCCTGCCCCACGGAGCCCGTCAGTACGGTCGCGCCGTCGGCGCGGACCAGCCCGGCCGGCCGCATCGCCGACCCGTCGGCGAACCACAGCTGGTACGTCCGACCCGCCGGAGCGGCGGGCAGCCCGGAACTGACGAAGGCCGCCCGGTCGCGCGACGCGGACACCACCACCTTGCCCGTCGCGCCGGAGCCCGGCCGGGTGGTGACCGTACGGGCGTCCGGGGCGGAGAGCACCGCCGTCAGGTCCTGGAGGGCGATCGCCGTCCGCTGCGCCTGTTCGTGTTCGCGCAGCGCCGCCCCACCGAGGGCCAGCGCCCCCGTCAGGCAGGCCGCGAGGGCCAGCGGCAGGGCCCGGCGCCGCAGCGCCACGATGCCCCGTCGCGGCGGGGGTTGCTGGCGCACCCCGTCGATCCGGGCGAGGACCGTGCGCCGCATCCCGGGCGGGGCTGGCAGGGCGACGGCGGAACCGAGCCGGGCCGCCGTCGCGGAGAACTCCCGTACGTCCTGGCTGCACAGGGCGCAGCGCTCCAAGTGCCGTTCGAAGGCGTCCCGTTCGCCGGGGTCGAGCGCGTTCAGGGCGTAGGCCCCGGAGAGCGCGTGGAGTTGGTCGGTGTCGGTGCCGGCGCGGCTCATGCCGTGACCCCCATGCAGTCGCGCAGCCGGATCAGTCCGTCGCGCAGCCGCGTCTTGACCGTGGGCAGCGGGGTGTTCAGCGTTTCGGCGACCTCGCGGTAGGTCAGGCCGCCGTAGTAGGCGAGGTTGACGGCCTGGCGCTGGAGGTCGGTCAGCCCGCGCACGCAGCGACGTACCTGCTCGCTCTCGAGGCGGGTCTCCACCTGCTCGCTCACCTCGTCGTACGGGCGGGCGTGCTCGCGCGAGGCGGTGTCCTGTTCGCGGGCGGTCGCGGCCTGCGCGGAACGCACCCGGTCCACGGCGCGGCGGTGCGCGATGGTCAGCACCCAGGTCATGACGCCGCCCTTGTCCGGGCGGTAGCGCGGGGCCTGCCGCCAGACCTCGATCAACACCTCCTGGGCGACCTCCTCGGACTGCGCCCGGTCCCGCAGCACCTTGACGACGATGCCGTGCACCGGGCCCGCGATCACGTCGTACAGCGAGGCGAAGGCGTCCTGGTCACCGCGCGCGACGAGCTCCATCAGGGCCGGGAGCTCGGGGGCGGACCGTTCCTGCGGGGCGCCGAAGGGGATCGACTGCCTCACGCGCGTCGCCTCCGCCCGTGCCGTGCGGGGCGCGGTCGCGTACGGGTCATGGCGGGTCCTCCGGGTGGGTGACGGCGGCGGTCATGGAGGACTTCGGAGCCGGGGCGCGTGCGGATTGGTTTCTTCCGCGGATGCCTCGCGAGGGGTGTTCCCGCCCCGCGATGTCTGGTAGGAAAGTTTCCTAACGGAATCGGGAAGCCTCAACCACCTTACGGAGGCCTTGTGTTCACCCCTCACCGCAAGACGATGACGATCGGCGCCCTGCTCGGCGCGGCCCTGCTCGCCGCCCCGCTCACGGCGCACGCCACGGCGGCCCCGGCCTCGGCGCCCGCTCCCGCGGCGACCGTCGCGGCCGCCCCCACGGGGCTGGACGACCCGGCGAAGAAGGACATCGCCATGCGGATCGTCTCCAGCGCGGAGAACTCCTCGCTGGACTGGAAGGCGCAGTACAAGTACATCGAGGACATAGGCGACGGCCGCGGCTACACCGCCGGGATCATCGGCTTCTGTTCCGGCACCGGCGACATGCTCGACCTCGTCGAGTACTACACGCAGGTCAAGCCGGGCAACGTGCTCGCCAGGTACCTGCCGGCCCTGCGCGCCGTCGACGGCAGCGACTCGCACGCGGGCCTCGACCCGAACTTCACCGGGGACTGGGCCAAGGCGGCCCAGGACGCCGAGTTCAAGAAGGCCCAGGACCACGAGCGGGACCGGGTCTACTTCAACCCGTCCGTCAAACAGGGCAAGACGGACGGCGTGGGCACCCTCGGCCAGTTCATCTACTACGACGCCATCGTCATGCACGGCGACGGGACCGACTCCACCAGCTTCCGCAACATCCGCAAGCGCGCCCTGGCCAAGGCCAAGCCCCCGGCCCAGGGCGGCAACGAGACGACCTGGCTCAACGCCTTCCTCGACGCCCGCGTCTGGGCCATGAAGCAGGAGGAGGCGCACAGCGACACCAGCCGCGTCGACACCGCCCAGCGGGTCTTCCTGAAGAAGGGCAACCTGAACCTCAACACCCCGCTCGACTGGAAGGTTTACGGGGACCCCTTCCACATCGGCTGACCGGCACCGCGGTCACCCCCGCATCAACGGCCCCGGCCGTCGGCCGACGTCCCAACTCCCTTCAGGATTCGGGGTGGTGGCCCGTTGTTGGCCCCCGAAAATGGCTTGGGCGCGGCGGGTCGAAGGCATGAATCCGGCCCGACCCCTTCCGGTGGGCCGGGCCGTCGATGCCGTCCTTAGGGGGAACTCGTGAACTACTACGTCGACGTCATCAAGCGCTACGCGGACTTCAACGGCCGATCGCGCCGCCAGGAATACTGGATGTTCGTCCTGTGCACCATCCCCGTCGTGATCGTCCTGACGGTCATCGACTTCGCGGTGGGGAGCTACCCGGTCATCACCTGGATCTACACCCTGGCCGTATTCCCTTCCGACCCTCCCGCCGCCGCCGCCGACCGGACACGGTCGACGGCGGCACCTTCGTCGTTCGTCCGAAGGTGACACGCGTCTCGTCCGACTTGGGGCAGGGGGCTGTCCAGGTCGACCCGATCACGAGATATCTTGATGTCGAGCAATGTTGCAGACGAGAGACGCAGACTGTGGAGCGGAGCATCCGGTGACTGACTCGACCATCATCTACACGCACACTGACGAGGCCCCGGCCCTCGCGACGTATTCGTTCCTGCCTGTGATCCAGGCGTACGCGTCGACGGCCGGTGTGAATGTCGAGACCCGTGACATCTCCCTGGCCGGTCGGATCATCGCCAGCTTCCCCGAGCACCTCGAGGAGAGCCAGCGGATCGCCGACGCCCTCGCCGAGCTCGGCGAACTGGCGAAGACCCCCGAAGCCAACATCATCAAGCTTCCCAACATCTCGGCCTCGATCCCGCAGCTGAAGGCCGCGGTCGCCGAGCTCCAGGCCCAGGGCTACGCCCTCCCGGCCTACCCGGACGACCCGAAGACCGACGAGGAGCGCGAGATCCGCGCCCGCTACGACAAGGTCAAGGGCAGCGCCGTCAACCCGGTCCTGCGCGAGGGCAACTCCGACCGCCGCGCCCCCGCCTCGGTGAAGAACTACGCCAAGGCGCACCCGCACCGCATGGGCGCCTGGACCTCCGAGTCGAAGACGAACGTCGCCACGATGGGCGAGAACGACTTCCGCTCCACCGAGAAGTCCACCGTGATCGCCGAGAACGGCACCCTGCGCATCGAGCACGTCGCCGCCGACGGCACCACCACCGTGCTGCGCGAGTCCGTACCGGTCCTCGCCGGTGAGGTCGTGGACGCCTCCGTCCTGCACGTCGACGCCCTGCGCACCTTCCTCAACGACCAGATCGAGCGGGCCAAGGCCGAGGACGTCCTGTTCTCCGTGCACCTCAAGGCCACGATGATGAAGGTCTCCGACCCGATCATCTTCGGTCACGTGGTCCGCGCCTTCCTCCCGAAGACCTTCGCGCGCTACGGCGAGACCCTCGCCGCCGCCGGCCTCTCCCCGAACGACGGCCTCGGCGCCGTCCTCAACGGCCTGGCCGCGCTGCCCGACGGTGACGCGATCAAGGCCTCGATCGACGCCGAGATCGCCGAGGGCCCGGCCCTCGCCATGGTCGACTCCGACAAGGGCATCACCAACCTGCACGTCCCGTCCGACGTCATCGTCGACGCCTCGATGCCGGCGATGATCCGCACCTCCGGCCACATGTGGGGCCCCGACGGCGCCGAGGCCGACACCCTCGCGGTCCTCCCGGACAGCAGCTACGCCGGTGTCTACCAGGCCGTCGTCGACGACTGCCGCGCCCACGGCGCCTACGACCCGTCCACGATGGGTTCGGTGCCGAACGTCGGCCTCATGGCCCAGAAGGCCGAGGAGTACGGCAGCCACGACAAGACCTTCGAGCTCGCCGCCGCGGGCACCGTCCGTCTCGTCGACGCCGCCGGCAACACGGTCCTGGAGCAGGAGGTCGCCAAGGGCGACATCTTCCGCGCCTGCCAGACCAAGGACGCGCCGATCCAGGACTGGGTCAAGCTCGCCGTCACCCGCGCCCGCGCCACCGGCGTCCCGGCCGTGTTCTGGCTGGACGAGGGCCGCGCGCACGACGCGCAGCTGATCACCAAGGTCAAGACGTACCTCGCCGACCACGACACCGACGGTCTCACCATCGAGATCCTCTCCCCGGTCGAGGCCACCGCGTACTCCCTGGAGCGCATCCGCCGCGGCGAGGACACCATCTCCGTCACCGGCAACGTGCTGCGCGACTACCTGACCGACCTCTTCCCGATCCTGGAGCTGGGCACCAGCGCCAAGATGCTGTCGGTCGTCCCGCTGATGAACGGCGGCGGCCTCTTCGAGACCGGCGCCGGCGGCTCCGCGCCGAAGCACGTCCAGCAGCTCGTCAAGGAGAACTACCTGCGCTGGGACTCCCTGGGTGAGTTCCTCGCGCTGGCCGTCTCCTTCGAGCACCTCGCGACCACCACCGGCAACGCCCGCGCCCAGGTGCTGGCCGACACCCTGGACCGCGCCACCGGCACGTTCCTCAACGAGGACAAGTCGCCGAGCCGCAAGCTGGGCGGCATCGACAACCGCGGCAGCCACTTCTACCTCGCCCTGTACTGGGCGCAGGAGCTGGCCAAGCAGACCGACGACGCCGAGCTGGCCGCCGCGTTCGGCGCCCTCGCCAAGACGCTGGCCGAGCAGGAGCGGACCATCGTCGACGAGCTCATCGCCGTCCAGGGCTCCCCGGCCGACATCGGCGGGTACTTCCAGCCCGACGCGGCCAAGGCCGCCGCGATCATGCGGCCGTCCGAGACCCTGAAGCAGGCGCTCGCGATCCTGGGCTGAGCCAGGACCCCGGCTCACCCCGGGACCACCGCAGACGGGTCCGCCCCGGCCGGCAGCACGCCCGGCCGGGGCGGGCCCGTACCCGCGTACCTCCGCGGAAACCCGGTTGTGGGCGGGCGGGCGCTACGGCTAGGAAGGCCGGGTGATCCGAGGAAAGCTGACCGGGCTGCGCGCCCGGCTCCCCGAAGACGTACCCGTGCTCCACTCCGAGCTGTACGAGGACGTCGCCACCCGCTCGCGCGCCGACTCCCGACCCTGGCGTCCACTGAGCGCCGGCGGCGGGCACTCCCCGTACGAACCGGCCGCGCCCGCCGACGACGCGGTGGTGTTCTCCGCAGTCGACCTGGCGTCCGGGGAACTGGCGGGCGAGGCCCTTCTGTGGGGCATCGACACCCACAACCGCGGCGCCCACCTCGGCATCTCGCTGCGCCCGGGCAGCCGCGGCCGGGGCTTCGGCGCAGAGGTCGTGCAGTTGCTCTGCCAGTACGGGTTCACCGTGCGCGGTCTGCACCGGCTCCAGGTGGACACCCTCGCCGACAACGCGGCGATGATCGGCGCCGCCCGACGCGCCGGTTTCGCCCTGGAGGGGACGCTACGCCGCTCCGCCTGGGTGAGCGGTGCCTTCGTCGACGAGGTGATCCTCGGACTGCCCGCTGAGGAATGGCAGCCCGCACCCTGGCAACGCTGACCCCGCACCCCCGCACCCCCGCACCCCCGCACCCCGGCAACGCGGCAACGCGGCCTCCGGGCGAGCGCGTCGGTGCGCCCGCGCCCCGGGCCGGGCGCCCGCCTCACCTGCCGGGGCCCCCGGCACAGGCCGGGCGCCCGCCCCACCTGCCGGGCCCCCGGCACATCAGCCCGTGCCCGCGCCGGCTGACACGTCGGCCACGACGGACCACCCGCTCCAGGGGTATGAGATGACCGGTCGTCGAGCGAAGGTCCTCCGGGAGCCCGGCACGGGCGTGGAGGGCCGGGAAGTGCTCCGTGCGGTACCGGTCGTGAGCGGCACGGCTCGACCAGAGGGTGGTGACCAGGTAGCGGTCCGGGGCGAGCCGGATGACCACCCCCGCCCGCATGCCGCCCGCCGCCGCCATACCGGGCCCCCACACGCGGCGTTGTACGGCGAGGAAGTGCTCCGCTCGACCCGGCAGCACTCGGCAATCCGCGACCCGGAGCAGCTCCGCGCCCGCCAAGGCCCCGGGCAGGTCCGCCGTCTCGCCGGCCAGGTCGAGGACGCTCTCACCAGCGGCGGTTTCCACCGCGGTGAAGGAGCCCTCCTGGCCGGTCAGGGCGAACACCTCGTCGTGGCGCTCACGCATGAAGCGGCCGTAGGACTCGGATCCGCTCCACAGTCCCATGATCCTGGCGTGCCCTCTCTCCCCGTCCCAGCCGCCCACCTGCCCCACCAGGCCCTCGGCGTCACCGATCGCCGCCCAGGCACGCTGACCGGACCCGAACCGCTCCCGCGACGCCACCGGCACCCTGCAACCGATCCATTTCCCCCACATGCGCAACCGCCCCCGTCCATGGTCGAGCCGACCCCACGATCATGGCGTTCGACCCCTGGTAGGCGTCAATCGGTCCGAGGTATCAAGGCACCCCCTACCTGCGGCTTAGGCCGTCGGGGCGGCCGCCACCCGGAAGCCGATGTTGCCCGAGGAACTGTCGGGGGTGTTGCGGGTGCGGGCCGCGACGCGGTAGCGGTTGCAGTACGAGTCGTGGCACATGTGGGAACCGCCGCGCATCGACCGCTCGGGGCCGGCCGGGGCGAACCGGTCGGCGCACCACTCCCACACGTTGCCGACCGTGTTGTAGAGCCCGTAGCCGTTGGGCCGGAAGGACTTGGCCGGCGCGGTGCCCGCCCAGCCGTCCGCCCGGGTGTTGTGTCGGGGGAAGTCGCCGTTCCAGATGTTGCACATGTACCGGCCGTCCGGGCGGAGTTCGTCGCCCCACGGATAGCGCCGCCGCTCCAGACCGCCGCGTGCCGCGTACTCCCACTCGGTCTCGGTGGGCAGCCGGGTACCGGACCAGGCGCAGTACGCCTGCGCGTCGTTCCAGGACACGTGGGTCACGGGGTGGTCCTGCCGCGCGGCGAACGACGTGCCGGGCCCTTCCGGGCGGCGCCAGTCGGCTCCGGCCACCGCTCGCCACCAGGGGGTTCCCGCCACCGCCGGGGACGCCGAGGCGAGTTCGGCGGCGAGGAAGCCCGCGAAGACGAAGCTGAAGCCGAACGACTCGGCCTCGGTGACGTGCCCGGTGGCCTGCACGAACGCGGCGAACTGCGCGTTGGTGACGGTGGTCGGGGCGATGCGGAACGCCCCGACCACCGCCTCCCGGACGGGCCCCTCGCCGTCCGCCGGGAACCCGTCCGGGTCCTCGGTCCCCATCAGGAAGCGGCCGCCCGGGAGGTCGAGGAGACCGCGCGCGGCCCGTCCGGCCGCCGGATCCGCGCGCGGCCGGGGCGGGGGCGGTACCGGCGCCGGGACGGTGACGGCGGCTTCCCGGGCGGGGGTGCAGCAGGGCTTCGGCGGCATGGGTCCGGTCTCTCCTGGGTGGGGCGTACGGGAATCAGCGGGGCCCGGGCGGCGCTCGCACCGGCGTCACCGGCGTCACCGGCGTCACCGGCGTCACCGGCGTCACCGGCGTCACCGGCGTCACCGGCGTCACCGGCGTCCGGACACCGGTGACGCCCGGCCCGCCCTCAGCTCGCGCGGTCGGCGGCCAGCCGGGCCGCCAACGCCGGTATCCCGAGGGCCTGTTCCTGCTGCGGGGTGGCCTGGTGGAGCAGGTTCCGCAGCTGGTGGGGGTCGGCGGCCAGGTCGTAGTACTCGCGGAAGGTGACCTGGCCGGTGCCGGACACCGCGCCGGTGGAGTCGGTGTGCAGGTCGTAGTACTCGGTGTACTGCTTGTCCTTCGCCACGTACGACGCCCAGGTCTTGGGCCCGGTCCCGCCCGCGCCCTGCTTCCACCACTGGACCAGCAGGTGGTCGCGGGAGGCGGTACCGAGCAGGGACTGGCCGTCCTGGTCGGCCGGCCGCGCGATCCCCGCGGCGTCCAGGATCGTCGGCGCGATGTCGATGTTGGCGACGATCCGGCCGTCGGTGGTCCCGGAGTCCAGGCCCCCGGCCGGCCACGACAGGTAGAACGGCACCTCGTGGGCGGGGGAGTAGGGCACGGACTTCTTCAGCCAGCCGTGATCGGCCCAGGTGTAGCCGTTGTCCCCGGTGAAGATGACGAGCGTGTTCGCCAACTGCCCGGTCGCCGCCAGCCGGTCACGGATCGCCCGCACGGCGTCGTCCACGGACAGCAGGCTGCGCAGCTGACGCGTGCGCAGCTCCCTCGCGTCGTCGAGGGTGCCGGTGGCGTCGCGGATGTACGGCGGTTTGTCGGAGCGGTCCGCCTCCGGGACGGAGGGGCGACCGTTCCACGTGGGTACCGGCGTCTGCGCGTACTTGGGCGCCGGGACGTTCGGCGCGTGGGAGGCGTAGGGGGTCACGTACGCGAACCACGGGCGGTTGTCGGTGGCGGCCTTGTCGATGAAGTCGAGGGTCTTGTCGCGGACGATGTTGGTGGTGTAGCCGTCGATCTGTCGCACGGCGCCGTCGACGTTCCAGCGCGCGTCGTTGTAGCCGGGCTGCAGCAGGGCCCACTCCTCGAAGTGCGGCGGGTTGTCCGCCAGCGCCCAGGAGTTGAGGTACTTGCCGAACAATCCCGTGCGGTATCCCGCCTGTTTCAGGTGGCGCTGCACGGTGGTGGACTGGTCCAGACCGTGCGAGGCCGCGTTGTTGCGGACGCCGTGGTGGTGGGCGTGCTTGCCGGAGAACACGGACGAGCGCGACGGCGCGCACAGCGGGGTCGCCGAGTGGCCGTGGGTGAAGGTGACGCCCTGCCCGCCGAGCCAGGCGATGGTGTTCGGGAGCGCCCACTCGGTGTGCTTGGGATGGTCGTCGGTGACGATCAGCAGGATGTTCGGCCGGGCGGCGGACGTCCCGGAAGCGACCGGGGCGGCCTGCGCGAGGCCGACCGGGGCCGCTGCCGAGGCGGCGACGGCAGCCGCGCCGGCGATGAAGCCGCGCCGTGCGACCGCGCCGGCGCGGGGCGTGCTGGGGTGCTCGCTCACGAGGGTCTCCTGTACGTGCGGGGCAGGGTGACGTACGTACGTACCGGGCTCGGGGCAGGCCGCAGCCGCCCCGAAACCCGCAGGTCAGACCCTAGGAGCCGAAACCGCCGCACTCAATGGACCCGGCATGTCAGTGCCGTGGCAGTGCTGTGGCGGCCGCGTGGCACGGGTGTACCGCGTGTGTGACACGGGTGTACCGCGCGTGTGGCGCGGACGCGCCGAGGGTCGGCCGGGCGCCGGATGCGACGCCTCCACCGCACGCCCCCGACACAGCCGGCGGGCAGGCCGCCCGGCTGAACGTGGCCGGCCCGTCAGAGCCGGTGCACCCGGCCCTGGCCGACGGCGAGCGGGCTGCGTCCGGCGGCCAGTACGCGCAGCCCGGGCGCGACGATGAGGAGGGCCCGCAGCCACTCCAGCGTCCGCGGGGCCAGTCGGTCGCAGTCGTCCAGGACGAGGAGCATGTCGCGCTCCGCGAGCCACGAGGCGGCGTTCGCCGTGCCGCAGGGGAGGAAGGGCATGCCGGGCAGGCAGCCCAGGGCGTCCACCAGTTCGCGGACGCTCCCGTCGCGGCGGACGGCGATGACGGCGGATCCGTCACAGAAGTTCGAGGCGAGCCTGCGGGCGATGTCCCGGACCAGCAGGCTCCGCGGTTCGCGGAACCGGCCAGTCACGGTGAGGACCCGGCCCCGTCGCACGGCGGTGAGCAGGACGGACAGCTCGGCGGACGTGGTCAGCAGTGTTCCGGCTGGTCCGGCCGCGCCGGACGCCCTGGATTCCCCCATCGGCACGATGCCCCCCATTGCATGCGTGACCAGGCGCGGCAACAGGGATGCTTCGAGCCGCATGTCGACGATTATGCGCCAATTCCCTTGCATCACCAGGGGAATTGCGCATTCCGTCGAAGGTGTGTGCGGGCGTGCCGAGGTCTGCGGGGGCCGTGCGGACGACTCCCCCCCGAGGTGGGGGTCGGGGCCCCGCCCTCCGGCCCCGGCCGCCCCGATCGCCGCGCCGCCCTCCGTCCCGCCGTACGTGCCGCCGGTCGGCCGGATGGTGGAGGGTCCGTAGACGCGCGCCGGCGGCCCTACCGACGCCGTGCGGACAGCGCGTCCGGAAGGTCCGGACCACCCGGCCGACCACGCGCGGGACCGCCGCCCGGTCGGCCGGGCGACCGGGCTGCAAAGCGTTGCGGATGCGTGCGCGTGCCCCCGCGCACACGCCACCGCTCCGGCGCGCCAAGGCCACCCTGGCCGGGCGGGCATGAGCCACGGCAAAGCGGTCGGCGTAGTTCCTGTGGTCCCGGTGACGTACGTACCGGGCCCGGGCTCGTGGGGAACGGTTGTCCGGACGACGGGAATCGGCTCTACTGCTGTGCAGCCCCCTCGGCGGGGCATATTCCAGGGAGGGGCCCACCATGAGAGCGGACCGGCGAGCGGACCGGCGCACGGACGGGCGGGCGAGACCCTTGGGACACCGGCGGCGCCACGGTCGGCGGGGCCTCAAGGCCCTGCTGGCCCTCCTGCTGTCCGCCTTCTTCCTGGTCGGTGTCTGCGCCGCCACCGGCATCGCCTGGGACCCCTTCGCGGCGGGCGCCACCGAGCGCAATGCGGCGCCCGACATCAACGTGCCCCGGTCCACCGGCCCCGGCGGCCCGGCCGCCCCCGGGACCTCCGCCGCGCCCGAGCCCGAACCGAGCGCGCCCCTGAGCGACGGCGCCGGCGGCGACGGCAGCGACGGGGCGGGCACACCGCCCGGCAGCGCCGCGGGACAGGCCGGCGCCGGAGCGGCGCGCCCCCCCGGCGCCCTCCCCTTCGACCTGCCGCAGCCCGCCGCCCTGCGCACCGGAGCCGCCGGCCGCAAGCTGGTGTTCGCCCACTACTTCACCCCGTACCCGCTCTCCCTGGACAACGCGAGCGCCGACGTCGACTACTACACCCGCAACTACCTGAACCCGGACGGCGAGAGCGGCAAGCACGAGCGCTACGGCGGCCTGTTGCGCGACCGCCCGCTCCCCGTCCAACCCAAGGACGGCAACTGGGAGCTGGTGAACCTCCGGCAGGAGGTGCGCACCGCCCGGGACGCCGGCATCGACGGGTTCACCCTCGACATGCTCTCCCTCAGCGGAAAGAACTGGGAGCGGTCCAACCTCCTGATGGAGGCAGCCCGTTCGGTGGACCCCGCCTTCAAGATCATGCTGATGCCGGACATGACCTCGCTGAAGACCGACGACCCCGCTGTGCTCGCCGACGCCGTCGCCGCCCTCGGCAAGTCCCCCGCCGCGCACCGCCTCGGCGACGGCCGGCTCGTCGTCTCCCCGTTCAAGGCGGAGGCCAAGGACGTGGGTTGGTGGACCCGGGTCATCGACACCCTCCGCACCGAGCACGGCATCCGGACCGCCTTCGTCCCGCTCTTCCTCGACTTCGGCGCGCACAACGGCGAGTTCGCCCCGATCAGCTACGGCTTCTCCGAGTGGGGCAGCCGCTCGTACGTCGGCCAGGAGAGCTCCACCCGGGACGTCGACCGGGCCCACGGCTTGGGCAAGATCTGGATGCAGCCCGTGTCGGTGCAGGACGCCCGCCCCAACCAGGGCATCTACGACGAGGCCGGCAACACGGCGACCCTGCGCTCCACCTGGACCCGCGCCATCGACGACGGCGCCGACTGGGTGCAGCTCACCACCTGGAACGACTACTCCGAGGGCAGCCAGTTCGCCCCGTCCCTGCACAACGGCCACACCTACCTGGACCTGACCTCCTACTACCTGACCCGGTTCAAGACGGGCAGTTGGCCCCACGTGGTCCGCGACACCCTGTACATGACCTCCCGCATCCAGTTCGCCTCCGCCGACCCGACCGGTGACCAGTCCCTCGTGATGAACCTGCGCAAGGGCAGCGCCACCCCCCGGGACACGGTGGAGGTGCTCAGCTTCCTCAAGGAGCCGGCGACGGTCCGCACCAGCGTCGGCTCCGTCCGCGACGAGCACCGGGCCCCGGCCGGCGTCCACGCGGAGCTGCTGCCGCTGAAGCCGGGCATCAGCTCGGCGGAGGTCACCCGCGGCGGCCGGGCCGTGACGGAGGTCGATCTGCCCTACCCGGTCGAGCACAAGGTGGACGTCCAGGACCTCCAGTACTACGCGGCGACCAGCGGCCGGTGACGTAGCCGGGGAGTGCGGCCGGGCGGCCCGCCCCCGGCCCACACCCCCACCCCGCCCGGGACAACCACCCCCGGCCGGGGGCGGCGCAGGCCACCTTGCCGGTATTGGCCTTTCGCCGGCGGGCGGATGCCCTGCATGATCCGGATGCCGCGCACGCCTCGCGCGCCGCACCCGACCGGAGGTAACCGTGACCGAGCCGTCCGCCCCGCCCGCCTTCCCCGACGGTCCGGCCCTCTTCCGGCTGGACCCCGCCGTCGCCCACCTCAACCACGGCTCGTACGGCGCGGTCCCGATCCCCGTCCTGGACGCCCAGCAGGCCCTGCGCGCCGAGGCGCACGCCGACCCCGACGCGTTCTTCGCCTCCGTCCCCGACCGGCTGGACGCGGCCCGGGCCCGGATCGCCGTGCACCTGGGGGCGGACCCGGCCGGCATCGCCTTCATCTCCAACGCCACCGAGGGCGCCAACCTCGCCCTCGACGCGATCCCGCTCGCCGACGGCGACGAGATCCTGGTCACCGACCACGGCTACGGCACCGTCGTCGCGGCCGCCGCCCGCCGGGCCCCCGTCACCACCGTGACCCTGGACCCGTTCCTGCCCGACGAGGACGCCGTCCGCGAGACCGTACTGGCCGCCCTGACGCCCCGTACGAAGGTCGCCCTGCTCGACCACGTCAGCTCGCCCACCGCCCGCCTGATCGCCGGCCCCCGGCTGCTCGCCGACCTCGCCGCCCGCGGCGTCACCACCGTCGTCGACGGCGCACACACCCCGGGCATGCTGGCCCGGCCGATCGCCGCCGGCGCCGACTTCTGGTTCGGGAACCTGCACAAGTGGGGGTACGCGCCCTCGGGCAGCGCGATTCTCGCCGTCGCTCCGGCCCACCGGGCCCGGGTACGCTCCCTCACCCCGTCATGGGAGGACCACCGGGGCTTCCCGCTGTCCGTCGAGTACCGGGCCACCGCCGACTACACCGGCTGGCTCGCCGCCCCCGAGGGCCTCGACCTGCTGGAACGCCTCGGCGCGGCCCGCGTCCGGGCCCACAACCACGCCCTGGCCGGCTACGGGGCCGCGCTCCTCGCCGAGGTCCCCGGGCTCACCCCGCTCCCGTGGACCGAGGGCCTGCCGCTGCGCTCGCTGCTGCTGCCCCCCGGCACCGCCGAGACCCAGGACGACGCCCGGGCGATGCGCGAGGAACTCGCCGCGAAGCTCCGTACGCGGGTCCTGGTCTGGCCCCGCCCGGGCGGCGGGGGGCTGCGCGTCTGCGGCCAGATCTACAACCGCGCCGAGGAGTACGAGCGCCTCGCCCGGGCCCTGCCCGGCTACCTCAGGGGCGCCTGAGCAGGTAGGTGTCCATGATCCAGCCCTTGCGGGCACGGGCCTCGGTCCGCAGCTCCTCGATCCGCCCGGCCACGTCGGCCAGCTTCCCCGAGACCAGGATCTCGTCCGGGGTGCCCACGTAGGCACCCCAGTAGATGAACAGGTCCTGGTCGAGGTGGGCGGTGAACGCGTGCCGCGCGTCCAGCATCACCACCACGTCGTCCACGTCCTGCGGCCAGCCCTCCGCGAGCCGCCGGCCCGTGGTGATCTGCACCGGGCGCCCGACCCGGTTCAGGTTCGTCCGGTGCCGGGCCAGCAGCGCCGACACGCTGCTGATGCCGGGCACCACCTCGTGCTCGAACGCCACCCGGCCGTGCTCCAGCACCTCGTCGAGGATCGCGAGGGTGGAGTCGTAGAGCGAGGGGTCGCCCCACACGAGGAAGGCCCCCGTCTCGCCCTCCGCCAGATCCTCGGCGATGAACCGCTCGAAGATCGCGGCCCGCGCGCTGCGCCAGCCGTCCACGGTCGGGGTGTAGTCGGAGGGGGTCCGGTCGCGGTCCGGGTCGCGACCCTCGACGAGCCGGTGCCCCGGACGGGCGTGCGCGTCGAGCATCGCGCGCCGCAGCCCCGTCAGGTCCGACTTCTCCTCCCCCTTCTCCAGGATGAGGAACGCGTCCGCCGCGCCGATCGCCCGGACCGCCTGGAGGGTCAGGTGGTCCGGGTCGCCCGCGCCGATGCCGATCACTGAGAACTTCTTCACCGGGCTATTCTGCCCGTCATGCGTGCCGCTCTGTTCGTCACCTGCGTCAACGACGCCCTGTACCCCCGGACCGGCATCGCCGTCGTCCGTCTCCTGGAGCGTCTCGGCGTCGAGGTGGACTTCCCCGCGGCCCAGAGCTGCTGCGGGCAACCGCAGTACAACACCGGCTACCGGCGGGAGAGCGAACCGCTCCTGCGCCGCACCGCCGAGGCCTTCGCCGGCTACGAGTACGTGGTCACCCCCTCCGGTTCCTGCGCCGCGATGATCCGCGAGCACTACCCGCGCATCGGCCGCAAAGCGGCCCAGGAGGGCCGGGGGAGCGCGTTGGCCGAACTCGCCGCCGGCCTCGTACCGCACGTGTACGAACCCACCGAGTTCCTGGTGGACGTCCTCGGCGTCATCGACGTCGGCGCCCACTTCCCGCACAAGGTCACCTATCACCCCTCCTGTCACGGGCTGCGGACCCTCGGCCTGGGCGAGCGCCCCCGCCGGCTGCTGGCCGCCGTCAAGGGCCTGGAACTCGTCGAACTGCCCGGAGCCGATGAATGCTGCGGCTTCGGCGGCACCTTCGCCGTCAAGAACGCGGACGTCTCCGCCGCCATGGGCGCCGACAAGATCCGCAACGCCCGCGCCACCGGGGCCGAGGTGCTGTGCGGCGCCGACAACTCCTGCCTCGCCCACCTCGACGGCACCCTGCGCCGCGCCGGAGCCCCGCTGCGCGCCCTGCACCTGGCCGAGATCCTGGCCTCGACCGAGGAGGAACCGCCGCGATGACCCGCCCCGCCGCCACCGGCCCCGCCGCCTCCCGCCCCCCGGTCACCCACCTCGGCATGCCCGCCTTCCCAGCCCCCGCCCCCGCCCCCTTCCCCGCCTTCCCCACGGCCGCCCGCGAGGCCGTACGGGACGAGGTGCTGCGCGGCAACCTCCGGCACGCCACCCACACCATCCGCGACAAACGCGCCCGCGCCGTCGCCGAACTGCCCGATTGGGACCGGCTGCGCGCCGCCGGGAAGGCCGTCAAGGACCACACCCTGCGCCGGCTCGACCAGTACCTGCTGCAACTGGAGGCCGCCGTCACCGCCGCCGGCGGCACCGTCCACTGGGCGGTCGACGCCGACGAGGCGAACCGGATCGTGACCGACCTCGTCCTCGCCACCGGCGAACGCGAGGTCGTCAAGGTCAAGTCGATGGCCACCCAGGAGATCGGCCTCAACGAAGCGCTGGAAGCCGCCGGGATCGCCGCCTACGAGACGGACCTCGCCGAACTCATCGTCCAGCTCGGCCACGACCGGCCCTCCCACATCCTGGTCCCCGCCATCCACCGCAACCGGGGCGAGATCCGCGACATCTTCCGCACCGAGATGGGCCGTTGGGGACGCCCGGCACCGCAGGACCTCGGCGACGACCCGCGCGAACTCGCCGAAGCCGCCCGCCTGCACCTGCGCGAGAAGTTCCTGCGCGCCAAGGTGGCGGTCTCCGGGGCCAACTTCATGGTCGCCGAGACCGGGACGATGGTCGTCCTCGAATCGGAGGGCAACGGCCGCATGTGCCTCACCCTCCCCGACACCCTCATCTCGGTCGTCGGCATCGAGAAGGTCGTCCCCACCTTCCGTGACCTGGAGATCTTCCTCCAGACCCTGCCGCGTTCCTCCACCGCCGAACGCATGAACCCGTACACCACCATGTGGACCGGCACGGGGCCCTCGCAAGGAGCCGACGGCGACGGCCCCTCCACCTTCCACCTCGTCCTCCTCGACAACGGCCGCACCGACACCCTCGCCGACGAAACCGGCCGCCAGGCCCTGCGCTGCATCCGCTGCTCCGCCTGCCTCAACGTCTGCCCGGTCTACGAACGCGCCGGCGGCCACGCCTACGGCTCCGTATACCCCGGCCCGATCGGCGCCATCCTCAGCCCCCAACTGCGGGGCACCGGCAGCGACATCGACGCCAGCCTGCCGTACGCCTCCACCCTGTGCGGCGCCTGCTACGAGGTCTGCCCCGTCGCCATCGACATCCCCGAGGTCCTCCTCCACCTCCGCGAACGCGTCGTCCAGGGCGGCCCCGTCACCCGGGACGGCGTGCGGGTACGCATCCGCCCCGTCCGCGGCCACACCGCCGAACGGGCCGCGATGCGCGCCGCCCGCCTCCTCCTCGACCGGCCCGGCGCCCTGCGCGCGGGGGAGCGGCTGCTGTCCCGGGCCCGCCGGCTGCGCCCGCGCCGGCTCCCCGGACCCGGCCGCGCCTGGACCGACACCCGCGAACTGCCCGACGTCCCCGCGGAGTCCTTCCGCGACTGGTGGACCCGCGAACGGGAGGCCCCGAAGCCATGAGCAGCAAGGACCGCATCCTCGCCCGCATCCGCCGGGCCGCCTCCGGCCCCGACCCCACCGTCCCCCGGGACTACCTGCGCACCCACGGGATCCGCACCCCCGCCGAATCCGCCGACCTGCTCGCCGCGAACCTCACCGAGTACCGGGCGACGGTCCACCGCGCCGACGCGGCCGGCCTGCCGCCGCTGCTGACCCGGCTCCTCGCCGGAGCCCGTACGGTCCTCGTACCACCGGCCCTGCCCCCGCACTGGCTCCCCGTCGGGCCGGAGCCGATCGCCGACCGCGCCGGGTCCACGCCCCGGGAACTGGACCGCGTCGACGCCGTCGTCACCGGCTGCGCCCTGGCCATCGCCGAGACCGGCACGATCGTCCTCGACGGCGGCCCCGACCAGGGCCGGCGCCGCATCAGCCTGATCCCCGACCACCACGTCTGCGTGGTCCGCGTCCCCGACCAGGTCGTGGACTCCGTCCCCCGAGCCCTCGAACTCCTCGACCCCACCCGACCGCTGACCTGGATCTCCGGCCCCTCCGCCACCAGTGACATCGAACTCGATCGGGTGGAGGGCGTGCACGGCCCCCGCACCCTGGACGTCGTCCTCCTCGGCGCACAATAGGGCCCATGCCCTCGCACATCGCCCTCACCGCCCTCGTGGTCCACGACTACGACGAGGCCATCGACTTCTACACCCGAGCCCTCGGCTTCGACCTGGTCGAGGACACGGCGCGCCCCGACGGCTCCCGCTGGGTCGTCGTCCGCCCGCCGGGCGCCGAGGAGAGCGCGCTCCTGCTGGCCCGCGCCAAGGACGACGCGCAGCGTTCCCGCGTCGGGGACCAGACCGGCGGCCGTGTCGGCTTCTTCCTGTACACCGACGACTTCGCGCGCGACCACGCCCGGATGACCGCGGAGGGCGTCCACTTCCTGGAGGAGCCGCGGCACGAGGCGTACGGCTCCGTCGCGGTCTTCGAGGACCTCTACGGCAACCGCTGGGACCTAATCCAGCCCGCCGCCGCGTAGCCGCGGCGCCTCCCGCGCCGCGTCCACGACGGCCCCGCCGTCCACCCGGTGGGCCAGCTCCCCGGCCCACCGGACCAGCCCCGGCAGGTCCAACCCGTACTCCTGCGTCACCCCGTCGAGGGACGCCGCTCCCCGCCGCAGCAACCTGGCCCCGCCGAGCGCGTTGCCCCGGGCCGCGTGCGTCAGTCCCACCGCCAACTGCGCCATCGCCCGCCACAACGGGGCCGCGTCGGCGGGACCCGACTTCCAGGCGTCCTCGAACACCTCGTGCGCGTGGAACGGCATTCCGGCGTCCAACAGCCGCTGCGCCTCGGCCACCGTCGCCGCGGGGGAGCGCACCACCCCCTCCGGTTGCCGCTCCACCCCGGCCGCTCCGTAGGGCAGCGGCCGCCCCAGCCCGTCCCTCGGCCGCGCACTGCGCGCGCGCCCCTCGCCATCCCGGTCCCTTGCGTTCACCCGGCCATCCTCTCCCTCGCCGATTACCCGTGCGCGCACACCCCTCAGCGTGGGGTAATGTTCTGCATGTGCCCGCCGCACAGGGGAAAACCCCAGGTGGAAGGCACAGTGGAAACTGGAAGTCGCAGTGGAAACAACGGGACGTGGCGCAGCTTGGTAGCGCACTTGACTGGGGGTCAAGGGGTCGCAGGTTCAAATCCTGTCGTCCCGACAGTGCATGAAGCACGTCGGAGGTCGTTCTCTCACCACGAGAGGACGGCCTTTCGTGCGTTACGGCCCCTTTCGGCGGGCCGTCCGGGCGGTTGATCCTTTTTGTTCTTCGTACCCGTGATCGGTGGAGCGCGGCCGCTCCGTTAACATGTTCGAGCCAACGGTAGGCGACAGACATGTTGACATCGGACAAAGCGGCTGGAAATTGATATCTAAGGTGTCGCGACTTCTCGCGCGAACAGAAGGCGGCACCGACTCCGCCGCGTGGCGTCGGCCGCGGGTCCTGCTCTGGGCGGGCGTCGCCGCGGTGGGCCTCGGGTTCCTCGTCGCGCTGGAGATCGCCGCCCGCGGGTACGGCAAACCCGGGCCGATCACCGTCCAGTGGCGCGAGTTGATCTTCGCCCCGCAGTCGGGGACCGTGCTGTACGCCAGCATGACACTGATGCTGGTGGTGCTGACCTGGCGGCAACGGTTCATCGCCGTCGGTGCCGCGATCGGCATCGACCTCGTGTTCTGGCTCGTGCGGTGGATCATCGGCGCCCCCACGATGTTCGGCAGCGGCGCGCTGTGGGTGACGCTCGCCTGCGGCGTCATCGCCCTCACCCGCCGCACCGGCCGCGAACGCCTCCTGCTCCTCCAGGGCGTCGGACTGGCCCTGCTGCTCGTGACCGGCCGCAAGACCGGCTACACCTGGCTGCTGATCACCTCCAAGACCCGGCCGATGGTGCTCGACCAGTACGTGGCGACCGCCGACCACGCGCTGGGCAACCCCTCGTGGGTGGTGGGACGGATCGTCGAGGCGACCGGAGCGATCGGCGCCAACGTCCTCGAATGGGTCTACATCCAGCTCGCGGTGGGCGCGGTCCTCGTCGCGCTGTACCAACTGCGCAACGTCGCGACCGAGCGCCGTTTCCCCGGCCACCACCTGGTGCGCACGTTCCTGGTCATCGGCCTGCTCGGACCCGGCATCTACATGATCTTCCCGGTCGTCGGCCCGATCTACGCCTACGGCGCCGAGGGCGGGCAGTGGGCGTTGGCCGAGCTGTGGCCCCACAGCGTTCCGCAGCTCGGTCTGCCGGTCCCGATGCCGTTCGACGAGTTCACCCCGCGCAACTGCATGCCCAGTCTGCACACCGCGTGGGCCACCGCGATCTTCGTCCATTCCCGCAAGGGTCCGCGCGCCCTGCGCTACCTGGGCACCTTCTGGCTGATCGCCACCCTCGGCGCGACGCTCGGCTTCGGCTACCACTACGGCGCCGACATCATCTCCGGCATCGTGTTCACGCTCACGATCGAGGCGGCGCTGCGCGCCCAGGCGCGCGGCTGGGACCGGTCGGCGAGCCTGGTGGTCGTCCACGGAACCGTGGTGTTCGTCGCGATGCTGACCTCGTACCGCTACCTGCCGGTCGAGATGGCCGGGACCCCCTGGCTGTTCGGTCCGCTGCTGGTCCTGGCGACCGCCTCGGTGGTCCTCGCCTACGTACGGACCACCCGCCGGTGGGACCGGGAAGCGGCCGCGGCGCCGGCTCCCGTACGCCTGCCCGAGCAGCGGCGCGAGCAGCGGCCCGAACTCGTCGGCTGACTCAGGGCGCGGGGGGATCGCCGCCGGCGGCCGGCGCGTCGGCCGCCGTGGGTCTTCTCCGGGTTCGGCAAGGCGGGACTGGGCGGCGCCGGTACGGTCACCGACTCCCTGACCAGCCGCGCCGCTCGGGCCGCGGTCCCCGAGCGGACCCGGAAGACCGCCTTCGGCGGCCTGCCGCCCATCGGGCAGGACAGTGAGAAGGTCAAGGCCCTCATCAAGGAGGCCGGCGCCTCGGGCAAGACCCTCACCCCTGGCCACCAGTTCCGTTGGCCAGGACGTCTCCCCGCTCGCCACCGCCGTGCAGGCGGCGGGAACGCAGATCGGTCCGGACATCCAGCTTCGCGACGTCCGCACGGCTCGCCCGGTGCGGGGGCCGAAAAGGTCGGCGGGTACGGTTCCGCATGAACGCGGCGCGTCGGCCCCCGGCCGGACAGGCCGGCTGAACCGTTCGCGGCACCCGCGGCACCGGTAGGAAAGCATCACCGTGAACACCATCAGGACCCTGTGCTTCGTCATCGCGGCGCTCTCGTCCTACGTCGCGCTCGCCTACCGGCTCGGGCAGGGGCGGCGCAGTTGGCGCGACGGCTCCTACCGGGCGCTGATCACGACCCTGTTCTTCCAGTGCCTCACCTTCACCATGGGCGCCGTCGCCATGCGCGGCGAGAGCTTCCTGGGCGTGGACAACCTCGCGATCCTGGCCATGCACCTGGCGGCGGTCGCCTTCTGCGTCAGCGCGCAGGTCATCTTCCTGCGCTGGGCGGCCGAAGGCGCGGAGGCGGCCCGCAAGACCCGGTTCTGGGTGGCCACCGGGCTCCTCCTCGACGTGCTCCTGACGGTCCTCTTCTTCCTGGCCGACGGACCCGCCCGGTGCGGGACGGAGTTCGACGGCAGCGGGGACCCGCTGCTGCTCACGTACCTGCTGGCCTTCATCGCCTCGCAGGCGGTGCCCTGCGTCACGATCGTCCGGCGGTGCGGCCCCTACGCGCGGATGACCGACAACGCGCCGCTGCGGCAGGGCCTGCGGATGATGTTCCTCGGCGCGGTCGTCCTGCTCGTGTACGGGCTGGTGCGGATGGCCAACGTCCTCGGCACCGCGGCCGGCATGGAGATCGGGCCGTGGCGGGAAGCCCTCGCCTCCGTCCTCGACGCGTTCGGCATCGTCGCCATCTCGCTCAGCCTGACCACGTCCCTCTGGACGCCGGCGGCCGGCAGGTTCCTCGACTGGACCCGCACCTACCGCGCGTACCGCGCCCTGGCCCCGCTCTGGCGGGACCTGTACGAGTCCTTCCCCGACATCGCCCTGGAGCCGCCGGGCACCTCGGTCCGCGACCTCGACTACCGGCTCCACCGTCGGGTGGTGGAGATACGGGACGGGTGGCGCGACCTGCGCCCGTACATCGAACGCACCACGGTCACCACCGCAGGGAGCACCCCGACGGGCTCGAAGGCCGGCGAGGAGGCGGGTACGGAGTCCCGGCAGGCGTTCACCGAAGCGGCGCGGATCCGGCAGGCGCTGCACGCCAAGCGGACCGGCGGCATCCCGCACGACCACAAGGGCGCGGGCGATTTCGAGGACCGCGACACGGACAACTTCCGGGCGGAAGTCGCCTGGCTCACGAAAGTCGCGGCCGCCTACAGTAGGCTCCGCAAGGCGAGTTGAGAACTCCCGCCCGGTTTGCATCCCCCGTCAAACCGGGCGGGTATCTCCCGCCCCCGTTTCCCCCGTTCCCCGATGTCCGTCGGGTCGGACGGGTGGCTCCCGTCCCGACCTCCCGGCCGCGCGCCCCCGAAGGCGGGTCGACCCTCGTCGCGACCGGCAACCGACCGGATGACCCCCGTGCGTCCAGTGAGCCAACAGCCATCGGCGGGTTCTCACGGTGGCCGAATCCCGACCGAATGTCAACTGACCGCTAAATCCGAGGGCCATCGCGATAGCCAATGGCTATCCCGGAACGGGGCGCGAACGGCCTGCGAACCGTCACCGCACTCAGGGACGGCTACCGGCAACCGCGGGGCTCCCAGCCGTCACGGAGCGGTCCGAGCCCGAGTGGGTGACGGCGCGCGGCGCGTCCTCCTGTCGGGGGTGTGTCGTTCACCTGCGGTGGGGCGGTACCGTCGCGGGCGTGGCGGAACCGCCCGGTGGCGCGTGGACCGGCGGGCCGGGGGCCGCAGGTGGCCGGAAAGCGCGCATATCCCGCGGTGACGCGGGCATGCGCAGCACGAGCAGGACGAAAAAAGGTGATGCCGGATGGTGCTGGGAACGGACAACGGACGCTTCACCGTCGCGGTACGGGCGGTGGACGGTGCGGTCGTCCTCACACTCGCCGGGGAGCTGGACCACGACACGGCGGCGCCGCTGAAGGACGCGCTCGAAACGGCGGCGGCGAGCGGCGGGAGGCTGCTCGTCGACATGGCGGGACTGGAATTCTGCGACTCCACCGGACTGAACGCGTTGCTGCACAGCCGCATCACGGTGCAGGAGGCGGGCGGCACGCTGGAACTCGCCGGCCTCGGCGGACCGGTCGCCCGCATGTTCCGCATCACCGGCGCGGACGGGGTGTTCCCGGTCCACGCGGACGTGACGCGGGCGCTGGAGCAGCCTTCGACATGACGGCGCGGCCGGGCGAGCTCCGGCCCGCGCGGGCGGGTACGCAACGGCAGCAGGGATCGGAGGGTCATGGAGCAGCAGCCGGCGCCGAGGGACCGGAACTGGCTCCTGGTCCTCGACGGTCTCCCCGACCCGGTCTCCCGCAGCCGTGACTTCGCCCACCGGGCGCTGACCGCGTGGCACTGGCTGCCGACCGAGCGGCCGGCCGTGCGCGACGCCGTCGAGGACGTACTGCTCCTGGTGTCGGAGGTGGTGGCCAACGCCTGTCTGCACGGCGGAGGCCCCGGCGCCCTCGTACTGGACTGCACGGACGAGCGCCTGCGGATAGAGGTGACGGACGCGAATCCGCATCCGCCGGTGGCCGCGCCCGCCGCCTCGGCGGATCCGGGCCGGCCCGGCGGGCACGGGTTGCTCATCGTGGACCGACTGACCCGCTCCTGGGGTTCCCGCCCGGGCGCGTCCGGCAAGTGTGTCTGGCTGGAGGTGCCCTGCCCCCCGGAGGGCCTCGGCGCCCCGGCCCCAGGCTCCTGACCGGGCACGGTTTCTCGTACGCCGGTGGAGTGCGGGTGGAATCGAGCGGGCGCGTGGGAGCCGGCGGGTCGGTGCGCGTCCGGCCGGATCCGGGCGAACCAGGCGACCGCCGCGACCGTGTCGAACCGGGTGTCCGCCGCTCGCGTCCGGGACCGCCCGGACGTCCGTCATCAGCGGGTGCGTGAGGCGACCGCCGCGCGATCACCCCGTGGCCCGCGGCGGGTCCGGCGCGGTGTCGGCCCCGAACCGCTCCGACGGGCGCCGGCCGGAATTCCCGATCGGGCCGAGCGAACTGGCCTCCGGGGGACACCGGGGACAAAAGAACGATCTTGCGCACCGGTACAGAAGCTACATACTGACCGGTGTGAATGCCGACAAAGACACTGTTCTGACCGAGGTCCGTGGCTGTACGGGGGTGGTCACCCTCAACCGCCCCGCCGCCCTCAACGCCCTCACCCACTCCATGGTGCTGGCCGTCACCGAGGCCCTCGCGGCGTGGGAGCACGATCCCCTCGTCCGGCAGGTCCTGGTCCGCGGTGCCGGCGAACGGGGCCTGTGCGCGGGCGGTGACATCCGGGCCATCCACGCCGACGCGTCCACCGGCGGCAAGGCCTCGTTGGACTTCTGGCGCGACGAGTACCGGCTGAACGCGCGCATCGCCCGCTATCCGAAGCCGTACGTGGCCTACATGGACGGCATCGTCATGGGCGGCGGTGTCGGGATCTCCGCCCACGGCAGCGTCCGGATCGTCACCGAACGCTCGCGCGTCGCGATGCCCGAGACCGGCATCGGCTTCGTGCCCGACGTCGGCGGCACCTACCTCCTGTCGAGGGCTCCGGGAGAACTCGGCACCCACCTCGCGCTCACCGGCACCGCCGTGGGCGCCGCGGACGCCCTGCTGTGCGGGCTCGCCGACCACTACGTGCCCTCCGCCCACCTGGACGAACTCACCCACGGCCTCACCGGCGCCCCCGCGCGGGAGATCCTGGGCCCGTACGAGGGGGGCACCGTGCCCGGGGGCGAACTCGCCGCCGAGCGGGAGTGGATCGACCGCTGCTACGCCGCCGACACCGTCGAGGAGATCCACTCCCGGCTGCTCGGCAGCGGCCTCGCCGCGGCCCGCGAGGCCTCCGAGGTGCTGCGGACCAAGTCGCCCACCGCCCTCAAGGTGACGCTGGCCGCGCTGCGGCGCGCCCGTGAACTCGGCTCCCTGGAAGCGGTGTTGGAGCAGGAGTACCGGGTCTCCGGCGCCGCGCTGGCCTCTCCGGACCTGGTGGAGGGCATCCGCGCCCAGGTCATCGACAAGGACCGGATGCCGCGCTGGTCGCCGCCCGCCCTGGCGCAGGTCCGACCGGCTCAGGTGGAGCGGTTCTTCGACCCGGCCGAGGGCGCGGGCGGGCCGATCTTCCCGTAGGGGTGTCGGCGGGTCGGCGTCAGCCGCGCGCGATCCGGGTCGCCAGGCCGTCCAGGACCCGCTGGAGTCCGTAGTCGAAGGTCTCCTCGCGCACGCGCGCCGGGTCCTCGTGCCGGATCGCGGTGTGGCCCCGCGTCAGCGGGTGTTCGGCGAGCGCGCTCCGGTCCGCCGGCACCAGGGAGTGCAGCCACTCCGCTTCGTCGCGTCCGCTGCGGGCGAGCAGGGAGAGGTAGGAGGCCTCGCTGGTCGTGGCGCCGCTGACGTACGAGATGACCGCCTTGATCGCGAGGTCCGCCTCACCGGGCGGGAATCCGGCGCCCAGGGTCAGCTCCAGCATCCGCTCCGACATGCGCATCAGGTTCGGGCCGAGGTGGGCCAGGCCCACCTGTCCGAGGACCGAGGCCACCCACGGGTGGCGCAGGATCATGGCGCGCAGGCTGTGGCCGCTGTGGGACAGGGCGGTGCGCCAGCCCTCCGGGCCGCCGGCCTCCGGCAGTTCCAGTTCGCCGTACACCTCGTCCACGACGAGTTCGATCAGCTCGTCCTTGTTGGCGACGTGCCGGTAGAGCGAGGTGGCCGCCGTCCCCATCTCCGTCCCGAGCCTGCGCATGCTCAGCGCCTCGATGCCCTGGGCGTCGAGCAGGCGCACGGCCGCCGAGACGATCTGCTCCTGGCTGAGCGCCGGCTGTTCCTTCCGTCGGCGGGGCCTGGTCCAGACGGACGGTACGGCGGGGGCGGGGCTCTGCTGGTCGGGTGAGGACATGCCCCCACCCTAACGGCATGCGCACGGTGTACGCAGGTGGTGCGCGGGCGGGCGCGCGGCCCGCCCGCGCGTCCCTCAGCCCCCGACGTACTCCCGTAGGTGACGGGCCGTCAAAGTGTCAGCCTCCGCCACCAGTTGGGCCGGAGTTCCCTCGAAGACCACCCGGCCCCCGTCGTGGCCCCCACCCGGACCGATGTCGATCAGCCAGTCGGCGTGGGCCATCACCGCCTGGTGGTGCTCGATCACGATGACCGAGTTCCCGTCGTCGACCAGCCGGTCGAGCAGGGCGAGCAGCTTGTCCACGTCGGCGAGGTGCAGGCCGGTCGTCGGCTCGTCCAGGATGTACGTCGAGGACTTCTCCGCCATGCTGATGGCCAGCTTGAGCCGTTGCCGCTCACCGCCCGAGAGCGTGCTCAGCGGCTGACCGAGCCGTACGTAGCCCAGCCCCACGTCCGCCAGTCGGCCCAGGACGGTCCGCGCCTGTCCGGTGGTGAAGAACGCGTGGGCCTCCGCCACCGGCATGTCGAGGACCTCGCTGATGTTCTTCCCGTTCAGCCGGTACGTGAGCACCTCGGGCGTGAACCGCCGCCCCTCGCACTGCTCGCAGACCGAGGCCACCGCGCCCATCATCGCCAGGTCGGTGTACACCAGCCCCAGGCCGTTGCACTTCGGGCAGGCGCCTTCCGAATTGGCGCTGAACAGCGCGGCCTTGACCCCGTTGGCCTTGGCGAAGGCGGCCCGGATCGGGTTGAGGAGACCGGTGTACGTGGCCGGGTTGGAGCGCCGCGAACCGCGGATCGGTGACTGGTCGGCCACCACCACCCCCTCCCGCCCCGCGAGGTAGCCGTGGATCAGCGAACTCTTCCCGGAGCCCGCCACCCCCGTCACCACGGCCAGCACCCCGAGGGGCACCTCCACGTCGACGTCCTTGAGGTTGTGCAGGTTCGCGTCCTTGATCGACAGGTGCCCGCGCGGCGTACGGACCGTATCGCGCAGCCGCGCCCGGTGGCCCAGGTGCCGGCCGGTGAGCGTGTCGGAGGTGCGCAGCCCCGCCACGTCGCCCGCGTAGCAGAGCCGTCCGCCCCCGGTGCCCGCGCCCGGACCGAGGTCGACGACGTGGTCGGCGATCGCGATGACCTCCGGCTTGTGCTCCACGACCAGCACCGTGTTGCCCTTGTCGCGCAGCCGCACCAGCAGGTCGTTCATCCGCCGGATGTCGTGCGGGTGCAAGCCGGTGCTCGGCTCGTCGAAGACGTACGTGATGTCCGTCAACGAGGACCCGAGGTGGCGCACCATCTTCACCCGCTGCGCCTCGCCGCCCGAGAGCGTGCCGGACGGCCGGTCCAGGCTCAGGTAGCCCAGGCCGATCTCGATGAGGGAGTGCAGCAGCTCGCGCAGGCCCGTCAGCATCGGCGCCACGCCGGGGTCGTCGATCCTGGCGATGACCGCGGCCAGGTCGCTGATCTGCATCGCCGAGCACTCCGCGATGTTCAGCCCGTCGATGCGCGAGGACAGTGCGGCCGCCGCCAGCCGGGTGCCGCCGCAGTCCGGGCAGTCGGCGAAGACCACGGCCCGGTCCACGAACGCCCGGATGTGGGACTGCATCGACTCGCGGTCCTTGCCGAGGACGGTCCGGTCGATCTTCGTGATCAACCCCTCGTAGGTGAAGTTGTTCGACCCGACCTTCACCTTCACCGCTGGCTTGTGCAGGAAGTCGGCCCACTCCTGCTCGGTGAAGTCCTTGAGCTTGGTGTCGGGGGAGTAGAACCCGGAGTTGGCCATGATCTGCCAGTACCAGGAGTCGACGGCGAACCCGGGGGCCGTGATCGCGCCCTCGTTCAGGGAGAGTTCGCGATCGACGAGCTGGTCGACGTCGACATCGGAGACCTGGCCCATCCCCTCGCAGCGCGGGCACATGCCGTCCGGGGTGTTGAAGCTGAAGGCGGAAGAGGTCCCGACGTGCGGCACGCCCAGCCGGGAGAAGATGATCCGCAGCATCGTGGAGGCGTCGGTGGCGGTGCCCACCGTCGAGCGCGATCCGGTTCCCATCCGCTCCTGGTCCACGACGATGGCGGCGCTCAGGTTGTGCAGCGCGTCCACGTCGGGGCGGCTCGGGCTCGCCATGAAGGACTGGATGAAGGCGGTGTACGTCTCGTTGATCATGCGCTGCGACTCGGCGGCGATGGTGCCGAACACGAGCGAGGACTTGCCCGAGCCGGACACGCCGGTGAAGACGGTCAGTCTGCGCTTGGGGATGTCCAAGGAGATGTCCGCGAGGTTGTTCTCACGGGCTCCGCGGACCTGGATGTCCTGGTGGCCGTCTGCGGGGCGGGCCGGATTCACGCGTGTTCCCCCTGGGTGTCGGTGTCGTCTCCGAGTTACTCTATACGCCGTACTCTGTACGGTGTATCTAATTGACGAGCGGGGCGGAAGGGCCGGAGATGGCGAAGGAACGCAGCGGCGCGGGCGACCCCGTCCGCACGCTGGAACTCCTGTGGCGCGAGCCCGGACAGGGGCCCGCCGGCGGGCGCCGGGGTCCGCGCCAGGGGCGCACCGTGGACGCCGTCGTCGCGGCCGCCCTCGCCCTCGCCGACGAAGCGGGGGCTGCCGCGCTGACCATGCGCGCCCTCGCCCAACGCCTCGGCGTCACCCCGATGAGCGTGTACACGTACGTACCCGGCAAGGCCGAACTGCTCGACCTGATGCTGGACCAGGCCTACCGGCACATGCACCGCCGGGAACCGGCCGGGCAGGAGCCATGGCGGCAGAGGGTCACCCGGATCGCCCACGACAACCGGGACCTGCTCGTACGCCACCCGTGGATCGCGGACCTGGCCGGCACCCGCCCGCCGCTGGGCCCCGGGGTGATCGGCAAGTACGAGCACGAGCTCGCCGCCTTCGACGGCATCGGCCTCACGGACACCGAGATGGACGCCGCGCTCACCCACCTCCTGGGCTTCGTCCAGGCCAACGCCCTGGCCGCCGCCGATGTCGCCGAGCACCAGCGGCACCGCGGCGACGACGAGTGGTGGGCGCTGGTCGGGCCCCTGCTGGAGCGGGCCATGGACCCGGAGCGCTACCCGCTCGCCGGCCGGGTCGGGGCGGCCGTCGGCGCCTTCGACCCGGAGGCCGTATGGGACTTCGGCCTGCGCTGCCTCCTCGACGGACTCGCCCGCCGGATCGGCACGGACACCCCGTGAACCGCGCCACCGGCACCGGCGGCCGGCGCGGGGTCTCCCGAGGCCCGGTCAGCGGTATCCGGTCGCGTCCGCCGGTCGGCCCGGGTCCTGCACCTCGACCATGTACCGCCAGGCGTCCGGCCGGCTGCCGTCCAGGTCCGTGAAGCCGTACACCCCGGCGAGCCCGCCGCTGGACAGCGAACGCCCGTTCCAACGGGACACCTCGGGGTCGGCGGCCAGCGCCGCGACCGCCCGGCCGACGTAGGAGGGGGTCTCGGAGATCGCGAAGTGCGGCACCCTCTCCAGCGCGTCGCGCCAGTTCGCCTCGCTCACACCGAAGGCCTCCAACATCATCTCCGAACGCAACCAACCCGGGGTCAGCGCCACCGCGGTCGCACCCCGGGGCCCCAGCTCGTGCCCGAGCGCGAACGCCATCCGCAGCACCGCCGACTTGGCGATGTCGTAGAAGAACGACACCCGATAGCGGTCCGTGTTGTAGTCGACGGTGCCGTCGGTCATCTCCACGACCAGCCCGCCCGGAGCGCGCAGCAGCAGCGGCACCGCGTAGTGGCTGGTGATGGCATGGGTGTCCACCGCGAGCCGTAGCAGCCGCAACCCGTTGTCCAGATCGTGCTCCCAGACGGTGCTGTCCCACTCGAAGAGCCGCTCACCGCCCCAGATGTCGTTCACCAACACGTCGAGGCGTCCCTGCTCGGCGTCGATGCGTGCGACGAGCGCCTCCACCTGCGCGGGCACCAGATGGTCGGCGACCACCGCGACACCCCGCCCACCGGCCGCCGTGACCAGCGCGGCCGTCTCCTCGATCGTCTCCGGCCGGTCGTACTCGGACCGGCCGGCCGCGCTGCTGCGCCCCGACACGTACACGGTGGCGCCGCACGCACCCAGTTGGACGGCGATGCCCCGGCCCGCACCCCGCGTCGCGCCCGCCACCAGGGCGACCTTGCCTTGCAGGTTCCGCTCGGATTCGGACATGGCCCGACCCTACGTCGCGCCCGTGGCGGCAGGTCTTGTACAACACGCGCCGCAGGCCCCACTGTTGACCGGACTGCTTCCACCAGGTCAGGAGAGCCGGCGTGTCGTTACCCCAGCCGTCCGTACCGCCCGTGCAGCCCGAGCCGACCGCCGTCGAAGCCCCGTACGTCATCGATCCGGCCGGAGGATGCCCGCACGCCCTCAACGCCCGGCTGCGCGGCCGGGGCGCCGTCGCCGAGGTCGTCCTGCCGGGCGGGGTGCCCGGCGCGATCGTCCTCGGGCACGAGGCCCTCAAGGAGTTCCTCGCCCACCCGGACACGGCCAAGGACTCCCGGCACTTTCCCGGACTGCGCGACGGCACCGTCCCCGCCGACTGGCCGCTGCGGGTCTTCGCCGACGCCCAGGGCATGCACACCGCCGACGGCGCCGACCACCGCCGCCTGCGCGCCCTCGTCGGCAACGCCTTCACCGCCCGCCAGGTGGAACGCCTGCGCCCGCGCGTCGAGGAACTGACCGACACCCTGCTCGACGACCTCGGCCGGGCCGCCGACGCCTCGCCCGACGGCGTCACCGACCTGCTCACCCACTTCGCGCTGCCGCTCCCGATGGGCGTCATCTGCGAGCTGCTCGGAGTGGACCCGGAGCACCGGGACCCTCTGCACCGGCTGTCCCACACGGTGATCGTCTCGACCGTCAGCACCCCGGCGCAGAAGACGGCCGCCGTACGCGAACTCGTCGAGCTGATGGGCACCATCGCCGCCACCCGACGCCGGGACCCGGGAGAGGACCTCACCAGCGCCCTGATCGCCGCGCGCGACGCGGACGGCGACCGGCTCAGCGAGGCCGAACTCATCGGCACCCTGCGCCTGGTGCTCGTCGCCGGACACGAGACCACGCTCAACCTGATCAGCAACGCCGTCCGCGCCCTGTGCACGCACCGCGACCAGCTCGCCGTCGTCCTGGCCGGACAGGACGGCAAGGCCGGTTGGTCGGACGTCGTGGACGAGACCCTGCGCTGGGACTCCCCGGTCAGCTGGTTCCCGTTCCGCTACCCGGCCCGCGACCTGAGCATCGACGGCACGGTGATCCCGCGGGGCACCCCCGTCCTCGCCGGGTACACGGCCGCGGGACGGGACGCGTCCTTCCACGGCCCGGACGCCGACCGCTTCGACGTGACCCGCCCCGGCGCCGGCCGCCACCTCGCCTTCGGGCACGGCGCCCACTACTGCGTGGGAGCCCCGCTCGCCCGACTGGAGGCCGGCATCGCCCTGGAACGGCTCTTCGCCCGCTTCCCCGACCTCGACCTCGCCGTTCCGGAGGCCGACCTCCCGCGCCAACGCAGCTTCATCGGCAACGGCGTAGAGGCCCTCCCGGTCCGCCTCTCCCGGGCGTAGGCCGTCTCAAGGCCCTCGCGACGGGGCCGGTACGGCCATCGGGTAGACCCGTGGGCGCGGGCCCACGGGGTCTACGCCGCCGGGAAGGCCAGCACCACCAAGGGGTCCGACGTCGGCGCGGGCGAGCCGCCCGCCGGCTCCACCGTGACGCCGATCCCGGTCGCTCCGCCCACCGGGCCCACCAGCGGCGCCGGGGCGTCGGGACGGGCCGGGTCCATCAGCCCCGCCGGGCGCATGCCCTTGCCGGGGTCGGCGTACCACAACTGGTACACCCGCCCCGGCGGTGGGGCCGTCATCCCGGAGGGCACGAACACGGCCCGGTTCCGGTCCCGGGAGACCACCACCGTGCCCGTCCCGCCGTCCGCGATCCGGCCGCTCGTCAGCCGGGCGTCGGGGGCCGACAGCACCTGTGTCAGCGACGTCGCCCGGGCCTCGGCCCGCCGCGCGTCCTGGCGGGCGCCCTCGGCCTCCTGGAACTGCCCGATCGCGACCCCGCCGAGTCCGACGGCCGCCGCCACGCACGCCGCGAGGGCGTACCGCGCCCACGGCCGACCGGCCCGGGCCGCGTGCCGGGCCGCCGCCGGCCTCGAAGCCGGGGTCTCGTCGGCGCCGGCCGGCGCCTCCCGGATCCGGCGCAGCACCTCGTCCCGCAGCCCGGGCGGCGGCTCCACCGCCACGGCCGCGCCGAGCAGCGCCGCCGTCGCCGCGAATTCCCGTACCTCCCGGGCGCAGTCCGGGCAGGTCGCCAGGTGCGCCTCGAACGCGGCGCGCTCGGCCGGTGGCAGGGCGTCCAGGACGTAGGCGCCCGTCGCCTCGTGCACGCTTTCCGTACTCATCAGCCGCTCACCCCGAGACAGTCACGCAGCCGCAGCAGGCCGTCCCGCAGACGGGTCTTGACGGTGCCCAGCGGCACGGACAGCGCCTCGGACACCTCGCGGCAGGTCAGGCCCCGGTAGTAGGCCAGTGTCACCGACTGGCGTTGGATCCCGGTCAGCGAGCCCAGGCAGCGGCGCACCCGCGCCGCCTCGTCGCGCTCCAGCGCCGCCTCGCTGACCTCGTCGAACTCGGGCAGCGCCGAGTCCAGCCGGGCGGCCCGTCGTTCCCGGTCGGTCGACGCCTGGGCCGACCGCACCCGGTCCACCGCCCGGCGGTGGGCCATCGTCAGCACCCAGGTCCGTACGCTGCCCCGGTCGCTCCGGTAGCGGCCGGCGGTGCGCCACACCTCGACGAACACCTCCTGGGTCACCTCCTCGGCCTGGGCCCGGTCGCGCAGGACCGCGAGCGTCACGCCCAGCACCCGCCCGCACACCGCTTCGTACACCGAGCCGAAGGCCGTCTCGTCGCCCTCGGCGACCCGGCCGAGCAGCACGGCGAGGCCTTCGCCGGCCCGTGTCGCGTCATTCACCGACCGATCCTCCGGGATCCGCACCCATTGCCTCGCATCCACAGGTCTCGACGGCGATTCGGAGCCGGTGGGCCGCCGGATTGGCCCCGGCGGGGTCGTCCGCCAGGCCCGACGGCCGCCGCTTGCGCAATTCCACCACGCCGTCGGCGTGCCGGTCCCACAGATCGCCCATCCGGGCCGGCGGCCGGCTCGCCCCGGACTGCTCCGGGCCGGTCCCGGACACCTCTGGCACGTCGGTCACGTCGGTGCGCTCCTGTCGGCCGGTCGGCCTCGCGGCCCGTTGACGTCGCAAAGGGGCGGGCACCGGATCGCTCCGCTACCCGCCCCTCACATGGCCGGGCCAGTGAACCCAGTGCCCCGCCGCACGGCCGGCCGTTCGCTCACGGCTCCCCCGCACGGGGAGCGTGATTCCCCCGGCAGGGTGATCACGCCCCGACTGGCGGGCCGGAGGACGGCGCGTCGTGTACGGGCCGGAGCGCGGCCGGTGGGACCCGATGGCCGGCCCCCGACCCTCAGACGGGCAGCGACCAGGCCTGATCGGGCCGGTGGTCGCCGCAGTCGGCCAGCCGCAGCCGCTCGGCCGGTGCGTCGGGGGTCGTCGCGGTCGGCGGCGCGGTCAGGCACAGCCCGCTCGCTCCGTGGACCAGCGCCCCGTCGCGCCGGTGGTTCCAGCGCTGCTCCGGCTGCGGCCCGTTCCCGCAGCCGGCCAGCTCGACGAGGCCGTCCCCGTCGGCCGCCAGGCACTCCCCGGCCAGCAGCAGCCGACCCTGCTCCCCGAGGGTCCAGCGCTGGTCGGCGCCGGCGGTGCAACCGGCCAGGACGAGCGCGCCGACACCGGTGGTGTTGGCCCCGTCGACGCACTTGGAACCGGTACCGACGACCTGGCCGGTCGGTACGGCGTCGCCGCAGCCGCGCGGGGTGAGCCGCCAGACGACGGTGTCGTGCGCGGCGAGCCGGCCGGTCAGCGAGGTCGAGACCTCGGTGCTCTTCCCGTCCCACAGGTTCTTCGCGTCCACCGTGCAGGCGTGCAGACCGACGTCGGCCAGCGGTACGGAGATGTCCCGATCGGCGGCGGAGCGGTTGAGCACCGCCACCGCGCGGTCGCCGTTCGCCAGCGGCCGGGCCAGCACCTCGAAGGTGGCGTTGGAGGAGACCACCGCGCCCTGCCGGCCGAGCCGGTCCTGGTCCAGGGCGATCAGATCGGTGTTGCCGAGCGCGGCCAGCCCGGCCGGGGTGAGCTCCGCGACCTCGGAGGACAGGATGAAGGGGGCCGCCATCATGGCCCACAGCCCGACCTGGCTGCGGCTCTCCGCCTCGGTCAGCCCGGGGGCCCCCGCGATCAGGAAGTCGGGGTCGTTCCAGTTGCCGGGGCCCGCGTACCGGCCGAGCCAGCGGTTGTAGCCGTAGTTGCCGAGGACCGAACTCCACCGCGAGGTGTCGGGAGCGGCCGGGTTGTAGACCTTGATGTCGCGGCCCTCACGCCACAACTGCCCGGTCCCGCCGACCCAGTCGAGCACCTTGTGCCAGTCGGAGCCGCCCCATTCGCCCTGCTGGAAGTAGGCGGGCGCGGAGGCCGAGAGCACCATGGGCCGGCCGGTGTCGCGCAGCGCCTTCGCGACGGCGTGGTACGCGTCCCGGTAGGCCTCCTCCTTGGTCCTGCCCGGCGGCACCCACAGGTTGCAGCCGTCCATCTTCACGTAGTCCACGTTCCACGACGCGAACAGCCGGGCGTCGCGCGCGTAGTTGTCCTCGCCGCCGCCGTTCGGGGCGCCGCTTCCCGGGTACTTCTCGCACGTCAGGTAGCCGGCGTCCTCGTAGATCCCGAACTTGAGCCCCTTGGCGTGCAGGTACTCGCCCAACCAGAGCATGCCGTGCGGGAACTTCTCCGTGTCGACGACCAGATCGCCGTCCGCGTCACGGCTCTTGAGCATCCAGCAGTCGTCGATGGTGACGGTGTCGTACCCCTTGGCGGCGAGTCCGGTCGATACGAGCGCGTCGGCGTTCGCGACGACGGTGGCCTCGTCGATGTCGCACATGTGGTGCGCCCAGTTGTTCCATCCCATGGGCGGGGTGAGCGCCAGCGGGGTGTCCGAGGTCGCGGTGGGGTCCGCCGGGGCGGGAGCGGCCGGTGAGGCGGAGGCCGGGGCGGGGCACAGGCACAGGGCGAGCAGGGCGGCCGCTGTCAGGCAGGGGAGCGACGCACGCAGGCGAGGCGGCACGGGGTCTCCTTGACGTGGGGGAGGTACCGACGGGCAGTCGTGGGCCCAGTGCAGCGATGTGACTACCCGCTGTCAACACAAGTGACGGGATATGGCGTGATGACCAGCAATATGGCCGTAGTGAGCATCACGCGAACGTGGTGATACGCCGTATGTGTCGGTGGCTGATACGGTGTATCTCATGCCGAGAAGATCAGCCTCCCTCGACCGCGCGACCCCCGACGCCATCGCCGTGGCCGCCCTGCGGATCCTCGATGAGGAAGGCCCCGGGCAGCTGAGCTTCCGCGCCCTCGCCGGCCGGCTCGACGTCTCCCACGCCACCGTCCAGCGCCGCTGCGTCGACCTCGCCGGCCTGCTGGACCTCTGCACCGAGCACCTGGCCGCCCAACTCCCCGACGTCCCCGCCGGCACCGGCTGGGCCGAGGCCACCGAGCTGCGCTTCGGCGCCCTGTACCGGCTGCTGACCGCGCACCCCGGGCTGCTGGTCCTGCGCGGTGGCCGCCCCTGGCTCGGCCGGCACCTGCTGGCCCGGCTCGTCGAGCCCGCTCTTGCCGACAACGTCGCCACCGGGATGAGTCCCGCCGAGGCGATGACCGTCTACCGCCGCATGTACCTGCTCACGCTGGGCAGCGCCGCCTTCGTGGACCACCGCGATCCGGCCGCCGCCGTCGCGGCCTCCCGGGCCGCGCTGGCCGCGCTGGATCCGGCCGAGTTCCCCGTGCTGGCGGGCGCGACGGCCGACGTACTGCCCCCGCTGACCGACCACGAGGTCTACTACGGCGCCCTGCGCCAACTCATCGCGGCGGCCGCGCCGACCGCATCGGCTCGCTGAGAGCCGACCGCATCGGCCGCTGGGGCCCGACCGCATCGGCTCGCCGGGGGCGGTCGGCCCCCGCTCCCCGAATCCCGTCACCAGAAAGGCAGTCAGCCATGGAAACGCAGCTCGACCACGCCGCCGTCCGCGCCGCCGCGGAGCGACTGGCAGGCGTCGTCCGGCCCGTAGCCGTCGTGCCCGCCGCCGAAGGCGTCCGGTACGCGCTGGAATACCTCCAGCACACCGGTTCCTTCAAGGCCCGCGGCGCCCACAACTTCTTCGCCGCGCACCGCGCCGCCGGGACCCTGCCCGCCGCCGGCGTGACGATGGCCTCCGGCGGCAACGCCGGCATCGCCTGCGCCTGGGCGGCCCGCGCCCACGGCGTGCCCGCGACCGTGTTCCTGCCGGCCAACGCCCGACCCGTCAAGGTGGCGCGGCTGCGCGGTTACGGCGCCGACGTGCGCCTCGTCGGCGACCGGTACTCCGAAGCGCTCGCCGCCAGCCAGGAGTTCGCGGCCGCTCACGGGGCGCTGGCCGGCCACGCCTACGACCATCCCCTGATCGCCGCCGGCGCCGGAACCCTGCTGGAGGAGATCCGCGACGCCCTGCCCGGATTGGACGCGGTCGTCGTCGCGGTCGGCGGTGGCGGACTCTTCGCGGGCATCGCCACGGCCGCGCGCGAGCACGGCGTCCACGTCACCGCCGCCGAACCCGAGAACTGCCGGGCCCTGAACGCCGCCCTGGAGGCGGGCCGCCCCGTCGACGTCCCCGTCGAGTCTGTGGCCGCCGACTCCCTCGGCGCCACCCGGGTTTCCGCCGACGCGCTGGCCGCCGCGCAACGCGGCGACGTCGACTCGGTGCTCGTCACCGACGCGCAGATCATCGCGGCCCGACGGGAACTGTGGGAGGAGCACCGGATCGTGGTCGAGGCCGGCGCCGCCACCGCCCTCGCCGCGCTGCGCTCCGCACGCCGGTTGCCGGGCAAGCGGGTCGCCGTCGTCCTGTGCGGGGCCAACACCGACCCCGCCGACCTGACGGCTCCCGTACCCGGGGACGCGTAAGCGGCCCCCACGGGCCGTCAGTCCTGGTGACGGACCACGACGACACTGCAGGCCGCGTACTGGACCACCTGCTGGCTCACCGACCCCAGCAGCGCGCCCTTGATCCCGCCGTACCCGCGCGTGCCCACCACCGTCAGTTCCGCCTCCCGCGAGGCCTCCACCAGGACCTGGGCCGGCGCGCCCCGCTCGACCCGGCGGAACACCGGTACGCCGGGCGAGGTGCCGACGGCCTCGGCGACGGTGTCCGACAGCTTCTGCCGCGCCGCGTCCTCGGCGTGCACCAGGTCGGCCTGCTCGGCGGTGCCCACGGCGAACGGATTGGTGTTCCAGTCCCAGCTCATGACGGCGTGTACGCGGCCCCCGGTGGCCTTGGCCTGGGCGACGCCCCAGCGCAACGCTTCCTTCGAATGGTTCGAACCGTCCACACCGACGACGATCAGGGGCTCGACGGGCTCACTCACAGGGGTTCCTCTCGTTTCGTCCGGATCGTCCTTCTCCTCCTGTATACACGCCCCCGGGGGCGCGACCGCGAACGGCGGCGACGAACGACGATCGTTGCGGCAGCCCGAGACTTTCGGGGACGGCACGCCGAAGGCGCCCACTGCGAAGGTCGTCACGTCACGGTGAAGGGCACCGGGCACGGCGGACTCGGAGGAACGGGCGTGGCTCAGCGCAAGGGTTGTCTGATCGGTTGCGGCGTGGCGTTGGTGGTGGGCGTCGGCCTCGTCGTCGCGGTCCTCTTCGGCGCGGGGAAGCTCCTCGACGTCGCCGACAAGACCCTGCTCGACCCGAAGGTCTACGAGGCCGTGCGGATCGGCGATCCCGAGACCGAGGTCCGCGCCAAGCTCCCGTCGGGCGACAGCTTCGTCAAGGACGCCCTCAAGGACGGCGGCCCGGCCGAACCCGTCGGCGGCACCTGTGCCTGGTACCTCTCCAGCACCGACAACAGCAGCTCCGACGTACTGCGCCTGTGCTTCAAGGACGGCAAACTCGCCGACAAGGCCGCCTACCGCATGAAGTAGCCACGTCGCGTCGGCCCCGGGCGGCGGCTGTGCGGGCGCAACCGATAAACCGCGCGAGTGCGACTGCTTCCGGACCGGCGACAAGAGGTCAAACCGCGCCCGCAATTCGCCTCGGAAATCGCATCGTGCCGCGCCGGAAAGGATCAGGACTAAAGCGCATCAGTCCAGGTGGGCGCCGTCCGGTACGGGGACCCGGGGTGACGCGTCGGTTATCCGGCGGCACAAGGGAAGCGCGTCCCGTCGGCCAATGGGATTTCGGGCACGTTGACGGGCCCGGGGATTGCGGACAGCGTGGGCACCGCCCTCCGGCCGCAGGGTCGGAACTTCCCCCGAAGGCGGCGGAGATGACTCGTTCCCAGGCGGTGCGCACGACCCTCACCACCCTGCTCGCGGGCGGCCTCCTGTCGCTGTCCGCGTGCGGGCTGGGCGGCGGCGGGGGAGCGGCGGACGGCAAGGACGCGGAACGGACGGGGACCGTGTCCGGTGGGATCACGTTCCGCACCCTCCAGCTCAAGCCGAAGTTCACCGGCTACGTCCAGGGCGTCATCGACTCCTTCGAGCAGCGGTACCCCGACGTCACGGTGAAGTGGGAGGACGTACCCGGAGACGGCTACAACGAGAAGCTCGTCGCCGACGCCGGCGCGGGCGCCCTCCCCGACGTGGTGAACCTCTCCACCGACTCCTTTCAATTGCTCGGTGAACGAGGGCTGTTGGCCGACGTCTCGGCGTGGGACGCCGAGGTCGCCAAGGAGTACGTTCCCGGCGCCTGGGAGCAGTTCGAACTTCCCGGCCGGGGCGACGGCGTGTACGCCTACCCCTGGTACGTGACCCCCGAGATCCTCACCTTCAACGCGGACCTCTTCGAGAAGGCCGGTCTCGACCCCGCCCGACCACCCACCAGCGTCGAGGAGTTCTTCGACCAGGCCGAGCGGATCGCCGCCCGCTCCGGCGGTCGGTACGCCGCCTTCATGGCCGACCCCAAGAGCCGGCTGCCCGGGGACTGGCAGAAGATGGGCGTCCCGATCCTCAACGAGCGCCGGGACCGCTTCACCTTCGACACGGACAAGGCCGTCGAGTGGGTCGACCGGATGAAGGACCTGTACGCCAAGGGCGCCATGCCGAAGGAGTCCCTGCTCAAGTCGGACGACATCAACCAGCTCTACGGCGCCGGAAAGCTGGTCTTCGGCCCCGGCTCCCCGGGCTTCGTCAAGGACATCCGGCAGAACGCTCCGCAGGTCTACGAGCGCACCCGGGTCGTCGGCGCCGTCACCGGCCGGCTCGGCCACATCGGCATCTACGCCCAAGCCCTCGGCATCCGAAAGGACACCGAACACCCGGACGCGGCGGCCGAGTTCGCCAAGTGGGTGACCAACGGCCCCAACCAGGTGGAGTTCTCCCGGAAGGCCACCATCTACCCGTCCAACGCCCGGGGCCTGGACGACCCGTACTTCTCCGACCGCGGCGACGGCAAGGACGCCGAGACGGTGGCCCGCGCGATCGGCGCCGAACAGCTGAAGAGTGCCGGGCTCGACGCCAACACCCCGGTCCAGTGGACCAGTCAGGTCGGTGACGCGGTGGTGCGCGAGATGCAGAAGGCCATCCTGGGGGAGCAGGATCCGAGGACGGCGGTGCGCAGGGCCCAGGAGGCGGCCAACGCGCTCCTGTCGGCCGCGGCCCGCCCGTGACGGCGAAGGGGTCCGCTGCGGGAGGTGACGCCGGTCTGCCCCACCGAACGTGGTGGGCGCCCTACCTCTTCCTCGCCCCCGGGCTGGTCATGGTGGCCCTGTTCAGCGTCTGGCCGTTCGTCAACACCGTGATCCTGTCCTTCACCGACGCCCGGATCCTGCGCGGCGGGGACTTCGTCGGCCTCGACAACTACACCCGGGCCCTCGGCGACCCCGACTTCTGGCTGGCCACCGGCAACAGCGTCCTCTACCTCGCCGTCGTCGTCCCCTGCCTGGTGCTGCTGCCGCTCGCCCTCGCGGTCCTCGTACGCGCGCGGATCCCCGGGATCGGGCTGTTCCGTTCCGCGTTCTACACGCCCGTGATCGCCTCCGCCGTCGTCGTCGGCCTGATCTGGCAGTGGGTGCTGCGCAGCGACGGGCTCGTCAACACGGTGTTCCGCCGGCTCGGTGTCGTCTCGGAGCCGGTTCCGTTCCTGACGGACAGCACCATGCTGCTGCTCTCCGCGATGATCGTGACGGTGTGGAAGGGCCTCGGCTACTACATGGTGTTCTACCTGGCGGCCCTCGGGAACGTCCCCGCCTCCCTGTACGAGGCCGCCGCCCTCGACGGCGCCGGCCCCGTACGCCGCTTCTTCAGCATCACCGTCCCCCAGGTCAAACCGATGATGCTGCTGGTCGGCACCCTCTCCGCGATCTCGGCGCTGCGCGTGTTCACCGAGATCTACATCCTCGGCGGCGAGAGCGGCGGCCCCGGCGGCGGCGCCCGTACCCTGCCGTTCCTGATCCGGCAGGTGGGCCTCGGCTACTCCGGCGAGACCGGCTACGCCTCGGCCATCTCCCTCCTGCTGTTCCTGCTGACCCTGGCCTTCAGTCTGCTGGGCCACCGGCTGTCCCGGGGGGACGACGCGTGAACGCCCCCGCCGACCGCGCCCCGGCGACCACCCCGACCACCGCGCCGGCCCGGCGCCCGCCACCGGACCCGCGCGTCCGCGCCGACCTGCGCCGCCGCCTCCTCGGCCGCACCGCCCGGTACGCGACGCTGATGCTGATGCTCGTGGTCATGGTCGGCCCGATCGTCTGGCAGTTCCTGACCTCGATCCGCGGCCGCACCGAGAACGTGTACGACGGCCTGTTGCCCTCCCGGCCCACCCTGGACAACTACGCCTTGGTCGCCGAGTCGTTCCCCCTGCTCCAGTACGTCGGCAACACGCTGATGGTGGCGGCCTTGTCCGTCACCTCCAACCTGCTGTTCGCGGCCATGGGCGGCTACGCCCTGTCCCGGGCCGGTTGGAAGGGCCGCCGGAGCGTCTTCACCGTCCTGGTGGCGACCCTGATGTTCCCCTTCGAGTCCGTGATGATCTCGATGTTCCTGACGGTGCGGGGGATGGGTCTCATCGACACCCTCATCGGGGTCTGGCTGCCGGGAGCCGTCTCCGTCCTCAACATCATGATCATGCGGGCGGCCTTCCTGGCCGTGCCCCGGGAGATCGAGGAGGCGGCGGTCCTGGACGGGGCGGGCGAATGGACCCGTTTCACCCGCGTCTTCCTACCCTCCGCCAAGGGCGCCCTCGCCGTCGTCTGCATCACCAGCTTCATGGGCGCCTGGGACGACTTCCTGTGGCCGTTGCTCGTCCTCACCGACAGCGAGAACCACACCCTCCAGCTCGGCCTGAAGACCCTCGCCGGCGCCACGACCACCAGCGACCAGCGGACCATCGCCGCCGGGGCGATGACCGCGCTGATCCCGATGATGCTCCTCTTCTTCGCCCTCCAGCGTTACTTCTTCAAGGGCGTGGCCGAGGGGGCCGTCAAGACCTGACGCGGGCCGCCGACCGCTGCCCGCTGCCCACCATCCCTGTTCCGGTCCCGCAGCCCCGCCCGCCCGACCCCTCCTCCTGGAGCCGCCGTCATGCACGACGACCGCAGCATCGCCGAACACCGCCTGCGCCGCGTCCTCGCGCAGCGGATCAAACCCGCCGTCCGCTCCCGCTCGCTGCCGCTCACCGTCGAGCGCTGGGAGGCGCCCGGCGAACCGGTGCCCGTCGCCGAGGGCCTGGCCGCCCCGTACGGGCCCTGCGCGACGGGTGACGCGTGGGGCCCGGCCTGGGGCACCACCTGGTTCAAGGTCACCGGCTCGGTACCCGCCGACTGGGCGGGCCGCACCGTCGAGGCCGTGCTCGACCTCGGCTTCGAGCGGATGATGCCCGGCTTCCAGTGCGAGGGCCTGGTCCACCGCGCCGACGGCAGCGAGGTCAAGGGGCTGAACCCGTACAACGACTGGGTCCGGGTCGCCGACCGGGCGGCGGGCGGCGAGCGCGTCGAGTGGTACGTCGAGGCCGCGTCCAACCCGGTCCTGGTCAGCCACTCGCCCACCTACGAGGGCGACCGGCCGACGAGCGGGGACCAGCCCCTCTACCGCCTCGCCCGGATGGACCTCACCGTCTTCGAGACCGAGGTCTGGGAACTCGTACAGGACCTCGAAGTCCTCCAGGAGCTGATGACGCAGCTCGACGGGGCCGACGCCCGCCGGTACGCGATCCTGCGGGCCGTCGACTCCGCGCTGGACGAGGTGGACCTCGCCGACGTCCCCGCCACGGCCGCCGCCGCCCGCGCTCGCCTCGCGCCGGTCCTCGCCGCACCGGCCACCGCCTCGGCGCACCGGATCAGCGCCGTCGGGCACGCGCACATCGACTCGGCCTGGCTGTGGCCGCTGCGCGAGACCGTCCGCAAGGTGTCCCGGACCACCTCCAACGTGCTCGCGCTGATGGACGAGCACCCGGAGTTCGTCTTCGCCATGTCCCAGGCCCAACAACTGGACTGGATCAAGACCTACCGTCCCGAACTCTTCGAACGGATCAAGAAGAAGGTCGCGGACGGCCGGTTCGTGCCGGTGGGCGGCATGTGGGTCGAGTCCGACACCAACATGGTCGGCGGCGAAGCGATGGCCCGCCAGTTCCTCTACGGCAAGAAGTTCTTCCTCGACGAGTTCGGGATCGAGACGAGGAACGTGTGGCTGCCCGACTCCTTCGGCTACACCGCCGCCATGCCGCAGCTCGTGAAGCTGTCCGGCTCGCACTGGTTCCTGACTCAGAAGATCTCCTGGTCCCAGGTCAACAAGTTCCCCCACCACACCTTCTGGTGGGAGGGAATCGACGGCACCCGCGTCTTCACGCACTTCCCGCCCGTCGACACCTACAACAGCGACCTGGGCGGCGCCCAACTCGCCCACGCCGCACGCAACTACCAGGAGAAGGGGCGGGGTTCGCGCTCGCTGGTGCCCTTCGGCTGGGGTGACGGCGGCGGCGGACCCACCCGCGAACACCTGGCCCGCGCCCGGCGCCAGCGCGACCTCGAGGGCTCCCCGCGCGTCGAGGTCGAACGGCCCGACGCCTTCTTCGAGAAGGCGCACGCCGAGTACCCGGACGCGCCCGTCTGGGCGGGAGAGCTCTACCTGGAACTGCACCGGGGTACTTACACCTCCCAGGCCCGCACCAAGCAGGGCAACCGGCGCAGCGAATCCCTGCTCCGGGAGGCCGAGTCGTGGGCCGCGACGGCCGCCGTGCGCGTTCCCGGCTTCGCCTACCCGTACGAGGACCTGGAGCGGCTCTGGAAGACCGTACTGCTCCACCAGTTCCACGACATCCTGCCGGGCTCCTCCATCGCCTGGGTGCACCGCGAGGCCCGGGCGACGTACGCGGCCGTGCGCGAGGAACTCCTCGCGATCACCGGGGCGGCGCAGGCGACCCTGGCGGGCGAGGGGACCGAGGAACTCGTCTTCAACTGCGCCCCGCACGCCCGGCGCGGCATCCCCGCGGGCGGCGCGGGCCGTCCCGAGGCGGCGACGCAGCCCGTCACCATCGAGGAACGGCACGGCGGCGGGCACGTCCTGGCCAACGGCCGACTGCTGGTGGAGGTCGACGGGCGCGGGCTGCTCGTCTCCGCCTACGACCTGGAAGGGGGACGCGAGGCGCTCGCCCCGGGGAGCGCGGCGAACCTGCTCCAGATCCATCCCGACTTCCCGAACATGTGGGACGCGTGGGACATCGACGCGTTCTACCGCAACAGGGTCACCGACCTCGTCGCGCTGGACTCGATGGAGGTGACCGAGGCCGGGCCGGACGCGGCGAGCGTCACCGTCACCCGTTCCTTCGGCTCGTCCACGGCCGTGCAGACGATCACGCTGCGGGCGGGCGCCCGGACCGTCGACCTCGGGGTGGACGTGCGGTGGCACGAGAGCGAGAAGTTCCTCAAGGCCGCCTTCCCCCTCGACGTAGCGGCGGAACGGTCCGCCGCCGAGACCCAGTTCGGCCACGTTCACCGCGCCACCCACACCAACACCTCATGGGACGCGGCCAAGTTCGAGATCTGCGCCCACCGCTGGATCCAGGTGGAGGAGCCCGGCTGGGGCGTGGCCCTGCTCAACGACTCCACCTACGGGCACGACGTCACCCGGGACGTACGCCCCGACGGCGGCCGGACCACCACGGTCCGACTGTCCCTCCTGCGCGCGCCCCGCTACCCCGACCCGGAGACCGACCAGGGGCGACACACCCTGCGGTTCTCCCTCGCACCCGGCGCCACGACCGGGGACGCGGTCCGGGAGGGCCACGCCCTGAACCTGCCCGAACGGGTCGTGACGGGGGCCGGCCCGGTCGAGCCGCTGCTGGCGGTGGACGAGGACGCGGTCGTCGTCGAGGCGGTCAAACTCGCCGAGGACCGCAGCGGCGACGTCGTCGTCCGGCTGTACGAGTCCCGCGGCGGCCGGGCCACGGCGCACCTCACGCCCGGCTTCGCGATCACCGCCGCCGTCGAGAGCGACCTCCTGGAGCGGCCCCTGGCGGGCTCCGCCGTCGCCGCCCCGGCCGCCGACGGCCGGATCGCCCTGACGCTGCGCCCGTTCCAGATCGTCACCGTACGGCTGCGCCGCACCTGACGTTCACCGTCACCGTGCCCGGTTCCGTCACGTCGGCGAGGGTGTCCGGGCCGTGAACTGCGCCACAGGGAGGGGCGGACCGGGCCGGTGGGAGGCGGGGAGGGTGTCCGAACCGCCCCCATCTGGTTATGCACCTAGTTGCAAAACCGCCCGAGCCTCGCTAGAACATGTTCATCACCCCCGCGCGAGGAGGCGCCCCCCATGAGTTCCCAGAGCCGCTACCCGCACCTGATGAGCCCCCTGGACCTCGGCTTCACCACCTTGCCGAACCGGGTGATCATGGGCTCGATGCACACCGGCCTGGAGGAGCACGAGGGCGGCTTCGAGCGCCTCGCCGCGTTCTACGCCGAGCGCGCCCGCGGCGGCGTCGGCCTCATCGTGACCGGCGGCATCGCGCCCAACGACGCCGGACGTCCCTTCGAGGGCGGCTCCCGCCTCACCACCGAGGAGGAGGCCGCCGAGCACCGGGTGATCACCGACGCGGTGCACGCGGAGGGCGGGAAGATCGCGATGCAGATCCTCCACTTCGGCCGCTACGCCTACCACAAGGACCTCGTCGCCCCCAGCGCGCTCCAGGCCCCGATCAGCCCGTTCGTACCGAACGAGCTCTCCGACATCGAGGTCGAGCGCACCGTCGAGGACTTCGTACGGGCGGCCCGCCTCGCCAAGCTCGCCGGCTACGACGGCGTCGAGATCATGGGCTCCGAGGGCTACCTGATCAACGAGTTCATCGCGGCCGCGACGAACAAGCGCACCGACCGCTGGGGCGGCGCGTACGAGAACCGCACGCGCTTCCCGCTGGAGATCGTCCGCCGCACCCGACAGGCCGTCGGCGAGGAGTTCATCCTCGTCTACCGCCTGTCCATGCTCGACCTGATCCCCGGCGGCTCCACCCTGGAGGAGGTCGTCCGCCTCGCCAAGGAGGTCGAGGCGGCGGGCGCCACCATCATCAACACCGGCATCGGCTGGCACGAGGCCCGCATCCCCACCATCGCCACCTCCGTGCCCCGCGGCGCCTACACCTGGGTCACCAAGCGGCTGATGGGCGCGGTGAGCGTGCCGCTCGTCACCAGCAACCGGATCAACACCCCGGAGGTCGCCGAGGAGTTGCTCGCCGACGGCCGCGCCGACCTGGTCTCCCTCGCGCGTCCCTTCCTCGCGGACGCCGACTTCGTCGCGAAGGCCGCGGCCGGTCGGTCCGAGACCATCAACACCTGCATCGGCTGCAACCAGGCCTGCCTCGACCACACCTTCAGCGGCAGGATCACCAGCTGCCTCGTCAACCCCCGCGCCTGCCACGAGACCGAACTCGTCCTCGCGCCCACCCGACTGAAGAAGCGCGTCGCCGTCGTCGGCGCCGGCCCCGCCGGTCTGGCCTGCGCCGTCTCCGCCGCCGGCCGCGGCCACGACGTCACCCTGTACGAGGCCTCCGGCCGGATCGGCGGCCAGCTCGACATCGCCCGCCGCATCCCGGGCAAGGAGGAGTTCGAGGAGACCATCCGCTACTTCGGCACCCAACTCGTGGACAGCGGCGTCGACGTCCGGCTGAACACCGTGGCCGACGTGGCGACCCTGCGGGAGTACGAGGAGGTCGTCGTCGCCACCGGCGTCAGCCCGCGCACCCCCGCCATCGAGGGCGTGGACCGGGACAACGTCGTCAGCTACCTCGACGTACTGCGCGACGGGGCCCCCGTCGGCGAGCGCGTCGCCGTCGTCGGCGCGGGCGGCATCGGCTTCGACGTCGCCGAGTTCCTCACCGACAGCGGCGAGGGCGCGGCCCAGGACCCCGAGGTCTGGTTCCGCCACTGGGGCGTCGACACGGCCTACACCGGCCCCGGCGGCCTGACCGCCCCCGAGCGGCCCGCCCCGCCGCGCCGGGTGCACCTGCTCCAGCGCAAGACCACCAAGGTCGGCAGCGGCCTCGGCACCACCACCGGCTGGATCCACCGCGCGGAGCTCAAGCACCGCGGGGTGGTCTCGGTCGCCGGGGCGACGTACGAGCGCATCGACGACGAGGGCCTGCACATCACCGTCGACGGCGAGGCGCGGCTGATCCCCGCCGACACCGTCGTGCTGTGCACCGGCCAGGAGCCCCGCCGCGACCTGTACGAGGAGCTCCGCGCCGCCGGCGTCGAGGCGCACCTCATCGGCGGAGCCGACGTGGCGGCCGAACTCGACGCCAAGCGGGCCATCCGGCAGGGCACCGAGCTGGCCGCCGGGCTCTGACCGAAAGCCCCTTCGCGGCGGCGGTGTTGTGGCGGCCCGGCCCGGGCCGTCACAATCCTCGGGTGACGCTGACACCGGCAGAAGCCGACAGGATCCTGGCAGACAACTTCGCGCCCTGGGTGCTGGCCCTGGGCCTCACCGTGGAGGAGACGGGAACCCGGCACGCCGTGCTGCGGCTGCCCTGGTCCGCGGACCTGGCCCGCGACGGCGGCGGGCTGAGCGGCCAGGCCCTGATGGCCGCCGCCGACACCGCGACCGTCATCGCGATCTCCGCCGCCCGCGGCGGCTACGGGCCGATGACCACGGTCCAGCAGTCCACCAGCTTCCAGCGGCCCGTGACCGGTACGGACGTGCTGATCGCGGTGAGCGTCACCAAGCTCGGCAAGCGGATGGCCTTCGCCGACGTCACCATGACCGCGGACGGCGCCGACGAACCCGCCGCCAAGGCCTCCGCGGTCTACGCCCTCCTCGGCTGACCCGGCCGCCGGGGGCGCCTCGCGCGCGGGAGTCCCCGGCCCGTCAGTGGTCCGCGGTGACGGCCCGGACGCCCGTGAGGCGTTCCGCCGCCTCCCAGAGCCGGGCGTTGGCCGCGCGGTCCAGGGCCCGGCGGGTGACGCGGGCCGCGGTGACCGGGCCGACCAGCTCGAACGGGCCGCTCGGGCCGTAGTAGCCGCCCGCGACCGCGTCCGGGCTGGTGGCCGCGTACAGCAGGGGCTCGGTGCCCGGGCCCACCTCCTGCTTCGGGAGGAAGTCGACGGAGCTCACGAGCCGGTGCAGCCGCGACGGCTTTCCCCGGCCCAGGCTCGCTCCCGCGGTCTGCAGGTTCGTCCTCGTGTAGCCGGGGTGGGCGGCGGTGCTCCGCAGCGGCCACCCCTGGACGGCGGCGAGTTCGTCCAGGTGCCGGGCCATCATCAGGTCGGCCAGCTTGGACTGGGCGTACGACAGCATCGGGTGGTAGCGGCGGCGCTCGTACTGGAGGTCGGCGAGGTCCACCCTGCCGAAGTTGGCGGTGCCGCTGCTCATGGTGGTCACCCGCGGGGCCGGGGCGGCCAGCAGCGCGGGCAGCAGCCGTACGGTCAGGGCCAGCGGGCCGAGGAAGTTGCTGCCGAACTGCAACTCGAAGCCGTCGGACGTGGTCATCCGGGTCGGCGGGGCCATCACGCCCGCGTTGTTCACCAGCAGGTCGAGCGGGTCGCCCTCGGCCAGGATGCCGTCGGCGAAGGCCGCCACCGAGGCGAGGTCGGCCAGGTCGATCCGGCGCACCTCCAGCCGCGCGCGCGGATGGCGGGCCAGGATCTCGGCGCGCGCCCGCTCGCCCTTGGCCGGTGTGCGGACGGCCAGCACGACGCGGGCGCCCGCCTCGGCGAGTCGGCGCGCGGCCTCCTTGCCGGTGCCGCTGTTGGCGCCGGTGACGACGACGGTCTTGCCGGACTGGTCGGGGACGGCGTACATGACGGCTCCTTGGGGCGGCGGCAACAGACCGACGGTCCATTGCTTTCGAAGCTAGCAGACCGCTGGTCTGATAACAACAGACCGCAGGTCTGTACGCTGGGCGCGTGTCCATTCCCAGTAAGTTCCAGCGGGCCCGGAGCGAGGAGCAGCGCGCGGCCCGCCGCCGGGCGATCCTCGACGCGGCGGCCGACATGCTCACCGAGATGCCCGTCTCCCAGGTCACCCTGAACGAGCTCAGTCGCCGGGTGGGCCTCGCCAAATCGAACGTGCTGCGCTACTTCGAATCCCGCGAGGACGTCCTGCTGGAACTCCTGGCCACCGCCTCGGGCGAACTCGTCGACCATCTGGAGCAGACCCTCCCCGGCGCCCTGGACGCCGTCCCGCCCGCCGAGCGTCCCGACCGGCTCGCCGACCGCCTCGCCCGAGCCCTGGCCGAACGGCCCGTCCTGTGCGACCTGATCAGCGCCCAGTCAGCCGTGCTGGAACGCAACGTCTCCCCGCAGGTCGCCGCCCAGTACAAGCGCGCCGCGATCGCCCACGCGAGCGCCCTGGCGGCCCTGGTCGCCGCCCGACTGCCCGCCCTGGGGGAGTCGGACGCCTTCCGGTTCGTCGCCGGGTCCCTCATCGTCACCGGCGCGGTCTGGACCCACGCCCACCCCTCCGCCGCCATGATCGCGGCCTACGAGGCGGACCCGGCGCTGGCCGTGCTGCGCCTCGACTTCGCCGACACCCTGCGCGAGACGTTGGAGGTCCTGTTGTCGGGGCTGCTGGCGCGCGCGGGCGGGCCCGGTCTGGGATCGTGACCGCGTAGGAGAGTGATCACGCACGATCGTGATCGCGCGGAGAACGCGGAGAACGCGGCGGACGCACGGCGAAGGAGTCTCACATGGGTGGACGGTTCGAGGCGACGGTCGAGATCGACCGGCCGGTCGAGGCGGTGTTCGCCTACCTGGCCGACGGCCGCAACGACCCCGAGTTCAGCCCGCGCGTCCAGCGGATCACCAAGGTCCCGGAGGGCCCAACGGCCGTCGGCACGGTCTTCCGAAGCACCGTCAAGGACGCCGGGATGAAGACGGGCCGGGAGTTCCGCATCACCGCGATCGAGCCGCCGGGCCTGATCCGCTGGAGCGAGCAGAGCAAGAACCTCGTGACGGCCGAGGGCGGTTACGACCTCGAAGCCCTGCCCGGCGGCCGCAGCCGGGTCCGCGTCTTCAACACCCTCGAAGGGCACGGCGTCGGCAAGCTCCTCGTCGGCCTCGCGCTGAGCGCCGCCCGCAAGGACGCCCCGGCCTTCGGTGCCCGGATCAAAGCGGCGGTCGAGGCGTCGTCCCGTCCGGTCCGAGGCGTCGATCCGTAGGGCCCGAGCCGATCATCCGTACGGTCCGGGTCGTCGTCCCGTACGGTCCGGGCCGTCGATCCGTACGGTTCCGGCGGCGTCGGTTCGGTACGGCAGGTCAGGTAGGACGCCTACACCGCTCCGATCAGGCCCTCCGTCAGCGCACGCCCCCAGCGCGATCCGCGCGGGGGTCCGCGGCGGTCGCCCTGACCGCCGTCGGACCGGTACGGGGCCCCGCCGGCGCGGGGCCCCGTACCGGCTTCGCCGGGTCAGCAGATGCGCGGCAGCTGCTCCCCGATGGGCAGGTCGACCACCCGCGTCCCGCCGAGGCCGGTCCGCGCCACGACGAGCCCGGGATGCGCCTCGACGGCCTCCCCGATCACCGCGGCGTGCCGGCCCAACGGGTGGGCGCGCATGGCGTCGAGCACCGCGTCGGCGTGCTCGCGGGGCACGAAGGCGACCAACTTGCCCTCGTTGGCCACGTACAGCGGATCGAGGCCGAGGATCGCGCACGCGTTGGCGACGGCCGGGGGCACCGGGACCTTCGACTCGTGCAGGACGACGCCGGTGCCGGAGGCGGCCGCGATCTCGTTCAGGGAGGCCGCGAGGCCACCCCGTGTCGGGTCGCGCAGGACGTGCAGGTCCGGGGTGACCGCGAGCATGCTCCGCACGAGGCCGCCGAGAGCGGCGCAGTCGCTCAGGACGTCCACCCCGAACTCGAGGCCCTCGCGCACGCTCATGATCGCGACCCCGTGCAGCCCGATCTCACCGCTGACGATCACCACGTCGCCGGGGACGACGCGCTGCGGACGCAGGTCCACGCCCGTCGGCACGAGCCCGATGCCGGAGGTGTTGACGTAGATGCCGTCGCCGTGCCCGGCCTCCACCACCTTCGTGTCACCGGTGGCGACCTCCACGCCCGCCGAGCGCGCGGCCGCGCCCATGGCCTCGGCCACCCGGGCGACCGTCGCGATCTCCACGCCCTCCTCCAGGATGAACCCGCAGGACAGGTAGGCCGCGGTGGCCCCGCTCATGGCCAGGTCGTTCACCGTGCCGTTGACGGCGAGGTCGCCGATGCTCCCGCCCGGGAAGAACAACGGGCGCACCACGTAGGAGTCGGTGGAGAACGCGAGCCGGACCCCGCCGAGTCGGACGGACGCGGAGTCCCCGAGCTGCGCCAGCACCTCGCCGCCGAAGGCCGGTGCGAAGAGGTGCTCGACGAGCTCGGCGGATAGCGCACCGCCGCCGCCGTGGCCCATCACCACCCGGGGGCGGTCGCGCAGCGGCGCCGGGCAGGTCCAACCCGTGATGTCGAGCGCGGTGTCGGGCCCCATGTTGACGGGTACGGGGTCCGGTCGTGCGGTGTCGGGTCGTACGGTCTCAGGCAACGGGGCTCGCCTCCAACGGGGCGGTCGGGGCGGCCGGCGGCGTCGGGAGGTCCAGCCGCCGGTACAGGTAGTACGCCGCGCAGGCGCCCTCGCTCGACACCATCGTGGCGCCCAGCGGATTGCGCGGGGTGCACAGCGTGCCGAACGCCTCGCACTCGTGCGGCTTCAGCAGCCCTTGGAGCACCTCGCCGCTGCGGCACTCCGCCGGCTCCAGGGTGGTGATGCCGGTCACCGAGAAACGGTGCTCGGCGTCGTACTCCCGGTACCGCGGCGACAGCCGCCAGCCGCTGTCCGGGATGACCCCGATGCCGCGCCAGGCCCGGTCGGTGACCTCGAAGACGTCCTGGAGCATCGCGAGCGCCGCCGGGTTGCCCTCGGGGCGCACGGCGCGCGCGTAGGCGTTGTCCACGGTGTGCTCGCCGCGCTCCAACTGTCGTACGGCGCGCCGTACGCCCTCCAGGATGTCCAGCGGCTCGAAGCCCGTCACCACGATCGGCACCCGGTGGCGCTCGGCCAACTCCGGGTACTCGCCCGTGCCCATCACGCTGCACACGTGCCCGGCGGCCAGGAAGCCCTGGACCCGGCAGCTGGGCGAGCGCATGATCGCCTCGATCGCCGGAGGGACCCGGACGTGCGACACCAGCAGGCTGAAGTTGCGGATGCCGAGCTTCTTCGCCTGGTGGACCGTCATCGCGTTCGGCGGCGCCGTGGTCTCGAAGCCGATGCCGAAGAACACCACCTCGCGCTCCGGGTTCTCCTGCGCGACCTTGAGCGCGTCGAGCGGGGAGTACACCACCCGTACGTCGCCGCCCTCGCTGCGCACCTGGAAGAGGTCACGGCCCGTCCCGGGGACGCGGAGCATGTCCCCGAAGGAGCAGAAGATGACGCCGGGACGGGAGGCGATCTCCAGTGCCTTGTCGATGACCTCCAGTGGGGTCACACACACCGGACAACCCGGGCCGTGAATCAACTCAACCTGCTCGGGGAGAAGTTGATCGATGCCGTGGCGGATGATGGTGTGGGTCTGGCCGCCGCACACCTCCATCAGCGCCCAGGGTCGGGTCACGGTGGCGTGGATGTCGTCGAGCAGTTTGCGGGCGAGTTCCGGGTCCTGGAACTCCTCGATGTACTTCACTGCGGGATCTCCTCCTGCCGGGTCGCGGTGGGCGCCGCGTCCGTGGCCGGCTCGTCGTCGGTGAAGGGCCACGAGGCGCCACCCGCCTCCGCGGCCATCTCCCAGGGGTCGCCGAACTCCGTCTGGAGCATGCCGAGTTGCTCGAACAACTCCAGGGTCTGCCGGGCCGATTCCTCATCCAGGCGCTGGAGCGCGAACCCCACGTGGACGATGGCGTACTCGCCGACCCGGAGGTCCGGCAGGTACTCCAGGCACACCTCCTTGCGCACCCCGCCGAAGTCGACGGTGGCCATGCGGGTGCCGTCCTTCTCCGCGATCTCAAGCACTCTGCCGGGTACCGCGAGGCACATGGGCTTCTCCTTGCTGTGGGTGGTCCGTGGCGCGGGCGGCCCCTGCGGCCCCCGCCACCACGAGCTGGCCGAGGGCCAGGCCGCCGTCGTTCGGCGGGACGCGGTGGTGCCGCAGGACGGTGAAGCCGCGTCCGCGCAGGTCGTGCGCGCAGGCCGCGGAGAGCAGGGTGTTGGCGAAGACCCCGCCGGTCAGGGCGACCGTGTCCAGGCCGTGCCGGTCGCGGGCGAGCCCGCACAGCGTGCCGACGAGGGCGGCGACCCCGGCGTGGAAGCGGGCGGCGATCACGGGCCCGGCCGTGCCCGCCCGTACGTCGGCCACCACCGCGGCCAGTACGGGCGCCGGGTCGGCGACCACGGGCCCCGCGCCGGCCGCCGCGGGCGGGCGCAGCCCGAAGGCGTAGCCGCGGCCGTACCCCGTACCCGCCTCCAGGGCGGCGCCTTCCAACTCGATCGCGGCCTGCGCCTCGTAGCCGGCGAGGTGGCGGACGCCGGCCAGGGAGGAGACGGCGTCGAAGAGCCGGCCCATGCTGGAGGTCGGCACGCAGTTCAGCCCCCGCTCCAACTGGCGCTCCAGCACACGGAGTTCGTCGGGCGGGCAAGCGGCCGTGCAGGGCAGGTCCGGGGCCCGGTCCAGCCCGGCGGCCCACAGGTGGGCCAACGCCATCCGGTACGGCCGCCGCACGGCGGCGTCCGCGCCCGGCAGCGGGACGTACCCCAGGTGCGCGAACCGGGTGAACCCGGCGTAGTCGGCGAGCAGTACCTCCCCGCCCCAGACCGCACCGTCGTCCCCGTACCCGGTCCCGTCGAAGGCGACGCCGATCACCCGCCGACCGCCGTCGAGGCCGTGCTCGGCCATCGCCGAGGCGACGTGGGCGTGATGGTGCTGGACGAGCACCAGGGGCCGCCCGTCCGCGTGCTCCCGCGCCCACCGGCCCGACCGGTATCCCGGGTGCCGGTCGGCGGCGAACAGGACGGGACGTACTCCGGTGACCGACTCCAACTGCCGCCGCGCGCCCGCGAACGCGTACTGGGTGGCCAGGTCGTCCATGTCGCCGATGTGCGCCGACAGCCAGGCCCGACGGCCCTCGCCCAGACAGAACGCGTTCTTCAGGTCCCCGCCCACGGCGAGGCTCGCCGGCACCTCGACCGGCAGCGTCACGGGCAGCGGTGCCCAGCCGCGCGAGCGCCGGACGGTCAACTGCTCGCCCTCGCACACGCGCACCACGGAGTCGTCGCAGGGCACGTGGATGGGCCGGTCGTGCGTGAGCCAGGCGTCGGCGAGAGCGGCGAGCCGCTCCAGCGCCTCCGCGTCGTCCGTGACGATGGGCTCGCCCGAGAGGTTGCCGCTGGTCATCACCAGCAGCCGGAGGCCCGCCGGGTCACCGGGCAGGCCGAGCAGCAGGTGGTGCAGGGGCGTGTACGGGAGCATCACGCCGAGGTCGGGGCTGCCCGGCGCGACACCCTCGGCCACGCCCGTGGCTCCCGGGCGGCGGCGCAACAGGACGATGGGCCGCACCGCGCCGGTGAGCAGGCTCCGCTCCTCGGGGCCGACGTGGGCGAGCCGTTCGACGTCGGCGAGCTCCCGGGCCATCAGGGCGAACGGCTTGCCGCCGCGGTCCTTGCGGCGGCGCAGCTCGGCGACGGCGCCCGCGTGGCCCGCGTCGCAGGCCAGGTGGTATCCGCCGAGCCCCTTCACCGCGAGGACCGCCCCCTCGGCCAGCAGCCGGCGTGCCCCGGCGACGGGATCGACGTCGGTCACCTCCTGGACCGGCCGACCGGACAGCAGCCGCAGGCGGGGCCCGCAGGCCGGGCAGGCCACCGGCTGGGCGTGGAAGCGCCGGTCGGCCGGGTCTGCGTACTCACGGGCGCAGTCGGCGCACATCGGGAAGCCGGCCATGGTGGTGTGGGCCCGGTCGTACGGCAACCCGGTGACGATGGTGAAGCGGGGCCCGCAGTGCGTGCACGTGATGAAGGGATGGCGGTGACGCCGGTCGGTGGGGTCCGCGAGCTCGGCGAGGCAGTCGGCGCAGGTGGCGACGTCGGGGGAGACCAGCGTGCGGGCCGGCCCCCCGGTGTGCGAGGCCACGATGCTGAACCCGGAGCCGCCCGCGAGCGGCACGGCGCAGTGGTCGACGGCGTCCACCACGGCCAGCGGGGGCGCGTCCGCCGCGAGCCGCTCGCAGAACCGCAGCACCGCCTCCGCCGCGCCCTCGACCTCCGCGACGACGCCCTCGGGCGTGTTGGTGACGTGCCCGGCGAGGCCGAGCCCGGTGGCGCGGGTGTACACGTACGGGCGGAAGCCGACGCCCTGGACCACGCCCCGGACAGTGATCCGGCGGCGCTGCACGGCCTCCATCAGCGGGTCCGCGCCACGGAGTCGTGGGCGTGCGGGTGGACGTGCCCGTCGGGGCCGTGGTGGTGGTCGGCGCCCCCACCGTGAACGTGGTCCCCGTCGTGGTCGTGCACGTGCCCGTCGTCATGCGGGTGCGGCCGCGGGTGCCCGTGCGCGTGTCCCGTCCGGGCCATGACCGGCGTGTGCGCGGCCGTTCCCGTACCGACGGCCAGGGCCCGCTCCAGCAGGAGGCCCGCGCCCGTGCCCGCGCGGGCGGAGGTGAGCACCACCTCCACCCCCGGGTTGACCTGCTCGACGTTGCGGCGGAAGGTGGCCTCGTCGAAGTCGACGGCCTCGGCGATGTCCGTCTTGGTGACGACCACCAGCTGGGCGAGCCCGAACGCCGTCGGGTACTTCAGCGGCTTGTCCTCGCCCTCGGTCACCGAGGCGAGCACCACCCGGAGGTTCTCCCCGAGGTCGTACGAGGCCGGACAGACCAGGTTGCCGACGTTCTCCACGAACAGCAGCCGGGTTCCTTCGGGCAGCCACCCGTCCAGGTGACGGCCCATCATCCCGGCCTCCAGGTGACACAACCCGTCGGTGAGCACCTGCTTGACCGGTACGCCGGAACGTGCCAGCCGCACCGCGTCGTTCTCGGTGGCCAGGTCGGCGGTCAACGCGGCCACGGCCACGCCCCGCTCCCGGGCCAGCAGCAGCTCCTGTTCCAGCAGGGCGGTCTTCCCGCTGCCCGGACTGGACAGCAGGTTGACGACGGTCGTTCCGCGGGCGGTGAGTTCGGCGCGCAGCACCTGGGCCGCCAGATCGTTCTTGGCGAGCACCGCCTGTTGCAGGTCCACCACTCGGCACATGGGTCAGGCCTCCTCGGAGATCGGTTCACGGGTACGGCCCGGGCCGCCGTCCGGGTCGTCCTCCCAGGTCACGCTGAGGATCCGCAGTTCGCGGCCCGACACCAGCTCCACGCCGCCGGCCCGGCCGCAGTCCGGGCAGCACAGCCGCGGCGGCATGCCGACGGCCCATTCGTCCGGGCAGTCCGCGCAGCGGGCACGGCCCGCCTCGGAGACGGTGACCAGCTCGGCGCCTTCGAGGACGGTGCCGGCGCAGGCGAGTTCGAAGCAGAAGGCGAGGGCGTCCGGCACCACGCCGGCCAGCTCCCCGACCTGGAGCCGGACCAGGGTGACGGCGTGCGCCCCGCCCGCCTCGGCGGCCTCTTCCACCTGGCCCACGACGGCCATGGCGATCGACATCTCGTGCATCGGGACTCCGTCCTACCGGGGCTCATTACAGCGGCCGGACCCGGGCGCCGCGGTCGGGCACGCCGACGCCCCGCACGCCCCGTACGCCGTTCGGGTGCGCCGGGGCGGCCGGCCGGAGGGTGGCGGGTGTCACATCCTGCGCAGCCGCAGGTAGCGCCGGATGTCGGGCAGCACCTGGGTGAGCACGGCGACGAGCGCGGCGGCGGCAGCTCCGCCGACGAAGGCCTTCTTCATGGGGTCCTCCTCAGTTCGCGCGCGGTGTGCGCGGTGGTCCGTGCGTCCGGGGCCGCCCCGGGACGCGGGGCGTCCCGCACGAGCTCCAGGACCGTCCGTACGGCCTCCGGTACGGCGGCGGCCACCGGGGCGCTGAGCCCGACGCCCTCCTCGACCGAGGCGGGTTCGCAGCCGACGACCAGGGTGCGCCGCGGCGGAGCGGACCCGGTGCCCGCGCACAGGGTTCCCAGCAGGGCCAGTACCGCGTCGGGCGACATGTGGTGACCGTCGAGCACGGCGCCGCCGGCGGGCGGGTCGGCGCCCGCTTCCCCGGCGCCCGCTTCCCCGGCGTCGATCAGGTACACGGTGCCGGGGGCCCCGCCGCGGGCGGCGGCGTCGATCAGGACGAGCGTGTCGTAGCCGTCCAGCAGTTGGTAGGCCAGGTGGACCCCGCGCACCCCGAAGTCCACCACCTCGACGTGGTCGGGCAACGGGTGCGCCGACAGCGCGCGCACCACCTCGACGCCGAAGCCGTCGTCGCCGAGGAACAGGTTGCCGATGCCCGCGACCAGCACGCCGCCGCTCACGCGCCCTCCAGGGGAGTGACCTCGTCGGGTTGGAAGTACAGGAACCGGCCCTGCTCGCGCCGGATGTCGGCGCCCGGATCGCCCTCCACCGTGACGGCCAGGTGCACCCCGCCGTCCACGTCGTGCAGGACCGCTTCGACGAGGGCGGGCCGGTCCCGCAGGAACAGGTCCTGGGCGTCGGTGGGCCGCAACCCGGGGCGCAGCAGCACCCGACTGCCGACGCCCACCGTGACGCCGTCGATCGTGATCCGCTCCGGAACCGGGTCGAGGGCGTCCGGCCGGGCCGGGTCCCACCACGGCGTGTCCGGGCTGAACACCGCTTCCTCCGGGGGGAGTTCGAGGATCTCCGGCGGTCCTTCGCCAGTGACCTCCCGGAGGGCGCGGACGGCGCCGTGCAGTCGCTCCAGGACCTCCGGCGGCATGGACTCCGCGAGGTCGATCACCGCGGCCGCCCGCGGATCGGTACCACGGGCCTCGCGCTTCTCCTGGTCGGTGAGGGCCGCCGTGCGCAGGGTGAGGATCTCGTCGATCTCCAGGGCGTCGTACATGGCCCCGGCGCTCTCCGGCGCGATGGCCGGGTGGTCCTCCAGGATGATCGGGGAGGACAGCGCCACGTCGGCGCGGCCTCCGGCGCCCGCGAGGACGGGCCAGGTGTGCTCGTTGACGCAGTCGGCGACGGCGCCCTTGGCCCATTCCGGCGGGTCGGTCATCGACAGGAAGGACCCGGCGTCGAGCCCCAGCATGAGGTGCGCGGCGACGAGCGAGCGGGGCAGGGCGGCTTCGCGGGCGTCCCGTTCGCCGTTCGGGGCCCACGGGCTCGTGTTCTCCACGACCGCGGTGAGCCGCGACACCCGGTAGGGGCCGTCGAGTTCCGCGGTGCGGATCCGTACGAGGCCACTGACCCGCTCGGTGCGCCGCACCAGCCGGCCCACCGTCCGCCCGTCGGCGTCCAGGACCTCCTCGGTGTCCTCGCGGGCCGGCCGCGAGAAGGGCAACACGAGCCCCTCGCCGCTGAGTTCGGCGACGGGGATCGCGTGGACGACGCGTTCCTCCGTCCCCTCGTCCCACGGCACCAGCACCCGGTCCGCCAGGTGCAGTTCGTCGGTCGTGGTGAACGAGCCGTCCTCCCGCACCCGTTGGACGGTCCGTCGCCGCGCGTGCAGGAACCGCAGCTCCAGGCGAAGGGTTGCCGCGCCGCGCGGCTCCATCAGCAGCTCGGTCCGCTGGAAGCAGTGTTCCTCGTGCGCCGGGGCCCAGGTCGGGGGCACGAGCACGCCGAACTGCCAGCGCATCCGGTTCTTCGCGGCCGACGCCCGGTACGGGTAGAGGACGTAGCCCTCGAACAGGACGGCGTCGGCCACCTGCCGGGCGGTGGCGAAGTGGTCCTCCCGGGCGGGGGCGCCGGTGGTCGCGGTCGTCGCGAGCGGGGTCGTCGCGGTCACGGGGCGGTCCTCTCCGAGGTGCGCGGCAGGACGGCACCGGCCCAGGCGGGCCGGTCGGGCGCGCGCCCGACCGGCGGGGGAGCGTCGGCTGCCGCGTCGAGCAGCGCCCGTACGGTCGCCTCCCAGGAGGACAGCGCGTGGCGCGAACGGTAGGCGAGCAGCTCGTCCATGACGTCGCGCGGAAGCCGCAGCCAGCCGCAGCCCGGGAAGTGCTGTTCGACCATCTCGCGCCACACCGAGACGGGCATCCGGTACGAGGCCTCCCGGTCCCAGGGCACCGGCTCGACCCGGAAGCCGCCGTCGCCCGTGAAGGCGGTGCCGGAGAACAGCATCAGCAGCGGGGCCTCGCCGTCCTGAAGGGCGTTGAAGTAACGGGTCGCCGCGATGTCCATGTCATAGGTGCAGGGCACCACCAGGTCGATCTCGGTCTCCCCGGTGAAGCTCGGCACCATCACCGGCACCTGCGCGAACTGCACGGGCTGGAGGGTGTTGCCCCACCGGGAACGGGCGCCGAAAAGGTCCGCCAGCCCGTCGGCCTCGCCGCTCGCGTACCCGCGCCGGGCCGGCTCGATCCGCAGCTGACAGCGCAGCGCCAGGGCGTGCACCCGCACCCCTGGACCGGCCGTGATGCCGAGCCGGAACACCAGCGTGGGCCCGGCGGCGTAGCCGTCGGCCCGCACGCCCCGGCAGGTGAAGGTGAAGTCCGTCGTCGCCGTCATGATCCCGACGCCCCTTCCCCGGCGGCCCCGGCCGGGACCTTCGCCCGCCGTACCACCTGCGCGAAGAAGGCGTCCAGCGCGGCCCGGGCCTCGGCCCCGCCGTCGAAGCCCTGCCACAGCAACCGCATCCGCCCCACCAGCTCGTAGCAGATGTCGATCGGCACCAGATGGCACTCGGTGCGCCCCTCGACGCGGCGCAACAGCAGTGCCTCCACGTCCGGTTCGAGCAGCGCGGCCAGCCGGCTGGAGCCGAGTACGCTCTGCCAGGTCTGCGGGTCGAGTTCGCTCTCGGTGGCCCCGGCCGGGCTCGGGTACAGGGCGACCAGCCGGTCGAGGGCGGCGTTGCGGAAGAAGAACGCGACGCCGACCGGGATCTGCAACAGTTCCCAGGCGTTGTCGTCCAGCCGGTGCCCGGGGTCGGTCAGGTAGCGGTCCGGGACGGCCCGGAACCGCCCGGTCACGGCGCCCGGCCGGTCGAACAGCAGGGCGCAACCGGTGCAGGCGCAGACCAGCGCCCGCCGCTCGGTCTCCACCAGGTGGCGGTGAGCGTCCTCGGGCACCACCACCCCGCACAGTTCGCAGGTCTCGGGGCGGGGCGTACGGGGCCCCGCGAACCGACGCAGGCCGCGCGGGGCGACCTGCGCCGGGCCGGCCGCGGCGGGCCCGTTCACGGGACCCGCGCCGGTGCCGGCGGGCGGGCGGAGATCTGCAGCAGCGCCGGCTGCGGCGCGACCGCCTCCGACTCCACCCGGGTCACCTCGGGCGCGAAGCAGGCGAGGGTGTCCTCGACCGTCCGCCGGGCCGCGTCGGCGGTCCCGGAGGAACAGCCGCAGCCGGAGGCGGCCGCGGGGCGCAGCCGCAGCACCCCGGTGCCCTCGTCGAAGTCGATCAGCTCCACCGGGTCGCCCGCGTGGTCCAGGGCGCGCGCGATGCGGGTGCGCACGTCCTCCGGGTGCAGGTCGTGCAGGGTCAGCAGGCTCGCCACCAGCTCGTCGTCGAGCAGTTCGGCGGGCAGCCCGCCCGGCGCTCCTCCCGGCCGGGCGCCGGCCGCGGCGCCGAGCCGTTCCACGATCCGGGCGAGCCCGGCCCCGTAGAAGTCCATGAGGACGCGCACCAGTTCCTCGGCCGCCGCGCACGCCTGACGGTCCCCGGACCCGGCGAGCCGGTCAAGCACCTCGTCCACCCGCAGGCCCGCCTGCCGGGCGTCGGTCGGGGCGCTCATCCGCCCAGTCCGCTCAGGCCGGTGGGTACGTGCATCGTCTTCACGGTCTTGCCGCCGCCCACGTACATGTGGACCCCGCACGGCAGACAGGGGTCGAAGCTGCGCACGGCCCGCATGATGTCGATGCCCTTGAAGTTCTCCGGGGTGTTCTCCTCGAAGATCGGGGTGTTCTGCACCGCGTCCTCGTAGGGGCCCGGTGTGCCGAAGGTGTCGCGGGTGCTCGCGTTCCACGGGGTCGGCGGGTACGGGTGATAGTTCGCGATCTTGCCGTCGCGGATCACCATGTGGTGCGAGAGGACGCCGCGCACGGCCTCGGTGAAGCCGACGCCCAGACCCTCGTCCGGCACCTCGAACTTCTCCCAGGTCTGGGTGCGCCCGGCGCGGACCTCGGCCAGCCCCTTCTCCGCGCAGTGCAGGGCGATCGCGGCGGCGTACGCCTGGAAGTACGTGCGGGCGCGGTTGCGCTCCAGCGCGTTGCTCCACTTCGGGATCTTCCACTCGAAGCGGGTCTCCGGCTTGGTCATCGTCCGGGGCAGGGTGATGACGACGCTGTTCCCGGTGGCCTGCACGTAGTCGGTGTGCACGAGCCCGGACAGGGCCGTGGACCACAGGCGGGCGAGGGGGCCGCCGCCGGTGTCCAGGGCGAGGTGGTCCTTGCCGTCGAACCAGCGGGGCGACATCACCCAGCTGTACTTGTCGTCGAAGTTCCGCTTCTGCGGCGCCGGGATGGTGTGCTGGTTCCACGGGTGGCGCGGGTCGACCGGGTTGCCGAGCGGGTCGTGCGTGACGAACTGCTCCCGGCCCTCCCAGTCGTCGTAGTACGAGCTGCCCAGCAGGATGCGGATGCCGAGGTTGATCTCGGTGAGGTCGTTGGTGACCAGCTTGCCGTCCACCACCACGCCCGGGGTGACGAACATCTTCCGTCCCCAGTCGGTCATGTTGGCGTACGTGAAGTCGCAGTGCTCGGGGTCGTTGAGCGCGCCCCAACAGCCCAGCAGCACCCGGCGCCGGCCGACCTCCTCGTAGCCCGGCAGGGCCTCGTAGAAGAAGTCGAACAGGTCGTCGTGCAGCGGCACGACGCGCTTCATGAACTCGCAGTACCGCATGAGGCGGCTCATGTAGTCCGTGAACAGCTGGACCGAGGCGATCGTGCCGACACCGCCCGGGTAGAGCGTGGAGGGGTGCACGTGGCGCCCCTCCATCAGGCAGAACATCTCCCGCGTGTAGCGGCTCACTTGGAGCGCCTCGCGGTAGAACTCGCCCTCGATGGGGTTGAGCGAGCGCATGATGTCGGCGATGGTCCGGAAGCCGTGCTCCCCGGCGTGCGGAGCGGGCGTGCGCTCGGCCAGTTCCAGCACGCCGGGGTTGGTCTCGCGGACCATCTTCTCGCAGTAGTCGACCCCGACCAGGTTCTCCTGGAAGATGTTGTGGTCGAACATGTACTCCGCCGACTCGCCCAGGTTGATGATCCACTCGGCGAGGTGGGGCGGCTTCACCCCGTAGGCCATGTTCTGCGCGTACACCGAGCAGGTCGCGTGGTTGTCCCCGCAGATCCCGCAGATGCGGCTGGTGATGAAGTGCGCGTCACGGGGGTCCTTGCCGCGCATGAAGACGCTGTACCCGCGGAAGACCGATGAGGTGCTGTAGCACTCGGCGACCTTCTTCTGCTTGAAGTCGATCTTCGTGTGGATGCCGAGACTGCCCACGATCCGGGTGATCGGATCCCAAGCCATCTCCACCAGACCGCTGCCGTCCGCGGCTGCCTTCGTCTTCGGTGTCGCCATCGTCTGTGCCGTGACCCTTCTTCGGTGCGGAGTTCCTGAACGGGAGGGGGAGGCGCCGGGCCGTCACCAGGGCGGGCGGTAGCCCGTGGTCAACTTCTCGCCGGTGTGGCGCCACTTCGGTTCCTGGTCCACGGTGTGCGCCGTGATCGCCCGCAGCCTGCGCACGACCGCCCCGTACGCGCCGCTCGCCTTGCTGGAGACCTTCGCGCCGGGAGGCTCGTCCATGAACGGCATGAACTTGTCGGGGAAGCCGGGCATCGTGCAGGCGATGCAGATGCCGCCGACGTTCGGACAGCCGCCGATCCCGTTCATCCAGCCGCGCTTGGGCACGTTGCACTTCACGACCGGACCCCAACAGCCGAGCTTGACCAGGCACTTGGGCGAGTCGTAGGTGTGCGCGAACTGGCCCTGCTCGTAGTAGCCGGCCCGGTCGCAGCCCTCGTGGACGGTCGCCCCGAACAGCCAGGTGGGGCGCAGCTTGTCGTCCAGCGGGATCATCGGGGCGGAGCCGGCCGCCTGGTACAGCAGGTACGTGAGCGTCTCCGAGAAGTTGTCCGGCTGGATCGGGCACCCCGGTACGCACACGATCGGGATGCCGGCCTTCGACTTCCAGTCCCAGCCCAGGTAGTCGGGCACGCCCATGGCGCCGGTCGGATTGCCCTCCATCGCGTGGATGCCGCCGTACGTGGCGCAGGTGCCGATGGCGACGACCGCCAGGGCCTTGGGCGCCAACCGGTCGAGCCACTCGCTGGTGGTGATGGGCTGGCCGGTCTCCGGGTTGTCACCGAACCCGCACCAGTACCCCTCGGGTTTGATGCTCTCGTTCGGGATCGAACCCTCCACGACGAGCACGAACGGATCGATCTCGCCGCGCTCGGCCTTGAAGAACCACTCGATGAACGTGTCGGCGCCGCCGACGGGACCGCACTCGAAGTCGATCAGGGGCCAGTGCACGGCGATCTTGGGCAGACCGGGCAGCACCCCCATCACGATCTCCTCGATGCTCGGCTGCATCGCCGCCGTCAGCGACACGGAGTCGCCGTCGCAGCTCAGCCCCGCGTTGATCCAGAGGATGTGGATCGGGGGGTCCTCGACCGGGTCCTGCGTTGCTGCATCCACGGGGATGCCTCCTTGGTGCTCCTCGGGGAGAAGATCGGGAAGGGGGAGCGGAGGGTCCGGCCTCTCCGGATCCCACCTTTCTTGCTAACAGCCCGCGGGGCCGGGTGCTCCGTCATGTACGGCCAGTCCAGTGACACGGGCGGGGCGGTCACCGATGACACGGGCGGTGCGGTCTCGGGCGCCCGGTCCGTCGGCAGGAGTCGTCACGTGCCGGTCCGGTACGGGCCGCGCGAGGTGCTCGGGCGTGCCCACCGGGGCCTCCTTGCGCACGAACGCCCGCCGCAGCGCGTGGTACGGCGCCTGCGGGTCGAAGAAGGTCCGGCGCATCACCGCCAGCTCCGCCTCCCGATAGGCCGCCAGCGGTCGGGCCGCCTCGTCCCGCTCGCGCCGTTCCTTCTTCGCCGCGATCCGGGACCGGGTGGCGGGCAGCGCGGCGAGCTGCGCCGCCAGCCGCGCCGCCTCGTCCGCGAACCCCGTCGGCGAGCAGAGGAGCGTACGGTCGACCAGCCCGAGCCGGAGGGCCGCGTCCGCGCTCAGCGGGAGCGCCCCGCCGGTGAGCCGCTCCGCGACGGCCGCGCCGACTCGCCGCGGCAGGGTGTACGTCCAGTACTCCGAGCCGTGCAGTCCCATCAGGCGGTAGTGCGGGTTCAGCACCACCCCCGACCTGCACCACACCTCGTCGGCGGCGAGCGCCAGCAGCGCCCCGCCGGCGGCCGCGTTGCCGCCGACCGCGGCGACGACCAGCCGGTCCGTGGTGGTCAGGACGGCCTCCACCAGGTCGTCCATGGCGTTGATGTTGGCCCAGGACTCCTCGGCCGGGTCCGGCGCCGCCTCGATCACGCCGAGGTGGATGCCGTTGGAGAAGAAGTCCCGGCCGCCGCCCAGGACCAGCACCGAGGTGGGACGGCCGCAGGCCGTCCGGTACGCCTCCAGCAGCCGCCGGCACCGGTCCGTGCTCATGGCTCCGCCGGGGAACGAGAAGGACAGGAAACCCGTCTGCCCCTCCTCCCGGTAACCGATGTCCGACCACGTGCGCCGCCCCGGGTTGACGTGCAGCGGCGCCGGGCGTTCGCGCAGCGCGGGCAACCGGTCGCCGAGCGCGACGGTGGCCGGCAGCTTGACCGGCGCCGGGCCGCCCGGGGTGCGGACGGCCCGCAGTTCCGGGATCCACACCGCCCCGTCCGTGGTGGCCCGGCACACCGCCCCCGCCCGGGTCGCGAGCAGCTCCCCGGGCCGGCCGCGCAGCCGGTCCTCCGGGTGGCCGCCGTGCAGGTACCACTCGGCGCCGAGGAGCTCGTCCCGTACGCCCGGCCTGGAATCGGCGGCACGCAGCACGCGCAGCACGCGCTCGGTGGAATCCACCTCCCAGTCGAGGCGACGGCACTCCTGCCGCAGGTAGGGGCGCGTCCGGACGGTCGCCGGATCCTGTGGCCGCGGCGTGTGGTCACCGGAGGCGAAGCGGTCGACCGCGAGGAGGACGGCCCGCAGGGCGGCGTCGGCGATCTCACCCCGGTACAGGTCGCTCTTGCCGACCGGCGGTACGGCGCACTCCACCGAGGCCCACACGTCACCGGCGTCCATCTCCGCCCCGGCTTCCAGGACGGTGACGCCCCAGCGCGGCACCCGCTCCTGCACGGCCCGGTCCAGGGACGAGGGGCCCCGGTCACCGACCGGCCCCGGATGCACGATCAGACAGGTGTGGGACGCCCACACCTCCTCGGGCAGCGCCGTCCGGAGCATCGGCGCGATCACCAGGTCCGGCGCGTGGCGACGTACCGCGTCCGTCAGGTTCACGCCGGGCAGGGCCAGTTCGACCGCCACTCGGTGGCCGTGGTCCCGCAACTCGGCGTGGACCCGCTGCGTCAGGCTGTTGAAGGCACTCGCGACGAGCAGGACGTACACGTGATCTCCCAGCGACGGCCCGATGCCGGGACGGCATGACGCCCGGCCTGATTCACGGTTCGTGACCGGAACATGACCGGCCGCCTGAGATGGTCGGGTACGGGATCGGCGCGGCGCCCGCAGCCGTGCGGGAGGAGTCACTCGAAAGCGCGTCCACAGAGGGCCGCTCGGCCCTGGGACGCGACGGGCGGCGGGGAGGGCGGGGCGCGTGCTCCGCCCGCCGTGCTACTCCCGCTCCTCCACGCGGATGGCCCGCCGAAGGTCCTCGTGCGCCCGGCCGCCCTTGCCCTCCTGCTGCTCCAACAGGGCCGCGGCGATGGCGTCGAGCTTCTGCTGGATCGCGTGCTCGGCCCGGCGCTCGGAGTTCTTCAACAGGGACAGCAACAGCAAGGAAACCGCCGCCATCGCGTCCCCCACGAGGTGCTGCCAGATCACCGGCAGGTGGAGGGCGTGGACGACGAGGAACGCCAGCACGAGGCCGACGCAGAGGACGGAGAAGCCGGCGGAGCTGGTGAAGTTGGAGGCCAGCTCGGCCAGCTTCTCGAAGCGACCGAGCCTGCCTCTGCCGCTTTTTTCGGAAGGGTGCTCGAAAGTCATGACGGGCGCCTGCCCCGACGCGGGTGGGCCAATCCTGCCCGTTGCCGGGCCGCCGGCGTGGTTCCCCCGGCCGGCCGGGGTCGCGCCGTACGGTGGGCCGGTGGCGCGACGTACGGCAGACGAGGTGGACCCGAGCACGGCCGCGGCCCACCTCAAGGAACGGCTCTACGCGACGATCACGATGATCTCCGTCGTCATCGGGCTCGCGGGCAGCGGCCACGTGGACGCCCTCGGCGCCGCCCTGACGGTGGTCACGGCCTCGGCCGGCCTGTGGTTGGCCTCGCTCGTCGCCGACCAGCAGGCCCACCGGGTGACGCACGGAGTCCTCGCCCGGGGCCGTGACCTGCGCACCATGCTGTTCGTCAGCAGCCCGCTCCTGCTGTCCGCGGTCGGCCCGCTGATCCTCATCGGCCTCGCCGCACTCGACGTGATGCACGTCGAGACGGCCCTCCTCACGGCGGCCGCGGTCAACGTCGCCACCCTGTTCGCCTGGGGCTGCTACGGCGGCATCCGCATGGGTGGCGGCACCGCCTTCGCCCTCCTCGCCGGGGGCATCGACGCGGCGATCGGCACGGCGGTCGCGGCGGTCAAGGTCGCCGCCGGCCACTGACCCCGGGGCGTGCCCGGCGCTCAGGTACGCGGATTCCCGCGCTCCGGCAGGCCGTTCAGGAGGTCGTGCTCGGCCCGGGTGAGCGGAGGGCGGAGGAGTTGAGGGCGTGAGGGTCCCATGAGCGCGGTCAACAGCACGCTGGGCCGGACGAGGGACGTGGGCCGCGCCTGGAGGGCCAGTACGTCGGTCAGGGCCGTGGCCGCCAGGAACGATCCGGTCGCGGTGCGGGACAGCCGGCTGACGTAGCGGTGCAGGAGACGGTCCCCCAGGTGCGGCTGCTTGCCCCTGGTGGGGGAGAAGTGGATGTCCTGACCGACGGCGAGGGCCCAGGCGATGTCGACGGGAGCGGCGATGGCGCGCTGCGCACGCCGGGCCAGGCCGGGAGCCGGGCGGGCCGCGAGGGCGTCGCGCAGGGCGACGGCGCCCAACGCGGCCACCGACATGCCTTGGGCGTAGACGGGGTTGAAGGTCGCGACGCAGTCCCCGAGAGCCACCAGGCCCTCGGGCCACGAGCGCAGCCTTTCGTAGGAGTGGCGCCGGTTCGCCGTGCTGTGCGAGACGCTGACGTCGGTGAGGGGCTCGGCGTGCTTCAGCAGGTCCGCCAGTACCGGGTCGCGCAGCGTCCGGGCGAAGGGTTCGAAGTCCTCCGGGTCCCGGGTGGGTCGGCCCCCCGCGGCGCCCATCAGGCCGGCGTGCCAACGATCGCCCTCGATCGGGAGGATGCCGCCGGCCTTGGCGGGACCCGGCGCACGCGGGTCGGCCTGCACGCCCACCACGGGCCAGCCACGCGTGGGGACCGGTGCCCGGTAGATCCGGCTCGCATAGGTGAGGCCGGCGTCCACGCGGTCCTCGACGAGTCCCCGGACGCCCAGTTTCCCGAGCCATTCGGGCAGGCGCGAGGACCGGCCGGACGCGTCGATGACCAGGTCGGCGCGCAGCTCGGTCTCCGCGCCGTCGGCCGCGCGCACCCTGACCCCCGTGACGGTGCGGCCCTCGCGGAGCAGCTCCACCACCCGGGTCCGCGTTCGAACGCCGACCCGGGGGTCCGAGAGGACCTGCCGGCGGATGACGAAGTCGATCAGGTCCCGGCTCGCGGTGATCACGACATGGGTGGCGCGCTCCCAGCGCCGGTACCACCCCTCCGGAGAGTTGATGACCATGTCGGTGGTCACCGGTACGCGGTGGGCGCCCGCGGCCGTCAACAGGTCGATGGTGCCCGGCACCAGGGAGTCGATGGCCTCGGCCCCGCCGCCCTGGAGCCAGTGGATGTGCGCCGCCTGGGGAACGCCGGTACGCGGTCCGGGCCCGTCGGGCAGTTCGTGCGCCTCGATGACCTCGACGGAATCGACGTGCTCCTTGACGGCGGCCGCGGCGAGCATGCCGGCGATGCTGCCCCCGATGACGAGTACGCGCCGGGGAGGCCGGCTCGTGCCCTCACCCATGACGGGCTTCACCGAGCCGGCGCATCGCCTTCTGCCGCGTCCTCATGGGTCTCCTTCGCGTTCGTCGATGTCCCGCAGCGCGTTCTCGGACGACCGCGTCGAGGCGCGTGAGCGTCTCGGGCGGCAGCGCCTCGGGCGCGAGCGGGGCGGGGTCCATCCGGGGATCTCCCGGCGCGGCGGACGGAAGCGGTGGTGCGCAGGGGAGCCTAGTGCGCCACCACCGCCGTTCCACGATCATTTATGGCCAATCGGCGATCTTCGACGCGCCCTTGCGCGGGGGTGTCGAGCCGGGCGACGGCGCGATCGGCCGGGACGGGAGGCGGGCCATGCCGTAGGCTGCGGGCGGGCCCTTGACCTGCGAGAAGCAGGCAGGGAGCAGACATCTCGGGAGTTTCTTCATGCTTCGTACCATGTTCAAGTCCAAGATCCACCGGGCCACGGTGACCCAGGCCGACCTGCACTACGTCGGGTCCGTCACCATCGATGCCGATCTGCTCGACGCGGCCGACCTGCTGCCCGGGGAACTCGTGCACATCGTGGACATCACCAACGGGGCGCGCCTGGAGACGTACGTCATCGAGGGCGAGCGCGGCTCCGGCGTCATCGGGATCAACGGCGCCGCCGCCCATCTCGTGCACCCCGGGGACCTCGTCATCCTCATCAGTTACGCGCAGGTCGAGGACGCCGAGGCGCGGGCGCTCGTGCCGCGCGTCGTCCACGTCGACGCCGACAACAGGATCGTCGAGCTGGGCGCGGATCCGTCCGCCCCGGTACCGGGAACCGAGCAGCGGCGCAGCCCGCACGCAGTGGCCGGCTGAGGGAGCAGGGGACGATGGCGATCGAACTGCGGGACGCGCGCGCGGCGGGACGGCTGCTGGCCGTCGAGGGCGGCGAGACGGTCGGGCACATCGCCTACTTCGTCCTCGCCGACGCGCCCCACGCGCTGGTGGCGGTGCACACCGTGGTCGAGGCGGGCCACGAGGGCAAGGGCATCGCCGGGCAGTTGGTGCGGCACTTCTACGGGACGGCCGCCGCCGAGGGCGTGCCGGTCGTACCGCTCTGCCCCTACGCCGCGAGCTGGGCGGCCAAGCACCCCGACGAGGCGCCCCAGGCGCCGGCCGAGGTCGTCGCGGCCGCCAAGGCGCAGCTGAAGGCCGACCCCCAGCTGTGGTGAGGCGGCTGACGCTGCTGCACACCTCACCGGTCCACGTACCGGTCTTCGACGCCCTGCGCGACCAGGACCATCCGGGCGCCGCCCTGCGGCACCTGGTGGCCCCGGAACTCCTGGACCGGGCCCGGGCGCTCGGGCCGGGGGCGGTGGTCGCGGACCTCGTGGCGCGGCTCGACGGCGCCGAGGATCCGGTGCTGGTGACCTGTTCCACGATCGGAGCGGTCGCGGAGTCCCTCGCCCCCGCCCTCGGCGTTCCGGTGCTGCGCGTGGACCGTCCGATGGCAGCCGAGGCCGTCCGGATCGGCCCGCGGATCGCCGTACTGGCCACCGTGGAATCGACGCTCGCCCCGACGGTGGAACTGCTGACCGAGGTCGCGGCCGGCCGGCCGGTGTCCGTCCGTACGCACCTCGTCGACGGGGCCTGGGCGCTGTTCGAGGCCGGGGACGACGCCGGCTCCCGCGCCGCCGTCGCGGCGGCCGCGGACGCCGTCAGCGACGCGGACGTCATCGTCCTGGCCCAGGTCTCCATGGCCGGGGCCGTGCCCCTCGTACGGACCCGGCTGCCCGTGCTCACCAGCCCCCGCCGGGGCCTCGCCGCCGGCCTGGGCGCGTAGGCGTCGGGGGCTCGGGCGGGGCCCGGGCGGAATACCCCGTTCGGGTGAACGCGGACGGCGGATCCGGTCGGGCCCCGCGGACCGTGGCCGTTCGTCCGGGTTCGGGGGCGTGCCCCGCCGGATCGGGGGCAGGCGGGACCCATGGTGCGCAACGCAGAGCAGACCCAGCCCCCGGTGCCCGGCCCCGACCCGGTACCCGTGCCGGCCCCGCCGGTTCCGGGCCCCCCGCCCGTACCGCGCCCGGCGCCGCCCGTTCCCGGGCCGGTCCCCGAGCCCGATCCGGTGCCCCCGCCGCCCGGCCCCGCGCCGATCCCGCAGCCCGGCCCCCTGAGCTAGGCGACCGGGGCGCCCGACCCCCGCCGCGACGGACGCGGCGGGGCGGTGTTCCGGCGCGGGGAGGACGGACGAAGCCGGACGGAGCCGGAGGTAGCGGTCAACTTCCCTTTGAGGGCGGCCGGTTGTGGCCCTTGTCAGAAATGTGGCACGCCGTTAGGTTGTGCGGTTCCTGATGTCTTCGAGGGGGCTCCCCATGGGTGTACGGGGCCGGCACCGCCGGTACCAGCCGAGCAGCATCAACCGGGCTTCGCTCGCCGTCACCGCCGGTGGCGCCGGGATCGCCCTACCGTTGATCGGCGCCGGGGTCGCGAACGCCGCCTCCGTGGACACGTGGAACAAGGTCGCCCACTGCGAGTCGACCAACAACTGGAAGATCAACACCGGCAACGGCTACTACGGCGGACTCCAGTTCAGCCAGAGCACCTGGCGCGAGTTCGGCGGCACGGTCTTCGCGCCGCGTGCCGACCTCGCCACCCGGGAGCAACAGATCGCGGTGGCCGAGAAGGTCCTCAAGGGCCAGGGGCCCAAGGCCTGGCCCGCCTGCGGCCCGCAGGCGGGGCTCAGCCGCAGCGGCCCCGCCCCCGTCCTCGGCTCGACGGCCACGCCGCAGAAGCCGACCGGGCAGAAGCCCGTCGCGCAGACGCCCGCGCCGCCGAAGGCGCAGCAGTCGCAGGCACCCGAGTCCCAGGCGCACAAGGACCGGATCCAGGCGACCAAGGCCACCACCGGCCCGCCGGTGGCGCTGCCCCGTCCGACCGGGACCTCCGTCCTGCCGAACCCGTACGTCGTCGCGCCCGGCGACTCGCTGTCGGCCATCGCCACCGACCAGCGCGTCGAGGGCGGCTGGCAGGCCCTGTACGAGACCAACCGGGCCACCGTCGGCGGCAACCCCAACCTGATCTTCCCCGGGCAGCGGCTGACGCTGCGGATCACCGCCGCACCGCCCGTCCAGAACCCGGAGAAGCCGCCGCGCACGGCGGAGCCCGTCAAGCCCGTGGAGCCGGCCGCGCCCGCGCCGGAGCAGAGCAAGCCGGCGGAGAAGCCGACGCCGAAGCCGACCCCGGAGCAGAGCAAGCCCGCCGAGAAGCCGAAGCCCGCAGAGAAGCCGAAGCCCGCCGAGCAGGCCAAGCCCGCCGAGAAGCCCAAGCCGAAGCCGGAGCCCGCCTCCAAGCCGGCCGCGAAGCCCGTCCAGCAGCCCGCCGCCGGCGGGTTCTCCGCACCGGTCGACGCCGGCCTGGGCACCGCCTACCGCGTCTCCGGCTCGTCCTGGTCCAGCGGCTACCACACGGGCGTCGACTTCCCGGTGCCGACCGGTACCACCGTCAAGTCAGTGGGCCCCGGCACGGTCCTGTCGGCGGGCTGGGCCGGCGCCTACGGCTACCAGGTCGTCATCAAGCACTCCGACGGCCGGTACTCCCAGTACGCCCACCTCTCCGCGCTCGGCGTGAAGGCCGGCCAGCAGGTCTCCGGCGGCCAGCGCATCGGCCGTTCCGGTTCCACGGGCAACAGCAGCGGCCCCCACCTGCACTTCGAGATGCGTACGGCTCCCGGGTACGGCTCCGACATCGACCCGTTGAAGTACCTGCGCGGGCACGGAGTCCGCATCTGACCCCCGCACGTGCGGCGGCACGGCCGTGAGCAGGACCAGGCCGGCCGCCGCCAGCACGCCGCTCGCCGCCGCGGCCGCCGCGCCGGCGGCGCCGTGCCGGAACCCCTCGTCGAACAGGGAGATCCCGACCGCCGCCGCCGCCACCGGATTGACGACCGTCACGGTGGCCAACGGCGCGGTCAGCCCGGCGCCCCGGTAGGCCGCCTGGGACAGCAGCACTCCGCACGCCGCCAGCAGGGCGATCGCCACCAGGTCCGGCCACGGCGCGGCCGGGTCGGCCGGCGTGAAGCTCTCCGCGACCGCCTTCGTGAACACCGATCCCATGCCGAAGGCCGTGCCGGCCGCCGCGGCCAGCAGCACGCTGCGCAGCACCGGCCGGACCACCCGGTGCGCGGCCAGGAACAGCGCCGCCACCACGCCCCCCGTCACCACCAGCAGGAGCAGCCGCTCCCCGCCCGCGAAGGCCTGCCGGCCCGCGCCGTCCCCGCCCGTCAGGGCCAGCAACCCGGCCAGGCCCGCCGTCGCCATGACCGCGCCCCGCCACGCCGCCGCACCCGCCCGGCGGCGTACGAACACGGCCGCCATCGGCAGCGCGAAGACGATCGTCAGCGCGCCGAGGGGCTGGACCAGGCTCAGCGGCCCGTACGCCAGCGCCACCACGTGCAGTAGCGCGCCGAGGCCGTTCAGCCCGACCGCCACCCACCACCCGGTCCGGCGCAGGGGCGCGTAACCATGACCCGGCGAGGTCGCCGCGACACGTTCCTGGACGATCGCGCCGCCCGCGTACGCGACGGCCGACACCAGGCAGAGCAGAACCGACAAGGCCAAGGCACTCATGAAAGCCACCATGCCCCAGCTCGACGGGCCGTTCATCCGCCCGGAGGAGTCATGATCGCCGTCCGTGTCATCCTCCGGGCATACACCAGGAGGAGTACGCCGAGTCATCGCTCATACGCGAGCGGTACGGGGTATCGGGTATCGGCCCGCCCATCGCCGCGCCGGCGCCGGGTGCGGAGCGTCGTCGAACCATCCATACCGTGACGATCCGCTCGCGGTGCGTGAGGTGTGCGGTCACGGGTTTGGTGCCCGGCGTGTCGGCTCCGTACAGTGGCGGTTTTGAGGACTTCCGCAGCACGCGGACGCGGACGAACGAGGAACGGCAGCGGCCATGACGGTGACCGAAGACAACCACGCATACGGGCCGGGCATCGACCCCGAGCGGCTTGCCCTCTGCCTCGGCGTGATCGACGAGCTGGACAAGCTGGACGTCGACCACCCGGACGCCATCACCGTACGCCGTGCCACCGCCGGCCTCTACCGGACGGTCAAGCAGCGCCGTCGCCAGGAGCGCCGCGCCGCCAAGACCGCCAACGACAAGGCCGTCACGGAGTCGACCGCGACCGGTTCCGCCGAACGGATCGACGACGAGACCCAGGGCAACGCCCTGACGACCGCGACCAAGGGGCCGATCGCCGGAATACTCCAGCGACCCCGGTCCTGCTACATCTGCAAGACCCGCTACGTCGAGGTCGACGCCTTCTACCACCAGCTCTGCCAGGACTGCGCCGCCTTCAACCACGCGCGCCGCGACGCCCGCACCGACCTGACCGGCCGGCGCGCCCTGCTCACCGGCGGTCGCGCCAAGATCGGCATGTACATCGCGCTGCGGCTGCTGCGCGACGGCGCGCACACCACCATCACCACGCGCTTCCCCAACGACGCGGTCCGCCGCTTCAAGGCGATGCCCGACAGCTCCGAATGGCTGCACCGCCTGAAGATCGTCGGGATCGACCTGCGCGACCCGGCCCAGGTCGTCGCGCTCGCCGACTCCGTCGCCGCCGAGGGCCCGCTGGACATCCTGATCAACAACGCGGCCCAGACCGTACGGCGTTCCCCCGGCGCCTACAGTGAGCTGGTCGCGGCGGAGAACGCCCCGCTGCCGGCGGGCGAGCTGCCTTCCTCCGAGGTCATCGGCACCTTCGGCAGTGGCACCGTCGACCGGGTGGCCGCCCTGACGTCCGGTTCCGGCGAGAAGCTCACCGCCCAGGACGTCACCGAGCTCGCGCTGGTCTCCGGCTCGGCCTCCCTGGAGCGGATCGCGGCGGGCACCGCCATCGACGCGGGCGGCCTCGTCCCCGACCTGCACGATACGAACAGCTGGATCCAGACGGTGTCCGAGGTGGACCCCGTCGAGCTCCTCGAAGTGCAGCTCTGCAACTCCACCGCGCCGTTCATCCTGATCAGCAGGCTCCGCCCGGCGATGGCCGCGGCCGGGGCGGAACGACGCTACGTCGTCAACGTGTCCGCCATGGAAGGGGTGTTCAGTCGCGGCTACAAGGGCGCCGGCCATCCGCACACCAACATGGCGAAGGCCGCGCTGAACATGTTGACGCGCACCAGCGCGCAGGAGATGTTCCAGAAGGACCGGATCCTGATGACCGCCGTCGACACGGGCTGGATCACGGACGAGCGCCCGCACCCGGACAAGATCCGCCTGGCGGAGGAGGGCTTCCACGCCCCGCTGGACCTGGTCGACGGCGCCGCCCGCGTCTACGACCCGATCGTCCGCGGCGAGCTCGGCGAGGACCTGTTCGGCGTATTCCTCAAGGACTACGCCCCCGCCAACTGGTAGACCGGCCGACCGAGGGGGCCCACCGCCGGGTGGGCCCCTTCGGCGTCCCCGGCGTCCTCGGTGTCCCAGGCGTCCTCGGTGTCCTCTTCCGGGGGCGGCGGTCAGCCCGTTCCGCGCACGCGCGCGGCGAGTAGTTCGAGGACCGGACGCCAGTCCTCCATCACCCCCGCGTTCAGACCCGCGGTCGCCGCGCTCTCCGAGGCCTGACGCAAGGTCTCCGCGTCCGGAGCCGGGCGCAGCCGGGCGAGGCCCGCCACGCGGGCGCCCAGGAGCGGACGCACCTCACCGGCCAACCCGTGCGGCAGTCCGGCCACTTGGAGTTCCTTGTCGGACGGGTGCGAGCGCCGCAGCAGCGCCGCCGTCCGCAGCCCGTGATCGCGGCCCCGGTGCGTGTCCAGCCGTTCCATCAGTTCGTCGATACTGCCGATCTCCGGCACGTCCGCCACCGTCACCGCCGCTCCTTCCGTCGTGCCGGCGCGCGTGTCACCGCCGTCGAGCAGATCGGTCCGGGGCGACACGCCGGCCCACAACTCACTGAACTCCGGGCGAAAACATGCGGTCCAGCGTGGATTTTACCCTTCCATCGAGCGGGGCCCCGCTCATATGTGTACCCTGACCGCAAGGAGCCCCACCCGGGCACCGCTCCACCAAGGCGCCACCGCGTCCGGAAACTCTTATATTTCCCTATCTCCGGCGTGCGGTCGTGCTCGCCGGGTTACGCGACACAAGGGAGTGCGCGGTGACTGAAACGAAGAAGCCCGAACAGACCATGGAGCGAACCGGTCGGGGGGCGCACACGAAGTCCGACGAACTCGGCAGCCTCGAAGTGTGGGCACGCTCCGCGCCGATCCGGCTGGCGGGCTACGAGGACGACCTGGCCGAACCCCACATCCTGCCCGGCATCGACTAGAAGTCCTCCGGACGGCCCCGTCCGGGGCACCGGTCCGCGCCCCCGCGCCGAGAGCGACGGGGGCGCGAGCGGAGTTCCCGTTCCGCGTCCGCCCAAGGCGTGATCGCTGATGGCGATCAACACTTCCCCGTCCCACCCGTGGCCGTGCAGTCTCGACCCATGAAACTGTTGATGCTGGGTGGGACCGAATTCGTCGGGCGTGCGATCGTCGAGGACGCCCTCGACCGGGGCTGGGACGTCACCGTCTTCCACCGCGGTCGCCACGCCGCCCCGCCGGGCACGAGCGCGCTCCACGGGGACCGTACCGCCCCCGACGGGCTCACGGCCCTGGCCGAGGGCGAGTGGGACCTGGTCGTCGACACCTGGAGCGGCGCCCCCGTCGTGGTGCGCGACAGCGCCCGCCTGCTGGCCGGCCGGGTCGGGCAGTACACGTACATCTCCAGCCGTTCGGTCTACGTCTACCCGTCTCCCGCCGGACTCGGTGAGGCCGGCCCGGTCGTCGAGGGATCACCGGACGCGGAGGCCGTCGCCTACTCCGAGGACAAGCGCGGCGGCGAACTGGCCGTCGAGGCCGCCTTCGGGGACCACGCGCTGCTGGTCCGGGCGGGCCTGATCATCGGCCCCTACGAGAACGTCGGCCGGCTGCCCTGGTGGTTGAACCGGGTGGCCCGCGGCGGCCCGCTGCTGGCCCCGGGTCGGCCCCACCTGCCGCTCCAGTACATCGACGTCCGCGACCTCGCGCGCTGGACCCTGGACGCCGCGGCGGCAGGCCGCGGCGGCGCCTACGACGTGGTGTCCCCGAGGGGCCACGCCACCATGGGCAGCCTCATCGCGGCCTGCGCCGCGGCCACCGGAGGTGCGGTCGAGCCGCGCTGGACGGCGGACGACGTGATCGAGAAGGCCGGCGTCGAGCCGTGGACGGAACTGCCGATCTGGCTTCCCGAGGGCGAGCTGCACGACTACATCTTCGGCGCGGACGTCACCAAGGCGCTCGACGCGGGCCTGACGTGCCGGCCCGTCGAGGAGACGGCCGCGGACACCTGGGCCTGGTTGCGGAGCCTCGGCGGCGTCGCCCCGCACCGGCCCGACCGCCCGAAGAAGGGCATATCCGCCGAGCGGGAGGCCGCCCTACTCGGGCTCTGAGGCGGCGGCGTCCGTGAGTCGGGTCGGCGGCAGGTACTCGCGCACCAACGTGCGGTGCCACCACGCGCCCGTCTCGCGGAACTCGCTCCGGGTGGTGAACCGGTAGCGGTACAGCCGGGCCCGTACGAAACGGGGCGGGGCGTCCGGGAAGGGGTTGTGGCGCAGCAGGCGCAACGTGTCCCGGTCGCCCGCGAGCAGCCGCTCGACGAACGGCCCGAACCAGTCCCGCGCGTAGCCGGGGGAGAGCGCGGCGAACCACATGAGCCAGTCGAGGCGCAGGTGGTACGGGGCGAACTGGCGCGGCATCCGCCGGAGTTCGCCCGGTTTGCCCTTGAAGCCGTACTCCCGCCAGGCGCCGTCCGGGCGCGGCGTCCGGTCGTCGGTGCCCTCCACCACGACCTCCTCGCGGATCCGGCCGACCGAGCCGAAGGCCCCGTAGGTGTTGACCAGGTGGAGCCCGTCGTAGGAGCGGTTCATCACCTGGCGCCGCGAGACCATGTTGGCGACCGGGTGCCGACTCAGCACCAGGACCAGGACGGTCACCGCGCACACCAGGACCACGTACCAGAGCGGCGCTCCGCGCGAGGCGGCGGCGGCCGGCGCTGCGGTGAACCGGGTGAAGTCGACGGCCGACAGGGCGAGCGCGATCGTCAGCCAGTTCAGCCAGGCGAAGTTGCCGGACAGCACCAACCACAACTGGGTGGCGATCATCACGGCGGCGGCGTACGAGGCCACCGGCTGAGGGATGAAGAGCAGAAACGGGACGACGAGTTGGGTCACGTGGTTCGCCGCGCACTCCACCCGGTGCAGCGGCTTCGGCAGGTGGTGGAAGAACCGGCTGAGCGGTCCCGGCATGGGTTGCGTCTCGTGGTGGTGGTAGAGGCAGGTGAGCTTGCGCCAGCAGGCGTCGCCCCGCATCTTGATCAACCCGGCGCCGAATTCCACCCGGAACAGCACCCACCACAGCAGCCACAGCACCAGCACGGGCGGCCCGGTCCGGGCGTTGCCCAGGAAGACGGCGAGGAAGCCCACCTCCAGCAACAGCGACTCCCAGCCGAAGGAGTACCAGGTCTGCCCCACGTTGACGACGGACAGGTACAGCAGCCACAGGACGGCCCACGTCGCCATGGCCGCGCCCAGCGGAACCCTGTCCCCGGCCCCCGCCGCGAGCGCCGCCGCGAGCAGCGCGCCGGCCCAGGCGCAGCAGGCGAAGAGCCGGTCCGAGTAGTGGATTTGGAAGAGGCTCGGGGCGTTGCGGAAGGGCACGTACCGCACGTACTGCGGGACGGGCAGCATGCCGCGGGCTCCGATCAGGGCCCGGAACTGCAGGGCGGCCCCGACGAAGGCGAGGACGTAGACACCGGCGAGGGTCCGCTGGAAGAAGATCCGGGCCGGCCAGTAGGCGGGTGCGGTGAACCAGTCCATTCCCTCCAGTATCAGCCGGTCGCGGCCGGCCCGCGCAGGTGGTGGGTCAGCAGCCGGGCGTAACCGCGCTGCAGGACGGGGACGAGCGGGCCGGCGAGACGGGTGTACCAGACGGCGGGCCGGCTGAAGGCGGTCACCTCGAACCAGACGGTGCCGTCCTCGGCGAGTTCCACCAGGAACGATTCCTCGCCGCTCTCGGGGTGCCCGGTCCGGGTGCCGTAGGCGAATCCGGCCCGGTCCGGGGCGTCGGGTACCCAGATCACCTCGCAGGGCACGGTGACGCGCAGCGGGCCGACGCCCAGCCCGATCTCCACCCGCACCCCGGGGGCGGCGGGGCCGTCCGTCCGGACGCGGGCCCCGGTCGCCCGGTGCATCGCGAACTCCGAGACGGCTCTGCCGGCCGCCTCGAACACCTCGCGCCCGCGCCCGACGCGGGCCCGGTGGTGCAGGTGGTGGTAGCCGTCGGGCAGGGGTCGGTGCAGGGTGGCGCCGCGGTCGGGGTAGTTGAGGACGTCCCGGCCGGTGCTGGTGAGGCGGGTCATGGGGTGGTCTCCGTTCGGGGGTGCGCGGTCAGCGGGTCGCGGCCGGCGGTGCCGGGGTCATCGCGGGGGCGGTCGGAGCGGGTACGGCGGCCGGGGCAGTGGGCACGGCGGCCGGCGCGGTCGGGTCGGTCGGCCCTGCCGGAGCGGTCGGGCCGGCGGTCAGGCGGCGCCAGGCCAGCAGCGAGCAGAGGGCGAAGCCGAGCGCGTTGCCGAGGCCGTGCGTCGCGGCCATCCAGGTCAGGGTGGGGTGCGCGATCCCGGTGGCCTCGCCGACCGCCCACCACAGGGCGAGCAGCATCGTGGCGACCAGTACGGCCGCCGACACCGCCAACAGGGTGCCCGTGGTCCGGTCGCCGGCGACGGGTCGCAGATCGCGCCAGGTCACGAGCGCCACGGCCCACATTCCCGCCGTCAGCACCATCGCCCCCAGCAGTTCGGCCCAGTCGTCCACGAAATATCCGAGGAGTACCAGCAGCGTGCCGGCGGGCACGCTGTACGCCGCCCAGCGCGCCCACCGCCGCGCACCCGCCGACCGGCAGACCAGCCCGGCGACCAGCGCCGCCGTGAACCCGGCGAAGTGGAAGTGGGGGACGGTCAGGGCCAGGATGTCGAGGTCGAAGCCGAAGAGCCGGTATCCGGCCCGCTCGGCGACCAGGGCGATCCCGGCGACCGAGGGCGAGACCAGCGCCGTGAGCACCGCCACCTCGGCGGGGGCGAGCGAGCGGGTCCGTAGCAACCGGGCCGGTGCGTGGGCGGCCGGTGCCAGCGCCGCGCACGCGTACAACGCGGCGAGCGCCGTGGCGGCCGCGCCGCGCGGCAGCCACAGGCACAGCGCCCCGGGGAGGGCGGCGAGCGGCCACAGCCGGGCGGCGGTGCGCAGCCGGACGGGGTCGATGAGGAGCAGGCCCACGGGGACGACGTAGAACATGCCCAGGATGACGATCAGGTTGACGAGTACCGTCACGGCACTCTCCTTTGAACGTGTTCAAGTTATGGTCGTGACCCTACGGGGTTTGTTGAACATGTTCAAGACCCTGCGTTCGGGCGTCGGTGCCCCACTCGCGGCGCTCCACTTGCGGGGCTCCGGAACATGCGGCAGACAAGAGGTGACAACTCGGGGCGAATAGGGAGATCAGCGTGAAAGACGTGAACGACGCAACCGCACCGATGACACCCCGTCATACGTCGCGCCGTCACCTACCGACCTGCACAACCCTCTTCGCCCTCGTCGGACTGCTCGCCGCGGGATGCACGGGCTCGCCGCCCGAGGTGACGAAGGGCCCGGCCGCGGAGAGCAAGGAGGTGCAGCTCCAGCCCGTCGGCGCCGCCGGCGCCGCGCCCTTCACGGCATCGTTCGCCACCCGCGAGTCCGCCCCGGTGCAGCCCCCGCTGCCGAACCGCAGCGGCCGGGGCATCCGTACGATCGGCGCGGCCACCCCCGGCCTCTACGGCGGCACCCAGCGGTTCGGCAGCTGCGACGTGGAACGACAGGTCGGCTACCTCGTCGCCGACGAGGCCAGGGGCCGCGCCTTCGCCTCGGTCGCCGGAGTCGAACAGGCGAAGCTCCCCGAGTTCCTGCGCGGACTCACCCCGGTGGTGCTCCGCGCCGACACCCGGGTCACCAGCCACGGGTACAAGGGCGGCCACCCCGAGGACTTCCAGGCCGTGCTCCAGGCCGGCACGGCCGTGCTCGTCGACGAACACGGCATGCCGAGGGTCCGCTGCGGCTGCGGCAACCCGCTCGTCGCGCCGCGCTCCGCGAGCGGGAGCCCGGTGACCAAGGGCGACCCCTGGCAGGGCTACCAGGCCAACCAGGTCGTCGTCGTCGAACCGAGCGCCCGGCCCCTGGACAACCTGCTCATCGTCAACGTGGCCGACAACACCTGGATCGAGCGCAGGACCGGGGACGACGGCGCCCAGGACAAGACCCCCCGGGTGCTGCCGCCCTACGACCCGGCCGACGGGATTCCCGACGGGCCCGCCGTTCCGCCCGGCGCCGCCTCCGACCCCTGCACCGCGCCCGACCCCAACAGCCTGGAGCGGACCAGGCCACCGGTGTCCCCGACGGCGCCGCCGGCCGGACCTCCGTCCGACGTCACGGGGGGCCTGCCGGGGGACGGCCCGTACGACGCCCCGTCCGACGTGCCGTTCGACGTCACCGAGGGGGCTCCGGGGAGCCCGCCGTCCGACCCGGCGGCCGGGGCCGTTCCCGGGGAAGCCCCGTTCGACCCGTCCGCCGGTACGCCGCAGGCCGGTCCCGACGAGTTCACGGGCGGCTTCGCGGACGAACTCGCGGAGGACTTCAACGCCGGGCCGACCGGTTCGACCAGCGGTCTCATGCAAGACCCCGGCGCCGGTACGCTTGCCGGCCCCGGTCTCGCCGAGACCGACGACCTCACCGGCGACCCGTCCGCCGGCGCGTCCCTCGACCTGCCGCCGGCCCCGCCGGGCGCCGTCCCGGGCGCCCCCGGAGCCCCCGGCCCGCTCGCCGAAGGATCGTCCGGAGTTCCGGGCACCGCCCCCGGTGGCGTCCCCGGCGAGGCGTCGGCGGGCGTGCCCGCCGACCCGTTCACCGACCCGGCCGCCGGCCTCCCGCTCGCTGGACCGCAGGCGCAGCTGCCCGGCGCGGGCAACGCGACCCCGTGCCCGCCGGCCGCGGACACCCCGCCCGGCAAGCCCGCGCGGCCGCCCGTCACCCCGCAGGCGCCCGGGACCCCGTCGCCGGCCCGGCCCGCGGACCCCGCGCCGAACGCGCCCGGCGACGTACCGTCCGAGCCGTCGGAGCAGGGCCCGGACGACCCGGCCCTGCCCGGCCACCCACAGGACGACGCCCTGCCGGACATGCTCGACCCGTTCCTGCCCGACGCCCCGTACGACGCCCCGTACGACGTCCCGGACCCGCTGACCGAGGGCTCCGACGAGGCCCAGTACCTGGAGAGCGCCTGACCCCCGGCTGTGTCATGGTGGACCGGTGCCGAGCACCACATCGCTGCCGGACGATTGGCCCGCCCACGCGGACCGGTCGCTGTCGCTGAACCGGATGGGCAGTTTCGACTGGGACCTGGTCACCGGGCTCATGCACCTGGACTCAGCAGCTCTCGAAGTCTTCGACACTGCCCCCGACGCCTACGACGGTCACCCCGAATCCCTCTCCCCGCGCGTCCCGCCGGCCGAGGCCACCCGGCTGGACGCGCTGGTCTCCAGCGCCCTCAAGAGCGGCGTCGACAGCTACGGCGCCTACTTCCGGATCCGCTGCCGCGACGGCGAACCGCGCTGGACGCACACCCAGGGCCGCGTCATGCGGGACCCCGACGGGCGCCCGTACCGGATCATCGGCATCGTCCGCGACGCCACCGAGGAACTCAGCCACTCCGCCGAGCGCCTCGGCCTGGACGACGAGCGCCGCCGGCAGACCTCCGTGGTCGAGAGCACCACGGCGGCGCTCGCGCACGCCCGGACCGTGAAGGACGTCATCGACGCCCTCGGCGACGCCCACGGCCTGGAGCGCCTGGGTTCGATGGGCATGGTCATGGGCCTCGTCGAGGCCGGCCGCATCCACCTCGTGGCCGAAGGGCCCCAGGGCAGCTTCGTGCCCGGCACCCGCTACACCCGCATCGACGAGCCGTACCCGATGAGTGAGGTCGTGCGCTCGCTGCAACCGCGCTTCCTCGACTCGGCGGAGGAGTTCGCCCACGGCTATCCGGGGCTCTGGGCGAAGATCTCGCCCATGCGGATCTCCGCCGCCGCCTACCTCCCGCTGATCGCGCAGGCCCGCCCGATCGGCGCCATCGGACTCCTCTACCAGGACAAGGACGGCTTCACCCAGGACGAACGGAACCTGCTGGTCGCGCTGGGCAGCAGCATCGCCCAGAGCCTGCAACGGGCCATGCTGCTGGAGCAGGAGCACGACCTCGCCGAGGGACTCCAGCAGGCGATGCTGCCCCGGCGCATCCCGGCCGTCCCCGGCGCCCGGATCGCGGTCCGCTACCGGTCCGCGCGGATGGGGCAGGACATCGGCGGCGACTGGTACGACGTCATCCCGCTGCCGGGCGGCCGGGTGGGCGCCGTCATCGGCGACGTCCAGGGCCACGACACGCACGCGGCCGCCGTGATGGGGCAGCTGAGGATCGTCCTGCGCGCGTACGCCGCCGAGGGGCACTCGCCGGCCACGGTGATGGCGAGGGCCTCGGTCTTCCTGCACGAACTGGACACCGACCGCTTCGCGACCTGCACCTACGTGGAGGCCGACCTCTCGACCGGGGTCCTGCAACTGGTGCGCGCCGGCCACCTGGACCCGCTGCTGCGCACCCGCGACGGGGACTGCCAAAGGTTGCCGGTGGAAGGCGGGATGCCGCTGGGGCTGTCCGCCGAGTTCGGCCGCCTGGAGTACCCGGTCACCACCGTGGAACTGGATCCGGGAGAAACGCTCCTGCTGTGCACCGACGGACTGGTGGAACAGCCCGGCGCCGACCTCGACGACGGCATCCAGTTCCTCACCGCCCTGGTCCGCAACGGCCCGGCGGACCTTCAGCTCCTGGCCGACCGGCTCTGCGAAGTCGTCGACGACCGGGGCGGCGACGACGACATGGCGCTGCTCCTGCTGCGCCGGCTCGGCGAGGAGGCCCCGCAGGGCCGTGGCCGGCTCCAGCAGCACGTGGCCCCGGGGGACCCCGAAGCCCTCGTCGCGGCCCGGCACATGATCGGTGCGGCGGTCCGCGCGTGGGGCGCGCGCAACCGGGCCGACGAGATCGAACTGATCGCCGACGAACTCATCGTGAACGCCCTCATGCACACCGACGGTCCCGCCATCGTGACCCTGCGCGTTCTGACCGGCCCCGAGCGACGGCTGCGCGTGGAGGTGGCGGACCGCTCCAGCGCCCTCCCCAGACGCCGCGAGGCGGGCGAATCCGGCGTCTCGGGCCGCGGCCTGATGCTCGTCGACCGACTCGCGGACGTCTGGGGCGTGGAACCGCGGGGCAGCGGCAAATGCGTGTGGTGCGAGTTCGTCATGTCCTGACCCCCGGCACACCGACCGGGCCGGCGCCGGGTCGGGTCGGGTCGCGGTTCGGGTGGGGTGGCGGCAGGCTGGGAGGATGCCGGAGTTGCCCGAGGTCGAGGCCCTGCGGGAGTTCCTCGACGAGCACCTCGCCGGGCGGGTCGTGGAACGTGTCCTTCCGCTCGCCGTCAGCGTGCTCAAGACGTACGACCCGCCCCCGACCGCCCTGGAAGGGCGGACGGCCGGGGCCACCGCGCGCCACGGCAAGTTCCTCGCCCTGCCGATCGGCGACCTCCACCTCGTCACCCACCTGGCCCGCGCCGGTTGGCTGCACTGGCGCGACGCGTTCCCCGCCCAGCCGCCGCGGCCGGGCAAGGGGCCGCTCGCGCTGCGCGTCGCACTGGAGGAGGGCGGCGGCTTCGACCTCACCGAAGCGGGGACCCAAAAGCGCCTCGCGGTGTACGTCGTGCGCGACCCCCAGGAGGTCCCGGGCATCGCCCGGCTCGGGCCCGACCCGCTCGCGGAGGGCTTCGACCGCGATTCCTTCGCCGCACTCCTGACGGGGGAGCGCCGGCAGATCAAGGGGGTGCTCCGCGATCAGGGCGTGATCGCCGGGATCGGGAACGCGTACAGCGACGAGATCCTGCACGCGGCCCGCGTCTCGCCGTTCAAACTGGCGGCCTCCTTCGACGAGGACCAGATCACGCACCTCTACGAGGCCGTGCGGGACACCCTGCGCACCGCGGTCGAGCGTGCCCACGGCGTCGCGGCGGGGAAGCTCAAGGCGGAGAAGAAGAGCGGGCTGCGGGTCCACGGCCGCACGGGCGAACCCTGCCCGGTGTGCGGGGACACGGTCCGCTCCGTGTCGTTCGCGGACTCCTCGCTCCAGTACTGCCCCACCTGCCAGACCGGCGGCAAGCCCCTCGCGGACCGTCGGCTCTCCCGCCTCCTCAAGTAGCGGGGCAGGGCGAGGAACCGGGCGGTGCCGGGAGCGGGGCCCCGCGTAGACTCCGGCCCATGGCCGAGCCGCAGCACCCGCCCCGGCGGGAGACCGTCACCGGAGTGCCCCGCGGCACCCGCCGGCGGCCGCCCGCGCACGCCCCGGCCTGCTCCGAGATCTCCGAGCACACCACCCTCGGCACGACCTACGTACGGGCCCTGATGCGCAGCCAGCTGCGCGCCGGCCTGGGCGCGCTGACGGTGCTCGCGCTGCTGCTGGTCCCGCTGCCGCTGGCGTTCCTGCTGCCGCGGTCGACGGCCGGTCCACTGGTCTGGATCGCACTGGGTCTGGCCGCGTACCCGGTGATGTGGCTGATCGCCCGCTGGTACGTGACCCGGGCCGAGCGCAACGAGGCCGCTTTCACGGGCCTGGTGACCGACCCGTCCGAGACGGCGTAGCAGCCGGGCGGCGCAGGCGTCGGCCCGCACCGACCGGCCCTAGAACAGGTGCATCGCGAGGTGTCCGAGGGGGAGGCCGAGTTGCCAGGCCGGCGTCCAGACGCGGGCGTTCTCGTCCAGGGCCGGCGGGGTGTCGGTGTGCTCGTGGCGGCCCGGGCCGAGGTTGGTGGCGAACAGCTCGGTGTGGTCGAGCCAGCGCCAGGCCGCCCGCGCCAGTTCGAGGTCGGGGTCCTCCGCGTCGCCGCGCTCGCGGGCCTCCTCGCCCAGCGCGAGGAAGCGGGTGTGGACCCAGTCGCGCCAGGGGTGCCCGTACGCCGTCAGGGACATCCACTCGTCGAGCTGAGAGACCACCCGGATGCCGGAGAGTTCGCCCGCCGCGTCCGAGAGGTAGATCGTCAGCGCGAGCGTGTCGCGTCCGGCGCGGAACTCCAGGGTGCTGATCGGGATCAGCCGGCCCGTGCGCAGCAGCTCGTCGGCGATGTACTCCGCGTAGAGCCACGCCATGGGCACTGCCAGTCCGCCGTCACTGGTGCCGTTCGAACCCTCGGGCTGCACCGTTCCACCTCTCCCCGCGTCGAGCTTCCCGCCGTCACCCCCGAGCCTTCACCGCACGACTCGTGGAGCGGGGGATGTTTACTCAACTTGAACGCTCTGATGCCGCAATCGATGCGCTCCCTGTCCGGTTCGTGCGCATGACGGGCGATCCTTGAGAGTTTCTCCGGCGTCGTTCGAGGGGGGCGAGCGCGTCCGGGCCGACCGTCAGGCGCCGAGTCCGTATCCCTGGAGGCCCTTCCGGAGGGCGCGCAGGGCGTAGTACGTACGGGATTTGACCGTTCCGGCCGGAATGCCGAGCTCCGCGGCGGCCTCGGCCACCGAGCGGTCCTGGAAGTAGACCTGCACCAGCACGTCCCGGTGTTCCTGCCCGAGGCTGCCGACCGCCCGCCGGATGTCGATCGCGGTGACCGAGCCCGCCACCGCGTCCTGGGGCTCGGGCGCGTGCTCCAGGCCGTGCGGTTCCACCTCCAGCGGGCGGGCGAGGCGGGCCCGGCGGGCGTCGATCGCCAGCCGCCGCGCGACCGTGAACAGCCAGGGCCGCATGGACTCGTGGCTGCTGGCCAGCACCTCCGGGTGCTGCCAGGCCCGTACGAGGGTCTCCTGGACGAGGTCCTCGGCGCGCTGGGCGTCCCCTGCGGTGAGGCCGACCAGGAAACCGAACAGGGCCCGCCCGTGGTCGCGCTGGAGTTCGGCGAGGGCCTGGGGTTCGGTGTGCTGGAGGGTGGGGGAGGGCGGCACGGGTGGCTCCTTCCGGGGGTCGCTGGGGGTCTCGGGTCCCGCGTGGGGGGCCGACCCGCTCACCCTGACCTGCACGGAGCCCGGCCGGAACCGTCCGGCGTCCCCGGTGCGCCCAAGCATCCGGGTCGTCCGGTGGGCGGCCGAGCCGGACGACGAACGGTCGAACGGCGCGATGAACGGACGCCTCGACGCGCGGGCGGCGGGACGAACGCACGGGGGGCCGTCGGAGTGGGGGCCGTCGGAGTGGGACGGCTCAGGCGGACGGCACCGTTCCTTGACTTCGGGCGTCTTCTCCTATGGATTGCGGATCAGATGATCCGATAGTCATACAAAAAGGAGTCGGCGCAGATGAGCACACGTACCCGACGGGCACTCGCACTCCTCTGCGCCGTCCTGCTGCCGGCGGTCGCCGCAGGCTGCGCCGACGGCGGACCCGCCCCGGCCCGGCTCGGCACCGGCGCGGCCGGTCCGTCGTCCGCCACGCCCGCCCCGTCCGGAACCGCCGCCCCCGGCGCCGCCGAGAAGGGCTTCACCCTGGTGGCCAGCGGCGACGTACTACCGCACACCTCCGTCATCAAGCGGGCGGCGGAGGACGCCGGCGGCGACGGGTGGGACTTCCGCCCCATGTTCGCCGCCGTGAAACCCGTGGTCTCGGCGGCCGATCTCGCGCTCTGCCACATGGAGACCATCTACGGCGAGGACGGCGGACCGTTCAGCGGCTATCCGGCCTTCGTCTCCCCGCCCGAGGTCGCCGACGGACTCAAGGCCGCCGGCTACGACGGCTGTTCCACCGCCTCCAACCACACCCTCGACGACGGGGCGGACGGCATCCGGCGCACCCTCGACCGGTTCGACAAGGCCGGTCTCGGCCACGCGGGCTCCGCGCGCACGGCCGCCGAGGCGGCGAGGACGACGATGTACGAGGCGGGCCCCGCCAAGGTCGCGCACCTCGCCTACACCTACGACACCAACGGCTACCCGATGCCGGAGGGCCAACCGTGGGCCGTCAACGAGATGAAGCAGGACCGGATCGTCGCGGACGCCCGGGCGGCCCGCAAGGCCGGCGCGGACGTGGTCCTGGTCAGCCTGCACTGGGGCACGGAGTGGGAGACCGACCCCGACGGGACGCAGCTCTCGTTGGGGAAGGCGCTGACCGCCTCGCAGACCGGCGGCAGGCCCGACATCGACATGATCCTGGGCACCCACGCGCACGTCCCGCAGGCCTACGAGAAGGTCAACGGCACCTGGATCGTCTACGGAATGGGCGACCAGGTCGCCGGCGAGATGTTCAACCCCTCCGGCGCGCGCGACCTGCGCGGCAACTACGGCTCGATCGGCCGCTTCACCTTCGCCCCGCCCGCCGCGCCCGGGCAGCGCTGGCAGGTGACCAAGGCCGAGTTCATCCCGCAGATGATGGACCTCGGCCCCGGCCGGGTGGTCAACCTCCCGGCGGCCCTCGCCGAGGACCCCGGCCGGGACGACTACGAGGAAGCCCAGGAGGCCGTCACCGAGGCCGTCCTCAGCCGCGGCGCCGCCAAGGACGGCCTGGAAGCCGCCCGCTGACACCTGCTGCCGCCCGCTGACGATCCCGGCCACGGCCACGTACACGGCCGCCGCCACCGGCAGGGGGCTACGGCACCACCGTCACCGGCCAGCGGCCCGCCTTGACCAGGCGGACGGCGACCGAGCCGACGATCCGGTGACCCGCCCGCTCGGACGCGCCGACGACGACGGCGTCCGCCGTCAGCTCCTCGGCGGCGCTCACGAGCCCGGAGTACGGGTCCCCGCGGAAGGTGTGGAACTGCCAGCGGACGTCGAAGACGCCCTTCAGGCGTTCCGCGGAGTCACGGATCTCGGCGACGATGCCCTCCGCGATCTCCCCGGTGGTGTCGGCGACGGGCACGCCCATCGAGGCGCCGGCCGGGATGACGGGCTGGACGTACACGAGGGCGAGGAGTGCGTTCTGGCGGCGGGCGAGGCCGGCGGCGTACGCGGCGGCCCGCAAGGAGGAATCGGATCCGTCAACTCCGGCGAGGATGACCTTCGGTCCGTCGGTGCCGCGCTCGAATCCCGTGTTCACGTGCTCTGTCACCCTTCCGAGGGTATGCCGTCTCGCCGCGCGGACCCGCGCGGCCCTCCTTACAGTGCGAACCATGAGTGCCACAGTGGAGGAGACCGGTGGGACCCGTGAGAGCCGTACGACGCACCGCCGGTTCCTGAGCCGGGTCCCGGACGCCTTCGGCGCGTTCTTCGGAACGCTCGGACTGCTGTGCGCCCTGCTGGCCCTCTCCCCGACGCTGAGACGGCTGCTGAGGCCCGTCGTCCGCTTCCTGGACCAGTTCGTGGTGCCCGTCAGCGAGAACCTCGCCTACGCCGTGTTCCTCTTCCTGCTGGCCGCCGCCCTCGGCACCCGCAAGAAGATCGCCTGGTGGATCGTCGTCACCTATCTGGCCCTGCTGATCCTGGTCGACGTCCTGATCATCGCCGACCGGGACTACTGGATCGGCGGCCCGTCCATGGCCGTGGCCGTCGCCGCGATGGTCATCCTGATCGCGGCGCGCGGCGAGTTCTACGCCGCCTCCCGGCACGGCGCCGTCTGGCGGGCCCTGCTCGTGCTCGGCCTCGGACTGCTCGCCGCGGTCCTCGTCGGGTGGGGGCTCGTCGCCCTGTTCCCGGGGACCCTGCCCAAGGGGCAGTGGCTCGACTGGGCCGCGAAGCAGGTGTTCGGCGGGCTCTTCTCCGCCCGGCAGTTCGACGGGCGGCCGCCCCGCCCGCTGTACTTCCTCCTCGGCCTCTTCGGCGCCCTCGCCCTGCTGAACGCGGCCACGACCCTGTTCCGCTCCCAACGGCTGACCGCCGCCCTGCACGGGGACGAGGAACCCCGCATCCGGGCGCTCCTCGGCGCGTACGGCCGCAACGACTCCCTCGGCTACTTCGCGACCCGCCGCGACAAGGCCGTGGTCTTCGCCCCGAACGGCAAGGCGGGCGTGACGTACCGGGTGGAGGCCGGGGTGTGCCTGGCCAGCGGTGACCCGGTGGGCGACCCCGCCGCCTGGACGCCCGCCGTGGACGCCTGGCTGGCCGTGGCCCGCCGCTACGGATGGCAGCCGGCCGTCATGGGCGCCTCCGAGGACGGCGCGACCGCCTACGCCCGGTCCGGGCTCAGCGCGCTCCAGCTCGGCGACGAGGCGATCCTGCAGGTCGCCCACTTCGACCTCGACGGTCGCGACATGCGGGTCACCCGGCAGGCCGTCAACCGGGTCCGGCGGACGGGGGCCACCACCCTCATCCGCCGCCACTCGGCGCTGTCCGAGGACGAGATGCAGATGATCGTCGAGCGGGCCGACCGCTGGCGCGACACCGAGACGGAACGCGGCTTCTCCATGGCCCTCGACCGGTTGGGGGACCGTGCCGACGGCGACTGCCTGCTGGTCGAGGCCTTCGACGAGAAGGGCGAGCTGATCGCCCTGCTGTCCTTCGTCCCCTGGGGCAGGGACGGCATCTCCCTCGACCTGATGCGCCGGGACCGGTCCGCCCCGAACGGCGTCATGGAGTTCATGGTCGCGCAGCTGTGCGCCGCCGCCCCCGGCCTGGGCGTACGGCGGATCTCCCTGAACTTCGCGGTGTTCCGTTCGGCCTTCGAGGAGGGTGGCCGGATCGGCGCCGGCCCGGTCCTGAAGCTGTGGCGCAAGCTCCTGCTGTTCTTCTCCCGCTGGTGGCAGCTGGAGGCGCTGTACCGCTCGAACGTCAAGTACGGCCCCGAGTGGTACCCCCGCTTCCTCTGCTACCAGGACGCCGGATCGCTCGCCCGGGTCAGCCTCGCCTCCGGCATCGCGGAGGGCTTCGTCTCCGTACCGAGCCTGCGCACCCTGTGGGGCAACGGCCACCCCAGGGGCCTCACCAACCCCGCCACCACCGAGGGCCTGCCGTCCATCGACTCGATGGGCCTGGACCTCGTCGGGCAGGACGGGGAACAGGCGCAGGTCGAGCGGCTGCCCGACCAGGTCCGGGTCCGGCACGCCAAGATGGAACGGATCCGGGCGAGCGGCACCGACCCCTACCCCGTCGGGATCCGGCAGCGCACCCACACCGTCGCCCAGCTGAAGGCCGCCCACCCCGGTTACCCGCCGGGCGCCCGCACCGGCGAACAGGTCACCCTCGCCGGCCGGGTGATGGTCGTGCGCGACCTCGGCGGCGTGGTCTTCGCCGTGCTCCGCGACTGGACCGGCGACACCCAGCTGATGTTCACCCGGGACGAGGCCGGGCCCGGCGCGCTGGAGTCCTTCACCGCGCAGGTCGACTTCGGGGACCACGTGGTGGCGAGCGGTGAGGTCGGCACCAGCAGGTCGGGCGAACTGTCCGTGGTCGTCTCGGACTGGCAGCTCACCGGCAAGTGCCTGCGCCCCCTCCCGGACAAGCGCAAGGGACTCGCCGACCCCGAGGCCCGCGTCCGGCGCCGCTACCTCGACCTGGTCGCGAGCCCCGACGCGCGCGACGTCGTACGGGCCCGCTCCAGCGCGGTGCAGGCCCTGCGGCAGGGGCTGCTGGACCGCGGCTACCTGGAGGTCGAGACGCCGATGCTCCAGCAGATCCACGGCGGTGCGAACGCCAGGCCGTTCCGCACGCACATCAACGCCTACGACCTCGACCTGTACCTGCGCATCGCACCCGAGCTGTACCTCAAGCGGCTGTGCGTCGGTGGCATGGAGAAGGTCTTCGAGATGGGCCGCACCTTCCGCAACGAGGGCGTCTCCTACAAGCACAACCCCGAGTTCACGATGCTGGAGGCCTACCAGGCCTTCGCCGACTACGACGTGATGCTCGACCTCACCCGAGAACTCGTCCAGGGCGCCGCGACCGCCGCCTACGGCTCACCGATCGCCCACAAGGCGGGCCCCGACGGCAAGCTCGTCGTCCACGACATCTCCGGTGCCTGGCCCGTCAAGACCATGTACGGGGCGATCAGCGAGGCCCTGGGCGAGGAGGTCGACGCGGACACCGAGGAGGACGTGCTGCGCCGGCTCTGCGACCGGGCCAAGGTGCCGCACGCGCCGGAGGACACCCGCGGCGACGTCGTCCTGGAGATGTACGAGCGGTTGGTGGAGGAGCGGACCAAGCTGCCCACCTTCTACAAGGACTTCCCGACCGACGTCTCGCCGCTCACCCGCCAGCACCGCAAGGACCCGCGGCTGGCCGAACGGTGGGACCTGGTGGCCTTCGGCACCGAACTGGGCACCGCCTACTCGGAGCTGACCGATCCCGTCGAGCAGCGCCGACGCCTCACCGCGCAGTCCCTGCTCGCGGCGGGCGGCGATCCCGAGGCGATGGAACTCGACAACGACTTCCTGGACGCCCTGGAGTACGCCATGCCGCCGACCGGCGGCCTGGGCATCGGAGTCGACCGTCTGGTCATGTTCCTGACGGGCCTGACGATCCGGGAGACGCTCCCGTTCCCCTTGGTGCGGCGCGGCTGAACGAGTGAGCGAACGGGGGCGCGTCCGTGCCTCTCGACAGCTGCCGGGATGTCGTTGATACGTAGTAATAATGAAAAATGACGAGCCGACAGTAGGGCGACGCGTGCTCCTGCGTACCGCCGTCTTCCTCGGAATCGCCGCCGCGTCCACCCTGGTCACCGCGGGCGAGTCACAGCCCCCGATCCCCGGCGCCACCGGTCCCGCCCCGGCCGGGGGACCGCCGCCCGCCGGCGCCGCCGGAGCCCCCGGACTGCGGGCCGCGGGACCGCCCGAAAAGTCCTACCGGCTCCGGCCGATGACCGCCGAGGCACCCGTACGGCCGCCCCTCGCGAAGCCGGCGGTCCGGGCCCGACCCATCCTCGGACTGCCCGACGACGTCGCGCACGCCAGCGCCATGGCCCTCACCTTCGACGACGGCCCCGACCCCCGCTACACCCCGGCCATCCTCGACACCCTCGCCCGGTACCAGGTCCGCGCCACGTTCTTCGTCTGCGGGGAGATGGCCACCGACAACCGCGACCTGCTGCGCCGAATGGTCACCGAAGGTCACGTCATCGGCAACCACACCTGGACCCACCCGCTCATCCCCAAGCTCGGCCGGCCCGCCCTGCTCTCCGAGATCGGCCGCACCAGCGAGGTCGTCCAGCAGACCATCGGCGAGGCGCCCCAGTGGTTCAGGGCCCCGTACGGTGCCTGGAACCGGGCCGCCTTCGAGATCGGCGCCGACCTGGGGATGGAGCCGCTCGCCTGGACCCTGGACACCCTCGACTGGAAGGAACCCGGGACCTCCGCCATCGTCTCCCGCGTGCAGGCGGGCGCCGGACCGGGGGTGATCGTGCTCAACCACGACGCCGGCGGCAACCGCGCGCAGAGCGTCCAGGCCCTCGCCACCTACCTGCCCCAACTCCTCGCGCGCGGCTACCGGATGACCCTGCCCACGCTGCCGCCCCGCTGAGGAGAACCCCCTCGGCGGGGCGGGCGGCGGGCCGGACGTCGGCCGGTCGACGGGGCGGCCGGCGGCCTGTCGGCGGCCGGCTGCGGGTCCGTCAGCGGGAGGCCACCATCCGGGCGAAGACGACCACGTTCCCGTCGTAGCCCTTGTCCTTCGAGTAGCCGCCGCCACAGGTGATCACCCGCAGCTCCGGGTGCCCGGTGTCCCCGTACACGCGGGCACCGGGGAAGGACTCCTTCGAGAACACCTCCACGCCGTACACCTCGAACACGGCCGTACGCCCGTCGTAGCGCTCCACCTCGATCCGGCTGCCCGGCTTCGTCGACCCGAGGCCGTAGAAGACGGCCGGGCCCTGCGCGTTGTCCACGTGCCCCACGATCACCGACGACCCCTGCTGGCCCGGCGAGATGCCGTTGAGGTACCAGCCGGCGAGGTTGCGGTCCTGCGGCGGAGGGGCGTCGATCCACCCCTGCGCGTCCAGCCCGACCGTCATCACCGGCGCGTCCACGCTGATCGACGGAATCCGGATGCGCTGCACCGACGAGTGGTCCAGCACCTCCATGTCCGACGGCGGCGTCGGCGGGTTCGCCGGCAGCTGGTCCGGACGCACGGCGACCGCCGCGGCCGCGGTGGGCTGCGGCGGCCCGCCCTCGATGTTCGCGCCGTTGCGCATCATGGCGAGGCCGCTGAGCATGACCAGCGCGAGCACGCCCCAGGGGGAACGTCTCCTCGGCCGCTGCTCACTCTCGTCCTCGGTCATGGCTCTCCCTTCCCGACGCGGGGGTCCCGACCCGCGTTCCAGTCCCACCCCTGTACGCCCTGCTTCACGCACGCTAAGGGCGCTCGGTCGGGACGGCGATCGGGGAGGGGCGAACGGGTGGTGGGGCCGGAAGGGGTGCGCCCATCCAGGTAATCGTCACATAAATGCCTGACACCTCGTGACCTGCGGATCCGTCAGATCCATTCCGCGATCTTCGGCGTGTCGCTCAACCGGCCGGCCCAAAGGTGGACATGCGCCGGTTGCGGACCGGCCCGAGGGTTCGTCATGGGAGGCGTTCTCGTCGATCTGCCCGGAGCCACCGCTCCGGGGCGCTTTCCGCTGGAGGTTCCACCATGCGTGTTTTCCGCGCTCTCACCGTGACCGCGGCTGCTTGCGCCGCGATCGGTCTCAGTGTCACGTCCGCTCAAGCGAACCCGCAGGGCGGCGGCACCGGGCCCAGCAACGTCACGGTCAACCCGTACTCCGTGCACCAGGGCGCCTCGATGCAGGTCAGCGCGGCCGGTTGCCGCAACGGCGGCACCGTCTGGTCGCACGGCAACTTTCCGCAGACGAACCTTTCGTCGGGCCCCATCGGCTTCGCGACCGTCCGGATCTTCAACCACGCCTCGCCGGGCCACCACACGCTGTCGGTCAAGTGCCACGACAACAACCTGGTCGCCACGCACCGCTTCACCATCCTTCCGGGCCGCGGTGCCCAGGGCGGCATCGGCGGGTCCTTCGGCCCGTCCACCGCCGAGACGGCCATGGGCGCGGGTCTGATCGGTGCCGCGGCACTCGGCGCGGGCGTGCACGTGATGCGCCGCCGTCGTAACGTCCCGGCGGGCCGGGCCTGACCGGCCGAGCGGGCCGGTAGCCCGCCCTGACGATCCGCCGGTCGCCCCGGGCCCGCACGGGCCTCGGGGCCACCGGCGGTTCGCGGGCGGGAAGAGGAACGTCGGTCGCGCGCGGGCGCGCGGGGTGAGGGTCGTACGGGGTCGGCCGTTCGGGTCGGACGGCCCCGGGGTGCCCGCGGCGCGGGCCGTCGGGTCAGTGCCCGTGGGACGTCCGGCGCCGGTACAGGGCGTACGCGGCGCCACCGGAGGCCAGCAGGAAGAGGGCCGCGCCCGCGCCCAGTTCCAGCGGGTCCATCCCGGCGACGCTGCCGCCGAGCCCGCCCCGGACGCCGAGGATGGCACCGGCCGTGGCCGTGGGATTGCCCGTCACGGTACCCGTCGTGGCGCGCGGGGGCGGCGCCGCCGTCGTACGGGGCGCCGGGGGAGCGGTGGTGCGCGGGGGGACGACGGCGGCCGTCGTACGCGGCGGGGACACGACCGCGGCGGGGGATGACGCCGCAGGGGCGACGGGGGCGACGGGGGCGGCGGTGGATGCCGAGGGTGAGGCGTTCGCGCGGGGGCCCGTGGTCGAACTCGTGGTGGGCGTGCTCGTGGCGCCCGCGACCATCACATCGGCCGAGCCGGTCTCACCGTTGCAGGTGAAGGAGACGGAGTACTGGGCTCCGCGGCGGGCGTCGCGGTCCACGGTGACCCGGACGGTCTGGCCGCGCCCGATGCTCACGGTGTCGAAGATCCCGGAGGAGGCGGTGGCGAAGGCCGCGTCACAGCCGGTGACCGACAGCACCGTCTGCCCGCCGGGGGCCACCGTCGAGGGGGTGATGGCGAAGCCGAACGAGGTGATGGGCGCTGCCTCCGCCGCGAGGGCGACGGGCGCGCCGAGGGCGCCGAGTGCGAGGGCCGCGCCCGTGGCGCCGGCGCTGAACAGGGTGGTGACGGAGCTGCGTATCGCACCCATGGCTGGTTCTCCGGATCCCCGAGGAGCAGCCGCGCAGCGTTTCCGCACGTGAGGGGTCGTGCACCTCGATGTCCGCCACGCTAGGTGCGGGGCCGGTCACCCGCGATCAGGAACGGGCGAATGGGGCACACCGGTAGGCCGAACCGGGGACGTGGGGCCCGTTCCCGGTTTGTCCCCGACCGGTCTCCGGCCGTCTCCGGGTGTCTCCGGGGGTCTGCTGATCCCCGTCGTCCCGTCGTCCGCACCGGGCGCCCGTTCGCCGGGCGCCCGGCACGGACGTTCAGTCGCCCAGTCCGAGGTGCGGGAACTGCGCGAGGAAGGGTTCGGCGGTCGCGGAGATGCCCCGCCCGAAGGGGGCGTCGAAGTCCCAGATCAGGAACAGCAGGAAGGCGATCAGCGCGCTGAACAGGCCTGCGAGCAGCATTTCGCGGAACGACCGCCGGATCTGGAGGGTGAAGATCAGCCCCACCGTCACCAGCGCTCCCGCGATCAGCCCGAACCACACCACCCCGGGCATGGTGGCCCCGGCGCTCTGCCCGCGTGAGTTGCGGGCGTCGTCCACCATCGCCGCCTGGTCGACCAGCGGCTGGTAGGCCTGACCCTCGTGGTCGGTCTGCGGTTCGTAGTCCGTCACGTCACGGCGGATACGTTCCAGCAGCTCGCCGCCGCGGTCGGTCAGTTCGCCGTTGTCGGCCATCTCCTTCCACTCGGTGTCCACCACGTACGTCACGTACGCGTCGACGTCCGAGCGGATCTTCTTGCGGACCTCGGCCGGGTAGACCTCGGAGCGGACGCTGATCTCGTGCAGGGCCTGGGCCTCTTGGCGGACGTACTCCTGGGCGGCCCCTCTGCCTTCCCAGACGCCGGCGATGGCGAGACCGAGCACGATGGCGTAGATCACCCCGATCATCATCGTCATGTACTCGATGACGTCCGGGGTTTCGTTCGGATCGTCGTCCTCGCCGATCCTGCGGTGGTTGAAGAAGGCGATGGAAAGGACCACGGCGCACGCCGCGGCCATCGCGAGGGACAGGACGAGCCATTCCGACAAGATGACTCCCAATCGGTGGTCACAGGGGAAGAGGAGAGGGAGCGCGCAGCCGCTGCGGTGAGCCGCCGCTCCGTCGCGCGGGTGTGCCCGGCACGGTCGGTCGGCCTCGCGCGGTCAGCGCGGGCGCAGCGCGACGATCGCGAGCACGGCGGGAGCCGCGGTCATGAGCGTGAAGGTGACCGGTGAGATGTGACGTTCAGCCGGTTTGCGGGTCGGTGCGTGGTAGCTGGGGCGAGCCACCGGCTTGGGGGCGGGCGGCGGGGTCCCCACTGGGGGAGGCGTCGGCTGCGGCGCGGGCTTGGGCGGCGGCGGAGCGGGCGCCGGGTACACCCGGGGCGGTGGCGGCGCCGCCACGGGCGGCTTCGGCACCGGTACGGGGGCCGGCTTGGGCGGAGCGGGAGCCGGTGGAGCGGGCTTCGGGGGCGGCGGTGTGGGCGTCGGGGTCGGGGGCTTCGGAGTCGGCGTGGGGGTGGGCGTCGGGGTGGGCGTGGGGGTCGGCTTCGGTGGGGTCGGGGTCGGGGTCGGCTTCGGCGGGCACGGCGGCGGAGGCGGTGGGCAGTGGTGTCCACCGTGCCCGCCGTGATGCCCTCCGCCGGAGTGTCCGCCGCGGCCCTTGCAGTGCCCCCTGCCGTGATGTCCGCCACCTCGCATGGCCACGCCCACGCCGCCGCCGGCGGTGGCGGACACCGTGAGGGACGCTCCGCCGTCGCCGGATTCGAAGGTCGCGTATGCGCGGCTATCGGCCACGGCCGGCGTGACGGCCAGCGCCGCCCACAGCAGGACCGGGACCGCCAGCAGGCGCCTGGCACAGGCTCTGTTCACCCGGGGAGCATGGGCCCGCGCGCGCCCGCGCACGTGGGGGACGAGCTCGGTTCGCCTGAACGGGCGGAGTTGGGACCATAGAGGTTTGAGCCAGTCGGTGACCGTGTCTGATCAGCCGCTGTTCAATTCCCAAAAGGTATTTGTCGGATTCAGAGACACCCCTGTCCGGACCCGCTCGAACCTTTGGTGTGTGACCAAGAACGGACCGCCAATTTCCGCTTTTACTCGCTCGGTTGGGCAATGATCAGTACATTCGGCTCGGACAGGAGTCCGACCCCCGTCCCGCCCCCGGACGGACCACGGCACGACTACGGCTTGGAGACCCCGATGGAGCGCCCCGCCTGGGCCCCGGCAGGCATCGACATATCGGTGCCGAGCGTGTCCCGCATCTACGATTACTACCTGGGCGGCTCCCACAATTTCGAGGTCGACCGCCAGGCGGCCCGCCGCGCCATGGAATTCATGCCGGGGCTCCCCAAGGTCATGCAGGCCAACCGGGCATTCATGCGCCGCGCCGTCCGGCACGCCGTCGCCGAGGGCATCACGCAGTTCCTCGACATCGGCTCCGGCATCCCGACCTTCGGCAACGTCCACGAGATCGCCCACGCGGCGAGCACCGAAGCGAACGTGGTCTACGTCGACCACGACCCGGTGGCCGTGGCGCACAGCCGCGCCGTCCTCGACGGCGACGAACGCACCGGTGTCGTCGCGGCCGACCTGCGCAAGCCGCAGGAGATCCTCGCCGCCCCCGAGGTCGGCCGACTGCTGGACCTGAACCGGCCCGTCGCGCTGCTGCTCGTCGCGGTCCTGCACTTCATCGAGGACGCGGACGACCCGTACGCCGCCGTCGCCGAGCTGCGCGACGCGCTGGCCCCGGGCAGCCTGCTCGTCCTCACGCACGCCTCGTTCGAGGGGATCCCGCTCACCCAGGAGGTGGCGGGCGGCGTCGTCACCGTCTACCGGGACATCCGCAACCCCCTCGTCATGCGCACCCGGGAGCAGGTCGGCGGCTTCTTCGACGGCTTCGACCTGCTCGAACCCGGTCTCGTGTCCATGCCGGACTGGCGCCCGGACCGCGCCGAGGCGCTCGCCGAGGGCGACGAGCCGGAGGACCCGTACGCCTTCTCGGGCTTCGGCGGCGTGGGACGCAAGGCGTGAGACTTCCCGCTCCCACACCGCCGCCCGCGCCTACCGGTCGGGCCTTCCCGCAGGCCGTCGCCTTCGGTACCGCCCCGGGCCCGCCCGGCGCCTCCGCGCAGCCGACCGGCCCCGTCCCGGGGCGGGAGCCACTGCGCGAGCCGCGCAGCGGGCTGGAGGACCGGATCGGGCGCTTCGCGACCATCTGGGGGCGGGCGATCTTCCCCGTCACGGCCACTTCGCTGACCCGGCCCGAGTTCGAACTGCACCTCGTACCGCTCACCCGCACCCTCACCGAGGCCCTGCACGCCCGGCCCTTCGACGCCTCGGTCGCCCAGCGGGTGGGCGCCGAACTCGTCGCCGTGCACTGCACCGACCCCGAAGCCCTGGCCGGCACTCTCGGCGTGGTCGAGTCCTACCTCGTGCTCTACTGCGGGCCCGACGGCTCCGGGACGGAGGGCACCGAGGAGTACCGGTCCCGGTGTGCCCGCCTCCAGCACGGCATCGCGGCCGGATTCGCCCGCGCGCTGCGCGAGCGGACCCTGAAGGAGCAGGAGGCCATCGCCCGCTCCGCGCTCACGGCCCGCAGCGACGCCCAGCAGGCCCTCCACGCCAGCGAGGAACGCTTCCGGGCGGTCTTCGAGGGGGCGGCCATCGGGATCGGAATCGCCGACCTGGAGGGCAACGTCCTGGAGGTCAACGACACCCTGCTGCAGATGTTCGGCGGTTTGGAGGGGCACGTCCGGGGCCGCAACGTCAGCGAGTGGGGACACCCCGACGACACCCCGCACGTGTGGCGCATGTACGGGGAGCTGGTGCGCGGGGAGCGCGAGCACTACCGGGTGGAGAAGCCGTACTACCGGCACGACGGCACCGTCCTGTGGACCAACCTGACGGTGTCCCTGCTGCGCGACACCGACGGCACCCCGCAGTACCAGCTGGCCCTGATGGAGGACACCACCGAACGCCGGCTGCTGAACCTGCGGCTGCGCTACGAGGCGACCCACGACGCGCTGACCGGGCTGCCCAACCGGACGCTCTTCTTCGAGCGGCTGGAGAAGGCCTTGAGCGCGGGCGGGGCGAGCAGCTTCGGCCTGTGCTACCTCGACCTCGACGGGTTCAAGGCGGTCAACGACAGCCTGGGCCACTCGGCGGGCGACCGGCTCCTGGTGGAGGTCGCCGACCGACTGCAGAGCTGCGCGACCGGACCGGGCGAGGTGGTGGCCCGGCTGGGCGGGGACGAGTTCGTGGCCCTGACCACCGGACCCGCCGCCGACAACGAGGAGAAGGGGACGGACCTGGCGGTGCGGATCCTCTCCGCCCTGTCCACGCCGATCCGGCTGGAGGGCCGGGAGCTGACCGTGCGGGGCAGCATCGGCATCGTCGAGGGCCGGGCCGGCGCACGGACCGCGGCGGAGGTGCTGCGCAGCGCCGACATCACCATGTACCGGGCCAAGGCGGCGGGCGGGAACCGCTTCGAGTTCGCCGACGAGGAGGCCGACGCCCGCGCGATCACCCGGCACGGCCTGACCAACGCGCTGCCCGCCGCGCTGGAACGCGGTGAGTTCTTCATCGAGTACCAGCCCCTGGTGCACATGCACGACGGCAGCGTGCGGGGCGCGGAGGCGCTGGTGCGCTGGTCGCACCCCCAGTACGGGGTCCTCGGCCCCGACCGGTTCATCCCGCTCGCCGAACGGACCGGGCTCATCGTGCCGCTCGGCCGCTGGGTCCTGGAGGAGTCCGTCCGGCAGGCCCGGCGCTGGCAGCTCCAGCACGGCGGCTCCAGCCTGCGCGTCAACGTCAACCTGTCCCCGACCCAGCTCCACCACCCCGGCCTGGTCGCCGACACGGTACGGGTCCTGGAGAGCTCGGGCCTGGCTCCGGGCGCGCTGTGCCTGGAAGTCACCGAGTCGGCGTTGATAGGGGCCGACGACGAGCTCCTCGAACCGCTGCGGCGGCTCGCCGCCCTGGGCGTGGACATCGCCCTGGACGACTTCGGCACCGGCTACTCGAACCTCGCCAACCTGCGCCGCCTCCCCGTCAGCGTCCTGAAGTTGGACCGCTCCTTCACGCAGGGGATGCAGCAGCAGCCGGCCAACCCCGTCGACGTCAAGATCGTGGAGGGCATCGTCGCGCTGGCCCACAGCCTCGAACTGGCCGTGACGGTCGAGGGCGTGGAGACCGGGGTCCAGGCCGCCCAGCTCCGCGACCTCGGCTGCGACACGGCCCAGGGCTGGTACTACGCCCGGCCCGGCTCCCCGGACCGTATCCACACCCTCTCCCTCTCCGACGCGGTCCCCACCCCCACCTGACCGGCACCCCACCTGGCCGGCGCCCTCACGTGGCCGGCTCCATTCCGGCCGAGGCCTGGCGCGGCCCCGGTGCACCGCCGCCCCCGAGGAGCCGAGGGGCGGACGGCCGTTGGCGTGGTGGTCAGCAAGGGTGTTGGGGGTGGCCGGTGGGTTCGGCGTCCCGACGGCCGCCGTCCGTGCTATCCGGGGCACGGTCGGCTTCGCCTTCGGTATCGGTCAGCGCAGAGCCGCCTCCGTTCCCCGGCCCGGCTCGCGCACCGCCGCGAGGACCCGCTCCAGCCGTTCCGTCGTGTCGGCCAGCAGCTCGGCCGCAACCGGTAGCCGCTCCGCCTCGTACCGGGCCAGGAACTCCTCCCGTACCGTTCCGGACGGCGCGCTCAGGCCGGCGGTCAGGGCCCGGCCGAGGGCCGCCGCGTCCTCCACCCCGGTGTTCATGCCCCGCCCGCCGGCGATGGGATGGACGTGCCCCGCGTCCCCGGCGAGGAAGACCCGGCCCTGCCGCAGCCGCGCGGCCACGCGGACGTTGACCCTCCAGGTCGACATCCAGGTGGGATCCGCCAGTTCGACCCCCGGCATCCGGGCGTGCCGGTCGAACAGCCGCTGGAAGCTTTCGAGGAAGGGCGGCAACGGCTCCCCGTCGGGGTCGAGCTCCCGCGAGGCCTGGAGCTGGAAGGAGTCGGTCCCCGGTATCGGACAGAGCAGCATGGCCGCGCCGTCCGAAGTGAACCACTGGTGCCAGTACTCGCGGCTCAGCCCGGGGGCGCTCACGTCACCGAGGACCATCATCGACTGCTCCTCGGTGCTGCCCTCGAAGGGGATGCCGAGCAGCTTGCGCGTCGTGCTGCGGCCGCCGTCGCACCCCGCGAGGTAGCGGCTCCGGAGGGCCGGGCCGCCGGCCGGTTGCGCCGTCACCCCGTCCGCGTCCTGGTGGATCCCGGTGATCCCGGTCCCGTACTCGACCCGCACGCCGAGTTCCGCGAGCCGCTCCCGCAGTACCTCCTCGATCTGCCATTGCCCCAGGAACAGGGCGTCGGTGAAGGGGGTATCGCTGATGTGGGCACCGTCGAAGTACTTGCGGAACACCAGGTCCGCCGTGCCGATGGCCGTCATCCTCGCGGCGACCCCCAGCTGTTCGAGGACCCGCAGGCTGCTCGAATTGAGGCTCTTTCCCCGGGACTCACGGTGCGGGCCGGGGCGTTGGTCGACGACGCGCACGTCAACGCCGTTGAGGGCCAGCCCGCAGGCCAGGGTCAGTCCCGTCGGGCCGGAGCCCACGATCAGTACGTCGGTCATCGGTCGTCCTCTCGTTGTCGCCGGGTTCCAGGAAAGCGCGCCGACGGAGAAAAAGCAACCGGGTAAGGAAAGTTACTTGGTCAATATTTCGTGCTACGGTGTGGGCATGGAAAACACGACGGGTCTGCGCGAGAGCAAAAAACTGCGTACGCGCCGCCAGCTGGCGGCCACGGCGCTGGAACTCTTCCTGGAGCGGGGCTTCGATGCCGTATCGGTGGCCGATGTCGCCGCGGCGGCGGAGGTGTCCAAACCCACCCTGTTCCGGTACTTCCCCAGCAAGGAGGACCTGGTTCTCGACCGGTTCGCCGACCATCAGGACGAGGCGGCACGGATCGTGCGCGAACGGTCCGCCGACCGCAGTCCGGTCGGGGCGGTCCACGCGCACTTCCTGGCCGCCCTCGCCGAGCGGGACCCGATCACCGGGCTCTGCGACCACCCGAACGTCCTCGCCTTCCAAGGGCTCCTCTACAGCACTCCCAGCCTGGAGCTGCGGCTGTCGCACTACTCGGACCGGGAGGTGGAACTCCTCGCCGAAGCCTTGGAATCGGAGGCCGTGGCGCCGCTCACCGCGCGGCTGGCGGCCGTGCACCTGGTCGCGGTGCGTCACGAGCTGGGTCGGGAGAACTGGCGTCGGCTCGCCGCCGGTCAGAGCGCCGACGAGGCCTACCCGGCCGCGGTGGCCGACGCGGACCGCGCGTTCACGATGCTCGCCCACGGCCTCGATTCCGCCCTGCCGATACGCCCGGCCTGACGCGGCAACGGGGCACCTGACGCGGCACCGGGGAACAGCGAGGGCGGAGGGGGTGAGGGCTACCCTGCGCGGCGGGAGGTCGACTGTGGACCCACTTCGGTGGCGGCCGGCCGCAACGGTCCTGGTGTCCGGGGTGGCCCCGAGGACGCCGGCTGGTCTCGGGCGCGGCCCCGGCGCCCGGTTGCCTCGGCCGGGGGGGCGTCAGCCCAGGAGGAGGCGTTTCAGCTCGCGGGCCGCACGCGGGGGTGCGACGTCCGTGCGGTGGGCCAGGGCGATCGTGCGGCGCAGGGGTGAGCCCGCGAGGCGGGTCGCGCGCAGGCCCGGGCCGCCGTGTTCGACGACCATGGCCGGGACCACCGCGATCCCGAGCCCGGCGCGGACGAAGCCGAGGATCGCGTCCATCTCGCCACCCTCCACCGTGAACGTCGGCTCGAAGCCTGCCGCCCGACAGGCGCCCACGGTGAGGTCCCGCAGGTCGTAGCCGTGGCGGAACATCACCATCGGCTCGTCCCGCAGATCGGCGATGGTCAGCTCGCCCCCGCCCGCCGGGGGCGGGAGGTCCGCCGAGGAAACCACCAGCAAGTCCTCGGTGAGCAACTCCACCGTGGTCAGGGCGGGCGCCGACGGCGGCAGCGGCAGGGTGATCAGGGCCAGGTCCAGAAGCCCGCGCGCGAGCTCCCGTACGAGGTCCAGCGAACCACTCTCCTCGATCAACAGCTCGATGCCCGGGTGTGCGGTGTGGAAGGCGCGCAGCGCGGCGGGCAGCATGCCCGTGCACACGCTCGGGGTGGCTCCCAGCCGGACCCGTCCGCGGCGCAGCTGCGCCAACTCCTGCACCTCCAGCCGTGCCGTATCCGCGTCGGCCAGGATCCGGCGGGCCAGCGGAAGCAGGGCCTCGCCCGCGTCGGTGAGGGCGATGTTGCCCCGTACCCGGCTGAAGAGCTCGGCCCCCAGCTCCCGTTCCAAAGCCTTGATCTGCTGCGACAGGGAGGGCTGGGCCACGTGCTCCCGTTCGGCGGCCCGGGTGAAGTGCCGGGTCTCGGCGACGGCCACGAAGTACACGAGCTGTTGGAACTGCATGTCGCCAGACTAGCCCCGTCGATAGGCAATGCCTATCGCGATCAGCTCCACCATGTCTTGGACCTTTCGGGACTTAAGTCCTTACCGTCGACGTCATGGCTCTGGCAACGCGGACGGATCAACGGCCGTCCACCACGCGCACGCTCTGGGACTCCACCGTCGGCAAGAAGTCCGTAATGGCGGCATCGGGCCTGATCATGCTCGGCTACCTCGTCGTGCACATGCTCGGCAACCTCAAGATCTTCTTCGGGGCGGACGAGTTCAACGGCTACGCCCACTGGCTCCGCACCCTCGGGTCCCCCTTCTTGCACCACGAGTGGGCGCTGTGGATCGTCCGCGTGGTGCTCGTCGCCGCGGTCGTCGCCCACGCCGTCTGCGCGTACCAGCTCAGCCGCCGCGACATCAAGGCGCGCCCGGTGAAGTACGCCCACAAGCGCCGGCGGGCGAGCTACGCCACCCGCACCATGCGCTGGGGCGGCGTCATCCTGGCCCTCTTCATCGTCTGGCACCTCCTCGACCTGACCACGCTCACGGTCAACGAGCGCGCCTGGGCCGGCCACCCGTACGAGAACGTCCTCGCCACCTTCTCCACCTGGTACGGCAACACGATCTACCTGGTCGCGATGGCCGCGCTCGGGATGCACGTCCGCCACGGCTTCTGGAGCGCCGCCCAGACCCTCGGCGCGGGCAACGCCCGGCGCGACCGGACCCTGAAGTTCCTGGCCAATGCCCTGGCCCTCGTCCTCTTCGCGGGCTTCGTGTCCGTCCCCGTCGCCGTCATGACCGGAGTGGTGAGCTGACCATGAGCGCACACGAGACCCCCGCGCACACCGGACCCCACGGGTCCCACGACCCCAACGGATCCCACGACCCGCACACGTCGTACGCGGACTACGCCACCGGCGAGCCGATCGCCGACACCAAGGCCCCCGAGGGCCCCATCGCCGAGCGCTGGGACCGGCGCCGCTTCGAGGCCAAGCTGGTCAACCCGGCGAACCGGCGCAAGCACCGGATCATCGTCGTAGGCACCGGCCTGGCCGGCGGCGCGGCCGGCGCCACCCTCGCCGAGCAGGGTTACCACGTCGTCCAGTTCTGCTTCTCCGACTCCCCGCGCCGCGCCCACTCCATCGCCGCGCAGGGCGGCATCAACGCCGCGAAGAACTACCGCAACGACGGCGACTCCGTACACCGCCTCTTCTACGACACCGTCAAGGGCGGCGACTTCCGCGCCCGCGAGTCCAACGTCCACCGCCTCGCGCAGATCTCCGTCGAGATCATCGACCAGTGCGTGGCGCAGGGCGTCCCCTTCGCCCGCGAGTACGGCGGCCTCCTCGACACCCGTTCCTTCGGCGGCGTCCAGGTCTCCCGCACCTTCTACGCCCGCGGCCAGACCGGCCAGCAGCTCCTGCTCGGCGCCTACCAGGCCCTGTCCCGGCAGATCGCCGCCGGCAACGTGGAGATGCACGCCCGCACCGAGATGCTCGACCTGATCACGGTGGACGGCGTCGCCCGCGGCATCGTGGCGCGCGACCTGATCACCGGGAAGATCTCCACGTACTACGCGGACGCGGTGGTCCTCGCGAGCGGCGGCTACGGCAACGTCTTCTACCTCTCCACCAACGCCATGAACTCCAACGCGACCGCCATCTGGCGGGCGCACCGGCGCGGCGCCCACTTCGCCAACCCCTGTTTCACCCAGATCCACCCCACCTGCATCCCGCGCACCGGCGACCACCAGTCCAAACTCACCCTGATGAGCGAGTCCCTCCGCAACGACGGCCGGATCTGGGTCCCCAAGGCCCAGGGCGACACCCGTCCCGCCGTCGAGATCCCCGAGGCGGAGCGCGACTACTACCTGGAGCGGATCTACCCCTCCTTCGGCAACCTCGTCCCCCGCGACATCGCCTCCCGCGCCGCGAAGAACGTCTGCGACGAGGGGCGCGGCGTCGGACCGGGCGGCCAGGGCGTGTACCTGGACTTCGCCGACGCCATCCGCCGCATGGGCAAGGACAAGGTGGCCGAGAAGTACGGCAACCTCTTCGAGATGTACGAGCGGATCACCGCGGAGAACCCGTACGAGGTCCCCATGCGGATCTACCCGGCGGTCCACTACACGATGGGCGGACTGTGGGTGGACTACGACCTCCAGACCACCGTCCCGGGCCTGTTCGCGATCGGCGAGGCCAACTTCTCCGACCACGGCGCCAACCGCCTCGGGGCCTCCGCGCTCATGCAGGGCCTCGGTGACGGCTACTTCGTGCTGCCGTCCACCATCAACGACTACCTGGCCCGGCACCCGCACCACGACGAGGTCGACGACGGCCACCCGGAGGCGGCGGCCGCCGTCCGCGAGACCCGCGACTGCCTCGCCAAGCTGCTCGCCGTCGACGGCGACCGCACCCCCGACTCCTTCCACCGCGAGATCGGTGAACTCATGTGGGAGTACTGCGGGATGGCCCGAACGGAAGAAGGACTGCGCAAGGCGCTCGCCCGGATCCCCGAGATCCGCGAGGAGTTCTGGCGGCGCATCAAGGTTCCCGGGAGCGGCGAGGAGTTCAACCAGTCGCTGGAGAAGGCCAACCGGGTCGTCGACTACCTGGAACTCGCCGAGCTGATGTGCCTCGACGCCCTCCACCGCGCCGAGTCCTGCGGCGGTCACTTCCGCGTCGAGTCCCAGACCCCGGACGGCGAAGCGGCCCGCCGCGACGAGGAGTTCGGCTACGCGGCCGCCTGGGAGTACCGGGGCACCGGAGCCGCACCCGTCCTGCACAAGGAAGACCTCGTCTTCGAGTACGTCCACCCCACACAGCGGAGCTACGCATGAAGCTCACCCTGCGCGTCTGGCGCCAGCGCAACGCCGACGCCCCCGGCGCGATGGCCTCCTACGAGGTCGACGGCATCTCGAAGGACATGTCCTTCCTGGAGATGCTCGACACCCTCAACGAGGAACTCATCCTGCGCGGTGAGGACCCGGTCGCCTTCGACCACGACTGCCGCGAGGGCATCTGCGGCGCGTGCAGCCTCGTCATCAACGGTGACGCCCACGGCCCCGAGCGCACCACCACCTGCCAGCTCCACATGCGGTCCTTCGCCGACGGCGACACCATCGACGTCGAGCCGTGGCGGGCGTCGGCCTTCCCGGTGGTCAAGGACCTCGTCGTCGACCGCAGCGCCTTCGACCGCATCATCCAGGCCGGCGGCTACATCACGGCGCCGACCGGCGCGGCCCCCGAGGCGCACGCCACCGCCGTGCCCAAGCCCGACGCCGACTTCGCCTTCGAGCACGCCGAGTGCATCGGTTGCGGAGCCTGCGTGGCGGCCTGCCCCAACGGGTCGGCGATGCTGTTCACCTCCGCCAAGGTCAACCACCTCAACGTGCTCCCGCAGGGCTCTCCGGAGCGCGAGACCCGGGTGCTGGACATGGTGGCTCGGATGGACGACGAGGGCTTCGGCGGCTGCACCCTGACCGGCGAATGCGCCACGGCCTGCCCCAAGGGCATCCCGCTGCCGTCGATCGCCGCGATGAACAAGGAGTGGCTCCGGGCGATCCGCAAGACCTGACCGCCGTCGCCGTCGCCGTCGCCGTCGCCGTCGCCGTCGGCCCCGCGCCGGCGCGGGGGCCCCGCCCCCGTGTGCCCCACCCCGTGCGGCCCCCGACCCGCCCGCGCCCCATGCCCCCGTACGGGCGCCCGGACCCCCGTTCTGGGCCGATCGGCCGAGCCGATCGCCCGACCGGGCGCTCGTACGGGCCGTACGCCGCGCCGCGCCGCGGCCGTGCCCGGCCGGTCGGCGACAGTGGCCCCATGCCACAAGCCCCCGCCGGGACCGGACCGCGCCGTCGCACCGTACTGGCCGCCGCCCTCGCCCCCCTCGCGGTGGCCGGGTGCTCCGCGCGGGACGAGCCGGCCCCGCCGGCCCCCGGACCGCCGTCCTCCGCGAAGGACGCCCTCGTCATGGTGATCCGGCACGCGGAGAAGCCCTATGCCGGGGACACCGGTGAGGACGACGAGGGCAACGAGGACCCCGGCTTCCTCGCCGGCCGCGGCCGGCGCCGCGCCGAGGAACTGCCCCGCCTCTTCGCGCCGGCCCCGAGGGCCTCGCTGCCCCGGCCCGGCGCCCTGTTCGCGACCGGCGGTCCGGCGACCGCGCCCGCCCGCTGCCGCCAGACCCTGGCGCCGCTCGCCACCGCGCTGAAGACCCCCGTGCGCTCCGGGTTCGCCCTCGGCACGGAACAGGCCCTGATCCACGCCGCGTTGGCCGCCCCGATGCCCGTACTCATCTGCTGGGAACACACCGGACTGCCCGCCCTGATCCGCGGCCTCGGCGCGCAACACGTCCTCGGTGTCCCCGCGACCTGGCCCGACCGCTACGACCTCGTCTGGGTGTTCACCCGCAGTCGTGGCGCCTGGTCCTTCCGCGAGCACCCGCAACACCTGCTCCCGGGCGACGTGTAGCGGCTGCCCCGCGCGGACGTTCCCTACCGGCCCAGGGCGCGCGCCAGGTAGGGGCCGGTCCGGCCGGTGGGGGAGTCGGCCACCTCCGACGGAGTACCCGCCGCGACGATCCGGCCGCCCTCCGCGCCACCGCCCGGGCCCAGGTCGACGACCCAGTCCGCGCCCGCCACCACCTCCATGTCGTGCTCCACGACCACCACCGAATGCCCGGCGTCCACCAGCCCGTGCAACTGCCGCAACAGCACCCGCACATCGGCCGGATGCAGCCCCGTCGTCGGCTCGTCCAGCAGGTAGAGGGTGTGGTCGCGGCGCGACCGCTGGAGTTCCGTGGCGAGTTTGATGCGCTGCGCCTCGCCGCCCGACAGTTCCGTCGCGGGCTGGCCCAGCCGCAGGTACCCCAACCCGATGTTTTCCAGGGCCCGCAGGGCGCGCGCCGCCGCCGGTACCTCCGCGAAGAACGTCCCCGCCGACTCCACGGTCAGGCCCAACACCTCGGCGATGTTCAGACCGCCGTAACGGACCTCCAGCGTCTCGGAGTTGTAGCGGGCACCCGCGCACTGCGGGCACGGGGCATAGGTACTGGGCAGGAACAGCAGCTCCACCGATACGAAGCCCTCGCCCTGGCAGGTCTCACAGCGACCTCCCGTCACGTTGAAGGAGAACCGGCCCGCCTTCCACCCCCGCGCCCGCGCCTCTGGGGCGGCGGTGAACAGCTTGCGCACCACGTCGAACAGGCCGGTGTACGTGGCCAGGTTGGACCGCGGGGTACGTCCGATCGGCTTCTGGTCCACCTCCACCAGCCGCCGGACCGGGAAGTCCGGCTCCGCCAGTCGCCCGGCCACCTCTTCGGCCAGAGCCCGTCCGACCAGCGTCGACTTGCCCGACCCGGACACCCCGGTCACCGCCGTGAAGACGCCGAGCGGGAACTCCGCGTCCACGCCCCGCAGGTTGTGCCGGTCCACGCCCGTCAGCCGTACGGTCCCGGTCGCCGTCCGTACCGGCCGGGGCTCGGCGGGCCCGCGTTCGGCGAACAGGTGCCGGGCCGTCGCCGAGTCGCGCACCCCGGCCAGCTCCCGCGGCGGGCCGCTGTGGAGCACCTGCCCGCCGTGTTCCCCGGCGAGCGGCCCGACGTCCACCAGCCAGTCCGCGTGCCGCACCACGTCCATGCTGTGCTCCACCACGAAGACGGTGTTCCCGGCCGCCTTGAGCCGGTCCAGCACGGTCAGCAGCGCCTCGGTGTCGGCCGGGTGCAGCCCCGCCGACGGCTCGTCCAGGACGTACACCACCCCGAACAGCCCCGACCGCAGTTGCGTGGCGAGCCGCAGCCGCTGGAGTTCGCCCGCCGAGAGCGAGGGCGCGGTCCGGTCCAGGCTCAGGTAGCCGAGACCGAGCTCGGTGACCGGGGCGATGCGCGAGCGCAGGTCCTCGGCGAGCACCCGCGCCGCCTCGTCGCGCAGATCGGCGCCGGCCAGGACGCCGTCCAGCTCGGTCAGTGCCAGCGCCGCCAACTCCGCGATGGTCCGGCCCGCGAACGTCACCGCCAGCGCCTCCGGCCGCAGCCGGCGACCCGCGCACACCGGGCACGGCGAGTCGGTGAGGAACCTCTCGGCGCGCGCCCGCAGGGTGGCGCTCCTGGTGTCGGAGAAGGTCCGCATCACGTAGCGGCGGGCACTCATGTAGGTGCCCTGGTAGGGCCGCTGGATCCGGTCGGCGTCCCGCACCGGGTGCACCGTGACCACCGGCTGCTCCTCGGTGAACAGGATCCACTCACGGTCCCGCTCCGGCAGTGCCCGCCACGGCACGTCCACGTCGTACCCGAGCGCGTCCAGGATGTCCCGCAGGTTCTTGCCCTGCCAAGCACCCGGCCACGCGGCGATGGCCCCTTGACGAATCGACAGATCGGGGTCAGGCACGAGGAGTTCCGCGCGGGTGTGGTGGACGCGGCCGAGCCCCTGACAGGAAGGGCAGGCCCCGACGGCCGTGTTGGGGGAGAAGGAGTCCGAGTCGAGCCGCGGCGCCCCCGGCGGATAGGCGCCCGCCCGCGAGTACAGCATCCGCAGGGAGTTCGACAACAGGGTCACCGTCCCCACCGAGGAACGCGAACCCGGCGAGGAACGCCGCTGCTCAAGCGAGACGGCCGGCGGTAGCCCGGTCACGGAGTCCACCTTCGGGGCGCCGATCTGGTGGATCAGCCTGCGCGCGTACGGGGCCACGGACTCGAAGTAGCGACGCTGCGCCTCCGCGTACAGGGTGCCGAAGGCCAGCGAGCTCTTGCCGGAGCCGGACACGCCGGTGAAGACGGTCAGGGTGTCGCGCGGGATGTCCACGTCGACCCCGCGCAGGTTGTGCTCGCGGGCGCCCCGCACCCGTACGCAGGGGTCGGGCGCGTCCGGCGTCGTACGGGTCTCGGGATCGGGGGAGTGGTGCATTCGCCCCAGTTTAGAGGCCCGCGATCCGGGCCAGCCTGTCGAAGGTGTCCAGCAGGGCGGTGCGGTCGTGGGTGGAGGTGGTGACCAGCAGCTCATCGGCGCCCGTCTGCTCGGCGACCAGGACCAACTCGGCGGCGACCTGCTCCTCCGTACCGGCGATGTGCCCTACGAGGGCACCCTCGTACAGCTCCCGCTCCTTCGGGGTCATCTCCAGCGCTTCCACCTCCTCCGCGGGCCGCAGGGGCGGGAAACTGCCCCGGGTCCGCGAATGGGCCACGGCCCACGCCTCCGGGAGCAGGACGCGCCGCGCGGCCTCCTCCGTGGCGGCGACCGCCACCGTCCCGGAGACCACGACGTACGGCTCGCCGCCAAGGGCGGACGGCCGGAACTCCTCGCGGTACCGCTCGACGGTCTCCACGAGCCGCTCCCGCCCGCGCAGGTCTCCCGCCACCATCGGCAACCCGGCCCGGGCCGCGATGCCGGCGCCCTCACCGGTGGCCAGGACGAAGGCCGGGATCCGCAGCCCTTCGGCCGGTCGGGCGTGCACCGCGGGGTGGGCCCGCTGCGTGCCGTCGATCCAGCCGAGCAGCTCGGCCAGCTGCTCCTCGAAGCGGTCGGCGTCGGTGGTGTCGCGGCCCAGGGCCCGGCGGATCCCGTTGGTGAAGCCGACGGAACGGCCGAGGCCCATGTCGATCCGACCGGGGAACAGGGCCTCCAGCACCCCGAACTGCTCGGCGACCACCAGCGGCTGGTGGTTGGGCAGCATGACCCCGCCGGTACCGACGCGGATGCGGCGGGTGGAGGCGGCCACGGCGGCGGCCAGGACGGTCGGCGCGGAGCCCGCCACCCCGGGCACGCTGTGGTGCTCCGACACCCAGAACCGGTGGTAGCCGAGCCGTTCCGCGGTGCGGGCGAGTTCCACGGTGTCGCGCAGGGCCTGCGGGGCGGGATGCCCCTCGCGGGTGCGGGACCGGTCGAGTATCGAGATTCTTCGGATCACACCCATCTCAACACCGGGCGGCGGCGAGGATTCCCCGGCCCGCGCGCCCGCCTTCCCGGCCCGCGCGCCCGCCTCCCCGGCCCCCCGGTGGCCGCGACGCCCCGGCTGCCGCGAGGGCCTCCTCGGGTGTCGTAGGGGCGGCCTAGGCTGCGGTCATGACCGAGAACGCGTCCCACCGCCCGCTGGCCGTCTTCGACCTCGACAACACCCTCGCTGACACCGCGCACCGGCAGCACTTCCTGGAGGGCCGGCCCCGGAACTGGGACGGGTTCTTCGGCGCCGCTCCGGCCGATCCGCCGCTCGCCCGCGGGGTGGCGCTGGCCGTGGAGAGCGCGACGGACTGCGAGGTCGTGTACCTGACCGGCCGGCCGGAACGCTGCCGGGCCGACACCGTCGCCTGGCTGGCCCGACACGGGCTGCCCGAGGGCCGGTTGTGGATGCGCGGGAACCAGGACCGCCGCCCGGCGCGGCAGACCAAGCTGGAGGTGCTGAAGCGGATCGCGCGCGGCCGCGAGGTGCGGATGCTGGTCGATGACGACGAGCTGGTCTGCCAGGCGGCCCGCGCCGCCGGGTTCCGGGTCGTCCTCGCGAACTGGGCGGCGGACGCGCCGGAGCTGAAGGCCGCCCAGGAGGGCGAGGGCCGCACCTGAGCGGGCCGGGGTACCGCCGCGTACCCCCCCGGCCCGTACCTGAGCGGCCCGCCAGGCTCCGGCGTACGGCCGCCCGCGGGCCCGCTCCTCAGCCCAGCCCCCCGCGCGCGCTCACGCCTCCTCGTCGTCGAGGCGGAAGCCGACCTTCAGGCCGACCTGGTAGTGCGCCACCTCGCCGTTCTCGATGTGCCCGCGCATCTGCGTGACCTCGAACCAGTCGAGGTTGCGCAGCGTCCGGCCCGCGCGCGAGACGCCGTTCCGGATGGCCTGATCGATGCCCTCGGTGGAGGTGCCGACGATTTCGGTCACCCGGTAGGTGTGGTTGGACATGGATTCTCCCGCCGGTCGTCGTGATGCCTTGTTCCAAGGTGCCCCAGTACGGGCAGGTCCGCGAACTTTGCGTGAACAATCCCGGGTGAAAGGCCCTTGACCCACCCATTGGTCTATGCCAATTTCAAGCCATCTGAGAACAATCCCCAGAAGGTGACCCCTTGAAGATGCGCTTCCTTGCCGTGTGCACGGCCCTCGCGGCCGCGACCGCCCTTACCGGCTGCAGTCTGGTGGGAGGGTCGGCCGAAGGGTCCGAGAAGGTGACGCTCTGGCTGATGAAGGGCAGCGCCTCGGAGGACTTCATCGCGAAGTTCACCGCCGATTTCGAGAAGGGGCACCCCGGCGTCGACCTGGAAGTGAAGATCCAGGAGTGGACCGGGATCGGCGAGAAGGTCAACGCCGTGCTCGCCGGCAAGGGCAAGGAGAGCGCCGACGTCATCGAGGTCGGCAACACCCAGGTCGCCCAGTACGTCGAGACCGGCGGCCTCTCCGAGGTGACCCTGGAAGGCCTGCGCGCATGGGGCAGCAAGGACTGGCTCAAGGGCCTTTCCGACCCCGGCAGCGTCAACGGCGCCCAGTACGGGGTGCCCTGGTACGCGGCGAACCGGGTGGTGATCTACCACAAGGACCTCTTCGCGACCGCCGGGATCAAGACCACCCCCAAGAACCGCCAGGAGTGGATCTCCGCCACCCAGAAGCTCGACAAGGGCGACCAGCAGGGCATCTACCTGCCCGGTCAGAACTGGTACGTCCTCGCCGGGTTCATCTGGGACGAGGGCGGCGAGCTCGCCGTCGAGACCAGCGGCCAGTGGATCGGCGCCCTCGACGACGAGAAGGCGCTGGCCGGGATGGAGTTCTACAAGCAGCTCCAAGGGCTCGGCGACGGTCCCAAGGACGCCGACGAGGAGACGCCCCCGCAGTCCGACGTCTTCGCCCGCGGCCAGGTGGCCCAGATCATCGGCCCGCCCGGTCAGGCCGCCCGGATCGAAGCCGCCAACCCGGAGCTCAAGGGCAAGCTCGGCTTCTTCCCGATACCCGGCAAGACCTCGGACAAGGCCGGCGCGGTCCTCACCGGCGGATCCGACCTGATCATCCCGGAGCGGACGAAGAACCGCACCCGCGCCGTGGACCTGATCACCGCCCTGGTCAGCGAGAAGTGGCAGACCGAGCTCGCCCGCAGCATGAGCTACGTACCGAACAAGACCACCCTCGCGCACCTCGTCGACGGCAACGAGGGCGCCGCGAACATGGCCCCCGGCGCCGCCCAGGGCCGGGCCACCCCCAAGTCCGCCCGATGGGCCGAGCTGGAGGCCAAGAACCCGATCAAGCCGTACATGACGGCCGTGCTCACCGGCCAGGACCCCAAGGAGGCGGCGAGGAACGCCTCCGACACGATCAGCCAGGTGCTCAGCTCCGACCGCTGAGCCCCGGCCGGGCGCTCCGGCCGAGCCCTCCCGCCGAGCCTTGCCGTCGCTCACCGTCGTCGAGCGCCGAGTTCAGCGTCCGCACATCCAAGGGCCGCTGAGCGGTCATGTCGAATCCAGCCGGTCACGGAAGAAGTAGAGGAGCCGGGTCCGCCACCTGCGGCCCGGCACCCCGTGCCCGGATCAGGAGCAGCCATGACCATCGCCCCCCTGTCCCCGTCCCCCCTCGCACCCACCGCCGGCGCCCCGCGCTACACCGTCCGCCTCGCCCGCGACGAGGACGAGGTGCGCGCCGCCCAGCGGCTGCGCCACCTGGTCTTCGCCGGAGAGCTCGGCGCCCGCCTGGACGGGCCCGAGCCCGGCCTGGACTCCGACGCCTTCGATGCCCACTGCGACCACCTCCTCGTCGTCGACGAGGAGACCGAGCAGGTCGTCGGCACCTACCGGATGCTGCCCCCGGAACGCGCCGCCGTCGCGGGTCGCCTCTACTCCGAGGGCGAGTTCGACCTCTCGGCGCTCGCCCCGATCCGCCCCGACCTGGTCGAGGTCGGCCGGTCCTGCGTCCACCCCGACCACCGCAACGGCGCCGTCATCGCCCTCGTCTGGGCCGGCCTCGCCCGCTACATGGACCGCGCCGGCCACAACTGGCTCGCCGGCTGCTGCTCGGTCCCGCTCGCCGACGGCGGGGCCCTGGCCGCCGCGACCCGGGAGACCGTCCTGGCCCGCAACCTCGCCCCCGAGGAGCACCGGGTCACTCCGCACCTGCCCTGGACCCCCGACGGCATCACCGTCCCCGGCCGGATGGAACTGCCGCCGCTGCTGCGCGGCTACCTCCGCCTCGGCGCCTGGGTCTGCGGCGAGCCGGCCCTCGACACCCACTTCGGCTGCGCCGACCTGTACGTCCTGCTCTCCCTGCGCCGGACCAACCCGCGCTACCTGAACCACTTCCTCTCGCTCGCCCCGGGCGCATGAGCGTCTGGCTGCCCACCGGGCCCTGTGCCCCCGCTGCCTGCGCCGCCCACACCGGGCGGGCCGCGGGCGTCCCGCGCGCGGTGCTGCGGCTGGCCGCCGCCCTGGCCCTGCTGTTGCTCGCCGTCCTGACCGCCCCGCCGGTACGGCTGCTCCCGGCCCGCTCCCGCCACGCCCTGGTCCGCGCCTGGGCGACCGTCCTGCTCCGGTCCCTCGGCGTACGGATCACCGTGCACGGGGCTCCGGGGCCGGACGGGGGCCGGTTGATCGTCGCCAACCACATCTCCTGGCTGGACGTCCCGCTCGTCGCCGCCGTCCTGCCCTCGCGGATGCTCGCCAAGAGCGACATCCGCGGCTGGCCGGTCGTCGGCGGGCTCGCCGCCCGGGCCGGCACCCTGTTCATCGAACGCGACCGGATCCGGGCCCTGCCCGCCACCGTCGACACCCTCACCCGGGTCCTGCTGGCAGGGAACCGGGTCACCGTCTTTCCCGAGGGCTCCACCTGGTGCGGGCGTGCCCACGGCCCGTTCCGGCGGGCCGCGTTCCAGTCGGCGCTGGACGCGCGGGTTCCCGTACAGCCCGTACGGATCGGGTACCGGCTGCCGGACGGGGAGCTCGCCGGGGCGCCCGCCTTCGTCGGGGACGACCCGCTGACCGCCTCCCTCTGGCGGATCGCCCGGGCCCGCGGCGTACGGGCCGAGGTGTGGTTGCTGCCGCGGATCCCGGCGGGCCGGTACGCCGACCGGCGGGACCTCGCCGCGGCCGCCCGCCTCGCCGTGCTCGCCGGTACGGAGCGGCCGGCCGCGGCGCCCGTCCTCGCGGACGCGCCGGTTCCGCGAGCGGTCCCGGCGGAGCGGCCGGCCCCGAGGCCCCTCCCGCAGGACCTGGCCCCGGCTCCGGAGTCCGTGCCCCCCGCCCGGCCGCCGCTGCCCGCGATCCCGGCGCAGCCGCGGCCGGCCGGCCGCTCACCCGGCCGACCGTCCCACCGGACGGATCAGCCCGCGATACCGTCCGCCACCGACAGGGACAGCGCGAAACGTCCCTCCGCGTCCGTCCACCACTGTGTCAACTCAAGCCCCGCCGCCGCGAGTTCCCTGCGCACCCCCTCCTGACGGAACTTCGCCGACACCTCCGTCAGGATCTCCTCGCCCGCCTCGAACGGCACCACCAGGTCCAGGGCCCGGATCTTCACCGTCACCGCCGACCGGGCGCGCAGCCGCATCTCGATCCACTCCTGCTCCCGGTTCCACACCGCCACGTGCGTGAAGTCGGCGGTGTGGAAGTCCGCGCCCAACTCCCGGTCGATGACGGCCAGTACGTTCTTGTTGAACTCGGCCGTCACCCCTCGGGCGTCGTCGTACGCCGCCACCAGCGTGGCCTCGTCCTTCACCAGGTCCGTTCCCATCAGCAGCGCGTCCCCGGGCGACAGCATCGCCCGGACGGACGCCAGGAACGCGGCCCGCTCCGGCGGCCGCAGGTTCCCGACGGTCCCGCCGAGGAAAACCACCAGCCGCGGGCCCTGCGACTGCGGCAGCCGCAGCGGCTGCGTGAAGTCCGCCAACAGCGCGTGCACGTCCAGCCCCGGATGCTCGGCCAGCAGGGCCTCGGCCGCCCCGGTCAGCGCGCTCTCGCTCACGTCCACCGGGACGTACGTCCGCAGCGCGGGCATCGCCTCGATCAGGTGCCGGGTCTTCTCCGAGGAACCGGAACCCAGCTCCACCAGGGTGCGCGCCCCGCTCACCGACGCGATCTCCTGGGCCCGCTCCAACAGGATCTCCCGCTCCGCGCGCGTCGGGTAGTACTCGGGCAGGCGGGTGATCTCCTCGAAGAGCTCACTGCCCCGGGTGTCGTAGAACCACTTGGGCGGCAGCTCCTTGGGGGAGGCGGTCAACCCCCGCAGGACGTCCGTGCGCAGCGCCGTCTCGGCGGCGTTCTCGTCGAGGGTCCGGGTCAACTGGAAGTCGCTCACGGGGTGGTCTCCTTGAGTGGGGTCAGGGCGACCCTCGTACGGGTGGCGGTCAACAGGGTCCGGTCGGGCACTTCGCACCACCGGGGATCGTCGTCGTACGGTTCCGACGCCACGACGGCGCGGCCGCCCGGCGGATCGGAGAGGTACCAGAGGGAGTCGCCCCAAGCGGTCGCCGCGATGGCCGCGCCGTCGGTCAGCAGCAGGTTCAGCCGGGAGCCCGGAGCGGCCGAGGACACCTCGCGCACCGCCTCGGCGAGTGCCGTGCCCAGGTCGTCGCCCTGCCGCAGCCGGCGCAGGACCAGCGCCCACACCAGGGCCGAATCGGTGCGGGCGGCCAGCTGGAGCAGCTCCCGGGGCGGCAGCGCCGCGGCGAGCCCGGCCACGGAGTCGGGATGGTCGCGGACGGCTCCGTTGTGGCTGAACAGCCAGGGCCCCGAGGCGAACGGCGCCGCCGCGGCCTCCCCGTCCGCGCCCGGGAGCGTGGCGTCGCGTACGGCGGCCAGTACCGCGCCGCTGCGCACGACGCGGGCCAGGTCGGTGAAGGTCAGGTCGCCCCAGACGGGCCCGGCCCGCCGGTAGCGCGCCGGCACGGGGTCGCCCGGCGCGTACCAGCCGACGCCGAACCCGTCGGCGTTGACCGTGCCGTACTGCTGGCGGCGCGGCGCCCAGGACTGCCGTACGAGGGAGTGCTCGGGCTCGTCGAGGAGCCGACCCAGAGCCACCTCCGGCCCCAGGTAGGCGAGGTGACGGCACATCAGGCGTCCCTCGCGGTCCGGAAGCCGGAGAAGATCTGCCGCCGGACCGGCAGGTCCCAGTTGCGGAAGGTGCCCCGGCAGGCGACCGCGTCCACGGCGAAGGAACCGCCGCGCAGCACCTTGTGCTCCGGGCCGAAGAACACCTCGGAGTACTCCCGGTAGGGGAAGGCGCTGAAGCCGGGGTACGGCATGAAGTCCGAGGCGGTCCACTCCCACACGTCGCCGATCAGCTGGCGCACCCCCAGCGGGGACTCGCCGGCCGGATAGGCGCCCGCCGGGGCCGGTCGGAGGTGGCGCTGGCCCAGGTTGGCGTGCGCCGGCGTCGGATCGGCGTCGCCCCACGGATAGCGGCGGGACCGCCCGCCGGCCGGGTCGTGGCGGGCCGCCTTCTCCCACTCCGCCTCGGTGGGCAGCCGACGCCCCGCCCAGCGGGCGTACGCGTCCGCCTCGTACCAACTGACGTGCAGCACCGGCTCGTCGGCGGGTACGGGCTCGGTCACCCCGAACCGGCGGCGCAGCCACTGGTCGCCCTCCCGGTGCCAGAACAGCGGCGCCACGATGGCGTGGGCGCGGATCTGCTCCCAGCCCTCGGGCGCCCACCAGCGGGGCTCCCGGTAGCCGCCGTCCGCGATGAAGGCCTGGTACGCGGCGTTGGTCACCGGAGTCGTGTCGATCAGGAACGCCGCGACGTCGCGGACGTGCGCGGGCCGCTCGTTGTCCAGCGACCAGGGCTCGGTGGAGGTCCCCATCGTGAACGGCCCCGCCGGTACGAGGACCTCGGCCGCGGCCGGGGGCGGGCCCTGTGGGGGGCTCGGCTCCGGGGCGGTCAACACCGGTGCGCCCGCCCTGAGCTGATGAGTGATCAACATGGTTTCGTCGTGCTGCTGCTCGTGCTGGGCGATCATCCCGAAGACGTAGCCGTCGGTCAGCAGCCCGGTGCCCTCCAACGGGACGCTCTCCAGCAGGTCGAAGACCCGGCCCCGCACCTCGGCCGCGTACCGGCGGGCCTCCGCCGGGCCGAGCAGCGGCAGCTTCGGCCGTTCGGAGCGGGGGTGCTCGAAGGCGTCGTACAGCGGGTCGATCTCCGGGCGCAGGGACTCGCGCCCGGCCACGTGGCGCAGCAGCCAGAGTTCCTCCATGTTCCCGATGTGCGCCAGGTCCCACACGAGCGGCGACATCAGGGGGGAGTGCTGGGCGGTCAGGTCCCGGTCGTCCACCGGGTCCGTCAGCGCGGCGGTGCGCACCCGCGCGGCGGTCAGGGCGGCCACGGCGCGTGCGCGCAGGGCCTCGGGGTCGGCGCTCCCGGGCGGGCCGTCGGCGCTCCGGCCCGCGCGGTCGGCGCTCCAGTGCGGGCTGTCGATGCTCATGTGCGGTGTCCCTTCCCGGCGGGCTGCCACAGGTCGTCCTCCTCGGCTTCGTCGGCCGGACAGCGACCGCGCAGGACGTAGCGCTCGGTGAAGGCGCCGACCGTGTCGCGTACGTGCGTGCTCGCACCGAGGCGCGGCAGCGCCTCGCGGGCCGCCAGGAAGCACGCGGCCGCGGCCGACCGCAGTTCGGGGTCGGCGAGCCCCTCCCGGGCGGCGGTGCGCCAGAGCGGATTGCGCGGGGCGGCCCGGCCGCCGTAGGCGTCGGCCAGCGACTTGGACACCCGGTACGCGGTCTCGGCGGCCTCCGGGTCGTCGAAGAGCGCGTGCACGACGGCGGCGGGCACCAGCCAGCCGTCCGTTCCGGGCTGCGCGTCGATCATCCGCAGCTCCAGGTGGCCGCGGGGCCGGACCGGCGGGAAGAGGGTGCTGAGGTGATACTCCAGGTCCAGCGCGGTGGGCGGACGCAGTCCGCCGGGGTGGGCGTCCGCGGGCACGTCGCCGCGCAGCCACTCGCGGAAGGTCAGCCCGCTCGGCACCGGCCACGGCCCGTCGCCCTCGGACCGTACGCACATCACCCCGGTGTCCAGGGCGTGCCGGGTCCAGCCGGTCCGCGGTTCGGCGTCCAGTGGCGGTGCCAGGGAGCGCCGCGTGTCGAGGTCGTTCCAGATGCCCTGCCGGGCGCACCGCCAGCCCCGGTACGGGCCCTCGCGCGCCGGCGAGTTGGCGAACGCGGCGACCAGCACCGCGCCCAGCAGGTGGGCCAGCCGCCAGCGGCGGCCGTAGCCGAGCGGGCCCGGCTCCTCGTGACCGGCGTCCACGCAGACCTGGACGGAGGCGGAGGAGCGCATCATGGCCCGGCCGGCCGGGCCCGTACGGTCGAGGTAGGTCTCCATCGCGTCGTAGCGCGGGCTGTTCAGCAGCCGCCGCAAGGGGCGGCGCGGGTCCTGGCCGACGCCCCACAGGGCCAGCCCCTGGGCGGCCAGGGCGGCGCGTACGGCGGTGAGGTCTTCCTGGAGGTCGTCCACGCACGCGGTGAGGGAGGCGGCGGGCTCCGAGCTGAGCTCCAGCTGCCCGCCGGGCTCGACGGTGATCCGTGAGTGCAGCGGCAGGGCGTAGGCGGCCTCGTGGGCGGCCGCCAGTCGTTCGGGCGGCAGTGGCAGCCAGGGTCGTTCGGCGTCCAGCACGAGCCATTCCAGCTCGGTGCCGATCAGTCGGGGCGGTCCGGTCTTGAAGCATATGCCGTGCACCAGGTGCTCCGCGGCCGGCTCCGTGAGGGGGGCGTGATCGAAGTCCTGGGCGAACGGATCGGGCGGGATTTCCGGCATCACCGTTTCCTCGTCTCCTGTCGTCGGCCTTGATGTCACCCGTGCCTACCCGTCCTCGGGACACAAATTCCTTTGCTTTGGCCCGGGCGGGGCCCGAAGCTTGCGGCGTGAGCAGATTGCGCGAAATCGCGCGGGAGAACGCGCAGATCGTGACGGCCGGTGGGTACCGGACGCGGTCCGGGCGGCAGATTTGCCTTGCCGCCGCCGTGGCGGAAGCCAAGGCGGGAACCACGATATACGGACCGAATCGGGTCATTCCAGACGAACAGTCCGTCAGTGGGGGAGCCCGGACGGTCATCGAGGTGACAGGGGAGAGCAGTACGGTCGCCGCCCGCCGGCTCGCCGCCGACGACGCGGAGGCCGCCTCGACGGCGGTCCTGAACTTCGCCTCGGCCCGCAATCCCGGGGGCGGCTACGTGCGCGGGGCCAAGGCCCAGGAGGAGACGCTGTGCCGCGCCTCGGCGCTCTACGAGACCCTGCTGGAGGCCCGCGCGTACTACGAGGTCCACCGCGCGACCGAGAGCACCTTCTACACCGACCGGGTGATTCACTCGCCCGGCGTGCCCGTCTTCCGCGACGACCGGGGCGCACTGCTGGAGACGCCCTTCCGGGCGGGCTTCCTCACCTCCCCGGCGCCGAACGCGGGCACGATCCGCCGACAGGAACCGGAACGCGTCGCCGAGATCCCGGCGGTCCTGGCCCGGCGGGCGGAACTGGTCCTCGAGGTCGCCGTGCTGCACGGCTACCGGCGCCTGGTCCTCGGGGCCTGGGGCTGCGGGGTCTTCCGGAACGACCCGGCGCAGGTCGCGGAGGCCTTCCGGGCCTTGCTGACCGGACGCTTCACCGGGACGTTCGAGCACGTCGTGTTCGGCGTGCTCGACCGCGACCCGGCCCCGCGCGAAGCCTTCGCCCGCGCCTTCGGAACACCGCTGACGGGCTGACCGCAGGGTCCCCGGCGAAGGGCCGCGGTGGCAGGGTCCCGCCGGCAGGGCCCCGGGGTGGGGGCGCCGTCACTGCCAGCCGTAGAGCTCCCGCAGGCGGTCCACGACCAGCTCGAACCGTCCCCGGTCCAGCGCGCACGCCTCGCGCCGCATCCCCGACTCGTGGACCCGCAGCACCCGGTCCAGGCCCACCCAGGACTCCCGCCCGGCAGAGTCCCACGGCCCCGAGCCGATCGGCACCCACTCCCCGTCGGCGTCGTGCCGCTTGCTCGACAGCTGGACGGCGAGCAGCGTCCGCCCACCCGCCTCCCGGGCCACGACCAGGACGGGGCGGTCCTTGCCCCGGCCGTCGTTCTCCTCGTACGGAACCCAGGTCCAGACGATCTCCCCCGGGTCCGGGTCCCCGTCCCTGTCGGGCGCGTACTCGGTGCGCACCGGCCCGGTGGCACACGGATCCGCCTCCGTGGTGGCGGTGACCCCGTCCCGGCCGGGCTGCTCGACGTGACTGTTGCCGTGATGCGAAAGTGCCGTCATTCGGGCGAGATTACTGGCCCCGGGACCCCGAACGGGAACACGTCCGGTCCGTCACCGCCGCGACGCGCGGACGCGGGCCCGGACGGCGCCGCCGCGCTCGCGCCCCGCCCGTCCCTCCGACGGGCGCCGGGCCGGGGCCGCCGCGTCGGACCCCGACCCGTGGCTCAGCGGGCGGGCCAGTGCGCCGACCAGTCCTCCGCCGCCTCCAACTGCGCCGCCAACGACAGCAACCGGGGCTCCGCGTCCGCCGGCCCCAACAACTGGGCCCCGAGCGGCAGGCCGTCCGGGGTGAAGCCCGCCGGGACGTTGACCCCGGGCCAGCCCAGCACGTTCCACGTCCAGGCGTACGGGCACGCCGCGATCATCGCCCGGTCCGTGGCCATGGCCCCCAGGCCCGCCAGGGCGCCGATCCGCAGCGGGGGAGTGGCCGTGGTCGGCGTGAGCACCACGTCGAAGCGGCCGAACATCTCCCCGACCCGGCGGCGCAGCGCCGGCTCGGCCCACCGGGAGACCCGCAGCGCGGGCCCGCCCAACAGGCGCCCCGTACGCATCGCCCCGTGCGTCCGCGGATCCAGCAGCGCGGGATCGGGCACCCGGGCCGCCAACTCCCGTACTCCAACGGTCGCGCGGGGTACGAAGGTCAGCCCGATGAGGCCGTAGCGGGGATCCTCCGGGACCACCTCGTGGCCCAGCGCCTCCAGCCGTCCGGCCAGCCGCTCCACCGCCGAACGCACCACGGGATCAAGGGCCTTGGGCGTCGCGGTGAAGGCCGTCCGGTAGGACAGCGCGATCCGCAGCCGCCCCGGCGAACGCAGCACGGCCTCCGCCGCGGGGATGCGGGCGGGCCGGTGCAGGTCGCCCGGATCGGAGCCGCTCGCCGCGTCCAGCAGCAGCGCGGCGTCCGCGACCGTACGGGCCAGCACGCCGTTGACGGTCAACCCGTGGAAGGACTCGGGCGCGGGCCAGGTGGAGATCCGCCCGCGCTGCGGCTTCACCCCGACGAGATGGGTCCAGGCCGCCGGGATCCGTACCGAACCCGCCCCGTCCGAACCGAGCGCGGCCGGCACCAGCCCCGCGGCCACGGCCGCCGCGGAGCCCCCCGAGGAGCCGCCGGGGGTGTGGTCCGGGTTCCAGGGGTTGCGCGTCGCCCCGAAGGCGTGGCCCTCGGTGAACGGCCATTGCCCCAACTCCGGCGTCTGCGTCTTGCCGACGATCACGGCCCCCGACGCGCGCAGCCGACGGACCGCCTCGCTGTCGGTGCGCTGCGCCGGGAAGTCCCCCGCGCAGCCGAACGCGGTCGGCTCGCCCGCCAGGTCCATGTCGTCCTTGATCGCCAGCGGCACACCCAACAGCGGCAGTCGCTCCCCCCGGGCGAGGCGCCGGTCCGCGGCGTCCGCCTCGGCGAGCGCGGCCTCGGCGCGCACGAGGCGGAAGGCGTTGAGCGAGGGCTGCGCGGCCGCGATCCGGGCCAGACATCCCTCGACCAACTCGCGTGAGGTGACGGAACCCCGGGCGAGCGCGGTCGCCATGTCCCGCAGTCCCGGTGCCCCGCGAGCCCCCGGCGGTCGCGACGTTTCCGGCGACCCCACCACGTCCAACGAACCCGCCACCGGACCTCCCCTACCCGTCGGTAGCAGGACGGTAGCGGGCAGGACGGCCGCTCGGACACCCCCGGGCGCGCCCGCATTCGGTTCAGGCCATCCGCCGGCCCCCGGGCGCAACAGGTCTGGAAGGATGCGACGGCAATGTCTCAGTCATCGAAATCGCCGAACGTGCCGACCAGCGCGGACGTCGCCCGCCTCGCGGGCGTGTCGCGCGCGACGGTCTCGTACGTGCTCAACAACGCGGCGGCCGTGCGGATCAGCGAACCGACCCGCCGCAAGGTCCGGGAGGCCGCCGAGGAACTCGGCTACGTCCCGCACGCCGCCGCGCGCAGCCTGCGGGCCGGGCACACCCGGATCGTCCTGCTGCCCACCTCCCACGTGCCGGTCGGCCCGCTCTACAGCGCCTTCCTCAACGAGCTGCAATGGGCCCTGCGCCGCTTGGACTACACCGTGGTCCAGTACGGCAGCCTCGGCCTGAACGGGGACGAGGCCGCCCGCGCCTGGGCCGAGCTGCGGCCGGTCGCCGTGATCTCCCTCGGGGAGATCGCCCTGTCGCCGCACGACGTCGCCACCCTCAAGCGGGCCGGCGCGCGCGCCGTCATCACCCTGGGGCCCGCCGGCGTGCCCGGCGCGCACGGGCTCGTCATGGACCAGGCCGAGATCGGCGCCCGGGCCGCCGCCTACCTCGTGCAGCGCGGCCGGCGCCGGATCGGGGTGGTCGTCCCCCGGGAGGCGGGGCTGGAGCTGTTCTCCGGACCCCGCCTGGTCGGGGCCCGTTCCGTCGCGGGCGCGGAGGTGGTCCAGGAGGTTGCGCTGGCCCACACCGAGGAGTCGGCGGCGGAACTCGCCGCCCGCTGGCCCTCGCTCGACCTCGACGCCGTCTTCGCGTACAACGACGAGTACGCGATGCTGCTGATGCGCGCCCTCCAGGACGCGGGCCTGCGGATCCCCGAGGACGTGGCGGTCATGGGGGCCGACGACCTGCTCATCGGCCGGTTGCTGCGGCCCCGGCTGAGCACCGTCCGCCTGGAGATGCCGAGCGGGGACCACCTGGCGTCCCTGGTGGACCGGGCCGTGCGCGAACCCTCGGAGATCACCGAACGGCACGACCTGATGGCGGCCCTGGTGGTACCCCGCGAGTCGACCTGAGGCTCCGGCGGACCCGCCCGGCGCCCCGCCGGCTTCCGGACGGCCGTTGACAGGCGGCGACGGTCGGACGGAAACTGCGGGCGCGCCCCACCCGGGCGTGCGCGGCGGTGTGCCCGGAGCCGAAGCCGGCTCCGACGCGCCGCCGCCCGTACGGATCCGCCCAGGAGAGACCCCATGAGCATCCGCACCGTCCGCGACGTGTACGTCGTCGACGCCGTCCGCACCCCGATCGGCAAGTTCGGCGGGGCCCTCGCCGGAATCCGGCCGGACGACCTGGCCGCCCACGTGGTCCGCGCCCTGGTGGACCGTACGCCGGAACTCGACCCGGCGCGCATCGACGACGTGGTCTTCGGCGACGCCAACGGCGCCGGTGAGGACAACCGGGACGTGGCGCGCATGGCGGTGCTGCTCGCCGGCCTGCCCGTCACCGTCCCCGGGGTCACCGTCAACCGGCTCTGCGGCTCCGGCCTGGAGGCCGTGATCCAGGCGGCCCGCGCCATCGCCCTCGGCGACGCCTCCATCGCCATCGCGGGCGGCGTCGAGTCGATGAGTCGCGCCCCCTGGGTGGTGCAGAAGCCGGAGCGGGCCTTCCCGGCCGGGCACCAGGAGATGTGGTCCACCACCCTCGGCTGGCGGATGACCAACCCCGCCATGCCCGCGCAGTGGACCGGCTCGCTCGGCGAGGGCGCCGAGTTGGTCGCCGAGAAGCACGGCATCAGCCGCGAGGCGCAGGACGCCTTCGCGCTGCGGAGCCACCACAAGGCAGCCGCGGCGTGGACCGCCGGACTGTACGCCGACGAGGTCGTCCCGTACCCGCGGGTGGACCTCGCGCGCGACGAGTGCATCCGCGAGGGCTCCACCCCCGAGGCCCTCGCCCGACTGAAGCCCGCGTTCCGCACGGACGGCTCCGGTACGGTCACGGCCGCCAACGCCTCCCCGCTCAACGACGGGGCCGCCGCCCTGCTGCTGACGGACGAGGCCGGGCTGGCGGCGACCGGACGTGAACCGCTCGCCCGGATCAGCGCCAGTGCCGTCACCGGGATCGAGCCGCAGCTCTTCGGCCTCGGCCCGGTCGACGCGGTCGAGCGGGTCCTGGGCAAGGCCGGCCGCTCGCTGACCGACCTGACGACCGTCGAGCTGAACGAGGCCTTCGCCGCGCAGGCGTTGGGCTGCCTGGCGGCCTGGCCCGAGCTGGACCCGGACGTGGTCAACCCGCGCGGCGGGGCCATCGCCATCGGCCACCCGCTCGGTGCCTCGGGGGCCCGACTGGCCGGTTCGGTCGCCCACCAACTGGCGGCCGCCGGTTCGGGTACGGGCATGGCGGCGCTGTGCATCGGCGTCGGGCAGGGCATCGCGCTCGTCCTGGAGCGGTAGCCCGACGCCACCGCGGGGGCGTCGCCGCCCGCGAGCTGTCGATCATTTCCAGACATGACAGCCCGTCAACTGCCCAATAACCGAACAGAAGTGGTGTCTCCGGTCTGGCACGATGGCGCGTGCTGCCGCCCCCCGCCCCGCACCATCGCCTTCCGGAGGCCCCGCGTGACGCCGCTCCTCGACCCGACGCTCTGGCAGGACGGACCCACCCTCACCGGCGGCACGGCCCCGGTCGTCGAACCCGCGACCGGGCGTACCCTCGCCACGCTCGACCTCGCCGCCCCGGCCGACGTGGCCGAGGCCGCCGTGCGGGCCCGGGCCGCGCAGCGGGACTGGGCGCGCGCCACCCACCCGGAGCGGGCCGCCGTACTGCGCCGCGCCGGCGACCTGTTCGCCGCCCACGCCGACGAACTGCGCGAATGGCTGGTCAGGGAGTCGGGTTCCATCCCCGGCAAGGCGGACTTCGAGCTGCACGTCGCCGCCCAGGAGTGCTACGAGGCCGCCGCCCTCGCCTCCCGGCCGACGGGGCAGGTCCTGCCCAGCGAGGCCCCCCGGCTCTCCTTCACCCGCCGGGTTCCGGCAGGAGTCGTCGGGGTGGTGGCGCCCTTCAACGCGCCGCTGATCCTGTCGATCCGCTCCGTGGCGCCGGCCCTCGCGCTCGGCAACGCCGTGCTGCTCAAGCCGGACCGCCGGACCGCCGTCTGCGGCGGCCTCGCCCTGGCCGCCGTTTTCGCCGCCGCCGGACTGCCCGCCGGGCTGCTCGGCGTGCTGCCCGGCGGGGCGGAGACGGGGGCGGCCGTGGTGGCCGACCCGCGCGTGAGCGTGGTGTCCTTCACCGGCTCCACCGCGGCGGGCCGCGCGGTCGGCGAGCTGGCCGGCCGGCACCTCAAGCGCGCGCACCTGGAACTGGGCGGGAACTCGGCGCTCGTGGTCCTCGCCGACGCGGACGTCGAGGCCGCCGTCGCGCAGGCCTCCTGGGGCTCCTTCTTCCATCAGGGGCAGATCTGCATGACCGCGGGCCGGCACCTCGTCCACGCCTCGCTCTACGACGAGTACGTGGAGCGGCTCGCCGCGCGGGCCGAGGCGCTGGCCGTCGGGGACCCGTACCGCGAGCCGGTGCACCTGGGGCCGCTGCTCGACGAAATCCAGCTGGAGCGGGTCCACGCGCTGGTCGAGGCCAGCATCGGGCAGGGTGCCAAACTCGTCGCCGGAGGCACCCACCGGAACCTCTTCTACCGCCCCACCGTGCTGGCGGGGGTCGCCGACGACACGCCCGCCTACGCGCAGGAGGTCTTCGGGCCGGTGGCGCCCGTACGGTCCTTCGTGACGGAGGACGAAGCCGTCGAGCTGGCCTCGGCGGGCCCCTACGGGCTCTCGCTGGGCATCATCACGCGTGACGCGGGGCACGGCATGGAGCTGGCCGATCGGATACCGACCGGCATCGCGCACATCAACGACCAGACCGTGAACGACGAGGCCGTGGCCCCCTTCGGCGGGGTCGGAGCCTCCGGTACGGGCGCCCGTTTCGGCGGGGAGGCGAACCTGGACGCCTTCACCGAACTCCGCTGGACGACGGCCCGCACCAGCGCGCCCGGCCACCCGTTCTAGGAGTCCGGTCACTCGTTCGACGGATCCGGCGCGGGCGCGGAATTCGACGGGTGGGACGGTCGTTCACACAGGACACGCACCCAACAGGAAGGTCCGGACCCGTGGCTACTGTCGAGCTCACCAAGGAGAACTTCGACCGGACGGTCAGCGAGAACCCGTTCGTGCTGATCGACTTCTGGGCGGGCTGGTGCCGGCCCTGCCTGCAGTTCGCCCCGGTCTACGAGAAGGCCGCGCAGGACCATCCCGACCTGGTCTTCGCCAAGGTGGACACCGAGGCCCAGCAGGAGCTGGCCGCGGCCTTCCAGATCACCTCGATCCCGACCCTGATGATCGTCCGGGACCAGGTGGCGATCTTCTCGCAGCCCGGAGCCCTGCCGGAAGCCGCCCTGACCGACCTCATCGGGCAGGCCCGCGCCCTCGACATGGACGAGGTCAGAGCGAAGATCGCCGCCGAGGCGCAGCAGTCGGCCGGCCCGGCGGCCGGCCCGGGGCCCGAGGAAACCCCCGGCACGCCGCAGCCCTGACCTTGCCGTCCGCCGCCCGTCCGCTGCGGACACACTGGTCCCCATGACTGAAGCGATGGAATACGACGTCGTGGTGCTCGGCGGGGGACCGGCCGGGGAGAACATCGTCGACCGGACCCGGGCCGCCGGGCTGACCACGGCCCTGGTGGAGAGCGAGCTCGTCGGCGGGGAGTGCTCGTACTGGGCCTGCGTGCCGAGCAAGGCCCTGCTGCGCCCGGCGCTGGCGCGGGCCGAGGCGCGGCGGGTGCCGGGGCTGGCGGGCGCCGTGGCGGGCCCGCTCGACGCGGAGGCGGTGTTCGCGCACCGCGACTACTGGACCGGGAACTGGAACGACGACGGCCAGGTCGACTGGATCGACTCCACCGGAGCCGATCTCTACCGGGGTCACGGCCGGCTCTACGGCATCCGCAAGGTGGCCGTGACCAGTCCGGAGGCGGAGCACCACGTCCTGTCAGCCCGGCACGCGGTGGTCGTGGCCACCGGGACCCGGGCCGTGGTGCCGGAGGTCCCCGGGCTCGCCGAAGCCCGACCGTGGACCTCCCGCGAGGCCACCTCGGCGCGGGAGGTGCCGGGCCGGCTGCTGATCGTCGGCGGCTCGGTCGTGGCCACCGAGATGGCCACCGCCTGGCAGGCGCTCGGCTCCCACGTGACCCTGCTGGTACGCGGAGACGGGCTGTTGCCCCGGATGGAGCCCTTCGCCGGGGAGATGGTCGCCGAGGCACTGCGCGAGGCCGGTGCGGTGGTGCGTACCGGGGTGGAGGTCGAGGCGGTGGAGCGCGACGGGTCGACCGGCCCCGTCACGGTGGTGTTGGCGGGCGGTGAGCGGCTGGAGGGTGACGAACTGCTCGTGGCGACCGGCCGGGCGCCGCGGACCGAGGACATCGGGTTGGACACCGTGGGCCTGACCCCCGGCGGCTGGATCGGGGTGGACGAGAGCTGCCGGGTACCCGGCAGCGACTGGCTCTACGCCGTCGGCGACGTGAACCACCGGGCGCTCCTCACCCACCAGGGCAAGTACCAGGCCCGGATCGCCGGCGCGGCCATCGCCGCCCGCGCCGCCGGGACCGGCGACATCGACACCTCCCGCTGGGGCGCCCACGCCGCCACGGCCGATACCGAGGCCGTGCCGCAGGCCGTCTTCACCGACCCGGAGGCGGCCGCCGTCGGGCTCTCCCTGGCCGAGGCGGAGCGCGCGGGATACCGGGTGCGGGCCGTCGACCACGACGTGGGCAAGGTCTCGGGCGCGGGACTCTACGCCGAGGGGTACCGGGGCCGGGCCCGGATGGTGGTCGACCTCGACCGGGAGGTCCTGCTCGGGGTCACCTTCGTGGGCGCGGGCGCCGCCGAACTCGTCCACGCGGCGACCATCGCCGTGGTGGGTGAGGTGCCGATCGACCGGCTGTGGCACGCGGTTCCGGCCTTCCCCACGATCAGCGAGGTGTGGCTGCGACTGCTGGAGGCCTACCGCGGCTAGCCGGTGCGGCCGGCGGCGCCGTCCGGTGGAGGCTCGGCGGGTTGAGGGAGCGGGACCGGCCACCCCGGCATCCGGGCGCGCGGCCCGCACGGCCTGAGGAGGGACGCCGCTCCCACGGGGAGGGGACGAAGGAGGCTGCGGGCGGGCCCTGTTGAATGGGCCGCGCGTAGCCTCCGGCGACCCACGACCGGAGGACGCGGCGACCGAAGGAGCAGCCGCCACCGTGATCGTGATCGCCCACCTCAGCGACGTCCACATCGACGGCGGTTCGCGCGCCGCCGACCGCACCCGCGCCGTCATGGACTACCTGGACGCCCTGCCGTACGACCTCGACGCGGTGGTGGTCAGTGGGGACATAGCCGACGCCGGTACGCCCGCCGAGTACGAGGAGGCCCGCGCCCTGCTCGTCTCCCGTCACCCCACGGTCATCTGCCCCGGCAACCACGATGAGCGCGTCGCCTTCCGCCGGGTCCTGCTGGGGGAGGAGGAGCCGTCGCGGGAGCCCGTGGACCGGGTGCTGCGCGCCGACGGGTTCGCCCTGGCCGTGTGCGATTCCTCCGTGCCCGGCGAGGACCACGGCTACCTGACGGATGCGACGCTGACCTGGTTGGACGGCGTACTCGCGGACACCCCGCACGAGGTGCCGGTCCTGGTGGCGTTCCACCACCCGCCGGTGCCGCTGCACACGCCGTACGTGGACGCGATCCGGCAGTTCGGGGAGGAGCGCCTCGCGGAACTGGCGGGCCGCCATCCGCACCTGCGTGCCTTCCTGTGCGGGCACGCGCACACGGCGGCGGTGACGACCTTCGCCGGCCGACCGCTGCTGGTCGCGCCCGGCGTGGTGTCCACGATCCGGCTCCCGTGGGAGAGGGCGACGGGGCCCGACCACCACGTCCACCTCGACGAACCGCCCGCCGTCGCCTTCCATGTGCTGGGCGACGACGGGCGGCTGACGACCCACTACCGGGTGGTCACCGGACGGCGGTAGCTGCTGCCGTCCCGGGTCCGGGTGAGCCGGCCCGAGGTGATGAGGTGGCGCCGCAGCGCCGAGCAGTCCTCGTGCACGGTGCGCAGTGCCTCGTTGACCTCGGGCTCGGTGTAGTCCCGGTCCGGCGCGAACAGGGTTTCCGTGAGGTGCGTGAGCAACTGCTCGCGCCGGGCCGCCTTGCGCGGGATCACGAGCAGCCGCCCGGCGGAGAAGAGGTCCTCCACGCCGCGCCCGTGCCGGACGGCGGGTACGGAAGCGGGGGTGGAGGCGGTTCCGGGGAAATCGAGATGCTCGGTGCTCTGTGACATGTCAGCGAGCTTCGCCTGTCCCTTCCCCCCGGAGCAACGCAATTTCCACCGCGCGGAGGGACGGGACGGCCCGGTCGGACCGAAGGACTCCGCTCAGGGGCCGACGGTGATCTGCTGCGCCGGGTTCGTGGTGTCGGTGACCTTGTAGACGGCGTTGAAGGTGGAGGTGGTCGCGCTCGTCGGGCAGCCGAAGCCGCCGGTGACCGTGACCGGCACGGTGGCGTTGGTGAAGGTCAGGCTGGGCGGTGCGCCGTTCGTCCAGGTGCCGTTGACACCGGCCGGGGCGGTCGGCGCGGTGGTGACGACACAGTTGGCCAGGCCCGTCGTGGTGACGACGAGCCCGCCGACCGGGACGTTCATCGTCGCGGTGATCGGGGAACCGTGCTGCATCGACACCGACCAGGCGCCGCTGGTGGTGACCGTCGGGGTCACGCCCCAGACGCTGGAGGTACAGGAGCTGTAGGTCGGCGGGGTGATGGGCGAGGAGACCGGCCCGGCCGGGTTCTGGTTGCCGGGGGCGGCCGGCACCGTACCGGTGGACACGGAGACCGTGCAGGTCACCGTGACCGAACCGGCCTTGAGGGTGGCCTTCCCGCTGAGGGTGGCCTTGAAGGCGTGCCCGGCCGGAGTGACGGTGGTCGACCCGGCCAGCGGTAACGGCGAGGCGGTGGCGGTGGCCGAGGCCACCGTCAGGGCGGCCGCGGCCGCCATCCCGAGGGCGAGCGCGGTACGCGTACGGCTCATGGCTGAGCTCCTTGGGGATCGTGGTGCGGGGTGGGAGCGGGGGGTGGGTCGTCCGTCCCGGGGGCGGCGGAGCCCCCGGGACGACGCACCGCGGACGGCTGCCAGGCGAACACCAGGCCGCCGCCGACGATGCCGAGAAGGGTGCCGATCAGGAACCCGCCGAGGTTCGACAGGACCAGCGCGGCGGTGGCGATGAGCGTGGTGAGGACCCCGGCGAGGGAGCGTTGCTGGGGGGAGAACCAGGCGGTGACCCCGAGGACGATCATGACGATCCCCATCAGGACGGACGGAATGCCCGCCACCCCCTGCTGGAGCATGATCTTCAGCGGTGCCAGGGGCAGGACACAGATCCACGCTCCGGCCAGGACGGCGAAGAGCCCGCCCCAGAACGGCCGGCCGCGCCGCCACCGCCGCCAGCGGCTCAGAAGCATTCCTTCTTGCCCTTGCTGATGCTCATGTTCAGCCCGGACAGCTTGAACGTTCCGGCGTTGGTCGCCCACGCCGTCTGCTGGAGACCGGTGATGCTCACCGTGTCCGCCTGTTGGGCGAACAGGTCCTGCATGCCCTGCGCCTCCGCGGGCCCCTTGTCCAGGGTGGAGGCGTCGCGTCCGATCTCGATGTTCGTGAAGACCGCGTCACCCGAGAGCTGTGGCGCGTCGACGAACAGGTTGGTCGCCTCGACCGGCTTCTTCTGCCCGGCGGTCAGGTTGAGCGAGATGTCGCCGATCATCGGAAGGGTGGTCACCACCGACTGGCACAGACTGTTCAACTTCGCCTCCCTGATGGCGGTGACCGCCACCGGGATCAGCTCCTCGCGGGCATTGACGTCGACGCTGCCGTACTGCGCGAAGCCCTCGCCCTCCAAGCTCTTCGCCGACACCTTGAACTGCTGCCCCGACACCGCGAAGGACGCGGCGAGCGCCCCCTGCGCCAGGGCGATGCCGAGTCCCGCCGTCACGGCCACGGCCGGCACCGTCAGCAGGGCGAACCTGCGCCAGCGCACCCGCCCTTCGCCTCTTCCCGCGTCGCCCGTTCCGTCCCCGCCGATCGTGCCGGGGGGCTCGGATAAGTTCGGTGAATCCGCCATGAGATCGTCCCTTATCTCGGCTGTGCACCTTTGTTACCGACGAGTTGAATGTAAGAGTGCCAATGGTGGTTGGCAAGGTTGTGCGAGTGCACCTTTTGAGCCGACTCCTACTGCTCCGTACGCAGCAATTCCGCGACCTCCGCCTCCACCCGCCGCGCCATCGCCCGGGCGAACTCTGCGGCCACGACCTCGCCGGCCACCGGCCGCAGCGCCGCCACCGCCTCCCGGACGTGATCCAACTGGGTGGCCGAAAGTGGCTCCAGGCCTTCCGTACCGATCACATGCCGCCGGAAAAGCCCGACGAAGCGGTCCGCGAGCGCGTCCGCCTGGATCTGTACGAAGTCACCCGCGTCCAGGATGTCCCCCAGCGGCACCCCCTGCCGCACCAACGCCAGCGTCGCCTCCAGCAACCGCCGGTTCGGATACGTCACCAGGTCCCCGTCGACCCGTACGTAACCCAACTCCGCCGCCCGCCGGGTGTGTTGGGCGGTCGCCTCCGGGCCGAACAACTCGCGCAACTCGGCCCGGGTCATCGTCACCGGCTCCTCGTGCACCCAGTCCCGGGTCATCTCCCGTTCCAGCCCGAGGAGTTGGGACAGGCCGTCACCCTGCTCCCAGGCGGTCAGCAACTCCCCGATGCCGTTCACCGTGTACCCGCGCCCCAACAGGTCGCTGATCAGGCGCAGTCGGGTCAGGTGATCGTCGGAGTACCAGGCGATCCGCCCCTCCCGCCGCGGCGGCGGCAGCAGCCCGCGCTCCTGGTAGTAGCGCAGGTTGCGCACCTTCACCCCGGCCGCGCGGGCCACGTCCTCCCGGCGGTAGCGCCGTCCCGGGCCCGCGCCCGCGGCCATGCCCTCGACCGATCCGTCCGTCTCCACCTGGCTGCTCACGCGGCCGAGTGTAGGACGTACCGGCAGGTCACATGGGGCGTGTGCGCTCCTCGCGCTTGATCGCCCGCAGCACCACGAACTTGGGTTCGCTCGCGGCCACTTCACTGTTGCCGAAGAGCCGGCGCAGATGGGTGTGGTAGCCCATGTGCCGGTTGGCCACCACCCAGAGCTCACCGCCGGGCCGAAGCGCCTTGCGCGACTGCGCGAACATCCGCAGCGCCGTGGCGTCGGTCGTCGCCTGGTGCGAGTGGAAGGGCGGGTTGCACAGCACCAGGTCCACGGAACCGGGCGGCAGCATCGCGACGCCGTCGCCGACCAGGAACTCCGCCGTACGCCGACCCGCCGACACGTTGGCCTCGTAGGTGGCGCGCGCGGAGGCGACCGCCTGGTACGACTCGTCGGTGAAGACGACCTCGGCGTCCGGGTCGGCGACCGCGACGGCCGTGCCCACGACGCCGTTGCCGCAGCCCAGGTCCACGACCCGGGCGCCGTCCGTGTTCGTGGGAATGTTCTGGAGGAAGAAGCGCGTACCGATGTCCAGCCGGTCCGCGCAGAAGATCCCCGCGTGGTTGACGACCTTCAGGCCGGCGCCCGAGCCGCCGTCCTCGTCCACCGTGTACGTCAGCGGCCACGGGCCCGGGGTGGTGGGCCGCGCGGCGCCCGGATTCCCCGGGGTGCAGAAGATCAGACGGGCCTTCTTCTCGGCGAGCGAGGTCTTCGTCGGGCCGAGGATCTTCTCGAAGAGGCGCAGCGTCGAGGTGTGGATCTCCTTGACCATGCCGGCGCCCACGACCACGGTGCCCGCGTGCACGTGCGGAGCGACCCGGTACAGCTGGTCCTCCAGCAGCGCCAGACTCTTCGGCACCCGCACGAGCAGCACGTCGATCCGCTCCGGTGGCGCGTCCTGCGTGGTCAGCAGGGACACCGTCGCCTTGGACGTCCCGATCCCGGCCCGGTCCAGGTTCGCCTCGGTGGCGGCCCGGGTCAACGAGGAATCGGTGATCTGCGTGGGACGGTACGAGGCCAGGGCCGTCGTCAGGGTTCCCCAGCGGTCACCGAGCACGGTGATCTGCCCGGCCGCGGCCAGGTCCACGGGGCCCCGCTCGCCGGTACCGGCGTCGAGATGACGCAGCAGGTACTCGTCGGCGGCGTCCCAGGCCTGGAGGTCGCGCGGGTCCGCGGGGAAGCGGGTGAGTTCGTAGGAGCCGAAGGGCGTGGTCAGGCGGTTCATATGGGACCCAGGCTATCCGAGTCGGCCGCCCGGCCCCGCACACGCGGGGCCGGAGGGACGGTACGACTCGACGAGCACACCCGACGGCACGCGTTTGCGCAGGCCGGAGCGCTGCGGGGGAGGGGCGGGGGCGGGTCGGGGACGCGCCTCGGCGAGCCGGGCAGGCCCACCGGGCCCACCCGCTCGCTGACCTACTCGGGGAAGTCGCCCGCCATGGCCGCCGCGATGCGCAGGTGCGGGGCGGCCTCGGCGGCCCGGCCCTGTCGCTGCAGGGTGCGTCCGAGCAGCAGCTGCGCGTAGTCCTCGACCGGCCACCGCTCCAGGATCGCGCGCAGCTCGCGCTCCGCGCGCGTCAGCTGGGCGGAGTGGTAATAGGCCCGGGCCAGCAGCAGCCGGGGGGCCAACTGCTCCGGAGCCTCGTCGGCGACCGTCACCAGGACGCGCGCCGCCGTCGCGTACTCCTTCGCTTCGAAGAACAGCCCGGCGCGCTCCCAGCGCTCCGCCGCCGTGCCGTGCTCGTGGTATGCCGTCGGTGCGTTCATCGCGTCCCTTCCGCTCGCTCCCGGTGGGGTGTCGGTCCGTCCAACACGCCGTCCTGCCGGAACATTCCAGGCAAAGGACCGGCCACATCGCCACCGAGCGGGACTAAGTTGTCCAACATGAGCAATCTCGATCGCCAGCCAGCTCTCTCCGCCTGCGGCGGCCGCGGTTTCGTCGTGGCCGAACCGGTCCGCGAGCTCCTCAGCCCGCGCACCGTCACACTCGGCGGGTCCACCGAGGTCCGCCGACTCCTGCCGAACCTCGGCCGCCGCATGGTCGGCGCCTGGTGCTTCGTGGACCACTACGGCCCGGACGACATCGCGGACGAGCCCGGCATGCAGGTCGCACCCCACCCCCATTCGGGGCTGCAGACCGTGAGCTGGCTGCACGACGGGGAGGTCCTGCACCGCGACAGCGAAGGCAGCCTCGCCACGATCCGCCCCCGCGAGCTGGGCCTGATGACCTCCGGCCGGGGCATCAGCCACTCCGAGGAGAGCCCCCGCCCGCACGCCCGCTTCCTGCACGGCGCCCAACTGTGGGTGGCCCTGCCCGACGAGCACCGGAACGTGGCACCCCACTTCCAGCACCACCCCGAACTCCCGCAGGTGACCGCCCCCGGCCTGACCGCCACGGTGATCCTGGGCAGCCTGGACGGGGCAACCTCGCCCGGTACGGCGTACACCCCCATCGTCGGCGCCGACCTCACCCTCGCCGGCGGCACTGAAACCCGGCTGCCCCTCGACCCGGACTTCGAGTACGCGGTCCTGTCGATGTCCGGCGAAGCCCACGTGGACGGCGTCCCCGTCCTCCCGGGCGCCATGCTCTACCTCGGCTGCGGCCGCACCGAACTCCCCCTCCGCGCCACCTCGGACGCCGGCCTGATGCTGCTGGGCGGCGAACCGTTCGAGGAGGAGATCGTGATGTTCTGGAACTGGATCGGACGCTCCCAGGAGGATATCGCACAGGCCCGAGAAGAGTGGATGAACGGAACCAGATTCGGCGAGGTCAAGGGCTACGACGCCGCTCCGATTTCAGCCCCAGAGCTACCCCCAACTCGCTTGAAGCCTAGGGGAAGGATGCGCTGAACTGTGCTGATGTCGTCACGGTGGGGCCGGGCGCAGTGGCTGTGATTTGGTTCCGCTTCCGGAGGTCTATCAGGAGTCGACGCTGCTTCCGGAATGGCTTCTTGATCTTGAGGTTGAGTCTCATGTGGATCAGGCTGTGGTCAGGTCTAGTCCGATGAACGCTGACCCTTTGCTGACTCTACTGACGAGTAGTTAGATTCCCTGGGGCTCACTGGGAGTGTGTTCCGTCAGGGGAGCATCGCACCGAGGGGTCCGGTCAGGGATCCCTCGGCTGCCGTGGAGGGCTTCCAGGTGGAGCTCTCCTTTGAGCCCGGCAGGACGCTGGCGTTCTGGTGCGAAGGCCGACGCGGCGTGTTGTGGGCAGTGAACAAAGCGGGGTGCTGAAGCCGCGGCTTCGACGCCCCGGAATCGGCTGGCTCGCCGTCCACTACCAGGACACGCCGGTGGTCCAGGGCGTGGTCCTGCTGGGGGCCACGGCCTTCGCCGCCACCAGTCTGCTCGTCGACCTGCTCCACCCCCTGCTCGACTCGCGAGGCAGCGAGTCGTTTCCGCCGCCCACACCTCGCCGGGACTGCTCGCCGTGCTCGACCCGTGAACCCTCGTCCCGGCCGACCCGACGGCCGACGTACCGACTCCGGCCGCCGAGCCCCCAACACCCCCTCGGCACCGACCAGGTCGGCCGCGACCTGCTCGCCCGCGTCATCCATGGGGCCCGTCTATCGCTCACCACGGCCGCCATCGCTGTCGCGCTCGGTCTGCTCGGCGGTAGCGCTCTGGGCCTCGGCGCCGGCTTCCTGGGTGGTTGGTACGACGAGATCGCCATGCGCTGAGGGCCCGCTGGTGCCGACTGGAGGACGGCAGCCACCTGCTGTGCCTGCACCACATTGCCTTCGACGGCCATTCCGAGTCCGTGCTGATGAAGGATCTGGGCACCGCCTACACGGCACGCTCGGCCGGTCGCGCTCCCGACTTCGGCTCGGCCGGTTCCCACGCGGACCACGCGGCCTGGGAACACGAGCGGCTGGGTGACGACCGGTCGCGGCGGGACCTTGCGTACTGGCGCCGGACCCTTGACCGTACCCCGGCTCCAGCGCTGCCCGCCCCGGCCGCCGTGGGCCAAGGGCCCCGGTCGGAGTCGGTCTTCCGGGTGACCCCGGACACCCTGGGGCGCTGACCCGCGCCGCGGCCCGGTACGGTGGTCCGCCCCTCGCGGCCCTGCTCGCAGCGTCCGGCCGCGCCGTCGCCCGGACTTTCGCCGTGGCGGATGTATGCCTGGGTACGGCGACGGCGGGCCGCTTCGACAGCGCGCTCGACCCGGTGGTGGGCTACTTCGTCAACCCCCTGGCGATCCCGCTGAACGGTTCACGGGACCTGGCGGCCGGTGAACTCCTGGCACGGGCCGCCCAGAAGGCGACCGACGCGCTGCAGCCCGCCCGCACCCCCTTCGACTCTGTGGTGCGCGCGCTGAGGCCGGACCGGGAAGGCAGGCACCCCTGGTTCCAGGCCTGGGTGGTGCTTCAACAACTCATCCTGTTCGGCGAGTTCGCGGATGGCGTGGCCATCGAACCGGTCCGGATTCCGCCGCCCACGACGGCGCTGGAGCTGATGATCGAGGCCTTTCCGCAGCCGGACGGCTCGTGGCAGGTCGTTCTGCTCTGGCGGGCCGAACGGGATCGGCGCAGCCGAGGCGGAGGAGCTGCGAGAAGCGGTGGAGGCAGCCCTGGTAGAGCTGGCGGCCCTGGCCTGACGAGCCGGACTCCCGCTATCGTTCGCCCGCATCCATGCTCAGCACACCGCCACCGGCGCCGCGCCTGAAGGCCAGCGCCTGCTCCTCGATCGCGGCCAGCTGGGCGTCGACCGTGTGCGGTGCGCACTGGGCGCGCACCGTCTCCAGCACGTGAGCGGTCCAGGGCCGGATACCCTCACGGGGGAAGACGTCGTCGCCGAGGTAGAGCCCGGTCTGCCAGAGTGGGACGAGCTCGGCGCCCCGGCGGACCTTCGCGGCGAGGTTGGTGGGGCCCATGTGGATACCCTGCAGCCCGCGTTCGTAGCACAGCTCCAGCGGCAGATAGAACTGCAGCTCGAACGAGAGTGACGTGGCGTTGGTACGCAGCTCGTCTGCCATCCCGCACGAGCGCCCCCAGAGCATGTCGCCCCACACGTAGTCCAGGCTGTACCCCAGGAGGGGCCCGGCCGGATCTCTTCGTATCGTGGTCAGGACCTCGTGTTCGGCGGCGTGTTGCGCGGTGCTCCGGATCTCCTCGGTAAGGCTTTCGAGCGAGCGCAGGGAGCCGTGGCGCTGTAGTGACTGCCAGGCGAGCGCCGCCACTTCGTCCACGCAGTCCGCGAGCCGTTCGCGCGCCACGTCGACCCCCGCGGAGGCGGCACGGCGCCGTTCCCGCCGCATCGCGCGGCCACCGCGGCACGACGCGTAGTAGTCGTCCATCGAGGTGCCCGGAGCCGGAACCCAGCTGTCCATCAACGGCGACAGGATGGGGCGGGCCACACCGCTCTCGGCGAGCGCGAACGCCGACTCGGTGGTCAGGTGCAGCGCGTAGGTCCAGTCGGCATGACGGGAGGCGGCTGCCTCCGCCGCTGCCTCGAAGAACCCGCCCACGACCTCGGCTGGAGCGCTATGGCGGACCGGGAGGTGCGCGCGGTAGCCCCGGCGCGGTCCGATGAGGGCGTACGGGGCCTCCGGCCGGTCGGGGAACAACAAATGAGGCGTGTAACCGGTGTTGTCCTCCCGCGCAGGGAACGACATCGGGGCGACACCACACACCTCCCCGTCGGCCACCGCCGTCAGGTAGCTGGGTGCCGCCCCGTCCAATTCCTGGGTCGCCAGCAACCAGGGTGTGCTGCTGTAGAAGCCGAACCGCGGATCGGACAACAGACCCGCGGACCCGGCGGCGCTGAGCCGGTCCACCGTATGAAGATCAACCACTGGAAACCCTTCCGTGTGCTCCACCGTGCGCATCTCGCCCACGGCCGCCGACGCCGTGGCGCACCCCACTGCCGGCCCGCCACGAGGGATGCCAGTTGATCGCCGGGCCCGTGTAGCCCTGGGCCGCTGCCGCGTGCAGCGTCCACAGAGGATCGTGCAGCTGGGCCCGGCCCACCCCACACAGGTCGGCCCGGCCCGCCAGGATGACGGAGTTCACGTCATCGTGGCTGGACAGGGCGCCGACCGCGATCGTGGGAAGTCCCGTCGTGTTGCGGACCAGGTCGGCGTGCGGCGTCTGGTAGCTCCTCCCGTAGGGGGGCCGTTCCTCGGCCACGACCTGACCGGTGGACACGTCCACCGCGTCGGCCCCGCCCTCCGCCAGTGCACGGCAGATCTCCACCACGTCGGACTCCGTGATGCCGTGCTGCGACCAGTCGGCGGCGGAGATGCGAACCACCAGGGCCCGGTCGTCGGGCCACACGGCCCGGACGGCGCGCAGGACCTCAAGGGGGAACCGCAGCCGGTGCGAGGCCGGCCCGCCGTACCCGTCGGTCCGCTGGTTGGTCAGCGGGGACAGGAAGCCCGACATCAAATGCCCGTGTCCGTACTGGAGTTCGAGGACATCGAAACCGGCCCGCAAGGCCCGACGCGCAGCCGTGATGAAGTCCGCGGCGATGACGTCCATGTCAGCGCGGGTCGCTTCCCTCGGTACGGCGCTCAGCTCGTCCCAGCGGACCGGGGAGGCTGCGACCAGGGGCCAGCCGGCGTCGCCGAGCGGTACGCATCGGCCGTCATGCGCCGGGACCGCGGTCGCCCCACGGCGCCCGGCGTGGGTCAGCTGGATACCGAGACGGGCATCGGACTGACCACGTACGAAGGCCACGATGCGGCGCCACGCCTGTTCCTGCGCATCGGTGTACAGGCCGGGACAGCACGGTGTGGCGCGGCCGTCCGCGCTGACGGCCGTCATCCCCGCGAAGACCAGGGCGGGTCCACCCAGTGCCAGCACGCTCAGATGGACGAGCTCGAAGTCGCCGGGGACGCCGTCGCAGGCGGTGTAGAGAGCCATCGGCGGCACGACGACCCGGTTGCGCAGGCGCAGTCCGCCCAGCGAGAAGGGCCGGAACATCGGCGGTGTGGGGGGAGCCTCGTCAGTGGTCGGCCCGGCCGTGCCGAGCGGGCCCGCGAGCGCCACCGAGTCGACGAACTCCCGGTCCCTGGCGCGCAGATTCTCGTAGGTGACCCGGCGGCTGCGGGTGAGAAGGCTGAACGCGAACTGCCGTGGCTCCTGCCGCGTGTAGCGTCCCGTGTGCTCGAACCATTCCAGACTGGCCTGAGCCGCCCGCTGGGCCGATGCCGCGGCGGGCCTGCGTTCAGCCTCGTACGCGGCGAGTGCAGAGTCGACCGAGGTGTGCTCGCGGAGGGAGGACACGAGGGACAGCGCGTCGTCCATCGCCAGTTTGGTGCCCGACCCGATGGAGAAGTGCACGGTGTGCGCCGCGTCCCCGAGCAACACGATGTTGTCGTGCCGCCAGGTGCGGTTGCGCACGGTGGTGAACTTGGACCAGCGTGAGTTGTTGCCGGTGAGCCGGTGGCCGTCCAGGTGCCCGGCGAGGGTTTCCTCGCACCATCGGATGCTGTCCGTGTCGCTCTCACCCGCAGGGAGCGCTCGGGCACCCGGTCCGCCGAAGCCGGTGCGCAGCCAACTGGCTTCGTCCATCTCGACGATGAACGTGCTGCGCTCCTGTTCGTAGGGGTAGGCGTGTACGTTCACCGTACCGAAGTCGTGCGCATCGACGGCGAACGTGAAGGAGTCGAAGCGCTTGTCCGTACCGAGCCACATGTAGCGGGAGGACCGCTCGTCGAGGCGGGTCCCGAACTCCTCCGCGTACCGGGACCGGGTGGAGGAGTGCGCCCCGTCGGCCGCCACCACCAGGTCGTACTCGGCGGCCAGTTCCGCGACCGGTGGCGCGGGGCTGTGGTGGTGCAGTTCTACCCCCAGCTCGGTGCACCGCTCGCGCAGGACGCGTAGCAGGCGGGCCCTGCCCAATGCGGCGAAGCCGTGCCCGCGCGCGGAGACGGACTCGCCCTTGAAGCGGACGTCGATGGTGTCCCAGTGCGCGAAGTCCCGCTGCATGGCGGCGAATACCTTCGCGTCGGCCTTCGCGATGTTCTCCAGGGTTCCGTCGGAGAACACCACGCCGAAGCCGAAAGCGGCGTCGGCCCCGTTCCGCTCCCACACCGTGATGTGCGCCTGCGGGAGCGACTGGCGGGCCAGCGCAGCGAAGTACATCCCGCCCGGCCCCGCCCCCACAACTGCGATGCGCATCCAGAACTCCTCGTGCTTCCACCGCGGCACCGCGCTCCGGCAGCCCGCTGTTGTCGAATTCCTGCTACCGGGCGGCCGCCTGCGCGCCGCGCAGGCGTAGTTCGCCGCGCAGCAGCTTTCCGCTGCTGTTGCGCGGCAGCGTCGGGACGAACTCGACGGCTCGCGGGTACTTGTGGGGCGCGATGACCTGCTTGACATGCGATTGCAGGTCGCGGACGGTGGCCTCGTCGGCGGCGAATCCGGGGCGCAGTACGACGTACGCCTTGATGAGCATGCCGCGCTGCGCATCCGGCACGCCCACGACGCCGGAGTCCTCCACACCGGGGTGGCTGGCGAGAGCCCGCTCCACTTCGGGTCCGGCGATGTTGTAGCCGGACGACACGATCATGTCGTCGCTGCGCGCCACGTACCAGAAGTAGCCGTCGGCGTCCCGGACATAGACGTCTCCGGTGACATTCCAGCCGCCGCGCACGTACGTCGTCTGGCGCGAGTCGGCGAGATAGCGGCAGCCCGTGGGCCCGGTCACGGCCAGCAGGCCGGGCTCCCCGTCCGGAACGGAGCTGCCCGTCTCGTCGATCACGGTGGCGCGGTAGCCCGGGATGGGCCTGCCCGTAGCGCCGGGACGGATGTCGTCGTCGGCGGCGGAGAGGAAGACGTGGAGCATTTCCGTGGAGCCGATCCCGTCGATGATCCGCAGCCCCGTGGCATCGTGAAAATCCCGCCACGCCTGCTCCGGCAAGGTCTCGCCGGCCGACACGCAGCGGCGCAGGCCCTTCAGCCGGTGGACCACACCGGCGGCCAGCATGGTGCGGTACGCGGTCGGCACCGTGAACAGCACGGTGACCTTGTGTTCGTCGACTAGCTCCGCCAGCCGCTCCGGGGATGCCTGCTCCACCAGCAGCGTCGAGGCGCCGGCGTGCAGGGGGAACACGACGAGACCGCCGAGCCCGAACGTGAAGCCCAGCGGCGGGGTGCCCGCGAAGACGTCGTCGGGCCGTGGCCTGAGGATGTGGGTGGAGAAGGTGTCCGCGTTGGCCAGCACATCGCGGTGGAAGTGCAGGGTTGCCTTGGGGCGCCCGGTGGTGCCGGAAGTGAAGGCGATCAGTGCCACGTCATCGGCGGCCGTCGCCACGTTGGCGAACACGCCGACCTTGGCTTCGCACCGTTGGGCGAGGTCCTCCGGGTCCAACCCGCCGTAGGCGATGCTCGTCACATCTGGTGCACCGGAACTGAGTTCATCGAGGTAGCGGTGGTCGCACAGGGCGATGGCCGGCCGGCTGATCTCCGTCAACTCTGACAGCTCCGCAGACCGGAGCAAAGGCATGGTTGTGACGGCGACACCGCCCGCCTTCAGTACACCGAACCAGGCGGCTACCAGCCAGGGAGTGTTGGGGCCGCGCAACAGCACCCGGTTGCCAGTCAGTAGCCCGAAGTCCTCCGTGAGGACCTGGGCGACCTGGTTGGCCTTCCTGAGGAGCTCTCTGTAGGACCAGGTCTCCGTCGGGGTGAGCAGGCAGGGACGGTCGGGCCCCCAGCGCTCGACGCTCTCGTCCAGGAGACGCACCGCGCAGTTCAGCCGGTCGGGGTAGTGCAGTTGAGGCAGGTCGAAGTGGAGATCGGGCCATTCGGACACGGGAGGCAGTTGGTCACGGCAGAACGTGTCGACATGGGCGGACGCGGACAGCTGCATGAGGGGTCACCTGAACCTAGGCGGCAGGAAGAACGGTTCACCGGAACAAGACGGCAGATGGGGAGAGCCAGGCCACTCGGACGGCTGCGAAGAGCTCCGGAAACAGGCGACGCTGCGCCGTGTGCGTGACAGGTCCAGCAGGGATGACCCCCGCTCGCCCCCGCCTCCCGCGGGCCGCCCCGGGTGCTGCCGGAGCCAGTCGAGCGAGAGAGACAGCAAAGGGGCCGTACGGCACCAGGCCGACAGCCAAGATCCAACCGTGCCATCCGGTCCGGCCCCTGTCAATCCTCGCCTCATGTGAGCGAGTTGGCACTTGACGAGACCCAACGGACTGCGCAAGAGTGCCGGGGCGCATTGGTCGGTCACCACGCGGATTCACGATTCATTCTCTTCAGCCGGACGGATCAGAGAGCTATCGGCCCCCTCTCTCCCGTGATCCGGTTCACGTGATGCCAAGTGATTGTGGCTGTATTGTTCGCGAAATGACCACGCCTTCTCGCATTGCATTCCACCGTGTCGTCCTGGCTGTCGCGGGAATATCTGTATTTACCTTGAGCGCCTGCTCTCACGGTTTCTCGGAAGCCGACAAGAAGGGCTGTCAGGCCTTTATCGAGACCTATGAAACCTTTAAAGTGGATCGTGGCAGCGTGTCGCGGGACGATCTGAACAGAGATGCCCTCGCCCTGTTGAATTCAAGCGACAAGGACGTGAGTTTGGCGGCGGCCTCATGGCGTGACATCGACTTCGCGGAAGCCCAGGTCGACATCCACGCCACCCCGATCGTGGACGCCTGCTCCAAAGCGGGCGCGGGCGCCGGCGCAGCGGCTTCGTCCGCCCCGAGCCGGTGACCTCCGTGCGCGACCTCTCGTACACCGAGGCCCGATCGCGATCCCGGCTGCTGAAGGTCCAGGAGTACCGCCTCGAACTGGACCTGACGGCACCCGGCGAGACCTTCCTGTCGCGCACCAGGATCACGTTCACCTGCAGCCGTCCCGGGGAAGGCAGCTTCGTCGAGTGCGCTGCGGCCCGGGTTGACCGCATCGTCCTCAACGGTGTGGAGCTGCCCGCAGACGAGGTGTTCGGCGGCGACCGCATCCGGCTGGACTGCCTGGCCGAGGCCAACGTCCTCGAAGTCGACGCCGTCTACGCGTACACCTCGGACGGTCAGGGCCTGCAGCGGTTCACCGACCCGGTGGACGCAGGGGCGTACGTCTATTCGTACGCCCAGGCCCATGACGCGCACCGCTTTCTCGTCTGTTTCGACCAGCCCGACCTGAAGGCCTCCTTCACGCTGAGCGTCCGTGCACCGGAAGACTGGCTCGTCCTGGGAATGACACCCCGGATCGGCAAGGAATCCGGACAGTGGGACTTCGAGCCCACCGAGCGGCTCTCCACATATCTTTTCGCCGTGGCGGCAGGTCATTTTCACGAAGTGCGGGGAGCGGTCGGCGACATTCCAGCCGGACTTTACGGACGACGTTCACTCGCCTCCCGCCTCGATTTTGACGCGAGGGATGTCTTCACGACGGCAAGCTCCTGCCTCGCCGGCTTCAGTGACCTGTTCGGAATTCCGTACCCCTTCGCGAAATACGACCACGTCTTCGTCCCGGAGTTCAACGCCGGGGCCATGGAGAACCCAGGGCTCGTGATGCTCCGGGACACCTTCCTGCTCGACGCGACGGCCACCTACGAGGACCGCCAGACCCGGGCCGTCGTCCTCGCGCACGAGATGGCGCACATGTGGTTCGGCAACCTGGTGACTCCGCGCTGGTGGGACGACCTCTGGCTGAACGAGGGATTCGCGGAGCTCCTGGCCTTCCTCGTGGTCGCCGAGCAGACCGGGTTCACCTCCGTGTGGACGGCCTTCTGTACAGGCCGCAAGGAATGGGGCCACGAGGCCGACCGGCGGCCCTCGACCCATCCGGTCGTCCCCGAAATCCGGGGAACCGCCGACGTCATGCTCCACCTCGACGGAATCACCTACGCCAAGGGTGCCGCGGTCCTGCGCCAGCTGATGGCCCGGCTCGGCCGTGAGCCCTTCCTGGCCGGTGTACGCGCCGTGCTCCACCAGCGCGCGTACGCGAACCTCTCCCTCTCGGACCTGCTGGCAGCCCTGGAGGAGGCGAGCGGCGAGGACCTGGAGGACTGGACTGACGACTGGCTGTACACCCCGGGTGTCAACACGCTGCGCACCGTGTTGGAGGAGACCCTGGACGGACGGGTCGGCCGCGTCGAGATCGTGCAGGACGCGCCCGCGCCCTATCCGCTGGAGCGCGCGCACACCCTTGAGATCGGCGTGTACGAACAAGAGGGCGCCGCACTGGTCAAGCGCGACAGCCTGCGGCTGGACGTATCGGGCAAGCGGACCGAACTGCCAGGGCTCGTCGGCGGACGGCGCCCGGCGCTCCTGCTGGTGAACGAGACCGACGAGGCATGGGCCACGGTTCGACTCGACGACGTTTCCACGGCCACCTTGCGCCACTCCCTCGGGCGCATAGCGGATCCCACCGCCCGGGGCGTCGCCTGGCAGGCACTGTGGCACACGACCCGTGACACACGGCTGCCCGTTGCCGCATTCCTGGACGCCTCGTGCGCCGCGCTGGAAACGGAGACCGACCCCGCGCTCGCGGGGGCTGCCGTCGACCGGCTGCGGCAGGCCGTGGACCGGCTGGGCAGCCCACTGCTGCGCGAGTCCAGACTGAGACGGCTGGCTCCCTGGTACGCCGGACTCGCCGCGCGTCCCGGCAACCGCTGTCGGCCGGTGTTCGAAGCGGCCGCCGTTGACTGCGCCACGACCGAGCCCGAACTGGCGGCCCTCGCGGCCCGGCTGGACGGGGAGGGCACGGAGCGCGGGGCCTGCCCCACGCACGGCTTGCCGGCCGCCCGATGGCGCATCGTGACCCGGCTCGCGGCCGCCGGGATGTTCGGGCGCCAGGAGATCCTGGCCGAACTGGCCCGCGACGGCACACACGGTGGCGCGACGGCCGCGGCCACCGCTCTCACCACCCGCCCGCTCCCGGCCGCCAAGGAAGAGGCCATCGCCCTGCTGGCGGAACCGGACGGCACTGCGTGGCCGGTCCTCGAGGCGCACGCCCGCGGACTGTTCAGGCCTGATCAGCACGCACTGACCGCGGAATACGCGAACCGGGCACTCAGCCTGCTGCCGGGACTCTGGGAACGGCACGAAGCACGCGCGGCAGCGCGGCTCAGCAGGCTCCTGCTCCCCGAATTTCACACCGGATCCGACGTATTGGAGCAGGTGGGCCGTGTGATTGAGTCGGGGTGCGACGAGCGGCTCCGGTGGCTGCTCGTGGACCACAGGGCCGAACTGGTCACGGTGCGCGACACACGATCGATGGATGGACCACTATGACGGACACGGCTGTACCCGCCCAGGGCGAGGCCGGCCGCTACCGGCTCGGTGCCACCTGCGTCGTATTCGACGACGACGGCAACATCCTGATCCAGCTGCGCCGTTCACCGGTGCGCTGGGAGCTGCCGGGCGGACTCGTGGAATCGGGGGAGCATCTGCACGAGGCCGCGGCGCGGGAGGCCGAGGAGGAGACGGGAGTCACCGTTCGGGTCCAGCGCGTTGCGGGGGTGTACCAGCACCCGAGCAGGAGCATCCTGGCCGCCGTCTTCGTCGCCGTCGCAACCGGCGGCGCACCCCGGCCGAGCACGGAGGCATCCGAGGTGCGTTGGGCGGATCTCGCCATGGCCCGGAAGCTGCTGCACCCGCTCTACCGGCCCCGCCTGGAGGACGCCCTCCACGGTACCGAGGGTGTGCCGCTGTGGGTGCATGAAGGGCAGCGCGTCATCAGCTCGCTGCCGAGCAGGACGGCGCGGACGTGATCCCGCCGATATCGACGACCAGAACAGACGACAGGGTGGAAGACCCCATGACCGAGCACGCGCCGACCACCGACGCACTCCCGGACCCGGAGGCCGTGGTGGTTCCCGAGGTCTTCCGGCGGACCCGGGCGTTCCTGCGCGAGGACTACGGCAAAGACCTGCACCACGGCTTCCAACTCTTCGCTTCCGTGTCCGGGACCCCGATGGCGGACTTCGCGTACGGCCAGGCTCTCGGTCGGGTGCTGGCCCCCGACTCCCTGCTCCACTGGCTGTGCGCTTCCAAGCCGTTGACTTCGGTGGCCGTCGCGCTACTGATCGAGGACGGGGTGCTCGGGCTCGACGACCCCGTGACGCGCTTCGTTCCGGAGTACGGGCAGGAGGGCAAGGCGGGAGCCCGGATCGGCGACCTGCTGGCGCACACCGTTCCCTACCGGGACGGGGCCTCGCAGTACATCGTTTCGCTGGACTGGCGGGAGAACCTCGCCGGAGCCTGTGCGGCCCGGGTCGACGGGGCCATGGAGATCGGCAGTGTCAGGACGTACAGCGCGTGGATCAACTCCCACGTGCTTGCGGAGGTCGTTTCCAGGGCAGTCGGCGAGCCGTTCGGCAATGTCCTGCGGCGCACCGTCCTCGGACCGCTGGGCATGGACCGCACCCGCCTAGGGATGACGGCCGAGGAGTACGCCGCCGTCGAGGACGACCTGCGCGCCATGACGTACGGAGGCGTGCGCAACCCCGACTCCGGCCATGCCAACGATGCCTTCGTCATGGGGGTGCCCGAGCTGCGGTCGGCCTGCATTCCCGGGATCGGCGCCATGGGGACCATGCGCGACCTCGCCCGGCTGTACGAGGCGCTGCTCGGCCACGGGCCGACCGGGGGCGAGGCAGTCTGGCAGGGGGCGTCATCCCTGCTGCGCCGACGGCACGTGGTCCCCGAGCCGCCGGAGGAATGGGAGAACTGGTCGGCCGGCTGGGCGATCAATTCCATGAACTGGTCACGGGGTTTCGTGACGGATCGGGGGATGTACTGCCCCGAGGTCTCCCCGAGGGTGTTCGGCCAGCCGGGAGAGAAGACGGTCATGGCCATGGCGGACGCCGACAGCGGGCTGGTCCTGGCCTTCTCCTTCAACAGCTTCATCAGCTCGGCGGTGGCCGGGTTCCGGATGACCCGGATGTGCCAAGCGGTGCAGGGGGACCTGGTGGAGATGGGGGCGCTCGCCGCACGGCGGGCCTGACCCCGGGCCGCCCGGTGTCGGGAACGGGAGACGAAGACGCGCCGACCGCAATTGCTGTGGTCGGCGCTCCTCCGTGTGCCCTCACCCCCGAAGCCGTCCCGGGCGGGTCCGGGGGACTCAGCGGATCACCACAGGGGAAGACGCGGCCCGTACGGTCAGGCGAGGCCCGCCCGTGCCGTCGGCCGGGACCTGCCAGAGGTCCGAGCCGACGTCCCCCGGCTTCGAGTAGAGCACCGTACGGTCGTCCAGCCATTCGACCTGGTCGTCGACGCTGGCCGGCTCCGCCAGCTCGGTCTCCGCCATGCTGCGCAGGGACAGCACCACCAGCTGCCACGGGCTGTCCGGATCGCGGTGCGGGGCCCGCTTTTTGAAGGCCACCCGGGTTCCGTCGGGTGAGAGCGAAGGGCACTCTGCATTCGTGTGCAGAGTGCGCAGGGTCCGGTCCACCAGGTCGCCGCGCACCAAGTACGTCTTCCCGCCCGTGCCCAGCGTGAGGTAGAAGGTCCGGTCGTCGGCGAACGTCGCCCCCCAGAAGTTGACATCGGGGGAGTTGTACGCCGCCCCGTCCAGGAACAGGGACCAGGTTTCGAGGTCCGGCAGTGCGCGGCCTGAGACGGTGTCGTGGATCGTCACCCGGGTGGAGAACCCGGCGGCGGCGTAGGAATCGCCGGACACGAAGGCGGTCCAGGTGGCGTACCGGCCAGTGGGCGAGACGCGGGCCCGGCTCGGTGTGCCGCTCAGCGGCGTGCGCGCGACCTCACGCAGCGAGGCGTTGAGGATGACTGCCTGGTACGAGCCCGTGAGCCCTTTTGGCGCCTGGAGGCAGACGGCGGTGCCGTTCGCGCTGTAGAACCGCTGACACGACAGTCGGCCTGTGGTGCGCTCGCCGTACGGTGCGGTCAGGGGCGCCGCCGCCAGGAGCGAACGGGTGGGTCCCCAGGCCTCATTGCGAAAGAGAATCTCTCCCGGGGCGTCCGTCCGGATGGCGCCCGCTCGTTCCCCCGGTCCGTCGGCGGCGGACCGCCCCCGGGCGTCTGCCTTCTGCGCGGCCCGGACGACGTAGCCCGCGGCCAGCGCGAGGCAGAGGGCGGTGACGGCAGCGAGGACGCCGAGGCGTACTGCACGGATCACGACGGGCTCCCGGAGGTCTTGGCCGGCTGGCCCGGATGGTCCGCCCGGGGGCGCAGCGCCACGGCGCACAGGACACCGCAGGCAAGCGCGAAAGTTGAGACGAGCAGCGCGACATGCTGCCCCCAAGCCGTCCAGGCGGCGCCGAACAGCAGGGAGCAGACAAGTCGGGCGACTGCCTGCCCGCTCTGGACCAGGCCCATCCCGGTGGCTTTGAGCCGGTCGGGGAGGCAGGGGGCGACCAGTGCCATGAGGACGCCGTCGGTCGCAGCGTAGAAGATCCCGTGCAGGACCAGCACGGTTGCGGTGACGGCGGGTGCACTGCCGCCCCCGATGAGCAGAGCCCCGTACGCGCCGAGCAGGCTCACGTGCCCGGCGAGGAAGACCGGCCACCGTCCGAACCGGTCGGCCAGTCGTCCGACGGGCAGGGCGAACAGCAGGAACCCGGCAGCCGTGCCCAACGGGAGCAGTGGGAACTGCGCGGTGGGCAGCGTGAAGCGCTGCTGGAGCATGAGGTACAGGAAGGCATCGCTGACGGTGACCAGTCCCAGGACGGTGGCACACCACCAGACGCGGACGAAGCCGCGGTGCGTGCGAAGGTGTAGGGGAGCCCGCCAGGACAGCGCCGACTGTGCCGGTCCGGGGACGGCCGCCCGCGTTCCGGGGGTGTCCTCCCGGACGAAGAGCCACAGCAGGACGACGGCGGGCACCGCGACGCAGAAGCTGACGAAGAACACGGCGTGATAGCCGCCGTCGACCTGGCTGAGCAGCACGAAGGCCACCAGGGGTCCCAGCAGGGCGCCGACGGTGTCCATGGCGCGATGCAGCCCGAAGGCGCGGCCCTGGGCATCGGGAGGCGCGGACAACGAGATCAGCGCGTCGCGAGGGGCGGCCCGGATGCTCTTTCCGGCCCGGTCCGCGAAGATCACCAGGCCGATCGTCGACGCCGTGCCCGCCACGAGCAGGCCCAGCTTGCAGACCGCCGAGAGGGCGTATCCGGCGGCTGCCACCGGTTTGCGGCGCTGCCAGCGGTCCGACGCGTAGCCGAACAGCACGCGCAGCAGTGCCCCCGAACCGCTGTAGATACCATCGAGCACTCCGAAGAGGAACGGCGAGAGCCCAAGGCCGAGGACGAGGTACACCGGCAGCGCCGCGCTCGTCATCTCCGAGGAGATGTCCGTGACCAGACTGACCGTCCCGAGCACGAGCACGTTGCTCTTGACGAGGTTGAACGAACTGCCGGGCGACGATGGCGGCTGATCGCGGCGGGCCCGGGCGGCCGGGTCGGCGACCCGGGCGGTGGAGAGGTACATTCCTCAGGTTCCCCGCTTCACTGCCAGATCTCGCTGATCGGTTCCGCGCCCGCTGCGTTGCCGGAGTGCGGGAGCCCGTACATGTCCTCCAGCGTGCGCAGCACGCCGTAGTGGTTCAGCAGCTGGTCGTAGCTGCCGGGTTTGACCATCGGGCCGTAGAAGACGAGCGGGATGCGGGCGTCTTCGCGTGTCCCCTCGTCGAAGGTGACGACGAGGAGACTGTTGTTGGCCGTTGCCCAGCGCGCGTAGGCGTCCAGGTTGGCTTTCAGCCAGCTGTCGCCGACGGCGATCGTGCATCCCTGGTCCTCGTTGTGCATGTCGTTGCACAGATCGGGAACCACGAAGGACACGGTCGGCAGGGTCGAGAAGTCGCTGGGGAACGCGCTGAAAGGCTTGTTCGTCGAGGGCGGCAGATTGGCGAAACCCGCCCACGGATTGTGCTTGCGCGCGTAGTTGCCGGAAGTGCACTCGTCGGAACCTTCGTGGGGCAGTCCCTCCGAATACCCGGCGAAGCCCAGATTCCTGTCGAGCAGGCTCCGGCCCAGATTGGGCGCGTCGACCTTGTTCGGGTAGCAGTTGTTGTCGGTCCTGCCCTGATTGCCCCCCGAGAACATCTGGTAGTAATTCGGCTGGCTTGCGGGAGAGTTCGCGAGCATGCGGGTGAAGCTCGCGCCGTCCTTCGCCAGCTCGTTGATGTACGGGGCCTGCGGGTTGCCGATGATCCGCAGGTACTGCTTGTTCTCGAAGACGACCACGACCGTCTTCTCCGGCCGAGGGAGTGCCTTGACCGGCGCCGCGGGCCCGGATGCGCAACCTGTGAGAGCGAGCCCCGCCGCCACCGCGAGGACCACGAGCCGTCGGGTCGTCGTGGAGCGCTCCGGGCGCCGAGGCAGGGTGTGGTCACTCCGCATGGGTCACGAGCCAGTTCACGATGCGCTCGGCGTAGTCGAGCTGGTGCGAGAGGCGCCCGTTGTACATGAAGAGGTGGCTGGCCTCGGGGTAGCGGACGAACTCGACCTCGCACCCCTGGCGCAGCAGCGCTGTGTGCCACTCCTCCGACTGTCCGACCGGATTCGCGAAGTCGTGCTCTCCGTGCACGATGAGGGTCGGTGTGCGAACGTCCCCGGCGTACGTGAGGGGCGAGGAATCCCGGTAGACCTCGGGAACCTCGTAGGGGCTGCCACCCATCTGGTCCGTGATGAAACCGGATATCCCCGACGACGTCCCGTACAGGCTGAGCCAGTTGGAAATGCAGGCGACGGAGATGCCCGCGGCGAAGCGGTCGGTGCGCGCGGTCAGCCAGGAAGTCATGAACCCGCCGTGGCTGGACCCCATCACGGCGATCCGGGCGGGGTCGGCCAGGCCGCGTTCCACAAGGGCGTCGACTGCGGTGAGGAAGTCCTCCTCCTCGCTGAAGCCGAGGCGGCCCATGGCCGCCCGCATATATACCTCGCCGTAGCCGTCGCTGCCCCGTGGATTGAGCAGCAGGACGTTCCAGCCGCGTTCCGCGAGTACCTGGCGGTAGAGGTAGTACGGGGAGAAATTGGGCCGCCAGGCGTTGTCGGGCCCTCCGTGGATGTCCACCAGCAGCGGTGGCGGGGTGCCGTCGGAGGAGTCGGCTGCTCGGATGAGATAGCCGTGCAGGTCCACCCCGTCGGTGGTGCGTGCCGTGAAGGGCTCGGTCCGGTGGATGCGGGCCCGGTCGAGGGCGGGGTGCAGATCGGTGACGCGCACGACCTCGGACGACGCCGGGTCGATCAGGTGGATGTCGCCGGGGTTCGCGGCGTCAGATACGGCCACGGCGAGCCGCTTCCCCCGCCCCGCCTGGCTGAGGGCGGTGACCACGGTGTCGGGACCCGACAGCAGGGGCAGGGGCAGGGTCTCGCCGGCGGTGAGGCGGTAGACCCAGGTGCAGCCCTGCTCGCGGGCACAGAAGATGAGGTCGCCGTTCTCGGTCCGTATGACGGACCCGGCGCCGCCGGAAGAGGGGACCAGGACGCGACGGTCGAATCCGGGCAGCAGATCCGTCGCCCGTCCGCTGTCGAGGTCGAGGCGGAAGAGCGTGGTGAGCCGGTTCGGGCCCGGCAGGTGCTGGCCGGCCAGCAGCAGGGTGCGGCCGTCCGGCTCCCATCCGGTCCAGCTGACGGTGCCGTTCCACTCGGCGGCCTGGCGGACGGTTCCGTCCGCGACCTCGACGATGAACGGGCTGGTGATCCGGTCGAGTTCGCGTTCCGGATGGAGGGCGGAACTGAAGGCGATGCGGCTGCCGTCCGGCGACCACGAGGGGGCGCGTACGTCGTAGTCGCCCGAAGTGAGCTGTCGCACTTCACCCGTGGAAGCGTCCACGGTGAAGAGGTGGCGGCGGACGTCCGGGACCAGTCCCACGCCGTCGACCTTGTACGACAGCCGGCGTACGACGGTCGGCTCGTGCGGCAGGCGGACCAGTAGATCGGCGGCGGCGAAGTCGGGTGCGAGGAAGGCGATCAGGCGTCCGTCGGGCGACCAACTGGGCTGGCTGACCCCGCGGACACCCGGGAGGAGGGCGCGCGGTTCACCGGCGCCGTCCGAGTGGATGCGCAGGGCGCCGGCGGCGCGGTCGCCGGAGGGCGCCAGGTAGGCGAGGGCGTCGCCGAGCGGGGACCAGCGCGGGGAACTAGCCCCGACCGGCGCGGCGAGCCGGTGCGTCAGACTGCCGTCTGCGTCGGCAAGCCGGATGGTGGTGACGACGCGGTCGAGCGCGGGTGCGGATTCCTTGACGGTGAACGCGATCCGGGTGCCGTCCGGATGGAGCTCCACTTCACCGGGCAACTGGTAGTCCAGCAGGTTGTGCAGGTGCAACGTCTTGGTCCCTTCCCCCGTGCTACTCGTCATCGGCCCAGTCGGGCAACGAGTCGAGAGCGTCAGCCACGGCTCTGGGCGTCGACAGAGTAATGACGTCCAGCAGGCTGATGTCTTTGTTGAATCTCTTACGGATTCTGGCTCGAATCCTGACGGCCTTGAGCGAGGTCCCGCCGTGGCCTTCGAATTCACTGGCCGGGCCGAGGGATTCATCTTTGAGGACGCTCTGCCACATCGCAACCAGTGCGCTCAAGAGCTCGTCGGCCGGAGCGTCTCCGCCGTGGTGCATGGAGTTGGTCATTTGGTGTGCTCCCGGTTCCCGCTCGATTGCGGCAGCAGCCCGTGCAGCGGCTGGAAATAAGGGAATGGAGATCCGGCGGCAGGCGGCCGGAGCGCACCCGGGTCCCCGCGTCTGGCGCGCGTCAGGGGGGTGATCTTGAGGATAACCACAGTTCCTGACCGGTAACAAGCTTGACCTGATCACGCATTAGCGGGAATCTGTGATCAGGGTCACGGCTCTGATCTGCGACTTTGTGCGTAGACTCCGATCGACCAAGTCCACGACTGATGACCGGTTTTCAGTCGAGGGGCGGCGCTTTGGGCGCAACGGGGCCAACCGGACATTCGACTCATTTTTCCTGAGTCTTCTTGTTTCGCCCAAGGAGCCGTCGAGTTCGCTTGGTTGCCGCAGAGGCTGACCACCTCACGTGCAGATCAATTGCGATTTAAACCTTTTCGCGGAGGCATAAGCCTCACGTGTCTTCATTTCTTAAGTAAGCGCTTGGGGGGCGTTGCTGTGCGTGCTGGCCATTCTCGCGAAGAGGGGCCCGGCGGCAGACCTTTGGCGATCGAAGTGCGCGAACTGACCCGGATCTACAAGGACACCGGGCGGAAGTTTCGCAAGCAGGAGCCGAAGGTTGCCCTGGATTCCCTCTCCCTGACCGTGCCGCAAGGCGAGGTACACGGACTGCTCGGTCCCAATGGCGCCGGTAAGACCACGCTGGTGAAGGTGTTGTGCACCGTGCTGCTCCCCACTGCGGGTGAGGTCCGGATCATGGGCCACGACGTGGTGCGGGAAGCCGTGCGGGTTCGCTCGTACCTCGGTGTCACTTTCGGTGGCGACCGTGGGCACCACTTCATGCTGACGGCCCGTCAAACTCTGTCCTTCTGGGGCTCGATGTACGGACTGACCAAGAGCGAGACCGAAGCTCGGGCCGAGGTGCTGCTCGGCCGCTTCGGCCTCCTCGAGCGTGCGGACTCGCGGATCGAAACCTATTCGCGCGGCATGCGGCAGCGCCTGCACCTGGCGCGGGCGTTGCTCGCGGATCCCCAAGTGCTCTTCCTCGACGAGCCGACCATCGGCATGGACCCGGTGGGCGCTCTCGACTTCCGCAAGCTGATCCTCTCTCTCAAGGAGGAAGGCAAGAGCATCGTCATCACCACCCACGACATGGCGGAAGCGGAAGCCGTATGTGACCGGGTCAGCCTCGTCGACAAGGGCAGGATCCTTGCGAGCGAGACGCCGGAGACCCTGTCGCGCTGGCTGTCCGAGTACGAGAACGTGGATGTCGACGACGCCGGTGCGGACGTACTCGCCGAGGTGGAGACGCTGCCGGGGGTCATCGGCGTCCATGGCCGGCCCGATGGCGGGATGCGTATTCAGCTGGGCGCCGACGGTGCCGCGGGCCGGGTCCTGGCCAAGCTCGTTGCCGCAGGCTGCACCCAGCTCCGCACGGTGCGGCCCGATCTGAGTGACGTCTACGTCGCTCTGCTTGAGGACCGGAAGATCGGCGTCAACCGATGAGAGGACTCCGGGCGGGGTTCTGGTTCCAGTGGATGACCTTCCGGGCCCGGATCGGGAGCGTCACGATCCTCCTGGCCATTCCCTTCTATGTCATCAACTTCCTTTCGATCGTGGAGGTTTCAGGGCGCACCGACCTGTATGCGGCGGTCGTCCTGGCACCCGCGCTCTCAGGCATCTGGGCCGTGGCCCTTGAGCTCGGGGCCAACAGCATCACGAGTGAGCGGGGCCATGGCACGCTGGAGCTGATCGTGAGCTCGCAGGCCTCCGTCAAGGCGTACCTCTGGGGGCGGATGCTGGCGTCCTCGGCCGTCGGCCTGCTGGCCTTCGCCGAGTCGTGGTTGTTCGCGATCGCCGTCGTGGACCTTCCTCCGGTGATCTGGCACCCCGTGTGGTTCGCTGCGGCCATCCTTGGAACCGCGTTCGCCACCGTGGCCACCTCTGCCGTGCTGGCAGCCGTCGCGGCCCTGTCGCGGGCGCCGGACGCCCAGCAGAACTTCCTCAACTACCCGATTTTCGTGCTGGCCGGCATCTTCACGCCGGTTGCCCTGCTGCCTGTCTGGGTTCACCCTTTCAGCCGCCTGATCTTCCTGTCATGGGCGGCGGACTTGCTGCGAGAGACGCTGAGCCCGAACGCCCCCGGCAACCCGTGGCTCCAGCTCGGCGCCGTACTCGCCCTCGGAGCAGTCGCGTTCGCGAGTGGCGGATGGCTCATCTCGGTGATCATGACCAGGCTTCAGAAGACCGGAAAGTTGATTGCAGGATGACACGTGCACTCAGTGTCTGGCCCGTGGTGCGCGAGTCCGCGATCGCCGGGTATCAAGAATTTCGTGTCTTCTTCACGCTCCGGCTGTGGCTGGGCGGTTGGGTGGTCCGGCTCTTCTTCCAGGTCCTGTTCTTTTCCCTGGCCGGTCTGTACGTGGCGGGAGACGTCCAGATTTCCTTCCTCCTGGTGGGCAACGCCCTTGCGGTCCTGGCTCTGGAAGGCGCCGTGGTTGCGCATGCCGCAGCCGCCGAGCGTGATCAGGGGACGCTCACCAGTCTGGTTCTGAGTCCGGGGAGCGTTGTTCTGAGCATGTTCTCCCGAGGGCTGCTCAGGATCGTCCTGGCGACCGCCAGCTCCACCATCGTGCTGGTGGCCGTGCTCGCTGTGATGCGTCTGGACTTCCCCTGGGTACGGCTTCCCGCGCTGCTGCCCATTCTGGTGATCGTCGCGTGCTCCTGCTACGGCTATGGCTGGTTCTTCGGCGCCCTCGTCTACAAGTTTCGTAATTTCAGGGATACTTCGACCAATCTCGCCTATCTGCTGATCACCATGATCTGCGGTGTCAACGTGCCGGTCGAGTACTGGCCGGGCCCCATCCAGGTCCTGGCGCAGTTCCTTCCGCTCACCCACGGACTGCTCGCGGTGCGTTCACTCCTGGGGCAGATTCCCCCGGTTGACGTGCCCCTGCAGCTTCTGGCCGAAGCGGCCATCGGCGTGTGCTGGCTGGGCCTTGCGGGCCTGTTGCTGCACCTGTTCGTCGAATCCGACCGGTCCACCGGGCGCCTCGAGCTCTCCTGACCACTCCGGTCCAGGCCCCTCCCTTCCCTCTTTCAGATCGCAGCGAGTTCGGCCTGCCCTCATCCGGCGGGGGATGACTCGCGTTCACATCAAGGAGTCTGATCATGAAACCGCTGGAGCCCATTGCCGTCATCGGCATGGCAGGAAGGTTTCCCGGCGCCAGCGATCTCGATCAGTACTGGAAGAACCTCGTCGAGGGCCGGGACTGCATCGCCGATCTCGACGAAGAGACGCTGCTGGCCGCCGGAGTGCCCGCCGAGGATCTGGCCGATCCCTCCTATGTCCGGCGCCGGCCGCTGATCTCCGACGTCGAGTCCTTCGACGCTCCCGCCTTCGCCATGACTCCGCGCGAGACGGAGATTCGCGACCCGCAGCAGCGGCTCTTCCTGGAGACCGCGCACTCGGTCCTGGAACACGGCGGCTACGACCCGCGCACGTACGGCGGGGGCATCGGTGTCTACGCCGGCACGAACGTCAACCGGTACCGCATCGACCACGTCGAAGAGCCGGACATCGTCGACAGCGTCGGCTGGATCGCCCTGGAGATCGCCAACGCGCCCGACTACCTGTCGACGTTCGTCTCCTACAAGCTGGGCCTCAAGGGCCCCAGCATGACGATCCAGACCGCCTGCTCCACCTCGCTCGTCGCCGTTCACATGGCCTGCTCCGGCCTGCGGATGGGCGAGTGCGACATGGCCATCGCCGGCGGCGCCAACCTGGAGATGCCGCTCAACCGCGGCTACCAGTACATGGAAGGCGGAATCTCCTCCCCGGACGGCACTCCCAGGCCGTTCGACAAGGACGCCGGCGGTACCAACTTCGGTAATGGGGTCGGCGCCGTGCTGCTCAAGCGCCTGTCCGATGCCCTCGCCGACCGGGACACCGTCTACGCCGTGATCCGCGGCTCCGCGATCAACAACGACGGCGACCGCAAGGTCGGCTTCAGCGCGCCCAGCCCCTCCGGCCAGACGGCCTGCATTATCGAGGCCCTCACCAACTCCGAGACGCCCCCCGGGACCATCTCCTACGTCGAGGCACACGGCACCGGCACCGTGATGGGAGACCCCATCGAGGTGGCCGGGCTGACCGAGGCGTACCGGAGCGTGGCCGAGCAGCCCCTTCCGGCCGGCTCCTGCGGCCTCGGGTCCGTGAAGTCCAACGTCGGTCACCTCGGCCAGGCCGCGGGTATCTCAGGACTCATCAAGACCATCCTGGCCCTGGTCAACGAGCAGATCCCGGCGAGCATCAACTACTCCGTGCCCAACCCCAAGCTGGACCTCGCCAATACGCCCTTCTACATCAACTCCGAGCTCCGCCCCTGGCCGCGCAGCGAGGACTCGCCTCGCCGTGCGGCCGTCAGCTCGTTCGGCATCGGCGGAACCAACGCCCATGTGATTCTGGAAGAGGCGCCGACACGGGCCGCCACCCCGGCGCCGGGCAAGCCCGAACTGATCGTCTGGTCGGCCGCGGACGACACCGCTGCCGACGCGCTCAGGGACCGGCTCGCCGGGCACTTCGGCTCCCTCGCCGAGGAACGCTTCGCGGACGCCGCGCACACGCTGCGGGTCGGCAGGTCGGCGCGACGCGTACGCGCCGCCGCCGTGGCGGGATCAGCGGCCGAAGCGGCCGAACTGCTGCAGGACGTCACGCAGATCGTCCGCGGGGACAAGACCAAGCGCGACATCACCTTCCTCTTCCCAGGCCAGGGCGCCCAGTTCCCGGCGATGGGCCGCTCCCTCTACGAGTCCGTGCCGCTGTTCCGCCAGGGCTGTGACCGGGCCTTCGACGAGCTGGAACCCCTCCTCGGCCGGGACCTGCGTGAGGTGTGGCTCTCCGACGCCGGCCAGGACGCGCTCTCGGAGACCTCGGTCGCGCAGCCGTTGCTGTACGTGATCGGCTACACTTGGGCGCACTGCCTCATGCACTGGGGCGTCCGCCCGGACCGGCTCATCGGGCACAGCATCGGAGAGGTCGCGGCGGCCGCCGTCGCCGGGGTCTTCAGCTTCTCCGACGGACTGCGCGCCGTCGCCGCGCGCTCCACCCTGATGCAGGACATGCCCCGCGGCGGGATGCTCGCGGTCGCGGCGCCGCAGGAGGCTCTTGCCTCGTACATCGGTGGCGAGGTCTCGGCGGCAGCCTTCAACGGACCCCGGCAGTCGGTACTGGCCGGGCCGCAGGAGGCGCTCTCCGAGATCGCCGAGCGCCTGCGTGAGGCGCGCATCGCCTGCCGCCCGCTCGGCACCTCGCACGCCTTCCACTCCGCGATGATGGGACCGGCCGCCGAGGACTTCGAGAAGTTCCTCGCGTCCCTCACCCTCAACCCGCCCCGCATCCCCCTGATTTCCAGCGCCACCGGCGTCGAGCTCACCGCCGACGAAGCGGCCTCGCCCGCCTTCTGGGCGCGCCAGCTGGTCGAGCCGGTGCGCTTCTCCGACGCGGCCTCGACGGTCCTCACGGGCGGTCCCACGTTCCTGATCGAGACCGGCCCCGGACATACGCTGTCCGCGCTCCTGCGGTCCCGGCCCGAGGTCCGCTCAGGCGAATCCGTCATCGCCCCCGCCATGGCCCAGGAGGAGTCGGACGAGAGGGACGGCGACCTGCTCCAGCTGTCGCGGACCCTGGGCCGGCTGTGGGTGGCCGGGGTAACCGTCGACTTCGCGCGCTTCGACGCCGGCTCGGGCACCAACCGGGTGGCCGTGCCCGGATACCCGTACCAGCGCAAGCGCCACTGGATCGAGCGGACCTCCGTGCGCAAGGGCCGCCAGACGTCGGCCGAGCCCGACGCGGAGGTGCAGCACGCACCGTCCACCCCCGCCGGAGCCGAAGAGAGCCGGCTGGCAGCCGAACCCGTCATGGAGGCAGTGGTGAATGATCCGGTCTCCGAGACCACGTGGACGCTCGGCTCCCTGGAGTGGATCCGCCGCACCACCGGTGTGAGCCCGGTGGCGGACGCCGAGGCAGACGGCGCGACCGCCGTGGCCGTACTGCCGACGGGCCGCGAGGACGCTGTACTCATGCGCACGGCCCTCCAGCAGGCCAGCTACCACACCGTGCGCGTGCGTCCCGGCGAGAGCGACGGCGAGGGCTTCGACTTCGGGTCCGAGCAGGCGTGGGACGAACTGTTCCAGCGGGCCGACGAGCGCCGCCCGTCGACGGTCGTCGCCTACGGCGCCTTGCTCGACACCGGCGACACGGTCACCCTCGACACCCTCGACGCACAGCTCGAGCGCGGCTTCCACGCCCTGCTCGGCTGCGTCAAGGCGATCAGCCGCGCCCAGCGGCGACACCGGCGTCCGGTGACGCTCGCGGTCCTGGTCCGCCACGCGGTCGACGTCAGCGGCTCCGAATCCGTCAACCCGGCGGCCGCCATGATCGTGGGCCTGACCCGGACCATCGAGCAGGAGTACCCGAACATCCGCTGCGTGTTCCTGGACGTCGCAGCCGACACGCGGGTCGGGGCGCTGAGCGCCCAACTGGCATCGCTTGACGAGCCGTTGCTCGCGTTGCGCGGCACCACGCTCTGGGCCCCGACCCTGCGGCCGCTGGAGCGCACGGCCCGTCCCGGCCGGCTGCGGCTGCGCCAGCGGGGCGTCTACCTGGTGACCGGCGGTCTGGGCGGCATCGGTCTGACCGTTGCCAACGCCCTGGCCGAGACCGGGCTGCGGCCGCGGATCGCCCTGCTCGGCAGGTCCGGCATGCCCGACCCCGGCACCGAGCGGGGCCGCACCGTGTCTGCGGCTGTGACGGAGATGGAGGAAGCGGGCGCCGATGTTCTCGTCGTACGCGGCGACGCGAGCGACCTGGAGTCGCTGCGCACGGCCGTGTCCGAGGTCGAGGCCGCCTTCGGCACCGTCCACGGTGTCGTGCACAGCGCCGGTCTGCCCGGGGGCGGGCTGCTGGAGCGCCGGTCGCGTCGGGACATCGACGCTGTCCTGGCGGTGAAGGTCCGCGGCACCCTGGTCATCGAGGAGGTCTTCGCATCCCGTGCCGAACTCGACTTCCTCACGCTGTTCTCCAGCCAGGCGGGTGTGGTCGGCCTTCCCGGCAGCGGCGATTACGCGGCGGCCAACGCCTTCCTCGACGCTCACGCCCAGGCAGCCACCGGAGACCGGTGGACCGTGGCCATCGACTGGCCTGGCTGGGCCGAGGTCGGCATGGCAGCCCAATCGGATGTGTCCCTCACGCTGCTGACCGGAGCCGACGACCCGCGTCCGGCGGCGAACCGCCGCGAGGAAGAGGGTGAGTTCCGCCGTGTGCTGACTCCCGGCGAGAGCTGGGAGGTCGACGAGCACCAGTTCGACGGCCATCCCGTTCCGCCTGGTACCGCCCTGCTCGAACTCGTGGTCACGGCGGCCCTCGAACAGCGCATCCATGCCCCCGGCACCCCCATCGAGCTACGGGAGAGCGTCTTTCTGGCTCCGGTCAGGCCGAACGGCCCGACCGAGTTCGGCGTCGTCTTCTCGCCCATGGCGGGCATGCACCGGTTCCGGGTCCAGACCCGCCCCGTCGGCACCGACGAGCCGTGGACCCTGCACGCCAACGGCGTCCTGGCCACTGCCTCGATCCCGCAGCCGGCACCGGTGGAGATCTCCGAGCTCACCTCCCGGTTCGAGCCGATCCAGAACGTCGGCCTCACCAACTGGATCAGCTTCGGACCACGCTGGAACACGGTCGGCCCGGTGTCCGGGACCTTCACCGAGCGCGTGGCCCATCTGCGCCTGCCGGAGGAGTTCGAGGCCGATGTGCAGACGCACCCGTTGCACGCCGCCCTGCTGGACGTGGCGACCGCCCTGCTGCCGCTGAGCGAGACGGACGCCAAGTACATCCCGTTCCTCTACCGCCGCCTCACCTTCTTCGGCCCGCTTCCCGCGCACATCGTCGTGCACGCCAAGCTCGGCAACGGGGAGAAGGGCGTTCGGACCATGGACCTGGACCTGTACGACCCGGTTTCCGGGGAACTGCGCGTCAGCGTAGGCAACTTCACGCTGCGCGAGGTGCAGCCGGAGGACTTCGTCAGAGCGCTCGCCGAGCCCGCGAGCCCGGCCGCCCGCCGCCCCGCAGCGCAGAAGAAGGCTCCGGCTCCGACTGCCGTCGTGGCCGCCTCGGTCCCGGCCGATCGGACCGGACCGGGACTGCTGAGCCCGCTCCAGGGCGCCGAGGTCTTCCTGGAGCTGGTGAACGGCTCGTACCCGCCGGCGGTGATCGTCGACGCGCCCGGCCCCCGGATGCGGGCGCGCGCTCTGGCGTGGACCGACGCGGCGCTGCCCGTGGCCACGGCGACCCGTCAGGCACCCGCCGGGTCGGCTCCCGTCGCGCCTCCCGTCGCCTCCGCTCCCCGGGCTGCCGCCGTGCCCGATGCCCCCGTCGTGCCCGCTGCCGCAGCGCAGGCCGGAGGAGTCGAGGCGGTCGTGGCGGGTCTCAAGGAACTGTGGAGCGAGGCCCTCGGCATCGAGCAGATCGACGAGGACGAGGACTTCTTCGACCTCGGTGGAAACTCCCTCGCGGCGGTGCAGCTCATCGCCCGTATGAAGGAGCGCTTCGGCATCGAACTGGGAGCGGGCAGCATGTTCGAGCTCAACACCATCCGTCTGCTCGCGGACGAGATCATGCGGGAGACGGCGTGAACATCCGTCGTTTCTACCCGGCGGACCTCCTCGCCGGTGAGGTGGCCGTGGTGACCGGCGGGGGGTCGGGCCTCGGCTACGCCATCGCCCGGGACCTGGTGGCCTGCGGAGCAGACGTGGTCATCACCTCGCGTTCCGCGCCCCGGCTGGAGGAGGCCGAGCTGCGGATCGCGGAGGAGACCGGCCGACTGTGCGCGGGGTTCCCCTGCGATATCCGCAACGACGACGAGATCGCGCGCCTGCGCGACTACGTCAACAGCCGGTTCGGCAAGGGCAGCATCCTCGTCAACAATGCCGCCGCCAACTTCCACATGCCCGCCGAGCGGATGACGAGGCGGGCCATGGAGACCGTCGTCGACATCGACCTGATGGGCACGTTCGCGGTGACCCGCGCATTCGTGCCCGACATGATCGAAGCGCGCCGGGGCGCCATCCTGAGCATCACGGTCCCCTCGGTGTACCGCGGGTTCCCGGGCTTCTCGCACGCCGGAGCGGCAAAGGCGGGGATCATCTCGCTCACCGGCTCGTGGGCGCGCGAGTGGGGCCGTTACGGCATCAGGGTCAACGCCCTGGCACCGGGCCCCGTCCCCACGGAGGGAGTCACCGTCAACATGCTCGGCAAGGACGTCGCGGACGTACCCGGCGCCTTCGCGGAGCACACCGAGGTGGCAGCGCTCGGCGGCCTGGGGACACCCGAGCAGGTCGCCAGCGCCGCCGTCTTCCTCTGCTCTCCCGCCGCCGGCTGGATCACCGGCGTCAACCTCACCGTCGACGGCGGTATGGAGCTGAGCACCCCCCTGCACGGGCCGGTGACCGGATGAGCCTGAGCTCCACCGCACTCTCCCGCAAGGAGCAGTCGATGTGGCTGTTCCAGAAGTTCTCCCCCGGGCGTGGCGTCAGCAACGTCCCGATGGCCTTCCGCCATCCGGGAGCACTGCGCTGGTGGCCGCTGCAGGAAGCGGTCAACGCGGTCGTCGCCCGGCACGTTGCCCTGCGCACCGTGTTCCCCCAGGGCGATCAGGGACCGACACGCCTGCAGCTCGACGCCCGCGACGTCGTGGTGGACGTGGAGGCCATCGCCTCCACGGAAGCGACTCTCGAAGCCGACATCGCCGCCTTCGCCGCCCGTCCGTTCGAGGTGGACGGCGGGCTGCTCGTTCGCGCGGCGCAGTTCCTCCTCCCCGAGGGCGGAGCCTTCTGCTTCGTCGCACACCATCTCGTCTTCGACCGTGTGTCCGGAGTGGCCGTCGCCCGGGAGATCGCGGCCGCCTACGACACGTGCGCAGCCGGGGCCACGGAACCGCCGTGGCCGGCCGGATCCGGTACGGTCCACCGGGAACCGGAACCCGAAGAGCGCGACGTGCGCTACTGGCGCGAGCACCTGGCGGGCGCGGACGGCACCACGATGAAGCTCGTCGTGGGTCAGGTCCCCCCGTCCGAACCGACCTTCGCCGGCGCCCGCACCGTCCACGTCCTGGAGCCCGCCACCGTGCGGGACCTGGACGAACTGTGCCGGGAGCTGAAGGTCACCGAGAACATCGTCATGCTTGCGGCGTACCTGCTGCTCCTGCTGCGCCACGGCGCCGGCCCCGACCTGGTGGTCGGTGTACCGGTGAACAGCCGACGTCGCAGGGAGCACGCCCAGGCCGTCGGCTACCACGTCACCACTCTCGCCCTGCGGGTCACCGCAGATCCGGCCAAGGGCTTCGCGGAGCTCGTCCGGTCAGTCCGCGATGCGTTCCTCGGCGGACTGGAACACGCGTCGGCGTCCTTCGAGGACGTGTGGCGCAACGACAGCGGCACCGCCGACTGGCGTGCGCCGCTGTTCCGGCACATGTTCAACTTCTTCCCGTCCAGCACCGGCACCCTCACCATCGACGGGCGCCCCCTGGACATGCTGGACATTGATCCGCACAGCCGGATGGACCTCGAGTTCGTCATCACCCCGCACCACGGCCGCAAGGCGGTGACCGCGGTCCACAGCACCGAGGTCTTCCAGCCCGCCCAGGTCGAGGGCCTGCTGCAGCGCTACGAACTCCTGATCCGGGCGGCGGCCGGGGAGCCGGACCGGCCGCTGGCCGCCCTGCCGCTCCTCACCGCATCCGACGCAGCCGTGCTGGCCGCCACCAACGACACCGCGCGGCAGTGGCCCGCGGCGGAGCCCGTCGTGCTCGACCGCGTCCTCGGCGCCGCCGAACGCGCCCCCCACGCCCCGGCCTTCATCGAGTCGGACGGCTCGGGGCTGACCTACGCCCAGTTGCTCGGACACACCGAGCGGCTGCGCGGCAGGCTGGTCGCCGCAGGCGTCCGCGAAGGGGATGTGGTGGCCCTGGCCGCCCCCCGCGGCGGCCTGCTGGGCGCGGCCGTTCTCGCGGTCTGGTCACTGGGCGCCGCCTACCTGCCCCTTGACCCGAGGCACCCGGCCCATCGCCTGTCGTTCCAGCTCGACGAGGCCGCCGTCCGAGTCGTCGTCACCGACGAGGGCCCGCTGCCCGAGGCCGTTCTGGCCGACCGCACCCGGCTGGCCTGGGAGGCCGTCCCCGACGAAGGCCTGCCGGAAGCGGACCCGTCCGGCTGGATGCGCCCGGACCAGGACGCACCCGCGTACGTGATCTTCACATCCGGATCCACCGGACGGCCCAAGGGCGTGCGCCTGTCGCACCGCAACCTCGCCAACGTCGTGCACTCCTTCGGGGAGCTGCTCACGGTGACGGAGGCCGACCGGATGCTGTGGCTCACCACCTTCGCATTCGACATCTCGGCGCTGGAGGTGCTGTTGCCACTTGCCAACGGCGCCTGCGTGGTGACCGCGCCCGACGACGCCCAGACCCGTCCCGACGTGATGGGCGACCTGCTGCGGCGGCACGAGGTGAGCCTGGTCCAGGCGACCCCGACGACATGGCGGATGCTCGCGCCCCGGATGCGCGGCGGGCTCGACGGCGTGCGCGTGCTCTGCGGGGGCGAACCGCTCTCGACGGTGCTCGCGCGCAAACTCCTCGCCACCGGCTGCCGGCTGTTCAACGTGTACGGGCCGACCGAGACCACCATCTGGTCCACAGCGGGAGAACTGAGCGCGCACACGCTCACCGACCCGGTGAGCGTCGGCGTCCCCCTCGCCAACACGGTGGCGCTCGTGGCCGACCCGGCCGGCTCCCCCGTCCCCGTCGGCCTCCCCGGCGAGCTGTGGCTGGCCGGCGACGGTGTGGCCCTGGACTACCTCAACTGCCCGGAACTGACGGCGGAACGCTTCGTCACGGGCTCGGACGGCCGACGCTACTACCGGACCGGCGACATCGCGCGCCTGCGCGCTGACGGGACGCTGGAGCTCCTCGGTCGCGGCGACCGGCAGATCAAGCTGCGCGCCCACCGCATCGAACTCGGTGAGGTCGAGGCCGTCGTCGAGGAACATCCCCGGGTCGCCGCTGCCGCGGTCGTGGCCCGCGGCGACCTCGATGCGGACGGCCGCCTCGTCGCCTTCGTCACGGCGGACGGGCCCGCCGACGGGCTCGCCGACCAGGTGTGGCAGCACCTGCGGGAGCGGCTGCCCGCCTACAGCCTCCCGGCGCGGATCGCCGTGCTCGACCGGCTCCCCACCACGAACAACGGCAAGACCGACTACCGGGCACTACCCGCCGACGCGGCCGGCCGGACCACCGACGCCAAGGATGCGGATGCGGATGCAGACCACGTCGCCCTGATGCTCACCGGACTGTGGCGGGAAGTCCTCGCCAATCCCCAACTGACCGCCCGGGACAACTTCTTCCTCAACGGAGGCCAGTCCCTTCTCGCCGCACAGCTGACGGCGCGGATCGAGGCGACGACCGGAGCGCAGCTGGGGCTCCAAGCGGTGTTTCGGGCACCCACCCCGGCCGCGATGGCGGTCCATCTGCACACGCTCGCGGGACCCAGCCGATGACCGCCGAACCGCGTCCCGTCCTGCACGGACCGTGCACCGCCTCGCCCGCCCCGCAGGGCATCCCGGGCCTGATCCGGGAAGCCGTCGACGCGGGCCCGGACCGCATCGCCTGTGAGGACGGAGACCGCGCCCTCACGTACCGGGAACTCGATCGGCTCAGTGACGCGTTCGCCGAGCAGCTGGGGGTCGCCCCCGGACGACGCCCCGTGGCCCTGCTGATGCACCGCGGTGTGGACGTCCTCGTCGCGATGACTGGCGTACTCAAGGCGGGCCGACCCTACCTTCCGCTCGACCCCGACGAGCCGGAGGCCCGGCTCGCCGGCATGGTGCGCGACGCCCGCCCCGTCGCCGTGGTGTGCGATGCGGACCTGCCACGCAGGGACTGCCTCGCCGCCCTGCCCCACCACACCGTGGGGCGCGACGTCCCCGCGCACGCGAAGCCCCGGCCGCTGCCGCACCCGGAGCCCGACACACCGCTGTACGTGATGTTCACGTCCGGGTCCACGGGTGAGCCCAAGGGCGTGGTCCAGGGCACGTGGGGCGTCGTCAACCGGCTGCGCTGGATGCGCGATCAGTACGCAGTGACCTCCGAGGACCGCATCCTCCACAAGACGCCCTACACCTTCGACGTCTCGGTGTGGGAGCTGTTCCTCCCCCTGGTGAGCGGCGCGCGGTGCGTCATCGCCGCTCCCGGCGCGCACCGCGATCCCGCCGCTCTGGTACGCCTGACGGCTCGGGCGCGGATCACGCTGTGCCACTTCGTCCCGTCGATGCTGGCGGAGTTCCTGCGCCACCCGCAAGCCGCCGAGGGCCTGGCAACGCTGCGCGCGGTCTTCTCGAGCGGCGAGGCCCTGCCGCCGGGCCTGGCACACCGTTTCCACCAGCTGTCCCGCGCCGAACTGCACAACCTGTACGGCCCCACGGAGGCCGCCATCGACGTGACGTACTGGCGGGTGCCCCGCGAGCTGACCCCGGATGACCGCGTCCTGATCGGCGCACCGATCGACAACGTCACGCTGTACGTCCTCGACGCCTCCGGACGTGCCGCGGCCCCCGGCGATCCCGGCGAACTGTGGATTGGCGGCCCGGCCGTCGCCCTCGGCTACACGGGCCGCCCCGACCTCACCGAGGCAGCCTTCCGGACGATGGGCGCCCAGCGCCGCTACCGCACCGGCGACCTGGTACGCGTACGGGACGGGCAGCTCGAGTACCTGGGCAGGCGCGACGAGCAGGTCAAGGTCCGCGGCGTCCGGATCGAACTGCGCGAGGTCGAGGCGGCCCTGGCGGCAGCCCCGGAGGTGGAGCACGCCGTCGCCACCGTCGTCCCGGACACCGAGGAGGGCACCGCCGACCTCGTGGTCGGCGTCACCCTGACCGCCCCGGACCCCGAGGGAAGCGCGGCGGACCCCGAGGAGGTCCGGGAGCGGGTACGCGAGCACCTGGCGCGGCGGCTGCCCGCCGGCTGGCTGCCCAGCGGTATCCACCTCGTGCGGCGCCCGCCAGTCAACCGCAGCGGCAAACTCGACCGGCACGCCGTGCGCGCCACCCTCACTTCATGGTGGCAGGGCCGGCGCTCGGCGGTTCCGGCCCTGCCGGACGACACGATCGCCGTACTGTGGCAGCGTGCCCTCGGCGTCCCCACCGTCACCGAGGAGCAGCGCTTCCTGTCCCTGGGCGGCCACTCGCTCGCCGCCGCCCGGCTGGTCGGCGGCGTACGCGAAGTCTGCGGGGCCGATGTCCCGCTCTCCCTGCTGCTCTCCGACAACGCAACCCTCGCCGACCTGCGCCGCTTCGTTGCCGCGGCCCCCCGCGAGGACCAGCATCCGGCCGAACTGCCCGGCCCCGGCACCCGAGTGCCACTCGCACCCGAGCAGCGCAGGCTGTGGCTGCTGGGACGGCTCTTCCCCGACTCGCCCGCCTACAACGTCGTCGCCGCCCTGCGGCTGCGCGGCGAACTCGACCTGCCGGCTCTGCGCGGCGCGCTGGGAGCCGTGACGGCCCGCCACGACATCCTCTGCTCGCGCGTCGTGCAGGACGTCGACGGCGAACCCCTGCTCGAACACGCACCGGCCGCCACCCTGGCCCTGCACGTCGAGGAAGTCCACGGCGAACTCACGGAACCGGCCGAGGACGCCCTGCTGCGAGACTTCCACTCCAGGGTGCTGCCGGACGACACGGCACCGATGGCCCGGGCCGCGCTGTGGCACGCGCCCGGCACCGGGCATGCGCTGCTCACTCTCGCCTTCAACCACCTGGTCGCCGATCAGCGGACCGTCGACCTCGTCCTGGCTCAATGGGCCGAGGCGTACGCCGAGCTCCGCTCCGGCACCCTGCCCGCCGACATCCAAGGCCCCTCCTACCGGGCGTACGCCGTACGGGCGGCCGCCCGTCAGGGCTCCCCGCGCTGGCAGGCCGACCTGGACTACTGGCGCGAGGCCCTGGCGGACGCGCCGCGTGAGCTGAACCTGCCCTTCCGGGGGCAGCGCCCGCTCGTGCCCGCCTTCAGGGGCGCCGACCACGTCGTGCGCCTTGGCCGCGAGGAGAGCGCCGGGATCGACGCCCGGATCGCCGGCCGAGCAGCCACCCCTGCCGGCTTCTTCCTGGCCTGCCTGGCCGTCGTGCTGGGCAGGTGGGCGGGGGAACGGTCCGTCGTCGTCGGCATGCCCGCCTCACGCCGCCGCTCCGACGAGGAACAGGACCTCGTCGGCTTCCTCGTCGACACCCTGCCGGTACGGATCGACCTCGCGGCCGACCTGGGCTTTGCCGACCTGCTGGGCCATGTGACCGTGCAGTACGCCAAGGCTCTGGACCATGCCGGCCCCACCTTCGACTCCATAGTCGACGCCCTGGACATCGCCTCCCGACCGGACCGAAACCCCCTCTTCCAGGTGTGGTTCAACGACCTGACGCAGGCGGCCCCGGCACCCGCCATGCCGGGGCTGCACAGCTCCTTCCGGCCTGTGCCCACGCAGTTCTCGCTGTTCGACGTCGGCCTGTACGTACACCGTGACGCGGACGGCGGATACGTTTGCCAACTGGTTTGGGACCGCGATGTGTTCCGCCGCGACGTGGCGGTCGAACTCCTCGAAGCCTGTCTGCGGGTGGCATGGCAGGCGGCCCGCGACGACGCGCAGCCACTGGCCTCGCTCAGCCTGCGTACCGAGCGGGCGGACGCGCTGCTCCCGGTCGCGCCCGACGCGGCCCTGCCCCCGGCGGGCCCGCGGACCAGTCCGCTCGCAGACATCCTCGAGGCGACCCGCAGGCATGCCGCGCTGCCCGCCGTGGTCTCCGCCGCCGGCGTCCTGGACCATGCCGACGTGGGCGGGCTCGTCGCCCTGCTGGGCCGCGAACTCGCCGCCCGGGGGATCCGCTCCGGCGACACGGTTGCCGTACACGCCGAACGGCATCCACTCCTCCCGATCGCGCTGCTCGCCGTCTGGTGGGCGGGTGCCGCCGTGTCCGTGGTGGACGCCGCGCTGCCCGCCGCCCGACTGGCGGCCTGCGCGGATCGGGTGCCCGCCCAGGCGGTGCTGGTCTTCGGTGACGACGGACCGGCCGCCGAGACGGTGCTGTCCGTACCGGGGCTGCTGGACGGCGCGGACGGTCCGGAACCTGCCGCCCCCGTGGCCGACGAAGGGGGTACCAGCCACTACCTCTTCACCTCGGGCACGACCGGAGAGCCCTCGGCCGTGGTCGTGCCGCACGGCCCGCTGCGGGACTTCCTCAGGTGGTACGTGCACGAGTACGGCTTCGGCGCCGCCGACCGGTTCGCGTTCCTCGCAGGCCCCGGCCACGACCCGATGCTGCGCGACGCACTGACCCCGCTCCACGTGGGCGCAGCCCTGTACGTGCCCGAGCCGGGGCTGGTCATGGTGCCGGACCGGCTGTTCGGCTGGCTCGCCTCCACGGAGGTCACGGTCGTGCACGCCACGCCGGCCCTGCTGGAACTGCTGGCCGCCGCGCACGCGTCCCGGCCCGCCGACAGGCTCACCGCGCTGCGCCTGCTCGTGGTCGGCGGCGCCCCGCTGAGCGCCGGGCTCGTCCGCCGGGTCCGGGCGTTCACCTCGGCCCGCATCGTCAACGCGTACGGTACGACCGAGACCCCGCAGATCGTCGCCCGGGCGGATGCCGACCCCGGCTCCGACGTCCCGGACGCGGCGTTCCTGCCCGTGGGCGGGGCCGCCCACGGCCAGCAGGTCGTGGTCCTCGACTCCCTTGGGCGGGTCGCCGGACTGGGGGAGCGCGGCGAGGTGGCCGTCCGCGGCCGCAACCTCGCCTCGGGCTACGTCGGGCCCGGCAGGCCACGCCCCGGGTTCGCCGACGACGCGGAAAGCGGTGTGCGGATCTACCGCACGGGAGACCTCGGGCGCTACGACACCAAAGGCGCTCTGCACATCGACGGGCGCGCGGACCGGCAGGTCTCCGTCAACGGACACCGGGTGGAACTCGACGAGATCGAGGCCGCCGCCTTGCGCCACCCGGCGATCCGCCAGGCACTCGCCTCCGTGGACGACACCCCCGCGGGTCCCGCCCTCACACTGCGGGTCATCTCGGTGCCCGGGACGGAGCTGCCCGCCGACAGCGTACGGAGGTACCTGCGCGGCATCCTGCCGCCGCCGGCGGTCCCGGGGGCCGTGCTCGTCGAGGGGCGGCTCGCCCTCAGCGGAAATCTCAAGGCGGCCGCCCCGGCGGGGGACCGGCCCGGTGAACGGCTCCCGCCCGGGCCGGGGCAGGCCGGGGCGACGCCGCTCGCCCGACGGATCTCGGCGCTGGTGCACGAGATCCTGCGACGCGAGATCGGCACCGACGAGAACTTCTTCGACGCGGGCCTCAACTCGATATCCCTGGTCCGGCTGCACGCGCGGATCGCGCAGTCGCTGAACCGCACCGACTTCCCGGTGACCGCGATGTTCCACTTCCCGAACATCCGGTCGCTGGCACGCTTCCTGAGCGGGGAATCCGCCGCCCGGGAAGCAGAGGAAACTCCCGCACGATCCGGTTCCGGTGTCCGCCTGGACGCCGCCTTCATGACTCAAGTCGTGAAGGCACGCCGTGACGTCCGTGAGCGGATTCGTATGGAGAGCAAGGAATAAGGAGTGGCAATGATGCTGGAACCCATCGCGGTCATCGGTCTCGCGGGAAGATTTCCCGGTGCGTGCAACGTGCAGCAGTTCTGGCTGAACCTGCGCGACGGCAAGGAGTCGGTCTCGTTCCTCTCGGACGAGGAGCTGCTGGAGGCTGGAGTCCCGGCCGAGTGGCTCACGAACCCCGCGTACGTCAAGGCCCGGCCCATGCTGCCCGGGATGCGCGACTTCGATGCGTCCTTCTTCGGTATGACGCCCCGCGAGGCGCAGCTGTGCGACCCCCAGCTGCGGCTCTTCCTGGAATCGGCGCACGGCGCGATCGAGAACGCGGGATACGACCCGGCGACGATCCGCGAGAGCGTCGGCGTGTTCGGCTCGGCCACCGCGAACGAGTACGCGGCCCTGAACATTCGGAGCCACCCCGACTACGCGAACAGCCCCGGCGAGATGATCTCGGCGTTCAACAACGTCGACTACCTCGCCACTTTCAGCTCGTACAAGCTGAACCTGCGAGGGCCGAGCATGTCGGTGGTCACCGCGTGCTCCAGCTCCCTCGTGGCCGTCCACCTCGCCTCCCAGGCTCTGCGCCTCGGGGAGTGCGACCTCGCGCTCGCAGGCGGGGCCGGCGTCGAACTTCCCTACGGACACGGCCACTGGTGGACCCCGGGCAGCGTACGGACCAAGGACGGCCACTGCCGCCCCTTCGACGCGCAGGCCACCGGCACCATCTTCGGCAGCGGCGCGGCCGTAGTGATGCTCAAGCGGCTCTCCGACGCCATCGCGGACGGCGACTCCATCCGCGCAGTCATCCGCGGCCTCGCCGTCAACAACGACGGATCCGACAAGGTGAGCTTCAGCGCGCCGAGTGTGGCTGGTCAGGTCGCCTGCATCCAGGAGGCGCTGACCCTCGCCGACCTGCGGCCCTCCGACATCTCCTACGTCGAGGCGCACGGAACCGGTACCGCCCTCGGCGACCCCATCGAGGTCGCGGCGCTGCGCCAGGCCTGGTCGACCTACGACGGCACCGAACTGGAGCCCGGCTCCTGCCCCATCGGTTCGGTGAAGTCGAACGTGGGCCACCTCGGGCCGGTCGCCGGCATCGCCGGAATGATCAAGGTGATCCTCTCGCTGGAGAACGAGCAACTGCCGGCGAGCATCAACTTCACCGAGCCCAACCCCAAGCTGGAACTCAATAAGACCCCCTTCTACGTCAACGACCGGCTGAGCCCCTGGAAACGCGACGCGTCGGCGCCGCGCCGGGCCGCGATGAGCTCGCTCGGCATCGGCGGCACCAATGTGCACGCGATCATCGAGGAAGCACCGGAGACGACCCCGGCCCCCGCGGACGGCCGGCCCCGCGTCGTCGTCTGGTCCGGCAAGTCCGTCGAGGCCGAGGAGGCCCTGCGCGCCAAGCTCGCGGAGGACTTCGGCTGGCACGGCGGCCGCCACTTCGCCGAAACTGTCGCGACCCTGCAGCGCGGTCGCGCCGCCCACAAGGCGCGTGGCGCCGCCGTGGTGCACAGCGCAGAGGCGGCGGCGCAGCTGCTGGCGGCCGACGGCGACGGCGGAGTGCTGCGCACGAGCCCGGAGCGCAGCAAGCCCCGTACCGCCCCCAAGTCGCGCTCCGTGGCCTTCCTCTTCCCAGGCCAGGGCGCCCAGCACCCGGGCATGGCCGCCGGACTGTACGGCATGGACAAGACGTTCACCCAGACGCTAGACACCTGCTTCGAGATCCTGGCGGAACACGGCCTGGAGCTGCGCACGACGTGGCAGGACAACCAGGACGCGGCGATGCTCGCTCGCACCGAGAACGCCCAGCCCCTGCTGTTCGCCGTCGAATACGCGCTCGCGCGGATGTGGCAGTCCTGGGGCGTCGAGCCTGCGGTCCTGATCGGCCACAGCGTCGGTGAGATGGCCGCCGCCACGGTCGCCGGAGTCTTCGAACTCCGGGACGCGCTACGCCTGATCGCCCTGCGCTCGCGTGCCATGCAGAGCATGCCGCCCGGTGCGATGCTCGCCGTCGCGGCGCCCGCCGAGAAGCTCCGCGACCTGCTCGGCGACGAGGTCAGCCTTGCCGCGTCCAACGGTCCCGGCGAAACGGTGCTCTCGGGCACCGCCGAGGCGCTGGTGGCCGTAAGGGAGATCCTGGCCGAGCAGCGCGTCGCCGCCAGTGCGCTGCCCGCCTCCCACGCCTTCCACAGCCCCGCCATGGCACCCGCCGTCGAGGAGTACCTGGCCGGATTCTCCGGCGTCACCCTGAACGAGCCCCGGATCCCGCTCTACTCCGCCGCCGCGGGGGCGCTGCTCACAGCCGATGACGCGCTGCGCCCCGAGTTCTGGGCGGAGCAACTGGTGAATCCGGTCCTGTTCGCACAGGCCCTCGACGCCGTCCTGGCGGACGAGGACCGTGCCCTGGTCGAGGTCGGCCCGGCCCAGACGCTCATCGGACTCGCCCGCAGGCTGCCCGCGCTCCGCGAGAAGCGCAGCATCGCCGTGCCCTCGCTGCCCAGGGACGCCAAGCGCGGCGAGGGCGACCTCACCACCGCGCTCACGTCGCTGGCCAAGCTGTGGGTGGAGGGCCAGGAGGTCGACTGGGCCGCGGTGGACCAGGGCAGTCCCCTCCGACGTGTTCCCGTCCCCGGCTACGCATACCAGCGCACCCGGCACTGGATCGAGTCGCAGCAGCTCAGCGGCCCCGTCGCCCAAATCGCCGGCGTCTACGGCGCGCCGCCCGCAACAGCGCCCGCGCAGGAGCCCGCCGCACCGGCGGCCGCAGCCCCCGAGCAGCCCGCCCGGGACGCGGCCCCGGTCGCCGGACCGGACGCGCCCGCACCGGAGGTGTCTCCCTTCGGCATCCTCAGCTGGGTGGAGGAGTCCCGTGAACCCACCCGGTCGGAGCGCGGCCGGAATGTGCCGGCGCTCGCGCTGCTCCCTGAGAACCCGCAGCGCGCCCTGGCCCTTCAGCTCGTGCTCCAGCGCAGCGGCTTCCGCCCGATCCGGGTCCGCCCCGGCTCGCGCTACGCAGTGAAGGGGGAGGAGTACTGGGTGCGCCCGGGCGAGCCGGAAGACCTTGCCAAGGTGATCGCGGACGTCACCGCGCGGGGCCAGGCGCCCGAGGCCCTGGTTCACGCGTGGTCCGCGGACAGCTGGGAAGCCGCCGACACCAACGCCGACACGGTCGACGAACAGCTCGACCTGACCGTCCACAGCCTGTTCGCGCTGATCCAGCAGGGCACGCGCAGCGCCGTACGCGGCAAACTGCCGTCCGTGCTCACCCTGACCACCCGTTCCGTCGACCTCACCGGCGCCGACGTCACCGATCTGGTCAAGGCCACGCTGCACGGTGTCGTCCGCACTGCCGCCCAGGAACTGCCCGGAGTGCGGTGCACCCTCATCGACGTGGCCCCGGGAACCGCGGACGCCGAACTGGTCGACGAGATCCGCAACGCGACCGGCGGCGTCGTGGCCCTGCGTGGCCTGCGCCGCTGGACCCGCCGCGAACTCCCCTTCACCCCGGCTCCGGAGAACGCCGAGGTCATCCGGTCCCAGGGCGTCTACCTGGTCACGGGCGGACTCGGCGGACTCGGGCTGGAGGTGGCGGCCCGGCTGGCCGGCACCGGCATGCGGCCCCGTATCGTGCTGCTCGGCCGCCGGGGCCTGCCGCAGGACGCCACGGCCGACCCGGCATTCGACACGGCGCGTGCCGCGATAGCGGAGATGGAGGCCCTCGGCGCCGAGGTGCGCGTTCTGGCCTGTGACGTGTCCGACGAGCGCGCGCTGCGCCGTGCCCTGGACACCACCACCGCCCACTTCGGCCGCGTCAACGGCGTGCTGCACCTGGCCGGCCTGCCCGGCGACGGGATGATCCACTTCCGGAGCCGCGCCCAGGTGGCCGAGGTGCTGCGCCCCAAGATCCAGGGCACGCTGCTGCTGGAACGGCTGCTGCGCGAGCAGGGAGCCCTGGACTTCTTCATCTCCTTCGCCAGCCGGGCCGGTGTCGGCGGGCTCGTCGGCAGCGCCGACTATGCCGCGGCCAACGCCTTCCTCGACGCTCATGCGGCGGCTGCCACGTGGACCCGTGCCCTGAGCATCGACTGGCCCAGCTGGGCCGAGGTCGGGATGGCGGCCGACTCCACCGCTGACGTCAGCAGCCTCGCCGACGTCAGCGCCGTATCGGAGCGCATGCGCAGCCAGGGCGTCGAGTGGGAGACCACCGTGGCCGCCGACACCCACTGGGTCCTCGACGAACACCGGGCCGCCGGGGTGGCGCTGCTTCCCGGCACCGGCCATCTCGACCTGCTGCTGAGCGTGTTCCGGGAGAAGGTCGCCCCGAGCACCGAGTGGCAGACCGTGCGCTTCGCGGACGTGGTGTTCCGCCGGCCCCTCGTGGCCCGCGAACCGCGACGGGTCAAGATCACGTACACTCCCGACGGCGCGAGCTGGACCTTCACCGTCGACTCGCAGCCCGCGGCGCAGCCGCGCGGGGCGTGGACCACGCACGTCACCGGGCGGATCGCCACGGCGGAGGCTGGCGCCCGCCGGGTGGACCTGGACGAACTGCGGAACAGGCTGGAGGAGCAGGAGCCGCCGGCCCGCCGCCCGGCCCACAAGCGCCTGTTCACCCTCGGACCGCGCTGGCAGAATGCCGGCCGCACCTGGGTGGCCGACGGCGAGAAGCTCGTGGAGATCACGCTCCCCGAGGCGTTCGCGGGCGACCGAGCCGAACACCCGCTGCACCCCACGATGCTGGACACGGCCACGGCCTCGGCACGGGACGCGGCCGAGCCGTTCCACCTGCCGTTCCTCTACGGCGCCCTCTCGGTGCACCAAGCGCTTCCGCAGCGGCTGCTGAGCCACATCCGCCGCCGCCCCGCGCCGGCCGGAACGATCACGGCCGACGTCACCCTGATCGGTGAGGACGGCCTGGTGGTCGCCGAGATCGAGGGCTTCACCATGCGTCTGGTGGAGGGGAGTTCCTTCCTCGACACCCCGGAACCGGCTGCACCGGCCGGGCCGGTGAGCACCCCGGTGGAAGGGGTCGACCCGCGGCAGGGCGTTCAGCTCCTCTTCGACCTGCTGGAGAGCCGAACCCCGGCCCAGGTGACGGTCCGGCCGTACCGCGACGGCCGGCCGGCCGGGCTCAGCCCCGTCTTCGCCACGTCGGGGACGGCGGCCGAGCCCGGCGCCCCCGCTGCCACCCCCGTTCCGGCCGCCCCGGCGCAACCGGCGCAGGGGCAGGCCCCGGCCGCCGTCCCGTCGGCCCCGCCCGCCCCCGGGGCCGACGAGGCCTCGGTGGAGGACCGGCTGCGCGGAGTCTGGGAGGCGGTGCTGGGCTCGATGACCATCGAGCCCGACGACGACTTCTTCGACCTGGGTGGCAACTCGCTGACCGCCGTCGAGATGATGTCCCGCATCCGGGACGCCTTCGCCGTCGAGCTGAGCATCGGATCCCTCTTCGAGTACCGCACCCTCTCCGCTCTCGCCGGCGTGCTCCGGGACCAGGGAGCGCACTGAAAGTGATCAGCACTGATCAGAGCACGCGGCGGCCCGCCACCGCAGTCGACCACCGGGTGGCGCTCGCCCCCGGCTGGTCGCTGTGGCGGCAGGCCGTCCTGCGCGGCGCCGGACTCCCGTTCGGCTGGCTGGAGGAACTGCGCCCCCAGGGACGCGGCACCGGGCACTTCATCGGCCAGGACAACTTCCTCGCCGCGCTGACCTGGCAGAACCCGACGGTCCTGCGCAACTGGCTGTCCCGCCACGCCGCCGGGAACGGCGCAGCACCCCGAAGCGCCAAGCGAGAAGCACTGCTGGCCCACTACGCGCAGCGCTACTGCGCGAAGAACGACACCATCGGCTTCTTCGGACCGGTGTCGTGGGCCGAGTTCGACCCGTCCGCGGCGGGCCTGATCGCGACCGGCACCGGCGCTGTCGCCCGCAGCGGCGTCTTTTTCGAGACATGGGCGGTCGAAGCCCTCGCGGCGGTATGGGCACGCGACCCCGAGGTGTTCGGCCACCTTCCCGTACGACTGCACCCGACGGTGTCCGTCAGCCCGCGGGGCGTGCACCGCCCGCATCGCGTCCCCGAGCACCTCTCCGGCCTGCGCGCAGCACTCGTCGAGGCGCTGTGGAGCGCCTCGGGCGAGCCGGCCGACGTGCGGCGGCTGACGGCCCGGGTCACGGCAGGTCACCCGGCGGTGGCCGAGGCCGTCCACGACGAGCTGCGCGCACTCGAAGCGCTCGGCATGGTGACGGTCGGCGTCGCGGTCCCGCTCAACGAGCACCCGGAGGCCGCGCTGCAGGACTGGGCGTCCGGCATCGGTCACCCCGCGCTGCGACGCCGTCTCCTCGACGAAATCGGCTCCCTGACCGGGCTGCGGGACGAGGTGGCGCAGTGCACCGACCCGGCGTCGCTCCTCGACGCGCTGACCGCCCTCGACGAGCGGTTCGCCGCGCTCACCGGAGCGACCCCGAGCCGCTCCGGGGCATCGGCCCCGGCAGGCCGCACCCTGGTGTACCTGGACTGCCGCCGGGACCTGGACGTGTCCCTCGGCATCGACCTGCTCCAGGCCCTCAGGGAGCCGCTCGGCCTGCTGCTCGACAGCGCACGCTGGTTCGTCGCGGAGACGGCCCGCGAGGTTTCGGCGGAGCTGGTACGCCGCCATCGGACCCTGAGCCGGAGCACGGCCGGCGAAGTGACGCTCGACAGCCTGCTGTTCGCGGTCAGTGACGTGCTCTCCGGCGCACCGTCCACCGTGGTCTGGGAGATCGCCGAGGACTTCCGGGCCCGCTGGGCCGAAGTACTCGGTTCCGCCACCCCGGACCCGGAGACCGGCGCCCTGCGGCTGGACTGCGCCACGGCCGCGCCGCTGGTGCGCGCGCTGTTCCCGCCGGGGCCGCTCGGCTGGACGCAGGCCCGCTACCACAGCCCGGACCTGATGCTCTGCAAGCGGCCGGACGACGGGCCGTTCTGGGTCCTCGGGGAACTTCACATGGCCCTCAACACGATGGAGAGCCGTGTCTTCCACACCCAGTCCGACGACCCGCAGGCCCTGGTCTCGGCAACCGCCGCCGACCTGACCGACGGCCGGGTCCTGCCGCTCTACCCCAACAGCTCGCCCGAGGTGAGCCCGCGGACCTACCCGCCGGCCTCCGTCCACCTGCCGGGGCAGTACGTCTACTGGTCGTATGCCCAGGACGCCGGAGACCCCGACGGTGGCGCCGGACTGCCCTCCACCGCCCTGGTCGTCACCGAGCGCAACGGCGAACTCCTCGCCGGGCCCCGCGACGGCGGACCCCAGGCCCCGGTGCTGGAGTTCTTCGGAGATTTCCTGACCGCACTCGTCGTCAACCGCTTCCAGGTCACCGGGGACGCCCCCCGCGCAGCGCGCGTCCACTTGGGAGACCTGGTGGTGCGTCGCGCCTCGTGGTCCTTCCCAGTGGCAGAGCTGCCCGGGAGGGGCCGTGGCGGCCCCGCCGCCGAAACGGCGCTGCGGGACCGGCTGATCGCCGCCGGGGTGCCCCGGTCGGTCTTCGTCAAACTGCCCACGGAACCCAAGCCGTTCTACGTCGACCTCGACGCCCCCCTGCTCGTACGGAACCTGCGGCGCGCAGTGGCCCGCGTACCGCAGGACCAGGCGGGCGAAGTGCATCTCAGCGTGGTCGAGATGCTGCCGGGGCGCGACGACCTCTGGCTCACCGACGCCGCCGGTGAGCACTACACCTCGGAGTTCCGGGTCGTCGCCGTGGACGACCGTGACCACGCCCCCGTATTCCGACCGGCACCCCATGGGACAGCACAGTGACATTCGAAACCGACTGGTTCATCCCGCAGTCGAAGTCCGATCAGGCGAGCCTGCGGGTCTTCACCCTTCCGCAGGCGGGCGGCGGCTGCGCCACCTTCGGCGCCGCTGCCCGCGCCATGGGGCCCGGCCTGGACGTGTGGGGACTCAACCTTCCCGGGCGCCAGGCCCGCTTCGCGGAACCTGCCCGCTCCGACCTCTATCCGCTGGTCGAGGAGATCGCCGACGCCTTCCCCCAGTTCGTCGACGGTCCGTTCGCCTTCGTCGGCTACTGCTCCGGCGGCCTCCTCGCGCTCATGTTGACGGCGGCTCTGAAGGAACGCGGCCTGCCGCTGCCCGAGGGCCTCGTGGTGATCTCGTTCCGCGCACCGCACCGCCCGAGCGGCTTCGAGCAGGTGCACACCTTGGAGAGCGAGGACTTCTGGCGGGAGATCCTCTCCTACGGAGGAGTACCGGAGGTTCTGGTCTCGCGCCCGGAGTACCGTGAGCTCTTCGAGCCCTCGCTCCGCGCCGACCACGCCCTGGTCGCGGCGTACCGCGATGAAGGCGTGCGACCGCTCGACGTACCGATCACCGTGCTGGGCGGACGTCGTGACCCGGTGCTTCCGGCGGCCGAACTCCTGGAGTGGCAGGGCTACACCTCGGGCGGCTTCGGCCTCCGGCTGCTCGACGGAGCGCACTGGCTGCTGGAGGAGCCCGCCGCGCGCCTGCCGGAAGCGATCGGGCACGAACTGCGCGGCTTCCTCGCCGACGGAGCGTCCGGCCGGGAACGGGAGGCCTGAGGTGGATGCCGTGACCTCCCGGCTGTACGCAGCCTTCCGCGAGGAGCTGCGCGCCGACGTGGAATTCAGCGAGACCATGGGCTTCTTCGTCGCTGGGCTGACCTCGCTGCAACTGCTGCGGATCAGCGAACGCCTAGTGGCCGACGGCGTGAAGGTCACCCTCAACGACCTCTTCCGCCACCCCACCGTGGAGGATCTGGCCAACGAACTGCGCCGCCGCGAGGGCGCGCCAGGCACGACGGACCTGCCGTGGGAGTCCTGATGGCGAGGGCCCCCGGGACATCGTCCCGGGGGCCCGGCGAACAGTGCCGGTCAGACCTGGGCCGAGGCGAGTCCGGCGAGCACGGCGCGCACCTCGGGGTGCGAGACCAGTTCGGCGCGCGTGCAGTCCACCGGGATCACCCGGGTGGAGCGAGCCCCCGGCCAGGGGCCGCCGAACGCGTGATTCCTGGACATCACCATGAGGACCTCACCGTCCCACTCGGGGAACACCGCGTTGTGGGAGGCGATCAGGTGGGTCAGCCAGGCGATGGTGTGGCCGACCAGATCCGTCACCAGAGCCTCCAGGACATCGTCCTCGAAGTCGTCTTCCGGGTCCTCCTCGCGCAGACTCCGGGCAGCCATCGCCCGCAACTCCTCCTCCATCTCGCCCAGTACCTGCTCCGGACGTCCGGTCAGGTCGTCCGCGGTGAACCGTACTGCCGGAGTGACGTCCCGCTCGGCGAACCGGACGACGGCCTCGCGGTAGGCCTCGCGCACGGAGTCGGCGGGGCACGGCGAGCCGTCGAGCACCACCAGCACGGGAGTCGCCTGCACGCGGGACAGCAGCCGGGCCACGGCGTAGCCGATCGGAGACGCCAGGCAGTACGAGACCACTGCCCGGACGGGCGACTGCGGCGGCCGGTTCTCCAGAAGGCGGCGGGAGTACGCGTCCGCCGAGAGCTCGTGAGGCAGCGGGGTCGACATCAGGGAATGCAGTTCGATTCCCAGTGTGTGACCCGCCAGATCGCTGATGCGCGTCCTTTCCTGATGGCCGGGATAGTCGAGGGTCACCGCTACGGCGTCCATGAAATTCCTAACAAGGATTGAGAATGTGCCGCCGTGTGCGCACCGCTTCGAGCGGTCTGCGCATCCGGACCTGCACATGGTAATTCTTCAGCACCGACGAGGAAAGACGGAAATGAACTTCAGCGCTGTTGCCGGGGGACCGGCCGCCCCTGCCGCCGAGCAGTGGCCAGTGGGCCCCAGAGAGCAGGCCTTCTGGCTGCTTCAGCAGTTGGTCCCCGACGCCGGAGTTTCCAACGTGATTGTCGGCGTGGAATGTGCTCATCCCGTCGACACCGCCGTTCTTGCCGAGGCGGTGAACTGGGTGGTCCGCCGCCAGCCGGCGCTCCGATCGCATTTCGTGGAAGCCGACGGAGTGCCGGTCCGGAGAATCCGCCCGGCCGCAGGCGTCCACGTGAATGTGGAACTTCATGCGGCCCGTGCCGACACCCTCCACGACCAGATCCGGGATTTCGCCCGCCCGGCATTTGACCTCGCGTCGGACCTCCTCTTCCGGGCCGGACAGTTCGTACTGCCCGACGGGGGCAGCACGATCGCCTTCGCGGTGCACCACATCGTCTTCGACGGCGGATCGACCCCGGTCTTCCTGGAGCAGGTCGAGGCCGCGTTCTCAGCGCTCATGGCGACCGGCGAGTTCCCCCGGGGCCTGCCCCCCGTACCGCTGCCCACGCCGGACCCCGAGCCCTCGGAGGCCAGCCTGGCCTACTGGCGCGACCGGCTCGCCGCCGTCGGACCCGGCGCCATGGAGCTGCACGGGGCACGTGAGCTCGGGCAGAACCCGACCTTCGCCGGTGCGCGGCTCGTCCACCAGTGCCGGCCCGGCACCGCCGAGGCGCTGCCCCGGCTGCGCAGAGAGCTTAGGGCGAGCGACAACGCCGTGCTCCTCAGCCTCTTCTACGCGGTGCTCGCCGGCCACGGCGCCGGCCCCGGCCTGGTGGTCGGGATCCCCCTCAACCTGCGCCGACCCCCGTACGCCGACGCGGTCGGATACTTCGTCACGACCCTGGCCCTGACGGCGCACACCACGGAGCGCATGACCTTCCGTGAGCTTGTCGAGCAGGTCCGGGAGGGTCTGGCCGAGGGCATCGGTCATGCGGACGCCCCGTTCGAGACCGTGCGGACGGATGGCCCGGAGGAGGGCCTCTGGCACCGGCCGGTATTCCGTCACATGTTCAACTTCCTGGACCGCTCCGAGGCCGACATGTGGTTCGCCGGCGGCCCGGCGCGGCGGCTGCGGCTGGCCGAGGCGGACACCGGACACAGCCGGCTGGACCTCGAAATGGTCGCGGAACGGTCGGCCGCGGGACTGTCGCTGCAGGCCGTCTACAGCACGGAAGTCCATACGCGGCAGCAGGCACTGGCCATGCTCCTGCGCTTCGAAGCACTCCTCGCCCAGGTGGCCGCGGACCCTGACCGAGCCCTCGGCGACCTGACGTGCGGCACGGCCGAGGACGCGGCTCTGGTGGCCCGGGCGAATGCCACCGCGCGCAGCCGGCCGGGCGCGCCGAACGTACTGGACGCGGTCCGTGGCCGGGCCCTGGCCGCCCCGGACGCCGTCGCGGTGACGGACGGCGAGGAGCAGGTCTCGTACCGGGCCCTGCTGACCGCAGCCGAGCGCATCCGCGACCGCCTGATCGCGGCGGGCGTGGAACCGGGCAGCGCGGTCGCCCTCGCAGGCCCCCGAGGCGCCCGGACCGCCGCCGCGGCACTGGGCGTCTGGGCCGCCGGTGCGCATTACCTGCCCCTCGACCCGGCGCACCCTGTCGAGCGTCTGGCCGACCACTTGGCAGATGCATCGGTCACCTGCGTGATCGACGACGGCGCCCTCGACCCCGCCTGCCTCGTCGGCCGCACGACGGTGGCGACCACGGAGTTTGACGAGGCGGCGGAACTGTCGGCTGACACCCTCGCGCCGGTGGTGCCGCTCGACGCGGGTACTGCCGCGTACGTCATCTTCACCTCCGGTTCTACCGGCAGACCCAAGGGCGTCCGGCTGTCCCACGGCAACCTGCACAACGTCACCGCGTCCTTCGCCGAGCTGCTCGGGATGGCGCGGGGCGAATCGATGCTGTGGCTCACCACCTTCGCCTTCGACATCTCCGCGCTCGAACTGTTCCTGCCGCTGACGGTCGGGGGCAGCGTCCTGGTGGCGCCGGACGAGGCACGGTCGGAGCCGGAAGTGCTCGCCGCGTTGATCGCCCGCCACCGCCCGGACGTACTCCAGGCCACGCCGACCACGTGGCGCTTGGCGGGGGAGGCATGCGCGCCCGGCGCCCTCACGGGGGCCAGAGTGCTCTGCGGCGGGGAGCCGCTGCCCGCGGCCCTGGCCCAGCGGCTGTTGGAGACGGGTTGCCGACTGTTCAACGTGTACGGCCCGACCGAGACCACGATCTGGTCGACGGCCGGTGAGGTCACCGGCTCCGGACCGGTCACCATCGGCACCCCGGTCGCCAACACGCAGGTCCACATCCTCGACGCGGTCGGCCGCAGCCTGGCTCCCGGCCTGCCGGGCGAACTGTGCATCGGGGGCGACGGCGTGGCACTGGGCTATCTCGACCGGCCCGAGCTAACGGCCGAGCGCTTCACGGATCACCCTGAATACGGAAGGCTGTACCGCACCGGCGACCGGGGTCACTGGACGCACGAAGGTGAGCTGCGCCTGCTCGGCCGCTCCGACCGGCAGGTCAAGGTGCGCGGCCACAGGCTGGAACCCGGCGAGATCGAGGCGGTGCTGATGCGCCTTCCCGAGGTGGCCGAGGCGGCTGTGGTGATCGTCACACCCGAGGATGACCCGAGTCTCGTCGCCTTCATCCGTGTGAGCGGCCCGGATTCACCAGCTGACGACTGTATCTGGGAACACATTCAGAAAACACTGCCGTCTTACGCGCATCCTTCCCGTATTGTCCAAGTTGAAGCACTTCCGATAACAGCCAATGACAAGGTAGATTACGGAGCGCTTGCCGAACTGGGGGAAAAAGCGGCCGGCCATCGCGATGAAGCCGTGAGGCAGGAAGTGCTGCCTCGTCCGGGAGAAGTGGACGAGGAACTCCTTTCCCAGCTCGTGGGGCTGTGGCGAACCATTCTGAAGGATCCGGATCTGGGTCCGACGAGCCACTTCTTCCGAAATGGCGGACACTCGCTGCTCGCCACTCGCCTCGCGGCAAGACTGCACCGGAAGGTCGGGGTGCGGGTGAGCATCGTCGAAATTCACGAAGCTCCCACCCCTTTGGAACTGGCCAAGTTCATCGGGGCCGACGCCAGTGTGAATCACGAAGGTTGAGGGTGTGAACCCCGACTCGGGGCCGAGCGCGCACTCCGGCTTCCCGCCATCACAGGACCATGAAAGGCAAGATTCCCGCTGATGCGAATTCTGGTTACCGTTTCCGACCAGGTGTGGGGCGGCAAGCATCGCTACATGTTCGACACCGTCCGCGGCCTGCGGGCGGCCGGACACGCCGTCACGACCGTGGTCGAGCAGCACAGCGCCATGGGCGACAGGCTGCGGGCGGCCGGACTGCCCGTGATCGAGGTGCCGCCCTTCGGCGAGTCGAGAGAGGCCGCGGCCGCCGCTCTCGCCGAGGCGGCAGGTCCGGAGCAGCCCGACATCGTCTGCGTGACGGGTCGTCACGACTCCGCGGCCTGGCTGGCCTGCGAAACAATTCACGAACTGCGACCGGCCCTGGTCCTCTACCGCCACTCCGCGTTCCCATTGGAACCCGGGGCGGACACCGAGCGGCTGCTGGCCCGTACCGGCCTGATCATCGCCACCTCGAAGGAGCAGGCCGAGCGCCAGTTCGCCACCACCGGCATCCCGGGCCTCGAGGGCCGGGTGGAAGTCATCACCAGCGGCGTCAGCCGGGAGTTCGTGGAGCGCGCCGCCGCCGCGAGCCGCTCGGCCGTCCGCAAGGAATTGGGTCTCGACTCAGAGGGCTTCATTCTCGCCGTCGTGGCCCGGCTTTCCTGGGAGAAGAACATCGGCCAGGCGGTCGAGGCCTTCGCCCAAGTCGTCCTGGAAGAGGACGGCATGGCCGCCGGTCTTCTGGTGGTGGGCGACGGCCCGATGCTCGCCGAACTGCAGAAGCAGGCCGCCGACCTGGGCGTGGCGGACCGGGTGAGCTTCGTCGGCCACCGCGACGACATCCCCGAAGTGCTCGCCGCGGTCGACGCCGTCGTCCTGACCAGCAGCGTGCCCGAGACCGGCCCGCTGGCACTCAAGGAAGCCATGGCCGCGGCCCGGCCCGTGATCGCGACGCGCATCGGCGGCATCCCCGAGTTCGTCACGGACGGGGTGAGCGGACTCCTCGTCGAGAACGCCGATCAGCTGGGGCAGGCGATGCGTCGGCTGATCCTGGACGAGGCCTTCGCCGCCGAGCTGGGACGGCAGGGCCGCGATGCGATCCTGACGGAGCATCGGCTCGAGCGACGCACCGAATTCCTCTCCTGGCGCCTGGACTTGCTGGCGATCGAGGCGCTGCCGCTGGACGTCGTACTCACCGAAGCGGAGTGGGACGGCGTACGGCTGCGCACCGAGAGCGAGGGAGGCTTCGTCTTCGTGCCCCGCACCTCGCAGCTCCTGCCGGTCGACGCTCCGGCGCGGGAACTCATCGAGCGGTCGGTCGCCGCCGGTGACCCCCTGCTGCTCGCCGGTTCGGACGAGCCCGCGCACCGGGAGCTGGTGGCCACCCTATTCCGCATGGGCGCACTCGTCCGGCGCGGGCGCTTCGACAGGCAGGAACGATGAGTACGCTCGTCGTCGTCGCCCACCCGGACGACGAGGTGCTCGGCGCCGGAGGGACCATCGCGGCCATGGCCGCCGCCGGCCAGGCGGTCACCATCCTGATCGTCGCGGAAGGCGTCTCGCTCAGGCACCGGGGCATCACCCTGGAGGAGGCACGTGAGACCTGCCGGGAAGCGGCCCGCCGGCTCGGCGTGAAGGACGTACGGTTCGGCGGCTTTACCGCTGACGGGACGCTCATCGCGGACGGCCCGCAGGGCCGGGTCGTCTCGCTGATCAGCGAAGTCATCGAGGATTTGCAGCCCGAGACCGTGTTGACCCACCACGCGGGGGACATCCACGCCGACCACCGGCTGCTGGCCCGGTCGGTCGTGTACGCCACCCGCATCATGGCGACCGGCACCGTCCGGCGCGTCCTTCAATTCGAGGTCCTGTCGTCGACGGAGCAGCAGACGAGGCCGTCCGAGGCCTTCCTGCCGACCGTCTACCAGGATATCGGCGATTTCGTCGAGGCCAAATGCCACGCTCTGGAGGCCTATCGCTACGAGGTCTTCGACGCGCCGCACCCGAGGTCACCCCATGGCGTCCGGGCGCTGGCCGGCTACCGGGGGGTCCAGGTGGGCGTGCAGGCGGCCGAGGCGTTCGTCCTCGGCCGGGAACTCGTCATGGTGCAAGCCGGAAGCGGAGGTAACGCGTGAAGGTGCTGCTCACCGGAGGCGCGGGATACATCGGCTCCTTCGTCGTGCGGGAACTGGCGGCACGCGGCCACGAGATCCAGGTGATCGACAATCTTTCCTCCGGACGCAGGGAGGCGATTTCCGGCACGCCTCTCGTCGTCGCAGACATCCGCGACGAGAAGGCCGTCAAGGAGACCTTCGACCGGTTCCGGCCCGCATGCGTCATCCACCTCGCCGCGCTGAAGTCCCCCGAGGAGTCGTGTCAGGACCCGGCCCGCTACTTCGACGTCAATGTCACCGGGACGGTCAACCTCCTGCGAGCAGCCGACAGTTGTGGGGTCGAGCGCTTCGTGTTCTCCTCGTCGGCAGCCGTGTACGGCACGCCGCAGGTGTGCCCGGTGGACGAGACGGCCCCCGCCGCCCCCCAGAGTCCTTACGGCGAGTCGAAGTACGTCGGGGAGCGACTGGTGGCGAGCCAGTCCGCCGAGACCGGGATGCGGTACGCATGCCTGCGCTACTTCAACGTGGCCGGAGCGGCGCCGGACGTCTCACTCGGGGAGTACTCCAGCGCCGAAGCGCGGCAGCTCGTGCCACGGGCCGTCGCAGTGGCCCGTAACCTGCTGCCGGATCTGAAGGTCTTCGGCACCGACTACCCGACCGAGGACGGGACGGCGCTGCGCGACTACATCCACGTCATGGACCTGGCCCGGGCCCATGTCCACGTCGCCGAGGGGCTGGGCGAAGCCGGGCGCTGCGGCACGTACAACCTCGGCCGCGGGGAAGGAGTCAGCGTGCTCGCCCTGGTGGAACGACTGCGCGGGATCAGCGGCGCAGAGGTACCCCTGGACTTTGCCCCGCGCCGGCCCGGCGACATGGCGGCCTCGTGGGCGGACGCCGGGCTCGTGGAGCGCGCCTTCGGCTGGCGGGCAGAACACGGCCTGCACGAAATCCTCAGCTCCGCATGGGCTTGGCACACCAAACCCGACGCGGGGTGAACGGGCCGTGCACCTTCACCTCGTACGCCATGGCCGAGACACCCGCCGGGGAGACCGGAGGCTGACCGAGGACGGCGTGCGCCAGGCCAGAGCCGTCGCGCAGCGTTTCGCGTGCAGCGGTGTCACCGACCTGCGGACGGCGGCACTGGGCCGGGCGCGGGAGACCGCCCAGGAGATCGCCCGCGCCACCGGCATCGTGGCGGAGGTCGACCACCGGCTGGACGAGATCCGCCCGGGAACTGCCGACGACACCGGACTTTCCGGGCCCCGCGAACGGCTGCGCGCGCCATGGTGCGGCCGGGACACCGGCGGCGCCGAGACCTGGGACCTCTTCCTGGAGCGCGTCTCGGCCTTCCTGTCCGAGCTGTGCAGCGTGAGCGCACCGGGGCGGCAGGTCGTCCTTGTGACCCACAGCGGAGTTTTCGACGCGATGTTCGAGATCCTCTGCGGCACGGGACAGCGCGTCGAACTCGCTGTCGCGCATACCGCGGTGACCCACTGGGAGCATCGGCCGGGCTGCGCCGCCGGCTCCTGGCTGCTGCACAGCCACAACGACACGACCCACCTAGACCACCCGAACCCCCCACCGGCCGCCTAGGCCGACGGAGCTTCCGGAGACGCACTATGCAGGTAACCGAACCGAAGACGCAGCGAAAGCTGCTCATCTTCTGCATCGACGGGGGAGTGCCGGAGATCGTCGACAGGCACGACTTCTTCGCCGTGGACCGCTGGGTACCGGGACTTCGGTCCACCCCGGTCTGCGCGCTGCCCACGGTGTTCCCCTCGTCGACGGCGCCCGCGCACGCCTCGTTCCTCACCGGCCGGCATCCTCAGGACCACGGCATCGTCGGCAACGCCTTCTGGTCCGATGAGCCCGTCGCGGACATCAAGGCGCTGTCCGGCAACCCCTTCACCTCCATTCACCCGTACGAGCGATCCACCCTGACGACCCCCTCCCTGCTCGACTGGTGCGAGGAGAACGGGCTGTCCGCCGCCGCGGTGCAGTTCCCGCACACCTTCTCGGGCGCGGCCAGCGAGGCGGCGCTCCCGAGCGTGTATTGCCTGTACGCTGCGGCCCGCTCGGGAGCCGTCGTGCTGGAGCGTGGCGCCGGGGCCGCGGAGCTGACGTACTTCGACCACACCGTGCGCCTCACGTTCCGCCCGTGCGAGAACGCAACCGGCCAGGTCCTGGTGACCGGCGACCCGCGCGGCAGCGAGGTGATGTTCGAGCTCGGCGTCGCACGGCGCCTGGAGGTCAGGATGGCCGGGACGGGCCATCTCTCCATACCGCTGACGGTTCGCCAGATCACCCCTGAGCGGATTGAGTTCACGGCCGGCACAGCCGTGCTGAGCACCCCGTACGGCGCGGCCATGGAGGATCTCCTGGCCAAGGCGGACCCAGAACACGGGGCGAGCACACTGGCTCCCGACTACACGGCCAACCCCGACCACGACTTCCACGAGTCCCCGCGCGCGCCGTGGGTCAAGGACATCGCTCTCGCGGTGCTCGCCGACATCGACCCGGACGTGCTGTTCGTCCGCTTCAACCAGGCCGACCACGCCCAGGAATACCTGTACTGGCACGCGGTCCGCGGCGACATCGCGCAGCGGGAACGTGCGGAGGAACAGATCCTCGACGCCTACCGGCTGATCGAGCGGCAGGTCCGCGAGATCGCGCTTCAGGTGGGGGACGACGCCGACTACGTCTTCTTCTCGGACCACGGCATCGACTACGTCGAGACGCACCTGCGCCCCAACGCAGTACTCGCCGGGCTGGACCTCGGGCAGGAGATGACCTTCCGCGGGGACAGCAACATCGCCTACCTCTACGCCGACACCCCGCTCTCCCCCGAAGAGGAGCAGCGGCTGACGCAGGCGCTCACGGCAGTGGACGACACGGTGGAAGCCGTCACGCCGGCGACCGCCGAGCTGTGGCAGCTTCCCTGGGGCAGCCCCAGGCTGGGCCGACTGGCGATCACCTGCGGGCCGCATCGCGAATTCCAGTACGGTCCCGGACCAGCTCGCGAGAGCGTCACCTCCGCCTCGCATGGATACTTCCCCGACTCTCCGAGCATGAACGGATTCTTCCGAGCGTACGGCCAGCTGCTGCCGGACGTCCCGCAACCCGCACACCTCGTGGACGTCGGCGGCTTCATCCAGCGCCTGTATCGCGGCTGACCACCGCCTTCCGGTCCTGCATTTAGAACATCTCAGACGTCGGTGCCACCGCACACAGGTGCCGACGGGAAATCCACATGGGGGAACTGACTCATATGCTGCGCCAGATATCGGATGTGAGGAAGGTCCTGGTGACCGGGGGCGCCGGATTCATCGGCAGCCACCTCGTCGCCTTCTGGGAATCCCTGGGGGCGGAGGTCGTCACGATCGACGACCTCCGGGTGGAGCCGCTCACGGAGGTGCGCGGAGAGTTCCGGCAGAAGCCGGTGCTCCACATGGACGCGAGTGATCTGGACGGCGTGGACGTCGTCTACCACCTCGCTTCCCACAAGAGCGTTCCCGAGTCGTTCAGTCGCCCCCTCGAGTACCTGGACAACGTCGCCTCGGTGTCCCATCTCCTGGGTCTGGCAGCGGCTGCAGGCACGTCAAAGGTCGTCATCGCCAGCACCTGCGAGGTGTACGGGGAGGCGGCCGCGCTGCCGTCGGCCGAGGGCGACCCGCTCGCACCGAGGTCACCGTACGCCGCATCGAAGGTTGCCCTGGAGATGATCTCCCGCGCGTACCAGGAGGCCGTCGGCCTCGGCATCGACGTCACGGTGGTCCGCTTCTTCAACGTCTACGGGCCGCACGAACGCCCTGACGCCCTCGTGCCGCGGCTGTGCAAGAGCGTGCTGGAGGGGCAGCCGCTCCCGCTGGAAGGGTCCGCTCGCCAGCGCCGGGACCTCACGTACATCTCGGACCTCATCCCCCGGCTAGCCCGGGTGGCCACCGCTTCCTCGGTGCCCACCATCAACCTGGGCAGCGGCGTCACCCATTCGGTGGCGGAGGTGGCCGACGCCGTGAGCCGGGTGCACTCCGGCGCCGCCGTGCGGCGCCTGCCGGAGCGGAGGAACGAAATCCAGGAATTCCGCGCCGACGTGACGCTGGAGCGCAGGCTCCTTGGACCGCTGACCGACCCGGTGGGCCTCGCCGAAGGCGTGGAACTGACCTACGCATGGTGGGAATCCCGCCTGAGGACCGAGACATTCGTGCAAGACCTCGACAAGGAGTTCGCCCGATGAGTGGGTACCGCGGACCGGTGCGCGCAAGCCTGGACGTCACGTATGCCTGTGACCTCCGTTGCATCCATTGCCGTACGAACACCGGCGAGATCCCGGTGCACATCCGGCGCCGCATGCTGTCCATCGAGCAGATCCAGGAGGTCATGCTCGACCTCGACCGCATGGAGACCTTCGAGATCACACTGACCGGCGGCGAGCCGACGATCCGCAAGGGGTTCTGGGATCTCCTGGACGTCGTCCCCAAGCTCAAGCACTCCACGGTCACGCTCATCACCAACGCGGCCAACCTCAGCCGTGACCAGATGGACAGAATCATCGACAGCGGCATCTCCTCGCTGCGCGTCAGCATGGACGGCACCAGGGAAACCTTCGAGGCGGTCCGCCTCGTCGACCGATACGACCAGGTCATGGAGAACTCGGCCTACCTGCGGGACCGTGTCGACAGCTTCAAGGTGCTGACCACGGTGATGAAGACCAACCAGCACAACGTCTTCGACCTGGCCGACGACCTGCGCAAGCACGGCTTCCGGCGGCAGGACCTGATCCTGGTTCGGTCGCACGGGCGCGGCGGCCGGAACCGGCTGCTGCTCACCGAGGCCGAAACGATGGAGATCCACGAGAAGGTCCAGGAGTTCCGCCGCCGGGTCCCGGCCATCGACTTCGACCTGAACCTCAACGCCCCCTACCTCATCCCGGGGGAGGAGCTCGCCTCGTACCAGGATGTCGTGATGTTCCCCTACCTGGTGAAGGACACCAGCGTTGCGATCTCCGCGACGGGTGACGTCACCATGAGCCGCCTGTACAGCGCCCACCCGCTGGGCAACGTCAAGGATGCGCCTGTTTCCCGGATCTGGGACGAGGGTCAGGAGCAACTCGCCCGTGAACAGGAGGAGTTCAGCGACGCGAAGTTGCGCGAGATCTTCTGGGACTTCGCCGCCGCGGAGACCCCGCAGGACGCCCCGATGGTACTGACCTCCCTCCTTGACCGGCAGCTCTTCGAGGGATACGAAGTCCGCTGACAGCCGCCCTGCTGTCGTGCGTCCCGCAGTCGGCGGGCGCCCCAATCAAGTAGTCGAAGAGAGAAACCCCATGACGACCGCATCGAATGACCACCCCTGGACTCCGCCCGTCCCGCGTGACAAGCAGCGGCTTCCGGAAGAGGTCGGACTCTGGCTCGAAGCCAAGGCATGCGCCACGATCGCCACGGTCGAGCCCGACGGACGGCCGCAGCTCTCGGTGGTGTGGGCGCACTACACCGAGCACGACGTGCTGTTTGCGACCGTCAAGGGCCGCCGGAAATGCGACAACATTCTGCGCAGTTCATACGTCACCGTCCTGATCACCCCTCCGGACAGCGAGGACCACTACGTGGAGATCCGGGGCAGGGCACAGATAGAGGAAGGCGGCCGGGAGCTGATCGATTTCCTCCACGAGCGCCACCGAGGGACCCGCCCCTATCCTTGGGACGCCCCAGGAGACGAGCGTGTCGTCGTACGCGTCGTCCCGGACCGCATCCTCGTCTTCCACGGCTGACCGGGGGATCCCGGACGCACGCGCCGCACAGGGGCCGGCACCGCCGGCCGCCTGCGCTGCCCGTCCTCAGACGAGCAGATTCGCTATTCGGTCGCTCATCCCGATGACCCAGTCCGGGTCGCCGTGCTTGCGGCCCCAGAGCGAGGCCTGTACGGCGCGTGCCTGGGCCCAGCGGCGGCCGCGTTCGGGGTCGATCTCCGCGGCTTCTGAGAACACCGCCAGGCGGCGCAGGAGATGCGCGTCGGGATCAGGGTCCGCAAGGAAGTCCTCGGGTCGGCCGCGCAGGAGCGTGATGCCGTCGTAGGCGGGATCTCCCGCGTAGCCCTTCGGGTCGATGGCCAGCCATGGCTCGCGCTCGGCGCGCAGGACGTTGGTGAAGTGCAAATCGCCGTGGACGAGTGTCTCCGGCTGGTCGACGCCGAGTTCCCGCAAGGTCGCGGCCGCCGCGTCCACGACGCGGCGGGGCAGGGGATGGTGGAGAAGGACCTCGTCGTCGCGGAGTTCCTGCTCCCACTGCCCTGCGGCGTCCCGTAGCCGTGGCACGGCCGCCGGAGCGGGCGTGGCCAGCCGGCGAGCGAGTCGGCCGGCTGCGGCCACTGCATCATCGACCCGCGCCACTGCAGTCAGTGTGTCCTGGCCGGCCGTCTCCAACAGCATGGCGAACAACGCGTCGTCGCGCCGGTACAGCAGAACTGCGCCACGACCTGCCCAGGCCGCGAACGCGTCCGGCTCGTGGACATTGCCTGGGTGCGGGAACGAGATCTTGAGTACGGCGGCTGAACTGTCTCCAACCCGTACCGGAATGACGATCGCGACCTGCCCGTGGAGGGCAGGTGCGGTGGGGGTGAGGTCCCAGCGGGTCAGGAGTTCCTCGGCCAGCCCGGGGAGCGACGCGATCCATTCGGAACCTGCACGCCCTTCACGTGCAACGGTGCCTTGGGCGAGAGCTTTCGGAATCTCGATCACCACGTCATCTTAGGGGCCTGCCCCGACGAGGGTCGATGAAAGCCACTCGGGTGCCTTCGTCGCCGCGGAGAGCCTCCAGGACGCCCCGATGGTGCTGCCCTCCCTCCTTGACCGGGAGCTCTTCGAGGGATAGGAGGCGCGTTGAGCCCCCATCAAGGAGGACGCCGCATGGGCCCCGGGCCGGACAAACACTGTCATCGAGAACGCAGAGGAGTCTTTGTGAAGAAGCCGGTATTCGTTACAGGGTCGCGGGGGTATTGGGCAGCCATACGGCTGAGGAATTTGCGGGGTGAGGCCACGAGGTCAAGGGCATCGACAATCTGCTCGGCGGATACAAGGACAACATTCCGGCGGCCATCGAGTTCAGAACGGCGGATTACCGGGGAGATTGTCGGAGTACGCCGACATGCTGGATGGTGCAGAACTCGTGTATCACTGCGCGACAGCTCCGTATGAGGGCTGAGCGTCTTCTCGCCGTATCTCGTCAACGAGCACACCTGCCATTCGACCATCGCCATCCTCTCGGCATCCGTGGCTGCGGAAGCCAAGCGTTTCGTCCACTGTTCGTCGATGGCCCGCTACGGCGCGTGATCTCCTCCCTTCGCGGAGGACATGGCGCCAGCCCCGGTGGACATCGCAACGGCGTTGCTTCAGTCACATATCGGACGTGGTGCCGAGTTTGATTGAGCTCGGGCTCAATGAGGGAATCCAAGGTGAGGTGGGCAATATCGGGCCCGACGAGAACCCCGTTACCATTCTCGAGCTGGCGCAAACGATCGCTGATGTCCTGGATGTCCCGTGCAACCCGATCTTTGTCCCCGGGCGGCCACTCGAAGTGCATCAAGCGACCTGTAGTTCCGGCAAGGCGCGTGTGCTCCTGGGCTACCGCACAGAGGTCGGGCTACGTGAGGCCGTGGCCGCGATGGCCGAATGGATATCGGCCCAGGGGTCACGTGAGTTCGATTACCATCTTCCGTTGGAAATCGTGAGCGGCCGGACGCCCGTGACATGGACCGAGCGGATCCTGTGACGCCGACGCCTGAGGTCTGCATCGTGGGACGCGGTCGCTGAGCCGTGCGGGCTGTCGGACTGGTTCGGCAGGAATCTGGATGCCTGGTCGGACACCGTCCACGCCCCCGGCATATCGGATGTGATCGATAGCTGCGACGTCCTGGTCGTGCACGTCGATCAGAGCGGACTTTTCGAGGGCGGTCGGCGAAGAGGCGAGGTGCTGGCTAGCATCTTCGGCGGAGAGCAGAACCGGCCGCAGAACGACCCGGCCGCCGGGCCTCGCCACGTGCACGGCCTCGTTGACGGCAAGGGGCGGGCGCCCAGACCCCGTACGCCCCCGAGGCGGTGGCCCGTGCGCTGGGCGAGGCAGCCGCCGCTTTCGAGTGAGGGACCGCCCATGCCCGGATCGCTGACTGAATCACCCGTCCTCGGCGGACCGTCCGGCCCGCCGGGCCGCCAGGCCGGGCAAGCGGGTCCTGCCTAGTCGTCGCGACGCCGGACCGGCGGCTTTGAGTAAGCCGGTGACGAGTCGGTGTCACCAGCGCCGAGCAATCGAGAGCCATGTGGGCCCGGGTCGAGCGACCTGGCGCACTCGCACCATCGGCTGAGCCTTGCCGTGGGCCGCAAGAGAGCGACGCTGGCTGGCGTATGGCGGGTCCGCCCAGCCTGCCGCGAATGCAATCATGGGCCGTTACCGGGTAGGTGGGGCGGCGGAACCGCGCCGATCCAGTCCCGGAAGAAATAAATCCCCCTGGTCAGACCCGTGGGTGGGTGCCACGATGCTGACTTTTGCTGACTTCCAGGGGCTCGCAACGTCCTGACCTGCGGAAACGCCCAACGATCCAATGGTTCTGGAACTGGATCGGGCGGTCCCAGGAGGATGTCGCAGGCTTCCGCGAGGACTGGATGAACGGCACCCGCTACGGCGAGGTCAAGGGCTACGACGGCCCTCCGATTCCGGCTCCGGAACTGCCCCCAACTCGCCTGAAGCCTAGGGGAAGGGTGCGCTGAACCGTGCTGATGCCCGGGGTTGCGGTCGGATGAGGCTGCTGTCATCTCGTTCCGGTTCCAGAGGTCGGCGGAAGGGAACGCCGTCTCTGGAGGGGCTTCCTGATCTTGAGGTCGTGTCTCATGTGAACCAGGCTGTGGTCAGGTCCAGTCGAAGGAGTCCACGCTGCGGATCGGTCTACCGACTGCCGCACCCAGTCGTTGAACCGGTGGGGGGAGTGCTTACGTCGAGGGCGTAGTCCGGCCGATGAACATGCTGGGTCGCTTCGCCACGTTGGCCCAGCACTCGCGCTCGCACACGCCTATGGGATCTCGTGGATCTCCAGCGAACGGCCGCTAACCGGTGATGTGCGGCGGTGGCGACGGTCACGGATCAGGGCCCACAAAACGTTGACGCGGCGGCGGAGCGATCACCGTCCGGGTATCCCGTTTCCCCTGGGCTCGCCGGATCTTGCCGTGCCATCCGAGGAGTCGAAGGCGTGTAGGCCTCGGCATGCCGACGTGGTCAGGGCGCAGTTGACGTCGACCACGCCTTCCACGGCGCGTGCGAGCCGTGCTGCCACCGGAATGAGTGATGCGTCGAGGATGCCGCCGGAGAGGGTGACCACGCCGTGGTGGACATCGACCCGCACCCGGTGCTGGGCGAGCGGGAACAGCCGGCCGACGACCTCGCGCCGTACGTCGTCGGCGAGTTCGCTGTCGGGGCGCAGGAACACTTTGAGCAGATCGGTGCGGCTGACGATGCCCTGGAGGGTGCCGTCCGGGTCGACGACCAGCAGTCGTTTGATGTGCCGTTCCGCCATGATCCGGACCGCCCGGGCCAGGGTGGTGTCGGGCCCGACGGTGACGGCGGGGGTAGTCATCAGGTCCTTGGCCAGGGTCGAGCCGGCCTTCAGCGTGTCTCCCAGCCGCTGCATCTGCTCGATGAGACCGGGGTCGTGACCGCGGAACTCCTCTTTCGGAAGCAGATCGGCTTCCGAGACCACACCGATGACCTTGCTCGCGCCCTCCCCCTCGATGACCGGTACTGCCGTCACTCGCCACTGGTTCATGACGGCGACGATCCCTTTGAACTCGGCGAGGGGCGTGACACTGACGACGATTCTCGTCATCACGTCGCGGACGAGGTGCGGACTGGAGGTCATGGCGTGGTCCTCGATGAGACGGCGACAGGTTCTCCGGGCTGTCCTGGAAAGCGGCGGCCGGCCTCCGGTGGAGGAAGCGGCCCCGCCATCCACCATCACACGTCCACGGCAAGGGCCGGACGGGCCTGTCAGGCCCCGGTGCGGGACCGTTCGGCCCTGGCCGGGAACCGAGCGGCGGGGACAGCATGAGGTGAACTTTGCCGGAGCGTGCACGACACGAGGAGAGGTGGCGTGATGAAGGCACTCGTCTTCCAGGGGCCTGGACGCACCGCGTGGCACGAGGTCCCGGATCCGGGCATCAAGGATCCCGGCGACGTGATCGTGCGCGTCGACGCGGTGACCATCTGCGGTACGGACCTGCACATCGTCAAGGGTGACCTGCCGGATGTGGTTCCGGGGCGGGTGCTCGGTCACGAGGCCGTGGGAACGGTGGTGGAGAGCGGCGGTGACGTCCGCTCGGTGCGGGCCGGCGACCGGGTGCTGGTGTCATGCATCTCCTCGTGCGGCCGGTGCAGGTTCTGCCGTGAGAGCCGCTACGGGCAGTGCCGCGGGGGAGGTGGGTGGGTGCTCGGCCACACCATCGACGGAACCCAGGCCGAGTACGTCCGTGTGCCGTTCGCGGACCTTTCCGTGTACCCGTTGCCGAGCACGGTCGACAGCGCCGATGCCGTTCTGCTCGCGGACATCTTCCCCACCTCCTACGAGGTGGGAGTGCTGAACGGCAACGTGCGGCCCGGGGACACCGTGGTCGTGGTCGGGGCCGGCCCCGTGGGACTCGCGGCCATCGCCACGGCACGGCTCTACTCGCCGGCCCGCGTCATCGCCGTCGACCTCGCGCCGTCCCGGCTGGCGAAGGCACGAGAGCTTGGGGCGGACGCGGTCGTGAACGCCGCCGAGGAACCGGAAGCGCTCGTGGGCGCCCTGACCGACGGTCTCGGCGCGGATGTCGTGATGGAGGCCGTCGGCGTGCCCGAGACCTTCGAGATGTGCACCCGCATGGTCCGTCCGGGCGGCCGGGTCGCGAACATGGGCGTCCACGGCAAACCCGCGACCCTGCACCTCGAAGACCTGTGGATCAAGGACGTGACCATCACCACCGGGCTCGTGGACACCAGCTCCACGCCGATGCTGTTGCGCATGCTGGCGGCGGGCCGGCTGCCGACCTCGTCGCTGATCACGCACCGTTTCGAGCTGGGGCAGATGGAGGAGGCGTACGAGGTGTTCTCCCGCGCCGGTGAGACGGGCGCGCTGAAGGTCGTGCTGGGCGGGCCGCTCCACGACGACCTGGTCGTGTCGAACCCGTCGCGCATCCAGAAGGCCTGACGGACCCGGGTGTGCCGCGTCGCCGGTGCTGACGCGGGGCCGGCGGTGCCAACTGTCGGTCACACGGTCTTGGCCGCTCCGTTGGGCAGGGACGGGGCGAGTTCCACCACGGGCGGTGCCTGGACCGGCGCGGCCGCGGCTGCGGAGGACTCGCGGGCGAGGAAGGCGCCGAGTTCGCCGATGGTGCTCATGAGCGGGGCGGGGAAGACCACGGTGGTGTTCTTGTCGACGCCGATCTCCACGAGGCTCTGCAGGTTGCGCAGTTGCAGGGCGAGGGGGTGGGCCATCATCGTGTCGGAGGCGTCCCCGAGTGCCGCGGCGGCCATCGATTCGCCCTCCGCGTTGATGATCTTGGCCCTCTTCTCCCGTTCGGCTTCGGCCTGGCGGGCCATCGCGCGCTTCATGCTGTCGGGCAGCTGGATGTCCTTCAGTTCGACGAGGGTGACTTCGACGCCCCATTCCGCGGTGGTGACGTCGAGGATCTCGCGGATGCCGAGATTGATGCGGTCGGTCTCCGAGAGGGTCTCGTCGAGGGTGTGCTGCCCGACGACCTTGCGCAGGGTGGTCTGGGCGATCTGGTTGATGGCCGCGCCGACGTTCTCGATGGCGATGACCGACTTCACGGCGTCGACGACGCGGAAGTAGGCGACCGCGGAAACGTCGACGCTGACGTTGTCCCGGGTGATGATGCCCTGGGACTGGATGGGCATGGTGACGATCCGCAGGGACACCCGGTGCAGGACGTCCGCGAACGGCACGATCGCCCGTAGGCCCGGCGCGCGGGTGCCGATGAGCCGGCCGAAGCGGAACAGCACGCCCTGCTCGTACTGTTTGACGATCTTCAGGGCCATCGACAGCCCTATCAGGGCAACGGCGGCCAGGGCGATCAGCGCGAAGATCAGGACTTTCATGAAGGTGCTCCTCACGAAGCGTGTTGGCGGAGTAGGGGGATGACCCGGGTCCGTCCGCGGGGCTCGGCACGGTGCGACCGGGTGTGGCGAGCCCGCCTCGCTCTCATGGTCGCGCGGGGCGGGCAGGGGCCGAACGGTCCGCATCCTGCGTCAGCGGGGTACGTCCTCGGCGCTGCGGGCCGGCGGAGCGGTGAGGGAGCGGGCGTCGTGGGAGTGGGCCGTGAGCTGGTTGATGACCGCGACCACGCCGTCCAACTGCCCTGCGAGCCTGAGCGCGACGGGAATCTGGCTGCTTTTGGCCAGTCGGCCGTCCAAGGTGACGATCCCGTCCACGACACGCACGTTCACGGCGTCGGCAGCGATGCCCATCGTGTCCGCCAGCACGTCCTCGACCAGCACGCGGCGTATCTCGTGGTCCGGGCGCAGGAACACGCGCAGCAGGTCCCGTCGGGTCACGATGCCGACCAGACGGTCCTCCTCGTCCACCACCGGCAGTCGCGTCACGCCCCGTCGTGTGATGAGGCGGGCGGCCTCGGTGACGGTCTGTTCGGCGTGGACCGTGACGGCCGGCGCGGTCATCACGTCTTGAGCGGTGAGGCGGCCCTGGACGAGCAGATCGGTCCGCGAAACGACCCCGAGGACGCGCTCGTCCGCGTCCACGACAGGCACCCCGCTGATGTCGTGTTCGACAAGCAGCGCGGCCACGTCCGCGGACGGAGTGCGCCCGACGACCGAGATGACCTCGTCGGTCATGAGGAAGCCGACTTTGGCATGCTTCATCAGCGGCCCTCCTGTCGGCTCCGGCCGGTGAGCGCACCTTGTGGAGCGCCCTCACCAGCCACCATCCGCCGCGTCCGCCCACAGTGCGAGGGCCGAACGGGCCCTCTGCCAGGCTGACCGGTCCCGGCCGGGTGCGGTCGGTGAATCGGTGCGTGACGGACATGGGACCTTCGGTCCCATGACTGCCCCCCGCAGCCCATTCCTCGCGCCGGTCCGGGTGATGGTGTGAAAGCACCCCCGACGCCGTTCCACAGCTACGCTGAAGGCCGGACTGGTGCGCAGAGCCCCTCGATACCGTCGGAGGTGTCCATGGTCGGGGACGATCGCGATGCGCCGACGAGCCCGATTCCGCAGCCGAGGCTGGACGCGCTGCAGGCGGAGATCCGTGACGCGCGGGGCACCCGTGACCGGCTCACGGGCCTGCTGGAGGCGGTCATGTCGTTGGGGCAGGAGCTGGACCTGGCCCAGGTGCTGCGCGGAATCGTGGAGGCCGCTGTCGTCCTCGTGGACGCGGAGTACGGCGCGCTCGGCGTGGTGGGAGACGACGAGAAACTCGCCGAGTTCATCCCGGTGGGCGTCAGCGACCAGCTCCGGGCGAGGATCGGCACCCTCCCCACCGGGCACGGACTGCTGGGCGAGCTGATCCGGCACCCGCGGCCACTGCGCCTGGGAGACCTCTCGGAACATGCGGCTTCCGCTGGTGTTCCGGATGACCACCCTCCGATGCGCTCCTTCCTCGGCGTGCCGATCCGGGTCCGGGACGAGGTGTTCGGCAACCTCTACCTGACGGAGAAGCGGGGCGGCACGGACTTCGACGCGGATGACGAAGGGGTCCTGTCGACCCTCGCGGTCGCCGCGGGAGTGGCCATCGACAACGCCCGCCTGTACGAGGAGGTCCGCCTCCGGGAGCGCTGGCAGGCGGCCGGCTCCGACTTCACGAGCGCGCTGCTGTCCGGCTCCTCCGAGATCGAAGTACTGGAAGGCATGCTGGAGCGGGCCCGGGACATCATCTCGGCCGAGATGTGCGTCTTCTACCAGGTGGGGCCCAGCGGCGAGCTGCGCGGCTCGCTGGCCCTGGGGGAAGGCGCCGAAGCGCACCGCGGGATCGTCCTGCCCGGCGGCGAGGGGATTCTGGCCGGGCCTGGCATGGCGCGGGACGGACTCGTCACCTTGGCGAATGTGGCCACCGACACCCGGGTGGCGGCGCAGCCGGACGTCTGGACGGGCTTCGGGCCGGCCGTGGCCGTCACGGTGGGCACCCGGGCGAAGCTACGGGGTGTACTGATGCTGGCGCGGCGTACCGGACGGCGGGCGTTCGCCGCGACCGAGGTGGCGCCCCTGCCCGGCTTCGCGGGTCAGGCCGCCCTGGCCTTGGAACTGGCCGACCGGCGCCGGGACGGTGAACAGGTGAGCCTGCTCGAAGACCGCGACCGGATCGCCCGTGACCTGCACGACCTCGCGATCCAGCGGCTCTTCGCGACGGGGATGACCCTGCAGAGCGCCCAGCGCTTCGTGGAGCACCCCGAGGCGTCCGAGCGGCTGGGCCGGTCGATCGACGACCTGGACGAGACCATCAAGATCATCCGTACGACCATTTTCGGACTCCGTGACCACGACGCGGCGGACAGCACGCCGAGACTCCGGGTCCGCGCGGTGCGGGCCGTGGGCGAGGCGGCTGCGCTCCTCGGGTTCACGCCCGCCCTGCGCATGGAGGGGCTGATCGACACCGACGTGCCGGCCCCGGTCGCCGACGAAGTGGTCGCCGTCCTCGTCGAGGCCCTGACCAATGTGGCCCGGCACGCGCGGGCGGCTCGTGCGGAGGTCGGGATCGTCCTGGCGGAAGGCGTGCTGACCGTGACGGTGAGTGACGACGGCGTGGGCGTCGCGGAGGACGGCCGTCGGAGCGGGCTGCGCAACCTCGCGGAGCGCGCCGAGGCCCGCGCGGGCGCGCTGTCCCTCTCCCCGCGCGCGGACGGTGACGGAACCCGGTTGGACTGGCGGATCCCGCTCCTTCCTCCCATGTGAGTACGCGCGTCAGCGACCGGTTTCGTCGCGCTCGCGGACCTCGGCGGCGATCACGGCTGCCTGGACGCGGCGTTCGACCCCGAGCTTGGCGAGGAGCCGGGAGATGTGGTTCTTGACCGTCTTCTCGGACAGGAAGAGCCGCTTGCCGATCTGGCGGTTGGTGAGGCCCTCGCCGATCAGCTCCAGTACGGCGCGCTCGCGCTCGGAGAGCACCGTCAACCGCTGGTCTTCCTGAGGTTTGCTGCCGCCCGGATCCCGGAGCGAGCGCATCAGGCGGGCCGTGGTCGCCGGGTCGAGCATCGACTGCCCCGTCGCCACGGTGCGAATGGCGGCGACCAGGTCGGAGCCCTTGATCTGTTTCAGGACGTACCCGGCGGCGCCGGCCATGATGGCGTCGAGCAGCGCGTCCTCGTCGTCGAAGGACGTCAGCATGAGACAGGCGAGATCCGGCATGCGCGAGCGCAGCTCACGACAGACGGTGATGCCGTCACTGTCGGGCAGCCGGACGTCGAGCACCGCGACGTCCGGCCTCAGCGCGGGCCCCCGGGCCAGGGCCTGGGCGGCCGTCGCGGCCTCGCCGACCACTTCGATGTCGGGCTCGGAGTCCAGCAGGTCGTGCAGGCCGCGCCTGACGACCTCGTGGTCGTCGAGGAGGAACACCCGGGTGGGTGCCGGGGCCGCATTTGGTGCATCGGACATCCGCGCCACGCCCTCGGGTCGGGTTACGTCTGGGGTCGATCATCTCAGATGTGGCTTCCGCTGCCGTGGGGCGCGTAAAGGTCGAGGAGCCGGATGTGGGCGGAGACGAGCCGGTGGGCGAGCACCTGGCCCACCCACTGCCACATCGCGGAGGTGAGCGCGGGGTCGGCGTCCATCAGCTCGCGCACGGCGGCGGCGTCGAACTCGTCGGTGCGCACGGGCGTCATGGCCTCGGCGCCGAAGTGCCAGGTGTAGGGACGGAACAGCCAGGACCAGCCGACGAGCTCGCCGGGGCCGACCGTCTCGACGACCGCGGCCTGCCGGCCGGGGACATGTACGTCCATGCCGACGCTGCCCGACCGGATGACCCAGAAGTGGCTGGTGTGGCCGCCCTGGTTGAACAGGCGCGCGCCGGCGGGGAAGTCCGCCTCGTGGGCGAGGGCCAGCAGGCTGCCCCGCTGCTCCGGGGAGAAGGCGTGGTCGAAGCGGTTGGGGGAGGAGGTGAGCCGGTGCTGGGAAGAGGTGCTCATGGCGGTTCTCCGTTCGGGTCCGCCTTCAGTCTCCGCCGGTGGCGGCCGGCCCGGGAAGGGCCGTTCGGTACCCTCCCGGACCCGGGCGGCCCCCGTGTTCTGCCCCGGAGCGGCCGCTCAGTAAGGCCAGGACCAGTCGGCAACCTCCGGGAGATCGGTTCCGTGGGCTCGGATCCAGTCGTGGTGGCGGGTCCGCTGGTCGGACATGGTCTGGCGCAGTACCCCGGCGCGCCCGGCGAGGCCGGGGACGCGGTCGATGACGTCCATGACGAGCCGGTACCGGTCGAGGTCGTTGCGCACGACCATGTCGAAGGGGGTGGTCGTGGTGCCGGACTCCTTGTATCCGCGCACATGGAGCTGGGCGTGGCCGGTCCGGCGGTAGGCGAGGCGGTGGATGAGCCAGGGATAGCCGTGGTAGGCGAAGATCACGGGCTTGTCGGTGGTGAAGAGGGCGTTGTACTCGGTGTCGGTCATGCCGTGCGGGTGTTCCTCGTGGGGCAGCAGCCGGGCGATGTCGACGACGTTGACGACCCGTACGGCCAGCGAAGGGAGGTGTTCGCGGAGCAGGGCCGTGGCGGCGAGGACCTCCATGGTGGGTACGTCGCCGGCGCAGCCGAGCACGACGTCCGGCTCGCGGGAGCCGTCTTCGGTCCCCGCCCACTCCCAGACGCCGGCGCCGCGCGCCACGTGCGCGCGGGCATCCGCGATGGGCAGCCAGTCGAAGCAGGGCTGCTTGCCCGCGACGATCACGTTGACCTGGTCGCGGCTGCGCAGGGCGTGATCGGCCACCACGAGGAGGGTGTTGGCGTCCGGCGGCAGGTACACGCGTACGACGTCCGGGCTCTTGTTGAGGACGTGGTCGACGAATCCGGGGTCCTGGTGGGAGAAGCCGTTGCTGTCCTGGCGCCAGACGTGCGAGGTGAGCAGGTAGTTGAGGGAGGCGACCGGCGCGCGCCAGGACAGCTCGCGGGCGCTTTTGAGCCACTTGATGTGCTGGCCGACCATGGAGTCGACGATGTGGGCGAAGGCCTCGTAGGTGGAGAAGAGGCCGTGGCGGCCGGTGAGGAGGTAGCCCTCCAGCCAGCCCTGGCACACGTGCTCGGAAAGGATCTCCATGACCCGGCCCTCGTGGGACAGGTTCTGGTCGGTGGGTTCCGTCATGCCCTGCCAGGCCTTGCCCGTCACGTCGTACAGGTCGTCGAGGTGGTTGCTCGCCGTCTCGTCCGGTCCGACGACCCGGAAGTCCCGCCGTCCGGCCGTGTCCCTCATGACCTGGGCGAGGTAGCGGCCCAGGACGCGGGTCGGCTCGTGCAGGGTGCTTCCGGGCTTCTCCACGGGCACGGCCCACGCGTCGAGCCCGGGCAGCGGGAGCGAGCGCAGGAGCCGGCCGCCGTTGGCGTTCGGGCTCGCGCCCAGGCGGCGCTCACCCTCCGGTACGCAGGCCAGTACGGCGGGCACCGGACGGCCCTCGGAGCCGAAGAGCTCCTCCGGGCGGTACGAGCGCATCCAGCTTTCCAGCTGCTTCAGGTGTCCGGGGTTCTCGCGGACCCCGGCGAGCGGCACTTGGTGCGCCCGCCAGGTGCCCTCGACGGGTTGGCCGTCGACGGTCTCGGGGCCGGTCCAGCCCTTGGGGGTCCGCAGGACGATCATCGGCCATCGTGCGCGCTCGGCGCCCGGATCCGTGCCCGCGGCCCGCGCCTCCTGCTGGATGGCGCGAATACGGTCGAGGGCCTGGTCCATGGCTCGGGCCATGGCCGGGTGGACGAGGGCCGGGTCGCTGCCGGAGACGTAGAAGGGCTCGTGTCCGTAGCCGCGCAGCAGTGCGTCGAGCTCCGCCTCGGGGATGCGTGACAACACGGTCGGGTTGGCGATCTTGTATCCGTTGAGGTGCAGGATCGGCAGGACGGCACCGTCGTGGACGGGGTCCAGGAACTTGTTGGAGTGCCAGGAGGCGGCCAGTGGCCCGGTCTCCGCCTCGCCGTCGCCGATGACGCAGGCGACCAGCAGCTCCGGGTGGTCGAAGGCGGCCCCGTACGCGTGGGCCAGCGAGTAGCCGAGCTCGCCGCCCTCATGGATGGAGCCCGGCGTTTCCGGCGCGACGTGACTCGGCACGCCGCCGGGGAAGGAGAACTGGCGGAACAGCCTGCGCATCCCGTCCGCGTCCCGGCCGATGTCCGGGTAGACCTCGCTGTACGTGCCCTCCAGCCAGGAGTTGGCGAGGACGGCCGCCCCGCCGTGGCCGGGTCCCCAGACGCACAGGGCCTCCAGCGAACGCTCCTTGATCACCCGGTTCAGGTGGGTGTGGACGAGGTTCAGGCCGGGTGCGGTGCCCCAGTGGCCGAGCAGTCTGGGCTTGATGTGCTCCGGCCGCAGCGGTTCCGTGAGCAGCGGGTTGTCCAGGAGGTAGATCTGGCCGGCGGCCAGATAGTTCGCGGCGCGCCAGTGCGCGTCCAGCTCCGCGATCCGGTACGTGGTGGTCATCAGTGCTCCTTCGAACCGCGGGCTGCTGCGGCATGCGTCGGACGAGGCGATATCCGAACCGTGCTCCCGCGGGCCGGGGGAGGGAAGGGCAGGTGCGGCCCCTGTAGGGGGCCGGTCGGCCCCTTCTGTGCCGGCGGCCCGGCGTGGAGTGTGGGCAGGCGTACCGGCAGGGCCCGCCGCCCCGGCTGACGGCGGGCCCTGGCGGTACGCCGGGAAACGACGCGGGAGCGTGTCAGGGCGCTCGTCCCGGGGAGGCAGGCAGGTGAAGGGAACAAAGGCCGAGGCCGAGACGGAGACAGGGGCGCGGCATCATCCGGTGGTCGTCGCACACCGCACGAACCGGGCCGCCGATGTCCAGCTGCGCGTCGCCGACGCGATCACGAGGTTCGCCGGTTCCATGCCGTTCGTCTATCTCCACGCGATCGGCTTCGCTCTCTGGATGCTGTTCGTGGAGGCCGATCCCTGGCCGATGCTGACGCTCGTCGTCTCCCTGGAGGCGATCTTCCTGTCGACGTTCGTGATGATCGGCCAGAACCGGCAGGCGGCGTTCCAGCAGGCGAAGGCCGACCACGACTTCGTCGAGCAGGAGCTGGAGCTCAAGACCAATACGGAACTGACGCGCGCCATCCACGCGATGACCACGGAACTCCACCGCCGACTGGTTCCGGAAGCGGACAGCGGTAGTGGATCTCCCGCACAGTGACGTACCGGACCCGCGGGGGCTGATGGCGCCCACACCCCGCGCCAGGACCTCGGGCCGCGGTTCGGGGGAGCGCGTGTGGGCCGAATGGGCCCGACCGGCCCCGGTAGGGGACCGTCCGGCCCTGTGCTTGCACCGGTGCCGGGTACAGCCTGAGGTTAACGCCTGGTGCGTCGCAAAAATTCTGTACCGGCTACCAACTGCAAGGGTGTGACGATCATGGGAGAGGCCACAGCAGGTAGGTCCCCGATCAAGGTTCCGGCTGCCCGCGGCGACCTCGGACGACGCGTGACCGCCCGCCGCGAAGAGCTGGGAATCACGCGCGAAGAACTTGGAGAGCGCTGCGGAGCCGCCACGTCGTACATCGTGTACGTGGAGGAGCGGGCGGCGGCGCCCAGCATGGGCATGCTCGTATGTCTCGCGGACGGGCTGGGGACCACCGTCGCCGAGCTGACCGGGAGAACGACCGACAGTCCCCCCGGCATGGGGACCGCGATGCGTGATTCCGAGCTGACGGTGCTGAGTGAGGCCGAGTGTCTCCGCCTGCTCTCCACCCACGGCATCGGCCGGGTCGGGTTCTCCGGCATGGAAGGACTTGCCGTCTTTCCTGTCAACTATGTCGTTGTGGGAAACGAGATCGCGTTCCGCACGGCGGCCAACTCACGGCTCGCCGAGGCATCCGGGACCGAGGTCGCCTTCGAGGTGGACCACATCGACGACGCGATGCGAGAGGGCTGGAGCGTCATGGCCGTCGGCGAGGTGTCCGGCGTCACGGACGGGGCGCGCGTCAGCCACCTGTATTCGGTCGCGCGCTCCCTGCCCTGGGCCGGCGGCCCCCGCACGCACTGGATGTCCATCACCCCCGACCGGATCAGCGGCCGTCGCGCGCGATCCGCGTGATGGCGCCACGTGCCGTCGTGTTCGACACCGACGGGGTGCTGCTCGACTCGGCACGACTGCACGCCGCGGCCTGGAAGACCGCCTTCGACAGCTGTCTGGACGCCTGGGCCGCGTCCGGCAACGGGAGGCAGCCGCCCTTCGACGCGGACCGTGAGTACCGCCAGTGGGTCGACGGCAAGCCCCGGCTGGACGGGGCGAACTCCTTCCTGACCTCCCGCGGCATCCAATTGCCGACGGGGAGCCCCGACAGCGCACCGGGCGACGACACGGTCCGGGCGGTCGCGGCGCGCAAGGAGGAGGAGTTCGTACGCACGCTGGAGGCCGGGACCGTCGACGCCTTCGCCGACGTCGCTCCGGCGCTTGCCCGGATGCGGGATCAAGGTGTGGCATGTGCCGCCGTATCGGCCTCCCGGCATGCCAGGCCACTTCTCGGATCAGCCTCGCTTCTGGGCTTCTTCGACGCGGTGGTGGACGGCACGGACGCCGCCGAGCTGGGACTGGCGGGCAAGCCGGACCCCGCCCTGTTCCTCGAAGCCGCCGAGCGGCTCGGGGCGGACCCCGCCCGCTGCGCGGTGGTGGAAGACGCCCTCGCGGGTGTCGAAGCAGGTCGGCGTGGTCACTTCGGCCTCGTGATCGGCCTTGACCGGACGATGACCCCCACCACCGCGCGGGCACTGCGAGAACGAGGAGCGGACCTGGTCGCCGCCGAACTCCTCGCCGTCGCCGATACCGTCTGTGGGGCAGGACCGTGACCGCCTCGTGGACGTGGGAGTACGACTGCTACGAGCCCAAGACCGAGCGACTCGTGGAAGCCCTGTGCACCGTAGGCAACGGGAGGTTCGCCACGCGTGGCGCGGCCCCCGAGACCCCGGCGGGCCCCATGCACTATCCCGCCACGTACGCCGCCGGCTGTTACAACCGGCTCACCTCGCACGTGGCCGGACAGCAGGTCGACAACGAGGACATGGTCAACCTGCCCAACTGGACGGCACTGCGGTACCGCTGCGTAGCCGACGACGGGCTCGCGGGCGGCTGGCTGACTCCCGACGACCCGGGGATGCTGCACTACAAGGTGGTGCTCGACCTGCGCCGGGGGACGCTCACCCGGCACATGCTCTTCCAGGACGGCCAGGGCCGCCGCCTCGGCGTCACCCACGTCCGCATCGTGCACATGGGGGACCCGTTCCTGGCCGCCCAACGGACCACGTTCCGTGCGTACGGCTGGAGCGGCCTGGTCGAGGTGGAATCAGGGCTCGACGGAGCGGTGACCAATGCGGGCGTGGATCGCTACAGCGGGCTCGACGGCCACCACCTCACGGATCACCGGACGGGCTTCGCACCGCACGGCGTCGCATGGATCGCCTGCCGCACCACCTCCTCCCACATCGACATCGCCCTCGCCGCCAGGACGGTCACCCGACCCGGCGCACCCGCCGTGACGAGCCCCACCGCGACCGGAACGGTACAGACGTTCCGGCTGCCCGTCGCCCCCCGGCGATCCGCGACGGTGGTGAAGACAGCAGCCCTGTACACCTCCCTCGACCGGCCCGCCGGGGACCTCGTGGAGCGCGCGATCGAACGCGCCTCACAGGCACCTGGATTCCCGGCACTGCTCACGACACAGCACTCGGCCTGGGAACGGCTCTGGGAAGAAGGCGAGATCAGCGTCTCGGGGGAGAAGGGCCGGATCCTGCGGCTCCACCTCTTCCACGTGCTCCAGACGCTCTCCCCGCACACCGCCGAGCTGGACGTGGGCGTCCCCGCCCGAGGGCTGCACGGCGAGGCCTACCGGGGCCACGTCTTCTGGGACGAACTCTTCATCCTGCCCTACATCACCCTGCACTTCCCCGACGTGGCGCGGGCCCTGCTCATGTACCGCCACCGACGGCTGCCGGCCGCCCGCACCGCCGCCCGTCACGCCGGGCGGAGCGGGGCCATGTTCCCCTGGCAGAGCGGAAGCTCCGGCCAGGAGGAGAGCCAGGCCCTGCACCTCAATCCCCGCTCAGGCCGCTGGCTGCCCGACCACTCCCACCTGCAACGCCACGTCGGCTCCGCGATCGCCCTGAACGTCTGCCGGTACGGACGCGCCACCGGGGACACCGGCTTCATGCACGGCCCCGGCGCCGAACTCCTGCTGGAGATCGCCGCGTTCTGGGCCGGAGCCGCCGTCTACGACACCGGACGAAAGCGGTACCGCATCCGCGGTGTGCTCGGCCCGGACGAGTACCACGACGCCTATCCGGATGCCACGGCTCCCGGAATCGACGACAACGCCTACACCAACGTGATGGCCGCATGGGTCATCCAGCAGGCGCTCGAACTGCTCGACGAGCTGCCCCCCGCGCGCCGGACGGAGCTGACAGGCAACCTCGCCCTGGACCGCGCCGCGCTGGAGCACTGGGACGAGGTGTCCCGCCGTCTGTACGTCCCGTTCCACCGTGGCGTCATCAGCCAGTTCGAGGGATACGGAGAGCTGGCCGAGCTGGACTGGGCGGCCTACCGCGCCCGCTACCGCGACGTGCGCCGGCTCGACCGGATCCTCGAATCCGAAGGCGACACGGTCAACCGCTACCAGGCATCGAAACAGGCCGACGTGATCATGCTCGGCTACCTCTTCCGGCCCGCCGAGCTGTACGGCCTCTTCGACCGGCTCGGCTACCGGCTCGACGACGCGACATGGCGGGCCACCGTCGCGTACTACCTGCCGCGCACCAGCCACGGATCCACGCTCAGCAGCCTCGTGCACGGCTGGGTACTGGCCCGTCTGGAGGAGCCCGATGCCTGGAAGCACTGCGAAGAGGCGCTCCTCGGCGACGTCACCGACATTCAGGGCGGAACCACCGGCGAAGGCATCCACCTGGGCGCCATGGCCGGCACCCTCGACCTCGCGGAACGCGGCGTCACAGGCCTGGAGACCGGCCCCGCCGGCCTGTACGTCGAACCCGTCCCCCTGGGGCAGATCGAGCCCGTCTCCTTCACGCTCTGCCACCGCGGACACCGCGGCGTCCGCATCCGGCTGCTCCCCGGAAGGCTCGGCATCACCGTCCCCGAATCCCTCGAAGGTCCCGTGAACCTCGTGCTGCCCGGGGAACAGGCCGTCGTGGCGGCGGCCGGGGACGAGCACTGGTTCCGTCTCCCGTCGGACTGACCCCCGCACCACGGAAGCCCCCGGGGCGGGCCGACCCGAGAGGGCCGAACAGTGGCCCTCGTCTACGTCCCGGCCCTGCAGGGCCTCTTCGGAACCGCCGCCCTGCCCCTCATCGTGGTCTTCCCCGTCCTGGTCCGGGGCACCGACGAACTGCGGCGCCGGAGGCGGTGTACCCGTAAGCCCGCGCACGCCTGACGACCAGGGACGGCCGGCGCGCTCACTCGTGGGCGATGACGGCGACGGGCGAGGCGGAGTGGTGCAGGACCGCGTGCGCGATCGCGCCGATGTGGGTGCCGTAGGCGGACCGTCGGATGCGCCTGCCGACGACGACGAGCGCGGCCCCTTGGGAGGCGTCCACGAGCTGGATCGCGGACTGGCCGATGCGGACCTCGGGGGTGACCGCCACCGAGGGGTACTTCTCGCACCAGGGGCGGATCATCTCGTCCACCGGCCACCGCTTCCGAGAGGGGCCCAGGGGCCCGTTGTGGAGCCGACCGGCCCTTACGGGGTGACGTCCGGGGGGACGGCGAGCAGCCACCAAAAACCGGCGGGAGGGGCGGGGCTCCAGCTCCGCTGTCACCTTGGTGCTCACGCGCTTCACAGGCCCTCCTCCGAAAGCGGGCATGCATGTCCTCGGCGGGGCCACCGGGGACGGTGAGGCACCGGTCGGTTCTGGTGGATGGTCAGTCGTGGGCGAGTACGGCCACCGGCGCGGCCGTGTGGTGGAGGACGGCGTGGGCGATCGGGCCGAGGTGTGTGCCCATGGGCGAGCGGCGGATGCGGCGTCCGATGACGACGAGGTCCGCGCCCGTGGTGGCCTGGACGAGCTCCCGTCCCGCCCATCCGATGAACGTCTTCTCCTCGAGTCGCACGTCCGGGAACTTCAGCCGCCACGGCATGAGCATGTCGTCGAGCATCTGGGTGACGGTGCGGTCGACCTCGCGGGCGACCGAGGGATTGAGGACGGGTGAGTAGCCGGACGCGGGAGGGAGCTTCCAGCCGTGCACCGCCCGCAACGCGCAGTCGCGGCGCGAGGCTTCCTCGAAGGCGAAGGCCAGGACCCTGTCGCAGGCGTGGTGGATGTCGACACCCACGACGATGTCGCCGTAGGGGGTGCGGGCCGCGTTCTCCCGGCCGTCCTCCGCCGCTCGTACGAGGACGACGGGCGTGTCGGTGGCGGTGAGGGTGGACAGGCTCACGGAGCCGACGACGAAGCCCACCACACTGCCCAGCCCGCGGGAGCCGAGCACCAGGAGGCCGGCGCTCTCGGCCTCCGCCGCCAGGGCCGTGGAAGGCCTTCCCGAGAGGCGACGCGTGGAGATCTCCAGACGGGGATACGCCCGCTTCAGCTCGTCGGTGGCGGAGCCCAGGACCTCATCGGCCCAGCGGTCGCGCGTCCCGGGATCCAGCTCGGGTACCAGCGCGGCGGGGGACCAGTCCTCGGCGTGGACGATCCGCAGGGGTGCCTGGCGGAGCGTGGCCTCACGGGCTGCCCAGCGGGCTGCGGCGAGGCTTTCGGGGGAGCCGTCGACTCCGACGCTTACGTGGTGGTTCATGAGGGTGGCCTCCTCAGGCTGGGCGGAGCACTTCGCTGTCACCAGGTGATGGGGTGCGCTCCGCGCTCCGGTGGGATCAGTCGGGAGTCGTCCGTGCGCGCTGTGAGCTCGTCCACGACGGCGACGACGCCGTCCAGTCGTGCGGTGAGTCGCAGGGCGAGGGGGATCTGGCTCTGCCGTTCCAGCCGGCCTGTGAGGGTCACGACGCCGTCCAGGACGTGCACGTCCACCGCCCCGGTGCCCGCTCCGATGGTGTCGGAGAGCACGTCCTCGCTCACGTGCCGCCGGATCTCGGCGTCGGGGCGAAGGAAGACGCGCAGGAGGTCCCGCCGGGTGACGATGCCGATGAGGCGTTCTTCCTCGTCGGTGACCGGAAGGCGTTCCACGCCCCGTCGTGTCATCAGTTGTCCGGCCCGGGTGACGCTTTCCCGTGTGCGGACCGTGACAGCGGGAGCCGACATGATCTCCGCGGCCGTACGGGCCGTGCGGGCGAGCAGGTCGCTCTCGGATACGACGCCGACCACCCGGTCGTCCTCGTCCACGACGGGCACTCCGGTGATGTCGTAGGCGGCGAGGAGCTTGACGATCTCCCGGAACGTCGTCGAGCGATCCACCGAGATGACGGCGGCCGTCATCACCTCGCCGACCTGGGTGTGCTTCACGAGCGGACCTCCTGTACGTCGTCGTGCGGGGGCGCAGAGGGCTGGTGTGCATCACCCGTACCAGCCACCATCCGCCCGGCCGACGCCCCTATCGAGGGCCGAACGGTCCTGTACGGGGGCCGACCGGGTGCGTCTACGTGGGCTTGCGTCGGCTCTGGGAGCGAGGGAGGGACCGGTCGGCCCTCGTCCTGGCCTCTACGGCCCTCGCCGTCCACACGTCCGCGATGCCAGCGTGGGAGGAGAAGCACGATCGCCCTCGATCAGGAGAATCCATGGAAGGCACCACCGCCGGTCCGGAACTCGGGACGGTCATCGTCGGCGTCGACGGGTCGGACCCCGCACGCGGGGCAGCCCTGTGGGCCGCGGCGGAAGCGGCACGGCGGGGGAAGGCCCTGCACATCGTCCACGCCGCCGACACGGACAGCAGAGCCGTCTACGCCTCGGTGGAAACCATCGAACGGGTCCGCGCAGCGGGCCGCGAACTCCTCGATGACACCGCCGCGGCCGTTGCGGATCTCCATCCCGGTCTGCACGTCACCACGGAATTCAGCCGCAGCCCGGCCGTACCCAGCCTCCGCCGGGCCGCCGGCGTCCACGGCACTGTCGTCGTCGGCAACCGCGGGCTCGGCGGGTTCACTTCGCTGATGCTCGGCTCCGTCGGGCTCAAGGCCGCCGCCAGTGCCACCACCCCGTTCGCCGTGGTGCGGGGTACGGACCCGGGAGTCGAGAGGGGCAGCGTGCTGGCCGGTGTTCGGGACGAACACGACCTCGACTGCGTCCGGTACGCCGCGTGCGAGGCAGAGCTGCGCAAGGCGTCGCTGCGGCTGCTGCACGTATGGAACCTGCTGGAGTCCGTGGGCGACGTCGTGAGCATGCTCGACGATGTCGAGGAGATCAGCGACCGGCCTGCCCACCGCCTGTCGGTCATGGCCGAACTGATCCGCGAGGAGTTCCCGGATCTGACCGTGTACGCCGACCTGGAGAAGAGCTTCTCGGTGGCCGGTGTACTGGCCGAGGCCTCGCGGGGCGAGGACCTGCTGGTCGTCGGCGGGAGGCGCTCGCCGGGCTACATCGGCCGCACGCTGGGGCACGTGACCCACAGCCTTCTGCACCACGCGTCGTGTCCCGTGCTGCTCATCCCGCGGCAGGGCAATGACCAGGGGAGTGAGTCGTGATGACGCATATGACAGGCCGTGAGATCGTCGTCGGCATCGACCCGGTCAGGGACTGGCACATGGCCCTGGCCTGGGCCACCGACGAGGCGCACCGCCGGTCGCTCGGACTGGCTCTGGCACTGGCGGTGTCGCCGCAACACGACACGCAGCACGTCGACGGGACCGCGAATCGCATCGACTTGCGCCGGTCCGGATCGGAGACCCTCGAAGCGGCTGCCGCATGGGCGCGCGCGCGGCACCCGGATCTTGAACTGTCCACCCACCTGCTCGACGGGTTCCCGGCGCCCGCCCTCGGTCAGCTGTCCCGAAAGGCCCCCATGGTGGTGCTCGGGTCACGACACCTCAGCCGCACCGAGGAATTCCTCAGTGCCGGTTCCCTGGTGGTGCCCGTGGTCGCGCAGGCGCACTGCCCGGTGGTCGTGGTCGGCGACGCCGAACATGCCGGCCAGCAGCCGCCGTACATGGTGGTCGCGGTCGACGGCAGCGAGTCGTCGAGGGCGGCGCTGGCCGTCGCATTCGAGGAAGCGAGCATACGAGGGTGCGCCCTGCGGGCGATCTCGGTGTGGCACCAGCCCCTCCTCTCGTTCCAGGACAAGAACGCGGGTCTCCAGGCGCAGCGCCGCATGCTGTCCGAGACCGTCGCCGGCCGGCCGGGGAAGTACCCGGACGTCACCCTCACCCATGAAGTGCTGGCAGGTCACCCGGTCGAGGAACTCGCGAAGGCGGCCGAACACGCCCTGGCGCTGGTTTTGGGCCGACGGGGAAACGGGGGCTACACGGGCATGCGGCTCGGTTCCGTCGTCCACGGACTGCTGCACCGGGCCCACTGCCCGGTCATCACGGTCCCCGTCCCGCGGGGGACCTGATGTCCGCGCCCGCGGCCGGCCAGGCACCCGCCACCTCGCAGAAGTCCACCGGACTCACCGAACGGGAGGCCGCGCGCCTCCTCGCCGAGCACGGCCGCAACGAAGTCGCCGCCCAGTCGGCGACCCCCCTGTACGTCCGGGTTCTGGCGCAGCTCAAAGACCCTCTGATCATGGTCCTGATCGGGGCGGTCCTGCTCACGATCGCCATCGGCGACCACGCCGACTCCATCGTCATCGGCCTGGTGATCCTCTTCAACACCACCGTCGGCGTGACCCAGGAGATCCGCGCGGACAACGCGGTGGCAGCCCTCTCGGCCATGTCGGCTCCGGGAGCACGGGTACTGCGAGAAGGCACGCCACGCGCAGTCCCGGCCACCGACGTCGTACCCGGTGACGTGCTGCTGCTGGGCGAAGGTGACATCGTCGCCGCCGACGCCGAGCTGACCGAGGCATCGGCCCTCCTCGTCGACGAGTCCATGCTCACCGGGGAGTCCGTCGCCGTGGACAAGGATCCCGGTACGACCTTGAGCGCCGGAACGGTCGTCGTACGGGGGAGAGGCGTGGCCACGGTGGCGGCGACCGGCGCGGCCGGCGCACTCGGCCGCATCGCCGCCCTCCTGGACGGAGCACGGGAGCCGACACCACTGCAACACCGCCTCGCCTCCCTCGGACGGATCCTGGCCGCCACCACCCTCGGACTCTGCCTGGTCGTCTTCGTACTCGGCCTCCTGCAAGGCCTGCCCGTCGGGATCATGGCAGTGACCGCCATCAGCCTCGCGGTCGCCGCGGTACCGGAATCCCTGCCCGCCGTCGTCACCCTCGCCCTCGCCCTCGGCGCCCGCCGCATGGCCGGCCGCCACGCGCTCGTCCGCCGCCTTCCCGCCGTGGAGACGCTCGGTTCCGTATCGGTCCTCGCCACGGACAAGACCGGCACCCTCACCGAAGGCCGGATGGTGGCCCAGCACGTCTGGACACCCCACTCCACAGCCGACCTCTTCGGCGTCGGCTACGAACCGGAGGGTGACGTCCTGATCGCCGGCCGACCCCCGACGCCGGCCGAATGGGAGCCGCTACGCGAACTGCTGACCGCGGCGGCGCTCTGCAACGACGCCTCGATCCGGCCGCCGACGGGCCCCGCCCCGCCCGACGACCGCTGGACCGCACTGGGTGACCCCACCGAAGCGGCCCTCCTGACGGCCGCGGCCAAAGCGGGCTGCGCCGATCAAGCCACCCTCCTCGAAAGCCACCCGCGCGCCGACGAAGCGCCCTTCGACAGCCTGCGCAAACGCATGACCACCCTGCACACCACGCCCGAGGACCGGGTGCTCGTCTGCCTGAAAGGCGCACCCGAGGCGATCCTGGACCCCGCCGTCCTCGCCGACGACACCGACCTGCTGCACAGGGCGGACCAGCAGGCCGCGCTGCTGGCCGCACGCGGCTTCCGCGTCCTCGCCGTCGCCTCCGGGACGCGGGACGCCCTGCCGGACGACGCCGCCGACGCCGAGTCCGGCCTCCACCTGCTCGGCCTGGTCGCCATTGATGATCCGCCCAAACCGGAGGCCGCAGCCACCATCGCCGCCTGCCGGGCCGCGGGCATCACCCCCATCCTCATCACCGGCGACCACCCCGCCACCGCGCGCGCCGTGGCCACCCAGGTAGGACTGCTCGCTGCCGGCGCCTCGTCCAAGGACGTGGTCACCGGCGCGGACATCGCCGCCGACCAGGTCGACGACCTCACCGCCGTGAGGGTGTTCGCCCGCACGAATCCCCAGCAGAAGCTGGACATCGTGGAAGCCTGGCGCTCCCGCGGGGCCGTCACCGCGATGACCGGCGACGGCGTGAACGACGGCCCCGCGCTGCGCCAGGCCGACATCGGCGTCGCCATGGGCGCGCGTGGCACGGAGGTCGCCCGGCAGGCCGCCGACCTCGTACTCACGGACGACGAACTGTCGACCGTGGTCAAAGCCGTCGAGGAGGGACGGCGCGTCTACGACAACATCCGCCGCTTTCTCATCTACGGCCTCGCCGGCGGAACAGCCGAGATCCTCGTCATGCTCGCCGGCCCCCTCATCGGGCTCCCCCTGCCGCTGCGGGCCGGACAGATCCTCTGGATCAACCTCCTCACCCACGGCCTCACCGGCGTCGCCATGGGCGCCGAACCCGTCTCACCGGGCGCCATGAACAGGCCTCCCCGCCCCACCGGACAGCACATCCTCGGCGCCCGCGCCTGGCAGCGACTCCTCCTGCTCGCCACCGTCGTCACCGCCTCCTGCCTCGCGGCAGCCCTCACCGCACGCGCCTGGGACCTGCCTTGGCAGAGCGTGCTCTTCCTCGCCCTGCTCGCCGCCCAGCTCGGAGTCGTCCTGGGCCTTCGAGCCCGCCTCCTGACGAGAGGGAATCTGTTCCTCCCCGTGGCGGTCCTCTCCTCCGCACTCCTCGCGGCGGCCGCACTCTACGTACCAGCACTCCGATCGATCCTGGAAACCGAGCCGCTCGACTGGACCGGCATCGGCCTGGCGACAGCCACGGCCCTGATCAGTTTCGCCGCGGCCCGCGTCGTGCGGTCCGCGTTCCACACACGGCCGCGAACGAAGCCGATCTCCCAAGGCTGAAGCGAAACGGCCTCGGTTGAGGGCTGCCGACTTCCGGGCATGCGGGTGGCCGGCCACATCGTCGACGCAGCACGGCGCGCTGAACACCGTGCCGCTGGTCCAGCCCCGGTGGATCCGTACGCATGCGTCGTACCTGCTTGGTGCGGTTCTCCGGCGGGGCCATGACGGTGCGATTCCGGGGCCCCAGTGGCCCGGCGTGCAGGGCCGTTCGGCCCTTCGGCTGTCGGTACACCGACGAGCACCCTGTCGGTGGAGGCAAGCGGATGCGGTGCCCACCCGGGCACCCGAGGCGTTTGCTTCGAGGAGAGAGGATGACCGCGCGTCCTGGCCTGCGGGGTCCTCGCCCACTGCACCTGGCCAACCTTCGTCCCTGGGACCTGCCATGCGAGCGCAACCTGCCGTCAACCGCGCCCTCCTGGCCTTGATCGGGGCGATCCTGCTCGGCACCGGATCTCTGGCCCTGGCGGGCGGACTTGACCTGTACCGCCGCTGGGACCTGCCTCAGCCACCCCGGTGGATTCCCACCAGCCCGCGTGAGGCCGCCCTGCGCTCCACAGCCCGCGACGGCATCACCACATGGCCGTGGGCCCGGCCGGTGACCGTGACCGTGACCGTACTGACCCTGCTCGTCCTGTTCGGGCTGGCCTTGCTCCTGCGGGCCTATCGGCTTCGACGACCTACCGCGGGCGGGCGCCGCCCGCCGGCGTGGACGCGAAGCGTGCCCGGGGCGCCGCTGACCTAGGGCCTTCCCGCGTCCCGGGACCCGGACCTCAGCGACCAGGCGGCGGCCGCGCCGGCCGGCGGGGTTGCGCAGGCGGTGACAGGGGAAGTCTTTGTCCCGCGGACCGTCGGTCGACATCCGTTGTCCGAGAGCAGCGGAAACTTCGTATGTGGAGTTGATGCACGTGGAACGACGTCTGCCGGTCGCGACGCACTGGGGCAGTTTCATCGCGGTGGTCGATTCCGGCCGGCTGGTACGCATTGAGTCCCGGGCTGATGACCCGGCGCCGTCGCCCATCGGCCCTGGAATGGTGATGGCCGCCGACGACCACGCCCGTGTGCTGCGCCCGGCGGTGCGCAAGGGATGGCTGAAGGGCCTGCCGCGCATCCAGGACACGGCCAGAGGTGCGGACGCGTTCGTGGAGGTGAGCTGGGACGACGCGCTCACGATGGTGAGCGATGAACTGTCCCGGGTTCGTTCACAGCACGGAGACAGCGCGGTCTTCGGCGGATCCTACGGCTGGGCGAGCGCGGGCGGCTTCCACAACGCACAAGGTCAGTTGCAACGGTTCCTGGCGTTGGGCGGGGGATACACCGACTCCCGCAACACCTACAGCACCGCGGCGTTGGAGGTCATTCTCCCCCACGTGATCGGCGGGCACCCGTGGAGCTACCAGTCCCGGATGCCGATGTGGGACGAGATCGCCGAGAACTGCGAGCTGGTGGTGGCGTTCGGCGGGCTGGCTCTCAAGAACAGCCAGATCAACCCCGGCGGGCTGGCCAGACATCAGACGCGGAACCTGCAGCGCCGGTGCCGCGAGGCGGGGGTGCGGTTCGTCAACGTCAGTCCCTTACGCAGTGACGTCGCCGGCTTCCTCGACGCACAATGGCTGCCCGTCGTCCCCAACACCGACACCGCCGCGATGCTCGGCATCGCCCACACGATGCTGGTCAACGGGTGGCACGACGAGGATTTCCTCCGCCGGTGCTGCGTCGGCTTCGACCGCTTCGCCTCCTACCTTCGCGGTGAGCTCGACGGCATCCCCAAGGACGCCGCCTGGGCAGCGGAGATCACGGGCATCAGCCGCGACACGCTCGTTGATCTGGCCCACCGCCTCACAACCCAGCGCTCCCTCATCATGGTCAACTACGCGGTGCAACGGGCGGACCACGGCGAACAGCCCATCTGGATGTCCGTCGTGCTGGCCGCCATGGCCGGCTCGATGGGCCGGCCCGGCTGCGGCTGGGGCGCGGGTTACGCGACCATGGACGCGACCGGCGTCGCCCCCGGCCGCCCTTCCGTGGCGTCCGTACCCAAAGTCTCCAACCCCGTGGCGGACTTCATCCCGGTGGCAAGGATCGCCGACACCCTGCTGCACCCGGGCAGGACCATCGACTACGACGGCCAACGCCTCACGTTGCCCGAGCTCCGCCTGATCTACTGGTGCGGAGGCAACCCGTTCCACCACCACCAGGACCTGCATCGATTGACCCGCGCCTGGCAGACCCCTGACACGGTGGTGGTCCACGAAGCCTGGTGGAACGCCACGGCCAAGTTCGCCGACATCGTCCTGCCCGTCGCCACCACCCTGGAACGCGACGACTTCGCCGCCGGCTTCTCCGACCCACACCTCGTCGCGATGCCGAAGGTCCGCGAGCCGGAAGGCGAGTCGCGCACCGACCACCAGATCTTCGCCGCCCTGGCCTCCCGGCTCGGATACGAGCAGGAGTTCACCCAGTCGCGTTCCGAGTTCGAATGGGTCCGGCACCTCTACGAGCAGACGAGGGCTGAGCTCGGCACCAATGCGGCCTTGCCGGCTTTCGACGACTTCTGGCGGAACTCCACCGCCGAGCTGCCGGCGCTGACCGGACCGTTCCCCGGCAGCTTCGAAGCGTTGCGCGCAGATCCGCGGCGTTCCCCGCTGCCCACGCCCTCGGGCCGGATCGAGATCTTCTCCGAGGAGATCGACTCGTTCGGTTACGACGATTGCGCCGGGCATCCGACGTGGTACGAACCGGTGGAATGGCTCCATTCCGACCTGTCGGCCCGGTTCCCGCTGCACCTGATCTCGAACCAGCCCGCCTCACGCCTGCACAGCCAGTACGACAACGGCGGCCACAGCCTCAGTTCGAAGATCCGCGACCGGGAACCCGTCACACTCAACCCCTCGGACGCCGCTTCGCGCGGCATCGAGAACGGCATGATCGTACGCGTCCACAACGATCGGGGCAGCTGTCTGGCGGGCGCGGTCCTGTCGGACGACGTCATGCCGGGCGTCGTACAGCTCTCCACGGGAGCGTGGTGGGATCCGGTCCGGCCGGGCCTGAGCGGAACACTGGACCGCCACGGCAACCCGAACGTCCTCACAGCGGATCGACCGTGCTCGCGCCTGTCCCAGGGGCCGAGTGCACTCAGTGCGCTGGTCGATGTCGAACGTTACGACGATCCCCTTCCTGACGTGCGGGCGTTCTCCCCACCCGAGCTCGAACAGTGACACTAAGGGCTCTCCCCGCCCAAGCCCGCCGAGGGGCCCATCACGAGCCCGTTTGTGTTTTGAGTGACCGACTGAATACCGTACGTGGTCGTGACTGCACTTCAAGACCTCAAGTACGGCCAGTGGTTCAAGGGCGCCGACGTCGATGGCGACGGGTTCATCACCCGTCAGGACGTTCGCATGATGAGCGAGCGCTACATCGGCGCCCGCAGCGCCGTACCGGACCCGGCCACCGCGCGCCGACTCACCGACGGAATGGACGGGTTCTGGGCCAACGTCATCGCCCCCATGGATCAGGACGGTGACGGGAAGGTCGATCTGCGCGAGATGACCGAAGGATTCAAGCAGGTCCTGACCGACCCCGCCCTGTACCCGGAACAGATCGCGCCGGTGACCAACTGCTTCTTCGACCTCGTCGACCTGAACGCCGACGGCAAGATCGACCGAGCCGAGTTCCAGCAGATGTTCGACGCAGTCGCCGGTGTCCCCAGCGAGGACTGCGCGACGGTCTTCGCCGCTCTGGACCGTGACGGCTCCGGTGCACTCGACCGCGCGGAGTTCCACCAGGCGCTCACCGAGTTCTTCTACGGCAACGACCCCGACGCTCCCGCCAATCACCTGTTCGGCAGGGTCGCCGGCTGACAGCCCTCCCCGTTGGGCGGCAACCCCGGTGGTGCTTCGGGGTGTCGCTCGCCAGGGTTGGGGCGGTCCAACGCCGGTAACTTCTCGAGGATCTGGTCATTCGCGATCCCACTACGGCGGAAGGTGAAGTCCATGGGTGCACCGGCCCACAGTTCCACGACGCCCGGCCCGCCGTGTGAGCGGGGGAGATCGCTTCTGGTGTGCGGCCTCATCGGGATGGGGGTCATGGCCGCCATCGATGAGATCGTCTTCCACCAGATTCTGGGCTGGCATCACTTCTATGACCGTTCCACCCTCGGCGTGGGCCTCATGTCCGACGGTCTGCTGCACACGGCCGAGCTGCTGGCTCTGGTCTCCGGGTTCTTTCTGTACGCAGATCTCCGACGGCGCCGAGCCCTGGCTCCGGGCCATGCCCGGGCCGGGTTCTTCCTCGGGCTGGGCATCTTCCAGCTGTTCGACGGGATCGTGGACCACAAACTCCTGCGCCTTCACCAGATCCGCTACGGCGTGGACGTCACCCCCTACGACTGGGCCTGGAACACCGTCGCCCTGGTCCTGCTGCTGATCGGCACGGCGTTGGCCGTCCGGGCAGGACGCGACCCCGAAGCAGAGCCGGCGCCGTGATCCTCCCGCATGTCCGTTCCGACCCGACGGCGGTTTCCGGCGCGGTCGTAGTGGGTGCGGGCGTGGCCGTAATGCTGGTTTGCGCGGTCTACATGCCGGCCGCGTGCCGTTTGCGGCGGCGCGGCGACGCCTGGCACCGTCGGAGAGACGCTTCGTTCGCCGCAGGCAGCGCCGGGGTGGCCTGGGCCGCCACAGGGGGACTGCCCGGCGGGCCGTTCACCGCCCACATGACGCAGCACCTGATCGTCGGGATGGTGGCACCGCTTCTGCTCGTGCTCGGCCGCCCCCTCACCCTGGCCCTCCGCGTCCTGGCTCCCGGCACACCGCGCCGCGCACTGCTGGCCCTCGTCCGCTCCCGCCTCATCGGTTGGCTGCTCTTTCCCCCGCTGGCAGCCCTCCTGAATGCCGCGGGGCTTTGGGTGCTGTACCGCACCCAGCTCTTCGCGGGCATGAGCCACGAGCCCTGGCTGCACGCCCTCGTCCACGCGCACGTCCTTGCCGTCGGCCTGCTGTTCGCCTTCGCTGTCTGCCAACTCGAACCCGTTGCCCGCCGCTGGAGCATCGGCGTGCGAGGGGCGAGCCTGCTGGCCGCGGGCGCCGCGCACGCCGTGCTGGCCAAGACGCTGTACGCGACGCCACCCCCAGGCACTGCCTTCGCCGCTGCCGACGTGCACGCCGGAGCACAGCTCATGTACTACGGCGGGGACCTGGTCGAGGCCGCCCTGGCCACCGTCGTGGCCGTGTCCTGGTACAGGGCCACTGGCCGGGCCGAGGCACACCGGCGCCGCCGGACGGCGGATCGCGGGCCGCTCCCCGTTGCATCGAACGGACTGTGAAATTCCGGGCGCATGGTGACTGCCCCTTGCGATCCCGTCCGGCCCGTGCCGGCGGTCGGAGGAGGGGTGTACGACCGGGCCCTCGGTTCGTCCCACCGTTTCTACCGATGGGCCAAGGCGGCCCTTCCCGCCATGGGCCTCGGGGCTCCGCGTCTGCCTCCACGCGTTGCGACAAACACATCGGAAGTCCCGCATCGGAGGGTGAGGCGGTGAAAGGAGGGCAGGCGGCGGTGCGAGACGCATCACCGCCATTCATCAGGAGGAGGAGCCTTGAGTGACTTCCAGGATGCGCGCCGTCAGGATGAGAGCAGGACGACGGCCGCAGCACACACGGTGCAGGAAAAGGCCGGCGAAAGCGTTTCGCTGGTCGGTGACAAGGCCGCCGAGGTAGGCGGTACGGCAAAGGAACAGGCTGCCAACGTGGTCGGTGAGGCCACCGCGCAGGCACGCGATCTCGTCGGCGAGCTGCGGACCCAGCTGACCGGCCAGGCCGAGACCCAGACGCAGCGCCTCGCGGAAAACGTACGCCGCCTCTCGCAGGAGCTCCGTGAACTGGGCGAGAACGGCAAACCCGACTCCACCATGGCGGACGTGGCCCGTCAGCTGGCTGACGGTGGACACAAGGTCGCCTCGCACATGGACACGCGGGGTCCGGACGGCCTGGTCAGCGATCTGCAGAACTTCGCCCGCCGCCGCCCCGGTGTCTTCCTCGCCGGAGCGGCGCTGGCCGGCTTCGTCGTAGCCCGAGCCGGAAAGAGCGTCAGCGCCGCAGCCTCCGCGGAGACCGCCGGCACCACTGCGGCCGGCAGCGGCAGCGCTGCAGGGGCCGACCGGCCGACCGCCGGGACGGGCACCCCCGCACCGGTCCAGCGTCCGGTCCCTGACCGCAGCGGCATACCAGCCGGGTACGAGGACCCCCTCGACACCCACGGCCCGTCGCAGCCGCCGCACATCGCTCCGGCGCCCCCGGCCTATCCGCAGGCCGGCCCGCCCGCCACCGGCTCCCCGCAGCCCGGGAAAGGGATCTGAGCATGGTTCATTCCTCCCATGACCGACCGGCGGCGCCCGCGCCGCCCCCGCCGACGGAGGCCGAACCTTCGCTGGGCGACCTGATCGGCGAGATCGGCCAGGACGTGTCCCAGCTGGTTCGTACCGAGATCGAGCTGGCGAAGGCGGAGCTCAAGCAGGAGTCCGCCAAGGCGGGCAAGGCCGTCGGGATGCTGGGCGGAGCCGGCTACGCCGGACACGCGGTGCTGCTCTTCGCGAGCCTGACCGTCGTCTTCGCCCTCGCCAACGTGATGGACCCCGCCTGGGCTGCTCTGATCGTCACGGCCCTGTGGGCCGTGGTGGGAGGCGTCCTCTACTCCACGGGCCGCAAGCGCCTGCGGAGCGTCAACCTCAAGCCCGAACAGACCGTGGAAACCTTGAAGGAGGATGCCCGATGGGCGCGACACCCGACGAGCTGAGGACCGACGTCGAGTACCGGCGTGCGCACCTCGCGCGCAACGTCGATCTCCTGGCCGACAGGATGACCCCGAGCAGGATCGCCCAGCGCAAGGTCGACTCGATGCGCGACCGGGTGACCGGAGTGAAGGAGCGCGTCATGGGCACTGCACAGGACACCGCGCGGGGGACTTCCGGCAGCCTGCACCAGGTTGCCGACAGCATCACCGAAACCACCCGGGAAGCGGGCAGTGGCGCTCAGGACGCCATCCAGCAGGCTCCCGCCCGGATCAAGCGGCAGACCCAGGGCAGCCCGCTGGCAGCCGGCCTGATGGCGTTCGGCGCCGGCATGCTCGCCGCCGCCCTGCTGCCGACGACCGAGGCCGAGGAGCACGCGGGGCAGCGCCTGCGAGAACACTCCGACGAACTGCTGGAGCCCGTCAAGCAGACTGCCCTTGGCGCCGCCCACGAGGTCCGCGACGAGTTGAAGGAGCCGGTGGCCCAGGCCGTCGAATCGGTCAAGGGTACGGCTCAGGACGCCGTGTCGACGAGCACCGACCACGCACAGCAAGCGGGCCGGGAAACGGCCGACGGTCTGCGCCAGGCCGGACAGGACACGGCCGCCGAAGTACGCAGCGACCCCCGGACACAGAGTCCGCCCGGGCAGGGCTGATCACGCGACCGGCACGAGGCCGGGGCGCAGGCCGCGCCGCAGGGGGTTCCCACCCCGGCGCCCGCCTCGCCCCGGCCTCTTCGTCGAGACGAGGCCGGATCTCGGGGCCCGGTCCCGCGCTCCCGCCGGGTCTGGCCGCAAAGGCGGGGTTCGGCAGACGAGGCCGAGGAACACGAAGGACTCATCCTGATCCGCGCCCAGCAGCCCTGATGGACTCACTGCACGAAGCCAGACCGTAAACCCTGCCTCACGTCGGGGCGCCGCCGCCTGGTCCGACCGAGCGCTGTCGTTCCGGCCGCGGCCGGGCCTCACGAGGGCGGCCGGGCCCCACGGGGGGACCCGGCCGCCGACGGAGGCGAGGGGGTCACACAGCGGCGGGGAAGCGTTCCCAGACGCGGTGGGCTGCGAGCAGTTCCGTAAGCCGGCGCATTCCTTGGGCTCCGTCGGTCACGACGACGCCCGGTTCACCGACCAGGATTCCGGCGGCCTCGAAGAGGGTCCCCGCGTCGCCCAGGCCGACGAGTGCCTTGCCGTGCCGGTAGGCCTCGGTGAGGAGAGCGAGGACCCGAGGATCGCTGACGGGGGGCTGGGGAGCTCCGGCTTTGGCGTCGCGGGCTCCGTAGGCGTCGGCACCGGCTCCTGGCACACCGGCGAAGACCAGGGCGTCGAATTCGACGGAGCGGGCGGTGGCGAAGGTGCGCTGCACGGTCACCGGATCATCGCCGACGCCGAGTACCCCGCTGGCGGGGGCGATGACCAACGGCACCATTCCGGAGTCGAGGACCGCTTGCCGCGCGGCGCGTACGTCGCCCATGTCGGTGTCCTGGCCTGCGACGATGCCGACGACGCGGCCGTCCAGCGGCCAGGTGTCGCCGACCTGCGACAGGCGGGGGCTGGGGGCGACGTCGGCGAGGGGTTCGAGAGGGTTGGAACGGTCAGGACGAACGTCACCGTTCGGGTGGCCCCGGGCCATGCGGTGCGGGCTCCGGTGAAGGTGGTCACGGTCCATACGCCCAGGCGGAACGGGCGGCTGATCAGCTCGCCCGCTGTCATACGGCCCGGCCCTTCGCGCAGGGTCTCGTTGAGTTTCCCCCGGCGCACCGGGCCCCGTCCACGTGGGTGAACGGGGCGCGCAGGGCCGCGTCACCGGGGCCTTGCTGACCAGCCGGGGCTGACCGTAGATGCTCGTGTGCAGGCGGTGACTTTTCCCGTCGTAGGGCCGGGTGACCCCCTGACCCCTGCCGCGACCCGGCCCGCTTCAGGCACGATCACGCGCAAGCCGACAGGGGAGAGTTCCCACCCGGTGCTGGGACCGGCGGTTCCCGCGCCGACCAGTACCACGTCGGCTCGCACCGGGAAGTCGGTTCAGGCTCCGCGACTGCCCGCAGAGCCATCGGGTGATGCGTCACACCCGGCTCCCGCCGGACCACTGACGGCGGGGCTGCACGCGAACGCGTCCCGGCGCCCTGGGCCCGCCGCGCCTGGCCTGCCGGTCACGCTTTCGTGTTGTCGAAGGCGAGTTCGTCGGGCTGGAAGAGGGTGGTGGACATGTTGGTTTCCATCATGCGCAGTGCGGCATCCGCCAGCTCCGGATCGATGTGCGCGACGGTCTGGGGGGCGATGCTGACGTCGAAGTGGCGGATGTGCGCGTCGAGGGCGGAGTAGAGGATGCACTGCTCGGTGACCTGCCCGCACAGCACCAGGTGCTGGACGCCCAGCTGCCCCAGCAGGTAGTTGAGCGGGGTTTCGTAGAAGATCGAGTGCCGGGCCTTGACGACGAAGAGGGAGTCCTCGTCCGGCACGATGGATTCGACGAGTTCGGGGTGGCGGCCGGCCAGTGCGGCCTCGACGAGTTCGCCGTGGTGGGAACGCCACTGGCCGAAGTTGTCGTTTACGTAGATCACCGGCACCGAGGCGTCCCGGGCCCGCTTGATCAGCTGCTCGACCGCCGGCAGGGTGCCGCGGACCGAGCGGACGAGTGCGTCGGCGTCCTCGTGTTCGTACGTATTCAGCATGTCGATCACGACGAGTGCCGTGTCCTTCATGACCTCACCGCCTTCGATGGCCGGCCGCCGCACTCCCGAGGGCTACGCGAAAAGGCGCGTCCAGCGCACTGTCAGGTCGCTGGAGAGAGCCTGACCCTGCCGCGGGTGGGCAGCGCACCCATACTCATGCTGGTCATCTTCTCCGCGGCGTCCAGGACGCTGTCCTGGGCGCCGACGCAGGTGGCATCGGAGTCACGATCTCGCGCGCTGTAGGCATGATCGACAGTCCTTCCATATGTGCGAACTGTGCCCTTCGCCTGCCCCGAAGAACTGCGTGGCATGCGGCTACTCCACAGTTGCGAAGTCGTGTCGCCTGACGATGCCGGAACGGCGGCCCGGCACCGTGGGCCGTACTCGGCGTACGGTGAAGGTACGGCCCGCGCGCCGCGCGCGAAGCGCGGCTTTGGGTCCGGCATCTGCCGGGTGATCGCGGCGGGCGACGTCGACGTCGCAACGGCCCCCGCCGTCCGCCAAGCGGTGCGCGCGTCGTGAACAGGCATGGGCACGGCATCGAGGCGCACTGCGGCGCGGGCCGCTCCCGATCGACCGGACCGCCGGGTGATGCCGGTCGTGTCCCGCCGACGATCAAGCTGTTGTGACCCTCCGCCAAGCTATTGTGACCCTCCGCCCAGGCGACCTCCGGCGACGTCCCGCCTGACCGATGTCGACGGGCAGGAGTTCATCTCTCCTCCGGCGTCCTGTGGCCTGCTGGAGGACGCCGGGTTCGATCTTGCCCTCCAGGGTGTTCCCCGGCCTGGGTGACGAGTCGTTTCGGGCGATCACCTGACAAATAGTCAGAAGGCGTGAACTTATGCGATGCCCCTTTATGGCCGTGACATGTTGCGCTGTCATATTCCCTGCAGGATTGCCCCGCTCGTCTCGTCGCACCCAGCAGGGGAAGGCAGAACCATGGGCACTTTCAGGTGCAAAACCGCAGTGTCGGCCGTCGCGCTGGCGGTCTCAGGCTTGCTCGCAGCCGCAGGAGGTACAGCTCACGCGGAAGCGGGCCAGGACACCATCAACATGTACAAGCAGGAGAAGACCCAGTGGTGTTGGGTCGCCTCCGGCCTGACCATCGCCAAGTTCCACGGCGTCGGCTCCACCCAGAGCGACTTCTGCACCCGGGCCCAGCCCTACTACGGCTGCAACAACCAGCCCGCCACGCTCGACGACATGGCCAAGGGCTGGAGCAGCCTGGGCATGGCCCACACCGGCACCGGGTTGAGCAGCGCGGCCACCTTCAACCAGGTCTACACCGACGTCAAGGCGGCCCGGCCGATCGGTGCCCGCATCGGGTGGACGTCCGGGGGCGGCCACATGAACGTGGTCTACGGCTTCGACACGTCGAAGAACACGATCGCGGTGGCCGACCCGTGGCCGGACACCACCACCTACACGTGGTGGAACTACAACGACTACGTGAGCAACAGCTCGTCCAAGTGGACCCATTCCCGCATCGGCATCTCCCGTTAAGGCAGGCGACATGCGCGACTCCAGCACCTTTGAAACAGTCGGCGAGCGGTCGAACCCCCGCTCCTGGCGCCTGTCCCTCCTCCTGGCACTGAGCGCGTCCGCGTTGCTCTCCCTTTCCCACCCGGCCCACGCCGCGCCGGTCAAGGACCCGCTCCCCGCGGACATCCCCGGCTATCAGGCCGCTCTCGACGCGGTGAAGTCCGCCGACGTCCGCAACACCGTCTGCCGCTTCCTGAACACTCCGCTGCCCGTCGGGGCCGGCGAGCCGGTGCAGACGATCCCCGAGACGGCCGAGCCGTGCCAGGGACTGCCGGCCTTCACCATCAAGGACCCGGTGGCAGTGAACGAGATCACGCCCGGCTTCGTCGCGGGCACCTCCCCGGCACTGCCCACCGAAGCGGTCAAGCTGACACAGCTGGTCTCGTCGCTGAGCACCACCGTCAACGGTCGCAACGCCACCGTCATGCTCGCCCCCACCCAGGGCGGCGGCTGGCACCTGGCCGCCGTACGCGACGGCGACGAAGACGCCACCCAGGCCGCCAAGGCAACCCTGGGCACGCTGGTGTTCACCGAGCCGCAGATCCGCGGCTGGTACCAGCTCAAGCTCACCACCGTCGAACCGCTCAACGACCAGGCCCGACAAGGACTGGACGGCCGGACGTCGGTCTCGCTGAGCGACTACCAACAGCTGGTCAAGGCTCGTTACGCCGACAAGCTCCCCGGCTCACAGTACGACTCCCAGGGCTACTCCAGCGGCTACACCCTTCCGCACCAGGCGGACGCCGGCGCCTCCCCCACCCCCCTGCTCGCCGGCGGTACCGGTGCGGCACTCGCCCTCGGGGGCGCGGCCGCCGTGATCCTCCGACGCCAACGACGCGCAAGGAACGGCTGACCCCGGCCCGAGACCCGCTCCGGCCCCCGGCCGGAGCGGAGCGGCTCCACCGCGCCGCGGCCGCTACTGGGCCCCAAGACGGCCACCGGTGACCAGCGGTTCAACCAGGAGCGCGCCCGGACGGCCCCGCCGGAGCCGGCGGCGGTGTACCCCCGGAGGCGTGAGTGGCGTTCGCGGTCGGCTGCCGCGAGGCACGGCCATCCGTCCGAAATTCAGTGGAGCCCTGCTCCTGTAAGCCGCTAACGTGCTCCCGCCCGTGGTCGCCCCCGGCAAGGACGTGCCGTTGTACACCAAGTGAGACCCCCCGAGCGCTGAACCGTCGCGCGTCGCACCTGTGCGCCGTGCTCCTTTTCGCTGCGGTCTTCTCACTGGAACCGGTGTATTCGCATGTCCAGAACCTGGGTGGTCGTTCCCACCTGCCCTCCGATCGTTCTTCGCCGTTGCCACAGGTGCCCTTCCGGGCGCTTCCGCACGCACGGCAAGTTCCGCGTCAACGCACACCACAAACTCCTCGATGCCTGGCTCCTGGCCCTGTGCGCCGGCTGCGGGGACACCACCAAACTCGCCGTCCTGGAACGGACGCGCGTGCGTTCCGTACGACCCGAGCTGCTGAACCTGATGCACGACAACGACCTCGGCCTGGCAGCCGAACTGCTTCAGGATCCCCTCCTGTTGCGCCGCAACCGCGTCGCCCTCGATTGGGACAACGCCTGGCGCCTCGACCGCGGCACGCCGGAGCCTGCGGATCGGCCGGACGGTGAGGCGATCGAGGTCCGGGTCCGTTTCGCGGCGCGGGTGCCGGTGCGGCCCGTGCGACTGATCGCCGAAGGGTTCGGCTGTGCGCGGGCCGAGGTCGAGAGGCTGCTCGCCGAGGGGAACTTCGTGTCGACGGTTCGCCTGGGTGGCAAGCTCTCGGGCGACTTCACCTTCATGCTCAAGCGCTGAGTCCTTCGACGGGCCCGGGTCCCGTCCGGCGGACCGATCGGTTCCGCCGGCCGGGAGAGGAGGCTCCGCGCGTCGGACGTCTTGTCCTGAACGCCGCGGCGGTGCGTGTCCGGTCAAACGCCGTCCGGTGGCCAGGTGGCGCGGTCACGGAGATGGTGGAACTCCGTCAGCTCGGAGGCGAGGACGTCGAAGTGCGGGAGCGGGGCCCACAGGCCGCGCTCGCCGATGACGTACAGGCGGCGTTTGGCGCGGCTCGCCGCGACGTTGAGCAAGTGCGGGGTGCGGGCCGCCCAGTCGCGGGCTCCGGGCCGGCCGCCGCCCAACACGAGGACGACCACGTCGGCTTCCTTGCCCTGGGCCCGGTGGACGGTGGCGCAGCGCTCCTCGATCAGTTCCGACGTCCAGCCCGCACGGCCGCGGCAGACCTTCTGGCATGCGCCGACGAGGGCTCGGAACGGGGCGATGACGCGCACGCGCTCGACGCCGACGCCGTGCCGGTGCAAGTGGTCGAGGACGAACTCGAAGGCCCGGCGGTCGCGTTCGCCCCAGGGGGCGTCGGCCGGGCGGGCCGGGTCGTCGGTGTTGAGCCAGCGGCTGGGGAGCAGACCGTCCCGTTCCGCGTCGGGGAACGGCTTGTCATCGGTGCCGTGCACCATGAGGCCGCCGTACGCGACCTCGTTGCTGACCGTGAACATCGGGTCCTGGCAGCGCCGGTGCACGCGCAGGGGCGCGCCCACCCAGACGTGCTCGTCGTCGGAGTCCGGGGCCGGCAGGTAGGTACCGTAGCGGTTGGTCCGGTCGGCGACGGCCTGGGCCGAGGTGGCCGACGGAAGCCAGTGCTCGTCGACGCCGTAGGCGCGCAGCAGCCGGCGCTGAAGGGCCGTGGGCATGGTGACGACGGGTTCGAGCTGGAGCGGATCGCCGACCAGGACGGCACGACGCGCGCGCCACAGTGCGCCGGCGGCGGCCTGCGGGGTGGCCTGGCCGGCCTCGTCGACGAGGACCCAGCCGATCGACTCCCGGCCGAGACGGGCGAACATGCTGCCGATGGAGGAGAAGGTGGTCGAGACGACGGGCACCAGGAGGAAGAGGGTCTGCCAGGCGCTCTCGACCTCGGCGTCGGGGACGGGCCCGTTGGTCCCGGTCATCAGTTCCATGAGGACCTGGAGGTTGCCCCGGATCTTCTTCGCGGCCCCGGCGGCGAAGGCGCGGTGGAGGTCGAGGGCGCGCAGGAAGAGGTCGCTGCGCGCGGTGGACCATGCCTCGTCGGACCAGGGCGAGCCGAGTTCCTGTCGGGCTTCGTCGAGGTGCGACCAGCCGCGCGGCAGGGACGGCAGCGTCCGGGCCGCCTCCCGCAGTTCTCGGTGGCGGTCGTCCAGTTCGGTGACGGCGATCCGAAGGCCGCGGCGGGAGGAGTCGGCGGCCTGCCGGGAGTGCCGCAGGGCCGTGGCCGCCGCGGCCTCCCGCGTGCGCGCGGCCCGTTCGTGGTCGAGGGCGGCGCTGAGGCCGGTGGCGGCGGCGTCGACGGCGGTGCCGGACCTGTTGTGCCGGTCGACGGCCGCGGACTCGGCGCGTACGGCGGCGGCGACCCGCTCCAGGGAGTCGTCGAGTGCGGCGCGCTGCCGGACGAGCAGGTAGGCGATCTCGGCCCGGGCGAGCTCCTGCTGCCGTTCGGCGGCCTGTCGTTCGGCCGTGCTCCGCAGCAGCCGGCGCAGCCCGCCGCGCAGGCCCTGCTCGACGGCCGGGGGCGCGTCGTGGTGGGCGGTGAGCGCGGCGGCGTACTCACGTTGCTCAGCGGCGAGTTCCCGGGCGACCGACAGCTCCGCGCGGGCGGTGGCCAGTTCCTGGCGAGCCCGCGGCACGTATGCGGAGGCCGCCCTGTGTCCGGCCTCGGCCGCCGCGGTGGCGGTCCGGGCGGCGGCGGTGGCGGCAGCGGCCCGGTCCAGGTCCGCGGCAGCCGAAATGGCCAGATGGTCGGCCCGCGTCACGGCGGCTTCCAGGCCCGCGATCCGTTGCCCGGCCGACGGGGACTCGACGGCGGCCAAGGCTCCGGCCAGCCGGGTGCGGCCGGCCCGCAGTCGCTCGACCTCGGCGAGAGCGGTACGGAACGCCGCGACGGCGTCGGTCCACGACGGTACGGATTGGGCGGGTCCGGCCGCCGCAGTTCGGTCCGCGGGGGTCACAGCGCGCCGGCCGCCGGGCGTGGGCTTGGGTGGAATCCAATCGCTCAGGATCTCCCGCATGCCGCGCAGCGGCGGCTGTCCCGCGACTTTGCGGGCCTGGGTCTCCTTGTCGGGCAACCGGCCCCACCAGAACCGGTCCCCGAATTCCCTGCGGTTGGACTTGTTGCCGAGCACCGCCGCGACCAGACCCCAGGCCGGCCCGCCGAGGAGCGCGGAGGCGAGGTCGGAGAAGTGGTCGGGGTCGTCGTGCCAGTGCTCGCCGAGCGCGCCGATGCCGGGCAGTTCGGCGGTGATGTTCTCCACGGCGCCGTTGTTGGAGGAGGTGACCACGATCTCGAACCCGGTCAGCCGCGGGTCGAGCCGCGACACGAACCGGGCGTGCCGGCCCTGGCGGTCCTTGCCCCGCCACACCGGACCGGTGAACGCCTGCTCGGGCCGGTCGAAGGTGGCCAGTACCGCGGCCCGCTCGACGACCAGGGCGGCGACCAGGTCGCGCAGCATCGTGGTCTTCCCCGTGCCCGGCGGACCGTTCACGGAGAACATGCCGCCCTCGGTCCCCGCCCGGTCGGCGAGCAGGCGGTTGACCGCGAACTGCTGGCTCAGAGCGAGCGGGAACTTCGACGGTGCGGGCCAACGGCCGGCCGGGACAAGGTCCGGAGCCACTCCTTCCAGCACGATCCCGCGTTCCCGGCGCACATCCGTTCGAGCCTCCACCGCGACGGCGTCCAGTTCGGTCAGGTACGCCTCCAACGCCGGCCCGATGTCCGTGCCGACGGCCGCGGATACCCGGGCCAGATCGGGCGGGAGCAGACTGTTCAGGAACGGGGCCGCGGCGGTGACCTTCGAACCGGGGTCCTGCGGTCGGCGGACGAGCCTGCTGCGCACCCGCAGCACCTGCGGCCGCAAATGGTCCCGTACCCCGCACAGGTCGGCGATCTGGGCGGTCAGGGCGACCAGGTCGGCGAACCCCAGCGCACGGGGACCGGCGCAGGCCCCCTGATCCGTGGGCATGTCCGGACCGTCGGTCGGCGCCCCCTCGGGGACGCCGCCGGTGCCGTCCGGTTGCCCGGACTCCCCCCGGTCCTCGGTGGGGCGCCGGGCCGCGACCCAGTCCGCGGCACGGCGAACCAGAGGTTCCGCCGCGCCCTGCAGCGCGGCGCCGGCGACCTCCCCGAACAGGGCCCCGACCGCGCCGACGGCAGCGCCGCCCAGAATCTCGGCGAGGAGCAGTTGCCAGCTCCTGCCGTCGGTCGCGCCCCGCGCACCCGCGGAGTCCGGCCACCGCTCGTACGCGGTGCCGGCGGTCGACGCGGTGGGGCCGTACGGGATCGTGGTGGCGGTGAGTTCACCGATCGCCTGGCCGAACGCGGTGTCGAGTTCCTCGAATCCGTCCAACCACCCTGGTGCGGACGGCCCCGGATCGAACAGTCGGCCGGTGGCCCAAGCGCAGGCGGAGACCACGGACGTGTCCTCGATCGGCCGGCCCTCGTCATCCAGGACCAGCGCGAACATCGCGCTCTGCCCGGAGAGCACCAGCTCGGACTGCGGCACGCCGGGATCGGGATCGGTTCCCGGCGGCAGTACCGCGATCATCGCTCGGCGAAGCAACTCCAGGTCGAAGACCCCGCCGTAGACCTCGTGGCGCCACATCCGACCGAACGGTGCCCGCCGAGCCCCCGTCTCCGGATGATCCGGGGCCCACGGCAGGGGCGGCGGTACCCGGCCCGGCTCCGGCGTCAGGTCGATGACGTACTCGTCCCTCGGCCCTGACCGCGCGGCGGGACGTCGGCGGGGCAGCGCCGGGATGGTCGGCGGACCGAACAGCTCGATCGCGCGCCAGCACTCCAGCAGGGCCTTCCGCCGACGGTCCTGCGCGTGTCCGCTCCGCACCCACTGCCCCCGTGTCGCACGCGCGGCATCCTGCCGCTCCCCTGAAGATCAGCCGTGTCGCCGAATCTACCGGACCGTCAGCGGGCCGGATCCCGGCCGCCTCCGGCGAGGCAGTGGTCGGCGGGTGGTTGGCGGCCGGTCGGCGTCATGGGGGGCGTCCGCAGGTCAACCGCAGGCGGCGGTCAGGGCGGTGGTGAACTCCGTCGCCAATTCGGTGATCACGGGGAGGTCGAAGGCCAGGGCGTTGTACTGCAGCCAGCACCGCATGCCGCCGTCCGGCTGCTCGACCACGGTCAGCTCGGGCACGCCCCGGTCGCCGCCCGGCAGCGGCCACGGGACGGTGCTGCCGCGCGGTAGTTCCCAGGGCTCGCAGGCCAGGCCGGGCAGTTGAGCGGGCGCGGCCCACGCCTCGTAGCGGAGCCAGGCCGCGAAGGGGACGGACGGGCTGAACTCGGCGAAGGGGTGGAGCTGGTGGTCCAACGCCTCGCTGTGCACCGTTCTCAGCCGGTCCACCAGTTCGGCGAAGCCGGGTCCCCCGCTCGCGTCCACCCGCAGCAGCAACGACTGGACGAAGCAGCCCACCGTCCGCTCGGCGTCCGGGCGCGGACGGCCGGGCACCGGGGTCATCACCACCAGGTCGGGTTGATCGCCGCGGCGCGCCAACAGTGCGGTCCAGGCCGCCGCGACGGCGAGGAAGGGGGTGGCGCCCAGCTCGGCCGCCCGGGCCCGCAGGCTTCCCGCCAACGCCGCCGGCACCTCGAACTCGTACGCGGCGGTGAGTACTTCGTCCACCGACCGGCGGCCGGCGAACCGCTCGACGGCCTCCGGCGCACCGGCGAGCGCGGTCCCGAAGTGGGCCCGGGAGGCCGGCCAGTGCGCGTTCGCCCAGTCCACCAACTCGGCGTAGCCCGGGCCCGATCGGGCCGGCGGGGCGGAGCGGCCCCGCCGCAGCGCGGAGTAGAACACCCCGAGGTCGGCCAGCAGCACACCGACCGACCAGCCGTCGGCGACCATGTGGTGCATTGCGACGAGGACCACGTGGTCGGTCTCCGATCGGCTGACCACCAGGAGGCGCGCCATCGGGTCACGGGCCAGGTCGGTGAGGCGGTCGCGTTCGGCCAGCAGCAGGGCGTCGACCTCCGCGTCGCCGGCCCCCGGGGCCCGGGTCAGCGTGATCCGTACCCGGGGCTCCTCGTCCAGCACCGCCCGCACGACCCCCTCGCCGACCGCCTCGAACCGGGTCCGCAGGGCCGGATGGCGGCGGACCGCCTCGGTGAGCGCCAGGCCCAGCGTCTCCGGTTCCAGCCGGTCGGTGACCCGGAACAGGGCCGTCACCGCGCCGGCGTCCCGCCCGGGGGCCTCGGCCATCCAGCGGAAGAAGTTCTCCTGCTGGGAGGTGAGCGCGACGGCGTGCGGCTGCGCACGGAGCGCGGCCAGGTACGGCGTCACGGTCCCCGTTCCGGCGGACGTTCCCTCGGGGGCGGGCCGCCGCCGGTCGGGTTGGTCCACCCAGGCCGCCTGCGAGCGCAGCGAGGGCCGCTCGAAGACCACGGCGGTCCGCGCCCGGACCCCGAACTCGGCGCTGATGCCGGTGGCCAGCTGTACGGCCCGGAAGGAGTCGCCGCCGAGCGCGAAGAACTCGTCGGCCACATCGGTCACCGGCCGGCCGAGCAGACGCCGCCAGATCCCGGCCAACCGCAGTTCCGTCGGGGTGGCGGGGGCGACCGCGGGACCGGTGGACTCCGCGGGCGCGTCGAACAGCGGGCGGAGCCGGTCCTTGACGACCTTGCCGCTCGGGTTCCTGGGCAGGTCCCCGGCGAGCAGGATCCGGACCGGCAGTTCGGGCCGGCTCAACCGGGCGCTCAGGAACAGCCGGAGCTCGTCCAGGTCCAGGCCGTCGGGTCCGGTCACCACGACGGCCACCGGGACGGCGCCCATCACGGGGTGCGGCAGGCCGAACGCGGCGGCGTCGGCGACCGCGGGGTGTTCGTGCAGCACCTCCTCGATCCGCAGGGTGGAGACCTTCAGCGCGCCGCTCTTGATGACGTCGCTCTCCCGGTCGACCAGGTACAGGTAGCCGTCCGGGTCGAGACGGCCGACATCGCCCATCCGAACCCAGCCGTCCCGGAACACCCGGGCGCTCTGCCCGGCGGCACCCAGGTAGGCGCGTGACGGTCCGGGCTGGCGCAACCAGACCTCGCCGACCTGCCCGGCGGGCAGCGGCAGTCCCTCCGGGTCGAGGATCCGCAGGTCCCGGGGATCCGCCGGACGGCCCAGCGAGCCGGGGCGGCGGGCGTCGACCACGGTGGAGATCTGCGCGGGCGAGGCCTCCGCGGAGGTGTAGGTGTTGACCAGCGTCGCTCCCGGCAGCGCCGCGGCCAGCGCCGCCGCCACCGGCACGGGCAGTGCGGCGGCGGAGGAGTTGACCAGGCGCAGACTGCTCAGGTCGTACCGCCCGGCGGTGCCCGCGTTGACCAGTTCGATCGCCATCGAGGGCACCAGGAAGGCCGTGCCGATCCCGAACTCCTCCACGGCGGCGCCGAACCGGTCCGCGTCGAAACGCGGCAGGCTGAGCGTGGTCGGCGCGGCGGTTAGCGCGCCCAGCAGCATCACCTGGCCCGCGTTGGTGCCGATCGGGAAGGCGTGCAGGGCGTGCCGCGAGTGCGCGTAGGCACGGCGGCGGGGGTGGGTGGTCAGGCCTGCGGTCAGGTTGCCGTGCGCGGCGATTACGCCCTTGGGCGCGCCGGTGGTGCCGGAGGTGCCGATCACCTGGGCCGGGTCGCCCGGACCGACCCGGTGCGGCGGGCCGGCCGGCGGCTCGGGGTGCGCCGCCAGCAGGGCGTCCAGACACAGGTCCGCCGACCCCGGCAGCGCGGGTGCCCCGCCCTCCCGCAGGACCGTGCGGGCTTCGGCCAGCGCGGCCAGTGCGGCGGCGTCGGCCTCGGACAGGTCCTCGCGGACCGGCACCGGCACCCCGCCCGCGTACTGGACGGCGAGGAAGGCGACGGCGTACCGCTCCCAGCACGCGTTGGAGAACCGCAGCACCACCCGGTCGCGCGGTGCGACCCCGGCGGCGGCCAGTCCGACGGCGGCGCGGAGCGCCTCCTCCCGCCAGCGGCGAAAGGTGAGTTCCCCACCGCCGACGACCCGTAGCGCGCTGTGGTCCGGGTGTTCGGCGGCCCGTGCGTCGAGGAGCTCAGGGACGGTCGTCGCGGCGGGCGGCACGGTGGTGGCGATGGCGTTCTCCGATGCGATGCGGTGCGGTGCGGTGCGGGGGAGGGGGTGGGGCGGGCGGGTGGGTGCGGTCAGTTCAACCGGTCGGCGGCCTCCTCCTCGCTGAGGGCGTCGATCTCCGCGATCAGCAGCGCCTCGATCCGGGCCGCCAGGGCCGCCGGCGTGGGGCTTTCGAAGACGTCGCGGATCGACACGTCGAGGCCGACGCCGGCCCTGATCCGGGCGGCGACCCTGGTGACCAGGAGCGAGTCCCCGCCGAGGGCGAGGAAGTCGTCCAGTACGCCGACCTTCGGCACGCCGAGCACCTCCTGCCAGAGGTCCACCACCAGGGCCTCGGCATCGGTGCGGGGCGCCAGGTACCCGGCGGTGGAGCCCGCCGGGTCCGGGTCGGGCAGGGCCGCGGTGTCGAGCTTGCCGTTGGAGGTGAGCGGGAAGGTGTCGAGCAGCACCACGGAGTCCGGCACCATGAAGGCCGGCAGCCGCAGCGCCAGGTGTTCGCGCAGCTCGCCCACCGGCGGGGAGGCCGCGGCCCCCCGCCCGGCGGCCGGTCGCAGGACGGCGTAGGCGATCAGCCGGCGGCCGTCGCGGACCAGCACGGCCGCCCGGCCGACCGCCGGGTGGGCGGTGAGGGCGGCCTCGACCTCGGCGGGCTCGATCCGGTACCCGCGGATCTTCACCTGGTCGTCGGCGCGACCCAGGAACTCCAACTGCCCGTCGGCGCGCCACCGGGCGCGGTCGCCGGTGCGGTACATCCGGGCGTCCGGGGCTTCGGCGAACGGATCCGGGAGGAAGGCCTGCGCCGTCAGCTCGGGTCGGGCCGAGTAGCCGCGCGCGAGGCCGTCGCCGCCGATGTACAGCTCGCCCTCGGAGCCGGCGGGCAGCAGGCCGCCGCGCTCGTCCAGGACGTAGAGCCGCACCCCCGGCAGGGGGCGGCCCAGCGGCGGGCGCTCCCCGGTGGCGGGCGCGCTGCCGGGCGGGCCGCCGGCGAGCTCGCCCGCCGTGACGATGACGGTCGCCTCGGTCGGGCCGTAGGTGTTCACCAGCCGTACGGTGTGGCCGTGCCGCTCCCGCCACTGGGCCAGGGTGACGGCGTGCGCCTCGGAACCGCCGAGGATCACCAGGCGCAGCGACGCCGGCCACGGGGTCCGGTCACCCAGGGACACCAGTTCCTGCCAGTACGCGGTCGGCAGGTCGAGTACGGTGACGGACCGCCCGGCCCCGGTGCGCAGCAGGTCGGGCAGCATCCCGCCGCCGCCGGGCAACAGGACGACACAGGCGCCCGCGGTGAGGGCCGGCCAGATCTCCTCGGCGTGGGTGTCGAAGCCGATGGAGGCGAACTGGACGATCCGGTCGCCCGGCCGGAGCCCGTACCCCTGCGGCCCGGCCATCCAGCGGACGCGCTCGGCCAGGGCGGCGTGCTCGACGGCGACGCCCTTGGGGGCGCCGGTGGAGCCCGAGGTGTAGAGGACGTACGCGAGGCCGCCCGGGTCCGTCCCCGACGGCGCGGCCCCCGCCGGTTCCGCGCCCTCGGACGCGACGCCCGCGGCCCCGGCCCCGATATCCGGATCGCCGACGGACAGCACCGGGACCCCCAGATCCGGACGCTCGCCTGCGGTGAGCAGCAGGACGGCGTCCGCCTCGCGGAGCATCAGCCGTCGGCGCTCGGCCGGGTGCGCGGGGTCGAGCGGCAGGTAGCCGGCGTCCGCCTTCCAGATCGCCAGCAGGGCGGTGACCAGCGCCAAGGACGGCTCGATCCGGACGCCCACCGCGCGACCGGCCACCGGACCCAACCGGCGAGCCAACTCGGCCGATGCCCGGTCGAGTTCGGCGTAGGTGAGGACGTCGCCCGCGCACTCGACGGCGGGCGCGTCGGGGCGGACGGCGACCTGGTCGGCGAATCCGCGCAGGATCGGGCGGGCGTCCTCGGTGACGACGGGTCCGGCACCCAGGGCCAGCAGCGTGGCGCGCTCCTCGCCGGTCAGCAACCAGTCACCGTGCAGCGGGACCTCCACGTCCACGACGGCTCGGGCGAGCAGGTCGCGGACCCGGCGGGCCAGGGCCTCGACCGTGGCAGGCTCGAACAGCTCCCGGTCGAAACAGAACGACAGCGTCATCCCGCCGTCGGGAGTACGCCAACTGTCCAGCAAAAGATCGGTCTTGGCCCGGTCGAATCCGGAGTCCATGCTCGTCGTCGTGACGTTCGCGGGCAGCCCGGCCCGCCCGTCGGCGTCGGCCGGGTCGTACTGGCTCTGGTGGACGAACACCGCTTGGTGGAGCGGGCCGGCGCCGGGCACCACGGGCAGCCCCAGTGCGGCGGCCACCCGCTCGACCGGAACGTCCTGATGGCTCAGCGCGGCCATCGTGGCGGACCGCACCCGGCGCAGCACGGTACGGAAGTCGGGCTCGCCGGTGAGGTCCGCTCGGATCACACCGGTGCGCGAGAAGTAGCCGAGCAGAGCCTCGTGGGCGGTCTCGTTGCGGCCCGCCAGCGGGGTGCCGACGGCGAAGTCGTAGCTGCCGCTCCAGCGGGCCAGCACGCTCTGGTAAGCGGCGAGCAGCACCATGAACGCGGTGCAGCGCTGCTCGCGGGCCAAGGAGTCGATCCCGGAGACGAGTTCGGGATCGAGGGCGAGGTCGGCGAAGCCGGCCGGGTGGGTGGGTCCGGCGGGCCTGGGGTGGTCCAACGGCATCCGCAGGACGCCGACGCCGGCAAGTCGTTCGCTCCAGTACCGGACCGCCTCCTCGGCGCCGCCGCCGTCCAGCCTGGCCCGTTCCGCGAACGCGAAGTCGCCGAACTCCATCTTCACATCGGGTAGGTCGGCGGCGTCCTCGCCGATCTCCTCGCGGTACAGCGCGAGCAGTTCGCGCCACAGCACGGTGAACGACCATCCGTCGGAGACGATGTGGTGGACCACCACGCTCAGGGCGTGCTCGTGCTCACCGGCACTGACCAGGACGGCCCGCAGCGGAGGGCGCTCGCCCAGGTCGAAAGGGGCGTTGACGAAGGGGGCGCAGGCCGCGGTGAAGGACTCCTCGACGGCGTCCGGTATCGCGATCAGGGTGAGCGCGACGTCCTGGACGGGCTCCACCAGTTGCACGGGCTGCTCGCCGTCCAGGGCGAACCGGGTGCGCAGCACCCGGTGGCGCGCGACGAGCCGGTTGAGGGCCGCGCCGAGCGCCCGGGGGTCGATCGGGCCGTGCCAGCGCCGGTTCAGGTACATGTTGAACCCGGACTCCTGGGGCCGCAGTTGCTGGAGGAACCAGAGGCGGCGCTGCTCGTCGGTCAGTGGATGCCGGGCGATCGACCCCGGTGCCGGTGCCGGTGCCGGTGCCGGTACCGGCACCGGCACCGGGGTCGAGGCCGACGCAACGGCATGCTTCGGGTTCGGGTTCGGGTTGGGGTACGGGTTCGGGGAGTTCATGAGCTCATCTCGCTTTTCGCGCGGGCCCGCAGGGTCTCCAGGCCGATCAGGTCGTCGGACTCGGCGTCCGGGACTTCCCGGTCAAAGCGGGCCAGAACGGGAATGCAGAGGCTGATCAGGACCAGTGCGGCCATGGCGAGGCCGAACACCAGGTAGAGCAGGCCGATTCCGCGGCCGTCGCCGGTGCCGATCAACACGCCGACGCTGGAGGCCAGGGCGCCGCCCTCGTCCATCAGCGGCTGGAGCAACTCTGGTCCGATCGGGGCGACCAGGGCGAAGCCGATCGGCAGGGTGGACCAGGCGACCATGGTGTTCACCGCGATCACCCGGCCGTGGAACCGCATCGGCACCTTGGTTTGGACGACCGTCGCGTAGATGCCGTTGAGCAGTGCCAGCCCGTAGGTCATGCCGAACGCGCCGACGGCGACCACGGCCACCGAGGGCCGCAGGCCGGTGACGACGCAGGCGGCGGCGAGGCCGAGCGTGGCGAGCAGGACCCCGCGCAGGCGCATCCGGCGCGGACCACCCCAGACCAGCAGGGTGAGGCCGCCGAGGACGGCGCCCAGACCGGCCGCGGTGGAGACCCAGCCGGCCGCCGCGGTCGACGAGAAGGAGAGCACCAGCGGGGTGACGAGCAGGAAGAGCGGCGAGAGGAAGACGTTGAGCGCCGCGAACCAGAACAGCATGGCCCTGAAGTGACGGCTGCCGAGGGCCCGTTGGAACCCCGCCCGGATCTCGGCCGCGACGCTCTCGCGTCGGGTGGCGGCCATCGCGTCGGGGAAGCGCACCGCCAGGGTCACTCCGGTGGCGAGCAGGTAGCTGACGACGTCGAAGACCAGGATGCCGCCGAGTCCGATCACGTGCAGGATGCCGACCGCGATCAGCGGAACGAGGAACTGGGCGAGTCCGAAAGCCATTTGGACGACGCCGTTGGCACGGCCGAGGAAGCGTTTGGGCACCAACTGCGGCACCGCCGAGCCCCAGGCGACGCGCTGGAAGGCGAGCGAGGCGGAGAGCAGGGAGATCATCACGTAGCAGTGCCAGGTCTCCAGCGAGCCGCTGAGGTACAGCACCAGCAGGGCCGCCTGGGTCAGGCCGGCCGCGACATCGCCCCACAGCATCACCCGACGACGGTCGCTGCGGTCGACGACGGCGCCGGCCAGCGGGGCGACCACGATGCCGGGGACGAGGCCGAAGGCGGCGAGCAGGCCGAGTTGGAACAGCGAACCGGTCTGCAGGTACACCCAGATCGGCAGGGCGAACTCGGTGAGCGCCGAGCCGATCATCGAGAGCTGCTGCCCGGTGGCGACGGCCAGGAAGCGGCCCATCGTCGGGCGGACGGGGCCGCGCTCACGGCCCTTCCGAGCCCTCCCCGGCGTCCGGACCGGCTTCGACTCCGTCGACCGCGCGGTTGCCGGACCGGGGTCCGGTTCAAGGTCGGGTCCGGTCCCGGCGGCGTCGCGGGACACGCCGGCCAACCACCAGGTGGCGTCGGCGGTGCGTTCGTGGCGCGCCTCCTCGCCGTCGGCGATCGAGCGGTGCACGCCGGTCAGGATGTCGGCCAACTCCTCGGCGCGGTACTTGAGATAGAAGTGCCCGGCCTCGTCCAGGACCACCACGGCCGCGGTGCCGGTGATCCGGTGCCACTCGCGGAACCGCTCCTCGTAGAACTCGGTCGCCGGATCGCGGTCGCCGCAGACGGCGATCACCGGCGCCGTGATGCGGCCGCCCTCGCTCTCGTACAGCTCGCCGAAGTAACGCTCGGCACCCTTGGTGCCGATCCGGCGGTTGTACACCATCAGCCGCAGCTGGTCCTCGTCGACATCATCGACGTCCAGACCCGCCGCGGCCAAGGCGTTGATCATGCCCTGGTCGCTGCGCAGGCGGGCGGACAGCTCGGCGAAGCGCTCGGCCAGTGCGGCGCCGCCGCCCTTCGGGCGGGCGAACGGGAAGATGCCGCCGAGGTGGACGGCCTCGATCTCCCGGCCGGCCGCCTCGACCCGGCGGGCGATCTCCACGGTCAACCGGACGCCGACCCCGCAGTGCCCGTAGAGCACCAGCCGTCCCTCGACGTGGGCGACGATCTCCTCGGCGCAGAGCCGGGCGACCTCGTCGATGTCCAGCGCCTCCTCGCCCAGCTCGTGACCCGGGACGGCGATGGAGTGCAGGGCCCAGTCAGCCGGCATGGCGTCGGCGAGCGGCTTGTAGATCAGTGCGCTGCCGCCGCCGTACGGGGCGCAGACCACACTGGCGGCCGGCGCGCGCCCCTCGGGGGTGAGCAGGTGCAGCAACCGGCGCGGGCCGCGGGCGGCCTCCGGAGTGGCCACCAGCGCGGCGAGCCGACGGACCGTCGGGTGCGTGAACAGGTCCATCACGCCGACCGGGGTGGCCAGGTCGGGGAAGGCCCGGCGCATCCGGGCGACCACCTGGGTGGCGAGCAGGGAGTGGCCCCCCAGCGCGAAGAAGTCGTCCAGCGCGCCGACCCGGGGAAGGTCCAGCAGGTCCGCCCACATGGCGGCGATCACCTGCTCGGTCCCGTCCTCCGGATCGACGTGGGCGCCGGCGGCCGGGGCGTCCGCGGGCGCGGGCAGTGCCTTCCGGTCGACCTTGCCGTGGGCGAGCAGCGGCATCCGGTCCAGCACCACGTAGCGGGCCGGGACCATGAAGTCCGGCAGGACCTCGCCCAGGGCGGCCCGCAGATCGGCGGCGGTCGGCGGTTCGCCGCCGGCGGGGCGTTCCAGGTAGGCGACGAGGTTCTGCTTGACGCCCTCGCCGCGAGCCAGGACCACCGCCTGGGTGATGCCGGGCAGCGCGGTCAGCGCGGCCTCTATCTCACCGGGCTCGACCCGGTAGCCGCGCACCTTGATCTGGTCGTCGACGCGGCCCAGGTAGTCCAGGGAGCCGTCGGCGCGCCAGCGCGCCAGGTCGCCGGTGCGGTACATCCGCGGGCCGCCGGTCCCAGGACCGCCCGGGGCGGTGCCGGACGGGTCGGCCGCGGACGACTTCGCGTCGGACGGAACGGCGTACGGGTCGGTGCCCGGAGCGGTGCCCGGAGCGGCGTTCGGGTCGGCGTACGGAGCGGCGTCCGGGTCGGCGTACGGGTCGGGCAGAAACCGTTCGGCGGTCAGGTCCGGCCGCCCGAGGTAGCCGCGGGCCAGGCGGTCCCCGCCCACGTACAACTCCCCGGTGACACCCGGCGGAACGGGGTTGCGGGCCTCGTCCAGTACGTAGCAGCGCCCGCCGGCCAGCGGACTGCCGATCGGGGTGTTGCCCGGAGCGTCCACGCCGTCGGCGCTGACCTCGTGGACGGTGATCCCCACCGTCGCCTCGGTGGGTCCGTAGTGGTTGAACACCGCGCACCGGCCCAGTGCGGCGATGCCCGCCGCCCAGGACCAGTTGCTCGCCTCGCCGCCGAGGACCAGCGCGCGGCGCGGCAGCAACCGCGCGAGCGGCGCGTCGGAGGACAGCGCGGCCAGGTGCGAGGGCGTCATCTTCAAGTAGTCGATGCCGGCCCGCTCCATCTCCGCGGCCAGCTCCACGCCCGCGATGCGTCGCGGCAGCAGGTGCACCCGGCCGCCGGTCGTGAGGGCCAGGTAGAGCATGGTGATGCTGAAGTCGAAGGAGAGGGACTGCAGCAGCCCGAAGGAGGAACCGGGTTCGATCCGCAGTCGCTCGCCGGCCCCCGCGAGGTAGTTGAGGACCTGGCGGTGCTGTACGGCGACGCCCTTGGGCGTGCCGGTGGAGCCCGAGGTGTAGATCACGTACGCCAGGTGGTCGGCGCCGGAGACCTCCTCCAGCGGCGACCCGTCCCCCTCGGCCGCGTCGTCGTCCGTCAGCAGGTCCACCGCCGGGTGGTCGCCGAACCGCGGTCGCAGCGCGCTGTCGGTGATCAGGACCTTGGCCCCGGCGTCGGTCACCAGGTGGGCGAGCCGGGCGGGGGGCTGCTCGGGGTCGAGCGGCAGGTAGCCGCCACCGGCCTTGAGCACGGCGACCAGGGCGACGGCCAGCTCGGCGGACTGCTCCAGGCAGACGGCCACCCGGTCGTCGGCGCCCACGCCCAGGGCCCGTAGCCGCCGGGCCATGGCATTGGCGCGCCGGTCGAGGTCGCCGTAGGTCAGTGTGCGGTCCTCGAAGACGAGCGCCGGCGCCCCGGGCGTTCGGGCCGCAGTCCGGGTCAGCGCCCCGGTGAGGGTGGCGGGACCGCCCTTCGGCAGCGGGGGACCGGCGGCCCAGGTCTGCAGTACGGCCGTGCGTTCGGCCGCTTCGAGCAGCGGGAGCCGGTCGATCGGCAGCGCGGGGTCGGCGACGCCGGCCGCCGTCAGCAGCCGGAACCGTTCGGCGAGGCGCTCGACGGTGCCCGCGTCGAAAAGGTCGGTGCGGTAGGTGAGCAGACCGTAGAGGCCGCCGTCCGCCTCCTCGCGCATGTACAGGGCGAGGTCGGCGTGGGTGGTGGTGGCTTCGTAGCCGAAGCCCTCGGATTCCGGGCCGGTGGTGGTGGGGGCGCGGTCGGCGTAGTTCTGGAAGGCGAACGTGGTCTGGAAGACGGCGGAGCGACTGACGTCGCGCTCCACCGCGAGGTCGCTGACCATCTGCTCGAACGGCACCTCCTGGTGCGCGTAGGCGTCGAGCGTGGTCTCGCGGACCCGACCGATCAGACGGCCGAAGTCGAGGTCGGCGGAGAGTCGGGCGCGGATCGGCAGCATGTTCACGAACACGCCGACGACGCCTTCGAGTTCCTGGTGGAGACGGCCTGCGACGGCGGAGCCGACGGCGAAGTCGCGCCGGCCGGTGTGCCGGCTCAGCACGACCTGGTACGCGGCCATCAACACCATGTACGAGGAGGCGCCGTGGGACCGCGCCACCTCGCCGACCCGGCGGGCGAGTTCGGCGCTCCAGCGGAACTCGAACGCGGCCCCGTCGAAGGTGAACAGGGGCGGGCGGGGCCGGTCGGAGGGCAGCTCCAGCGCCGGTACGCCGTCGAGTTCGGTGCGCCAGTGCTCGCGCGAGGCGGCGAGCGCGCCGCTCTCCAAACGGCCCCGCTGCCACACCGCGTAGTCCCCGAACTGAACGGAAAGCGGCGGTAGTTCGACAGAAGTACCGTGCGCGTGATGGGCGTGGAGGAGGTCCAGTTCGCGGTTGAGGATGTCGATCGACCAGCCGTCGCCGATGATGTGGTGCATCACCAGGGCGAGGACGTGGTCGTCCTCGGCGATCCGGACGACCAGCGCGCGCAGCAGCGGGCCGACCTGGAGGTCGAATGGCTCGGCGATCAGCGCGCCGAGTTCGCCGGCGGCGCGCGCCCGCGGGTCCGGATCCGCGCCGACGTCCAGGTACTGGGCGGCGAACGGGGCGGGCTCGGCGATCCGGACCTCGGCGGTGCCGGACCCGGTGGTGCCGAAGGTCATGCGCAGGCTCTCGTGCCGAGCCACCAGATCGGTCAGCGCGGCGTCCAGCGCGGCGCGGTCGAAGGGGCCGCGGAAGCGGCGGGCGGGCGCCAACGTGTAGGCCGTGGAGCCGGGGGCCAACTGGTCCATGAACCAGAGCCGTTCCTGGCCGCTGGAGAGGGGCGGCGCCGTCCCCACCGGGCGGGGCTCCACCACCCGGGCGGGCGCCGCGGCGCCGCGCAGCCGCCGGCTGAGCAGGGTGCGCTTGGCTGCGGACCAGTCGGTGGGCAGGTCCTGGGTATCCGTCATCGGGTTCCTGTTCGGGCGTTCGGCGGGGGAGGGGAGGGTGCGGACGCGGCGGGGCCGGGCGCGGAGGAGGGGCCCGCGCCCGGCGTACCGGGCACCGGGCCTACAGGCGCTCGCGGACGGCGGCGCCGATGCCGGCCGGCGTCGGGACGTCGAAGAAGACGTCGAAGTCCAGTTCCACGCCGAACGCGTCGCGGATCCGGGCGGCGATCCGGATCACCGTGAGCGAGTGCCCGCCGAGGTCGAACAGGTCGTCCTCGGGGCCGACCTCGGGCAGGTTCAGCACCTCGGCCCAGATCCGGCGGATGGTCGCGGTCGTCCCGTCGCCGGAGTCGCCGGAGTCGCCGGCGGCGGCGTCGGCATCGGCGTTCGAGCCGGCGTCCGCGTCGGTGGCCCGCCGCGTCGAAGATTCGCGCGGCGGCGCCGGCAGGGCCCGCCGGTCCAACTTGCCGTTGGGGGTGAGGGGAAGCCGCTCCATGGTGAGCCACCGCTGCGGGGCCATGGCGGCCGGCAGGATGCGCAGCAGGTGATCGCGCAGGTCGGCGGGTGCGGGCGGCCGGGCGCCGGCGACCGGGACCAGGTAGCCGGCCAGGAAGGGCTCGCCGTCCTCATCGGTGTGGACGGCGACGGCGGCCTGGGCCAGGTCGGGGTGGTCCAGCAGGACGGATTCGATCTCGCCGAGTTCGATCCGATGGCCGCGGACCTTGACCTGGTCGTCGATGCGGCCGAGGAATTCGAGTGCGCCGTCGGACATCCGCACGACGCGGTCCCCGGTGCGGTAGAGCTTGCCGTCCGCTGCCCCGAACGGGTCCGGCACGAAGCGTTCGGCGGTGAGTTCTGGTCGGCCGAGATAACCGTGGGCGACGCCGTCCCCGCCGATCAGCAGCTCTCCGGGGATGCCCAGCGGGGTGGGGCGCAGCTGCTCGTCGACGACGTAGGTCCGGGTGTTGGCGATCGGGCGGCCGATCCCGACCTGACGGGGCTCAGCCGGAATCTCGGCGCAGGTGGACCAGATGGTGGTCTCGGTGGGGCCGTACACGTTGAACAGGCGGGCGGTGCGCCGGCGCAGTTCGCGGGCGAGCGGCAGCGGCAGCGACTCGCCGCCGGCCAGGCCGGTGACACCGGTGAGCGCGTCGGCGCCGGTCGCGGCCGTGAGCATCACCCGCCATCCGGACGGGGTGGCCTGGACGTGGGTGACGCCCTCGGCGGCGACCAGCGCGAGCAGGCCGGGGCCGTCGTGGGCGAGGCCGTCGGGGGCCAGCACCAGGCGGCCGCCCGTGATCAGCGGCAGGTAGAACTCCAGCGCGGAGATGTCGAACGAGAGCGAGGTCAGGCCGAGCCAGGCGTGCCGGGGGCCGGAGCCGAACAGGCCGGCGAAGGAGGTGAGCAGGTTGACCAGCGCCCGGTGGCCGACGGCCACGCCCTTGGGGCGGCCCGTGGAGCCGGAGGTGTAGAGGACGTACGCCACGTCGTCCGGCCCGGGCGCGCCGTCGGGAGTGTCCCCGGCCGGGGAGGGGTGGACCGCCGAGGGGGCCGGGAGCCGCAGGACCGCGGGGGCGGCGGCGGCCACCACGGGTGCGGGCTCGCGGTCGGCGAACACCAGAACGGCTCCGGAGTCGCGCAGGACGAGCGCGAGACGCTCGGCCGGATAGCCGGGGTCCAGGGGCAGGTACGCCGCGCCGGTGGCGAGGACGGCGAGCAGCGCGGCGGGCAGGTCGGCGGTGCGGTCCAGGTGGAGGGCGACCAGGTCGCCGGGCCGGACACCGCCGGCGCGCAGGGCTTCGGCCAACTGCTCGATACGGCAGAGCAGTTCCCGGTAGCGCAGATGGCGGCCGGTGGCGCTGACGGCGATGGCCCCGGGGGTGGCGGCCGCCTGGGTACGGAACAGGTCGAGCACGGTCCGGTCGGCCGGGTAGGGCCGGTCGGTGGCGTTCGGCGCGGTGGTGACGGCCCGGAGTTCGGCGGCGTCCAGCAGCGGCAGGTCCAGCAGTCGGGTGTCGGGTGCGGCGACCGCGCCGGCGAGCAGGGTCCGGTAGTGGCCGGCGATCCGGCGGGCGGTGTCCGGGGGGAGCACGGCCGGGTCGAACTGCAGGCTGAAGTCGAGGCCGCCGCCCGGGGCGCCCGGAGTGGCGGGGGCTTCGACGATCTGGAGGTGAAGGGTGTTGCGGGCGGTACGGTTGTGCACCGCCCAGGCCACCCGGGCACCGGTGTCGGCGAAGTCCGGGTCCGGGCCGCGCCGGCGGTAGCCGAGCGAGACCGGGGCGAGCCCGACGCGGGGGCCCAGGCCGGCCACGGCGGCGCCGAAGGGGACGTCGCGGTACGGGTAGCCGGCCCGCAGCTCGGCCCGGACGGCGGCCGCGAACCCGGCGAAGGTGTGTGCCGCATCGACCGCGGGGGCGTGGACGGGCAGCTCGTTGACGAACATGCCTATCTCGTGGACGAGTTCCGGCGTCCGGGTGGAGAGCGGGACGGACACCGGCACGGCTTCGCCGCCGTAGCGGCGCAGCAGTCCGTGCAGGGCCGTGAGCAGGAACTCGAAGACGGTGGTCCCGGTCAGGGCGGCAGCGGCGGCCAACTCCGCGATCCCGGAGCCTTCGAGGCGCCACTCGACGGCCTCACCGGTCCCCTCTGCGGTCGGTGTGCGGGGCGCGCCGGGCAGGACCGGTTCGGTGGCGGCGGCCCAACGCGGCCCGTACCACTCGGCGGCCTTCCTCACGGTGTCCGGATCCGCGGTCGGCGCGGCCGGTGCCGCTGCCGTGGGCAGGGGGAGTGAGTTGTACGCGGCTGCGAGGTCCCGGGTCAGGACGTCCTTGGAGTTGCCGTCGAAGACCGAGTGGTGGGCGGTGACCAGCAGTTCGGCGCTCCCGTCGGCGCGCCGGAGCAGGGTGAAGCGACTCAGCGGGCCGGTCTCCAGGTCGAACGGACGAGCCGCCTCTTCCTCCAGGCGCTTCTCCAGGTCGGCCTCGTCCGCGGGTGCTTCGAGCTGCTCAAGTTCGGGCCGCCGAGCCGCGGGTTCCTGCCGGACCCGGCCGTCACGCTCCACCAGTCGGGCTGTCAGGGCGGGATGGCGCGCGGTCACGGCGGCCACCGCGCGGGCCAGCGCCGCGGTGTCGATCCGGTCGAAGGAGATCCGCACCGGCATGTGGAAGGCCTCGCGGGCCAGTCCCAGCCGATCGGTGAGCCAGATGCCCTGCTGGGCCGGTGAGGCCGGGGCGCTGTCGGGGGGTGGGATGACTTCGGACATCGGCGGCTCACTTAGGACGTCGGAGCGGAGCGGAGGAGCAGCACGGTGAACGTGCGGGCGCGGCATGGGGTGCGGGCCGCCGCGCATCGAGGTTCTGGACGTCAACGGCGTTCTGCAGCATCAGAGTTGAGTGTGGGTTCCGGCCGTCGTGTGGCGTCCGGCCCACCCCCGAGGACCGGCCGACGGCCGTGAGCGGTCGGGGCCGCCGAACCTCTCGGTTTCGCCGAGGTGGTCGGTGACTCGGGCTCCCGCCCGATGAAGACAATTGGTCCAGACCTGTCGAGAGATTCGCACAACACCCACACACCGTCAAGGGTTGACCATGGCCTGGAATCGACCGTCATGTGCACGCGGGGCCGGACGGGTGTTCATGCGAACATCCGCAATGAAAGGCGACATTGACGGAGCGTCACCATGTGTTGAACCGGAATCTGAGCGACCGGCACTGGGGGCGAGAGAGTAGGGGGGTTCGCTCTCGCACATCTGCGACCGTCATCAGGCTGACGATCAGCGGGAAGGAGTCGTCGCCGATCGACACCGACCGAAACCGGTCGACACCCATGAGGATGTGCCCGGCTGGGTCGCCGCAGGGCTCGGTCGTCCCCAGGAGGCCGAGGCGGCACCATCGCGCCGGTCCTGGTGAAGCGCGGTCCGCGCGACCGGGCCGCGGCGACCGGGGGCATTTCCCCCACCGGCGGTCCACCGCTCCGCCCGCGTCCGAACCGCAGACCCGCGAGCACGGAGGGGCGACATGCGCGTGCGGAGCGTCACCGGGGCGGCCGGGGCGAAGGCCGGGTGTCACGGGCCCGTACCCGCTTGCGGGGGACGATGTGGGGTAGGCGCCCTGTCTCGGAGGTCGGTCGGTGCGCAGGCCCGGCCGGACCGGCCGCCGAGTGTGCTGAACGGTACGTATGCCCGGACGAGAGGAACGCCCCATGAGTGAGAAGAAGCAGGAGCGCAAGCCGACCCCGCCCTCCGAGGCGCCCGGTGAGAGCGGCGACCGTGCGGCCCGCGAGGAGGCTCAGGACGCGATCGTTCCCGGGACGGGGGACGCCGGGAACGACAAGGACGACGACGAGGCGGGCCCAGGGCGCGACGGCCGGACCGAACGGGACGGGTGAGCGCCATGAGTGACGAGCAACAGATGGCGGACGACGTGTACCAGCCGACCGGCGGGAACGAGGACCAGGAGGACGCGGCGCCGCTGGACCTGCAGAACGCGGTGGGGGAGCGGACGTACGACGACAGGCTGGACGAGGGCTGGTCACCGCCGGAGAAACCGCTGGGCGTGACCAAGTACGGAACGACCGCTGCCGAGCAGCACGAGGGGGAGTCCCTGGACCAGCGCCTGGCCCAGGAGGTGGCCGAGAACGCGCCGGACCCGGGCGACGGGCTCGGTGACCTGCCCGGAGGCGACGGAGAACTGTGGGACGCCGAGGTCGGCACGGTGCGCGCGGGCCGGCTGACCGCTCCGGACCAGGGCGCGCACCCGAACACGACGAAGGAACTCGTCGCCGAGGACCACGGCATCGACGGCGGCGCGGCCGGTGCGGAAGAGGCCGCGATGCACGTGGTCGACGTACGGCCGGACGAGTCGATCGAGCCCGGCGACCCGGACGACGGCCCGTACGCGTAGCGGTCCCGTCCGCGGAGGTGTCCCCCGCTCAGGGCCTTCTGCCCGGGCGGCGCAGGACGCGCATGCTGCGGGCGCCGAGGACGGTCGTCGCCGTCGCCTTGATCTCCATCTCGTCCTGGGCGTCGTCACCGTCGAGGGCGGTGTCGAGGGCCACCGTCCAGGTTTCGCCGTAGGCGGCGGGAGGAAGACGGAAGGACATGTCCTCGGCCGAGGCGTTGAACATCAGCAGCAGCGAGTCCGGCGGCGCGCCGGCTCCGTCGCTGCCGTCCGCAGTGAGGCGGTCCCCGCAGAGGTAGACGCCGACGCTGCGGGCATCGGAGCGGTCCCAGTCCTCCTGCGTCATGCTCATGCCGTCCGGGTGGAGCCAGACGATGTCGGCCTCCGGTGCGGCCGCGTCCGTCGGCGCGCCCTGCGGGAAGCGCCGTCGGCGCAGGACGGGCTGCGCCCGGCGCAGGTCCAGGGCCCGGCGGGTGAAGGCGAGCAGCTCGGCGTGCTCCTCGTCGAGGTCCCAGTCCATCCAGGCGAGTTCGTTGTCCTGGCAGTAGACGTTGTTGTTGCCGTCCTGCGTGCGACCCAGTTCGTCGCCGTGGGCGATCATGGGCACGCCCAGGGAGAGGCACAGGGTCGCCATCATGTTGCGCTGCTGCCGCGCCCGCAGGCGGCGGATCTCCTCGTCGTCACTGGGGCCCTCGACCCCGCAGTTCCAGGACCGGTTGTCCGCGTCGCCGTCGCGGCCCTCCTCGCCGTTCGCCTCGTTGTGGCGGTCGTTGTAGGAGACCAGGTCGCGCAGGGTGAAACCGTCGTGTGCGGTGATGAAGTTGATGCCGGCGCGGGGGCGCCTGCGGTCGGACTGGTAGAGGTCGGCCGAGCCGGCGATGCGGGCGGCGAACTCCGGCAGGGCCGCTTCGTCCCCCCGCCAGAAGGACCGTACGGCGTCGCGGTAGCGCCCGTTCCACTCGCTCCACAGAGCGGGGAAGTTGCCGACCTGGTAGCCGCCCTCGCCGATGTCCCAGGGCTCGGCGATGAGTTTGACCCGGCTGATGACCGGGTCCTGGTGGACTATGTCGAAGAAGGCGGACAGCTTGTCGACGTCGTGGAACTGACGGGCCAGGGTGGCCGCGAGGTCGAAGCGGAAGCCGTCCACGTGCATCTCGGTGACCCAGTACCGCAGCGAGTCCATGATCAGCTGGAGGACGGCGGGGTGCCGCATCAGGAGGCTGTTGCCGGTGCCGGTGGTGTCGAAGTAGTGGCCGGGGCTGTCGTCGACGAGACGGTAGTAGGACGGGTTGTCGATGCCTCGGAAGGACAGCGTGGGCCCTTGCTCGTTGCCCTCGGCGGTGTGGTTGTAGACCACGTCGAGGATGACTTCGATGCCCGCCCGGTGCAGTTCCCTCACCATGGACTTGAACTCGGAGACCTGGCCCCCGAGGCTGCCGCCGGCCGCGTAGGCGTGGTGGGGGGCGAAGAAGCCGATGGTGTTGTACCCCCAGTAGTTGGACAGGCCCCGGTCGATGAGGAAGCCGTCCTGGGTGAACTGGTGCACCGGCATGAGTTCGAGCGCGGTGACGCCGAGCGCCCGCAGGTGTGCGATGACGGCCGGGTGCGCGACCCCGGAGTACGTGCCCCGCAGCTCCTCGGGAACCTCCGGATGGCGGCGGGTCAGCCCCTTCACGTGGGCTTCGTAGATGACCGAGTCGTGGAACGCGTGGCCCGGTGGGCGGTCCCCCTCCCAGTCGAACTCCCCGCCCGTGACGACGCCCAGCGGGACGTGGCCCAGGCTGTCGCGGTCGTCGGGCCGGCCCGGGTCCTCGGTGCTGTGTCCGCTCAGCGAGGGGTCGCCGTCGATCTGACCGTCGACCGCCCGCGCGTACGGGTCGAGCAGCAGCTTGGCCGGGTTGCACCGCAGGCCCTCGTCGGGGTTCCACGGCCCGTGGACGCGGTAGCCGTACCGCTGCCCGGGACCCACATCCGCCACCCGGCCGTGCCACACACCGCCGTCCACCTCCGGCAGCGCGATCCGACGCTCGCCGCCGTCCTCGCCGATCAGGCAGAGCTCCACCGTGTGGGCACAGTCGGAGAAGAGGGCGAAGTTCGTTCCCGAGCCGTCGTGGGTCGCGCCGAGGGGGTACGGACGTCCTGCGGATATCTCCATGAAGGAAGGTAAACACGGGATACGACCATGTGCCCGGATCCGACTCGGCCGAACGTGCGGGACCGGCCCGGCCGTGCGGCCGGGCCGGTCGGTCGCGGACGCCGACCCGCCGGCGGCCGGGCGCGGACCGGACTCACGCGGACGGTTGCGCCGCTCCCGACGCGTGGGCCCGCACCAGGGCCAGGTAGTCCGCCGCCGGACGGTGGCAGTCGCCGGGCCGGCGGGCGCAGACGTAGTTGCCGTCGACGACGGTGAAACCGCGGCGCGGCCGGGATGCCGTGTCGCGTACGGGCAGCGGGTACGTACTGGCGGCCGTGACCTGCCGTCCGGAGGTGTAGCGCGCCGTGGACGGGGAACAGGGAACGGGACCGGAAGCACTCAATCCGATCATCCACCTGCCCCGTTCGAAAGTGCCCGTCATGGCTGGTTCCGCCCCACTGCCCGCTCAGCACCGACAGCGAGCCGCCCGGCCCCGACCGGGACGTCGGCTGCTGACCCGGGCGGTGGCCGTCGGAGCGGTCGCGGTGCTGTACACGGCGGCCACGGGGACCGGAGCGCAGGCCATCGTGCGCGGAACGGACTCCTCCGAGCCGTACCCGTTCATGGTGGCCATCCCGATGACCCCCGGGGACGGCGAGGGGTCCATGGACGCCATGTGCGGCGGGGCCCTGATCGCCCCCCAGTGGGTGGTGACGGCCGGGCACTGCGCGCAGGAGGTGATGCCGGCGCACCCCAGCGGGACGGTGCGGGTCGGTAGTGACCACCGCAAGGCGGGCGGCACCGTACGCAAGATCGTCGCCAAGATCGTCCACCCGGGGTTCGACGCCGCCGGTGACAGGCGCTCGAACGACGACATCGCCCTGCTGAAACTGGACCGTCCCGTCCGGGAGCGGCCGATCCGGATCGCGGGCAGCGCGCCCGAGGTGGGCGCGGACACCCGGGTGATCGGATTCGGCACGGTGGTCGACGACCCCGAACCGAGTCGGTGGGTGTTCCCCGACCGGCTCCAGGAACTGGACACGCGGCGTACCGCGACGTCGGACTGCATGGACATCAACGGCAAGGGCGAGCTCTGCACCAGCAGCAAGGTGCGGGGCGCGATGGCCTGCTCCGGGGATTCGGGCGGCCCGCAGGTCCAGCGGGTGGGCGGCCGCTGGGAGCTGGTCGGCGTGACCTCCGGCGACGGCGACTACGCCGTCGACCCGCACTGCGGGAGCGGTCCCGGCATCTGGACGTCGGTGTCCGCGTACAAGGGCTGGATCGACCGGACCATCGCCGCCCACCGCTGAGGCCGATCGGGCGGACGGGATTGGCGGCCGGCGTGCCTGCCCGTCCACCGGTACGGCCGTGATCAGGTCCGGTCAGGTCCGCGCGGGCCGGTCAGATCCGCCGTCCGGTCATTTCCGCGCTGTCCGGTCAGACCCGCGCGGTCCGGGCCGTCTTGCCGGGGGCGACCAGGGTGAACGGTGCCCCGTCGGGGTCGATGAGGACGACGCGCCGGCTCGCGGGGGAGGTCTCGACCGGGGAGCCGGCCCTGCCGCCCAGCCGTCCGGCGGCCTCCACCGCCGCCTCCAGGTCGTTCACCCGGAAGTGGACGTGCCAGCGGGCACGGACCGCGGGATCCGGCGCCGCTTCGAGCGCCCCGCCGCGGATGCGGGCGATGGTGTCCCGACCGTGGCGCAGGACGACGTGGTCGTGCTCGTAGGACACCGTGCAGCAGCCGGGCCGCTCGCCGGCCCATTCGAGCACTTCGCCGTAGAAGATCGCGGCGGCGAACGCGTCCCGCGTGCGCAGTTCGAGCCAGGCCGGGGCGCTGCCGCGGCCCACCGACCAGTCGGGGAGCACGTCGCCCTCCCAGAGCCCGAAGACGGCTCCCGCGGGGTCCGCGGCCAGCCCGGCCCGCCCGGTACCGAAGGCCAGGGGACCGACGGCCATGGTGGCGCCCCGCTCGCGGATCCGGGAGGCGGCCACGTCGGCGTCCTGGACGGCGAAGTACGGAGTCCACGCGGCCGGCACGTTGAACACGTCCGTCACGGCGCCGATGCTCGCCACGGGCGCACCGTCGCGGAACGCCACGCTGAAGCCGTCACCGAAGGGTGCGGGCCGGAACTCCCAGCCGAGCACGGCGCCGTAGAACTGCTGCGCGGAGCCGAGGTCCCGGACCAGCAGGCTGACCCAGCAGGGCGCCCCCGAGATGTCGTGGCTCGATGTCGACACGGTCACCAGCCCCATCTGCCGCTCACGGGTGACGGACGTTCCCACACTAGCCCGGCCGGTCGGCCGGGCCCGCGAAGCCCGGCCGCCCGCGCGGCTCCCGGGTGGCGGCGCGTCACCCCAGCAACCTTAGGACGGCCGCCTCCACCTCGCCGTGCGTGGCGGGATGGCCGTACAGGACGCCGGTTCCGATCCGGTCCAGGGCCGGTCCGATCGTGACGCCGTTCTCGTACAGCTCGAAGAGCCGCGGGTTGATGTAGGAGGCACGGCACACCGCCGGGGTGTTCCCCAGGTAGCCGCTCACCTCGCGGACCGCTCGGGTCATCGCCCGCCTGCGCTGGGTGGGGGAGCCCGATGCCACGTTGCTGGAGACACCCAGGGCCACCGCCGCCAGGACGGTCGCGTGCCAGGTCCGGAAGTCCTTCGCGGTGATGTCCGCGCCGGACCGGGCGCGCAGGTAGTCGTTGACGTCGCCCGCCCGGACGTCGTGCCACACCCGACCCTGGCGGTACACGAACAGCTGGGACTCGATGGCGCGCCGGCGCAGCAGGGCCCTGACGACCTCGTAGGCGGCCGGGTCCACGAGCGCCCGTACCTGGTCCTGGCCGGACTTGCCCGGGTAGCTGAACGCGACCTCTCCCCGACGGCAGGTGGCGTGCTCGTGCAGCAGCGTCGTCAGCCCGTAGGCCTCGTGGTCCCTGCGGTACGTCGTGCCGCCGACCCGGAAGAAGCCGAGGTCCAGCAGGCGGCCGGTGCAGGCCAACACCCGGTCCCGGCCGAGCCCGCTCGCGGCGAGGTCGGCGGCGATCTGCTTCCTCAGCCGCGGCAGCCGCGTCGCGACCTCCAGGACGTGCGCGTGCTTGGCGGTCTCCTGCCGTTCCCGGAAACCTTCGTGGTAGAGGTACTGGCGCCGGCCCGCGGCGTCGGTCCCCATGGCCTGGATGTGACCCGTCGGCCACGGGCAGATCCACACGTCGGCCCAGGCGGGCGGGATCGCCAGCCCCTGAAGCCGGGTCGTCTCGTCCGGGTCCCGCAGAGGGGCACCGGCCGTGTCCAGGTAGCGGAAGCCGCGTCCGTGGCGCACCCGTCCGTAGCCGGGTCGGTCGGGGCGACTCGTACGCAGCCGCATGGTCGTGCTCCCTGTTCAGGCGGCGGCTCCGGCCGGGTCGGCGCCGGCGCGCGATCACCGCACGGGTGCTAGGCGGCGACGGCGACCGCGGCGCAGCGGGCTTCCACGGCGGCGACGGCCTGCGCCGTGGTGGCGTGGACGTCCGGGGCGGGTACACCGACGCCGGCCTCCAGGGTGCGGCGCGCCTCGACACCCGGGGTGACCACGGCCAGCGGCACACCGAAGCCCAGGCAGGTGCGGTGCGCCCGTACGACGGTGCTCACGGCCGCGGGGCTGATCGCCTCACCGGACAGTTCCAGGACGACGGGCGCCGCGCGGTGAGCGGCGAGGAGGTCGTCGATGTCCCATGCGGCCGTGGCGCGGCCGCCGATGTCGAGGTCCGCTCGCAGACGGATGATCAGCACGCCACTGTCGGTCACCTTGCTGGGCAGCACGGGCACTCCTTCTCTACGCCAATCACACCTTGTGTGCACCGTGTGCCCGCCCGTGGCGTTCGTATGCGCGCGGGACGCGGGGCCATGTACGGGGCGGCCGCGATGGCCTACCCTGCGGCCCGGCGCCGGCGGGGGCGCGCCGGCAGTGGTCAGGCGTCGCCCTCGCGTCGCAGTGCGCCGGGCTTGTGGACGGCGGTGCGACCCGTCTTCTCGCTCTCCACCTCGTACTGGGGCTCCTCGGCCGAGGCGGCGACCGTCCGGCCGGAGGATCGCGTGCGCCGGGTGATCCGACGCTTGACCTCCCCCGCCACGCGCCGGCCGTGGCTCTTCCAGGTGACCTCGTCGCCCCGGTGCAGTTCGTCATCGTGTCCGGCCATGTGGTCCTCCTCGGCGTCGCGGGGGCCGCCTTCGCGGCCGTCGTGGGGCGCCTGCCCGGCTCCGGTCGCCGCACGCCGGCCGGAGACGTCGGCCACTGGTCGGCGCTGGGAACGGCGAGGGGACCGGCCCGGCGGGCTCTTCGCGGCCGCCTCTCCGTAAGGCGCGGCGGGGACACCCGTACGGGGGAGGGGACTGAGCCGTACGCCGGTCCGGGAGGGTTGATCCCGGGCGCCGGGGGCAGTCGCTCCCGGTGACCCGCAAGCCACCGCCGCCGCTGACCCCCGACGGGCGCTACATCATCGTCGGGGGCCGCCACTGGCGAGCCACCGATCCGGCCGTGCCCGAGGACGCCGGTGCCCGGCTGCGGGTGCACCTGATGGCGGCCCGCCGAGCGGTCGGCGTCGCGCTGCGGGCCGACGACCCCGGGGCGGAGCGAGCGGCCCGGGACCGGGTGCGGATCGCGAAGGTGGCCCTCGGAGAACGCGGCACCCCGTGGTGGGACCAGAGCGCGGCGGAGCGCGCCGCGCGGTGGCGGGACGGGCTGGCGGAGCTCGACGGCTGAGGCGCGGCAACCGGACCGGGATGCCGGGCCCGGGCGGCGGCCGGCGTCAGAAGGCGTAGCGGATCCGCAGCCACGGGGCGTGCGCGGCCACCAGACGGCGGACGGTGTCGACGGCCTCGGCCTTGGTGTCGTTGCGGTAGCGGACGTTCCAGCTGCCGTTCTCGGAACGCTTGGGCTGTTGCAGCTCGGGGCGCCACAGGGCGTCCTCCGCGCGCGGGTGCCAGCCGAGGTTCAGTTCGTGCAGGTCCTTGTTGTGCGTCAGCATGATCACCTCGGCCGCGGCCTGCTCCTTGACCGCCCGCGGCAGGACGTCGTCCATGTGTCGCAGGAGCAGGCTCCAGTCCGCCTCCCAGCCCGGCCGGACGACGACGGGCGAGAGGTTGAAGTGGACCTCGTACCCGGCCTCCAGGAAATCGCCGGCGGCCGCGATCCGCTGTTCGACGGGGCTGGTGCGGATGTCGAGCAGCCGGGAGTCCCGCGGCGGCATCACGGAGAACCGCACCCGGGTGCGGCCGCGCGGGTCGAGGAGCAGCAGGTCGGGGTTGACGAACTTGGTGGCGAAGGAGGCCTTGGCGGTGGGCCGGCGGGCGAAGGCGCGCACCAGGTCCGCGACGTTGTCGCTGATGAGGGCGTCCACCGAGCAGTCGCCGTTCTCGCCGATGTCGTAGACCCAGGCGCTCGGGTCGCACTGGTTCGGCTCCCGCTTGGGCCCTTGGCGCGTGATGTGCCGGTCCAGGTGGGCGATGATCCGCTCGATGTTGGTGAAGACGGTGATCGGGTTGGCGTAGCCCTTGCGGCGCGGCACGTAGCAGTAGGCGCAGGCCATCGCGCAGCCGTTCGACGGCCCCGGGGCGATCCAGTCGGCCGATCTGCCGTTCGGGCGTGTGGCGAGGGTCTTCTTCTCGCCCAGGACCAGGACCTCGCTCTTGACCCGGACCCAGCGTTCGAGGTTGCCCTCGTTGCCGTGGAGTTCGGGGATCTGCCAGTGCGAGTCCACGTCGATGACCCGGGCGTCGGGGAAGCGGGCCAGGATCGCCCGGCCGCGGGGCGACGCCGCGGCGGCGGGTTCCGCGTGGATCTCCCGTACGGACAGCAACCGGCGGGCGGCGGGGGAGTCGCGGTACGACGGCTCCCGCGCGGCCCGGTCGGCGGGGGTGTCCCCGGGCCCGGACCGCAGCTCCTCCAAGCCGAAGAGCGCGTCCGCGTCGTCCTCGGGGGCCCGCGACGCGCGGTCCCGGCCGGTCCCGTCCGGTGGCCGGGGGACGCCAGAGGCCGCAGGGTCGAACATGACCGCACTCCGTGATCCTCGCGCCGGCGACGTCGCGTCCCGAGGACTCGCGTCGGCGGCGGCCGACAGGGACTCACCACTGTAGGCGCGCCGCGCGCCGATCGGGTCCGCGCCCCGGCTGAGCAGGCCCGGGGCTTAAGGCGCGAGTGGGCGGGCAGGCGTCCGAGGAGTCGATCGCCCGTTCGGCCGGGCCGCACACGGCCCGGATCGAAGGGCACGGGAGCGAAGAACATGATGGACGTGGTGGGGCCCTCCGATGCGAGGGCCGTCGAAGGTTGTCCGCTGCCGCACGCCCACCGGTCGGGGGGCACTCCGTGTGCGGCCTGAGCGGTGAGGTGCGCTTTGACGGAGGCCGCCCCGATCTCGCCGCCGTCGAACGCATGACCGACATGCTGGAGCCGAGGGGACCCGACGGCCGCGGGGCCTGGTCGCAGGGGGCGGTCGCCCTGGGTCACCGACGGCTGAAGATCATCGACCTTTCGGAGCGCGGCGCCCAGCCCATGACCGATGCCCGGCTGGGTCTCACCGTCGTGTTCAACGGCTGCGTCTACAACCACCGCGAGGTGCGCCGCCGGCTCGAAGGCGTGGGGCACCGGTTCTTCTCCGAGTCCGACACCGAGGTCTTCATCAAGGCCTACGCCGAATGGGGTCGTGAGTGCGTCGACCACCTCATCGGCATGTTCGCCTTCGCGCTCGTCGAGCACCACACGGGCCGCGTCGTCCTGGGCCGGGACCGCCTCGGCATCAAGCCCCTGTACGTCACCCAGGACGCCGCCCGGCTGCGGTTCGCCTCCACCCTGCCGGCGCTGCTGGCCGGCGGGGGAGTCGACACCTCCCTCGACCCGGCGGCGCTGCACCAGTACCTGAGCTGGCACGGCACGGTGCCGGCCCCGCGCACCGTACTGGCCGGCGTACGCAAGATCCCGCCGGCCACCGTCCGCGTCATCGAGCCGGACGGCACCCACCGGGACCACTGCTACTGGCAGCCCTCCTACACCCGGCACTCCGCGCTCGGCGCGGACCCCGCGCTCTGGCGGGAAGCCGTGCACGACGCGCTGCGCACGGCGGTACGCCGGCGCACCGTCGCGGACGTCCCGGTGGGCGTGCTGCTGTCGGGTGGCCTGGACTCCAGCCTGATCGTGGCCCTGCTCGCCGAGGAGGGCCACGAGAAGGTGCCGACCTTCGCGATGGGCTTCGAATCCGAGAACGGCGAGGAGGGCGACGAGTTCCACTATTCGGACCTGGTCGCCCGCACCTTCTCGACCGACCACAGCCAGTTCATGATCCCCTCCGACCGGCTCCCCGCCGCGCTGGAGGGCGCCATCGCCGCGATGAGCGAACCCATGGTCAGTCATGACGCGGTGGCGTTCCACATGCTGTCCGAGCAGGTCGCCAAGGACGTCAAGGTGGTGCTCTGCGGCCAGGGGGCGGACGAGGTCTTCGCCGGCTACCACTGGTACCCGCCGATCGCCGCGGCGGCCCGCGAGGACGCGCCCGCCGCGTACGCCGACGCCTACTTCGACCGGACGCACGACGACCTCGCCGCCATGTTGGACCCGGGCACCGGCGCGGCCCGCGACGCCTCCACGGACTTCGTCCGCGCCCACATGGCCGCCCCGGGCGCCGAGACCGCCCTCGACGCGGCCCTGCGGATGGACGTCCACGCGCTCATGCCCGACGACCCGGTCAAGCGGGTCGACAACATGACGATGGCCTGGGGCCTGGAGGCCCGGGTGCCGTTCCTGGACCACGAGCTCGTCGAACTCGCCGCCGCGTGCCCGCCCGAACTCAAACTGGCGCAGGGCGGCAAGGCCGTCCTCAAGGACATCGGCCGCAAGATCCTGCCCCCGGAGGTCGTGGACCGCCCCAAGGGCTACTTCCCGGTGCCCGGGGTACGGCACATGGCCGAGCCGGTGCTGGCCCGGGTACGGGACGCCCTGACCGCGCCGGAGGCGCGCCGGCGCGGGGTCTTCGACCAGCGGTACGTGGCGCGGCTGCTGGCGGAACCCGACCGGCACCGCGCCAAGCGCGGAGCCAACACGCTGTGGCAGGTCGCCACCCTGGAGCTCTGGCTCCAGGCACACGGCATCCACTGACCGCGCGCCCGCGACGGCCGTCGCGGGCGCGCGGAACCCCTGACGGAAAGGCGACCATGCCCTTGGAGCGCACACGACCCACCACCGACCCGGGCGTGCCGGACGGGCCCGGGGAACCCGTGGCGCCTGAGGAACCCGTGGTGCCCGTGGTGCCCGTGGTGCAGACCCCCGTACGGGAACCGCCGGCGGCTACCGCGCCGGCGGTCCTCGTACCGGCGCCCGCGCCCGTACAGGTACCGGACGACCACCACGGCGACCCGCCGACGCTGCTCACCGCGCACGGCTGCTGGTACCCGTCGGCCGACCCCACCGGCGACCACGTCGCGTTCATCTGCGACCGCGCCGGGGTGCCGCAGCTGTGGAGCGGGCCCGCCCGCAGCGCCGAGGCGCACGTCCTCGACGCCGGCCCCGACCCGGTGACCGAGGTCGCGTGGTCCCCCGACGGACGGTGGATCGCGTACACCACCGCCCCCGGGGGCGGTGAACACACCCGGGTCCTTGTGGTGCGCCCCGACGGCACCGGCCGCCGCGTCCTCGCCGGCGCGGAGACCGGCGGCTCCGCGCACCTCGGGTGCTGGAGCCGCGACGGCTCCGCCCTCGCCGTCACCCTCGCCCGGTCGTCCGACGGCGGCGCCCTGGCCGCCTACCTCATCGACCCGGACGGTACGAACGCCCCGGCCCTGCTGTTCGCCGAGGCCGGAGCCGCCTCGCTGCGCGTCTGCGACCTGAGCGCCGACGGCCGGTTCGCGCTGCTGCGGCGCGGCCCGCGCGGCCACCGCGAGGCCCTCGTCCTCGACACGACGTCCGGCCGCACCACCTTCGCCCTGCGCGTCGCCGACGGGGACCCCTGGATCGGCCGCTTCTCGCCCGACGCCCGCACCCTGTGGCTGCGCAGCGACGCGGAACGGGAGCACGCCGCCCTGCTGAAGGTCCGGGTCGACGAGGACGGCGCGGGCCGGGACGTATTCGTCGCGGCGGCGCGCGAGGAGTCCGCCCTCGACCTGCTGGCCGTCCCCGACCACGGACGGTGGGCCCTGCTCGTGTGGAACGTCCACGGCGCCGGCGAGTTGGAGGGCGTCGTCCTGCCCGTCCCGGACGCCCCCGACGGGCAGGGCGACATCGACCCGCACCTGCTGCGCCCGGACCTGCCCCACGAGGTGGTGACCCGGCTGGCAGCCGCCGGCCGCGGCGCCGTGTTCGCGGCCCTGTCGGGCTCCGTGCGGCGCCCGGGCATCTGGGAACTGGACGGCGGCGCCACCCCCCTGCGCACCCCCTGGTCGGCGCGCGACGAGGACGCGGCCCCGCCCGGCCGGCCCCCCGTACGCCCCGTACCACTGCGCTGCCGGGCCCGTGACGGACTGATGCTGGGAGGCTGGTACCACCGGTCCCCGGAGCGCGACCCGGGCCGGCCCGGACCGTGCGTGATCCACCTGCACGGCGGGCCGGAGGAACAGGAACGCCCGGTGTTCAACCCGCTCTACCACGAGCTGCTCGGCCGCGGCCTGGACGTCTTCGCCCCCGACGTCCGCGGTTCGTCCGGCTGGGGACGCTCCTTCGTGGACGCGGACCTCGGCGCCGGCCGGTTCGCGGCCATGGACGACGTCGCCGACTGCGCCGCACACGTCGTCTCGCTCGGCTGGGCCGACCCGATGCGGCTGGGCGTCATGGGCCGCTCGTACGGCGGGTACCTCACCATGGCCGCGCTGGTCCGCCACCCCGAGCTGTTCCGCACCGGCGTCGCCGTCTGCGGGATGTCGGACTTCGCCACGTTCTTCGCCGGCACGGAACCGTGGATCGCCCGGTCCGCGGCCGCCAAGTACGGCCACCCCGAACACGACCGGGACCTGCTGCGGGACCTCTCCCCGATGAGCCTCGTCCACCAGCTGCGGGCCCCCGTCCTCGCGGTCCACGGGGAGCACGACACCAACGTCCCGCTGATCGAATCCGAGCAGTTCGTCCGGGCGGCCCGGGAACGGGGCCTAGCGGCCGAACTGCTGCTGCTGCGCAACGAGGGCCACGAGTTCCTGCGCGCGGACAACCGCCGCACCTACCGCCGCGCCGCCGCGGGCTGGCTGGAACGGCACCTGGGCGCCGGTGCGACGCCCTGACCTCGCCGAGCGCACCGGTTCCGCGGCCGGTCGGGGGTTGGGGAGGCCCGGGCGGGGGCAGGCGCCGGCGGAGCGAGAGCACCGGCAGTACCTCAGCCCCCCGGGAGGACCCATGGCGCACTCCACCCGTCGCACGCCCCTGAACGGGCGCGTCGCCGTCGTGACCGGCGCCGCTCGGGGGCTGGGAGCCGCCACGGCCCGTGAACTCGATCGGCGGGGCGCGCGGGTGGCCCTGCTGGGACTGGAAGCGGGACGCATGGCCGAGGTCGCCGACACGCTGCGCAACGACGCCGACTGCTGGGAGGCCGACGTCACCGACGACGCGGCGATGGCGGCCACCGCCGCGTCGATCGGGGCCCGTCTCGGACCCCCGTCCGTCGTCGTCGCGAACGCGGGCGTCGCCGAAGGCGGACCGTTCGCCACGTCCGACCCCGACAGCTGGCGCCGCGTCATCGAGGTCAACCTGGTCGGCAGCGCCGTCACCGCCCGCTGCTTCCTCCCCGCGCTGCTGGCCACCGGCGGCCACTTCCTCCAGATCACCTCGTTGGCCGCCATGGGCACCTCCCCCCTGATGAGCGCCTACTGCGCGTCCAAGGCCGGCGCCGAGTCCTTCGCGCACGCCCTGCGCGCCGAACTCGCCCACCAGGGGGTGGGCGTGGGCATCGCCTACGTCAACTGGATCGACACCGACATGATCCGCGACGCCGAGCAGCACGCCGTCCTGCACGAACTGCGCGCCCACATGCCCCGGCCGGCCCGCAGGATCTACCCGGCCGAGTACGTCGCCGCGCGCCTGGTCGCCGCCGTCGAGCGCCGCGCCGCGGCCGTCTACGTACCCGGGTGGCTGCGCGCCGTCCAACCGGTGAGGGCCCTGCTCCCGCCGATCGTGACGCGCGTGGCCCGCCACGAACTGCCCCGGCTCGAACGGTCGGCGCCGTTCGAGGCCACGGGCTTGCTGGGCGCCGGGGGCCGCGCGGACCGGGAGTCCGCCCGGCGCGCGGGGTAGGGGCCGTGCAGACGTTCCTGCCCTTCCCCTCGTTCGAGGGCTCGGCGGTCGCGCTGGACGTGCGACGGCTCGGCAAACAGCGGGTCGAGGCCGTACAGGTGCTGCGCGGCCTGATCGTTCCCGGGTATGGCTGGCGCCATCACCCCGCGGTGCGGATGTGGGTCGGCTACGAGGAGGCGCTCGTCCGGTACGGGCTCGACGTATGCCGGGCGTGGACGGACGAAGGCCGCGCCGACACCTGCGCCGCCACCCTCGTCCGGGACTTCCGGGCCTGGCTGCCGGGCGGCGCCGTACGCCCGCAGGAGCAGCTGGCGCTGGACGCCGACCTGCCCCCGTGGCTGGGGACACCGGAGTTCCACCGGAGCCACCGGTCCGCGCTGATCCGCAAGGACCCGGACTTCTACCGGGACCGCTTCCCCGACGTCCCGGACGACCTGCCCTACGTGTGGCCCGCCTCCGATCGGGACCCGCGGGCGCCCCGACCCTGACCGGCGCGCGCCCCCGATGGGCGGGGCCGCCGCGTGCGACGGGTGGAAAAGTTGCCGGGTCCTGGTTCGGCAGCGGCGCGAGGGGCAGGCGCGGGAACAAGAGGTACCAACCCGGGGCGCAACGGTCGACCAGGAGACGTGATGAGGGCACTTGCATGGCACGGCAAGCGGGACGTACGCGTGGACACCGTCCCCGATCCCACCCTGCGCGAGGCCGACGACATCATCGTCCGGGTGACGACGACCGGGCTCTGCGGATCGGACCTGCACCTCTACGAGGTGCTCGGCGCGTTCCTCGACCCCGGTGACATCCTGGGCCACGAACCCATGGGCATCGTGGAGGAGGTCGGCCCCGCCGTCACGGCCGTGAAGCCGGGCGACCGGGTCGTGATCCCCTTCAACGTCTCGTGCGGCACGTGCTTCATGTGCGACCGGGGCCTGCACTCGCAGTGCGAGACCACGCAGGTCCACGAGCACGGCACCGGAGCCTCGCTCTTCGGGTACACCAAGCTCTACGGCCAAGTCCCGGGCGGCCAGGCCCAGTACCTGCGCGTCCCCTTCGGCAACACCCTTCCCATCCCGGTCCCCGAGGGACCGCCGGACGACCGCTTCGTCTACCTGTCCGACGTCCTGCCCACGGCGTGGCAGGCCGTCGAGTACGCCGCCGTCCCGCCCGGCGGCAGCGTCGCCGTACTGGGCCTCGGACCCATCGGCGACATGAGCTGCCGCATCGCCGCGCACCGGGGAGCCGGCACGGTCATCGGCATCGACCTCGTCCCCGAACGACTGGAGCGGGCCCGCCGGCGCGGTGCGCACACCCTGGACCTCCGGGAATGCGGCGACGACCTGACCGACGCCGTCCGCGCGCTCACCGGCGGCCGGGGCCCGGACGCCGTCATCGACGCCGTGGGGATGGAGGCGCACGGCAGCCGGATCGCGGCGGCGGCCGTGGACATGACCACCCACCTGCCGGATGCCCTGGCCGGCGCCCTCATGAAGCGCGTCGGGGTCGACCGGCTCTCCGCGCTCCACACGGCGATCGACCTCGTCCGCCGCGGCGGCACCATCTCCGTGTCCGGGGTGTACGGCGGCGCGGCCGACCCGCTGCCCCTGCTCACCATGTTCGACAAGCAGCTGCAACTCCGCATGGGACAGGCCAACGTCCACCGCTGGGTCGGCGACATCCTCCCCCTGCTCACCGACGGCGATCCGCTCGGCGTGGACGACTTCGCCACGCACCGGATGCCGCTGGAGGAGGCCCCGGACGCCTACGAGATGTTCCAGAAGAAGCGGGACGGCGCCGTGAAGGTGCTCTTCGCTCCCTGACGCAGGCGCGGATGCAGGCGTAGGTCCTTGCACAACACTCAACACGCAACACGCATACCCGCAGAGGCAGACAGACGTACCCCCTTGGACGCGCATCGGCCACGGCCGGAGCGCGTCCACCATGACGTCCCGTTGGAGTAGACGATGACCAGCAAGAATTCCGAGCCGAACCGCGACGCCGGCGAAGACGGCGGCGTGCCGGGGAAGCCGGGACCGGTGTCCCCGACCGTGGCCGAGCCCACGCGACCCGCCGAGCCCCTTCCCCCGAAGCCAGACCAGACCGGTCCCGAGACCGTGAGCCCGACCGGGCAGGCCACCGGTGCGGACCAGGCCCGCAGGGCGCAGAGCGGCGCCCACCTGACGACGGCGCAGGGGACGCGGCTCCCCGACAGCGACCACTCGCTGAAGGCGGGAGCGCGCGGCCCGGTCCTGCTCCAGGACCACCACCTGCGCGAGAAGATCACGCACTTCGACCACGAGCGGATCCCGGAGCGGGTGGTGCACGCCCGCGGCGCCGCCGCGCACGGGGTGTTCCAGGGGTACGGCACCGCCGGCGAGGTGAGCAAGGCCGCGTTCCTCGCGAAGGACGTGGAGACCCCGGTGTTCGTCCGCTTCTCCACCGTCCTCGGGTCCCGGGGCTCCGCGGACACCGTGCGCGACACCCGCGGCTTCGCGACCAAGTTCTACACCGACGAGGGCACCTTCGACCTCGTCGGGAACAACATCCCGGTCTTCTTCATCCAGGACGCCATCAAGTTCCCCGACGTCATCCACGCGGGCAAGCCGCACCCCGACCGCGAGATCCCGCAGGCACAGAGCGCCCACGACACCTTCTGGGACTTCGTGTCCCTGCACACCGAGGCCACCCACCACACCCTGTGGAACATGTCCGACCGGGGCATCCCGCGGTCCTACCGGATGATGGAGGGCTTCGGGGTCCACACCTTCCGGCTGGTCAACACCGCCGGGGACACCGCGCTGGTGAAGTTCCACTGGAAGCCGAAGCTCGGCGTGCACTCCCTCGTCTGGGAGGAGGCCCAGCTGATCAACGGCATGGACCCGGACTTCCACCGACGGGACCTCTTCGACGCCATCGAGTCCGGCGCCTTCCCGCAGTGGGAGCTGGGCATCCAGGTCTTCCCCGACACCCCGGACCAGATGTTCGAGGGGATCGACCTGCTCGATCCCACCAAGATCGTCCCGGAGGAGTTGGCCCCCGTCCAACCCATCGGGCTGATGACCCTGAACGCCAACACCAAGAACTACTTCGCCGAAACCGAACAGGTCGCCTTCCACCCCGGCCACCTGGTCCCCGGCATCGACGTCACCGACGACCCGCTGCTCGCGGGCCGCCTCTTCTCCTACCTCGACACCCAGATCAGCCGGCTCGGCGGACCGAACTTCGGGCAGCTCCCCATCAACCGGCCGCACGCCCCCGTCAACGACATGCTCCGCGACGGCATGCACCAGAGCGCCGTCCACACCGGAGTGGCGCCGTACCGACCCAACAGCCTGGACGGTGGCTGTCCCTTCCTCGCCGGCGCCGACACGGGCGCCTTCATCGAGACGCCCGTCAAGGTGCCCGCCGCGAGCAAGGTCCGCGAGGCGCCCGCCTCCTTCTCCGACCACTTCACCCAACCCCGGATCTTCTGGCTGAGCATGACCCCGGCGGAACGCGAACACATCATCGCCGCCTACACCTTCGAGCTGAACAAGTGCTTCGAGCCGGCGATCAAGGAGCGCACCCTCAAGGTGCTCGCCAACATCGACCCGCAGCTCTGCGCAGAGGTCGCCGCCGGGCTGGGCCTGCCGGCGCCGGAGGCCACGGTGCCCCTCGGCACGGGGGACCCCAGCCCGGCCCTGTCCCAGTTGGGCGGGACCTGGCCGACGGACGGCCGGGTGATCGGGATCGTCGCCGACGGGGGCGCCGACCCGGAGGGCGTCCGCGCCGCCCGGCAGGCCGTGCTCGACGGGGGCATGGTGCCGCTCGTGATCGCGCCGACCGGCGGCACGCTCGGTACGGACGGCGATCCGGTGGCCGTCCAGCGGACGTTCGCCACCGCCCGGTCCGTCGAGTTCGACGCCCTGCTGTTCGCCGGCGCACCCGCACCGGCCTCCGACGCCCGCGGGGTACGGGACGCGAAGGCCGGGGACCCCGCACGGCAGGCAACCGACCCCCGCGTCCTGCTGCTGCTCACCGAGGCCTACCGGCACGGCAAGGCCGTCGGCGGTTGGAACGACGCCTCCGCGCTCTTCGAAGCCGTCGGCATCGCCCCCGACGGGCCCGGCATCGCCCTGGCCGACAGCGGTCCGGAGGCGGTGGCGACGGCCGTCCGGGCGCTGGGTGGACACCGGGCCTGGGACAGGTTCCCGCCCGCCCTCTGACCGGTCCGTACGCCGAACCACCCGACCCGAAGTCGGTCCTGCCCGTGCTGCCGGGCCGGACCGACCTCGGGTTTTTCCCCACCACGGCCTTCCGCACATGGGTGGGGGCGGGCCGGGCATGCGGAGGAGGACGTGACGGGCGACTTCGGGTGGCGGCAATGCGCAGCGTGGGTGTGGAAGAGGAACTTCTGTTGGTCGATGAGCGGACGGGTGCGCCCCTCGCCGTCTCGGGGGCCGTGCTGGCCGCCGCGGACCGGCTGGCGTGGCAGCAGCCGGGCGGAGCCGGCGAGAAGGCGCACGAGTTCGAGAAGGAGCTCCAGAAGGAGCAGCTGGAGTTCGCCACCAAGCCGGTGACGGAGATGGGCGAACTCCAGGACGAGATCACCCGCATCCGCGGCGAGGCGGCCCGCCACGCGGCGGACGCCGGAGCCGTGGTGGCCGCCGTCGCGACCTCCCCGCTGGCCGTGCGGCCGTCGATGAACGCGGGCAAGCGGTACGAGTGGCTGGGCGAACAGTTCGGGCTGACGGCGCAGGAACAGCTGACGTGCGGGATGCACGTCCACGTGTCGGTGGAATCGGACGAGGAGGGCGTCGCCGTCCTGGACCGGATCCGTCCGTGGCTGGCCGTGCTCACCGCGATGAGCGCCAACTCACCGTTCTGGCAGGGCGAGGACAGCGGGTACGGCAGCTACCGCAGCCGGGTGTGGAACCGTTGGCCCTCGGCGGGACCGGTGGACGTCTTCGGCTCCGCCGACCGCTACCACGAGCAGATCCGGAGCATGATCGGAACCGGGGTGCTGCGGGACGAGGGGATGGTCTACTACGACGCGCGGCTGGCCGCGAACTACCCGACGGTCGAGGTGCGGGTCGCGGACGTGTGCCTGCACGCGACGACCCCCGTCCTGCTGGCCGCGTTGATCCGGGGCCTCGTGGAGACCGCCGCCCGCGCCTGGCGCGACGGCGAACCGCCGGCCCGGATAGGGACCAGCCTGCTGCGCCTCGCCTCCTGGCGGGCCGGGCGCTCCGGTCTGGACGGCCCCCTGCTGCACCCGCAGACCATGCGGGAGGCACCCGCCGCCGAGGTGCTCGACGCCCTCCACCAGCACGTACGGGAAGCGCTGGTCGACCACGGTGACGACGAACGGGTGCGCGAGGGGATCGCGCGCCTGCACGAACAGGGCAACGGCGCCCGCGTCCAGCGCCAACTCCTGCGCGACGGGGGCGACCTCGCCCAGGTCGTCACCCGGTGCGCACTCCTGACGACGAGCTAGTGCTGTGACCGGAAAGGTCCACCGGGTCGCGGCGCCCGGCACGGCACCTCGCCGCGTTGTCGGACCACGGAAGTACGTCCAGTACGAGCCGCGGCCCTCCGCCTGGCGACGCACCGCACCGAACCCCGCGACCCGGCAAACCTTTCCGGCCACAGCACCAGGCGCGCTCTCACCCGGCCGGAGGCGCTCACCCCTCCGGAAACTGGGCATGCGGTAGGACATGACCGGACAACAGCAGCAGGACGAGACGCGGCCCGTGACCACTCCCTGGACCCAGCCGGACGCGGGCGTGCGCCTGGTCGGCTTCGCCACCGCGGGGCCCGGCGGCGCGATGACCGACGAGGTCGGCGTCATCACCGGCGACCTGACCCTCGCCACCGAGGACGACGGCGCCGGCCGCGCCGTCCTGACCGTCCAGTACACCGGGGCTTGGGAGTGGTACACCCTCACCGGCAGTCCCGTCCTGCTTCCGGAGGGCGGCCTGGCGTCCCTCCACGAGGAGGCCCTGGCCCGGATCCGGGCCGGCGGCGGAGCCGAAGCCCCCGCTCCGCTGCCGGGACCCCGTTCGGAAGGCTGAGCGGGGCCCGCCCCGCGGCCCGCTGCGCCGCGCGGCCGGGCCCCACCACGCTGTGACGACGGTCACCACCACGGGGGGCCGGTCGGCGGCGGTCGGCGGGATCGACGGCGCATCAACGGGCCGTCACGGGCAACAAGGCTGCCATGACGACGGATAGCGGCACGGCCGCGAGACGCGCACGGTTCCTGTGGCTCGTACCGGCCCAGTTCGCCGCGATGGTGGCGCTGGGCCTGTTCGTGACCGGAGCGCCGGCGGCCCGACTGCTGTCGGCGGAGGACCGCGTGACGGACGGCTTCGCCGCGCACCGCAACCCGTGGGCGAACACCGTGACGGAGTGGCTGTCGGTCATGGCCTCCACGGAGGTGATCATCGGGGTCACGCTGCTCTGCATCGTCGCCCTGTTGGTGTTGCCCGGCACCCCGCGCTGGGCCGACGCGGTCTTCCTGGGCGCGTCGGTCGCCGTCCAGTCGGCGGTCTTCCTGGCCGTGACGATGTGCGTGGAACGCCCCCGCCCCGACGTGCCCCGCCTGGACGGCGCGCCCCCCACGTCGAGCTTCCCCTCGGGTCACGTCGGTGCCTCCGTCGCCCTGTACGGCGGGCTCGCGGTGCTGGCGTGGACCCGGCTCCGCGGGCCGTGGCGGTACGTCGCGACGGCGTTCCTGATCCTCGTCGCGCCGGCGGTCGGAGTGTCCCGGATGTACCGGGGCATGCACCACCCGTCCGATGTGGCGGGCGGCCTCATCAACGGCTTCGCCACGCTGCTCGTCATCGGCGCGGTGTTCCTGGCCGGCCGCACCCGCGACACCGACGGCGAACCGCAGGAAGGCGCGGACACGGTCCTGCCGGACGTACCCGACCGGGGCCGCCCGCAGGCCCCCGCCCCCGCCGTCCCCGCCGCCCCCGCCGTCCCCGCCGCCCGGGGCGGCGCCGTCCGCCCGGATGCGGAGGCCGACGGGAGCCCGGGCCGGACGGTCGTCGTGGTCCGGCATCCGCTCGGGTGCCCCGACGAACTGGCCGAACAGGTACGGATCAGCCTCCACGACCACGGGTGGACCGAGCAGCGGTGGACCCACACCTCGGTCGAACGACCCGGCGGGACGCTGCCCGAGGAGTGCGCGGAGCCCGGAGTGGACCTCGTCGTCGCCTGCGGCGGGGACGGTACGGTCCGTGCCTGCGCCGACGTCCTGGCGGGCACCGGCATCCCGCTGGCGCTGGTGCCCTGCGGGACGGGCAACCTCCTCGCCCGCAACCTGGACCTCCCGCTGGACCCGCGCGCCGCCCTGGAAGATGCCCTGACCGGCGAGGACTTCCCGATCGACGTGGGGAGCGTGCGCGGCGACGGTCTCCCGTCGACGCGGTTCACGGTGATGACGGGCGCCGGCTTCGACGCCGCAACCGTCCGCGACACCTCGCCCGCCCTCAAGGCCCGCCTGGGGTGGGCCGCGTACGTCCTGTCCGGCGCCCGCCACCTCGCGGACCCCGGCATGCGGTTGACCGTACGGCTGGACGGCGGCCGGGTGCGCCGCCGGCGGGCCCGGATGGTCGTCGTCGGCAACGTCGGCGCACTCCAGGGCGGCCTCGAACTCCTGCCCCGGGCGCGGCCGGACAGCGGACGGCTGGAACTCGTGCTCTTCGACCCCCACGGCGCGGCGGGCTGGCTCGCCGCGGCCGGTCACCTGGTCTCCCGGGTCGTGCGCAAGGGCGCTCCCGCGCCGGACGGCCCCGCCCCCGCGCAGGCCGGCGGCCGCAGGGTGGCGGGCGGGTCCCTGGAGTACTTCACCGCACGCCGGATCGAGATCCGATTCACCGGAGCGCAACCCCGGGAGGTCGACGGCGACACCATGGCGGACGGTTCCCACCTGCTCGCCGAGGTGGAACCGGGCGCCCTGCGGATCCGGCTGCCCAGGGCCCCGGGCGGCGCTCCGCGCGACCGCGCGACGCACGCGGCGCACCCGCAGCACCCGGTGTCCGACACGCACGAGTACCACGACGAGCACGGCGACGAGCACGCGCGTCCCCGCCCCGCCCACCACTGAACCCGCCCCCGCCCCGCCGCACCGCGCGCCGGGACCACACAGAATCAGGAAGCCGATGGGAACCGCGACCCAGGTACCGCAAAGACGTGACGTAGTGGGCGAGGAGCTGTCCGGGGACGAAGCCTGGGCCGCCCTGCGCCGCTACGGGGGCTGGAGCCTGGCCCGTGACTCCTTCGTCCGCTTCCGCTACGCCGACGGGTTCAGCCACTCCCGCGCCCTGGCCCTCCAGACGGTCCTGTCCATCGTGCCGCTGTCCATCGCCGCCATCGGCCTGTCCAGCGTCCTGCACACCGAGGACATCGGTCGCGTCGCCGAACTCACCATCGGACGGATCACCAGCGGCCCCAGCCGGGAGGTGGTCGACGAGGCGTTGCGCGAGAGCCGCCGGCACGCCGGCGACGGAGGCCAGGTCGCGCTCTGGCTGGGCCTGATGTTCTCCCTGGTCAACGTCACCACGAGCCTGTGCCAGGTCGAGCGCGGCGCCAACCGGATATACGGCAACGAGCGCGACCGGCCCTTCCTGCGCAAGTACGCCCGCGGCGTCGTCATGGCGTTCCTCGCGGGCCTGCCCCTCGGCCTCAGCTTCGTCCTCACCGTCCTCGGCGCGGACCTCACCCACTCCTTCGCCGAGGTCTACCACCTCGGCCCGGACACCATCCGTGCCTGGGACATCCTGCGCTGGCCGGTCGGCGTCCTGCTGGCCGTACTCGCCACCAGCGCGATCTTCCGCCTCGCCCCCCGCCGCGACCAGCCGGGCTACACCTGGCTCGCCTTCGGCGCCGTCGTCTACCTGCTGCTGTGGATCACCGCGACCTGGGCACTCAGCCTGTACGTGGGCGCCAGCAGCACCTTCACCAGCGTGTACGGGCCGCTCAGCGCGCTCGTCGCGCTGCTGCTGTGGTCCTACCTGACCTCGATGGCCCTGTTCCTCGGCCTCGCCTTCTCCGCCCAACTGGAAGCCGTACGGGCCGGCGTGCGCGCGCCCGTCGCGAAGGACCCCGGGGTCTGAGCCCCGCCGCCCCACCCACCCGAAGGCCGCAACCGGCCGTTCCCGACCGAAAGTCGCTCACCATGGCACAGCTCCCGCCCCGTCCCGGAACCGGGTCCCGCCCCCGTCGCCACGCGATCCGCTCGTTCCTGAGCGGGCGATCCGGCCCCGACGCGGCCTTCGGGGCGAGGCTCGGGCTGACGGTGGTGGCGACGGCCGTGGTCAGCGTGCCGTTCGTCCTCGCGCTGGTGCTCGTCGAATCCCGGTGGTCGCCGCTGTACCGCCTCGACCGGGACACCGCCGAACGGCTCCACCGGGCCGCCCTGGAGGACCCGGACCGGGTGCGGGTGCTGGAGTTCCTCACCGGCGTGCTGTGGGACCCGGTGACCATGCGGCTGCTGGTGGCGCTCCTGGTGATCTGGCTGCTGCGGCGCCGCGCGTGGCGGCTGGCGATCTGGGCGGCCGTCACCGCCACGGCCGGCGCCCTCATCGGGTTCCTCACCAAGAACGTGGTGGAACGGGCCCGCCCGCACCTGCCCGACCCCGTCTCCCACGCGCCCGGGTTCTCCTTCCCCTCCGGGCACGCCATGACGGCCATGGTCTCCTGCGCGATCCTGCTCCTCGTCCTGCTCCCGCTGGTGCCGCGCGCCTGGCGGTTCCTGCCCTGGGCGGTGGCGGTGACGAGCGTGATCGGGGTCGGCTACACCCGGGTCGCGCTCGGCGTGCACTGGGTCAGCGACGTGGTGGGCGGCTGGCTCCTCGGGCTCGTGGTGGTCACCGCCACCACGCTCGTCTTCGAGGCCTGGCGGGCCGATGCCGGACGCCGGCGGACCGCTGTCGGGGAGGGACTGGAGCCCGAGATCGCCACGGACGACCCCGAGCCCGCCATCGGCGCGTCCCCCGGGTCGGAGCAGGCTCCGAGGGGCTGACCGCGCCGGCGGGGGACGGCGACGGCTGCGCGGCCGTACGAGGGGCAACGATCGCGGGTGGGTGAACGTGCGAAATCCCCGCCGCGGGGCGGGGATTCACCGGGCCGGGCCGTCGGGGGCCCGGCCCGTCACGCGCCGGTCGACCCGCCGGCGTGCGGGCCCGGTCGGCCGGCCCCGGCGTGCGGGGCGGGCGTCGCGTAGGGGTGGAAACAGGCGGTGATGGTCTTGCCGCCGTGGAAGGAATGGGCGTCCCACGCGTCGGCGAGGGCGTCGATGATGGCGAGCCCCCGACCCGAGGTCGCCTCCCGGGAGGCGTTGCGCGGGGCGGGCAGGCTCGGGTCGCTGTCGGCGACGCTGACGTGCAGGCACTGGCCGTCCCAGGTCAGCACCAGTCGGGCACTGCTGTGGGCGTGGACGTGCGCGTTGGTGACGAGTTCCGACACCGCCAACAGGACGGAGTGGGCGGTGTCCGGGGCATCCGCCGTCCACCGCAGGGAGTCCAAATGATCCTGGGTCCACCGGCGGGCCTCGCGCACCCCCTTGTGCACCGGGAAGGACTTCGCCCACCCCTTCGCACGCATGGACACCGCACTCACCTCGCTTCCGCTCGTGTGTGGCACCGGCCCGGACGGGTCGGTACGCCGCTCAGAACCGGCTCGCCCGGTGGCGGGCACGCTGTCCGCCCTTGCGGTGGACGAGCAGCAGGGCCAGCGCCATGGGCACGATCAACAGGGCCATCGTCGTCATGGTGGTGTTTCCTCTCCTCGTGGTCCGTCGCTCCCTGCCCATGTGGCCGCTGAGCGACGTCCGAAACCCGACACCTGCCCCGACACCCGCCCCGACGCCGGCCACCACACCCCGGACCGATCCCCCCGTCGGCCTCCCGCCAGGGGCCCGGAACCCCGTACCAGGCGCAAGGATCACGCCGAATGCACGCGGAATCAGCCCATCCGGATGTTGCCGTTCCGAGGCCCCGCACGGCGCTTCCCGGACACCCTCCGAGGTGGGACGGTCACCGGTCGCCGGGGGTGGCACTGGAGGAGCGCCCGACTTCGGCCACGCGCCCCCGTACGCCTCCCGCCGTGACGTTCCCTCATGCCGGTAGCTGGGCAGCCGCTTGATGCTGATCGCTCGTCACCTGAGGGGAACCCCGATGACCAAGGTCCTGGTGCTGCACGGCGTGTGCCTGGTGAGGTCCGCCCTGGCCGCGCTGCTGAGATCCGAAAGCGACTTCGAAGTCACCTCCTCCGGCTGGCGGGCCGCGGCGCGCCAGGCGGAGTTCTTACGACCCGACGTGGCGATCGTCGACTTCGACTGTCCGGAGGTGTCGGCCGCCCTCCTCGCCGACACCGACGCCGCCGCCCGCCTGCTGCCCCGTTCGTCCACCCCCCTGATCGTCCTCGCCCGGGCCGACACGCCCGGCACGCTGCGGCGCGCCTTCCGGACCCAGGCCCTCGGCTACGTCGACAAGGACGGCTCGCCCGCCCGGCTGGTCCGGGCCATCGAAAAGGTCGCCGCGGGAGAACGCTTCATCGACGCCACCCTCGCCTCCGCCTTCATGGAGGCCGACCCCATGCCGCTCAGCCCGCGCGAACTCAGCGTGCTGGCCCGGGCCGCCGAGGGCGACTCGGTCGCGGAGATCGCCCGCGCCCTGCACCTGGCCAGCGGAACCGTACGCAACTACATGGCCGCCGTGACGAGGAAGACCGGCGCCCGCAACCGGATAGACGCCATCCGGATATCCCGCCGGGCCGGCTGGGTCTGAGCCCCGGCCCGAGTTCCCCTCGGCCGTTCGCGCCTCACCGGCGCGCGTTCCACAAGCCCACCAGATCCCGGTACAGGGGTGACCTGGCCGGGAGCTCCGCATGCGTGCCGCACACCGCCCGGGTCCCGTCGAGGACGAGGACCCGGTCGGCCCTGACGGCGGAGGAGATCCGGTGGGCGACCACCACCAGGGTGCCGGGGCGCTCCGCGAGCGCCCGTTCGGCACGCTCCTCGGTCCGGGGGTCGAGGTGGCAGGTGGCCTCGTCGAGCAGCAGCAGCGGGGCGGGGGAGAGGTAGGCGGCGGTGAGGGCGAGATGTTGGCGCTCGCCCTGGGAGAGCCGGCCCGGGTCGAGCGCCGCGTCCAGTCCGCCGAGCCGGGCCACGAGGGCGTCCGCGCCGAGGGCGGCCGCGGCCCGGTCCAGCTCGACCCCGGACACCGGGCCGGGGCACAGGTGGGTCAGGTTCTCCCGGACCGTGCCCGTGAACACGTACGCCTGCTGGGGCAGCAGCGTCCGACGGACGTCGGGGCCGCGCCCCGGGGCACTTGGCGCGGGGGCCCCCGCGACCCGTACGGTGCCGCATCCGGGCGGTAGCAGGCCGGCGATCAGAGCGGTGAGGGTGGACTTGCCGATGCCGCTCGGTCCCACCACGGCCAGGTGCTCGCCCGGCCCGACCAGCAGGTCGAGCCCGTCGATCACGGGGTCCGCACGGGGTCCCCAGGCGAAGCTGACGCCACGGAGCTCGACGGCGGGCACGGGCGCGGGTGCGGGCGACGGCGCGGGCACGGGCGAGGGGGAGGGCGCGCGCGTCGGCCCCGGCACGGCGGCCGGCGCCGGGAGCGGGGGCTTCGCCCCCTCCGGCTCGCAGAACCGGTCCAGTACCACCAGCAGTCGGGTGCCCGCGGCCCCCAGGGCCGTCATCAGCGCGTCCAAGGCGGGGAGCAGGGACTGCACGAGGTAGGTGAGCGCCCCGGCCACCGCGCCCGCGCTCACCCCGCGCCGGAGCAACCAGGGCGTCGCGGCGAGCAGGACGACGACCGGCAGCCGACCCGCGACGCCCAGGGCGAGCGTGCGCAGCGCGGTCCACCGCGCGAGCCGCACGGTCAGCCGCTCCTGTTCGGCGATCAGCGACTCCACCCCGGCTCCGGCGCTCGCCGCGCCCCCGCAGGCGACGACGTCGCGCAGCCCCGACGCCAGTTCGGCGGCCCGCGCGGACAAGGCCTCGTCGGTGTCGAGGGCGGACCGTTGCACGCGCGCCATCGGGTGCAGCGTGGCCAGGAACCCGGCCGTGCCCAGCAGCAGCGCGGGCAGGACGAGGACCAGCAGTACGGGCGACAGCGCGGCCAGCCCGAGCAGCGCGCCCAGGGAGGTGAAGACGAACGACCGTGCGACCAGGACGAGGCCGGCGGCGGAGTCCCGGGCCATCTCGGTCTGTTGCGTCAGCCGGGAGACCGCGCCCGCGTCACCGGCCCGCCCGGGATCCGCGACGGCCCGCCCGATCGCCTGCCGCACCGAGCGCCGCACCAGCCCGTCCCGCAGCGGTTCGACGAGATCGGCGAGGCCGCCGAACACGCCGCGCAGGGCGAGCGCGCCCAGCAGGGCGCCCGCGCCGGCCACGGCGAGCCAGCCGAGGCCCGTCCCGGTCCGGCCGGCGAGGAAACCGTCGTCGAGGGCGCGGGCCACCGCGTAACCGCCGAGGAAGGTGTGCGCGGACTCCAGCAGGGACCAGAGGGCGAGCCGGCGCAGCGCCCCGGGTCGTTCGCGCAGGAAGCGGCGGCCCTCACGGGACACCCGCCGCCAGGTTCCGTACTCGCTCACCGGACCGCCTCCCGGCCGGGCGGTTCCGGAGCGGGCCGCAGGCCCGCTCCGTACGGGCCGTCGGTACCCGGGCCACCGCCCTCGTCGGCGGACGGCCCGGCCGGTTCCCCGGCCGCGTCCGTTCCGTCGCCGAACACCGCCCGGTAGGCGGGGTCGCGCCACAACTCGGCGTGGGGGCCGGTCGCCCGGACCCGTCCCGCGTCGAGCCAGACGACGAGGTCGGCGCGGGCGGCCGAGGAGATGCGGTGGGCGACGACGAGACGGGTGCCCGGTCGGACGTCGGCGGCCAGCGCGCGTTCCACCTCCCGGGCGGTCAGGGTGTCCAGGCTCGACGTCGCGTCGTCCAGGACGAGCAACCGCCCCGCTCGGCAGAACGCCCGCGCCAGGCCCAGCCGTTGCAGCTCCCCGCCGGACATCGGCGCGTCCGCGAGCGCCGTCGCGTAGCCCTCGGGCAGCCGCCGTACGAAGCCGTCGGCGCCGGCCGCCCGCGCGGCGGCGCGCACGGCCTCCGGGTCCGGCGCCGGGCCGCTGCCGAAGGCGAGGGCGGAGGCGACGTCCGTCCCGAAGAGGGCCGGTCGCTCGAAGGCGTGGCCGACCTCCCGGCGCAGCTCCTCGGCGGAAAGTTCGTCCAGCGGCACCCCGTCGAGCAGGACCCGGCCCTCGTCGCAGGGGGTGAGCCGGCCCGCCACGGCGGCCAGCGTCGTCTTGCCGGAGCCCGAGGAGCCGACGACGGCGGCGGTCGTCCCGCCGGCGATCCGCAGGTCGACGTCGCGCAGGACCACGGTGCCCGCGCGCACGACGCGTACGCCGCGCAGCTCCAGGGTGCCCGCGCCCTCTTCGGGCAATCGGGCAGTCCCCTGCGGGAGTTCGGGCAGATCGAAGAGGGCCGCCGTGCGGCGGGCGGCGGCCCGGCCGCGGACCACGGCCGCCAGCCGTCCCGTCACGGCGCCGGCCCCGGCCGCCAGGCCCGCGTAGCGGACCGCCGCGAGGAGGCCGCCGACACCGAGTGCGCCGTCGGCGAGGCGGACCCCGCCGACGCCGAGGACCACGTACAGCAGCAGCGGCATGAGGGCGCTGGTACGGGCCATGGTCGATCCGTAGATCCGCCAGGTCCGCCGCCCCTCGGCGCCGAGTTCGGGCAACCGGGCCAGGACACGGGCCTGTTCGCGCTCGGCGGTGCCGGCGGCGGCGATCGTACGGGCGCCGGCGAGTGCTTCCACGAGGCGGCCGGCCAGGGCGAGCTGCACCTCCTGGTAACGGCCGACGCTGGCACCCGAATCGCGCGCGAAGGCCCGCAACAGCAGCACGAGCAGCGGGAGTCCGGCGAGGAAGGCCAACCCGGTCCACACGTCGACCAGGAACAGGGCCACGAGTCCGCCGACCGGGGGCAGCAGGGCCACGGCCGCGCCGACGACGGCCGCCGGGGCGGCCCCGGCGGTGGTGGCGTGCGAGGTCAGCCGGGCGGAGAGTTCACCGGGGGAGTGGCGGGCGGCGTGGTGTGGCGCGGTGCGCAGCAGCCGGGCGAGGCCCGTACGGCGCAACCAGGAGGTGGAACGGGCGTCCACGCCGCCGTTGAGCCGGGCCGTCACGGCGTCGAGGAGGACCTCCGCGGCGATGATCGCCGCACACCAGGCGGTCCAGCGCGCGCCGGCGGGGTCCTGTCGCAGCAGCAGGTCGAGGGTGTGGCCGAGGACGGCCGGCTCGGCCAGGGCCGCGCCGGCGGCGGCCACCGAGCAGACGGCGCCGGCGGTGAGACGGCCGGCGCTGTGGTGAGCGGCCGCCCGCAGCGCCCGGTCGGCGCCGCGGGCGGCCGCCGCCTCACCGACGGGATCGGACGCTGTCATGGGCGGCGGCTCCAGGGGTGTGGTGCGGGCCCGGGCGGTGAACCGCCCGGGCCCTCAATGACCTGATCAGTTACAGGTCGTGATGCTCAGGCTGCTGTCGCCGCAGAGGAGCAGGCTGGCCCGGCTGCCACCGCCGGTCAGGTGCGCGGCCTCGGTGGTCTCTTCCTTCGGGGTGTCCATCGACTGCAGGTCCAGAAGCGTCATGTCTGATTCCTCTTCACTGTGGTGTTCCGATGGGTCACGGCCCCCAGGACGGGGACCGGCTCGTGGGCCGCGGCGGAGCGCGGCGGGGGGAGGAACGGCAGCTGGGCGCGCCCGCCGGGCGCGGCGCTGCCGAGGGCGAGGAGAGCGCCGGCCGTGCCCGTGGACAGGTCCATGGACAGGCGCATCATCTGCTCGCCGGGGAAGGCCAGGAAGCCTTGGTAGGGGACGGCGTGCCGGGCGAGGGCCTCCACCTGTCGGGCGATGTCCGCGGGGGCGGACCCCGGGCCCGGCGTGGTGGTGCGCGCCAGGTGGAGGATCATGCCGGCCGCGCCGCGGAACAGGCTGGGCTGCGCGTAGAACGTCGCCTGGGCGGCTCGGACGATCTCCGGCCGGGCCCGTTCGAAGCGCTCGTCCCGGGCGTGCCGCGACCAGTCGTCCAGCACCATCCCGATGCCCACGCTGCCACCGCCGAGGTAGGGCATCGTGCGCCATCCCTCGTCGACCTGGAGCGTGCCGAAGGCGCTGGTCACGCAGCGGTCGAGGTCGCGGTGCAGGGCTTCGCCCGCCCGGACCAACAACTCCTTCTCACCGGTGCGTTCGTGGAGCCGCAGCAGGAGCAGCGCGGGACCGCTGTGGCCGTGCAGGAGACCGGCCCGGTTCGGCCGGGCCGCGGGTTCGCAGAGGAGTTCGGCGCAGCGCAGGGCCGCGGTGTGGAGTTCGCCCTCACCGGTGGCCGAACCCAGGGAGTCCAGGGCCAGTCCGATGCCGGCGAGTCCGCCGTGCAGGTCCGGTCCCGCCGACTGCCAGGACTGGGAGAGGAGTTGCTCGGCGAGTACGAGGGCGCGCTCGCGGTGGCCGAGCCGCTCCAGGGTCCAGGCGAGACCGGCGAGGCCGTCGTAGAAGCCCAACGGCATGCCGGAGGCGGGCTCCTTCGTCCGGGCCAACAGCCATTCCTCGGCCTCGGGCCACGGTTCGGCGCCGGTCTCGGCGAGCGCGTACAGGACGCCGGCCGCTCCGTAGCCGAAGCCCGTCCCGCCACCGGCGGTCGCGAACTGGGCCGTGTCCCCGGGGAACAACCGGTCGTCGCGGTCGAAGGTGGCGCTCGCCCGCAGCGCGGCCGTCATCGAGGCGCGGGCCGCTTCCCAGTCGCCGGGCTCGACCGGCAAGTAGGGGCGCCGCACGGTGATCGTCCGACCGCCGGATCCCGGAGGATCCTCGGACCCGGCCGCGGGGCCGCCGTCCGGGCCGGCGAGTATCTCCCGTACCGCCTCGTCGAGGAACTCGCGCGGTACGGGGAACTGCTCGGCGGCGATGTCGGCCAGGTGCGCCGCCTTCGTCCGGTCCATCACCAGCAGGCTGGTCAGCGGCAGGAACAGGGCCAGCCGCAGACAGGCCAGGGCGTACCGGTCGACGGCGAAACCGCGCCGGTCGGCCGGGGCGACGAACGCCGGGTTGGCGACGGTCTGCCGCAGCCCCTCGTCGACGTGGGCGGCGGCCTCGAAGTCGAGCAGCGACACCGACGGCGCGCCGGTCGTCGGGTCCTCCGCGACCATCACGTTGAACAGGTGCAGGTCGTTGAAGACGATGCCGCGGGCGTGCACCGCCTCCACGGCCTCCGTCACCAGCCGGTGGACCTCCAGCGCCCACCGGGTGTACTCGGCGAGCTCCGCGGGGTCGGGGTCCGCCTCGATCAGCGGGTGCCGGCGGGCGAAGTAGGTGTTGAGGGGCTTGCCCTCCAAGTGCTGCATCACGAGGAAGTGGTGGTCCCCGACGGTGAAGGTGCCGTGCACCGAGGGCACGCAGTCCAGCCCGGCCAGCTGCTCCAGGGCCCGGCGTTCGCGGTGCAGCCGGGTCACGGCGTCGGCGCCGTCGGCCGCGAGGCCCGCGAAGGGACGCCCTTCCTTCAGGACGACCCGCTCGCCGGAGCGGACGTCCCGCCCCGCGTACACGCCGCCCCCGTTGGAGAAGTGCAGGGCCCGCTCGACGGCGTAGGGCAGGCCCGCCAGGGTCACGGAGGCCCGCTTCGCCAGGTGGGGCGCCAGGAACGCGGGCGGCTCCACCCACTCGGGCGGCTGGAACACCGGCCCCCGCGGATCCGGCACCAACCGGCCGTCCGGGGCCTCGATCGCCGGGACGAGCTCCCCGAGGTCGTCGTAGCAGTGCCGCAGGGTGAAGCTCCCGTACCGCAGGTGCACGGGACCGTCGTTCCAGCGCAGGTCGCTCAGGATGTACGGGCCCGGCTCGCAGGTCAGCAACGCGTCGAGGTCCGCCGCGACGCGCCCGCACTGCTCCTCGTCCGCCGGGTACACGGTCAGGAACTTGCCGCTCGCCGCACGGTCGGCGTACTTCGCGTTGCGCAGGTGCAGCAGGTAGCGGCTCGGCACGAACTTGAACGCGATCCGACGTTCCACGCAGTAGCGGTGCACCCGCTCCAGGACGGACTCGGCATTGTCCAGACACGCCGAGACGTGGATCTTCCAGCCCTGGGAGGGGAGTTGGGCGTCCAGGGGGCGCAGCGCCAGCCAGTCCCCGCTGCGGTGTGTCTGCCACCCCGCCGGTACGGGGGCGAGCGCGGCCGGGTAGTTCTCCTCGGCGCGGCGGTACGGCGCGTCGTAGAACCAGCGGTCGGCGTCGCAGAAGGCGGCGTACCCCTTGTTCACTCCTGCTCCCCTCGGTCGGTGATGTCCTCACGCTGTCACGCGGACCGAGGGCCGCGACAGTCACGGCTGTCATCGCCGGGGTGTGCAGTACGCACGAGTCACCTGCCCGCCGTACCCCGCCGGGGACGGCCGAACGCCCCGACGCGGGTCCTCGCGTCGGGGCGTTCGGGCAGGTCACGGGCCGGTTCGTGGCGGCCGGAGCGGTCAGTCCTTGCTGGCCGGCTCCCAGCCCATGCCCCAGCCGTACGCCAGGTCCACCGCCTGCTGCTTGAGGATGCCGGGCGGGAGCACGATGTACTTCGCCTCCCGTCGGACGATGAGCTCCCCGCCCACGTTCTCGATCAGCGCGATCGCGGCGACCGGCGCGGGCACGGTGCATTCGTCCAGGCGCACCTCGATCGGCGGACCGACGGGCGGGTACAGCGTGGCGACGCCCTGCAGCCCCGCGAAGTTGGTGGCCCCGGCGTAGATGGACACGAACACCAGGAGGCGTTTGATGTCGGCGGTGTGATCGAGGTTGATCATGAGGTTCTCGCCGTCGTCACTGCCCCCGGTCCGGTCGTCCTGGTCCAGCAGGACGTACGGGGGCTGGTCGAACGAGCCGAACTGGTTGTTGATGGGGTGGACGATCCCCATCGTGCCGTTCTGGAGCTCCCACAGACAGGAGAGGTCGAGGTCCACGTCCGCGAGTTGGACCGCCTCCCTCCCCTTGCGCATCCAGCCGCGCGCGGGTGTGGCGGCGCTCCACGTGAGGTTGACCCGCATGCCGCCGGAGGTGGCCCCCTGCTTGGCGAGCGATACGGCGGGCGCCGCTTTCGTCAAGGTGATCTTCGAGAGCCGTACGGGCTGGGTGTGCGCGGGCTGCGCGGGCTGGGGGACGTGCGGAGCCGGTGCCGCCGGCCGGTGGATCGGGGGCGGAGCCACCGGCTGCCGCACGGGCTCCGACCGCGGGGCGGGGGCCGGTTGCCGCACGGGCGCCTGCTGCGGCGGAGCCGGCGGGGCCGGATCGTCGACCGTGATGCCGAAGTCGGTGGCGAGCCCGGCCAGCCCGGAGGCGTACCCCTGGCCCACGGCCCGGAACTTCCACGCGCCGCCGCGCCGGTACAGCTCCCCGAGCACGAACGCCGTCTCCGAGGTGGCACCCGTGGCGTCGAACCGGGCCGTCTCCGCGCCGCCGTCCGCGTCCAGCACCCGCACGAACAGACCGGCCACCTGCCCGAACGTGCTGTCGGTGGAGGCGGCGATCACCACCGTCCCGATCTCCTGCTCCACCGCGGACAGCGTCACCGCGATGGTCTCCAGCGTGCCCGCTCCGTCCTGACGCCGGCCCTCGTGGCGCACGGCGCCACTGGCGTGCACGGGCTGGTTGTAGAACACGAAGTCGTCGTCCGACCTCACCTTGCCGGCAGCCGTCAGCAGCAGCGCCGACACGTCCACGTCCGGCGCTCCCGGACCGCCCCGCCAGCCCAGTTCCACCCGGACCCGGGCACTCGGCACCGGTACGTTGGCGCCCTTCTGCAAGGACATGTGAATCCCCCTCCACGACGTCTCCCAGTCCGTCGCAGCGTACGAGGTTTCGGTGCGATCGCCTCCCCGAAGGGGCCGATTGCCGCCACTGCGGCCCAACTTGCCGAACCCGGCCGCGCCGCCCGCCACGTCCGTCGTGGCCGATCCGCGGCCGGCCCGGGGCCGGGACCGCGATCCGCGGCGGGGCCACCCGGCATGATGGGCGGGTGATCACCATTCATCTGAAGTACGAGATCGACGTCGACAAGCTCGCGGACTTCGAGGAGTACGGGCGCCGTTGGGTGCACCTGGTCAACCGGTTCGGCGGCACCCACCACGGCTACTTCCTGCCCAGCGAGGGCGACAGCGACATCGCCTACGCCCTCTTCTCCTTCCCCGGCTTCGCGGCCTACGAGCAGTACCGCACGGACAGCATGTCCGACCCGGAGTGCCAGGCCGCCTTCGAGCTGGCGCGCGAGACCCGCTGCATCAAGCGGTACGAACGCCGCTTCCTGCGCCCGCTGGAAACCCCCGGCGACTGAACGGCCCGCCGGCCGCCCCGCCGGCCGCCCCGCCGGGCGCCCTCACGCCTCGCGGTCCATGACCCGCCGGGCCGCCTCGGCCTCCGCGGCGGGCGGGGACAGTTCGTCGAGGGTGTCGAGCTCGTCGTCCGACGCCAGCTCCCGCTCCCAGGCACCCGCGAGGCGCTCCTGATCGGCCCGCGGTCTGCCGGCGACGGCCTCCCGCTGCCGGGGTTCCAGCGCCGCGAGGAACCGCCCTACCGCGTCCGTGGACATCCCGTACTCCTTCTCGGTCGGGGCGGGCAGCGCCGGAACGCGCTGCCGTGCCCGGCCCAGGATGCAGAACCGCCCCACCCCCGCCACCCCGACACGTCGCCCGACCACCCGAATGCCCGACCCTCCCGCACCCGCGCGCGCGGCGGGGTGAGGCGGGTCGGGGCGCGGATGGTCATCGATCCTCGGTCGCGTGAGGAGTTCTTAGCATCAGAGGCCAAGTATTCGTTTCCGCCCCGGACGGACGACTACAAAGAACCGGACCGAACCAGGCCCGGCGACAAGGGCGATGTGAACCCGTCGTCGACCGGGGTGATGTCAAGGCGGTGGATGTGGCGTGCGCGAATGCGGCAGGATCGAACCGGCTGCGACGGGATTTCCGGTGGGGAACGCGAGTTCCGATCTCCTCCAGCTGACGGATGCCGTCGTGCTGAAACCCGTTTCGTTTTCCGTGGAGGACGCCCCGGTGGCGGAATATCGGCTCCTCGTGTCGGCCGTCCGGTCCAGTACGGCGGAGGCGTTGTGGTTTCCCCGAAGAGCGGGGAGCGGGGCGGAAACCGTGCGGTACCTGCCCCTGAACATTCGGTTGAGGGGCTTGTCCATCGAGTTGTACATCGAGTTCCTCGCACGGAATTCGGACGTTCGGATCGTCGGCTTCCGCAACACCTTCGAGAACGGGCAGGCCCCGCCGGAGGCCTACTTCCGGCACGTACGGGACTCGGCCGCGCCCCCGGGCATGCTCCGTACGGCAGCCCTCCCGTTCGGCGGTGGCCCGGCCGCCCTGGAGGCGGTGGCCGGCGTCGGGCGTACGGCCTTGCCCGTGGGGCGCCGCCCCATGATCAACGCGGTGATCTGGTTGCACCGCAACAGCGACCCCAGGTGCACGGCGCGCGGAATCCTCGTGCTGTCGGAAATGCTGTGCGCGGCGGCCCGTTCCCCTCGATTGGCGGACGACGTCTCACGTATCTGGATGACCGGTGGTCCTTTGTCGATCGCGCCGTGGGCAGCCGCGTGACCGGCGTGCGATGAATTCTTCCAAGAATTCCTCGAAGGAGCACCCATCCGAGGGTGTCGTGGCTTCGAAGAAGGGGCGGAAAGCCTCTCCTTCCGTTCATCCCACCCGCGCGACCCGTGATTCCCGTCCCGGGAATCCGAGGAACAGGAGCGAATGTGATAGTCAAGCGTGCCGGCAGCCGCCTCGCGGTCATTTCCGTCGTACCCGCCGCGGTGTTCCTGACCCTGGGCCTTTCCGGTCCGGCCGTCGCCGATGAGGGCAAGGCGTACCAGATCGACCTGGCGCAGTTGAACGACTCCGGGTCCCGTGGCACGGTCATGCTCAGCCTCAAGGGCAAACTGCTGACCGTCCGGATCGAGTCCGAGGGCATGGTGCCCGGGCAACCCTCGGCCCAGCACCTGCACGGTTCGACCAAGGGGCACGACTTCCACTGCCCCGACGCCGGTGACGACACGAACGGCGACGGCATCCTCAACAACACCGAGGCGACCGTCGACTACGGCGACATCAACATCTCGCTCACCACGTCCGGTGAGACCAAGGCGACCAGCGGTCTCGCCGTGGACCGCATGCCCGTCGCCGACAAGCAGGGCAAGCTCTCCTACCAGCGGACCATCACCGTCGGTCAGGACGTGGTCGACCACATCAAGGACCTGCACGTCGTGCAACACGGCATCGATCGCAACGACAACGACAAGTACGACTTCGACGGCGCCGGCAAGAGCGAACTCGATCCGAAGCTGCCCCAGGAGGCCACCGCTCCGACCAACTGCGGTGAGGTCAAGGGCGCTGCCGTGGGGTCCATCCCGGTCGGGGCCATCGAAACCGGTGGTGGGGACCCGGCGGCGGACGCGGCGGTGCCGCTGGCGACGACGGCCGGAGCGGCGGTCCTCGCGTACGTGGCGATGGCGGGCGCGATGACGCTCGCGCGCAAGCGGGTCACCGTGCACCCGGGCCGCACGAAGACCGAGGACGGCGCCGCGTGACGGGCGTCGGAGCCCGCGAACCGCGGCCCCGGACCCGCCGGATCGCGGGACCCGTCGTCGGGGCGGCCCTCGGCGCGTTGCTGCTGGCCGGATGCGCCGGCCAGGACCCGGCGCCCCCGAACCCGCAGGGGCAGGCGGCGGGGAGCGGAGCACCGGCCGACGGGGCGGCGAAGCCGCCCAACGGGGAGCCGTCCGCCGGCCACGGGGCGTCCCCCGGGGCCGGATCCCCGGACGGGACGGGCGCGGGCCGGACCGAACCCGTCCTCGCCCGGTCGGAACCGCAGAAGATCTCGATCCCGTCGCTCGGCCTGTCCAGTTCCCTGGAAACGCTGAGGCTGAACGGGGACGGAACGATGCAGACCCCGAAGGACCCCGCTCTCGCGGGCTGGTACGAGCCGGGGCCGACGCCCGGCTCCCAGGGCCCCGCCGTGATCGCCGGGCACGTCACGTGGAACGGCGCCTCGGCCGTCTTCGAGAAGCTGCGGACGATGAAGGCGGGCGACACCATCAAGGTGACGCGGCGCGACAACAAGACCGTCACGTTCACGGTGAACAAGGTCGCCGAGTACCCGAAGGCCCAATTCCCCACGCTGGAGGTGTACAAGAACCTCGACCACGCGGGTCTGCGACTGGTCACCTGCGGCGGCGACTTCGACCCGAAGAAGCACTACTACGACAGCAACGTCGTGGTCTACGCCAGCATGACGGGGACCGCGTGACCGCAGGCGTCCAACGACCGCGGACCTGACGGGACCTGTGGACCCGTCAGGCCGGCTGTCGCGTGCGGGACGTGAAGGGTCCGCGCGCTCCGGGGAGGTGCATGGACACGACGGCTGCCGCGGCCGTCAGGTCGGGCAGCGCCGAGAACAGCGTCCAACCGTCCGGCCACGGCCCGTTCACGCCCGAGTCGGCGAACGTGAACAGCAGCCTCAACAGGGTGAGGACGGTCAGGACGGTCCGGGCCCACCCGTGGCCGGCCCTCATGTACCGGCCCCCGGCCGGCCCGGCCGGATCGGGCGGGGGCGGTCACGGGGTGTGGCGGTGCCGCGCTCGGTCGCGGCCGCGGAGCCGGACCGTCACGAAGGCGACCAGGCCCACGACGGCCAGCACCAGGACCGCCTTGGACAGGACGCCGACGTACGTCTCCACCACGTCCCACTGGTCGCCCAGCCAGTAACCGGCCATGACGAGGACGCTGTTCCAGATCAGGCTGCCCAGCGTCGTCAGCATCAGGAACGTGGACAGCGGCATCCGCTCCACGCCCGCCGGTACCGACACGAGGCTGCGGAAGACGGGCACCATCCGGCCGAAGAAGACGGCCTTCGTACCGTGCTTGGCGAACCACTTCTCGGTGCGCTCCAGATCGGAGGCCTTCACCAGCGGCAGCTTCGCCCAGATCGCGTGCATCCGCTCGCGCCCGAGGAGCATGCCGATCCAGTAGAGGGCCGCGGCGCCCACGACCGAGCCCAGGGTGGTCCAGAACAGCGCCGAGGGCAGGCTGAGGACGCCCTGCCCGGCGGCGAAGCCGGTCAGCGGCAGGATCACCTCACTGGGCAGCGGCGGGAAGAGGTTCTCCAGCGCGATCGCCAGGCCGGCGCCCGGGCCGCCGAGCGTCTCCACGAGGCCGGTGGCCCAGCCCGCGAAGCCGTCGGTGGGTTTGTGGGGTATCGCCGCGGTCGTGAGGGTCATGGGGAATCTCCAGAAGGCGGGTCCGGTCGACCGGGGCGGTTGCCCCGGCTCCCGTTCATGCTGGAAACCGCAGCTCAGTGCCGGTATGAGGCTGTCCGTCCGACCCGGTGGGATTTACCACGGTACCCACCCTGCGGAAATCCGCAGGATGCCGGGTCACCGCCCGACCGGTCGGGCGGCGAGCTGCGCGAGCGGCAGGGGCGCGATCCGCTCGGCGAGGGCGTCGGGGAGCCGGTGCCCGACGCCTTCGAGCACCCCGGCCGTCGGCCGGCAGCCCCGCCCCGGCGACGTCGCCGGGCGGCCGGACGCCACCGAACGGCGGAACTCGGCCGGACCCGCGCGTCCCGCCGGGCCGGGCCGCCGCCCCCGCGCACCCGCCCCGACGTACGTTGCAGCTGTCATCGCGCAGGCCGGAACCAGGAGTACGGGGGCACCGTGGGCACAGAGGTCCGGGAGATCGAACCGCGGACGTTCTTCGGACACCCCCGAGGACTCGCGACGCTGTTCCTCACCGAGATGTGGGAGCGGTTCAGCTACTACGGAATGCGCGCCCTGCTGGCCGTCTACCTGGCGGCTCCGGTCGCCGAGGGCGGCCTCGGCTACTCCACCGGCACCGCGGTGGCGATCTACAGCGTGTACGTCTCCATGGTGTACCTGCTGACGCTGCCCGGAGGGTGGGTCTCCGACCGCTTCCTCGGGCCCCGGCGGTCCGTCACGACCGCCTGCGTGATCATCATGATCGGGCACTTCCTGCTGGCCGTGCCCACCACCGCGTTCTTCTTCGCCGGCCTGTTCTTCGTCGCGGTCGGCTCGGGCCTGGTCAAGGCCAACATCTCGACGATGGTCGGCCACCTCTACCAGGGCCCGCTGGAGGAGCACCGGGACAGCGCCTTCACGATCTTCTACATGGGCATCAACCTCGGTGCCTTCTTCGCCCCGCTGGTCATCGGCACGATCGGCCAGAAGGTCAGCTACCACCTCGGGTTCGCGGTCGCCGGCGTCGGCATGGCGCTCGGGCTGGCCCAGTACCTGTTGGGCCGGCGTTCGCTGAGCCCGCACAGCGACCTCGTCCCCTCCCCGATGGGTGCGGCCGACCGGCGATCCATGGTGCGCAAGGGGCTGCTCTGGCTGCTCGTGCCGGTCGTCTTCTACCTCGTCGTCGGCCTGTCCGGGCACTACACCCTCAACTGGGTGATGGTCCCGCTCACCGTGCTGGGACTGGTCTTCCCCGCGTGGACGCTCACCCGGATCCGGCGCGATCCGGAACTGACCGAGGCCGAGAAGTCCCGGGTGTCGGGCTACATCTGGTTGTTCGTCGCGGCCGCCATCTTCTGGATGGTCTACGACCAGGGGGGCTCCACCCTCAACATCTTCGCCGACGAGAACACCGACACCACGCTGTTCGGCTACGACTTCCCCTCCAGCTGGTTCCAGTCGCTGAACCCGCTGTTCATCATGGCGCTCGGCCCGGTCTTCGCCTGGCTGTGGCAGTGGCTGGCCCGCCGCGACCGCGAGCCGTCCACCCCGGCCAAGTTCGGCCTGGGACTCGTCCTGGTGGGCCTGTCCTTCGCCGTGTTCCTGCTGGCCCTGGCGGCCGCGGAGGGCGGCGCACAGGTCACACCGCTCTGGCTGGCCCTGATCTTCCTGATCCAGACCCTGGGCGAGCTGTGCCTGTCGCCGGTGGGCCTGTCGGCGACGACGAAACTCGCGCCGGAGAAGTACGGGAGTCAGATGATGGGCGTCTGGTTCCTCGCGGTGACCGCCGGTGACTGCGCCACCTCGCTCGCCGCCATCGCCGGGGCCAACCTGAACGCCCTCCCGGTCGTGGCGGTGGAGGTGCTGGTTGCCATCGGGGTGGGCGTGGCCGTGCTGCTGTCCCGCAAGGCCGTGGCCGCCCGCTTCCTCGGCCACCACTGACGGCCCCGGCCGCGTCCGGTCGGCAGCGACCGGCATCACCCGGTGCGGGGCGGGTGAACGGATACGGGCCTCTGCGCGCGGCGATCCCCACCGTCATCGGCCAGGTCGCCGCCTGACCGCCGACCACCAACTCGCCTACAACCGCATGATCGCGGAGACCGCGCACGTGCGCGGACTGTCCGTCGGACTCAAGAACGACCTGCCGCAGATCCCGCAACTGGTGAACGACTTCGACTTCGCGGTCAACGAGGAGTGCGGGCCGTGTTCCACGTCGAATACGTGGGATCGACCTCGGGATTCTGCGGCGAGGCCCGACGCCTCAAACTGTCCTCGATGCTGAAGAAATTGGAGCTGGACACCTGGCGCGAACCCTGCTGGGGGCCCCAGCGGGTTCTCCCCACGGCGGCCCGGCCGCCGAGGAGGGCGCACCCGATCGGCTCGACGGGCACGCCCGCGGTCGCGCTCCGGGGTCGGCGGTGGTGGCGGGTGGACGGCGACGCGGGGACTGACCGGCCACCGCCGCCGGGATCCTTTCGCGGCCCCTCTCCGCACCAGGCCCGCCCGCACCCCGCCGTCCCGCGCGCGGTGGACGCGGTACTCACTCGGTGTCCTCGGCCGCCAGGCTCAGGGCAAGGGTCTGCAGGAGGTCTTCGGTGGACGTGTCGAGGCCGGCGGCGTCGAGCGCCGTGGCGACGACGTCGAACGCCAGGATGAAGCCGTTGACCAGGGCGTTGAGCGGCTGCGAGACCTGCCGCAACACCGCGAGCCCCGTCTCCTCCAAACCGGCGTCGACCGGCACCACGAACTCCGCGGGGATCACCTCTCCCAGCAAGTCGGAGACGAACTGGCTGTCGGCGCCGGACCTGATGGCCGTGAGCGCGGCGATCGCTTTGAGCTGGATCTCATTCTCCGTCATCGGGCCGAGCCTAATCCGCGCTGCGCCCGCCGCAGTTGAAGCCGGTCGGCGCGCTGGCACCGAATTCGCCATTCGGCGGGTTTCACCGACCCCCGGTGACCGACGACGTGTGGATCCGGCCGGCGGCCATGACGCCACCTGGAGTGACGGCGTATCAGCGGCCCAGGGCGTTGCGGAGGGTGATGCCGTGGCGTAGGCGTAGCCGGCGCACCTCCCAGACGGAGAGCGCGGTCACCGACAGGGGGCCGCCGAGCATGAAGGTGTACAGGACCAGCGGTGGCGCGGCGACGTCCGGGCCGATGAAGAGTTGGAAGGCGAGCAGCGACCAGACCAGCAGCGGCGAGATCAGCGCGGGGAGCATCTGGTGCACGTCCCCGGCCCGGAGGCAGGTGAAGACGCACATGCAGGCGGAGAACAGGGTGAAGGGGATCGAGCACAGCAGTACGGCGATGGACAACAGCCACCCGACGACCAGCAGGAGGAAGGCCACCACCTTGGCGAGGAACCCCTCGCCGAAGATCGGGGTGATGACGGCTCTGAAGCTGTCGATCGTGATGAGCTCGCCCTTGAGCGACCGGATCGATCCCCACGTGCCCAGTGGGCCCGCGACGAGCAACAGGACCAGCGTGATCGGCCTGCGCAGCCGCTCGGCGAAGTCCCGGCGTCGGTCCCGGGTGCTCGCGATGAGGAAGGCGGTGATGCCGACCACGCTTCCGGCGGCCAGGATGGCGCAGGCGAAGCCCAGTTCGACGATCTTGCCGAGGACGAATTCCGCTCCGCCGTTGCTCAGCGGATACGACACGATCAGCCAGATGCCGGCGCCCAGGCCCAGCGCCATCCGCAGGTGCTGCACCTTGCGGATCACCTGATCGTGCACGCGTCCGGCGATGGGGGCTTCGTCGAAGCTCATCCACCAGGCTCGCAGGAACGCCATCGGCGCACCGCCGCGCGCCGACCGGTCCCCGTATATCGCTCTGGTCCCACTCACTTCGTGCCTCCGGGCAACGGGCTTGCTGTACAGGCTCCGTGGGGCGCGGGGCACGCGCCACCATGAGGCATCGAACACCCTATCGGGCCGTAGGTGGGGTGCCGTGCCCCGCGCTCGCGCCCGGTCGACGGCGACGGCGACGGGAACGGTACGGTCGCCCGCGATCGTGAGGGGCCATCCGGAGGAGGGCGGGCGTGTCCGAGCGCCGGGGCGGTCGTCCGCGCGGATAGTCGTGTGGGGCGCTGAAGGCGCTGAGCGCCCGCCGGTCATTCGGTGCCGGTACGGATTCGTGGAGAGCGGTGCAAGGATGAAGAGAACGGTACTCGTGTGCACGGTGGGGGCCGCCGTGCTGTTCGGCCCCGGAGCCGCCACGGCGGGGGCCGCCGGTCAGTACGCGGACGTCCCCGCGCTCAGCGCGCCGAGGGCCGCCCACCCCGTCGGGGAGGTGGTGTCCGACGCCGCGCTCTACGTCCGGCAGAAGCCGACCGTGTACTCGGACGTCGTGAAGGTGCTGCGTCCGCACCAGCGCATCCTGCTCAACTGCCAGAAGCGGGGCGGCTGGGTGGACGGCAACCCCGTCTGGTACCGGATCCAGGGCTTCAACGGTTGGGTCTCGGCCCGCTTCGTGCACAACCTCCAGCCGGTCCGCTCCTGCTGAACCCGGCCCGTCGCGCTCCCGGCGGTACGTGTCCGCCGTTGCCGTCGGCCCGTTTCCGCGGTCCTACGGCAGCGGCGGGGGCGTCGCCTCAGCGACGCAACTGGTTCGCCCAGTCCTGCGGGACCCGGTCGGCGGGTCCCGGCGATGGTTGGTCCGACGGGTGGCCGCCCGGCGGCTTCAGCTCCGGCCCCGACTCGAACATGGCGTCGGTGGCGTAGTTCCAGAACCATTCCTCGCCCGGCTCGAAGCTCTGCACCAGCGGATGGCCGCTCGACTTCCAGTGCGCGGTGGCGTGTTGGCCCGGTGAGGAGTCGCAGCAGCCGACGTGGCCGCACTGGGCGCAGCGCCGCAGGTGGAACCACCAGCCGCCCGCCTCGTCGCAGTCGGCGCAGCCGGGGCCGGTGGGCGGGACGCTCGGGTCGATGCCCTCGATGCCGTCGATGCCGGTCATACGGAGTCCTCCTCGGTGGTGTCGGTTTCGGAAGCCTCGGGGAACACCTCGGCTTCCGGGGCGGTCAGTGGGAGCAGCACCTGGAAACGGGTGTCGCCCGGCACCGATTCGACCTGGAGGCTGCCGTGGTGCTTGCTGACGACGATCCGCCAGGAGATGTCAAGGCCGAGACCGGTGCCCTCGCCGACCGGTTTGGTGGTGAAGAACGGATCGAAGATGCGGTTGCGGACGTCCGCCGGGATACCGGGCCCCGTGTCGCGGAACTCCACCAGCAGCCGGTCCCCCTCCCGTGCCGTGCGGACCGTCAACACGCCCTCGCGGCCGGTGCTCCCGATGGCGAAGACGGCGTTGTCGATGAGGTTGGTCCACACTTGGTTGAGCTCCGCCGGGTAGGCCGGTACGTCGGGTAGGGAGCGGTCGTAGTCCTTGACCACCCGCACGCCGGAGCCGATCTTGCCGGACAACATCAACAGGGTGCTGTCGAGCAGTTCGTGGACGTCGACCACGCGGTGCGGGGCGCGGTCGAGTTGCGAGTACTGCTTGGCCGCGTCCACTAGGTGGGAGATGCGGGTGGTGGAGTCGTTGATCTCGTCCATCAACAGCTCTGTTTCGACCGTGTAGTTGAGCCAGCCGATCGCCCCCGGCAGGATGTCCTCGTCCACGGCTGCCGCGACCTGCTCCAGCCAGTCCGTGTCCAAGCCGGCCTGCACGAAGGTCGGCGCGACCCGCCAGCTGTCCGTGACGCCGTGGTCGTCGAGCCAGTCGGCGAGCTCGTCCTCCCGGTCGGACGCCTCCAGCGGGCTCAACGACGGCGCCTTCGCGACGCGTTCGGCGGTCCGCTCCTGGATGTCGATCAGGCCGGCGAGCACCTCGCGCGGATAGGGTCCCTGGGCGATGACGCCCAGCTTGTGCCGCATCTTGCCCACCCGCTCGCGCAGCGCCGCGGTGGCCCGTACCGCCGCCGCGGCCGGGTTGTTCAGCTCGTGGGTGAGACCTGCGGACAACGATCCGAGTGCCAGCAGCCGTTCGCGCTGTCCGATCGCCCGTTGGGTGTTCTTCGATCCGAAGAACAGACCTTCCAGCAGGTGCGCGGCCATCGGGAACCACTCCCGCATGACGTCCGCGAACGACTGCGCGGGCAGCACGAAGAACCGCGTGGGCTCGGTCACCCGCATCGAGTTGGTGTACGTCTGCGGCACTCGGTCGCCCAAGTACGCCTGCATGGCGCCCGCGTACACCCCGCGCTGCGAGGTGCGGCTCACCTCGACGTCGTCGCCGCCCACCCGGCGGGCCAGTACGACGGTGCCCTCGATCATCACGTAGAAACAGGTGGCCGGGTCGCCCTCGGTGTACACCGGTCCCACCTCGAACCGTTCCACCCGCCCCTGCGCACACAGCCAGCCGAGCTGCTCCGGCGAGAGCTTCTCGAACAGGAACAGCGAGCTGATCTCCTGCGGCGCGCAGGGCATGACCTGCCCGCTCACGACTGCTCCAGGTACCGGTGGACGAGCATCACGGCCATGGCTCCCTCTCCGACGGCTGACGCGACGCGCTTCGCGGACTGGGCGCGCGCGTCACCCGCCACGAACACGCCCGGCACGTTGGTCTCCAAGTGGTAGGGCGCGCGGTCCAGTTCCCACTCGGCCGGCGGCCGCCCGTCCGGCGTGAGGTCCGGGCCCGCCAGGATGAAACCGTGTTCGTCGCGCAGCACCGTCCCGTCCAGCCAGTCCGTCAGCGGGGCCGCGCCGATGAACACGAACATCCACTGGGCATCGACGAGTTCGGTCGCCCCGCTGTCCACGTCCCGCAACGTCAACTGCTCCAGGTGTCCCTCGCCGTGCGCCTCGTCCACGACGGTCCGGGGGCGCACCGTGATGTTCGGCGCCTCCTCGATCTGCTGGATCAAGTAGTACGACATCGAGGCGGCCAGGGACTCCCCGCGCACCAGCAGCGTCACCGACTTCGCGCCCCGCGACAGGTACATCGCCGCCTGCCCGGCGGAATTGGCACCACCCACGACGTACACGTCCTGCCCCTGGCAGGAGGCGGCCTCGGTGAGCGAGGAGCCGTAGTACACCCCGCAGCCGGTCAGGGAGTCGCAACCCGGTGCGTGGAGCTGCCGGTACGAGACGCCGGTCGCCAGGATCACGCTGTGCGCGGCGACCGCGGAGCCGTCGGAGAAGCGGACGACGCGGGCCGCACCGTTGACCTCCAGCCCCGTGACCTCGCGCGCCGTCAGGATCTCGGCGCCGAACCGGCCGGCCTGCCGGCGGGCCCGCTCGGTGAGCTGCGCGCCCGATACGCCGTCCGGGAAGCCGAGGTAGTTCTCGATGCGGGAGCTCTGCCCGGCCTGCCCTCCGGTGGCCGACCGCTCGATCAGGACCGTGCGCAACCCCTCCGACGCCCCGTACACGGCCGAACCGAGCCCGGCCGGGCCGCCGCCGATCACGACGAGGTCGTAGAACTCGGCGGTCGGGGTCGTCGCGAGCCCCACGCGGGCGGCCAGCTCGGCCGGCTCCGGTTCGACCAGCACGCCACCGTCGGGCGTCACCACCAGCGGCAGCCGCTGCCCGTCGACCCCGGCCGCCTCCAGCAGCCGGCGGCCCTCCGGCTCGTCGGAGGAGTACCAGCGGTACGGCACCTGGTTGCGGGCCAGGAACTCCCGGACCGCCGAGGAGGGCGCCGACCAGCGGTGCCCGACCACCTTCGTGGCGGGTACCGGCCGGTGGTCGCCGGCGCGCCAGACCGCGAGCAGGTCGTCCAGGACCGGATAGAGCTTCTCCTCCGGCGGGTCCCAGGGCTTGAGCAGGTAGTGGTCGAGGTCGACCACGTTGATCGCGTCGATCGCCGCGTTGGTGTCGGCGTACGCGGTGAGCAGCACCCGCCGGGCGCCCGGGTACACGAGCATGGCCTCTTCGAGGAACGCGATGCCGTTCATCTGCGGCATGCGGTAGTCGGCGAGGATGACCGCCACCAGATCGCCGCGCAGCTTCAGCTCGCGCAGCGCCTCCATCGCGGACTCCCCGGACTCGGCGCGCACGATCCGGTACTCGGCGCCGAAGCGGCGCCGCAGGTCACGGGCGATGGCGCGGGATACCCCCGGGTCGTCGTCCACGGTAAGGATGACGGTCCGCGCCGTTTCGGCGGCCTGTGCCATACGTCGTCTCCACCCCGAGTGCTGTGGGCGGGCGGCACGGCGTGCCGCCCGCGCCGGTTCCCGCCCATCGTATGTTCGATCGTCCGGAACCGCTCCGGGACGCCCGGGCCGTGCGCTCCCGGTACAGCCGCGGTCGCTGGCGGTCAGCCGCGCAGCCGGCCGGGGCGCCGGGTCAGGAGGCCGACCCCGCCGGTGCCCGTCCCTCACCACCGAGCGGGAACTCGAAACCGGGGCGTCCGTTGTGGCCGCTGGTACGGAACGGCTTGCCGTTGTGGTCGATCGTGACGGTGCCGTGCCGTGCCGGGAACCGCTGGACCAGGCCAGCTCCAGGTACCAGCTGACGTCGTACGCGGAGGCGTCCGCCTTGACGTAGCACACCTCGGGCGTGGACTCGCTCACCATGAACGGGAAGTTCCGCTCCCCGGCCGCGGGCGCGAAGGTCGGCCGCGCGGCGTCGAGGGCCACGGTGAAGGAACGCGTCGGCACACCGGCGCCGCAGCCGACGCCCGGATAACCCATGGCGTAGTCGTTCCAGGGCAGCGGCGTCCGCTTGCCGGCCGTACGGACCGTCATGCTGTCCAGGACCACCGTCTCCTTGCCCGTGCCCTGAAGGGTGAGCGTGACGTACTGCTCGCCCGCGGGCACCGCTCCGGACGCCGCCACCCACGCGGGCGCGTCCCGCTCCAGGGGCGGCGGGCCCACTTCGGTCGGGGGCTTGTCGATCAGGTAGTGCCCGGAGGGGTGCGGCGGGGGCGGATCAGGAGCCGAGGGCGTCCTCGACGCTCCGCTGCCAGTAACCGACGGTCAGCGAGCTGTCGTAGTGGACGCACGGGGCCGCCCCGTCGGCGCCCTCTCGGGTACGCCGTCCCCCGCAGGGGTGATCATGACGCTTGCGGGTAGCCGCAGGGCGTGATCACCGTCGGTGTGGAAGAGGAATACCTGCTGGTCGACCCCGCTACGGGGCTCCCGGCGCCGTACGTGGAGGACGTACGCCGTACGGCCGGACTCGGGCTCGTCGCGGAACGCGGCGAGGTTCAGGACGAGCTGCTCCAGGCGCAGATCGAGGTGGCCACACCCGTGTGCACCCGGTTGGAGGAGGTGGGCGGTCACCTGCTGCGCCTGCGCCACGCTCTGACCTCGGCCGCCGAGGCGAACGACTGCCGGATCGCCGCCACGGGCGCCGCACCCCTGCGGGGGGCCGTCCCCATCCCCGTGACCGCGAACGCCCGGTACCGGCGGATGGAGGGGACGGCCCGGCAACTGGTCGGAGAACAGCTGATCAGCGGGATGCACGTGCACGTGGGGGTACCCGACCGAGAGACCGGTACGGCCGTGCTGAACCGGATCCGACCGTGGCTCGCCACCATCCTCGCCATGTCCGGGAACTCGCCCCTGTGGAACGGCGAGGACACCGGGTTCGCGAGCTGGCGCACCATCGTGTTCGGCCGCTGGCCGGTCAGTGGACCCCTACCGCACTTCGACGGCCAAGCCGACTACGAACGCCGCCTCGACGCCCTGCTGGAGTCGGGGGTGATCGAGGACCGGGGCCAGGTGTACTGGCAGGCGAGGCTTTCCGAGCGCTACCCGACCGTCGAGATCCGCTGCGCGGACGTACAGCTCCAGGCCGACGAGGCGGTGATGCTGGCCGGGATCATCCGCGCTCTGGTCGCCACCGCGATGACGGAGGAGAAAGCCGGGGTCCCCCTCGCCGTCACCGCGCCGGAGCTGGTCCAGGCCGGCAACTGGCACGCCGCCCGGTACGGCCTGAGCGGCACCCTCCTCGATCCGGCGGGCCGCCCGCACAGCGGCGGCGACGTGATGTGCGCCCTACTGCGCCACATCGGGCCCGCACTGGAGGAGGCGGGCGATCACCGGGAGGTGAGCGCCCTCGTCACCCGGCTCCTGCGCGAGGGCACGCCCGCCGACCGCCAGCGCCGCGCGCTCGCCGAGGGCGGGCTGCCCGGACTCCTCGCCCTGATCACGGGCGGCTCCGCCTGATCACCGGGAGCTCCGCCCGATCACGGACGGCTCTCCCTGATCACGAGCGGCCCTCCATGGTCAGCGCCGGGCCGGCCCGATCACGGACGGCCTGCGCCGTTGAGGGCCCGCACCCCCGGGGGTGCGGGCCCTCAACGGCGTCGAGCCGTCGGGACGGTCAGGCGTCGCGCTTCTCGCCGCCGTCGCCGATGTTCCCGTATCCGGGGAAGTCGTGCGGCCCGCGGTGTCCCTGGTCACCGGCGAAGTCACCGGGGTCAGCCGGCGGCGGCGTCGCGGTGGTGCCCGGTGCGGAGTCGCCCGGCACCGTACGGCCGGTGCGCATCGTCCGACGCCGCTTGATCCCCCACCAGACGGCGGCGATCAGCATCGCCGCGATGACGATGCCGATCAGGGGGAGCAGCCAGGCGCCGCCCGACGTCTCGGCGGCCGTGGTGAGGAGCGAGGGTTCGAGCGTCGTGTTCATGGGCCGCGCCTACCCGCCGCGGCGCGGCCCATGTGCGCGAGCGGAACCCGCCGGGCCTACTCGACCTTGGCCCAGTCGAGGGTGCGTTCCACCGCCTTCTTCCAGCCCTCGTAGCCCTGCGCGCGCTGCTCCTCGGACCACTGCGGTGCCCAGCGCTCGGACTCCTGCCAGTGGGTGCGCAGTTCGTCCGTGTCCCGCCAGAAGCCGGTGGCCAGACCGGCGGCGTAGGCGGCACCCAGCGCGGTGGTTTCGGCGACGACCGGCCGGCTGACCGGTACGCCCAGGACGTCGGCCTGGATCTGCATGCACAGGTCGTTCGCGGTCACACCGCCGTCGACCTTGAGCACGTCGAGGTGGACGCCGGAGTCCTGTTCCATGGCCTCCACCACGTCGCGGCTCTGGTAACAGATGGCTTCCAGGGCGGCGCGGGCCAAGTGGCCGTTGTTGTGGTAGCGGGCGAGTCCGACGATGGCGCCGCGGGCGTCGGAGCGCCAGTACGGCGCGAACAGGCCGGAGAAGGCGGGGACGAAGTAGATGCCGCCGCTGTCCTCGACGGTGCGGGCCAGTCGTTCGCTGTCCGCCGCGTCATTGATGATCTTCAGCTGGTCGCGCAGCCACTGGATCGCGGAGCCGGTCACGGCGATGGATCCCTCCAGCGCGTACACGGCGGGCTCGTCACCGAACTGGTAGGCCACGGTGGTGAGCAGCCCGTGCTGCGAGCGGACCAGCTCGGTACCGGTGTTGAGGACGAGGAAGTTGCCGGTGCCGTACGTGTTCTTGGCCTCGCCCGGCGCGTAGCAGACCTGCCCGACGGTGGCCGCCTGCTGGTCGCCCAGGACCCCGGTGATGGGGATGGCGGCGCGCAGCGGGCGGGACGTGCGGGTCTGTCCGTAGGCCTGTGGGTGCGAGGACGGGTTGATGCTCGGGAGCATCGCCCGGGGTATGTCGAAGAAGCCGAGGAGTTCGTCGTCCCAGTCGAGGGTTTCCAGGTCCATCAGCATGGTGCGGCTGGCGTTGGTCACGTCGGTGGCGTGGATGCCGCCGTCGGGGCCGCCGGTGAGGTTCCACAGCACCCAGCAGTCGGTGTTGCCGAAGAGGGCGTGGCCCTCCTCGGCCGCCGCGCGGACCCCGTCCACGTTCTCCAGGATCCATTGGATCTTGCCGCCGGAGAAGTACGTGGCCGGTGGCAGGCCGGCCTTGCGCCGGATGACGTCGCCCTGCCCCGACCGTTCCAGGGCCGCCGCGATCGAGTCGGTCCGGGTGTCCTGCCAGACGATGGCGTTGTAGTAGGGGCGCCCGGTGCGCGGGTCCCACACCACGGTCGTCTCACGCTGGTTGGTGACGCCGATGGCCGCCAGGTCGGAAGCCGAGAGGTTCCCGTGCCGCAGGGCGTTCTGCATCACCGAGTTGGTGCGTTCCCAGATCTCGACGGGGTCGTGCTCCACCCAGCCCGCACGGGGCAGGATCTGCGAGTGCTCCAACTGGTGCTTCGCCACCTCGTTGCCCGCGTGGTCGAAGATCATGAAACGGGTGCTGGTGGTCCCCTGGTCCACCGCGCCGACGAAGTCAGCCATGGGAGGGCCTCCTCTCGGGTCGGTCACTCTCTCGGTCCGGTCGGCTCCCGCGCGGATCCGCGCCGGCCCCTGTCGGCTCCGGGGTCAACTCTCGTCCGGACTCGGTACTCGGCCGGGGGGTTCCGGTTCCGCGGTCGGCAGGAACCGGCCGATGAAGACCTTGTACAGGCCCGCGCCCAGCACGCCGCCGATGAGCGGTCCGATGATCGGGACCCAGTAGTAGAAGTGCCCGTACTGATCGCGCCACGCCCCGCCGTATCCGGTGAGGAAGCTGGCCAGTCGGGGGCCGAAGTCGCGTGCGGGGTTGATGGCGTAGCCGGCGTTGGTGCCCCAGGCCATGCCGATCGCGACCACGATCAGGCCGACGATGAACGGGGCCAGGTTGGCGCCCGGGGGCGTGCCCAGCAGGTCCGTGACCGCCAGGATCAGCAGCAGCAGGATCGCCGTGCCGATGATCTGGTCCCGCAGCGCACCCCACTCGGTGACCGGCAGGTTCGTGTTTCCGTTGGCCGGCAGCGTGGAGAACACGCCCTGGGTCTTGATCGTGTGACCCGGGTCGACCTTCGCCAGGGCCTCGGTGTAGTTCCATCGCACGATCAGCGCCGCCACGAAGGCGCCGGCCGTCTGGGCCAGCGCGTACGGTGCCACCTTGCTCCAGGGGAAGCCCTTGAAGGCGGCGAGGGCGACGGTGACCGCCGGGTTGAGGTGGGCGCCGCTGAGTCGGGCCGCGACGTAGACGCCGAGGGTGACGGCGAGGCCCCACGCCCAGGCGATGCTGTCGTGGTTGCCGAGCCCGCCCGCGGGGTCCGTCAGGCCTCCGCCGGCGACCACTTGGGCCACCACGCCGCAACCGAAGAGGATGAGGATCATGGTGCCGGCGAATTCGGCGGAGAGTTCGCCGACCAGCCCTGATTCCTTGAGTCGCTTGACCATGGGGGTCCCTTTCCCGACGGCCGGGAACCGGTCGTCTCACGCCCCTGCGCTCTGCGCAAACAGTCCAATAATCAGCATTTTCCCCGCTCATCCGCACATGTGCCACCTTTACGTAGAGCCCGTACTCACGCCGCCGGAAGGCGGTGGACGGCGGTGGACGGCGGGTCGGCGGGCGTGGCACCCTCGCGGATCTCCCCGGCGCGGCGGCACACTTGGGGGGTACGGCGGGGCCCGGCGGCCGGCCGGGACCGACCGCCGACCGCCATCGGCCACCCGGGAGGTACTCCATGAACATGCTGATCAACAGTGCGGAAACGGTGGTCGCCGACGCCCTGCGGGGGATGGCCGCCGCCCACCCCGACCTCGACGTGGACGTGGAGCGCCGGGTGGTCGTGCGGCGCGGTGCCCGGGAGGGCGGCCGGGTCGGCCTGGTGTCCGGCGGTGGCTCCGGCCACGAACCCCTGCACGCCGGGTTCGTGGGTTACGGGATGCTGTCCGCCGCCTGCCCCGGCGAGGTGTTCACCTCGCCGGTGCCCGACCAGATGGTGCGGGCGGCCATGGACGTCGACTCGGGGCAGGGCGTGCTGTTCGTCGTCAAGAACTACACCGGTGACGTGCTCAACTTCGACATGGCGGCCGAACTCGCCGAGGAGGACGGGATCCGCGTCGAGCGGGTGCTGGTCGACGACGACGTCGCGGTGACCGACAGCCTGTACACAGCCGGTCGGCGCGGCACCGGGGCCACGCTCTTCGTGGAGAAGATCGCCGGAGCCGCCGCGGAGACGGGAGCCCCGTTGGAGCGGGTCGCCGCATTGGCCCGCCGGGTCAACGCGTCCTCCCGGAGCTTCGGTGTGGCGCTCGGCGCCTGCACCACCCCCGCGAAGGGCAGCCCGACCTTCGACCTGCCGGACGGTGAACTCGAACTCGGCGTCGGCATCCACGGGGAACCGGGCCGCGAGCGGCGCCCCATGATGCCCGCGCGGGAGATCGCCGAGGTGACGGTGGCCGCCGTACTGGAGGACCTGGCGGCGGTCGCCCCCGCCGACGGGCCGGTGCTCGCCCTGGTCAACGGCATGGGAGCGACGCCGCTGCTGGAGCTGTACGGGTTCCATGCCGAGGTGGCACGGATCCTGGCCGCCCGGGGCGTACCGGTGGCGCGCACCCTCGTGGGGAACTACGTCACCTCGTTGGACATGGCGGGCTGCTCGGTGACGCTGTGCCGGGCCGATGACGAACTGCTGCGCCTGTGGGACGCCCCCGTGCAGACGGCCGCCCTGCGCTGGGGCCGCTGACGCGACCGGGTCCGGCGGGGCGGGCCCGGTTGTCGCGCCGTACGGGGAGGGTCGTTCAGCGGGCCTCGTGGCCGTGCTCGGCGCGACGCGGGTCCTCCAGGTACTCGCGGCACTCGGGGTTGTGGCAGGGGCCGGGGACCCACACGGGTACGAAGACCCCCAGCGTCTTGTGCCGCTTCTTGACGGTGGTGCCCACGGACTGCTTGCAGGCCGGGCACGCGAGCGCGCCTTGGGGACCGGTCTCATGCTCGGTTTTACTCATTTTTTAACAATAAACCCGTATGTCCCGTAATGGGAGGTCAGTCCTGCGACCCGTCCGATGACCGCGGGGGGTCGGCCTCCTCCGCCTTGGGTGGTCGGCGGATGCTCAGGACGACGGAACAGGCCAGGACGACCACGATGACGGCCAGGCTGACCGGCGAGGGGATCTCGGGAATGCTCGGGCTGATCATCTTGTGGGAGGCCTGGAGGATCAGCTTCACGCCGATGAAGGCGAGGATGAGGGCCAGGCCCTTGCTGAGGTAGTGGAACCGGTCCAACAGCCCGGCCAGTAGGAAGTACAGGGCGCGCAGGCCCAGGATCGCGAACGCGTTGCTCGTGTAGACGACGAACGCGTCGTCGCTGACCGCGAGGACGGCGGGAACGCTGTCGACGGCGAAGACCAGGTCGGCCGCCTCGATCGCCGCGACCACCGCGAGCAGCGGCGTCGCCACGAGCTTGCCGGCCTCCTTCACGAAGAACTTCGTGCCCGCGTACTCGTCCCGGACCGGCACGACCTTGCGGAGGAGCCGCACGGCGAAGCTCCTGCCCGGGTCGAAGGTGTCCTGCGCGTCCTTGACGAGCTTGTAGGCGCTGTAGAAGAGGACCGCGGCGAAGACGAACAGCACGGCCGTGAAGCGGGTGACGACGGCGACGCCGAGGGACAGGAAGACGCCGCGGAACACGAGGGCCCCGATCACCCCGAAGAACAGCACCCGGTGCTGATAGGCGCGGGGCACCTTGAAGTAGCTGAAGATCACCGCGAAGACGAACAGGTTGTCGACCGACAGGCTCTTCTCCAGCAGCCACGCGGTCGTGTACTCCGTACCTGCCGTCGTGCCGAGGACGAGGAAGACCAGCCCGCCGAAGGCCAGGGCGAGACTCACCCACAGGCCGCTCCACAGGGCGGCCTCCTTGAAGCCGATCACATGAGCGGTGCGGTGGGCCAGCAGGTCGATCGCCAGCGACACCACCACGATCACGGCGAACGTTCCCCACAGCCACAACGGGACTTCGAGCACGCCGAACACACCCTTACGGCGACCCGCACGCGACGTACGGGCGCCAGCCGGTCGAGCCTCTTACACGGAGTCTGCGGCATTCCACCCCCCGGCGCACCGGGAGGCGGCGACAACCCCTGACACACCCGTCGGGCCGGACGCGACGCGCGGCCTCCGGTCGGCCCGCGGGTCATTCCGCCTTCAGCGCGGCCTCGGGGGCGAGGTGGTTGGCGATGTCCGCGAGGAAGGACGCGGCCGCGTTCTGCACGGTGCTGCCCGGTCCCTGCGTGGCCACCGTCGCGATCGCGATCTTCTTCGAGGGCAGGTAGGCGACGGCTCCCGCATACCCGGCGAAGGACGGGTTCTGCAGGATCCAGCCGTTCTGCAGGGCCAGACCGAGGGAGAAGGACGTGTTCGGATTGATCTGCGAGACCGGCGCCAGCTGCTTGCGGTGCGACTCGGCCGACAGCAACTCGCCCTCGCCGATCGCGGTGAACGACTTCGCCATGTCGCCCAGGGTGCCCGTCATCACGGCGCCCGGCGCCAGCGTCCACGAGGGGTTCCAGTACGTGGCGTCCTCGAACACGCCGCGCTCGTTGTCGAATCCGTGCAGGACGGGCGCGGGTATCTCCGCCGTCGTCGGGATGTCGGTCGCGGTCAACCCCATCGGCTCCAGGACGTCCGTCTCCATCACCTCGGCCAACGGGCGGCCCTTGAGGCGGGAGATCACGTCGCCCAGGAGCACCCAGTTGGCGTGGGAGTAGGCGAAACCCGAACCGGGCTCGCGCACCAGCGGTGTGGACACCGAGATGTTCACCAGCTCGGGCCCCGTCCAGTTCCGGAACGGATTCTTGTACAGGTCCGCGATGAACTTGGGGTCCCGGACGTAGTCCGCGTAGCCGGAGGTGGTCGAGGCCAGCATGCCCACCGTGATCTCGTTGGCGTGCGGCACGTCGGGCCGCCAGCGGGAGAGCTTGTCGTCGAGGGAGACCTTGCCCGCGTCGACGAGTTGCAGCAGCGCGGTCGTCAGGTAGGGGATCGAGACCGCGCCGATCCGAAAGCGCATGTCGGTGGTGGCGGGTACGCCCGTCATCGCCTGACCGGAGGCCGCCTCCGTGACGCGCTCGCCGTCGATCCACACCTCGGCCATGGCCGCCGTCAACTTGTACCGGGCGAGCGCGTCGCGCACCCGCTCGCGCACGAACGCCGCCGTATCGGACGGTACGCAGGTGCCGCGCACGGCGGACCGGCCGGTCGGGCACGCCGCGGCGGGCGCCGCCTCGGCCCGGGCGACGGCCGGCGCACCGGCCAACGAGGCGCCCAGGAGCAGGGGCAGACAGGCGAACGTGAGGGGCTTGGAACGGCGCACGACGGCACCTCCGGGGAGGTCGGGACGGGCGGGGGCGGAGGCCGGTCACTCCTGGGGCGGATGCTCCTTCCAGTGGCCGATCTGCCCGGCGTTCCACGGGACACGATCCGACAGGACTGCCGTACGGGCGATTCCGCTGGGCCGAACGGGTGAGGCCGGCGCTGAGCGGTTGCGCGGTGGGACGAAACGCGGTGGACGCCCCCGAGGCATCCGGGGAATCATGGCGCCGCACATCGAGTACAGGGCGTCGAGAAGGGACCGGTGCGGTCGGTGGCCACACGCATGATGAGGTTCAGCCTGTACGCGGACGCCGAGGGGTTGGCCCGGGTCGGGGAGATCATCGACCGGGAGGTGGCCTTCCGCGCTGCCCGCGTCGCGGACAGGACCGTCGTCCGCGAGACCTCCGACGGTGACCCGCCGATGGCCGAGGCGAACGCGTTCCTCGTCGATCAGTGGGCCATCGAGCACCCCGGCGCGGACGCCGGTGAACGACAGGCCGTTGACCTGCACGTCCGTCTGGACTGCTCGCTGCGCACCTACCGCGCGGTCCGCAAGGCGGTGATCAGGGGGCTGTGCCCGGAGGGCGCCGCCCCGCACACCTGCCTCGTGCCCTGGTCGGCGTGGTGACGCGCCGCTGACGCCGGATCCACGTCGCCGCACGGGCCCCTCGGACTTGTGGGACCCGCTCAGTCCACCAGCACGCCCGGGTTCAGGATGCCCCGCGGGTCCAGCACTCCCTTCGCGGCCCGCAGCGCGAGGGCGAAGGGTTCGGGGCGCTGGAGGTCGTAGCCGGAGCGGTGGTCACGGCCCACGGCGTGGTGGTGGGTGATGGTCGCCCGGTGGCGGTGCAGGACCTCGCCCGCCACGGCCTTGAGGTCGTCCCACAGGGCCACCTCGTCACCGGCGCGGCCGGCGGCGAGCACGGTGAAGTAGGGGGCCGCGCCGTCCGGATACACGTGTGTCAGGCGGCAGTTGACGGTCGCGGGGTGACCCGTGGCCTTGAGCGCCGCCGCGCCGACCTCGGTGCGCACGGCGTCGATCAGGCCCGGTATCCGGTCCCAGGTCGCGGCCGTCTCGAACGTTTCCGCGACGGCGCCCATCCGGGCCAGGCCGTCGCGCAGGTAGGGCATCCGCAGGAACGCGGACCGCCAGGCGCGCACGGCCGCGTCGCCGACCGGGGCCGTGGCCGGCGTGCCGCCGCCGGTGGTGGCGCCGTCGCGCCGGCCACCGTACGAGAGGGCGAGGCGCACGGCCCGCTCCAGCCTCCTGGCCACCGGTTCGTCCGCCGACTCGAAGCCCAGCACCAACACGGCGCGATCACCCCGGCCCGCGCCGGCCAACGCCGCCTCGCCGGCGTCGAGCAACCGGCAGTTCGCGGGGGAGAGGTCGCCCTGGGCGAGGGCGCGCACCGCCCGCAGCGCGTCCTGGAAGTCGGTGAACGTCACCGCGGCGGACGCCTTGTGGCGGGGCCGCTCCTGGAGGCGCACCCAGGCCTCGGTGATGACGCCGAGCGCCCCTTCGGAGCCCAGGAACAGGCGGTCGGGGGACGGGCCGGCCCCGGAGGCGGGCAGTCGCCAGGAGCTGCTGGTGCCGGCCGGGGTGACGACGCGCAGCGACTGGACGAAGTCGTCGATGTGCGTGTGCCCGGTGGCGTAGTGCCCGCCCGCCCGGGTGGCGAGCCAGCCGCCGAGGGTGGAGAACTCGAAGCTCTGCGGGAAGTGCCGCAGGGTCAGCAGGTGGGGCCGCAACTGGTCCTCCAGGGCCGGCCCGAGCGCGCCGGCCTGGATGCGGGCCGACCGGCCCTCGGTGTCGACCTCCAGGACCCGGCCCATGGCCGTCAGGTCCAGGGACAGCACCGCCCGGTGGGCGTCACCGCGGTACTCCACGCCCCCACTGACGGAGGAGCCCCCGCCGTACGGGACGACGGCGACCTGCCGGTCACCGGCCCAGTCCAGCAGGTCGGCCACCCCCTGCTCGTCCGTCGGACGGGCGACGAGGTCCGGGATGCGGCCGGGCCGGCCGCGCAGCGCCCGTACGACGTCGCGGTACGCCTTGCCCATGGCGTGCGCCGCCCGGTCCGCGGGGTCGTCGCGGACCAGGTGGGCGAGGCTCGGCGGCGGTGCGACGGCGGGAGCGGGGACGTCCAGGTCGCGGACGCGCGGCAGGGGGAGCGGGCGGGCGAGGGTGCCGGGGAGCAGGGCGCCCATCGCGACGCACTCCGCGTCGCCGGGGTGGGCGTCCGCCCAGCCCCAGCCCCACCAGGAGCGGGTACGGGACGTCGGCTGAACGGTGGTACCGGCCATGGATGCGCTCCGGAGGTGGCAGGAATTTACCAAGGGGTAAATTACTTACTGATAATATCCGCTCATGGCAACCCCTCCTTCCAAAGCGGGCACCAAGGGAGTCCCCCGGCAGCACCGTCGGCAGCAGATGCTCGAAGCCGCCACGGAGGAGTTCGGAACCCGCGGCTACGCGGCCGCCTCGCTCCCCGCGATCGCCGCCCGGGTGGGTGTCACGAAGACGCTGCTGCACCAGTACTTCGGCACCAAGGAGGACCTCTACGTCGCCTGCCTGGTCCCCGTCGGCGACCGCGTCCTCGCCACCATCCGTGCGGCCATGGGCCCGAGCGGGACCTCGCCGCACACCCCCCTGCGCGTGCTGCACGCCCTCTTCACGGCCCTGGAGGGGCAGCGGGAGGCGTGGTTCGTCCTCTACGACATCACCCTGCCGCCCGACGGCGAGGCCGTGCGGCGGGCCTCGGAGTACTGGGCCGCCATCGACGGGCTCGCCGCGGGGGGCACCGCCGAGCTGCTGCGCGCGACCGGATCCAGCGACCCGTTGGACGCCGACGCGCTCAAGTACGTCTGGCGGGACCTGGTCGCCACCCTCGTGCGCTGGTGGGTCAAGCACCCGGAGCAGACCCCCGCGGCCATGACGCGGCGCTGCGCCCGCCTCTTCGCGGCCGCCGCGGGGCTGGCGTCCGCCGAAGACGCCGTCGGTTCCGAGGCGCCGACCGTCCCCGAGGGCGCGGCGGTCGGGCCTACGCGTCCTTGACGTCCTTCGCGGCCTTGAGCTTGCGCCACACGGTGCCCAGCGCCTCCAGGTCCCGTTCGTCGAGGAGGTCCGTGAAGGCCGGGGCGAGGGCTGCGTGGCGGGTGGCGTCGGCTTCGGCGAACACCGTGCGGCCCGCCTCCGTGAGGGACACCTCCACCGACCGGGCGTCGCGGGTGGAGGGCGTGCGCGTCACGAGGCCCCGTGCCTGTAGCGCGTCCACGACCCGCGACACCTGGCTTCGGCTGAGCAGGGTGCTGTTGCCGAGTACGGAGGCGGGTACGGGCTCGGGGCTGGAGGCCAGCCACAACATGACCTCGAACCAGGACACGGGTAGGTCGTGGGCCTTCACGAGGGCCCGGTCGACGCGGTCGGTCATCACGGTGCCGGCCCAGACCAGTCCGTAGAAGGCGTAGTCGGCCGCCGGCATCTCGGTTTCGGTGAGCTTCTTCGGCATGTCGGCAGTCTAGAGGTTGCGTGCGCACGCACATAACTTTATGGTGTGTGTGCACGCACATAAATCACGTTCCGTGAAAGGCGACCGCCATGACGTCCTTCCCCGTCACCCCCGAAGCCACGCCCGACGCCGCTTCCGCGCCCTCCGGCGGAGTCGGCCGCACCGTTCTGATCACCGGAACGTCCTCCGGAATCGGCCTGGCCGCCGCCATTGCCACCGCCCGGGCCGGCTGGCGCACGATCGCCACCCTGCGTGACACCGGCCGGGCCGACGCCCTGCGCGAGGCAGCCGCCGAGGCGGGCGTGGACGTCGACATCCGCCAGCTCGACGTCGTCGACGAGCGTTCGGTCGCCGCCGCGATCGACGGCGTGATCGCCGACTACGGCCGGCTGGACGCCGTCGTGAACAACGCGGGCGCCGGACACGTCGGAACCCTCGAACTCGAAACAGTCGCCGACGTCCGCCAGGTCATGGAGGTCAACTTCTTCGGCGTCCTCAACGTCTCCAAGGTCGCCCTGCCGCACCTGCGGGCCACCGGGGGTCGACTCATCACGGTCACCAGCGTCGGCGGCGTCGTCGGTCAGCCCTTCAACGAGGCCTACTGCGCGGCGAAGTTCGCCGTCGAGGGGTACATGGAGAGCCTCGCCCCCGTCGCGGGCGCCGTCGGCGTGAGCGTGTCCGTCATCGAGCCCGGCGCCGTGGCCACCGAGTTCGTCAACAACATCGGACTCGACATCGAGGGTCGGATCGCCGCTGCCGGCCCGTACGCCGACGCGATGCGCAGCTACGTCGACCGTACGGTCGGCCAGTTCCTGGACGGCGCCCAGACCCCGGCCGGCGCGGCCGAGGCGGTCATGGAGGCCCTGACCGAGGACCGCCCCGCGTTCCGCATCCAGACCTCGCAGTGGGCCCGCGACTTCACCGGGACGAAGCTGGCCGACGGGGACGGTTCCGCCGTCCTCGGCATGACCACCGGGTGGGTGTCCTGACCGGAGCGGGTGCGACCGCGTCGCTGCGGCCACCGGCGGCCGAACTGTGCGCCGGGTGGAACCGGGGCATGATGGCGGGGGGCGGACCGCCCCCGAGCGGCCGCCGCCGGAGCCGCGCGTGGTGACGCGCCCGAGCCGGGAGGTGCCTCGTACGCATGGACGAATCGCAACGGGCCTGGATGGCCGTGGGCGGTGTCATCGCCGTCATCCTGTTGAACCTCGTGGCCATCATCCTGATGAACGTCCTGTGACGGAGCCCCCGCGCGACGAACTCCGCGATCGGCCCGCAGGGTCACTTCGGCGAGACGCCTGGCTCGTACACCCGCCAGTCCTCCTGAACCCGCGGGCAATGGCGCGGTCCGTCCGACCCCCGTACGGCAGGACCGTCGCCATCCACCTCAGCGGATCGACGGCGCCACCCTCTGCGGGGGGCGGCGCCGTGACCCGAACGACCACCACGCTAGGGCCGCCAACGAGCCCCGGTCGAGGACGGCACGCGCCGGCCGGAGGACCGCGCGCGCCACGGGGGACCGGCCGCGCCACGAAGGGGACACCCGACGCCGGCCTCCGGCGTGAAGTGGCCGAATCCCGCTGGTCTATGCTCAGCCCTCGTGGTCTCACACGCACACCAGGGGACGACCTCGTCCGCCCTCACCCGACTGAACGTCAAAGCCGCACAGCTGGTCGGCGTACCCCCACACACCTACGCCCACCTGCTGGGTCTGGCGCGCGAGCACCTCGACGACGACGCGTGCCGGACTCCCGCAGCCTCGATCATCCGCGTCCTGGAACTGACGACAGGCCACGCCTCGTGGACGGAGACCTCCCTGTTGATGGCGCAGGAGTCGGCCATCGGCACCCTCGGGGTCTGGGACTACCTGATCACCTCCGCGGCCACCCCGCTCGACGGCATCCGGGACGCGGCTGCCTATCTGTCCACCGTCCTCGACACCCGCACCGACAACCTGCGGATCGCCGAGGACGGTGACCGGATCACCATCAGTCACATCAACGAGTCCGACCTGTCCCACCCGGCCGCCTGCGCCGTCCGCTCGTACGCACTGGGCGTGTACCGGCGCCGGCTCGGCGAAGCCGCCCGCCGCGACCTCGTCCCCGTCCACGTCGCGCTGGCCGCCGAAACACCCCGCCGACACGACGCCCTGACCCGGCTGTACGGCACCCGCGCCATCGAGTTCGAAGCCCCGGTCAGCTCGATCACCTTCCTCGCCGCCGACCTCAAGGCCCCCAACCCGCATGCCCAGATCGGCCTTTCCGCCGTCCTGCGCGACCACGCCGACCGGACCCTCGCCTCGGCGATACCCCTGCGCGACTGGCTGGACCTCTTCCGCGCCGCCCTGGTCTCCGCCCACGACGAGGGCGCGCCGACGCTGACCGGCGTCGCACGGCGCCTGGCCCTCAGCACCCGAACCCTGCAACGCCGCCTGGACGAACACGGCACCACCTGGAGCACCGAGGTCGAAGCCGTACGCCGGGCCCACATCACCCAACTGCTCCACGACACCGACCTGACCTTCGACGCGGTCGCCACCCGCAGCGGCTACGCCGACGCCCGCGCCCTGCGCCGCGCGGTCCACCGCTGGTACGGCACCACCCCCGCCGGGCTGCGCCGCGCCGGCCGACTCCCCACCGGCCGAGTCCCCACCGGCTAGGACCCGCCTCAGCACTTGTCCGACCGCTCACGCGAGGAGCGTGTGAGGTCTTCGTGTGTCACCGGACCGCCCGGCCGGCCGTCACCAGGCCGCGGCGACCCGGTCGGCCGTGGTCACGTACCCGCAGCGGCCCGCCGTCCACTCCAGCGCCGTCCGGGTGAGGCCGGAGCAGGCCGGAGCACGTCGAAGCAGGTCAGGTCAAGGCTCGGAAGGGGCGACCCGACCCGGCGGACCGTCGAGGCCCGGATGCACGCTGATGAAGGGCACCCCGGTGCGTGGGTGCGCCATGACCTCTGCCTCCACCTCGTACACGTCGGACAGGAGTTCCGCCGTGAGCACCTCCCGCGGAGTGCCCGTCACGATCACGCGGCCGGCGGCCATCACGCAGATGCGGTCGCAGAAGGCGGCGGCGAGGTTCAGGTCGTGCAGGGCGACGACGGCCGTGACGCCGAGGCGCCGGACGAGTCGCAGGGCGTCGAGTTGGTGGCGCAGGTCCAGGTGGTTCGTCGGTTCGTCCAGCACCATCGTCCCCGTGCACTGGGCGAGCGCGCGGGCGATCAGCACCCGCTGCTTCTCCCCGCCCGACAGCCGGTCGAACGGCGCGTGCGCCAGCGCGCCCACGTGGAGCTCGTCCAACGACCGGGTGATGACGTCGCGGTCGGCGGCGTCATCGCCCGCGAAGGCCCGCTTGTGCGGGGTGCGGCCCATGGCCACCACGTCGTACACCGTCAACTCGAAGTCCCCGGACGTCTCCTGCAACACGGCCGCGAGCCGCTGGGCGAGCCGCTTGCCGGGCATCCGCCACACGTCGTCGCCGTCCAGCAGCACCCGCCCCGACGTGGGTCGCAGCGCCCGGTAGAAGGTGCGCAACAGCGTCGACTTGCCCGCCCCGTTGGGCCCGACCAGGCCCACCACCTCGCCGGGATCGGCCCGCAGGGACACCCGGTCGACGAGGACCTTGCCGCCCAGGACGACGCTGACTCCCTCGGCTTCGAGGGACCCGGGGGTTCCGGTCGTGCCGGTCGCCCCGGTCGCCCCGGTCGTCACGTTCGGCTTGTTCATCACCGCGCCGCCTTCCGTCGCATCAGCCAGAGGAAGAAGGGACCGCCGACCAGGGCGGTGAGGATGCCGACGGGGATCTCCTCCGGGCTCATGAGGGTCCGGGCGGCCAGGTCCGCGGCGATCAGGAACGCCGCCCCCAGGAGCGCGGCGGCGGGCAGCGCCCGCCGGTGGTCGGCCCCCACGAGCAGCCGCACCACGTGCGGCATGATCAGCCCGACGAAGCCGATCTGTCCGCTGACCGCGACGATCGTGCCGATCATCAGGGCCACCAGCGTGAACAGGGCGCCGCGGAAGCGGTGCACGTCCAGCCCGAGGGCCGCGGCCGCTTCCTCACCGGCCAGCAGGAGGTTCAGGGGACGGCAGAGGCCGAGCAGGACGGCCGTCCCGATCAGGACCGTACCGACCGGGATCCACACCGTCGTCCACGTGGTGCCGGCCAGGCCGCCGAGCATCCAGCGCAGGGCGGACTGCGTCTTGTGCGGATCGTTCGAGGTGACGATCAGGAAGCTCGCCACCGCCGACAGCACCTCGGCCGTCGCCACGCCCGCCAGGACCAGTCGTACCGTCGTCATCCGGCCGCCCGAGCGGGCGAGGAAGTAGACGGCGACCAGGGCGGCCAGCGCCCCGCAGAACGCCGCGATCGGCAGGGTGAACAGGCCGAACAGGCTCAGGTTCAGCACCACGACGAGCACGGCCCCTACCGAGGCCCCCGAGGACACCCCCAACAGCATCGGGTCGGCCAGCGGGTTGCGGACCAGCGCCTGCAACGCCATCCCGGCCACCGACAGGCCGGCGCCCACCACGCCGGCCAACAGCACCCGGGGCAACCGGACATCGACGACGATCGTCTCGCGCACCGGGGTCCACGTCGGCTCGACGAGAGCCGGGGCCACTTGGTGCAGCAGGATGCCCCACACCTGACCGGCGGGCACGCCGATCGAGCCGACCGCGATCCCGGCCGTCGCGGTGCCCGCCACCAGAACGCCCAGGAGCGCCAGCACGATCGGATAGGGCGCCCCCGCCCGCCGCCCCCGGACCGCCGCGGCCGGCGGGCGGACGCCCGCCTCCGCGGCCGGCCCGGACGCCACGGCCTTCACCCCGGTCACTGGACCCGGCCCGGGTGGAGCTGACGCGCCAGCGACTCCACGGCCGCCGGCATCCGCACACCGAGCACGGTGGACGACAGTGGCAACACCGCGAAGCGCTGGTTCTTGATCGCCGGTACCTCCTTCAGCGCCGGGTGCGCGAGCAGGAACTTCTTCTTGTCCTCGACCGATTGGTCGCCGTAGTCGTAGATCACGATGGCCTCGGGCGCGCGCTGCGCCACCTGCTCGAACGACACGTCACCGAAGGCCTTGTCGAGGTCGGCGAAGAGGTTCACCCCGCCGGCCCGACGCATCATCTCGTTGCCGATGCCCTTGCCGCCCGCGGTGAAGGCCGTCTTGTCGCCGCTGTCGTACACGAAGAGCTTGACCGGCGGCACGCCCGCGAGCTGCGACTCGACGCGGTCGAGGACCCCGTGCAGCTTCGTCACCTGCTGTTCGCCCCGCTCGGGCACCCCGAAGATCTTCGCGACGGTGCGGATCTCCGCGTCCATCGCGGCCGCGTCGACCGGACCGGTCGGGCACTCCTCGCTGTTGAGGTGCGTGTTGATCCCGACCTTGGTGAAGGCGGCGCGGCTACGGCCCTCCTTCTCGGCGAAGGTCGTAGACCATCCTCCGTAGACGAGGTCCGGTTCGGCCTGCAACAGGACCTCGAAGGAGGGGTATTCCTTCGACAGGACCTTCACGCTGTCGTACGCGCCCTGGTACTCGGGGAGGATCCGGTCGTCGAGGTAGCCGGTGCCGACCATCGACTTCTCCAGGCCGAGCGCCAGCATGATCTCGGTCGCGTGCTGGTTCAGCGAGACGGCCCGCTGAGGCGGACGCCGGTAGGTGGTCTTCACCCCGCAGTTGTCCACCGTGACGGGGAAACCCTTCACGGGCGCGGCCGACGAGGGGCCGGCGGCGGGCGCGCCGCCGCCTCCGCAGCCGGATACGAGTAGGGCCGCGGCGAGTGCGGGGAGCAGGGTCTTCGGGAGGTTGCGGGGCATGGGTGGGTCCTCTCACCGCGGATGGAACGGATGGTCTTCGACGCCGAGTGGGCCCCGTGGCACGACGGTTCGGGGTCCGGGCGTCGGACGTCGGGCGTCAGGCGTCAGGTCGCCACGTCTCGGGTTCGGTCGACGGCCCGAGGGGATCGCGGACGCGGCCCGTACGTCGGCGGGGGAGCGTGAGGAAGGCCACTCGTGTGCCGGGGGTCGGGAGCGTCGCGGTGACCGGGGACGGCAGGTGCCGTCCGGGGTGCGGGTGCCGCGTCTGCCACTGTTCGGTCGCCACCGCCGGCCTCTCGTCCCTGCCGGGCGGGCTGGCTGCGTGGCGATGCACTCCCGTGCACGGTCGAGCCGTGGGGGAGCTGCTGACGGCCACACCGTAGTCCGCGACGGCGTTCCTCGTGTACATGACTGCGCGCCAGGTGTTCCGACTCGCCCGGTGGTTGCCGGGCCTACGGTTGCGGGTCAGCGCCGGATTTCGACCGGCTTCCCCTGGTGCTGAGTACTTATCAGCCGGAGTGCAACACGACCCGGCCCGGGGCGTCAAGCCCGCGGGTGTCCCACCGTCGCCGCCGGCCGGCCGTGCGCGCCGCACGGCTGGCGATCTCCCGGTCACTCGGGTACCGTCCAGGGCCGCCACGTGCGCGAACGCGCCGCGCGGACCGCGCGCGGCAGCTCAGGAGCACCCGGTGGAGGCGGCTCGTACGCCGGATGCGCGTACGTCGGACACCCGGACGCCGGACACCCGGACGTCGGACACCCGGACGTCGGACACCCGTACGTCGGACACCCGGACGCCGGACACCCGTACGTCGAACAGGAGGGCCGGAACGCACCTGCGACGTTCCGGCCCCCGCTCGGGCCCACGCCCGCTGCTCGTCCCTCCGTACGACGGCGGGCAACCGCCGTCCCCGCCCGATGCGAGGTGTCAAACCGTACCGGCGGCGGTGGCGGCGACGGCAGCCCGGTGGACGTGCACCGATCGCTCCAGTTCCCGGACGACCTCGGCGGCGGAGGGCATCCGCCGCGCCTCGTCCCGCAGCCGCCCGGCGGCCTCGCGGTACGACGGGTCCGTGAGCAGGTCCTCGACGGCTCCGGCGACGTTCTCCGTCGTGTCGTCCTCCGGCAGCACCAGCCGGCCCGCCCCGTGCGCGGAGATCCGCGCGCCGTGCTCCTCCAGGCCCGGCATGCTCGGTACGAACACCTGGGGGACGCCGTTCGCCAGGCAGCTCAGAGTGGTGTTCCCGCCCCCGTGGTGGACCACCAGGTCACAGGTCGCGGCGAGGACGTCCACCGGGAGCCAGCCCGCGCGGCCGCCTGCCGGGAGCGTCGGCTCCAACGCGCGGGCCACGGCCTCCGGGGTCGCCACCAGCAGCTCCACGTCCAGCGACCCGACCTTTTCCACCAGGCCGCGCAACGGCTCGAAATGATCGCTCGGCGTCACCCGACTACCCGCGCTGACCAGCACGCGCGGCCGTCTCCCCTTGGTGTACATCCACGGCTCCAACGGAACCTGTGTGCTGTAGGCGATGTGACGCAGCGACAGCGCCGGGGGCGCGGTGAGGGGGCGCAGGCTCGGCGGCAGGACGCTGAGGGAGAAGTCCGGGGCGGGTGGCGCCTGGAGGCCGAGCGCCTCCAGTTCCGGAGCGAGTTCGGACTGCGCCCCGAGGTCGACGGAGAGCGGTTCGCCGATGTCGATCGCGAACCGCACCCAGGGCACGCCGGCGTGGTGGGCCGCGAGGGGGCCCGCGTAGGTCAGCACGTTCGAGACGACCAGGTCGGGCCGCCAGCGGTCCACGAGATCGATCAGGCCGGGCAGTGAACTCGCCGCCAGCCGGCCGAACATGCGGCCGATCGCGATGTTGCGCTCCGGTCCGTTCGCCGGCGTCGGGACGAGACGGCCCTGCCGGTCGTGCCGGCAGTCCTCGATGGTCCGCGGGGTGACGGGGACGGCCGGGATCCCCGAGCTGACGATGGCGGGCATCGTCACCTCGGGCCCGGTCATGATCACTTCGTGGCCCGCGTTGCGGGCCGCCTGGGCCAGCGGGATGTTGGGGAAGATCGTGCCGGCGCCGTTTCCGCCTACGAACAGTATTTTCATGACCGGATGCTCCGGCACGGATCTGGAACTCCGCTCGAAAGTGCGCACGCGCGCCGGCCGCCACCTCTCGGCCGGCCCGACCCTGCGCCCGTGTCCGGAACTCGACGTTCGTTCCAACGAATCTCCATCCGGATGGCGAAGAGTCGCGGCACAGGCGGGAGCCGATCCTCGCCGGACACGAGAGACACGAGAGAGAGGAACCTCAGTGCAGCGCAAGTGGAAGCTGACGGGCGGAGCAGTCGGTTCGTTGGGCCTCGCCCTGACCGCGATGTTGGCCGCGCCCGGTACCGCCGCCGCGACCGGGTCGCCCGCGGTCACGACGACCAGCACCCTCCCGTACGTCTGCCAGACCCGGCTCTCCGGTGAGTGGATACCGGTCGAGTACAGCCGTAACTTCACCACCACGGCGCCGGCCAAGGTCGCCCCGTTCCACACCTTCAAGGTCACGTTCGACTCGGCGCCGATCAAGGCCATCGCCGACTACAACAAGCTGCTGAACACCATCTCGTTCAACTACAAGGTGCCCGCCAACGCCACCGTCCTCAGCTACAAGTTGACCGGCGGCAGCAACCTCGGCACGGCCAACCAGTGGGTCGAGCGGACCGGCAACGACCTGCGCGTGAAGTCGGACGGCGAGTGGGCCGGCGGCGTCGAGTTCGACTTCCCGAACCTCGAAGTCACCCTGCGCGCCCCGGGCAGCGGCACCCTCACCACGGGCGCCGGCGGCTCCAGCTTCACCGACACGGCGTTCGGCTGGGACCGTCTCCAGCCGACCACCAACGAGTGGGACCCCTTCCAGTGCTACGCCGACCCGGCGCAGCCCGTCACGTTCTCGACCACCAAGGTCAAGTTCTGACCGGAGTGCGGACGGGGGCGATCCGGGCCGGCCGGAGGACACCGGCCGGCCCGGACGTCACCATCAGGCCAGGTCGAACCGGTCGAGGTTCATGACCTTGTCCCAGGCGGACACGAAGTCCTTCACGAACTTCGCCTTCGCGTCGTCGCTCGCGTAGACCTCCGCGAGCGCCCGCAGCTCGGAGTTCGAGCCGAACACGAGGTCGGCGCGCGTGCCGGTCCACTTGACCTCGCCGGTGGCCGCGTCGCGACCCTCGAAGGCGTTGCCGTCCCCGGCGACGGCCGACCACGTCGTGCCCAGGTCGAGCAGGTTGACGAAGAAGTCGTTCGTCAGCGTCCCGGGCGTCGTGGTGAGGACCCCGTGCCGTGACTGCTGGTGGTTCGCGCCGAGCACGCGCAGACCACCGACGAGCACCGTCATCTCGGGGGCGCTCAGGTTCAGCAGGTTGGCCCGGTCGATGAGCAGGTACTCGGCCGGCAGACGGTTGCCCTTGCCGAGGTAGTTGCGGAAACCGTCGGCGGCGGGCTCCATCGCCGCGAACGACTCGACGTCGGTCTGCTCCTGTGAGGCGTCCACGCGACCCGGCGCGAACGGGACCTCGACATCGAAACCGGCGTCCTTCGCGGCCTGCTCGACCGCGGCCGCGCCCGCGAGGACGATCAGGTCCGCGACCGAAACCCGCTTGTTCCCGGACGCGGCCGAGTTGAACTCCTCCTGGATCGACGTCAGGGTGCGCAGCACCGTCGCCAGCTGGTCCGGGTCGTTGGCCTCCCACCCGTTCTGCGGCTGGAGCCGCACGCGCGCGCCGTTGGCGCCGCCGCGCTTGTCACTGCCGCGGAACGACGCGGCCGAGGCCCACGCGACGGAGACCAGCTGGGACACCGACAGGTCCGAGCCGAGGATCCGCGCCTTGAGGGCGGCGACGTCGTCGGCGTCGACGAGCTCGTGCGTCAGCGCCGGGAGGGGGTCCTGCCACAGCAGCGTCTCGGTCGGGACCTCCGGGCCGAGGTAGCGCACGAGCGGGCCCATGTCGCGGTGGGTGAGCTTGTACCAGGCGCGGGCGAAGGCGTCCGCGAACTCCGCCGGGTTCTCGTGGAAGCGGCGGGAGATCTGCTCGTAGGCCGGGTCGAAGCGCAGCGAGAGGTCCGTCGTCAGCATCGTCGGCGCGTGGGTCTTCGACGGGTCGTGGGCATCGGGCACGGTGCCCACGCCGGCGCCGTCCTTCGGACGCCACTGGTGCGCGCCGGCCGGGCTCTTGAACAGCTCCCACTCGTAGCCGAAGAGGATGTCGAAGAAGCTGTTGTCCCAGGTGATCGGGGTGTCGGTCCAGATGCCCTCCAGACCACTGGTGATCGCGTCGCCACCCTTGCCGGTGCCGTACGAGTTCTTCCAGCCGAAGCCCTGCTGCTCCATCGGCGCGGCCTCGGGGTCGTCGCCGACGCTCTCCGCCGGGCCGGCGCCGTGGGTCTTGCCGAAGGTGTGACCGCCCGCGATCAGGGCGACCGTCTCCTCGTCGTTCATCGCCATCCGACGGAACGTCTCGCGGATGTCGCGGGCCGCGGCTATCGGGTCGGGATTGCCGTTCGGGCCTTCCGGGTTGACGTAGATGAGGCCCATCTGGACCGCGCCGAGCGGGTTCTCCAGCTCGCGGTCGCCGGTGTAGCGCTCGTCGTCGAGCCAGTTGGTCTCCGGGCCCCAGTAGACGTCCTCGTCGGGCTCCCAGACGTCGGCCCGGCCGCCGGCGAAGCCGAAGGTCTCGAAGCCCATCTGCTCCAGCGCGACGTTGCCGGTCAGGATCATGAGGTCGGCCCAGGAGAGGTTCTGGCCGTACTTCTTCTTGACGGGCCACAGCAGGCGGCGGGCCTTGTCCAGGTTCACGTTGTCCGGCCAGCTGTTGAGCGGCGCGAAGCGCTGCTGACCGGCGCCGGCGCCGCCGCGACCGTCGCTGATGCGGTAGGTGCCCGCGCTGTGCCAGGCCATCCGGATCATGAAGGGGCCGTAGTGGCCGAAGTCGGCGGGCCACCAGTCCTGCGAGGTCGTCAGTACCTCGGCGATGTCCCGCTTGACGGCCGGCAGGTCGAGGGAGGTGAACGCCTCGGCGTAGTCGAACTCCTCGCCGAGCGGGTTGGCCACCGCCGGGTTCTTCGCGAGGATCTTCAGGTTGAGGCGTTCGGGCCACCACTGGTGGTTACCGCCGCCCTGCGTCGGGTGCGCGGCGCGCTCGTGCGCGACCGGACAACCTCCACCGCCCCCGTCCTTCGCGTCTACGACGATTGCGTCATGGTTCTCAGACATGGGAATCCTTCCGGACCGGATCACGGTGCTCAGGAACTGCATGTATGCGGAACAGTCGGGGCACAGGGCGCGGGCCCCGGTCGAGCCCGTCGGTGTGGCCTCTCCTGCCGCGCTGGAATCGTCCTGCCCCTTGGCTGTCAATGAATCCGATCCTACGATGGACTCAGTCCAAGTCAAGAAGAACACCAAGCTCCGTGCCACGGGTTCCCGGCCTCCGCCGGCGGTCCTCCGGGAACCCTCCGCCCGACCGAACAGGGTGATGCCATGAGTGACCTGCTGGATCGACTGCGAGGGCGTGGCTGGAGGATGACCGCGCAGCGGCGCGTGGTCGCGGAGGTCCTCGACGGCGAGCACGTGCACCTCACGGCCGACGAGGTGCACGCCCGTGCCGTAAGGAAGTTGCCGGAGATCTCCCGGGCGACGGTCTACAACGCCCTCGGCGAGCTGGTCTCCCTCGGCGAGGTCGCCGAAGTCTCCACCGACGGCCGCGCCAAGCGCTACGACCCGAACGCTCACCACCCCCACCAGCACCTGATCTGCACCGGCTGCGGCCTGATCCGCGACGTCCACCCGGCCGGCGACCCCCTCGCCGGCCTGCCGGACGGGGAACGGTTCGGCTTCGCGGTCGCCGAAGTCGAGGTCACCTATCGGGGGCTCTGCCCGACCTGCGCCGGCTGAGGCGCCACGCCCCCGGCGTTCCCGCACCGCCCGCCGCGCTTCCGCCGTCCCGGAACCGCTCCGAGTCCCGTACCGACCGCCCCGCGCGCCACCGTAGCCACCCGGCCGCCCCCGCCCGCTTCCGCCGTCCCCGGACCGGTGTGCCGGCCGGGGAGGCTCGCGGACCACTCGGCGCCCCGCACGACCGTCGCCGGCCCAGCGACGATGACGGCCGGAACCGTCCTGCCGACCGTACTGCCCACCGCCCCAAGGGTGTTCGGGCACGCCGCCCCCTTCGTGGCGGTCGCGTCCGGCTGCGCGGTGTTCCGGACCGCCCACCACACCGCCGTCATGCCCGGCGTCCCCGCGGACCTCACGACGGCGGCCCCTTCCGCGTTGCGCAGGATGCTTCGTCCGGTCACAGAGTGGTGGAGACCACTTGTCCCCGGGTTTGAGTCGTTCTAGCCTCCTCCAAGTTGTGCATGACGAAACAGGCGTTGCGCACTGTGCAACGCATCGCACTCTCTCCCGGGGACCGCCCATGAAGCTCCGCTCCCGCATAGCCGTACCCCTCGCCGCCCTCGCCCTGACCGGAATCACCGCGCTGACGTCCACCGCCTGCGCACCCCAGACCTCCGGCGCCACGTCCTCGAAGGACGAGACGTCCGGCACCCTGCGCGTCTGGCTCTTCCAGGAGGTCAACAACGAGCCGAAGAAGAAGGTCGTCGACGGCGCCGTCGCCGCCTTCAGCGGGCAGCATTCCGGCGTGAAGGTGGAGGTCGAGTACATCCCGGTCGAGACCCGCGCCCAGCGCGTCAAGGCCGCGTTCAACGACCCGAAGAGCGCCCCCGACCTGATCGAGTACGGCAACACCGACACCGCCGGTTACGTCAAGGACGGTGGACTCGCCGACATCAGCGCGGAGTTCGCCGCTTGGCCGGAGGCCAAGGACACCGACGGCACGGCCGCCCGGTCGGTCACCGTCGGCGGCAAGGTGTACGGCGCGCCGCTCTTCGTCGGCGTGCGCGCCCTGTACTACCGCACCGACGTCTTCACCGAACTGGGACTGGCGCCGCCGAAGACCCAGGACGAACTGGTCGCCACGGCCAAGCAGATCCGCAAGGCGAAGCCCGAGCTGTACGGGCTGGCCGTCGGCGGCGCCTACACCTACGGAGCCATGCCCTTCATCTGGGCCAACGGCGGTGAACTCGCCGAGGAGAGCGGCGGCACGTTCAAATCGACGATCAACAGCGACGCCGCCCGCAAGGGCATCGAGACGTACACCTCCCTCTTCGGCGACGACAACTGTCCCGCCGCCAAGTGCGCCGCGATGGGCGGCAACGCCACCGTCACCGCCTTCGCCTCCGGCAACGCGGCGATGGCCATCGGCGGCGACTTCAGCCACCAGGCCGTCGAAGCGGGCACGGTGAAGGGCAAGTACGCCGTCGTCCCGCTGCCCGGAGTCAAGGAGGGCGAGATCGCCCCGGCCTTCGCCGGCGGCAACAACATCGGCATGCTCAAGAGCAGTTCGCACCGCACCCTCGCCGTCGACCTGATGAAGCGGTTCGCCGCCAAGGACACCCAGCGCCAACTCTTCGACGCCATGGGCTTCCTGCCCACCTACACCGACGTCCGCGCCGAGGTGGCGCGCAAGGACCCGTTCGTCGAGCCGTTCGTACGGACCCTCACGGCGGGCACCAAGTTCGTGCCGGCCTCCCCGGGCTGGGGACAGATCGACGCCTCGACCGTCCTGCCGACGATGTTCCAGGAGGTCGTCAGCGGCAAGAAGGACGTACCCGCCGCCGCCGGGGACGCGGCGAAGAAGATGGACGCGGCCTTCTCCAGCGCCGGCTGACCGGCCCGCCGACATGACGCACGAAGCAACCGTCCTCGCGCCGCCCGCCACCTCCCCGAAGACCGCGTCGGCGCCCGCGCCCCGAGCCCCGCGCACTCGCGGCGGCGGGCGCCACGGCAGCCGCTGGACCCCCTGGTTCTACCTCGCCCCCGCCCTGCTCGTCCTCGCCGCCCTGCTGGTCTACCCGATCTACCAACTCGGCCTCATCTCCTTCCTCGAGTACACCCAGGCCCAGGTCAGCGGTGGTGAACCGACCACCTTCAAGGGGTTCGGCAACTACCGGACCCTCTTCGCCGATCCGCAGTTCTGGCAGGTCCTGCTCGCGACCGTCGTGTTCGCCGCCACGTGCGTGGTCACCACCCTCGCCGTCGGCTGCGCGCTCGCCGTCCTGCTGACCCGCATCAGGGCGCTCCCCAGGCTCGCCCTGATGCTGGCCGCACTCGGTGCCTGGGCCACCCCCGCCGTCACCGGCTCCACCGTCTGGGTGTTCCTCTTCGACCCGGACTACGGCCCGGTCAACCGGCTGCTCGGCCTCGGGGACTTCTCCTGGACGTACGGGCGCTTCAGCGCCTTCGCCCTCGTCCTCTTCGAGGTCGTCTGGTGCTCGTTCCCGTTCGTCATGGTCACCGTGTACGCGGGCATCAAGGCGATCCCGTCCGAGGTCCTGGAAGCGGCCTCGCTGGACGGCGCCTCCCAGTGGCGGATCTGGCGCTCCGTCATCGCGCCGATGCTGCGGCCCATCCTGATCGTCGTCACCATCCAGTCGATCATCTGGGACTTCAAGGTCTTCACCCAGATCTACGTGATGACCGCCGGCGGCGGCATCGCCGGCCAGAACCTCGTCCTCAACGTCTACGCCTACCAGAAGGCCTTCGCGTCCTCCCAGTACAGCCTGGGCTCGGCGATCGGCGTGGTCATGCTGCTGATCCTGCTGACCGTCACCCTCGTCTACCTACGCCTCATGCGACGGCAGGGAGAAGAACTGTGAGCCCCACCGGCACGCTCCCCACGCGCCCGGCCGTCCGACCGGCCCGGGCGGCCGGATCATCCCCGGCCCGGTTCGGGATCCGCCGCCCCTGGCGGCTCGCGGCCGAGGCGTCCGCGCTGACCGTCGCCGTGGTCGTCGCCTTCCCCCTGTACTGGATGGTGCTCTCCGCCCTCAAACCGGCGGGGGAGATCCAGTCGACCGAGGCCCGCCCGTGGACCCTCGCCCCGTCCCTGGACTCGTTCCGCCGCGTCTTCGAACAGCAGGAGTTCGGCCGCTACTTCCTCAACAGCCTGTTCGTCGCCGGCTCCGTGGTCCTCGCGTCCGCCCTGATCGCGTTCCTCGCGGCGACCGCCGTCACCCGCTTCAAGTTCCGCTTCCGCACGACGCTGCTCATCATGTTCCTGGTGGCGCAGATGGTGCCGATCGAGGCCCTGACGATCCCGCTCTTCTTCCTCATGCGGGACACCGGCCAGCTCAACACCCTCTGGTCGCTGGTGCTGCCCCACATCGCCTTCTCGCTGCCGTTCGCGATCTGGATGCTGCGCGGCTTCGTGAAGGCGGTCCCGGAGGCGCTGGAGGAAGCGGCGTACATCGACGGCGCGAGCCGCACCCGCTTCCTGTGGCAGATCCTCTTCCCGCTGGTCTTCCCCGGGCTGGTGGCGACGAGCGTCTTCTCCTTCATATCCACCTGGAACGACTTCCTCTTCGCCAAGTCGTTCATCATCAGCGACACTTCCCAGTCGACCCTGCCCATGGCCCTCCTGGTGTTCTTCAAACCGGACGAGAACGACTGGGGCGGCATCATGGCCGGCTCCACGATCATGACCCTGCCGGTCCTGATCTTCTTCGTCCTGGTCCAACGCCACCTGGTCTCAGGCCTCGGCGGCGCGGTGAAGGACTGACCCCCACCCCCTCCCGCCCCGGCCGGCGGGAGGGGGGCTCCGGGTCGGCAGGTCAGGTCTTCTCGCCGATGGCCACGCGCAGCCAGTCCAGGGGCCCCTGCTCCAACAGCTCGTCGGCCAGTCGCCGACCGGTCTCCGTGGTGAGCCGCGCCTTGCTGTTGTCGATCCACCGCTGCGCGTTCACATGGCCTTGGGCCTTGTACTCCAGACCCTGGAGCATGCACTCCAGTTTGTCGGCGTCGCGGGCACAGACCGCCTCCGCCGAGTCGTTGCCCTCGTACTCGGAGACCAGCTCCCGGATCGTCGAGGCCAACAGGTCGGGCATCCCGGCCGTCTGGTCGGCGGTCACCGCCTGGGGGTCGGCCGTTGCCGAGTACTTCTTGCCGAGGTGGTTCACGTCGCCGGTACGCGTCTCCTGGGTGTCGTGCCAGACGGCCAGGAAAGCGGCCCGCGCCGGATCGGCCCCCTCCAGCCTCGCGATGATCGACGCGATGAGGGAGGTCCGCCAGGAGTGTTCGGCCACGCTCTCCGGCTGCGTGATGCCCGCCATCCACCAGCCCGTGCGACGAGCGTGCTTGAGCGTGCCCGCCTCGTAGAGGAATCGGGCGACCGCGGACAGGTCGTCAGCCACTGTGTCTCTCCTTCACGCCTCGGCGAGGCGGATCGCGTACCGAATGCCTTCGAGCTCTCGCCGCGCGCGCTTCGAGGGCCCGGTGCCATCCAACAGCAGGGGAAGCCTCTCCCGCAGGGCGCCCATGGCTTCGGAAGTCCGCAGGAGTCCGGGGCGTGCGGCCAGGAGGGCCCAGATGGTGTGGATGTTCAGCTCGAAGAACCCACGGTCGGGGACGAGTCCGGTGACGAGGTGCTGGAGCAGCTTGTGGCCGTGCCAGGTGGGCACGCCGGTGGTGGCGATGAAGTCGTCCGAAAGCTCGAGGTGCGGGCTCTCACCGATCCAGTAGGCCCAGTAGTTCAGGTTGGCGGCTTCACCCGCATGGTCATCGTCCAGGGTGGTGGCGATGAAGTGCCGCATGCGGTCACCGTCACCCTGCCGAGCCGCGACAGCCGCTACAGAGCGAGTGGTGAGCCACCTGGTCAGCCAGTCCTGCGGACGTTGGTCGTGCTGTTGCCGACCCAGCCACTCGGGAGTGTCGGGCTCCTCGTCATAACCGGCGAGGTAGAGCGCTTGGCGGTGTAGGAGGAAGTCACCGCCGCGCGCCTCCTCAGCTGTTCGTCGCATCCGTCGGAAGAACCGGCGCCGGTCGTCCGCCGACAGCTCGGGCCGGGTCGGAGCGGGACCGCGCCGAGGCCGACCCGAGACGCCAAGTCCACGCATGGGTTCGGGCGTGACACCGTTCAGCGGCCAGACCAGAACTTCGACGAGATCGCGTTGTATGACCCACGCGCCCAGAGGGCTGTCGCAGGTGGCTCCTTCATCGGTGAGGGCATCGGCGAGGAGGACATCCGCCTCCAGCCCCCTGTCGAGGGCTCGGAGCAGCGCGGGGCTCACACCCATGCGCATCAGAAGATGTCGGTGCAGCAGCTTCTGGCCCACGGTCAACGAGGTCAGGGGACGTCGTCCCGATTCCCAGCCGGCAATCGTGTCAGTCGACACCTTGAAGGCGTCGGCCAGTGACTGCTGGGTGTGGTCCAATTCCTCGCGGATCACGCGGAACACATACCCGGACACCATGCCGGTGCGACTGCGGTTGGCGATTCCCCGACTGCGGGTCAGGGTGGTCCGGTCGTCACGACCCATGGCGCGTCCTCTGCTGGCGGGGGCCCCAAACTACCGGTACCCAGGGTCACTTCGCGCGCGTTGTCCGGATATCTAGGCTCGTTCCACCACCCGCTGACGACGATGGGGAGCCCAGAACGATGCCCGAGGTGTACGAGTACGTCCCGCACGCCCTCCTGCGCAAACGCGTCCGGGACATTCCTTCCGGCGCCGAGGGCGAGCTGATGGCGGTCGTCCGTGAGAACGTGGCGGACACCGGCGCCGAGCGGTGGGTGGACCTCGCCTACGTCCGGCTGCCGTCCGGCCGCGAGTTCTCGACCCTCGTCGACAACATCGAGGCGACAGCGTGACCGGCAAGGCCCCCGCCGAGGCCTGCCGCGGCTGCCCGCACTGCGGGGCCACCCCCGTTCCAGGGGGCGGCCCCGAGGGCGGCGCGACGATCCACGCGAAGGGCTGCCCGCGCGGCGGGCGCACGGGGATTCGCTGACCGCCGACCGGCGCCCTCCGAACTCTGCGCCACAGGCAATCCCCAGCGGGCCGGCACGCGATGGCGCCGAGACTGGAACGATTTCGCGCAAGTACCCCAGCGGTCGCTTCCGGCATGGAAGTGCCCCGACCGCCGAACGGCGGTCGGGGCACTGTTGCGCTTCGGCTCAGGCGCTTTCGGCCTGGAACATCCAGTGGTGCTTTTCGAGGTCGCCCGTCAGGCCGATCAGGATGTCCTCGGTGACCGGGTCGGCGTCGCCCGTCGCCTGGATGCGCTCGCGCATGCGGGTGATCACCGCAGCGAGGCCGTCCACGAGGATCTTGACGGCGTCCACGTCCTTCACCCAGCCCTCCTTCACGCCGGCGATCGCGCTGGTGGAGGCCACCGTCGCGGCGCGGCCGTCGGGGGAGACCCCGAGGGCGGAGGCGCGCTCGGCGACCACGTCGGAGTGGGTGCGGGCCGAGGTGACGACGTCGTCGAGCTGGAGGTGGACCGAGCGGAACCGCGGGCCCACGACGTTCCAGTGCACCTGCTTGGCGACGAGGGAGAGGTCGACGAGGTCCACCAGGGCGCCTTGCAGGGCGTCGCCCACGATCTTCAGGTCGGCGTCCTTGAGGGAGCTCTTCACGATGGCCACTGGGAATCTCCACTTCGCGATGTCGTCGACCGTACGTCCATCCCCTCGGGGCGGCGGAGTCGGCGAACACGGTGTCTCGGTCGAAACCTCGCCTACCCACCCCAGACGGGAGGAAACAGCCAAGAACCAGCCAGCCGATGCGCGAACCCGGCACACGCCCGTCCCCCCGCCCCCGGGGGTCCCGTACCGAACGGTCGGCACGGGTGCGCACAATGGCTGCCGACGCGTCAACGACCGACGCGACGCCTCACCGACCGACGCGTTGTGACGCGACACCGACTACGGAAGGAACCACCGCCATGGGCCGTACTCCCGCAGTGGGGGACATCGTGGGCGACTTCTCCCTGCCCGGGGGCGTCCTGCTCCAGGACAGGTTCGAACGCTCCGACTACGCCCTCGCGGACCACCGCGGAAAGCCCGTGGTCCTGGCCTTCTACCCCGGCGACAACACCCCCGTGTGCACCCGACAGCTGTGCTCCTATTCCGACGGTCTCGACGGGCTCCGGGCGTCCGGCGCGACCGTCTGGGGCATCAGCCCTCAGGACGTCGACAGTCACGAACGCTTCGCCCGTGACCGTGACCTGCGCATTCCCCTGCTCGCGGACGAGGGGCGGACCGTGGCCCGCGCCTTCGGCATCGACGCCCCGCTGATCGGTCTGCGACGGTCCGTGTTCATCGTCGCCCCCGACGGCCGCCTGCACTGGAAGCGCGTCGGCGCGGTCGGCGCCACCTTCCCCGCGCCCGAGGTGCTGAGCCGGCGGCTCGCCGGCGTCGGGTGATCGAGCAGCACGTAACCAGGCAGCATCCAACCAGGGCGCACGTAACCCGGTAGCACGCAATCCGCCAGCACATGCCTCCGGTAGCACCGCGCCCCGCGCACGAGTGTGCGGCGGCCCGCACCCGGCGCGGGCCGCCGCACACCGACGGAGGACTAGTGGTGACTGATGCCCCGGTCCCTACCAGTAGTGCTTGCGTCCACCAACGGCGTGGCCGAGGGAGCCGGCGATCCACAGGATCGCCCCGACGACGAGGAGAATCACGCCGATGGTCCACAGGATGCTGATGCCCGTGACGAAGCCGATGATGAGCAGAATGAGGCCGATGACGATCATGTTGCCCTCCGATTTCTCTTGATGCTTCTTCCGGGTGGTGCGCACTTCCGGAGCGGTCACGGAGGTGATCACGTGCTGCGCCTACCCGCTATCGGCCCCCGCACACCCCCCGATCGAGGCGTCCCCCGTTCGGCGCGGTCCCCTCAGTTCACCCACGCCCGCCAGGTGCTCTCGTTGCGCTCCACCCACTTCTTCGCGGCCTCCGCCGGCGCCATCTTCTCCTCGGCGATCATCAGCGACACCTCGTTCTGCTCCTCGACCGACCAGCGGAACTTCTTCAGGAACGAGGCCGCCTCGCCGCCCCGCTCCGCGAACCGCGTGTTCAGGTACTTCTGCAGCGGGGTGTGCGGGTAGGCGCAGGCCACCTTCTCCGGCTCGGCGTCGCAGCCCTCCTTGTACTCGGGCAGCTTCACCTCCGTCATCGGGACCCGTTCGAACAGCCACTGCGGCTTGTACCAGTAGGTGAGGAACGGCTTGCGCTCCTTCGCGAACTGCTTGATCTGGGTGATCTGCGCCGCCTCGGAACCCGCGAAGACCACCTCGTAGTCCAGCCCGAGGTTCTTCACCAGCGCCTTGTCGTTCGTGACGTACGAGGGGGAGCCGTCCATCAGCTGCCCCTTGCCGCGGCTCTCGGGGGTGCGCAGCTGGTCGGCGTACTTGTCGAGGTTCTTCCAGTCGGTGACGTCCGGATGTTCCTCGGCGAAGTACGTCGGCACGAACCAGCCGATGTGGCCGGTGACGCCGAGGTCACCGCCCGGGGTGATCGTCTTCTTCTCCTCGACGTACCGCTTCTCCTGCTCGGGGTGGCCCCAGTCCTCCAGGATCGCGTCGACCCGGCCCTGACTGAGGGCGTCCCACGCCGGGACCTCGTCGACCTGGACGGTGTCGACGCGGTAACCCAGCTCGTGTTCGAGCAGGTAGGAGGCGACGGCGGTGTTCGCCTGCGCCCCGACCCAGGACTGGACGGACAGGGTGACCGTCTTCGCGCCCTCGGCGGCCGCGTACGGCGAGGCCTGCCGGGTCATGTCGGCCGCGCCGCAGCCGGTCAGCACGGCCAGGGCCGTACCCGCGGCGAACACGGCGGCGAGCCGACCGCCCCGACGCCCGAGGACGCCGCCGCGGGCGGTACGGACGTCACGGCCCGGGCGGACGCGGCGACCCGCGTGGTGGCGCTCGTTCATGTCAGGCCTCCTTCGCGGGCTGGGTGACGCGGTCGAGCATCAGGCCGAGGCAGACGATCGCCGCGCCGGCGACGAGTCCGGTGGCGAGGTCGCCCTGGGCGAGGCCGAGGACGACGTCGTAGCCGAGCGCGCCGCCGCCCACCAGGCCACCGATGATGACCACGGCGAGTACGAGGACCACCGCCTGGTTCACCGCCAGCAGCAACGCGGGCCGGGCCAAAGGCAGTCGGACCTGCCGCAGCTGCTGCGCGCCGGTCGCGCCCAGCGAGCGGGCGGATTCCACGGCGGCGGGGTTGACGTCGAGCAGGCCCTGCGTGGTGATGCGGACGACGGCGGGCAGCGCGTACACGACCGCGGCGGCCGCGGCGGGAGCCCTGCCGACGCCGAACAGCGCGACGACCGGGATCAGGTAGACGAACTGCGGCATGGTCTGGCAGACGTCGAGCACCGGCCGCAGCAGCCGCTGCGCGCGCGGGCTGCGGGCGGCGCCGACGGCGATCGCGAAACCGAGTACGAGGGTGACGGCGACGGCCGCCAGCACCTGGGACAGGGTGTCGAGGGAGGGCTCCCACACCCCGAGGACGCCGATCGCGGCCAGTGCGAGGACCGCGGTCAGCGCGGTCCGCCAAGTGCCGACGAGGACGCCGATCACTCCGGTGAGCAGCAGCAGCGCCCACCAGGGGGCGGCCTCCAGCCCCGCGCGCAGCGGGTCGAGGATCCAGCCGGTGAAGCGGGCCGCCCAGTCGGCGGTGCCGCCGACCACGGGCACGCCGGAGTAGAGGTGGTCGGTCATCCAGGCGACCGCCCGGTTGACGGGCTCGGCGATCGGCACGGTCCAGGATCCGGGCCACAGGGTCGTTCCCGCCATGTGACCCACCACGGCGGCGGCGACGGCGGTGAGCACGGTGAGGAGCCGCCCGTACCAGCCCGCGAACACCCGGCGCAGCAGGGGCTGTTCCTCGGGCGGGACCGGGGCGGTGCCCAGTCGGCGGCCGGCCGCGTCGGCCGTGCGGTCGAGGACCACGGCGAGCAGCACGATCGGGATGCCGGCGGCGAGCGCGGCTCCGACGTCGACCGAGGCGAGGGCCTGGTAGACCCGGTCGCCGAGGCCGCCCGCACCGATCACCGAGGCGATGACGGCCATCGAGAGGGCCATCATGATGGCCTGGTTGACGCCCAGCAGCAGCTGGCCGCGGGCGAGCGGGATCCGCGCCGTCAGCAGCCGCTGGCGGCCGGTCGCGCCGAGCGAGGCCGAGGCCTCCAGCACCCCGGCGTCCGCCCCGCGCAGGCCCAGCGCGGTGAGTCGGGCCATCGGTGGGGCCGCGTACACCACGGTCGCCAGGACCGCGGCGGGTACGCCGATGCCGAAGACGAGCACCATCGGCAGCAGGTACGCGAAGGCCGGCAGCACCTGCATGGTGTCCAGGACGGGCCGCAGCAGGCGGTCGGCGCGCGAGGAGAGCCCGGCGGCGAGACCGAGCAGGGCGCCGACGACGACGGACACGGCGACGGCGACGACCATCAGCGCGAGGGTCTGCATCGTTGGCACCCACATGCCGAGGAGCCCGCACGCGGCGAAGGCCGCGACGCAGGTCAGGGCGAGCCGTACGCCCGCGAGCCGCAGGGCTACGAGTCCGGCCAGGGCGGTGACGCCCGTCCAGCCGGCGGCGAGCAGGACGACGTACACGGCGCGCACGGACACCACGACGGCGTTGCTGATGTGCCCGAAGAAGTAGAGGAAGAGCGGGTGGCCGTCCCGGTTGTCGACGATCCAGTCACCGGCGCGGCCCAGCGGTCCGGAGAGGTCCACGGACAGGGCCGCCGGCCAGCTACCGGAGCCGGGGAAGGCGAAGGCGAGGGGTATCAGCACCAGCGCGGCGACGGCGAGGGGCAGGACCCTGCGGCCGGCGCGGTGGTGGAACAGCATCGCCGTGAGGCGACGGCCGGGGGAGACGGCGGAGCCGGCGCCGGGTCGGGGCGGGTACCCGCCGCGGTCCGGTCGGTCGGAGGTCGGGGGACGGTCCCGGCGACCGGGTTCCCGTACGGGTCTGGTCGTCGTGGTCATCCGCACCACCGCCCGGTGTCGGCGGCGTTGCCACGGGGTCGGCGCGTCATCATGCCGCCACCCCTCGTCCGGCCGGGGCCGCAAGGCCGGCCACCACCGCGAGCAGGGCGGCGTCGTCGACGACGCCCAGGCACCGGCCCCGGTCGACGACCCGGGCGGGCGCGCCGCTGCGGGCGACGGCCTCGATGGCCTCGGCGACGGTGGTGGTGGGGGCGAGGGCGACCCCCTGGGCGTCCTCGCCGACCATGACGGGGCGCATGGCGCCGCGCACGGTGAGGACCTGCTCGCGCGGCACGTCGCGGACGAAGTCCCGTACGTAGTCGTCGGCGGGCGAGCCCACGATCTCCTCCGGGGTACCGAGCTGGACGATGCGGCCGTCGCGCATCAGCGCGATCCGGTCACCGAGGCGCAGGGCTTCCGACAGGTCGTGGGTGATGAAGACCATGGTGCGGCCCTCCTCGTGGTGGAGCCGGGCCACCTCGTCCTGCATCTCGCGTCGGATCAGCGGGTCGAGGGCGCTGAACGGCTCGTCGAACAGGAGCACTTCGGGATCGGCGGCCAGCGCGCGGGCGAGCCCGACGCGCTGTTGCTGTCCACCGGACAACTGGCCGGGGCGCCGGTTCTCCAGGCCTTCGAGGCCGACCTTGGCCACCATCTCGGCCGCCTTCGCGCGCCGTTCGGCGCGGCGCATGCCCTGGATCTCCAGGCCGTAGGCGACGTTGTCGAGGACGGTGCGGTGCGGCAGCAGACCGAAGTGCTGGAAGACCATCGCGGCCCGGTGGCGGCGCAGTTCGCGCAGCCGACCCGCGTCCATGGCGAGGACGTCCTCGCCGTCGATGGACAGGGAACCGGCCGTGGGCTCGATGAGCCGGGTCAGGCAGCGCACGAGGGTGGACTTGCCCGAGCCGGACAGGCCCATGACGACGAACACCTCTCCCTTGCGGACGTCGAAGGTGACGTCGCGGACGGCGGCGGTGCAGCCGGTCCGCTCGCGCAGTTCCGCGGCGGGCAGCGAGGCGTCCTCGGATCCGGGGACCCGGGCGGCCTTCCGCTCGGGCCCGAAGACCTTCCACAGGCCCTGCACGCCGAACACGGGGGCGCCGTCGCCCCCGGGCGCGCCGGTGGCGCCGGAACCGGTGTCGGTACGGGTGGCGGTGCTGGTCACAGGGACTCACCGCCCAGCAACTCGGCTGCCTTTTCGCCGACCATGAGCACTCCGATCATCGGGTTCACCGCGGGCATCGTCGGGAATACGGAGGCGTCGGCGATGCGGATGCCTTCGAGACCGCGGACCTTCAGGTCCGGCCCCACGACCGCTTCCTCGTCGTCCGGGGCGCCCATCCGGCAGGTGCCGGCCGGGTGGTAGACCGTGTGCGCCACCGAGCGGGCGTACGCACTGAGGGCCTCGTCGTCGGTGATCTCCGGTCCCGGGCAGACCTCGCGGCGCAGCCAACCGGCCAGCGGCTCCGTCGCCGCGATCCGGCGGGCCAGCTTGATGCCGTCCACCAGGGTGCGACCGTCGTAGTCGTCCTCGTCCGTGAAGTAGCGGAAGTCCAGGGCGGGTTTGACCTCCGGGTCCGCGCTCGTCAGGTAGAGGCGGCCGCGGCTGCGGGGCTTGGGAATGTTGGGGGTCAACGAGACGCCGTGCGCCGGGCGTTCGTAGCCCAGCCGCTCCGGATTGTCCGTGAAGGGGATCTGGTAGAAGTGGAACATCAGGTCGGGACCCGGGGAGTCCGGGTCGCGCCGCACGAACAGGCCGGCGTCGCTGTCCATGGCCGAGTTCTCGGGTATCGGGCCGTCCGTCTCCCAGACGATCACGGACTCGGGGTGGTCCAGCAGGTTCTCGCCCACCCCGGGCAGGTCGTGGACCGGCGGGATCCCGAGGGCCTCCAGGTCCTCGCGGGGGCCGATGCCCGAATGCAGCAGCAGGCGCGGGGTGTCCACCGCGCCCGCGCACACGACGACCTCGCGCCGGGCGGTCACCAGCGACCGGGTGCCGTCCGCCGAGCGGACGTGGACGCCGCGCGCCCGCGTCCCGTCCAGCTCCAGGCGGTACGCCCAGGTCTCCAACAGGATCCGCAGGTTCGGCCGTTCGTCCATGACCGGGTGCAGGTACGCCACCGAGGCCGAGGACCGCTTGTTGGTCTCCGGGTGGTAGGCCAGGTCGAAGAACCCGGCGCCCTCGTGGAACGGCTTGCTGTTGAAGCCCTCCACGAGCGGCACGCCCAGGGCCTCCCGGGCCGCGTCCACGAAGTCGCGGGCGATGGCGTTGCGGTCCGCCTCGGCGACCGGCACCACGTTGTTCAGCAGCCGGTCGAAGTACGGGTCCATGGCCGCCGCGTGCCAACCCTCGGCGCCCGCCCGCGACCACTCGTCCCAGTCGGAGGGGAGCGGCTTGAAGGCGATGAGGGTGTTGTGCGAGGAACAGCCGCCGAGGACGCGCGCCCGGCTGTGCCGGATGTACGAGTTTCCGCGCGGCTGCTCGGTGGTGGGGTAGTCGTAGTCGAGCTCACCGCCGAGCAGGCCCATCCAGCGGCGCAGCGTCAGCACGTCGGGGCGGTCCACGTCGCTCGGCCCGCCCTCGATGACGGCGACGGTGACGTCCGGGTCCTCGGTGAGCCGGGAGGCGATCACGGAGCCGGCGGTGCCACCGCCGACGATGACGTAGTCGTACTCCTGCACGGACGAGGACCCGCCGGACGCGGGTCGGTCCTGATGGTGGGGGGTGGTCGTGCTCATCGCTTCTCCTGCCTCCTCAACCCGCGAACCAGCGCACGGGGCGCGGGGCGAGGTTCTGGTACACGTGCTTGGACTCGCGGTACTCGGCCAACCCGGAGGGGCCGAGCTCGCGCCCGATCCCGGACTTCCCGAAACCGCCCCACTCGGCCTGCGGCAGGTAGGGGTGGAAGTCGTTGATCCAGACGGTGCCGTGCCGCATGCGGCCGGCGACCCGGCGGGCGCGACCCGCGTCGGACGTCCAGACGCCGCCGGCGAGGCCGTACTCGGTGTCGTTGGCGAGGGCGACGGCCTCCTCCTCGCTGCGGAAGGTCTCCACGGTCAGCACCGGGCCGAACACCTCCTCGCGCACGACGCGCATCCGCCGGTGGCAGTGGTCGAGGACGGTGGGGCGGTAGAAGTAGCCGGGCCCGTCGGGGCGTTCGCCACCGGCCCGCAGGACGGCGCCCTCGGCGAGCGCGTCGGCGACGTGGGACTCGGTGCGCTCGCGCTGCGCGGCGGAGACGAGCGGGCCGCACTCGACACCCGGATCGGTGCCGCGGCCGATGCGGATCCGCTCGGCGCGGCGGGCGAGTTCCGTCACGAAGCGCTCGTGCACCGACTCCTCGATGATGAGGCGCGAACCGGCCGAGCAGACCTGGCCGCTGTGGATGAACGCCGCGTTCAGGGCCTGGTCGACGGCGGTGTCGAAGCCCTCGTCGGTGGCGCAGGCGTCGGCGAAGACCACGTTGGGGTTCTTGCCGCCGAGTTCGAGGGCGACCTTCTTCACCGATTCGGCGGCCGCGCGCATGACCTTCGTACCGCTGACGAGCCCACCGGTGAAGGACACCAGGTCGACGTCGGGATGGGCGGACAGGCGCGCACCGACGGGATCGCCCGCTCCGGTGACCAGGTTGGCCACCCCGTCGGGCAAACCGGCCTCGGCGAGCAGCTCCATCAGGGCAACCGTGGTCAGCGGCGTGATCTCGCTCGGCTTGATGACGAAGGTGTTGCCCGCGGCCAGCGCCGGCGCGATCTTCCAACTGGCCTGGAGCAACGGGTAGTTCCAAGGCGTGATCAAGGCGCAGACCCCGACCGGCTCGTGGACGACGACGCTGTGCACGTCGGGGTTGCCCGCCTCCACGACCCGCCCCGCGTCCTCACCGGCGACGAGGCCGGCGAAGTAGCGGAACGCGTCGACGACGCAGTCCACGTCCGCGCGGCCCTCTTCGAGGGTCTTGCCCGCGTCCAGGCTCTCCATCAGGCCGATGCGGTCGCGGTCGCGGCGCAGCAGATCGGCGGTGCGGTGCAGCAGCGCCGCCCGCTCGCGGGCCGGGACGGTGCGCCACGGGCCGAGGTCGAACGCGTCGCGTGCCGCGCTCACGGCCGCGTCGACGTCGGTGGTGCCGCCCTCCGCCACCACGGCGAGGACGGACCCGTCCGCCGGGTCCAGTACCTCCCGGGTCGCTCCCGAGGCCGCGGACCGCCAAGCCCCGGCTGTGTAGATGGTCTTTCGCTCCGACACGACGCGCTGTACCTCCGCTTGTGCCACCGCGGCGGACCCACGGTGAGCTGGCAATGACCTCGCTTGCCCCGCCCTCCACAGGTCATGTCCCATCCGTCACTCGAAGTGACCGGTGTCACTCTCGGCAATCGATGTGCGGTGCGGAAGCGGGGCGAGCGGGGGAATGCCGGGCCGACGGAGCGGTACGCGGTGGACGCGCGGCGTCACACCGGGTCAGCGCAGCGGTACCCCTGCCTCCGTCAGCTGCATCTGCGGACGCCCGCTGACCAGCAGCCAGGCGGGCAACAGCCCCACGCACAGGAGCGGCAGCAGCCCCGGGTCCGGCGCCAGGATCGCGGCGGTGAACAGGCTGACCCAGCCCTGCCGGGTGACGGCCAGCAGGACGCCCAGCACCGCGCAGGTCACCGCGACCGGCGGCTGCACCGACGGGACGAGGGCGCTGACCGCGAACCCGAGCGCGGCCCCCGCGAAGACGGACGGGAAGATCCGGCCGCCGCGGAACCCGGACCCGCAGGCCACCAGGACGGCAGCGAGCTTCACCACGGTCATCAGGACCAGCGCGCCGACGGAGTAGGCACCCGGATCGGCGGCCAGCTCGCCCATCTCTGCCAACCCCTTGAACAGGGTCAGCCGCCCGCCGAGCGCCGCCAGCAAACCCAGCACCACACCGCCCAGGGTCAGCGCGAGCACCGGGTGCGGCAGCAGGTGGAAGGCCCGGTGGACGTGGGGGAAGGCGTGGACGGCCGCCATGGCGAGGGCGGCGCCCACCGAGGAGACCACGAGCGCGCCGAGCAGGTCGGCCCAGCCGGGGCCGGTGAAGGGCGGCAGCGGGAGCCCGAAGACGGGCGCCTCGATCAGCCGGCTCGTCAGCGCGCCCGCGCCCGCGGCGATCAGCGGGGCGAAGAGCTGGTCCCACAGTGTGGGCGGCTTCCCGCCCGGCACCGCCGGGGGCTGCCGGGGCCCCGACACCATCGACTCGGTGAGGATCAGTACGGCCGCGACCGGGGTCCCGAACAGCGCCCCTACCGTGCCGGCGGCGCCCAGCCCCACCCACAGCTGCGGGGCGCCGGCCGGCATGAACGTGCGGCCCAGCCAGAAGGCGAGGGCGATGTTCGCGGCGGTGATCGGGTTCTCCGGGCCCAGACTGACGCCGCCGGCCAGCGACAGCACGGTCGCCAGCAGCAGGCCGGGAATCACCGCGGGCGGCAGCGGCGGGTCGACCAGCCCGGTGGTCGCCGGGTCCGGCCCGGCATGACCGTGGACCTTCCACACGACGAGCCCGACCGCGAGACCGGTCACGGTCAGGACGGTCAGGGTCCACGCGACGGACCAGCGGCCCACCCCGATCGCGTCCGGAAGGGTCTCCCACAGGACGTTCTTCAGCAGGTCGGCCAGTTCGCTGACGCCCGTCAGCAGCAGGCTGGAGCCCACGCCGACCACGAGCGCGGGCAGGACCAACGGGAGCAGGGCCCTGACGGGGGAGGCCGGCGGGAGGGCGGCGGCCGGTGCGGGGGCGGTCACCGGATCAACGTAACGGGCCATCACCCCAAAACCTGACACATCGGAAGTCCATGTGGGTTCCGTCCCGAGAAGGCGGCGGCGTCCTCAGGAGGACCGCGCCATGCGCACCCGCAAGGTGTCGTAGACGGGAACGCTCCCCAGCCGGTCGGCGGTCAGCGTCGCCGCGAAACAGGCGGTCAGCAGCGGAACGAGCAACGAGGTCGTCCCCGTCATCTCGACCACCAGCACGACCCCGGTCAGGGGCGCCCGCACCACCGCCGCGAACAACGCCGCCATGCCCACGGCCGCGAACGACGCCGCTCCCGTCCCGCCCGGCAGGACCGGATCCGCGAGGCCGTGGAGGAGCGCTCCCCACAGGGCGCCCAGCGCCAGCAGCGGAGCGAACAGGCCACCCGGCGCGCCGGCCGCGTAGCTCAGCGGCCCGGCCACGAAGCGCACCACCAGGTAGCCCGCGAGGACGGTCACCACCGGCACCTCGCCGTCCACCAGCAGCCCGCTCAGCTGCTCCCCGCCGCCGCCCAGCGACGGATCGATGCCGAGCAGCAGGCCCACGACCGCCCCGATGACGGCCGCCCGCGCCACCGGCCCGACCCGGGTGACGCCGTCGCAGTAGGCCAGGGCGCCGACGACCAGTCGGTTGTAGCCCACCCCCAGGACGCCGGTCGCGGCGCCCAGCAGCAGGAAGACCGGCAGCAGCGCCAAGGGCGGCGGGACCGGGTCGGGCATCGCGAAGACGGGCCGGTCGCCCAGGATCAGTTGCGCGCAGCCGACGGCGGTGGCGGTGCCGATGAGGGTGAGCAGGACCAGGCGGGCCCGGACGGTCCGCGTCACCTCCTCGAAGACGAACACGGCTCCGCCGAGCGGGGCGGTGAAGGCCACCGCGAGCCCGGCCCCGGCCAACGAGGTGTGCAGCAGGGTGACGTCCCGCTCGTCCAGCCGCGTCCGACGTCCCGCCTCGGTGCCGATCGCGGCGCCCATGTGCACGGTGGGCCCCTCGCGGCCCAGCAGCAGGCCGGAGCCCATGGCGATCACGCCGCCCACGAACTTGGCCGGCACCAGCGGCCACAGGCGCGGCGGCTCCCGCTCCCCGTGCCACACGGCCTCCACGTCCTGGATGCCGCTGCCGGCGGCGGCCGGCACCCGCCGGGCGATCGCGCAGGCGAGGGCGGCGCCCCCCGCCGCGAGGGCGACCGGGACCAGCAGGCCGGCGACGCCGAGGTCCCGGGAGGCGTCCAGCAGCGAGCCGCGCAGCGTCCCGGCCCGTTCCAGGCACCAGCGGAAGGCTCCGCCGACCAGGCCCACGACGCAGCCGGCGAGCGCCCCCACCAGGTGGACGACCGATCCGCCGCGGCGAGCACCGGGCATGCGTGGACACCTCCGCCGGGCCGTGGTTCGTCCCGTCCGAGACTGACCCGCGGCCCCGGCGCCGCCCCGGACATCGTGGCGGCCGCGCCGAAAGCGGCCCCGACTGGGCCAACGGCCCGGCGGCGTGCCCGGCCGCGGCGAGGATGAGCCCGGTTCCGCCCGCGAAGCGTGATAGGTCAGGTATCCACGCAAACGTTCCTGCGTGGCCACGTCGAACGAGGTCACGCGTGAGAGGGGACCTCGTTGTCGAAAGAGCAACCGGCCGGCCCCCGCTCCCGTACGGACACGGTGGTCTTCGGCGTCACGGCGGTCCTGACGCTCGCCTTCGTGCTCTGGGGTGCCCTGGCCACCGACTCGCTGGAGAGCGTGTCGAGCAGCCTGCTGAAGGGCCTGATCCACAACGGCGGCTGGGCCTTCATGCTCGCCGCCAGCGGCTTCGTCGTGTTCGCGCTGTGGCTGGCCATCAGCCGGTACGGCCGCATCAGGCTCGGCCGCCAGGGCGAGGAACCCGAGTTCCGCACCGTGTCCTGGGTCGCGATGATGTTCAGCGCCGGCATGGGGATCGGGCTCATGTTCTACGGCGTGAGCGAGCCGCTGGCCCACTACGACAAGCCCCCGCCCGGCACCCACCCCGTCGACTCCGCCGAACGCATGCAGACGGCGATGGCGACCACCCTCTTCCACTGGACGCTGCACCCCTGGGCGATCTACGCCGTCGTCGGCCTCGCGATCGCCTACAGCACGTTCCGGCGCGGACGCCGCCAGACGATCAGCGCCGTGTTCGAGCCGCTCATCGGCGAACGGCACGCCCACGGCGCTGCGGGCCGGGTCATCGACATCCTGGCCATCTTCGCCACCCTCTTCGGCTCCGCCGCCTCGCTGGGCCTCGGCGCCCTGCAGATCGGCAGCGGTTTCCAGGAGCTGGGGTGGATGAACTCGGTCAGCACCGGCCTCCTCGTCGGCGTCATCGCCGTGCTCACCGTCGCGTTCGTGGGCTCGGCGGTCTCCGGCGTCGAGCGCGGCATCCAGTGGCTGTCGAACATCAACATGGTCCTCGCCCTGGTGCTGGCCGTGTTCGTGTTCGTCGCCGGGCCGACGATCATCGTGCTCGACCTGCTCCCCACCTCCCTGGGCGCCTACCTCGGCGACCTGCCGCAGCTCATCGGCCGTACGGAGGCCACCGGCGCCGGCGAGGTCGCCACCTGGCTGGGCAGTTGGACGGTCTTCTACTGGGCCTGGTGGATCTCCTGGACCCCGTTCGTCGGCATGTTCATCGCCCGCATCAGCCGCGGCCGTACGATCCGCCAGTTCATCGGCGGGGTCATCCTCGTCCCGAGCACCGTCAGCCTGCTGTGGTTCGCCATCTTCGGCGGCACGGCGATGAAGCTCCAGGAGAGCGGCCGACTCAGCGGCGAGAGCACACCCGAGGGGCAACTCTTCGGACTGCTCCAGCAGTTCCCCATCCCGACGGTGATGAGCCTGCTGGTGATGCTCCTCGTCGGCATCTTCTTCGTCTCGGGGGCGGACGCCGCGTCCATCGTGATGGGCACGCTCTCGCAGAAGGGCACCTTCGAACCCGCCCGACCGGTCGTCGTGTTCTGGGGCGTGGTCACCGGCGCCGTCGCGGCCGTCATGCTGCTCATCGGCAACGGCAAGGGAGACGCGCTCGCCGGGCTGCAGAACCTGACGATCCTGGTGGCGGCCCCGTTCACCGTGGTGATGATCGGCATGTGCGTGGCCCTCCTGCGCGACCTGCGCCGGGACCCGCTGATCGTGCGTGGCGAGATGGGCGAGGAGGCCGTCGCCCAGGCGGTGGTCGCCGGCCACGAGGAGTACGACGGCGACTTCGAACTCCGCATCGGGCCGGGCAACGGCCCCGAACCGGACGCCGACCGGCCGTCCCCCCTGGAGGACGCGACGTGACGCCGGCCGGACGGGCCGCCCCGCTCAGCCGGCCGGGTCGCTCGGCGGGGCGGTCATCCGGCGTACGGACTCCACCACGGCCGCGCGGTGCCGGGCCAGCCGCTCCTGCGTCCAGCCCGCGCCGGCGCCGCCGGCCGCGGGTCCGCCGAGCGCGCCGAACCAGGCCTGGGACAGGCCCATGACGAGCACGAGGAGGTCGACGGGGTCGATCGCCGGATCGACGCACCCCTCCTGCTGGGCCCGCTCCACCACGCCGATCTTGGCGGTGTAGGACTCCACCTCCGCCGCTGTGGAACCCGGCCGCTCCAACTGCTTCCACAGCACCAGGCGCATCAGGTCGGGTCGCTCCACGAGATGGTCGAAGACCGCCCCCGCGTACCCGGGCAGGTCCTCGGCGCGGAAGGGGACGGTCTCCGAGCCCGCCTCCAGCGCCCGCTGGAGCACCACGTCGAAGAGCTCTTCCTTGTTGCCGAAGTAGACGTAGATGAGCCGCTTGTTCGCCTGGGCCGCCTCGGCGATCCGGTCCACGCGCGCTCCGGCGATGCCGTGGGCCGCGAACTCGGAGAAGGCCGCGTCGAGCAGCCGTGCCTTGGTTGCGCTGGAATCCCGTGCCATGGCGGCAGCCTAGCAAGTAACTATCCAGTTATTGACATGCTGTGCCGCTTGCGTGCATGCTTTACCTATCCAGTTAGTTACTTTCGTTTCCAGCCACTGACGTCCCCGGACACCACCGGACACTCCCGAGGAGAACACCATGGACATGCGCGCACTGGGCGGCCACGGCCTGCAGGTCGGCGCCGAAGGACTCGGCCTGATGGGCATGAGCGCCCACTACGGAGCCACCGACGACACCGAATCGCTCGCCACCATCGACCGCGCCCTGGAGCTGGGCGTGACCCTGCTCGACACCGCCGAGGGCTACGGCCCCTTCCACAACGAGCAGCTGCTCGGCAGGGCCCTCGCAGGCCGCCGGGACTCCGCCGTCGTCGCCACGAAGACGGGGATCGAGTTCACCGACGGGGGCGAGTTCCGCGGCCACAACGCGACCCCGGAGTACATCCGCCGGTCCGCCGACCGCTCGCTGCGCCACCTGGGCACCGACCACATCGACCTCTACTACCTCCACCGCATCGACCCCCGGGTCCCCGTCGAGGAGAGCGTCGGCGCGATGGCGGAGCTCGTCGCGGCCGGCAAGGTCCGTCACATCGGCCTGTGCGAGGCCGCGCCCGCCACCATCCGCCGGGCCCACGCAGTGCACCCGCTGGCCGCGGTGCAGACGGAGTACAGCCTCTTCGAGCGCGGCATCGAACAGGACGGCGTCCGCGCCGCCCTCGACGAACTCGGCATCGGCCTCGTCGCCTACTCGCCGCTCGGGCGCGGCTTCCTCTCCGGCGCCCTCACCAGCCCCGACGACTTCGCCGCCGACGACTTCCGCCGCACCGACCCCCGCTTCCAGGGCGAGAACTTCGACCGCAACCTCGCCGTCGTCGACCTGCTCCGCAGCCTCGCCGCCGAGAAGGGCGTCACCCCCTCCCAGCTGGCCCTCGCCTGGACGCTGTGCCAGGGCGCGGTGCCCATCCCGGGCACCAAGCGCCGCCGTTACCTGGGGGAGAACGTCGCCGCCACCGCCGTCGAGGTCGGCGACGAGGACCTCGCCCGCATCGAGGCGGTGGCCCCGCTCGGCGTGGCCTCCGGCGACCGCTACGCACCCGAGCTGATGAAGGGCCTGGGCGGCTGACGGAGCCGGGTGCCCGCGGTACGGCCGATCAGTGGCGCACCGGCACTCCTTAGGGGGAAAGCGTCCTCCCGGGACGGGGCTGGGCGCCCGATGCTGCCGATGAGAGGGGGACGGCCCCGGCCCGGGGCCGTGCGGCGCGCGGACGCGCCGCTGCGGCAGTTGCGAGGAGATGTACGCGTGATGCGAATGTGGAAGAGCGCGGGTCTTGCCCTGGCGGTCGGCATGGCGGTTCTGGGCGGCGCCTCGGCGGCGTCCGCCGATGCCCAGGCGGACGGGATCGCCGCCGGCTCGCCCGGCGTCCTGTCCGGCAACCTGATCCAGGTCCCGGTCCACGTGCCGATCAACATCTGCGGCAACAGCGTGAACGTGATCGGCCTGCTGAACCCGGCCGTCGGCAACGTCTGCTACAACGACTGATCCCCCCGGCCCCGGCCCCTCCCGTCCGCCCCCGTCCGGGCGGTCCCGGGAGGGGCCGGGGCCTCCTCATGCCGTCATCGGGTCACCCGGCCCGGCCGTAGCGGACGTTCTTGCTCCAAATGCGTTCCAGTCGTACCCGGGTGCCCGGACGGGGCGCGTGCCAGATCTTGTCGTGACCGGCATAAATGCCCACGTGTTCCACGGTGGAGCCCTGCGGGAAGAACACAAGATCACCCAATGCGCGTTTGTCGCGGGAAACGTGGGAAGTGTGCTCGTACTGCTGCTCAGCGGTACGGGGGAGCTGTTTCCCGGCTTTGCGGAACGAATACAGGGTCAGCCCCGAGCAGTCGAACCTTTTGGGTCCCATTGCGCCGCGCGCATAAGGGGCACCTTCCTTCGAAGCCGCCACGGCCAACGCCTCCGCGCCGTACGGTGTGGCCGCTTCGGCCGGTGCTACCGGCCCGGCCAGGGTGCCCGCGGTCAGCAGGCAGAGGAGCAACAAAAGGCGAGGGGGACGGAATCCGACGGTGCGGCTGACAACTCGGAGAGCCTCTCGGGCTTTATGGGAGTCATTCCTGCAGACGGACATCGTGATACCTCCGCGTTCGGGTGGACTTGAGGTCGTTCGGATACCTGTGAAGGTCCTGCTTTCTCGGATGTCATTCCTGGAACGCAACGGCGGACAGTTTTCTCCGAAGCCGCCCGAAATTCAGGTCCGGACATGGGTGCAGATGTATCGGTTCTGTAACGGATTCGCGAACATATGGAAAAACACCTGGTGGTGGCTGTCCTTCGCGGGCCGCGCGGCGAGCGGAAAACGGGGCCCGCCGGCGCCCGGGGTGCCGCGCCACGGCCGATCCCGCATCCTGCTCGTGGACGGCGCCGCCGCAGGTGGAAGGGCGCCCGTTCCCCCGGAAGGAGCCGTCACCGTGCCCGGAACGCGCCTCTGGCCGCGCCGCTTCGTCGTGCCGGCCTGGATGCGCACGTACGCGCCGTTCCTCGGCCGGGTCCTGGAGCAGCTCGCACGGGTCCACGTGCTGGACTGCGCCACCCGTTTGGCCGCACAAGCCTTCCTCGGGGCCATTCCCGCGCTGTTCGTGATCGGCGCACTCGCCCCCGAATGGATGCGCCAGGAACTCATCCGGACGATCAGCACCACCCTGGGCATGACGGACACCGCCCTCGATCAGGTCCGCGCGGTGTACGCCGCCGGCGACACGGTGGCCGTCGCCGGCACCGGCGCGGTGGGCGTGGTGGTGACCCTGCTGTCCGCCACCGCCTGCAGCCGGGCCCTCCAGACCACCTGCGAACGGTCATGGCACCTGCCGAAGGCCGGAGCCCGGCTCGCGGCCTGGCGGTGGGTCGCCTGGCTCGGGGTGTGGATGACCGCGCTGCTCTTCCAGGGCCCGGTCCAGGACGCGTTCGGCGCCGGCCTCGTCGTCGGCGCGGTGCTCTCCCTGGTCAGCGGCACCCTGCTGTGGTGGTGGACCCAGCACCTGTTGCTCGGATCCAGGGTGCCGTGGCTGCCGCTGCTGCCCGGCGCGGTCCTCGTCGCCTTCGGGGTGCAAGCCGTCACCCTCGGGTCGCGGTACTACATGCCGCGCGCCGTCGACCGCAGCCTGCAGCAGTTCGGCGGGCTGGGGCTGGTCTTCGTCGTGCTGTCCTGGCTGATCGGGTTCTTCGTCGTCGTCACCGTCGGCATCGCCGTGGGCCGGGTACTGGCCCACGAGCGGCGGGCCGCGCACCGGCTCGGCACACCGCAAGACCCCCGGGACGGGGCCGGGCCGCGGCCCGACCCCACCCCGGGGGCCCGATGACGACGGAAGCGGTCAGTGCTTCCGGTGCCGGAAGATGTCCTTCATCTTTTCCTTGGCCTGACGCAGGTCACCCTTCGTCCGCTCGCTGCGGCCCTCGGCGGCCAGCCGGTCGTTGCCCACCGCACGACCCGCCGCTTCCTTGAGCTTGCCCACGGCCTGCTCGGCATTGGCCCGACGCTTCTCGTTGTCCGGCACAGCTGATCACTCCCTGGAGTCGAACGGGAACTCGTACCCCCTCGTGTGGCCCGGATCCCGCACCTCAAACGCCGGCGCCGCACGGACGCGGATGTGATCAGCGGGCCGCCGAAATATGATGAGTGCTGTCTCGCGTCAGAACCCTGAAGGCGGACGTACCCCGGAGGGCCCATGACCTCCCATCGGTCCCCGCGGTCGGAGACCGCCGACGATTTGCTGACGAGGCTCGGCCGACTGACGGCCCAGGCCAGGGAAGGCGCGGAACTCCAGCAGGCCCGCGTGGAACTCGCCGAGGCGCTCCAGCGCGAGATCCTCCCCGCCTCGCTCCCCGCCGTCCCCGGTCTGCGCACGGCCGCCCGGTACACGCCCGCCCGCCACGGCCTGAGCATCGGCGGCGACTGGTACGACGGCTTCGCGCTCCCCGGCGGAGCCCTCGGCTTCTCCATCGGCGACGTGGAGGGCCACGACGTGGAGGCCGCCGCCTTCATGGGTCAGGTCCGCATCGCGGTCCGCGCGGTGGCCGCGGCCGCCGCCGATCCGGGCGAGGTGCTCAGCCGGGCCAACGACCTGCTGCTCTCCGTGGACTGCGACCTCTTCGCCACCTGCACCTTCCTCCGGTTCGACCCCGACACCTGGGAGATCCAGACGGCCCGCGCAGGCCACGTGCCCGGTGTCTGGGCCACCGTTGACGGCCGGTCCGGCGTCGTCGAGGACGAGGGCGGGACCCCGCTCGGCATGCTGCCCGGCGCCGAGTACCCCGTGACCCGGCGCCGACTGACGACGGCGGGCTCGTACGTCCTGGTCACCGACGGGGTCGTCGAAGGCCCGTCGTTCCCGATGGAGGCCGGGCTGGCACGGGTGGCCGCCGCGGCCCGCGCCGCCGCCGGCGCGGAACCGGGGGCGCTGGCCGCCGAGGTGATGAAGGTCGCCGATTCGACGGGCCACGAGGACGACGCGGCCGTCCTGGTGCTGCGCCACGAGGCCTCCCGGGCCGGACCGGGTGACACGGGCGACGCCTGAGGCGTGTCACGCCGCGCCGACGGGCCGGAGCTGTTGTCTGATGCAGTGATGCGCACCGAGGGCTTCCGACGTCCGTTCCTGGCCGTGGTCCGGGTCCTCGCCGTTGCCGCTGCCTACTTCGCGGGCGCCCGGATCGGGCTGCTCCAGCAGGTGGTGATCGAAGGAGCGGTCGTCACCCCGCTGTGGCCGCCCACCGGTATCGCCCTCGCCTGCCTGCTCTGGCAGGGCCTGCGGGTCTGGCCGGGCATCGCGCTCGGCGCGTTCCTCGTCATCCGTTCGCTCGGCTCCGAGGACCCGGGCGGCCTGGTGATCGTCGCGGGCAACACCCTCGCCCCCGTGTGCGCCGCCCTGATGCTGCGCCGGGTCGGCTTCCGGCGGGACCTGGACCGGCTGCGCGACGGGGTGGCCCTGGTGTTCCTCGGAGGTCTGGCGCCGATGCTGATCAGCGCGACCGTCGGCGCCTGGCTGCTGGTCCTCACCCACAGCCTGCCGGACGGTGGATTCTGGACGGTGTGGTGGACGTGGTGGGCCGGCGACGCGATGGGCGTGCTGGTGCTGACGCCGCTGCTGCTGGTCGCGCACAAGGTCCACGTGTCCCAGGACCCCTACCGGTGGGCCGAGGCCGCCGCCCTGGCCGTCGGCTCGCTCGCCATCACGCTGCTGGCGACCAGGAGCGGCCTGGCCCTGCTCTTCCTCGTCTTCCCGCTCCTGATCTGGGCGGCCCTGCGGTTCCAACTGGCGGGGAGCGCCCCCGTCATGCTGCTCGTGTCGGTCATGGCGAACGCCGCGGCGATCGCCCGCGTGGGCCCCTTCGCCCACCACACCTTCGTGGAGGGGATGGTCAACCTCCAGGCGCTCAACGGCAGCGCGGCCCTCACCTCTTTGCTGCTGTCGGCGCTCGTCACCGAGCAGAACACCATCCGGCTGCGGATCGAGCAGGCGTGCCTGGACCTCGCCGAGGTGGTGGACCAGCTCGCGTCGGGCAAGACGGCCTCGCACTGGCACCCGCGCGACGCCGCCGGCCCGGGCGCGGAGGGTTCGCGCGGGGAGGGATCCCGCGCGGACGGCGAGTAGGCGCGCGCGGTTTCCCGCCGGAGGCCCGGACCCGTCGGGCCCCGGGACACGCCAAGAGCCTCCGGCCCACCGGGCCGGAGGCTCTTGGCATCAAGGGTGGTGCCCACGGGGAGGTTCGGATCCGCGGATCCGGGGGTGGTGCAAGCCGGGGCCCCGTGGGCACTCGCGCAGGCGTCGGAGGCCCCGGCTCGAAGAGAGGACCGGGTCAGCTGTTGGCGGACACGTTGCCCGAGAGGACCGGGATGTTGCTGAGGATGTGCGAGAGCGGCTCGTCGCCCTTGGCCTGGGTGGAGTTCTCGGCGCACTGCTGGTTCTGCGGGTTGGACAGGACGTTGATGTCCTGGACACCGATGTTCAGCGCGGCGATCAGCGACTGGGCGTTGACCTTGGCCGGCAGGCCGATGCAGGGCTTGTTGAGCGTGCCCTGGACGAGGCCGAGCTGCGGGCTCTGGTCGCCGTGGGTCTTCTGGTTGCCGTAGACCTGGGAAGCGCCGTTGCCGTTGACGGTGTTGATCCCGTTGTCGTTGCCGATGGCCATGGCCGGAGCGGCAACAGCGGCGCCGGCGCCGAGGATGGAGGCGGTGGCGGCGGCGGTGGCCATCATCTTCTTGATCATCATGGTCCTTCTGTTGCACGAGTGCACGGTGGTGAGCGGCTTGATCAACGCCCGGACCTGCGGCAGGTTGCTCTTCTTCACCCGATCGGCCCTACCCCGTGCACCGCCCGGCGGCCCCCGCTCAGGCCGCCGTGACGACCGACGCCCGTATCGCCGACGCCCACTCCTCCAGCAGCCCCGCGTGGCGCACCCGCTCGTCGTCACGAAGACGCCCCTCGGCGCGGGCGAACAGGCAACGGATGTCCGCGTTGATGTCGGAGAGGGGGCGGCCGGTCGTCGTGGAGTCAGGGGTCGGGCTCATGTGATCAAGGGTAGGCGCAGGGTCCGACAGTCGAGGTTCCTGTCCGTCATGCGGACGCCCCTGCCCGGTCGTTGGCATCGCCGTCGGGGTCCTCGCCGAGCCGGGCGGCCCGGGAGCGCAGGTAGCGCCGCTCGGGGAGGCTGAGGGTCAGCTCGGCGGCCCTGGTGTAGGCGGCACGGGCCGCCACGGCGTCGCCGGCCCGCTCCAACAGGTGGGCCCGTACGGCCTCCGGGCGGTGGTGACCCGCGAGGTGTTCGTCCCGCTCCAGGTCGGCCAGCAGGGCGAGGGCCCGGTCCGGGCCGTGCACCATGGCCACGGCCACCGCGTGGCCCAACAGTTCCGCCGGCCCGGGCACCAGCCGGATCAGGACCTCGTACAACCCGAGGATGTCCGTCCAGTCGGTGTCCTCGTCGCGGGCGGCCTCGCCGTGGACGGCCGCGATGGCGGCCCGCACCTGGTACGGGCCGAGCGGCGCCCGCGTCAGGGCGTCGCGGACCAGGGCGACCCCCTCGGCGATCGCCGCCGCGTCCCAGCGTCCGCGGTCCTGTTCGGCGAGCGGGACCAGGCTGCCGTCGGGCGTAGTACGGGCCTCCCGTCGCGCGTCGGTGAGCAGCATCAGGGCCAGCAGGCCGGCCACCTCCCCGTCGGCGGGGAGCAGGGCGTGGACGGCCCGGGTGAGACGGATCGCCTCGACGGCGAGCGCGGCGCGCCGCAGTTCACGGCCGGAGGTGGCGGTGTGGCCCTCGTTGAAGATCAGGTAGAGCACCTGGAGGACGTCCCCGAGCCGCTCGGCGCGGTCGTCCTCGTCCGGCATGCCGAAAGGAGACCCCGCGGCCCGGATCCGACGCTTCGCCCGACTGATCCGCTGCGCCACCGTCGCCTCCGGGACCAGCAGCGCCCGGGCGATCTCGGCGGTGGTCAGACCGCCCACGGCGCGCAGGGTCAGCGCGATCCGGGCGGCCGGGCCCAGGTCGGCGCGACAGCACAGGAACAGCAGCTTCAGGGTGTCGTCCTCGGCCGGGGCGCGGGCCTCGCCCGGCGGCGGGGCGAGGAACTCGTCGCGCGGGGTCAGCGCGGCGGCCGACTCCTCGCGGCGCCTGCGCGCCTCCTCGCCGCGCAGCAGGTCCGTCAGCCGGCGCGAGGCGACCCGGATCAGCCAGCCGCGCGGATTGTCGGGCCGTCCTTCGCGCGGCCACTGCCGGGACGCGGCCAGCAGCGCCTCCTGCACCGCGTCCTCGGCGAGGTCGAAGTGGCCGTAGCGGCGCACGAGCGCGCCGAGGACCTGCGGCGCCGTGCGGCGCAGCAGATCCTCGGGGACGGGGCCCGTCGTCACATCTCGGTCCCCACGCCCTCGCCGACCGGGTGGACGACGACCGGGTAGTTCGGGGCGCCCTCGGGGACGGGGCAGGCGTAGGCCCGGGCGGCGATCTCGGCGGCCCGCGCGAAATCGGCGACGTCGACGATCCAATAGCCGGCGAGCACCTCCTTCGTCTCCCCGTACGGACCGTCGGACACGATCGGCGAGCCGTCGGCGCCGGCGGTCACCAGCCGGGCCCCGCGCGGTTCGGCGAGGCCTTGGCCGTCGACCCACTCGCCCGACTCGGCGAGGTCGTCGTTCAGCGCGTTCATGTGGTCGAACATCGCCTTGACGTCCGCCTCGGACCACGCCGGACTGCCGGGGCTGCCCTTGCCGGCCATGGCGTCGTAGTCGGCCTGGTTGCCGAGGACCATCAGCATGTACTTCATGGGGTGCCAATCCTCCAGATCGTTGGCCACCTCCGCGGTGGCCTCTCGCAGGGGACGTCGGAGCCGTGGCTCCCATTTCGACACGCGGCCCGCGGCATCGCGCGACGACCCGCCGTCCGGAACGCCCCTCGGGCCTCGTCGTCGCAGGTCCGGGCGTTGTCGAAAGGCGAAAACATCTGCCGCGGGAGGCGGGTGAGGCGCGGCAACGGGCACGAAACGGATCAAACGCGGCACCTCCGGGGTCCGTCGTGGGGGAAGCGCCGGGCCGTGAATAACCCGACCCATCCGAATCCGCGCCGGCCGCGAAGGACAGGTGACAGACCGCTGCCGGGCGGCACGACACACAGCGGCCCGGCGCGGAACGCAGCGACCGGAAGGCCCCACTTCGTGACCCTCTCGACGCCTCGTGCCACGCGTGAGGACCAGTCCGTTCCCCACCCGCGGATACCGGCCGACCCCCGGTCCTGGCCCGACGTGGTGCGCCGCCCGGAACCACCACTGGGTCACACGGCCATCGCCCGCGGGCTGCTGCGGCGCGCCTTCGCCCGGCTCCCGCTGCGCGTGCGCCTCGGTGATCTCGCGCCCTGCGGCAACGGCCCCGAGCTCACCGTCCACGACCCGGACGCCTTCTTCCGCCGGATCGCCGCCCACGGCCTCATCGGCTTCGGGGAGTCGTACATGGCCGGCGAATGGGACGCCGCCGACCTGCCCGGCGTCCTCACCGTCCTCGCCGCCCACGTCGACGAACTCGTCCCCGCCCCGCTGCGCCGGCTGCGCGCCGCCTGGGTGCGGAGCAGGCCCGACGCGCAGCGCGGCACCCCGGAAGGCGCCCGGGAGAACATCCAGCACCACTACGACCTGTCGAACGAGCTCTTCGAACTCTTCCTCGACCCGTCGATGAGCTACTCCTCGGCCGTGTTCACCGCCTTCCCCGCCCGCCCCGAAATCCTGGAGACGGCGCAACACCGGAAGATCGACCGGCTCCTCGACCTCGCCGGCGTCGGCCCGGGCCGCCGCGTCCTGGAGATCGGCACGGGCTGGGGCGAACTCGCGCTGCGCGCCGCCTCCCGGGGCGCCGACGTCGTGACGCTCACCCTCTCCGCCGAGCAACGGGACCTGGCCGAGCGCCGGATCGCCGCGGCGGGCCTCTCGGACCGGGTCACCGTACGGCTGCGGGACTACCGCGAGGTGCGGGGCACGTACGACTCCGTCGTCAGCGTGGAGATGATCGAGGCCGTCGGCGCCGACTACTGGCCCGTCTACTTCCGTTCCCTGCGCGGCGCCCTCGCCCCGGGCGGCAGGATCGCCCTCCAGTCCATCACCATGCCGCACGACCGGATGCTCCTCACCGACCGCACCCACACCTGGATCAGCAAGTACGTCTTCCCCGGCGGACTGATCCCCTCCCGGCGCGCCATCGAGGAACACGCCGGCCGCGCGGGCCTCGGCGTCGTCTCCGACGAGGGCTACGGCGACCACTACGCGGAGACGCTGCGCCTGTGGCGCGAACGGTTCACCGCCCGCGCCGACGAAGTGGCCGACCTCGGGTTCGACCGTACGTTCCGCCGCATGTGGGAGCTGTACCTCGCCTACTCCGAAGCCGGGTTCCGGGCCCGCTACCTCGACGTCCGTCAGCTGCTCCTCGTCGAGGGGTCCCGGTGACCCCCGTGACCGACCGCCCCGCCGGGCCCTCCCGGGACTCGCGCGGGGCCCGTGAGGCCGGTGCGTCCGCGGACGCCCTGCGGGTGCGACGGGCGCCGCGGCGGCCCGACTGCGCCGTGCTGCTGCTTCACGGCGGCCGTGCGGAAGGACTCGCGCCGCCCCCACGCGTCGGCCTGCCGTCGCTGCGCATGCGCCCCTTCGCCGCCGCCGTGCTGCGCGCCGGCCGGGCGGAGCGGATCCTGGTGGGCGACGTCCGCTACCGGCACCGGGGGTGGAACGGCGACCGGGCGGACCCCGTCGAGGACGCCCGGCGGGCCCTACGGGAACTGCGCCGCAGCGCCGGGCCGATACCGGTCGTGCTGATCGGGCACTCCATGGGCGCCCGCACCGCCCTCCGGGTGGCCGACGAGGCGGACGTCCGGGGCGTCGTCGGCCTCGCCCCCTGGTGTCCGCCCGGCGAACCGGTGGCCCACCTCCGGGACACCCCGATCGTCCTGCTCCACGACGAAGCGGACCGGGTCACCCGTGCCGAGGACACCTGGGCGTACCTGCGCCGCGCCCGCGCCCGCGGCACACCGGCCGAGGGCATCGCGATGCCGTACGGGAGCCACGCCATGCTCCGCGACGCCCGCACGTGGCACCGGACCGCCACCGCCGCCGCCCTCGCGCTCCTCGACCTCGGCCCGATGCCCGCCACCGACCGCTGAGCCGAAGCCGGTCGTCCCCCGGGGTGCATCCGGCGGGCGGTTCGGGGCCGAAGGGGCAGTGACAGCAGCAGCCGTAGGACGGAAAGGACGGCGGCCCATGCCCGGCACGCGCGGCACCCGTGGAGGAAACCGCTCCGTCATCGTGGTCGGCGCCGGGGCGGCGGGCCTCGCCTGCGCAGCGGACCTCGCCCGCGCCGGGACGGAGGTGTCCCTGTTGGAGGCGTCCGACCGGGTGGGCGGCCGCATGCGGACCGACGTACGCGACGGGTTCCGCCTCGACCGGGGCTTCCAGGTGTTCAACACCTCCTACCCCCAGGTCAAACGCCGCCTGGACCTGCGCGCCCTGCGGCTGCGCCCGTTCACCCCCGGCATGCTCGTCCACACCGACCGGGGGCGCGTCCGCTTCGCGGATCCGACCCGGCGGCCCGGCGAGGCCCTCGGCCTGCTGCGCGACGGCCGGCTGTCCCCGGCGGGCGCCGCCGCCACGGGCGCGCTCGGCGCGGCGGGCCTGCTGCTGCCGGCCCCGCTCCTCAAGCGGCTGCCGGAGACCGGCACGCGTGAGGCCCTGCGCTCCTGGGGCCTGCCGGCCCCCCTGACCGAGGAAGTACTGGGCCCCTTCCTGGCCGGCGTGTTCCTCGAAGACCGCCTGGAGACCTCCAGCCGGGTGTTCCACCTGATCTGGCGCAGCTTCCTGCGCGGCACCCAGGCGCTGCCCGCCCTGGGCATCGGCGCGGTGCCGGAGCAACTCGCCGAGGCCGTCCCGGCCGGTCGGCTGGCGCTGGGCACCGCCGTCGCCTCCGTCGCCGACGGGGGAGTGGTCCTCGCCGACGGCTCCTCCCGCGAGGCCGACACCGTCGTCGTCGCCACCGACCCGGCCACCGCGTCCCGCCTGCTCCCCGGCCGGCCGGCCGTCGCCACCCGCACGGTGACCACGTACTACCACGCCTGCGCCACGTCCCCGCTGAAGGAACCGACCCTGCTGCTCGACGCGAAGCACAGGTTCCTGAACAGCTGCGTGCTGACCGAGGTGGCCCCGTCCTACGCGAGCGACGGCCGCGCCCTGGTTTCCACGTCGGTCCTGGGCGCGGGCGCTCCCGAAGCCTCCGCGGACCTGTTGGCGGCGCTGTCCGAGGCCTACGGGACGGACGCGGGCCGGTGGGAGCCGGTCGCCGCCGTCACGGTGGAGGGGGCGTTGCCCGTCATGCTCCCGCCGTGGCCGCTCAGCCGGCCCACCCGGATCGCCGACGGCCTGCACCTGTGCGGCGACCACCGGGCGACCGGTTCGCTCCAAGGCGCGCTGGCCTCCGGCGCCCGCGCCGCGCGCGAGGTCCTGCGTACCGTCCGCGCCTGAGCGGTCTCAGGCGGGTCGGCCGCCGGTCACCGGGACGAGGAAGACCTCGTCCTGGTAGCACCAGGCCCACGCCTCGCCGTCCTCGGCGGACCGGGCCACCGGGTGACCCGAGGCGGCGGCGTGCGACGCGGCGTGCTTGCCGGCGGAGCTGTCGCAGCAACCGACGTGACCACAGCTCAGGCACAGCCGCAGGTGCACCCACGACCGTCCGGCCGCCAGGCACGCGGCGCAGCCGTCGCCGGCCGCGGGAGGCTCGCCCCCGCCGGCCGTGTCCAGATGCCCGCACGGGCGCCCCTCGGGCCTGCCCGCGTCATGGGCGACGGTCCAACGCGTCACGACGGCTCCCTTCGTGCGGCCTTCACACGGCTTGGCGCGGCCTTCGTGCGGCCGTGGTGCGGCCTTGGTGCGAGAGGCCCCCGCTCCATCCTCGTCGCCGTTCGGGCCCGTGTCCATCCGTCATGACACCCATATCCCCGGCTCGTTCGCAGGTGGCAACATATGGTCTTGCCGCGCTGGATCACCTGCCTGAATCCGCCGCGCGCCACACCACCATCGCAAAGAACGAGATTGAGGGGGATGGGCTGTGCCTGCTCCACGGATGAGCACGACACCGCTGCCCGGCATCGGCGTGCAGTACGACCTCACCACCCGGGAACACCGACACCTGTCGGTGATCGCGCACCGGGACGGGACCCGGACGGTCAACGTGTACCGGGCCGACGACCCCGACGCGTGTTCCCAGTCCCTGCACCTGACGGGCGCGGAGACCACGTCCCTGATCGACGCCCTGATGCCCGCGCACCACAGCCCGAACCTGCTGCACACCACCGACCTGGGCCTGGTCGCCGAGCGCATCGAACTGTCGGCGCACTCGCACTGGAACGGCCGCGTGCTCGGCGAGACCCGGATGCGCACCGAGACCGGGGTGTCCGTGGTTGCCGTCCTGCGCCGCGCCGAGGCCCGCCCCTCGCCCGCGCCCGACTTCCGCCTCGCCGGCGGCGACACCCTCATCGTGATCGGCACCCGCGAGGGCGTCGACGCCGCCGCCTCGATACTCGGACGGGAGTGATCCGCACGTGCATTCCGCAGTCTTCCTGATCGAATTCGGTGCGATCATCCTCGGCCTGGGTCTGCTGGGCAGGCTCGCCGGCCGCTTCCACTTCTCCCCGATCCCGCTCTACCTGCTCGCGGGCCTCGCCTTCGGCACCGGTGGGCTCCTGCCGCTGGGCGCGAGCGAGGAGTTCGTCGCCATCGGCGCCGAGATCGGCGTCATCCTGCTCCTGCTGATGCTCGGCCTCGAGTACACCGCCAGCGATCTGGTGTCGAACCTCAAGACCCAGTACCCCGCCGGTCTCGTCGACTTCACGCTCAACGCCGTACCCGGCGCGGTCGCCGCGCTGCTGATGGGCTGGGGACCGGTCGCCGCCGTCGTGCTGGCGGGGGTCACCTGGATCTCGTCCTCCGGGGTCATCGCCAAGGTGATGGGGGACCTGGGGCGGCTCGGCAACCGCGAGACGCCGGTCATCCTCAGCATCCTGGTGCTCGAAGACCTCGCCATGGCCGTCTACCTGCCGATCGTCACCGCGCTCCTCGCGGGCGTCGGCCTCGCCGCGGGCAGCCTCACCCTGGCCATCGCCCTCGGCGTCGCGGGCGCCGTGCTGTTCGTGGCCGTCCGCTACGGCCGGGTCATCTCCCGCTTCGTCTCCAGCGATGACCCGGAGAAGCTCCTCCTCGTCGTCCTCGGCCTGACCCTGCTGGTCGCCGGCGTCGCGCAGCAGCTCCAGGTATCCGCCGCCGTCGGGGCCTTCCTCGTCGGCATCGCGCTCTCCGGTGAGGTCGCCGAGGGCACCCACACCCTGCTCAGCCCGCTGCGGGACCTCTTCGCCGCCGTATTCTTCGTCTTCTTCGGTCTGCACACGGACCCCGCGAGCATTCCGCCCGTGCTGCTGCCGGCGCTCGCGCTCGCCGTGGTGACCGCGCTGACGAAGATCGCCACCGGCTACTGGGCCGCCCGGCGGGCCGGCGTCGGGGTCAACGGGCGCTGGCGGGCCGGAGGCACGCTCGTCGCCCGCGGCGAGTTCTCCATCGTCATCGCGGGCCTCGCCGTCACCGCCGGCATCGAACCCGCCTTGGGCCCGCTCGCCACCGCCTACGTCCTGCTCCTGGTGATCATCGGACCCCTCACCGCCCGCTGGACCCAGCCCGTGGCCGTATGGATCACCGGGCGCCGCACGCCGCCCGCCCCGCCCGTGCTCGCCGCGGTGCCCTCGCCGGCGACGTCCCCGGAGCGGGGGACGGGGACGGGTACGGGGACGGGGACGGAGACGGCGGCGGACCGGCGTTCGGTCCAGGACCAGGACCCGGCCGGCCGCGCCTGAGCCCGGCCCGCCCGGGGCCCGCGTACGGTTCCGGGCGGCCGGCGTCAGTGCATGCGCAGCGCCGCGACGAAGTCCATCTTGTCCTCCAGCCGGGCCAGGTTGCGGCCCGTCAGCGACTCGATGCGCGTGATCCGGTAGCGCAACGAGTTCACGTGCAGGTGCAGCGACTCCCCGCAGCGGGCCCAGGACCCGTCGTGGTCCAGGAAGGACCGCAGCGTGGGGACCAGGTCGCTGTGGTGCCGGCGGTCGTACTCGTACAACGGGGACAGCAGCCGCCGGCTGAACGCCCGTCGGACCTCCGCCGGGATCAGCGGCAGCAGGGACATCACGTGCGAGGCCATGTCGGCGGGGCCGCACACGCCGACGGACGACGCCGGCCCGGTCCCGGCCGTCCTCGGCGCGGCCGCCACCTGACGGGCGTGGCGGGCCTCCGCCACGGCGTGCCGCAGGTCGGCCGCGTCCTCGACCGGGTCGCCGAGCCCCAGGCTCAAGCGCTCCCCGTCCCGCAGCGCGAGCGGCAGGGCCGCGCCCGCCACGTGTCGTACGGCCTCGGACGTCAACTCCTCGCCCCGCGCCAGGAGGACGAAGGCCACCGCCTCGCCCGCGTCCCCGGTCGCCGTCACCGCGATCCGGTGCGCGGCGTCGGGGCCGAGGCACCGCGGGTGCAGCAGTACCTCCTCCAGCAGGTCCGCCACGGGCGCACCGCCCGTAAGGGTCTCCCACCGCGCCGCCACCGGCTGCCAACGGACCCCGTCGCCGGGCCCGTCCGCTCCGGTCAGGGTCGTGGCGAGACGGGCCGCGGCCTCCGCGGGAGCCGCCACGCCGCCGCCCGCGGGGGATTCCAACGGGCCGAGCAGCCGCCCCGCCGCCCGCCGCCCCGGGGCACGGTCGGCGTGCCGGCCGGCGCGCTCCACCGCCATCAGGGCGGCCAACCGTTCGACGAGGTCGATGTGTTCGCCGGGCCAGTCGCCGCTGTCGGCCTCCACCGCCACCAGCCAGTCCGTCGGCGCGGCCCCGGCGCCCGTGCCCGACCGCACGGGGAACAGGGAGTAGGCCGTGGTGTGGACCCTCGTGCGGTGCGGGGGCCGCCGGCGAGACCGCTCCGCGGTCAGGAACCGGGCGGCGAGGGCCGTCGCCGTCTCCTCGGGCAGGGCCGGTCGGGTGCCGGCGACCAGCCGGCCTGTGGGGGACACGAGGTGGGCGCGCAGGTCGAGTTCGGACCACAGCAGATCCAGGAGGGCCTCGGCCCCGCCGCCGGTACCGCCGGCCGTCGTCAGTCGCCGGTGCCGGTCCACCAGCGCCGCCAGGTTCCCCACCCGTGCCCCGGCCTGTCGGCGGGCGACGAACTCGGCGATCGAGGTGAAGGAGACGTTCACGCCGATCGCGAGCAGTGGCAGTCCGTGCCGGGTGCAGGCCTCCTCCAACGCGCTGGGCACGTGCCCGAACTCGGCCTCGCCGGCGCCGAGTGCGGCGGCGCCGGCCTCCACGAGGATCCGTACGTAGGCGTCGGGGCGCTCGGGATCCTGTCGCAGCCAGATCAGTCCGGTCAGTACCAGGTCGCCGGGGGAGACGAACCGCCGCGGGTCCGGCAGGTCGATGGTCACCGTGCGGTGCACGGGCCGGTCGAGCCCGTCGTCGCCGTCCCGGTCCGCCCGACCGGCCCGCCCGTCGTCGACGAGCCGAAGGAGCCGGGACGAGATCACATCGCGCAACTGCATGGCCCCAGCCTGTCATGACCTCGCACAACTGCCCCAGTAGGACCACATGGTGGGCGAGGTAAAGAATGCTTGACACGATGTCGCGCGTCCTTGACACTCCAGGTGTCTGGTTTTCTTGACATGGGCGGTGGTGGTGGCAGTGGCGGTCGAAGAGAAACGCGCCTGGATCATGCTGGTGGTCGCGGTGACGTCGTACGCGGCGTACCTGTGGTGGGTGCTGGCGCGCCCCGCCGGGGTGGAGCTGGATCAAGCGCCGTACGTGGCGGCCCTGTTGTGGACGGTCGGGCTGTCGATCGCCGCCTCCGTCGCGGGGCACGTCGCGGTGTCGGCCCTCGCCGCCCCGGAGGACAACACCAAGGACCGGCGGGACCGGGAGATCCACCGGTTCGGCGAGTACGTCGGCCAGTCGTTCGTCGTGATCGGCGCGGTCGCCGGACTCCTGCTGGCGATGGCCGAGGCCGCGCCCTTCTGGATCGCCAACGCGATCTACCTGGCCTTCGTCCTGTCGTCGGCCCTCGGCTCCACGGTCAAGATCGTCTCCTACCGGTTCGGATTCCACCCGTGGTGAAGCCGACGAGGGTCACCAACACCATCCGGGCCCAGCGCTTCGCGCACGGCGAGATGACCCAGGCCGAACTCGCCCGCCGCATCGGCGTCAGCCGGCAGACGGTCATCGCCATCGAGCAGGGCCGCTACTCGCCCTCCCTGGAGATGGCGTTCCAGATCGCCGCGGTGTTCGGCGTCCCGCTCGACAACGTCTTCCAGTACGCGGGTGGTTCCGCCGCGCCGGTCACGCCGACCGAGCCCGCCGCGCCCGCCGCGCCGACCGAGCCCGCGCCTTCCGGCGACGAGGGAGGAACCCCGTGAGAGCGATCGTCCAGGACGTCTACGGACCGCCCGAGGTGCTGCGCCTCGACGACGTGCCCCGGCCCGTTCCCGGCCGCGGCGAGGTGCTCCTGCGGGTGCACGCCGCCGGCGTCGACCAGGGCGTCTGGCACCTGATGGCCGGCCGGCCCCACCTGATCCGCGCCGTCGGCTTCGGCCTGCGCAAGCCCAAGGACCGCGTCCGCGGCCTGGACGTCGCGGGTCGGGTCGAGGCCGTCGGACCCGGCGTCACCCGCTTCGGCCCGGGCGACGAGGTGTACGGGATCTGCGACGGCTCGTTCGCGGAGTACGCCCGCGCCAAGGAGGACCGCCTCGCCCCCCGGCCCGCCGGGCTCACCCCCGAACAGGCGGCCGCCGTACCGGTGTCGGCCGCCGCGGCCCTCCAGGCGCTGCGCGGCACGGGACGGCTCCGGCCCGGCGGTAGCGTCCTGGTCATCGGGGCGGCGGGCGGTGTCGGCACGTACGCCGTGCAACTGGCCAAGGCCCTCGGCGCCGGCCACGTCACCGGGGTGTGCGGCGCCGGCGCGGCGGACCTGGTCCGCGCGCTCGGCGCCGACGAGATCGTCGACTACGCCACCGAGGACCCCGTCGACGGCGCCCGGCGCTACGACCTGGTCCTCGACATCGCCGGGAACCGTCCCCTGCGGAACCTGCGCCGGGCCCTCGCCCCGCGCGGCACCCTCGTCATCGTCGGCGGGGAGAGCGAGGGGCGCTGGATCGGCGGCAACGACCGTCAACTGCGAGCCCTGTTGCTGTCGCCCTTCGTCCGACACCGCCTCCGGGCCCTGGCCTCCGCGGTCCGCGCCGACGACCTGCTCGCCCTGGCCGGGTTCATCGACTCGGGCGCGCTCGTACCGGCCGTCGACCGGACGTACCCCCTGGTCGAAGTGCCGGACGCCATACGGCACTTGAGGGCAGGTGGGGTACGGGGCAAGCTCGTCATCCGGGTGTGAGGCCGGGACCGGCCTGCGTCGTGGTGGGGGCGGTCGGTGGCGCGAAGAGCGCCCGGACGGTTTCGGTGGCCAGGTCGCGCAGCCAGGCGTGGGCGGGGTCCTCCTCGTAGCGCTGGTGCCACAGGAGGTACAGGGGGACCTCCGGCAGGGGGAGCGGCGGCGGCAGTGCGACGAGGCCGAGTCGCTCCCGGACCGCGCGGGTGACCGCGTCGGGGAGGGTGACGACCCCGACCTGGGCGCCGCCCTCGTCGGCACCGGCCAGGCCAGGCCCGGCGAGGACGAGCGCACCTCCCGCCGGATCGGTGACTCGGTCACCGCGATGCTCATCAACGGCCTGGTCGTGCGCGTGTCCGTCCCCGCCACGATGCAGCTCATCCACGTCGCGGCCGGCCGCACCGACGCCTTCTGGCAGTTCTCAAGACCCACAACACCATGCTGTTCATGGTCATGACCGCCCCCGAAACCCTGGCCGTCCCACCGACGGCCTACCTCTCGGGTGACGACCGGGAGGCGAAGAGCACCGTCGCTCACCTGCTCGGTGACCTGGGCTGGCAGCCCGGGTGGATCGAGGACCTCGGCGGCATCAGCACGGCCCGCGCCACCGAGGCCATGATCCTCGTGGTTGCCACGTCCTGCGCCGACACGGCTTCCAGCCCTTCGCGGTCTCCCTCTCCCGTTGACCCGTCCTCCGGGTGCGGGCGGACCCGGCCCACGGTGGAGGCCCGGCGCTCCAGCGGATCGTCGGCCCGGGTCTGCGTGGACACGGGCCCGTACGCCCGGATTCAGCGCACCGGGCCGGTATCCGCCTCGCGTTGCATGCCCGTGCACAGGGCCCAGATGATGAAGAGGTTGACGGCGATCAGCACCAGCGCCCACAAGGGGTAGTACGGCAGCCAGAGGAAGTTGGCGATCGCGCCCAGGCCCGCGATGGCGACGCCGAAGTAGCGCGCCCACAGGGCGCCGCTGAGCACCGCGCAGCCGGCGAGGACCAGGATGATGCCCAGGATCAGGTGGATCCAGCCCCAGCCCGTCAGGGTGAGCCGGAACACGTAGTGGCGGGTCATCAGGAACAAGCCGTCCCGCGAGAGGGCCGCGATCCCCTCGAAGACCGCCATGATCCCGCCGAAGATCATCAGTGCGGCGGCGAGGACGGTGGTCCCGGACGTGTGCGCGTGCGTGGGGCTCGGATGCGTGCGCCCCGGTTGGGGTCGGGTGGCGTCACTGGCCATGTGGGTCTCCTCGGATGGCAGAGCCGGACGAGCAGCCGGGGCGGGTGATCCTTCGATTCAGCGTGGCACAGGGGCATGACGTCGGCACTCCGGCCGGGAGGGAGCGGCGACGTGGCCGCGCGCAGGCCACCGCCCGCCATATTCGAGCAGGTGTTCGGATTCGGGGGTATCGTGGAACCATGCACGCGCTCCAGGGCTCCCTCTTCGACCAGACCGACGAGATCCGACTCGGCCCCCTCGCCGGCATGCGGCGCACGCCGCTCGGCGCCGGAGCCTGGGTGGACCGGCTGCCCGGCTGGCTGACCGGAGCAGACGCCCTCTTCGAGCAGCTCGCCGCCGAGGTGCCGTGGCGTGCCGAACGCCGGCAGATGTACGAACGCGAGGTCGAAGTGCCCCGGCTGCTCGCGTTCTACGGGGACGGCGCGGAACTGCCCCACCCCGCCCTCACCGAAGCCCGTACGGCGCTCGACCGGCACTACGCCGCCGAGCTGCACGAACCGTTCGTCACCGCCGGCCTGTGCCTCTACCGCGACGGCCGTGACAGCGTCGCCTGGCACGGCGACCGCACCGGCCGCTCCGCCACGCAGGACACCATGGTCGCGATCCTGTCCGTCGGCGATCCCCGAGACCTCGTACTGCGCCCGCGCGACGGTGGCGCCACCCTGCTCCGACTGCCCCTGGGCCACGGCGACCTCGTCGTCATGGGCGGCTCCTGTCAGCGGACCATGGAGCACGCCGTCCCCAAGACGGTCCGTGCCGTCGGCCCCCGGATCAGCGTCCAGTTCCGCACCCGCGGCGTCATGTGAGGACCCGGCGCGCCGACGTCGCGGGCGCCGCCGCGTTGAGGTGTCATGGGACCCGCCCGGGAACCGCACCCCTCGCGAGCCCGACGGGACCGAAAGCCGGTGGACATGAGCGTCGCACCCGACCGGGGCCGGTGGACCGGACTGACGCCCGCCGCCGGGGGCGCCGTCATGGCCGGCGGCATCCTGTCCGTCGGCCTGGACCTCGTCGGCCGCACCTGGATCTCCCTCGGCGCCCTCGCCGTCGCCGTGGCGCTGTGGCTGGTGCTCGCCGCCGACTTCGCGGTCCGGCTCGTCGCCGACCGCGGCCGGTTCCGGGCCGAGGCCTACACCCCTTCCGCCCTCACCGCCGTCGCCGCCACCACCGTGATCGGCACCCGCGTCGCGCAGCTCGACCGGGCGGCCGCGCAGACCACCGCCACCGCGCTCCTGGTACTCGCCGCCGTGCTGTGGCCCGGCCTCCTCGGCGCCGTCGTCCGGCACTGGCGTCGACGGATGCCCGGCGCCGCCTTCCTCGCCTGCGTCGCCACCCAGGGGCTCGCCGTCCTCGCCGCGACCCTGGCCGACGGCCGGCACGTCGACTGGCTCGCCCGGGCCGCCCTGGCGTGTTTCTGCCTCGGACTGGCGCTCTACGCGCTGGCCCTGCCCCGCTTCGACTTCCGGGAGGTCACCGGCGGGGCGGGCGACCACTGGGTGGCCGGCGGGGCGCTGTCCATCACCGCCCTGGCGGGCGCGAAACTCACCGCCTCCCCCCTGTGGACCGGCGCCGCGCACACCGCGCTGCGCACCCTCACCCTGGCCTGCCTCGCCGTCTCCCTCGTCTGGTACGCCGTCCTGCTCGCCGCCGAAGTGCGCAGCCCCCGCACGCACTACGACATCCGCCGCTGGTCGACCGTCTTCCCGCTCGGCATGACCGCCACGGCCTGCCTGTCCGCCGCGGCCGCCACCGGCCCCGGCTGGCTGCGGCCGCTGGGCGAGGTGCTGCTCTGGATCGCGGTCGGGGCGTGCGTCCTCACCTGCGCGGCCTTCTGGCTGTCCCGTCGGGGCGGCGGTTCCGGTACGCCGGGCCCGTGACGGCGTGCCGCGGGCGGGCCGGGCGGGGCCGTGCGGTGGCGGGTCGCGGCAGTGGTCAGTAGGGTCCCGGCATGGCGTACACGTTCCAGGTGACCATCGACTCCACCGACCCGCACCCGCTCGCCGACTGGTGGGCCGAGGCCCTCGGCTGGGAAGTCGAGCCCAGCGACGAACAGTTCATCCGCGGCGTGATCGCGGCGGGACACGCGAGCGACGAGGACACCACCACCCACCGCGGCGTGCTGGTCTGGAAACTCGGCGCCGCCATCCGCCACCCGGAGGGGCTCGAACAGGCGCCGCGCGTCCTGTTCCAGTTGGTGCCGGAGGCCAAGACCGTGAAGAACCGCGTCCACCTCGACGTCCGCATCGGGGACGACGACCCGAAGGCCGTCGTCGAGCGGTTCCTCGCCATGGGGGCGACCCACCTCCACGAAGCGAGCCAGGGCCCCTTCCGGTGGACCACCCTCGCCGATCCGGAGGGCAACGAGCTCTGCGTGACGTACTGACGTCGCGTCGCCCGACCTCGACGGCTGCTTCTTCCTTCCCGACCGCATCCTGCGCCCCGCGACATCAACCGCCCGGGCGCCGCCCCGACCAGGCACAATTGACTACCGGGCACCCCCTCCCACAGGCGAGAATGAGCCATCTAAACCGGGAGGAACCCATGAGCCAGGACCACCTGACTCTGCATGACCTGGTGCCCGCCCAGGCACTGGCCGAGTCGATCGCCGCCGGGTACGTCACCCGCAAGCCGCACCCCGAGCTGCCGCTGTCGATCTACACGTACACCAGGGCGGCCCAGTACCAAGGCGTTTGGGACCAGGTCACCACGCGCTGCCGCGGACTCGTCGCCGACGACGGCACGGGCGCGGTCGTCGCGCTGCCGCTGCCGAAGTTCTTCAACGTCGGCGAGCACGAGGCCGGCATGCCCTACGCGCCCGCCCTCCCGGACGAGCCGTTCGAGGTGTACGACAAGGTCGACGGCAGCCTCGCCGTCGTCTTCCACTACGCGGACCGCTGGCGCGTCGCCTCCAAGGGGTCCTTCACCAGCACCCAGGCCGACTGGGCCCAGCGGCGCCTCGACGGCAAGGACACCGGTGCGCTGCGCCCGGGCGTCACCTACCTCGCGGAGATCCTGTACCCGCAGAACCGCATCGTCGTGAACTACGGCGACCGCCGTGACCTCGTCCTGCTCGCCGCCTTCGGCCCGGACGGAGCCGAGGTCCCGCTGGCCGAGGCCGCAGGCCACTGGGAAGGCGTCGGCTCCGTCGTCAAGGTGTGGCCCGCGATGCCCCTGGGCGAGCTGATGGCGCTGACCGAGTCCAACACCCTGCCCGGCGGCGCGCCCGCGACCGGCACCGACGCGGAGGGCTTCGTCCTGCGCTTCGCCTCCGGCGTGCGCGCCAAGGCCAAGCTCTCCGAGTACGTCCGCCTCCACCACGTCCTCACCGGCGTCAACGAGCGCGACATCTGGCGCGGCCACGGCATCCAGCGGTTCGCCGGCGTGCCCGCCAAGCGGCTCGCGCAGGGCCTCAACTGCACCGTCGCCGAGATCGAGGCCTCCGGCGGCAAACCGCTGGACGCCCTGCTGGAACAGGTGCCCGACGAGTTCGACGCCTGGGTCCGCGAGGTCATCGCCCGCCTGGAGGCGCGGGCCGCGGACCACGAGCGGGCCATCGACGATGCCTGGGCGAGCCTCGCGCACCTGGCCGCCGACCGGGGGGCGTTCGCCCGCGCCGTCAAGGGACTCCCGGACCGGGACGTCCGTCCGGCGATGTTCATGCGGCTGGACGGCCGGTCGACGGAACTCACCAGCTGGCGTCACGTACGGCCCGACGTGGCCGACACCCACACCACCGACGAGGAGGGCGGCGCGCAGGAGTCCGCCCGAGGTTCCGCGCCGCGCCCAGTCGTACCGGCCGCGGCCCGCCCCGCGGTTCCCGCCGGTCGGCGGCCCGCCGCGCGCGAAGCCGCTCCGCGGCAGGCGGCCGCCGACCCGGCCGCCGGTGGGGACGGCGTGCTGCCCGTCGTGCACGTCATGACGGGACTGCCGGCCTCCGGCAAGACGACCGCCGCGCGCGCCCTGCAGGCATCGGCCGGCGGCCGGATGCGCCGCGTCAACCTCGATGACCTGCGGGCCATGCTCGACCTGCCGGACCCCGAGCGCGGCCGGTCCTTCGCCCACGAACAGACCGTCCTGGAGATCCAGGACGCGGCCGTCCGCGCCGCCGTCGACGGCGGGTTCGACGTGGTCGTCGACAACACCCACCTGACCAAGAACATCCCGAAGCGGCTCAAGGCGGCGGTCGGTGGTCTCGCCACCTTCGTCGTCCACGACTTCACCGACGTGCCCCTGGAGGAGTGCCTGCGCCGCGACGCGGCCCGGGAACGGCAGGTCGGCGAGGAGATCATCCGGATCCTGGCCGACAAGCACCAGAAGGCCCGCAAGGGCGGCTGGCGGCTCACCGCCGAGTGGATGAACGGCGGCTCCGACGGGGCGGCCCTGCCGGCCGTCCGGCCCTACGTCCCCGACCCGGCGCTGCCCTCGGCCGTGATGTGCGACATCGACGGGACCCTCGCGCTGCTCGGCAACCGGGGACCGTACGACTTCTCGCGCTGCGAACTCGACCTGCTCAACGAGTCCGTGCGGCACGCGCTGGACGCCTTCCGGCGCGCCGACGACGACGTGATCGTGCTGCTGTCGGGACGCAGCGAGGAACACCGTCCGCAGACGGAGTCCTGGCTGCGCGGCCACCGGGTGCCCTACGACGAACTGTGGATGCGGGCCGCCGGGGACACGCGCCGCGACGACGTGGTCAAGGCGGAGCTCTTCGACGCGCACGTGCGCGACCGCTACGCCGTCCGCGTCTCGCTCGACGACCGGGACCGCGTGGTCGCGGTCTGGCGCCGGATGGGCCTGCCGACCTGGCAGGTCAACTACGGCGATTTCTGAGAGGTGACGCCGTGACGGTCCTCATCGTGGACGCCGCGAACGTGGTGGGGTCCGTCCCCGACGGCTGGTGGCGGGACCGGCGCGCCGCCGCCGAGCGGCTGCGCGACCGGCTCGCGCTGCGCGAGGCGGGGGAGGAGATCATCCTCGTGGTCGAGGGCGCCGCCCGCGGCGTCCCGTCCGTGCCCGGCGTACGGGTGGACGAGGCGCCCGGCAGCGGCGACGACCGGATCGTCGAGCTGGCCGCCGCCCACGCCGGCCGCGGCTGCGTCGTGGTCACGGCGGACCGGGAACTGCGCGAGCGGGTGCGGGCGTACGGAGCCGAGTGCGCGGGGCCCCGGAGCGTACGCCCGCAGGACTGACCCGGAAGGTCAGCGGCACCACTTCACGGGCGTGATGTTGTGGATGTAACGGGCGGAGACCCAGGCCTCCCGGTGGTCCATGCGGCGCTCGTCACCGCGGGCGCCGTCCGACTCGTCGCCGCGGACCGGCTCGCCGTTCATGTCCTCCCGGCGGTCCTTGCGGTCCAGGAGGTACCAGAGGTCGTTGCCGTCGACGCGCTCACCGCGCTGCTTGCACTCGATCGCCAGCTTCTGGTTCGGGTACACCTTGCCCAGCTCGTACCCGCGCGTGCTCGGCTTGCTGCGGACCTTCAGCGGCCCGCGCGAGACGACCTTGCCCAGGGCGTGGCGCGGCTTGGGGTAGATGACCGGCCCGCCGGTCTGGACATCGTCGTACACGTCTTCCTGCGCGGGCCGGTCCCTGTACGGACCCTCGTCCGCGACGGAGACGCCCGCACCGACCAGGCCGAGCACCAGGCTTCCGGTGGCGAGAGCGAGGATGGTCCTGGTGGGCTTCAGCATGAGCCGCTCCTCTACGAAGACTTCCGCCCGGCCCGCGACGCGCGGCCCGGGGCGGCAACCAGCCGGTTGCCACCGACGACTATGGCGAGGCGATGCCGCCGGGCCCGTCCGACGCACCGCCCTTTAGCCCGATATGCCCAATGCGCGGCCGGGGTCGGGGCGCGGCCTCGGGGCCCGGCGTGGATGTCCGGCCGCCCGGGCCGCCGTTCCGGCGCGGGACAACCGCGCCTCGTACTCAGGCGGTTGGGCGCACGTACTCGGGCGGCCGAGCCCCCGCGCCGCTACCGTGTGGGCAGCCGGGGGAACCGACGGCAGTTCAGGGGGCGGTCATGCGTCGTCGTACGAGGGCGATCGCGGGGGCGGGGTCACTGGGCGGGGCGCTGCCGGCGTCCCTGCTCCTCGCCGGGTGCGGTACGGACGCCGGCGGCGCCGAGCCGGGGACGGGGCCCCCGGGACGGTCGCCACGGCGACGCCCTCCGCCGCGGCGGGCCCCTCCGGGACGTCCGCGCCGGCCCCTTCGGGGTCGACGGCTCCCGGCACGCTGCCGACGGCGTACGCCTTCACCCCCGACCCGGCGCGCGTCCCGCGCACCGCCGGGGAGGCACGCCGGTTCACCCGGGCCGCCGCGCTGGACCCGGACTCCTGGTCGGCCGGCATGGTCCGGCACGGCCCGGCCCCGCTGCACGCGGCCGAGGCCTACGACGCGGTGCACCTGCCGGCCCGGTGCGCGCAGGACCTGGGCCGCGTCCGGGTGGAACGCGGCGACCTGCTCGCGTCGGTGCGCGGGACGACGTACCAGGGGGTGTCGAAGAAGTACGCCTTCGAAGCGGCGAACGGCACCTTCACCGGCGACGGCGGCCTGTACTTCTACACCGTCTCCGCGGGCCGGTTCCGGCTGCTCGGCGACCGCCCGACGCTCTGGCCCGCGTGAGGGCGACCAGTACCGGCCGGAACTGGCCGATACGCGAGCACCCTTTCGGGGGACTCCCGTTCGGCCCCGGCGTGGCTAGCATTCTCGTAAGTGCTTGTCACGCAATCGCATATGGGATTGCGTGATCATGGACGTCCGATAAGAAGGGGACCGAACATGCAATTACGCAATGGGGTCGTGGCGAGCGAGATTCCCGACGTGACGTGGGTGAAGAGCAGTTCCAGCGTGGGCAACGGCAACTGCGTGGAGGTCGCCGCACTCGACGGCGGCGGGGTGGCGATGCGCAACTCGCGCTTCCCCGACGGACCCGCGCTGGTGTTCACGGCGGCCGAGATCGAGGCGTTCGTGGACGGGGCGAAGCGGTCCGAATTCGATCACTTGGCGGGATGAGCGCCGGACCACGGGCCGTCGCGCAGGCTGGATTCCGGGCTAATTCGTAGGCCAAAGCTTGGACGGTCGGGTGGAGAGACTCCATGGTGATGACTGGGACCTGCCTCAGTCGTATAGGAGTTCATATGCCCGCGCTCCCCGAGCCGCTGCCCGATCAGGTCGCTCCGGTACTGCCCCTGGGGCGAGAACCGAGTCGGGCGGCGGCGGGCCGCGTCCTGGGCCAGGCGCTCCGGGGGTTCCGTGAGGACCGCGGCCTCACCCTGAGGGACGTGGCGCCCGTCATCCGCGGCTCCGTCTCGAAGATCAGCCGCCTGGAGCGGGGCGAGAGTCCGCCCAAACCCAAGGACGTCCTCGACCTGGCCCGGCACTACGGACTGGACGCCGAGGAGACGCGGACGCTCGAACGGCTCCTGGAGTTCGCCCAGGACTGCGAGTGGTACGAGCAGTACAGCGACGTGACCCCCGGCTACCTCAGGCGCCTCATCCAACTGGAGGGCGACGCCGAGGAGATCTGCCTCTACGAGAACCTAGTGGTCCCCGGCATCCTCCAAACGCCCGACTACGCCGCGCACATGGTCCGCGCCGTCATGCCCAGCGCCCCGCACGAGGAGATCGTCCGGGTCGTACAACTGCGCACCCAGCGCCGCCTGCGCCTCATGGGGGCCGAGGTGCCGCGGTTGACGGTGCTGCTCGACCAAGGCGTCCTCAAACGCCGCTGCGGCAGCTCCGAAGTGATGCGCGAGCAACTGTCGTACCTGCTGAGCGCCGGTGACACCGCCAGGGTCAACATCCGGATCCTCGACATGACCTCGGGGTACGTCGCCGCGCCGCCCTATCCGATCACCCACCTCACGTTCCGCGACGGCGGACCCGGCGAGCTGGCGTACGTCGAGCACATCAACGGCGCCAACTACGTGACCCGGCCGCGGGCCCTGGACGACCACCGCAACGCGCTGAGCAACCTGCGGGTCGCGGCGGCCTCCCGGGACCGCAGCCGGGAACTGATCGTCGAGGCGCTCGACGGCTTCCGCTGAACCGGGTTCAGCGCAGCCGGCCCACGCCGCCCCACTCGACCCAGTCCCTCGGCCGGAGCTCGGGGGGCGGCGGTGTGCTGTCAGGGCGCCAGTCGACCACGTCGACGAGGTGCGGTTCGAGGATGTCCAGACCGTCGAAGTACCGCTCGACCTCGTGGGTTTCGCGCACCCGGCCCCAATGGCCCTGCGTGCTCACGTCCATGAGCCGGGTGACGTCCTCGCGCACGACCGGATCGTCGCTGACGAGCTGGCAGATCACCATGAAGCTGCCCGGCGGCAGCATGGCCGCGGTCCGGCGCACGACCGCCGCGGGATCCAACTCGTCGCCGGTGTCCGGAATGCAGTGCAGGACCGACACGAACAGGGCGGCCATCGGCGCCTCCCAGTCCAGGAAGGTGTCCGTCGCCCGCCGAATCGATTCGGTGTCCCGCAGGTCCCGCGAGATGACCAGGGTGCCCGCGTTGTCGTGGAGGGTCGTCTGGGCGTGCGCGAGGACCATCGGGTCGTTGTCGACGTAGGCCACTTTGCAGCGGGGATCGACGCGCTGCGCCACCTCGTGGACGTTGTCCTGGGTGGGGAGGCCGGATCCGTGGTCGAGGAACTGCCGGATGCCGTAGTCCTCGACGAGGGTCCGTACGACCCGGGTGAGGAACGCCCGGTTGTTCCGGGCCAGGAGCTGGGTGCTGGGCGCGATCTCCAACAACTTGGCGCAGGCGGTGCGGTCGCTGTCGTAGTTCTCCACACCTCCCAGGAGCCAGTCGTACATGCGCGCCACGCTCGGGGTGTGCATGTCGATCACGGGTGGCCGGCGGTTCTGCCCTAAGTCCATGTGCCCTCCTCGTGGCCCTGCCGGGCCTGTGCCGTGGAACCGGCCCATGGTAGGGAGTGCCCGGCCCCCCTGCCAATGGCCCGTACCCGGTTCCGGCCGTCCTGTGGTCCGGTACCGGCCGCGGCCCGGCCCGGCGGGCGGAGACGCCGGCTCAGTAGGTGACGACGATCCGCCGCGCCGGCCCGTCCACCCGGATGTTCCCGCCGACGGGCACCACGAGTTGGGGGTCGGTGTGGCCGAGGTCGACGTCGAACACGGCCATCGTGTCCGGGGCGTACTCGCGCAGCGCCCGCAGGACGGCCTCCCGCTGCCGCTGTCGGAACAGGACCTTCTCCGCCGGGTCGAGGGGCTGGTCGAACGACCAGCTCTTGGCCCGGCCCATCAGCAGTGCGGGGAACTGTCGCAGGAGACCGCGTTCGCCCATGCTCCGCAGGACGCGGTACACCTCCTCGGCGCGCGGCATGTCCTCCGAGGTCTCCAGGAACAGGACCTGGCCCGCGTGGGATTCCGAGGGCCCGATGCGGCCGGCCATCAGGAGCTGGGCGATGATCTCCAGGTTGCCGCCCCAGCCGCGGCCCTCGACCACCCGGTCGTCGCCGTACCAACTCCAGCCGTCGACCGGCTCCGTGCGCGGTTCGGAGTCGAAGGTGCGCGGATCGTCCCAGGGTCGGTCGACGTCCCTCGACGCGGACGCCGGGGTGAGTTCGTACGGGCCCGAGGTGAACAGCGCCGCGCGGAGCGAGGCCGCCGTCGCCGGGTGCAGCATTCCGGGCCGGCCCCACTCGACCATCACCGAGCCGCCGTGGTAGGCGACCATGCCGAGCTCCCGCAGGAACAGCAGCAGGTTCGTGTTGTCGCTGTAGCCGAAGAACGGCTTGGGGTGGGCGCGCAGCAGTTCGCGGTCGAGGTGCGGGAGGACCGTGATCTGGTCGTCGCCACCGATGCTGGCGATCACGGCCTTGACCTCGGGGTCCGAGAAGGCCGCGTGCAGGTCCGCCGCCCGCTCCGCGGGCGTCGCGCCCATGCGCCGGGTGGTCGGGTACTCCACGGTCCGCAACCCGAAGTCCTCCCGGAGCCTGCGCAACCCGAGCTCGTGCGGCAGCGGGAACAGGCCGGGCAGCCCTGCGGCGGGGGACACCACCGCGACCAGGTCGCCGGGGCGGGGCTTGACCGGGTGGACGGGCTCGATCGTGGTCATCGGATGATCGTAGACGGGCCGCGGGCCCTGCGGGGAGAGGTCGCGGGAGCCGAGCGGGGCCCTCGAATCGAACGGACGTGCGTTGCGGGTCGGCCGCAGGTCGGGCTGCGGATGCGGGGCGGCGTGGGTGGCGCCACAGTGGGCCCATGGGTATCGAAGACTACGGCGGCGGGCCCGGCGCCCAGCAGACCGGCGTACTGGTGGTCACCACCAACGACGTCCCCGGGTACCGGGTCGAGCAGGTCATCGGCGAGGTCTTCGGGCTCACCGTGCGCTCCCGGCACCTGGGCAGCCAGATCGGCGCAGGCCTGAAGTCCATGATCGGCGGGGAGCTGAAGGGCCTGACCAAGACCCTCGTCGAAACGCGCAACCAGGCCATGGACCGGCTCATCGAGCAGGCCAAGGCGCGCGGCGGCAACGCGGTGCTGATGATGCGCTTCGACGTCACCGAGGCCGCCGACATCGGCACCGAGGTGTGCGCCTACGGCACGGCCGTCGTACTCGTACCGGCCCCCTGACCGGGTTCGGACCCGCCGGACCCTCACCGCAGGGGCCGACGTCCGGATCCGGCCGCGCGAGATCGGCCGGTAAGGGTCCCCGACGCGCCGCGTGCCCTTCGCCCCGGGGTGGGCGCACTCCGGGCACCGCGCGCCGCACGGCCGCACGGGAGCACGTCGGCAACCCCCGTACCGCCTCGACGAGTTCGACATCGGCCATCGGCCCTGACGTCGGAACACCGCAAGGGGCCCCGGCCCGTGCCGGGCGCCCAGTACGGTGGGTTTCCGAGACGAGGAGGGGCTATGACCCGACGCAAGTCAGCGGCAGAGGTGTTCGACGCGCTGGGCGAGCGGTACGAGGACCTGTTCGGGCAGGTCCCCGGCCAGCTCGAAGCCCTCGACTGGCTCGCGGAACGGCTCCCCGCCGGCGCCCGGGTACTGGACGTCGGCAGCGGCACCGGCCGACCCACCGCCGAGGTGCTCGCCCGCGCGGGCCACTCCGTGACCGGCATCGACGTGTCGGCGGCCATGGTCGAGGCCGCCCGTGCCCGGGTCCCCGGGGCCCGCTTCGACCAGGCCGACGTACGCACGTACGCGCCGCGGCAGGGCGGGTACGACGCCGTCTGCTCCTTCTTCCCGTTGCTCGTGGACCAGCCGGACATCGCGGCCGCGCTGCGCCGCATGGCGTCCTGGGTGATGCCCGGCGGCTACTTCGTGCTGGCCACGGTGCCCGGTGACATCCGGGGGCTGGACATCGAGTGGATGGGCCACCCGGTCACCGTCAGCAGCCTCTCCACGGAGGTCCACCTCTCGCTGCTCGCGGAAGCGGGCCTCGACGTACTGCGCCACCACACCGCGTTCTTCACCCCGACCGACCCGCTCGCGGGCCCCGAGGAACACCTGTTCTGCTACGCGCACCGGCCGGTCTGAGCCGGCCCGCCGGCGCCCGGAGGGGGCGACCGCTCAAGGCGCGGCGATCCCCCTCCCGTCCCGGGCCACCGGCTCGGGCCGCAGCACCAGCGCGAGACCGGCGACCACCACCGCGAGGCCCCGCCACACGGCGGGCCCCGGCACCCCGCCCCCGGTCAGGGACCCGACCGCTACGGCCGCCAGGGGCGCGACCCCGGTCAGCAGCCCGGGCCGGCCCGGCCCGCGCCGACGGCGGTCACGGTGCGGTACGAGGGCGGGAAGGCGGCCACCGGACTGGTGCCGTTCAACTTGGCGATCCCGGCCGGCGACAGCCACTCGCGTCCCCTGGGGCGCACGATCCGCACCCGGGCGACCCGGGCCGGCGGCGACGGGACCTGCTGTCCTGGGCGGCCGCCGGGGGACTGGTCGTCGAGGACGACCACGACGCCGAGCACCGCTACGACCGCGCCCCCGTCCCCGCCCTGCGCGCCCTCCTCCCGGACGCCGTCTGTTACGCCGGGAGCGTCTCCAAACTGCTCGCCCCCCGCCCTGCGCCCGGGCCGGCTGCCGGTCCCGCCGCGGCTGCGCGACCGGGTCGTCACCGCGAAGCGGTACGCGGACCTGGGCAACCCGGTCCTTGCGCAGCTGGTCCTGGCACCGCCAGCGCCCGGGCCCGCCGGGGCGGATCCTCGGCTACGCCGCCGGGTCGACGGGCGGGATCGAGGAAGGGGCGGCCCTGCTCGGCGCGGCCCTGCGCAAGCAACCGCAAGATCATCGGCGTTGACAGGGGACGGCCGAGTACGTCTAATGGTGCCCGGTGTCGCGTGACTCCGGCCACAGAGCAGTGGGCCGGCCGGTGATCGGGCGAACACCCCGCACACCCGAGGACGCGCCTTGAGCCAGAACTCCGCGCCCCGCAGCTGACGCGTTCGTGGCCGCACACCGGCCCCGCCCAGCTCCGCAGCACCTCCACCACCGAGCATGCCACCACGGCCCCGCCCCGCCGCGCCGTTCGGCGTCCGCGGGATCGGCCGACCGCATGCCCCGCCCCGCCCTGACGCGCCACGCCCCGGGTCCCGTACCGTCGGCCGGGTGGCGTGCGCGCTCCTGCCCCGAGAGGGAAAACAGTCGTGCCCACGTCCTTCAACCAGTCCGTCATCGAGGAGTTCCGAGCCCACCGGGGGAAGGTGGGCGGCCCGTTCGAGGGATCGGAGCTGCTCCTGCTGACCACCACGGGCGCCCGGTCGGGCGCCGAACGGACCACACCGCTCGGCTTCGTCCGCCACGGCGAGGGCCTCCTCGTCGTCGCCTCCAACCTCGGCGCCCCCCACCACCCCGACTGGTACCACAACCTGCTCGCCCACCCTGAGGTGCGGGTGGAACTCGGCGCCGACACCTTCGAAGCCCTCGCCGTGCCGGCCGAAGGGGCCCGGCGGGACGAACTCTTCGCCCACGTGCTCGAGGCCGAGCCCGGCTACGGGGACTACCAGAACGGCACCGAGCGGATCCTGCCGGTCGTGGTCCTCGGCCCGGCCGACCCCGACGGATGGCAGGCCCCCGGCGAGGTCCGCGACCTCGCGGCCAAGGTCATGGAGGTCCACACCTGGCTGCGGGCCCAACTGCGGCACGTGGGCGTCGAGACCGAAGCCCACTTCACGGCCCGCGCCTCGCACACCGGCCCGGGCGAGCCGCCGCCGCCCGGACTCGGCCTGCAGATCCGCCAGCGCTGCCTGGCGTTCTGCCAGGCCCTCGCGTTCCACCACGCGAGCGAGGACGACCACCTGTTCCCCGGGATGGCCCCCCACCACCCGCACCTGGCCGCGACGTTCGCCCGGTTGCGGGAGGAGCACGAGGAACTCGCCCGGATCCAGACCCGGCTCGTGGCCCTGCTCGACGGCGTCCACATCGCCGAACCGGAGCGGTTCCGCACCGAACTGGCGCGGATGACGGCCGAACTGACCGCGCACCTCGACCACGAGGAGGCGGAGCTCATCCCGCTGCTGGCCGAGATCCCCTGGCCGCCGCTGCCGCCCGGCCGCGACTGATCGACGCCGGCCACGGGGGGCGAGGCGGGGGAGCGGGGGCGGCAAGCGGGAGCCCGCCCCCGGAGCAGGAGCCCGCCCCCGGGGGCAGGGGCGACGGGCTTCGGGCACGGTCCGGCAGAAAGTTTTTCGGAAACGGTGACAACCGATCGGACCGCCGCGCGTCGTGCGGGGGTGAAGGGCGTGGTTGAGCGCCCTCGACCCGACCGTGGAGAACCACTGTGAAGAACCTCAAGCGCGTCCCCCTCTCCGCCCGCCGGGCGGCCGTCGCCCTCGCCGTCGCCGCGGGGGCGACCGTCGTCCTCGGCGGGCCGGCCGCGGCCGCGCAGGGTGCGGCCGGCGCTCCGGTGCCCACCGCCAGCGCGAGCCCGAGCGCCGCGCCCAGCGGCGTGCCGACCCTCCCGGCCGGCGCGAAGCCGACCCCGTCGTCCAGCGCCCCGACCACCTCGAAGCCCGCTCCGACCGCGAGCGTGCCCGCCGGTGCGAAGCCGAGCGCCCCGACGAGCCCCAAGCCGAGCCCGAGCGTCAGCGCGCCGGGCAGTGCGACGCCGAGCGCGCCGGGTGCCACGCCCACCGCGACGCCGTCCGCCGCTCCCGGCGGATCCGAGCTGGCGCATACTGGCTCCTCGGCGACCACCGTCGCCCTCGGCGCGGGTGCGGCCGGGCTCGTCGCCGTCGGTGGCGGAGCCCTGTACGCCGTACGGCGCCGCACCGCCAACTGAGGACCCCCGTGCTCGACCTCGCACCAACCGCCGGCCCCTTCACGCCCGGGTTCGCCCGGGCGTGGCGGGGCTTGTGGTGGTGGCTCCCGCGCCGCGACCGCACCGCCCCACCGGCCGGTCCCGGCACGCGCCCGTACGCGTACACGCACGACCACGCGTACACGCACGACCACGCCCGAACGTACGACGACGCCGGGGGCTTCGCCGACGACGGAACGTACGGCGGCGCGGACGAACCACCGCCCAAACCCACCATCAGCGAGCTCTACCACGCGCACCGGCTGGGCATGGTCCGCCTGGCGGTGCTCCTCGTCGACGACCCGGCCACGGCCGAGGACGTGGTCCAGGACGCCTTCACCGCCCTGTACCGCAGGTACGGAGAACAGATCTCGGAGGTCGACAACGCGCTCGGCTACCTGCGCACCTCGGTGGTGAACACCTCGCGCTCCGTGCTGCGCCGACGGCGCACCGCCCGGGCGTGGGTGCCGCCGGTGACGGCCGACATGCCCTCGGCCGAGGCGTCGGTCGTCCTCGGAGAGGCGCACCGCGAGGTGTTGGCCGCGCTCCGCGAGCTGTCCCCGCGCCGCCGCCAGGTGCTGGTGCTGCGCTACTGGGCCGATCTGAGCGAGGCGGAGATCGCCACCACCCTCGGCATCAGCCGGGGATCGGTGAAGTCGAACGCCAGCCGCGGTCTGGACGCGCTGGAGAGGATCTTGGAGGGCCGGGTATGACGGGTACGACGGACAGGGAGCGGCACGACGGCGAACGCCCCGTCGAACACCGACTGCGGCAGGCCCTGGCCGCGCGGGCGGACGAGGTGACGGTCATCGGGCTCCGGCCCGCCGATCCGCCCGGTCCGCACCTGCGCCGGCTGTCGGTGCGCGCGCTGTGGCGGCGCCGCTCGACCTGGGCCCTCGTCGGGCTCTCCGGGTTGGCCGCGGCGGCCCTTGCCGGGTACCTGGTGCTCGGGCCCGATACGGTGGCGCCCCGACCGGTGCCGCCCGCCGCGCCGCCCGAGCTCACCTCGCCGAGCCCGAACCCGAGCCCGCCACCGACCTCGACCTCGAAGCCGCCCCCGTCACCGAGCCGGCCGTCGACGTCCCCCGCACCCGGTGGGGCGCCGTCGCCCTCGGCGACTCCCTCGGGGCTGGTCGGTCCGTCCCGGATGCCGCCGTCCGCCACCGCGGGGGCCGGCTCCGCACCGACACCGTCGCGGGCGCCCGCGACGACTCCGGCGAACTCCGTCCCGCCGTCCACGACCTCCCCGTCGGCCGCCAAACCCTTCCCCACCCCGAGCTCCCCGTCCACCTGACCAGGCCGGATCCGGAAGGGACGGCCTACGCGCGCTTCGAGCCCGTGGCCTCGATCGCCGTGACCAGAGGGGCCAGTTCGGGGTTGCCGGCGGCTTCGTCCAGGGCTTCCCGGAGGGCCGCGGCGTTGGTCGGGCGGGCCTGGGAGAGGAGGGCCAGGCCCGCCGCGCTGACGTCGGTGTAGATGCCCCGGCGGTCGGTGTCGCAGATGTAGCGGTTCAGCAGGCCGCGGTCCTCCAGCCGGCTGACCAGACGGGTCGTCGCGCTCTGACTGAGCACCACGGAGTCCGCGACCTGGTGCATGCGCAGGTGTCCGCCCGGTCCGCTGTGCTGCCTGCTGAGCACGTCCAGCAACGAGTACTCGCGCACGCTCAGGCCGTGTTCCGCCTGAAGGGCCCGCTCGATGTGGGCCTCGATGCGGCCGTGGAGGAGGGAGAGGGCGCACCAGCCCTGGGCGAGGGCGGTCAGTGCGCTGTGCGTGGCCGTCATGGCTCCTCCGTCGATTGCCGTTGGCGTCGCCCTACGACGCGTACCGCCAGGATAGGCCACTCGCGCAATAGCCCGCGCTTGCAAATATCCCGCGTGTGCAATTAATGTGGACGAAGGCAAACGGCGAACGCATCCATGAGGTGCGGCATTCGACCGGATCACCCCGCCACTCACCCCACTCGAACCCTGAAGGGCACCTCCCTCATGCCTCTCGCGCTCCTCGCCCTCGCCATCGGGGCCTTCGGGATCGGCACCACCGAATTCGTGATCATGGGCCTGCTCCCCGAGGTCGCCTCCGGCTACGGCGTCACGATCCCCACGGCCGGCCTGCTGGTCACGGGCTACGCCCTCGGCGTCGTCCTCGGCGCCCCGCTGATGACCGTCCTCGGCACCCGCGTCCCCCGCAAGCGCATGCTCATGCTGCTGATGGGCCTCTTCATCGTGGGCAACGTGCTCTCCGCGCTCGCCCCGACCTTCGGCCTCATGCTCACCGGCCGGGTGGTCGCCTCCCTGGCCCACGGCGCCTTCTTCGGGATCGGCTCGGTGGTCGCCGCCGGGCTCGTCGCCCCCGAGAAGAAGGCCGGCGCCATCGCCATGATGTTCACCGGCCTCACCGTCGCCAACGTCGTCGGCGTGCCGCTCGGCACCCTCGTCGGGCAGCACCTCGGCTGGCGCGTCACCTTCCTCATCGTCGCCGCGCTCGGCGTCCTCGGGCTCCTCGGCATCGCCCGGCTGGTACCCGACCTGCCCCGCCCCGAGGGCGTGCGCGTCCGCCACGAGATCGCCGCGTTCCGCAACGTCCAGGTGCTGCTCGCCATGGCGATGACCGTGCTCGGCTTCGGCGGGGTCTTCGCCGCCATCACCTACATCACCCCGATGATGACCAATGTCGCCGGTTTCGCCGACACCTCCGTCACCTGGCTGCTCGTCCTCTTCGGCGTCGGCATGGTCGCGGGCAACCTCGTCGGTGGCCGGTTCGCCGACCGCTCGCTGATGCCGATGCTGTACGTGTCCCTGGGCGCGCTGGCCGTCGTACTGGCCGTCTTCACGCTCACCGCCCACACCAAGGCGGGCGCCGCGATCACCATCGTCCTCATCGGCGCCCTCGGCTTCGCGACCGTGCCCCCGCTGCAGAAGCGGGTCCTCGACCAGGCCGCCGGCGCCCCCACCCTGGCCTCCGCCGTCAACATCGGCGCCTTCAACCTGGGCAACGCCCTCGCCGCCTGGCTCGGCGGGCTCGTGATCGCCGCCGGCCTCGGCTGGACCGCGCCGAACTGGGTCGGCGCCGCCCTCGCCGCCTCCGCGCTCGTCCTCGCCGTCGTCTCCGGAGCCCTGGAACGCCGTACGGGACGCCGGGCGGCGGCGGGAACCGGCGTCGTCGTCGCCGAACCGGCAACGCCCGCGCCCGCACCCGTGTCCGCACACCGCTGACCGCCGACCGTCACCCCTCCCCACACCACAGGAGCCCCCGCATGTCCCGCACCACCGCCATCCGCCCCACCCTTACGCCCCTGACCAGCGATGACGCCGACCTGCTCGTCGGCGCCGCCCGCACCGCCGCCGAGGCGGCGGGGGTCAGGGTCAGCGTCACCGTCCTCGACGCGGGCGGCCACCTGCTCGCCTTCCGTCGCGACGACCGGGCCGTGCTGATCTCCGGCGAGACCAGCACCCGCAAGGCCTTCACCGCCCTCCAGCTCGACACCCCCACCGCCGACCTCGTCGACGCCGTCCAGCCCGGCGGGCCCTTCCACACCCTGCCCACCGCCCTCGACCGGCCGCTGCTCTTCATCGCCGGCGGCATGCCCGTCCACCGCGACGGCCGTCTCATCGGGGCGATCGGCGTCGGCGGCGGCGCCCCCGACCAGGACCACGGCTTCGCCGCCGCCGCGCTCGACGCCCTGCTCTGAGCTCCGCCGCCGCCCCCGGGTCGCGCGCCCGTGCCCCCCGTGCCAGGTTGGTACAGGGGGTACGGGCACACCATGGGACAGACGACCGGGACGTTCAGGAGAGTCAGGACCATCGCGACGGCAACGGCCACCGCACTGGTCACCCTCGCGGTGCCCGCCTGCTCGGCCTCCTCCGGGACCGCGCCCGCCGGCCCGGGAACGGCCGCCACGGCCGGAGTCGGCACCACGAGCGCCGCTCCCGATCCGACGCCCCCGCCGGAACCCTCGTACCCGATGTCCTCCACGCCGAGCACCGTCCCGGCCGTACGGGAGCACCAGCCCGCGCGGGGCCCCGGCTGGAAGCCCGCGCCCGGCGCCCGGGTGGTCGTGGCTCCCGCCGACCGTGCGGCCCTCGCCGACGAGGGGAAGCTGCTCGCGGGCGAACTGGGCCTGGGATACGCGGAGTCCGACGAGGTCAAGCCGGGCGACGTCCAACTGGACCTCGGCGCCGAGGGATCGGGCGCCGCCGAGTCCTACACCCTCACCGTCCGCGACGGCCGGGTCCACATAGCCGGACCCGACGAGGCGGGAGTCTTCTACGGCACCCGCACCCTCAAGCAGGCGGTGCGCGGCGCCGGTTCGGCCCCCGAGGGCACCGTCAAGGACGCGCCCGCCAAGGCACAGCGCGGCCTCAACCTCGACATCGCCCGCAAGTACTTCGCCCCCGAGTGGATCGAGGACCGGCTGCGCGAGATGGCAGACCTCAAGCTCAACCAGCTCGGCCTGCACTTCTCCGACGACCAGGCCTTCCGGATCCAGTCCGACAGCCATCCCGAGATCGTCTCGACCCCGCACCTGACCAAGGCGGAGGTCCGCCGGATCACCGCGCTCGCCGCCCGACTGCACATCGCCGTCGTCCCCGAGATCGACTCGCCCGGACACCTCGGCGCCGTCCTGCGCGCCCACCCCGACCTGCAACTGCGCGACGCGCAGGGCAAGGCCGTCAAGGGCGCCGTCGACATATCCGATCCGGCGTCGGCCAAGCTGGTGGACGAACTGCTCCGCGAGTACATCCCGCTGTTCCCCGCCGGAGCCTGGCACCTGGGCGCCGACGAGTACCAAGCCCTCGTCGTCCGCGACCCGCAGGCCTCCTTCCCCGAGCTCGCGGCCGCCGCCCGGCAACGCTACGGACCCGCGGCCCGGGTCCAGGACCTGGCGACGGGCTGGCTGAACGACAGGGCCGCGGTGGTCCGTCCGTCGGGCAAGGCCCTCAAGGCGTGGAACGACGGATTCTTCCGCGGCGGAGTGGTCGCCGCCGCGCCGGACCTCCAGGTCGAGTACTGGACCGGCAAGGAGATCGGCGCCCGACCGCCGCTCCAGTACCTCGACGCGGGCCGCAAGGTCGTCAACCTCAACGACGAGTACCTCTACTACGTGCTCGGCGAGCCCAACGAGTTCACCTACCCCACCGGCCGCCGCATCTACGAGCAGTGGACCCCGCTGGTGCTGCGCGGCACCACACCCGTCCCCGCGCGCTACGACGCGCAGATACTCGGCGCCCGACTGGCCATCTGGGCCGACCTGGCCGGGGCACAGACCCCCGCCCAGGTGGCGGCCGGCATCCAGCTGCCCCTGGCGGCCCTGTCCCAGAAGGTGTGGGACGCGCGGCCCCCGCAGCTGCCCTGGCCCCGGTTCCAGGCCCTCGCCGACCGGCTGCGGACCCCGTAGCGCCCGAGTCGCCCGGCCCGCGTACGGCACCCGGAGCGTGGCCGCACCCCCCTTGTCGGAGTTCCATGCCACCGCCATGGGGATTCAGCCGAACGGGTGGGCGCACGGTGCGGGGGCCTCGGGCGCCTCGCTAGCGTGGGCCGCCGGACCGCAACGGAGGCGCCCATGGACGGACGTGACCGGTCGCCGGACGGAGCCGCCGGGCCCGCCCCGACCGGGAAGGAAGCGGGCGCGCACGGAGCCGCACGGCCCGCCACCGAGGACGAATCGGGAGCCGAAGGAACCGCCGGGGACGGGGCCGGCCCGGCCGCGGACTTCGGGGCGGCGCTGCGGCGGATCCGGACGGAGCGCGGGCTGTCGCTCTCCGGCCTGGCCCGGCTCATGCACTACAGCAAGGGCTACCTCAGCAAGATCGAGAACGGCACCAAGCCGCCCACCGCCGATCTCGCCCAACGCTGCGACGAGGCGCTCGGGGCGGGCGGCGCGCTGGCCCGGCTGGTGCCCGACCCGGTGCCCCCGGCCCGCCGGCCGGAGGCCGAGCCCGGCGCCTGCCCGTACCGGGGACTGGCCGCGTTCGGCCCCGGCGACAGCGACTGGTTCTTCGGACGGGAACGGGCCACGTCGACGCTGCTGCACCGGCTGGCGGGGCAGGCCGGCAAGGGGCCCCTGGCGGTGGTCGCGCCGTCGGGAGCCGGCAAGTCCTCGCTGTTGCGGGCCGGGCTCGTGCCCGCCCTGCGGCGGGGCGGCGACGGACTCTTCGGCGACCGGGCGCCGCGCGTGCTGCTCTGCACGCCGACGGCCCACCCGATGCGGGAGCTGGCACGCGTGCTGGAACCGACCACCGGACCGGTCCCCGCACCACGGCCGCGGGACGGCTCCGCGCCGGACGGGACCCGGCTGGTCCTGGTGGTCGACCAGTTCGAGGAAGTGTTCACGCTCTGCCGCGACGAGGGTGAACGGCGCGCCTTCATCACCGCGCTCACCGAACTCTCCGCGCTCTCCGGCGGCGCCGCCGACGCCCCCGCGCTCGTCGTCCTCGGCCTGCGCGCCGACTTCAGCGGCCGCTGCCTCGACCACCCCGAACTCGCCGACGTGTTCGCCCGCGGACTGTTCGTCCTCGCCCCGATGACTCCCGAAGAGCTGCGCGCGGCCATCACCCGCCCCGCCGAACGGGCCGGACTGCTGCTGGAACCCGGCCTGGTGGAACTGCTCGCGCGGGACGCCGGAGCGGAGGACGGCACCCCGGCGGGCTCCGCGGGAGCCCTGCCGCTCCTTTCGCACGCCCTATTGGTGACCTGGGGCGCCCGCTCGGGCCGCACCCTCACGGTCGCCGGATACGAGGCGACGGGAGGCCTGCGCGGCGCGGTCGCCCGCACGGCGGAGGACGTGTTCACCGGGCTGGACGCGGCCGGCAGGGACGCGGCCCGGCGCCTGCTGCTGCGGTTGGTGCGGGTCGCCGACGGGGACGTGGAGACCCGGCGCCGGGTCGAGCCCGACCGGCTGCTGGCGGGGCTGCGCGACGCGGGCGCGGCGGGCGCCGCGCTGGACGCCTTCGTACGGGCCCGCCTCGTCACGGCGGGGGACTCCGCGGTACGGATCACCCACGAGGCCCTGCTCCGGGCCTGGCCCCGGCTGCGCGAATGGATCCACTCCGACCGGGCGGGCCTGCTGCTGCGCCAGCAGCTCGCCGACGACGCCGCGGCCTGGGTGCGCGGCGACCGGGACGCGGAACTCCTCTACCGGGGCAGCCGGTTGGCGGCGGCCGGGGAATGGGCCGAGCGGCAGGACGGCCACGACCCCCCGGGCCCCTGGGAGGGCGAGTTCCTCGAGGCGAGCCGGGCCGAGGAACACGGCCGCCGGCTGCGGTCCCTGCGCCGGACACGGACGCGCCGCAGACTGCTGGTGACCCTGGGCCTGCTGCTCGCCGTGGCGCTGACCGCCGGCGGCCTGGCCTTCCACCAGTGGTCGCGGGCGGTGGAGGAACGCCTCGTCGCGCAGTCGCAGGCGCTGGCGGTGCGGTCCGGGGCGATGGCCTCCGGCCGGCCCGAGGCCTCGATGCTGCTGGCGGCCGAGGCGTACCGGACGGCGCCGACGACCGAGGCGAGGGGCGCCCTGCTCAGCACCCAGGCGCAGGCCTTCACCGGTCGACTGTCCGGGCACACGGGCCCGGTCAACGGCGTGGCCTTCGCCCCGGACGGTGAGCTGCTCGCGACGGCCAGCGCCGACGCGACCGTACGGCTGTGGGGCGGCGCCGGCCACCGCTCGGCGGTGGCCACGCTCACCGGGCACGGCGGGCCCGTGCTGGGGGTGGCCTTCGCACCGGACGGCAGGCTGCTGGCGTCGGCGAGCGCGGACGGGACGGTCCGACTGTGGCGGCTGCCGGACCGCCAGCCGGCGGGCACGCTCTACGGGCACGGCGGCGGGGTCCGGTCCGTCGCCTTCTCGCCCGACGGCGCGACCCTCGCGACGGGGGGCGTCGACGGGACGGTACGCCTGTGGGACACGGCGTCCGGGCGGCAGCGGAGCACCCTGCGCGGACACACCGACGCCGTGCACGCGGTCGCGTTCTCCCCGGACGGACGGCGCGTGGTCTCGGGCGCCGCCGATCGCACCGTCCGGCTGTGGGAGGTGTCCGACGCGGAGGCGCCCGCGGAGGTCCTCGAAGGGCACGAGGACGGGGTGCTCGGGGTGGCCTTCGCGCCGGACGGGCGCGGCGTCGCCTCGGGCGGCGCCGACCGCACCGTCCGGATCTGGGACGTTTCCGGGCCGGGCCGCCCGACGGTGACCGAGGTGCTGCGCGGGCACAGCGACGACGTCAACGCCGTCGCCTACACACGGGACGGCACCACCGTCGTCAGTACGAGCGGCGACGGCACCGCCAAGCTGTGGGACACGGCCGGACACCGGGTCACCCAGGTCCTCGCCGGGCACACCGACTACGTGCTCGCGGTCGCCGTCGGACCGGACGACCTGCTGGCCACCGGCGGCTTCGACCAGTCGGCGGTGGTGTGGGACCCGGGCCGGACCGCGTTGGTGGTCCGCCCCTTCGCCGAGGTGTGGCAGGCGGCGTTCGCCCCCGGCGGCCGGCTGCTCGCCTCGGCGGGCGCGGACCGGGCCGTGCGCCTGTGGGACCTGCGGCAACGCCGTCCCGCCGGGCTGCTCGCCGGGCACCAGGGGGCCGTTTTCGCGGTGGCGTTCTCGCCCGACGGCCGACTCGTGGCCTCGGCGGGCGCCGACCGCACGGTCAGACTGTGGGACTGCGCCCGGCGCACGCTCCTCGCCACCCTCACCGGACACGGCGGGTCGGTGTTCGCGCTGGCCTTCTCTTCGGACGGGCGCACCCTCGCGTCGGCGAGCGCGGACCGCACCGTCAAACTGTGGGACACCGCCCGACGGACCCAGCTCAGCACCCTGACCGCGCACCAGGACTTCGTCAACGCGGTCGCGTTCTCCCCGGACGGGCGGCTCCTGGCCTCCGGGAGCGACGATCTGACGGTGCGGCTGTGGGACGTCGCCGGGCGTTCGGCGCGGACGGTCCTGCGCGGGCACCGCGGAGCCGTGCGGAGCGTGTCCTTCAGCCCCGACGGCACGCGCCTGGCGAGCAGCGCCAACGACGGGACGGTCCGGGTGTGGGAGCCGGCGTCGGGCCGGTCCCTCGCCACTCTCGCCGGGCACACCGGCGCGGTCCGCGCCGTCGCCTACGGGCCCGACGGCCGGGTCCTGGCCTCCGGTGGCATCGACGGCACGGTCCGGATGTGGGACGCGGTCGGCTTCCGGCCCGTCGCCACCCTCGCCGGACACGCCGGGGCCGTGTGGGGCGTCGCCTACGACCCGTCCAGCGGCCGCCCGGCGAGCAGCGGCACCGACGGGACCATCCGCTTCTGGTCCGTCGACCCGGGCGAGCGGACGGCCGCGATCTGCACCCTGATCGGCGACCCCACGCCGGAGGACTGGCGTTTCCTGCTCCCCGGACGTCCGTACCGGCCGCCGTGCGCGGCCGCCGCGCCCACCGTCGCCCCCCGGGGCTGACGTCACGTCAAAAGCCCTGGTGGGAGGGGGTTTCCTCAGGGTTTCCCGTTTCCCGTCGCGGTGGGCGACCGTGGGGCCCTCGACAGGGAGGGGGCCCGGGGAACAGTCTCGAAGTGCCCGGCGGAGTGCCGGAGCGCGATCACGGGGACCGCACCGCGGCGACACCGCGACGGGGACGGGGAGACGTACATGGGGATGCGGAGAACGGTGGGGGCGATGGTGGCGGCGCTGCTGCTCCTGGCCGGGTGGGGAGGAGCGTGCGCCACGGCGGCGGCGGCAGGGGCACCAGCGGCGTCCTGCGGGGTGCTGGCCCCCGGGGCCTCGGCGACGTCGGAGGCCGCCGTGCGGGCCGCCTGCGAGCAGGTCGGCGTCTGGTACAGCTGGGGCGGCGGCCACGGGCCGCGGCCGGGGCCGACGTACGGCCAGGTCGACCCGAGCGACCCGGCGAGCGAACACGACCCGGAGCGGCTGGGCTTCGACTGCTCGGGCCTGGTCCGGTACGCCTGGGCCCGCGCCGCCGGCGGTGATCCGCTGTCCGGCAACGCGTACCACCAGTTCAACTCCCCGCGGGTGAAGCAGCGTTTCGCGGCGGGGCAGGGGACGGCGCCGCTGCTGCCGGGGGACCTCCTCGCCTGGGGGTCCGGGGGCTCCGTCCACCACATCGCGATCTACCTGGGTGCCGGGAAGCTGGTCGAGGCCCGGCAGTCGGGCACCCGGATCGCGGTGAGCGACGTACGGCTGGGCGGGGACTACGCGGGCGCGGTCCGCATCGACTCGCCGGCCCCGGCCCCGGGCACGTTCAGCACCTGGGGCACCGATGTGTGGACCCACACGGAACCCTCCGCGGGCAGCGCGCGGGTGCACCGGTTCGCCGGCCCGACCTCGGTGCGCGTCGAGTGTCAGAAGCACGCCGAACTGGTCACGGCGGACGGCTACACGAACGACGCCTGGTCCTACCTGCCCGAGTACCGGGCGTGGATCAGCAACATCTACCTCAAGGGCCCGGCCTGGCTGGACGGCGTGCCCACCTGCTCCTGACCACCGACGGCCGGCCGGTCACCGACCGCCGGCCGGGACCCACCACCACACCCATCACCGGCTCCCGACGGAGCCCTTCGAAGGAGGAAACATGTCCGCACGCAAGAAGATCGCCCTCGGTCTCGCCGCAGCCGCCCTGGCGGGCGGCCTGGCGACCGCGACCGCTCCCGCGATGGCGACGCCCACGACCGTGAAGGGCGCGGCCGCCGAATGCGGGGTCCGCTCCGACGGCAAGCTGTGGTGCGGCAACCGGGCCGGCGCCAAGGGCTACGAGCACCGCTCCTACGGCTCCGCGGTGCGCGGCCCGCTGAACACGAGCTTCAGCTGGTTCCAGTGCTGGGGTCGCGGCGACAACCACCCCGGCGGCAACAACATCTGGTACTGGACCCAGCTGGACAACGGCCAGTGGGGCAACGTTCCCGCGGTGGACGTCCACACGTCGGTCGACCCCGCGCCGGGCCTGCGCCAGTGCTGAGCCGGCCGACGGGCTGACCGGCTGACGGAGCCGCCCCTTCCCGCACGGGGAGGGGCGGCTCCGTGGGCGTGTGCGGGTTGCCCCGGGGCCCTCGTACGGGGCGCCGACGATGAAGTGCCGCCGACCGAACCCGCCCTCGACCGGATCCGTGCGGTGCGCGCTCCCTACCAGATGGCCCCGACCCACTCCGGGTGGTCGATGAAGGGGTTCCGGTTGTGCTGGTAGGTGTCGTGGATGACCTGGTTGCGGCGCTGCTCGAAGGCGTCCGGCGGGTCCTGCTGGTGCCACTGCTTCAGCAGGCTGATGCGGCCCATCGCGGGGGCGCTGCCGTTGTTGACCTTGTCGTTCATCTCCAGGTCGGCGAAGCCGTCGCCGCCCTCGTACCGCACCGCCATGTAGAGCAGCATGCGCGCGACGTCGCCCTTGACCGCGTCGCGCGGCTCGAACGAGTCCCCGTCGGTGAAGCTGCCGGGGGCCTCGGAGACCGGGCTGCCGCCCTTGTCGAAGTCCTTGTTGCCGCGCGTGCTGTTGACCGTCACGTCCTCGGGCCGCAGGTGGTGCAGGTCGGTGCCCGGGCCGGTGGCGGTGCCGAAGTCGCCGTGGCTCTTGGCCCAGACGTGCTCGCGGTTCCAGTCGTTGGCGCCGCCGCCGTTGGTGGACTTGGACTGGGAGCGACCCGAGTAGAGAAGGATGACGTTGTTGGAGTTGGCCGGGTCCTGGTCGGTCACCTTGAGCGCGTTCCACACGCCGTCGTAGGACACCTTGGACTGGTTCTTGATGATGCCGTGCAGCGCGGACTTCAGCGCCGCGCCGGTCTTGCCCGCCGCGGGGGCCCAGTAGTCCGCGTAGGGATCGGCTGCGGACGGAGCGGCCGCGGCGGCCGGAGCGGCCGTGGTGGTGTCGCGGACCTGGCCGGCGTGGGGAGCCGCCGCCGTCCGTTCCTGGACCGCCGAGGCGGTCGCGGGTATGAGGAGCAGGGAAGTGGCCGCGAGGGCACTTGCCCAGCCGGCCGTACGGGAGATTCTCATGACGTGGGGGATGCCTCTCCACACGCACCGTCCCCGCCATGGCAGTTGGCGGGGTGTCTGGTGGCAGAGCGAGGTTCACATTGTCATGTGCCCTACAGGTTGATTCCATGTGTCGGGCGTGAAGATCCCGAGGGTGTTTCGGGCCTGCCCGCGGGGCAGGGTACGGGTGGCCCCGGGTGGGGTCCGACCGTGCGCGAACAGCCTCGACAGGAGCCGTACATGGCAGTGAAGATCCTCATCGTGACCGGTGACGCGGCGGAGTCGCTGGAGGTCCTCTACCCCTACCAGCGCCTGCGCGAGGAGGGGTACGAGGTCCACATCGCGGCCCCCGCGGTCAAGAAGCTGCGGTTCGTGGTGCACGACTTCGAGGAGGGCTTCGACACCTACACGGAGAAGCCGGGCTACACCTGGCCGGCCGACATCGCCTTCGCCGACGTCGTCACGGAGGAGTACGCGGCGGTGGTCGTCCCGGGCGGCCGCGCGCCGGAGTACCTGCGCAACGACCCCGAGGTGCGGCGGATCCTGGCCGGCTTCGCCGACGTCGACAAGCCGATCGCGCAGATCTGTCACGGCCCGCTGATCACCGCCGCGAGCGGGGTGCTGGACGGCCGGCGGGTCACCGCCTATCCCGCGCTGGAGCCGGACATGAAGGCGGCGGGGGCCGACTTCGAGGACTCCGAGGCGGTCGTCGACGGAACCCTCGTCTCCGCCCGGGCCTGGCCCGACCACTCCGCCTGGATGCGGGAGTTCCTCACCGTGCTGCGCGCCAAGGCGCCGCAGGACTGATCCGCGGGGCGTGCGCCGCGGCGGCGCCCCCGGGTGCCCGGCGGCCACCGGTCACCCCGACGCACCGGACCCGCCGGCCGCGGGCCTCCGTGGGGCTGCGGCCGGCGGGCGCGGGGGAAGGGGGGCCGGCGGGCCGGGGGCCTCAGTCGTTCGTGGTGACCTGGGGGGCGGGCTCGTACTTGTAGTTCGCCGGACCGAAGTTCTTCTTCACGGCGGTTTCCCAGGAGCCGTCCGAGACCATCTTGGTCAGCGCGGAGTTGATCTTCCGCTGGAGGTCCCCGTCACCCTTCTTGAGGCCGATGCCGTAGTTCTCGTTGCTCAGGCTCAGCCCGACGAGGCGGAACTTGCCCTCGTTGCCCTTCCTCGCCGCGTACCCGGCGAGGATGGAGTTGTCGGTGGTCATCGCGTCGACGAGGTTGTCCTGGAGGGCGACCAGACACTCGGAGTACCCGCCGAGCTCCAACACGCTCGCCTTGGGGGCGAGGTTGCGCTTGACGTTCTCGGCGGAGGTGGAGCCGGTCACCGAACACAGCCGCTTGGTGTTGAGGTCCTCGGCCTTGGTGATGGAGGTGTCGTCCGCGCGGACGAGCAGGTCCTGGTGCGCGACGAAGTAGGGGCCGGCGAAGTCGACCTTCTCCTTGCGCTTGTCGTTGATCGAGTAACTGGCCGCGACGAACTCGACCTCGTTGTACTGGATCAGGAGTTCCCGGTCCGAGCTGAAGACCTGCTTGAACACGATCTCGTTCGGCTTGTAGCCGAGCTCCTTCGCGATGTACGTGGCCACGTCGACATCGAAACCGGTGAAGGTTCCGTCGCTCTCGCGCATCCCCATGCCGGGCTGGTCGAACTTGATCCCGATGGCGAGGGGCTCCTTGGGGTCCGCACCGGCACAGCCCGAGGCGGTGACGGCGATGGCGATCGCGGCGGCGACCGCACCGGCCTTGGGAACCTTCATGCTGAACTCTTTCCTCGGGAACGCGGGACCACAGGGGGTGAATCGCGGGAACGGGGCACGTGGGGGACCGGGGCGCGGGAACGCCCATGTGAACGCACGTGTACGAGGAAGCTAGGAAGGTCACGGGCTCAGCGTCACTACATCTGAGTAAAACTTGAGGATAACGATCCGGTTCGGCCGAAGATCCTGCGGCCGTCCGGCCCCGGCGGGGGAAGGGTGACGGCCCGGGTGGTCGGCGGGGAGTGAGAGGGTCGGCACTCCCCGGAGTCGGACGAAAGGGCACGGATCGGATGCAGTAGGGACATTGTTGCGTCCGTTCGGCGCTTCCCCGTGCCGGAGTTGCTCAAACAGGTGATCGAGTCCCGGATGCTCCCGCCGCTATGATCACCCCGGCAAGGTCGTAGCGCTGAGCTCGTCGCGCCCGGGCATCGAGCCGGAGGGCGTCGGTTCGCATCCGTCCGGTCCTGCGTCTCCTTCCCGCCGCGGCGCACCCTCGACCTCGTCAACACCGGCATCGGTACCGCCGGCATCCGCCTGCTCCTCGACGCCCTCCTGGTCCGCGAACGGCCGCTGGAGCGGATCTTCCCTCGACCTGGGCCGGACCCTGTCCGAGCGCAGCCTCGGCGCCGCAGGCAACGACCCCGGTGACGAAGGGGCGTACGCCCTGGCCGCCGCCCTCCCCGGCAGCCCGCTGCGCCGCCTCGACCTGTGCCACACCGGCATCACCGGACGCGGCTCCAAGAGCCTGCTCGCCGCGCTGCCCGAGGACGCCCCCCTCGAACACATCGGCCTGGGGCCCGGCACGCCCCGCCGGGTCAAGCGCGCCTTCGCCGAACGGCTGCGCCCCCCGCGGCCGCCCACCCGGACGTACGGGCCATCGGGAGTGCGTACCGGTGACGCCGGCCGCCCCGCCGCCCCGCGCACCGAGGGCGCGTCGGCCCGGCGACGAGTCCGCCGCCACGCCGTCCCTCGCCGGATGATCAAGCGGGCCGGCGCGCACCGCGTGGCCGGGAACGTGCGGTCGGCCGGCCCGTGAGTGACCGGTCGTGACAGCATGGCCGGGCATTGTGTAACAGGCAACACGGGCCAAAGCGCCCGAGCGGAGGGGGAGTTCGGTGAGCGGAGTACGCAAGAGCCTGGCCAAGGTGGAGATAAGCCTGCGCTGGGACCCGAGTCCGGCCGGAACACCCGCCAACGACCTCGACATCGTCGCCGCCGCGTACGCCACGGCCGACCCGCACGGGGAGCCCGTCCACCTCGTGCACTTCGGGAGCCGGTCACCCGACGGCACCATCACCCTGAGCCGCGACAGCCGGACCGGCCAGGGCTTCGGCTTCGACGAGGTGATGGTTCTCGAACTGGACCGAATGGCTCCCGAGTTGGGCCGCGTCGTGGTGGGCGTGGTGATACAGGACTCCGACCACGGGGGCACCGCGGACCGCAAGACCTTCGCCTCCGTCACCGGGACCGGCCTGCGGATCCGCGAGGGGTACGAGGACCTCGCCGAGACCGACTTCGCGGCCGTCCCGAACGCCACGGCGGCCCGGGTCGCCGAGTTCGTCCGCGACACCCACGGCGGGTGGTCCCTGGAGGCCCGGCCGTACGGATTCGACGTGGAGCCGCAGGAGTTCGCCCGCGTGATGGGCGCCGTACGCGGGTGATCACCGGCCGCGTCGCGGGGTGAACCGTACGTTCCCGGGGGTGCGGTCATCCGTACGGACCGGGTGGCGGTCACTCTGCTCGAAAGTGACCGCCACCCCGTCCGGTGGCGCGCTGCCGCCGTCCCCACGAGGCAGCGCGAGCAGGCAGCCGTCCGGTCATCGTGGACGGCGGCCCACCGTTCAGGGGGTGATGCCCAATGCGGGCAGCAGGGCCGCGTCGACGAACCTGACCAGGTAGTCGGCGTCGGCGTACCGTCCCTCCAGCACCGGCCGGATGCGCAGCACGCCCATCAGCTGCGCCGGCAGGAACTCGACCGCGGGGTGGTCCGCGCGGATCTCGCCCCGCGCCACCGCCCGCGCGACGATCGCGTCGAAGGCGGTGAGCTCGGGCTCCACCAGGGCCTCGCGCAGCGCGCGCTGGAGCTCCTCGTCGCTGAGGACGGCGTGTCCCAGCGCCTGGCTGAGGCGGGTGTCCCTGCCCGAGGTGCCGGCCGCGATGCGCGCGGCCTCGCGCAGGTCTCCGACGAGGGTCCCGGTGTCCACGCCGGCCAGAGTCCGATCGGTCCGGCTCGCGCGCAGGGCCGCCGCGACCAGCTGGGGCTTGGTGCGCCACTGCCGGTAGAGCGTGGACTTGCCGCAGCTGGCGCGGGCGGCGACACCCTCCATGGTCAGGGCCTCGTACCCGTGCTCGCGCAGGGCGTCCAGGACCGCGTCGTAGAACTCCTGCTCGCGCTCCGGGCTGATCTTGGAGCGGCGCGCGGTGACCTGCGGCGTCGACGTCATGGGGTGCGGCTCTCCTCAAGGGTTCCCGGGCGGCCTGATCCGTGCTCCGAGTGTACGGCTCCACCAGGCTATCGGAACACCAGCGTATCGATACGCCAATGTATCGATACACTGGCGTGTCGATGCGGTACGGATCCGGCCGGCGGTCACCCGCCGCGCCGCCCGCTTCCGGCCCGGAAGCCGCACCGGCACGGCAGCACCACCGCAGCACCACCCGAAAGAAGTGAGACCGGGGGATGACCTCCCACACCACGCCCGGCGGGCCACGCGCCGCCGGGAAGAAGGACGAAAGGCGCCGGCTCATACGCGAGCTGTTGCTCGTCGCGGGGCTGTTCGCCGTCTACAAGGCGGGCCGGACGCTCTCGACGGGCCGCACCGGCGAGGCCTTCCGCAACGCCGACCGGGTGTGGGACGCCGAACGTGCCCTGCACCTGCCCGGCGAGGGCGTCGTACAGCGGCTCCTGCTGCACTCGGACGCCGTCGTGCACACCGCCAACACCTACTACGCGGCCGTGCACTTCCCGGCGACCGTCCTGTTCCTGATCTGGCTCTACCTGCGCAGGCCCGCCCACTACCTGTGGACCCGTCGGGTCCTCGCGCTGCTCACCGGCGCCGCCCTGGTCCTGCACCTCACCTTTCCGCTCGCGCCGCCGCGGATGCTGGCCGCCGCGCACCTGGTGGACACCGGCCAGGTCTACGGGCCGTCCGTCTACCGGGCCGCCCCCGCCGCCGACACGATGGCCAACCAGTTCGCCGCGATGCCCTCGCTGCACTTCGGATGGGCCCTGATGCTGGCCGTCGGGATGATCGCCGCGACCTCCTCGCGGCTGCGCGCGCTGTGGCTGCTGCACCCGCTGGTGACCCTGCTGGTGGTGGTCGGCACGGCCAACCACTACTGGCTCGACGCCCTGGTGGCGACCGCGCTGCTGGGCGCGGCCCTCCTGCTCGTTCCCCGGCCGGCGACGGAGCCCGGCGCGCCGCTTCCGGTCCCGGACGGCGCTCCGGACGGACGCGCCGTACCGGTGGCGGCTCCGGCGCCCGGAGCGGGCATCGACCCCGCGCCTGCCGGGGCGGTCGTGCCCGCGCCCGCTGGGGCGGGCATCGCCCCCGCGCCCGTCGTGCCGGATCGCGCTTTCGTGTCGCCGCGCGTGCGGGCCGGAGCCGCCCCGGGCGGTCCGCACGGGGTGGCCGAGGCGGCCGTCGTGGCGGTCTCCGGGGCGAGGAGGGCCGGTCGGTGAACGCCACCGCGCTCGCCGTCGTCCTCTGCCTCGCCTCCGCCGTGACGTACGCGGCCGCCGCCGTCGCCCAGGAACGCCTCGCCCGCCGGGCCGTCGCCCGCAGCGCCTCGGCCCTCCTCGGCAACGGGGCCTGGTGGTGGTCGGCCGGCCTGAACGCCGCCGCCGCGCTACTGCACGCCGCCGCCCTGCGCTACGGGCCCCTCACCCTGGTCCAGCCGCTCGGCGCGCTCACCCTGGTGGCCGCCGTACCGCTCGGCGCCCGCGGCGCCGGACGCCGGGTCGCGGTCACCGAGTGGCGGGGCACGGCCGCCACCGTCGCCGGACTCGGACTGCTGCTGCTCCCCGCCTCCGGCCCCGCCCCCGACGACACCCTCACCCTCGCCGAGGCCCTCGGCGTGTCCGGGGCCACCGCCGCCGTGATCCTGCTGCTCACCGTCCGCAAGGACCCCCGTACCGGGCTGCGCCACGCGACCGCCTCCGGGCTGGCCTCCGCCGCCGCCTCCGCGCTGACCCAGACCGTGGCCGTCGCGGCGGGCCGGGGCGGTGCCCTGCTCAGCTTCCGGGTAGCCGCCGTCGCCCTGCTCGTCGCCGTGTTCGCGGTCGGCGGCATGCTGCTCTCCCAACGGGCCTACCGGGGCGGGCTCGGCGCCCCGCTGGCCGTGGTGAACCTGGCCAACCCGCTGGCCGCCGCCACGATCGGCATGGTCCTGCTCGGCGAACGCCTCCAGGGCGGTGCCGTGGGCGTCCTCCTCGCGATCGGCGGGGCCCTCGCCGCCACCCGCGGCGTCCTGTTGCTGACCCGCACGTCGCAGCCCCCGCCCCCCGGCGCGGAAGCCCGCCCCTCCGGACCCTCTCCGTCCGCCGTCATCACGTCCCTGCCGGCGGGACCCGCGCTGCCGCGGCCGTAGGCCGTCGCGGGCCCGGCCCGTGGACACGTACGCCGCGCGAAGCGGGCCCGCGCCTACGCTGGGCCGGCACGGCGCGACGTACGAACCGCGAGGAGCCCGGATCCCCATGAGCGTCACCCCCGTCCCCACCGCCGACCTGTACGACGAGCACGGCGAGGACCTCGGCATCTGCGCCGCCCCCTTCCGGCGCGTCGGCGGCCGGGCCCTCTTCGCCGGACCCGTGCGCACCGTCCGCTGCCACGAGGACAACGCCCTGCTCCGCGAACTGCTGCACACCCCCGGCGACGGCGCGGTCCTCGTCGTGGACGGCGGCGGTTCGCTGCGCACCGCCCTGGTCGGCGACCTCATCGCCGGGGCCGCGGCGCGCGCCGGCTGGGCCGGGCTGATCGTCAACGGCGCCGTCCGCGACAGCGTCGCCCTGGGCGGGCTCGACCTCGGCGTGCAGGCGCTCGGCACCTGCCCCCGCAAGAGCGGCAAGACCGGCGCGGGCGCCGTGGACGAACCCGTCACCATCGGCGGGGTCACCTTCCGCCCCGGCGACACCGTGTACGTCGACGACGACGGCGTCGTGGTGCTGCCCGCCGCCTGCTGAGCGACCCCGGGGAGGGGCGAGATTCCGCCACGTCGGGGCCGGCAACCCTGGCGGCCCGCGCCCCCGACGGGTTTCACTGCGGGGCCATGAGACGACTCAGGATCATGGGCCTGCTCGCCGCGCTCACCCTCGCCGCGGGCACCCCGGCCGTCACCGCGCCGGCCGCGGCGGCGGCCCCCGCCCGGGCCGCGGCGCCCTCCACCGGCGCACCGGAACCCGCCCCGCCCGCCGAGTTCGGGACGGACTGGCACGACCCCCTCACCGCCGCCCCGCCCGTCGTGCGGCCCGCCACCCGCTCCTGCCGGGTGACCCTGGCGGAGGCCCGGTTCAGCGACTTCACCCCCCACCGCGGGACCTACGCCCCGCCCGAGGGCTGCGGTCGCGGCCCCTGGGCGAAGGTCGTGCTGCGTCTCGACGGCGCCGTCAAGGGGCGCCAGTACGACCGCCTCGGCAACCTCACCGTCGGCGGCGTCGAGATCCTGCGCACCTCCACCCCGCAGCCCTCGCCCGACGGCATCACGTGGTCCGTCGAGAAGGACGTCACCCGCTACCGCGACACCCTCAGCCGCCCGCAACCCGTCGAGATGCTGATCGGCAACGTCGTTAACGACACCTACACCGGCGTCATCGACGTCAAGGTCACCCTCACCTTCTACGCCGCCGAAGGCGCCACCGCCCCCGCCGACACCCCCGACCTGGTGCTGCCGCTCACCACCCCCGACGTCACCACCCCGCGCAACACCGAGCGGCTCATCGCCGAGGTGTACGCCACCGGCTCGGGCGGCGGCTGCGAGGAGTACTGGTACCTGACCGTCCCGGACGCGGCCCCCTACTCCTGCAAGGCCGCCGACGGCCCCCACCGCGAGGTCCGGGTGTCCGTCGACGGCCGGCTCGCCGGCCTGGCCGCGCCCTTCCCCACCGTCTGGACCGGCGGCTGGTCCAACCCGTTCCTCTGGCAGGGGTTGGGGAAACGTTCCCGCAGGTGAAAGGCTCGCAGCACGCGCAGTCGGGCATTGATCGGGCACATGGGCGCACCGGGTGCCCGCCGAAGTGATACGTGCAGGGCCGAAGTCGATCAGCCGAGTCGTCATGGCCCGATAGCCTGGCACAACCGAAGCCATCACCACACCTTCCGCCGTCAGTTGAGACATGATCAGGCCGCCGTCATGAAGTTGCCCATGGCCTCCAGCCCCCGGCCGCCGGCGTCGGGGATGAAGTGCGCGTAGGTCTCCAGCACGGTCTCCACGGTGTCGCCCATGTACTCCGCCACCGTCACCGGCGTCTCGCCTGCGCCGAGCTGCACCGAGGCGTAGGTGTGCCGCAAAGCGTGGAATGTGAACGGCGCCGTGCCATTCCAGGCATCCCGAGGCGTCCCCTCCGCCCGGTACAGCCGCTCCACCAGCCCGGCTTACTCCCGAGCCGGATTCCAGTTGTCGGTCCGGAAGATGTTGCTGGTGATCGGGTTGTCGTACGCCGTAGTGGTGAGCAACCGGACCGTCACCTGTGGCCTCCGCTCCCATGCCATGGTGGGTTCGCTCGCGTCGACCCAGGGCAGCGTCACCTCTACGGATGGGAATGTCTCCATGTGGGCGAGCAGGGCCTCCTCCAACTCCGTCGGCACGGGCAGGCGGCGGGTCTTGTCCCTCTTCGGCAGCTTGAACCAGTGCCGCGCCCCGATGCTCTGGAGCTGCCGGTCGACATACAGCCAGCCGTCCCGCAGATCGTCGGGGCTCCACGCGAGCGCCTCGTCGGGGCTCCACGCGAGCGCCTCGCCGGGGCGCAGGCCAGCGGCGACGCCGAGATCAGCGAGGGCGCGGTACCGCGGGTGGAGGGCAACACGCACATCCCGGAACACCGACGGGCCCCACGCCTCTTTGTTCGTCGGCGGCCTTTTCGGCGGCCGAGCAGAATCCAGCCCGCGGCAGGGATTTCGGGGAATGCGGTTCGCCTCGCACGCGGCCTGAAGGATCTTCGGCAGGTTCTGCCACGCCGTGCGGACTGTCCCCGACGCGACCTGCTTGCGCAGAGCGAGCTTCCAGGCGTTCAGTTCTTCCGTGCCGATGTCGAGCAGTCGCTTCTCCCCGAGGTAGGGCAAGATGCAGGACTTCACACGCTGTTCGGTGCGCTCCCGGGTACCGGGCAGGATCTCCGCATGCGGCCACCACACGGAGCCTTTTCCAACCTCATGGTGAGGCGTGGTGAAGGACGAGGACGGCCTTCACGATGTCGGTGATCCGGTTGGTGCTGCAGCGGAGCTTCCGCAGTAGGCGCCAGCCCTTCAGGGAGGCCATGGCCTGCTCGCCGACGCACCGGATCTTGGCGTGGGTGCTGTTGTGCCGTCGCTTCCATCGCTTGAGCCGGCGGCCCCGGAAGGGGACTCGGATGTGGCGGCCGGCGCCTTGGTAGGCCTTGTCCGCCCAGCACTTCAGTCCCGCGGCGGCGAGCGCGTCGACGATCCCGTGGCTGCGGGAGGCCGTCAGGTCATGGGTGGATCCGGGCAGGGCCGGTGACGCCCAGAGCAGTCGGCCGAACGGGTCGGTGAGGACCTGAACGTTCATGCCGTGCCGTTTGTGTTTGCCCGAGTAGTAGGGGGGTGTCGGCGGCGATCCGGTCGATCGGCAGCAGGGTGCCGTCCAGGATCACGAATGCCTTCGTCCGGGCGGTCTCCATCGCCTCGGCCAGGGTCGGTGCCGCAGAGGATTTCGCCGCCTCCACGGCAAGGCCCCTCAACCGGCCGGTGCACCGAAACCCAGCACCGCAGGCCCAGGCCGGCCAATCGGCATGAAGAACAAGCACCGTGCACGCGAACGCACCGTCGGGAAACAGGACCAACCGGACCTCACGGCAACCATCGCAAGCAGCAGAGCTGGATAAACGTCAAGCTTAGGAACAGTTCGCCTGTCTCAGGCCCTTGGCTGTCTCAGCGTACGGCGCTGCTGGCTCCGCACTCCCTGGTGTAGCGGCGTTAACCCTGGCGTCTCAGTCGGCATCGAAAACTTTACTCTTCTGTGATCTCGATTTGCTGACTTGTCGCTCGCCGTAGACAGCTATTGCTGCGGTCGGCGATCAAGGAACGCCCGGACAGCTGTGTGCATCGTGGGCAGCAACAGGCGGACGGGATGGGTCTCACCGCTCGGTCGCTGTCGGTGGTCGCCCGTAGAGTCATCGCGGGGCCAACGTGGCCGCAACCTGGCTGACGGATGGACAAGTTGGTATCGGGACGCGCGACTGATCCGGAAGAGGCGCGGCAGCTCATGCTTCGGAACGGGTGCGACCCGAAGGTGCCTTTCGCCTCGAACAAGACGCCCTGGGAGAGCACCTGCATGAGGTGCCAGGGGGATATTGACCCGACGTACGACAGCATCTCCACGAAGGCCAAGCGGCACGGGGATGCTCCCCGCGGTTGTCGCCCGTGCGCCGACAAGGTGCGTGCAAAGAAGTTCAGGCTCGATGAGGACGAGCTGGCGAAGAGCGTCGTAGTCGCCAACATCGAGCCACTGGAGCCGTACGAGAAGAACTCCAAGGGGTGGGCATGCCGTTGCCTCAATGTCGGTTGCCCACGCGAGGGCAAGCCGATCAAGGTACTCATGAAGGTGGTTCGGGCCGGCGGCATGGCCTGCCGTTTCTGCTCCAAGAAGGAGATCCACCCCGATGATGCGTTCAAGATGATGGTCGACTCGGGGCTGGTCGAGCCCAAGGTGCCCTACCCAGGCATCGACATACCGTGGCTCGGCGAATGCCTGCGGTGTCACAAGGATGTGACCCCTCGTCTGAACGACGTCCGAAACGGTCAAGGAGCGTGCATACACTGCGCGCCTAACACTCCGCTAACCCCGGAGCAGGCATGGGACCGCGCCCTCTCCTACCGTGTTCTTCCCGATGATCTGCACGCATTCAAGAGCACGAATACCCCTTGGCCGGGGACGTGCATCGAGTGCGGGGCCGATGTGGAGCCCCGACTGGGCAACCTCTACCGGGGCCAGGGCGCCTGCAACTCGCAAAAGTGCAAGGTCACCGGCTTCAAGGACGACGCGCCGGGCCTGATCTACCTCCTTCACCGCTCGGATCCGGAGATAGCGAAGATCGGCATCTGTGATCACGCTCCGCGCAACAAGCGCCTTGAGCGCCACATCAACAACGGCTGGGAAGTGGCGCAAACGCTAACTTTCCAGGTGGGACTCCATGCACGGTTGCTGGAGTCGACCATCAAGAGGTTGTGGTTCAAGGACCGGGCCTGGGCGGACGGCCGGGCCCGCGGAGAGGCGTGGTTCGACGGCTACACCGAGACGGTGCTGCTCGATGACCCAGAGCGGACTGAACCGTGGACTTCGCTCACGGCGCTGTGCCTGTGGACCGATGTCCAGGTCCAGGCGGAGCGGCTGGGCTTCGCCATGGATGAGCGGCGCGCTGAGGCCGAGGCCGAGGGAGGCGAGCAGCTGACCTGAGTGGGGCGAACTACGTGTCGTTCGGCTTGGGCGTACAGGTGAGCGACCCCTATGAGGGCAGGCCGCGCAGTTTACTTGGCCCGTTCACGGGTCATGTTTGCGTGGCGTTGCCGCCGTGCAGGAGGCAGGTCCCGGTGTCGTACGGGCGACCGGTGGCACAGGAGCCGCCGTCGGGCGCGCCGATGACCAGGTGGTCGGCGGCGCAGTTCCGCACGAGGCCGGGATGGAGGTGTTCTTCGCGCTCAACATGTCTCATGAGACATGTTGCTTGACGCTGGCCGCGTGATTGACCGGGAGGCTAGCCGGATTGGCGAGAGCCTCTGGAGCGTAGTGGGGGTAACGGCGGCTGAGACGTTCGGACGAGCATCTGGAGGCTGCGGCGGCATCGTATGCACTTTCCCTAAAACTCAGCCCCTTCAGCCCCTTGCAACAAGCAGTCACGGGCTCTTGACCAGGTGATTCATCAATCTTGACCGATTGGGTTCGCCTGTTCAGACCGCAGCTCTAGTCTTGGGATGTGACTTCAGAAGTCGGCAAGACCTCGAACAAAGAGGCAGCGCTCTCCGTCGAAGAGACCGTCCTCGGTCAAACGGCCTGGTTCCTTCATGATCAGGGAGATGTCCAGGCAGCGGCTCTTCTCCTAGATGTCGAGGGTATCGAGTGGTCTCCCGGCAACAGCTTCGGCGACTGGATGAACGCTCGCCTCCTTGTCCCCGGTTGGCTGATGGACCGGTTCACCGAAGACGCTCTTGCACGGATCCGGGACGCCCTCTTGCCGATTGCGGAGCGGAACGGGGTGGAAGCACAGTCTGTCCATGTCGGGCCAGCGCTTCCAGAGGTGGGTTTGGACTGGAGGCAGGCCCTTCAGGGCCGACTCACGTCGGATACCACAACCAACCATGCCGCGCGGGTCACCGATCCGAAGCCCGAACTGCGACGCGACGGATTCGTTTTCGATTCCCGCGAGGAACTACGTGTCTATGAGGCGCTCAAGCGAGCGCAAGCTGCCCTCCCTGCCGATGCCACCATCTCAATCTTCCCTCTGCCACTGGGGCGCGTGGGAGTCGGCAACTCATGGACACCGGACTTTCTAGTCGTTCGTGAGGGCCGGGCGGGCCTGATCGAGGTCGACGGGCCGCATCACCGCGGCCGACTGGCAGCTGACGGAACTCGGGATCGACATTGGCGGAACAGCGGGTTCGTTCACATCGAGCGAATCCTGGTGGAGGAGACCTCCAAAGACTTGGAGCTCGACGCTCTCGTCAGGACCTTCCTCAAGCGGTTGCGGACCCACTGAAGAGCCCTGCAGTCCCCTTGCTGCCAGTCCTCGGAACGTAGCCCGCGTCAGCGCCTGACGCCTGCGTGCACTGCCGACCACGAAGGAGAGCGCGCCCTCCGATATGAGGCTTAGTGCGTTGTTACAAAGGGAGGAGGGAGTTCCTATTCGATGAGCAGGGGCTTCTTCGTGTGCGGGGAATGATCGCGGAGGGGTAGGGGCAGGCAGCGAACGGCTTGTTGTGGATCGAGGAGGGTGCGATGCCGTCGGTGCTGGGGTTGATGGAACAGCGTGAGGCGCGAGCGAGGCAGAATCTGGAGTCCTGGACGGAGGTTTTGGAGCAGGCTCAGGCGGAGGTGGATGCCGCGCGGGAGCTGGTCGAGCGGGCTCGGGTGGGGCGTGGGGAGCTCGTGTCGGTGCTGGCCGAGGAACGCCCGGTTGATATGCCGGTTTCCGTGCCGTCTGGTGGTGAGATGGCTGCCGTGGGAGCGGGCGGCTCGGGTGTGGGGCATGGCGTGCGGCCGCCGGTGTGGCGGTCGGGCATGGGTGAGGAGGTGCCCAGCGGCCTGTATCGGGAGGTGTTCGCCGCGGTGGTGGCTGCTTCGGGGCCGGTGAACGGGGTGGAGCTGACGTGGGCGGTGGGCCGGGAAGCGGAGATCGAGAACGAGGTGGAGAAGATCCGTCACCGTGCCTATGTGCTGGAGAAGCGGGGCTCGCTGGCGCGGGCGAAGGACGGACGGTTCATGTCCGCGCCCGCAGCAGTCGGCCGAGGCGCTTCTCGGGCCAGTGCGGAGCATCCCCGGCCAGACGCCGGGACAGCCTGATCACGGCGGCCCACCACACCATCTGGGCGTGGTGGTCGAGGCGGCGCTCCTGGTCGCGGTTGAGGCGGCGTGAGTGGGCCAGCCAGCTCAGCGTGCGCTCCACCACCCACCTGCGGGCCAGTACGACAGACGCCGGCCTTGGTCCCGCAGCCGGCGCCAGGCCGTGACTCCGGAGCAGCCCACGGTCTCGGCCGGGACGTCGCGCTGGGCAACGCCGGTCCGCAGGACGTACACGATCCCCGCGAGAGCCACTCGGTCCGGAGCGCGAAGCCGCCCGGGATACGAATCTGTAGGACGGACGCCAAGGGTCCAAGGAACGTGTCACGACGTGTCCGGCAGCCTTGAACCGCCTTGCGCGGCCGGTCGCGACGCCGCCCTGCCCATAAGGCTCGCCAACTGGTCTAGGGTCGGCCCGTGTCACAGACCGCCGATCAGGACGATCAGAACGAGATACCAGGGTTCCTCTACCAGTGGGACCGCGACCAGGCGCTCACCCAGGACCGATGCTTCCTGTGCGGGGCCGACCTTGCCGGAGGCCGGACCGACGAGCATGTCTTCCCCCAGTGGCTGCTGCGGCGGTGTGACCTGTGGAACGAGAAGATCACACTGCTCAACGGCACCCTGATGCCGTACAAGCAGATGAAGATTCCCTGCTGCAGCACCTGCAACAACGAACACTTGTCCCGCATTGAACAAGCCGTGGGCGACGCCTTCGCCGAGGGCCCCGAAGCGGCGTGCGGCCTTGGACGCCACCACCCTGTTCTTGTGGATGGGCAAGATCTACTACGGCCTCATGTTCCGGGAACTGTCGCTCCTCGCTGACCGGCGTGACCCGCAGGGCGGCTCCATCGTCTCGCCCGAATTCCTGACCACCTTCCGCATGCACCACCTGCTGTTGCAGGCGGCTCGCGGCGCCGTACGCTGGCGAAAAGATCAGCATCCGGCCTCCGTGTTCGTTTTCCAGGCGCAGGAGCCCACCGACCCGCGCCACCGCTTCGACTACGTGGACATCATCAACTTCCCGTTCTTCGCCATCAGAGTCGGAGCGACCGCCGTCGTCGCCGTGCTCCAGGACTGGGGAGCGCTCGCCCAGGCTGTGACCGTGCCAGCTTTCGAGGCGGCCCGACAACTCGTGCTCCACCCGCAGCAGTTCCGTGAGGTGGCTGCCCTGGCCGCCTACATGACTACCCTGTTCAACCGCGTCCCCAAGCACCTTCTGTATGCAGGTGAGAACCACGTCGATGTCATGACTCTGCCCCTCCAGGGCATGTCCACCAAGTTCGTCTTCGATCCCTTCGATGTGGGCGACTACGCACAGGTTCTGTCCCATGTCACGGGCCATCCCCTCGAGGACCTGTATGACGGACGCAACATCGTCACCCTCCTGCGGGACGGGGACAACCAGCCGTGGGCTGTTCCATGGCCTGCCGACGAACGCCATTACCCCGACATCCGGTTCATGCAGCGCTGACCTGCACAGCAATTCCCGCAGGCCGACAGGAGCAGCTCACGTCATGCGGCCTGCACCCGAGCCCCAAGCCGCGGTCTGCATCGGGAGCCTCGACGTCGTGCTGGCGATGCCGGCGCAGGCAAGGGAACGGATCTCGCCGGCGGCGCGGAGGTCGTCTGCCCGGCGGCGGAGCGAGGAGGGCACGGTGGGTCCTTCGGCGCTGTCCGGCCGGCTGGAGCACCACATGATGCGGATCAAGAACAATCATGAAGGGCGAAGCGGGTGCGCCGCACCCTCTGCCGGCGCCACGGAGCATCCGGGATGCCTCCTGCACCCGGTCCAGTCCTCCACGGACTGGTACACCGACGCTGCAACTGCGCGGCGCACCCCTCGTCTGCGATACGCACCGTCATCCCTGCCGGCTGCGAGAAAGAGGCTTCACCGGCATGCTCGTCATGCCTGCAGCGCAGCAGCAGGCACGGGAGTCGGGTGGAGCGGTCGGGCAGCTTGTCGGTGTGGCGTCGTGCGGCGAGGATGGCGGGGTGATCGAACGTGACCATGCGCCGAACGCCGGGACGGGACTGCTCGGAGCGAACTTCAGTCGTCGCAGCCGTCTGGAACCGACCGACGACCGGGCCGGGGCCGGGCGGTGGATCGCCATCGACGAGTCCGGCTACCACGGCGATCAGCTGCACGGCGGGGACCGCTACATGATCCTAGGCTCGGTGGCCATTGATGACGCCGATGCTGCCGCCATCGTGGACACCCTGCGTGTCGAGGGGGGGATCCAGAAGTCCGCGACAGAGCTGAAGTTCCAGAAGATGTTCGCCGGCCCGGCTGCGGGCCGGCGCCGTCACCTCCTGGGCGACCTGCTGGCACCCGATGGTCCGCTCCATGACCGCGCCTCGGTATACGTGATCGACAAGCACTACTTTGTCGCGGCCAAACTTGTCGACCTCCTGCTGGAGGAGCGGTTCAACGCCGTGGGCATCGACATCGTCATGAACGGCGTCGCCCGGCAGTTCGCCCTGGACCTGGCCACCGAAGGCCCCCGGGCGATGGGCCGCGACGGCTTCGACCGACTCATCGCCACCGCCGTGGGCTTCTTCTCCAAGAAGAACCGTACGGGCGACCTTGTCACCGTCGACGAGCTCTTCACCGTCATCCAGCAGTGCCACGCCTACGCCCGTCGCCGTAAAGCCCCGCAGGCGAAGAAGGCGGCACAGGTCCTGGAGATGTTGCGCACAACCCGCCCGGAAGCCGAAGCCTTCGCCCGTGAGCGGCCGTCCGAAGCCACACCGACCGGAGAGCACGGGCTGCTCGACGACTCCACCGATCCGCTCGTCACCGCCGTGCCGACGGTCATCCTCCACGCCTCGATCCGGCACGGCGGCAAGCTCCAGGTCCTCGCGGACGACCAACGGCTTCTGACCGACGACAAACTCGACGTCCTGGAACGCGGGGCGACAGCCGTGGGTCTGGTGCAAGGCCTTATCGAGCAGAGCCATCTTCAGAGCCTGGTCCGCGGCCGGTCGGTGGATCATCCCTCCCTCCAGCTTGCCGACCTGGTGGCAGGCGCCGGCCGGGCGGTTGCAAGATGGCACGACGGCCAGGACGACCCTGCCGGGCAGGACCTTCACCTAGTAGTGGCGCCACTCGTGGACCCCAACGGCCTGCACATGGGGGAGAAGCCCGCCGATTTCGCGCGAGTCGACACCGCCCGCGCGAAGCGCCGCTGAACGCCGTGCGCTGCCATAGAGTCACCTGCGGCTCGAGCACCGACGCTGCCCGCCCGAGGTGTTGTGTCGTCGCTGCCCCTGCCGCCGCGCAGAGAGCTGATGCCCCGTGCCCGGACAGCAGTCGGCGAGCCCTTCCGCACGGCATGAGGAATATGCGCGTGTCGCATGCGAGGGAGGTGGATTCTGGTGTAACCAGGCGTGAGGCCCCGCGGCCGTAGACGTCCGGCGGGGGCAGGGATCGGGGTGGGGCTCGTGACAGAAAGCGCGTACGAGGAGCTGCAGACCGGCGGGTTGGGGCCAGCAACGTTCGAACTGCTGCGGAGGCTGGTTCACCAGGTGCGCCGTGGCACCGGTTTTCCGCCCCCGAAGGGGCACACGGTGTGGAGCGATGACGCGGCTTACGACGTGATTAGCGCGATGTTGTCCCAGGAAGGAGCGGGACAACGGTTCGTGACCGTCTGCTTCACCCAGGCCGCCGACGAAGCCTCTCTGGAACGACTGTTTCTCACGTCGATCAAGAACTTCCTCATCGACGAGGCGAAGAAGACACCGCGAGGCAAGCTTCGGCGCCGTATCGCCCGGCTGATGGGCGAGAACGCGGCCTACCGCAGGCTCAAGGGTTCCCCACCGCGCTGGGCACTGGCCGACCACGCCGAAGGAGCCGTATGGCAGGGAGATCTCGACGATCTCATCGCCCAGGCCGCACAGGTGAAAGGCATCGGCATCACCCGCTGGAACCACTCCGGCCCCACACCCCAGCAGACCGTGCACGCCCTGATGGCCATCCTGCTGTCCGTGCTGCAGTACGCGCAAGGAGCGGTACGGGAGGAAGACCTCGCCAAGGTTCTCGAGGCCCGGTTCGGGCTTCTGTCACCGGCCCGCATGACCCCTCTATTCGCCGACGAAGGGACCGTCGCCGCCATCGTCGAGCAGCATGCAGCCACCACCGCACCTGACCCGACCGGGGTCGAAGGGGTTGCCGAGGACATCTGGCAGCGCCTCTCACCCAACGAGCGTCTGCTGCTTCCCTACCTCGACAAGGACGCCCACCACGCGGCGCAACTACTGGAGATCCGGCAAGGCCATGCGGCGCTTGTCCTGTCCAACCTCAAGACAATGCTCCGTGATGCCCTCTCCGCTGACAGTGCCCCCCAGGTGGTCATGGCTGCCCTGTTGCGGCGCTGCAGCGAGGCTGCGTCGTGAACAGCCCCAGTTACGTCGTCTGGACCCAGTGAGAAGAGAATGCGCTGATGGACCACAGCCGAGGAGACGGGGGAGACGGCATGAGCTCTGTCCACACCACTGCCTACCAGAGGCTTCTAGCCGCCGCAGCGAACCTGAAAGTACCCGACGCCGTCCACCGAGTGGCCACCGCAGCACCCCAGGACCCCCGCCCCGGCCAGATCTGGCGCGCGATGTGGGAGGACACCATCGGGCTGCTGCTGATCACCACGGCCTGTGACGACGACACCGCGCGCGTCGTGCCGGCCTCCTTCGAGCGGTACGCCGACGCCGACACCCTGCTTCTGCCCGCCCAGGCGACCACCCTGGAGCAGCCGCTGGCCCTGTGGTGGGGCCTGGAGACCACCGTGCCGTGGTGTGTGCTGGACCGGCAGGTCAGCGAGCTGACAAGCCGACCCGACAACCTCACCTCCCGTGCGCTCGCCGACACAGTGACCGGCGCCCAGTGGGGGAGCCGTACCGTCTTGTCCACAGCGGCAGGCGAGTACCGCGCCGTTCTCACCGACCACTTCGAGGTCCTCGGCTCCGCATGGTGGGCCCCGCAAGGATCGGGAGGTCTCTCCGAGCTCCTTGGGGAGCATGGAATCGCCGTCAAGCAGCTCGCGGCCGAACTGAAACTGCTACCCCCTCTGGCGCTGGACGTGTGGCGGGGCCAGCAGCCCCTCACCGCCGAACAGGCCGCCATACTCGCCGCACTCCTCGGCCAGCCCGCCGCCCGCTTCCTCGACGCCAACCCCGCCCTGCCACCCGCCGTCGTCCACGAACTCAACCGGCCTCTGCGGCGCAGCCAGGTCAAGAAGCTCTCCGCCCAGTACGACGAGACCGAACACGCCGCCCGTCTGCGCGCCGCCTATGGCGTCTACACGCTCGCGGCACGCGACGACAACCGCACCCAGCCGAACTGGACCACACGCACCGACCGCTACTTCGAACTCCTCCTGGACCAATAGAGAAGAGGGGGTACCCCCGAGTGGTCAACTACGTGCTCGCCGGCGCCGCCCGCACCCAGGCCGCCGCCATGATCACAGAACTCGAAACGGCCCGCCCCGGCGCCGTCGAACTCCTGGCACAAGGCGCCCTCGCGGAACTGCGGACCTGGCCCGAGCTCACCGTCAAAGACGTCCCCGAGAACGAGGCAGCCCAAGGCTGCAGCGTCGCCGGCGCGTACGACTACGGCCCCCCACCCCGCCTGTCCGTCGCCACCTCCAACAGCCACGCACGGCGGGACTTCACCGCCCTGCACGAACTCGGTCACCACCTGCAGAAGAACAGCTTCGACCTCATGGAGCCCTTCAGCAAGGAAGCCGACCGCGGCGTCCTCCTCGAAGACGCCGCCTGCGACGCGTTCGCCGCCCAGATCCTGCTCCCTGCATACCTCGTCGACCAGCACCTGGACGCCAAAGGGCCCACCGCCTCAGCGATCACCCTCCTGTGGGAGACGAGCAAAGCCTCCCGCATGGCCGTCTGCGTACGAGCAGCCCAGCACCTCCCCGCCCCCGGTCACGTTCTCCTCCTCGACCCTGTCGGACACCTCGCTTTCGCCGCCTCCCACGGCCTGCCGCCCCTGCGGCGCGGCAGCTTCCAAGGCGACATCCCCGTCATCGACCGCGCCCTGGCCGGCCCCGGCCGCGTACAAGGACGGACCCAGGTCCGCTACCGCGACGGCATCCTAGGACGCGAACTGCACACCGATACCGCCCCCATGGACGGCTACACCGTCGCCGTCCTCGTCACCGACTCCGCCCCCTGGCGCGCCTTCACCCCGCCCACCACCGACACCGGCCCCCGGCCGCGCGACTACATCTGCGCGAACTGCGACGAGAACTACCGCTCCTTCGAACCCGCCTGCCGGCGCTGCCGCGTCCCTCACTGCCCCGAATGCGGCCGCTGCGCCTGCCCGCCCCGCACCCCCGGCCGCTCCTGCCCCGGCTGCTTCCTCGAGCACCCGCCCGCGATGTTTGCCCCGGACAGCGACCGCTGCCTCGACTGCTCCTGACACCCCGCCGGCCCCGCCAGCCACACGCGTCTTCCTACCCGCGAGTTACGTCGTCTGTCCCAGGCGAAGCACCCCACCCCGGGGTGCTCACGGAACCCTGGCGCCGGCCGCGGGGACCCGCAGGAACGTCGCCGGCAGGGACAGCAACATGGCTATCCAGATCATCGCAGTGCGCCTGACGGCCGGCGGAACCGCGCACGAACACATCACCCACCTGTGGTGGACTGAGCAGGCGACTGGCAAGACCGGCGACAACACCCGGGCCGAGATCGTCCACTGGATCGAGAACAAGGCCGGCAAGGCCTACACCAGTGACGCAGCCGGCCGCAGCACGGAAGTGCTCGCGGTGACGCCCACCCGGGGCGAGAAGTATCTGCGGACCCACGCCGACGGCGTATGGACCAACAACCTTCTCGCCCTCCCCAGGCGCTGACCCGCCACAACCCCTCGGGCACTCGGCGCGCCGGGGTACCCCGGCATCCACAGTCCGACACGCGCTCCCCACTTCAGGAGGACCCCATGTCCCAGGACACTCACGGGCCTAAGCCCGTCACGATCATCGTCAACGCCCGCCCCCACATCTGGGAGGCGAAGGAGATCACGTATGAGCAGGTCGTCGACCTCGCTTACCCCGGCCAGCCGTCGAACGACCAGGACACCTACACCGTCCGCTACAGCCGCGGACATGACGGCCACGCAACAGGCAGCCTCACCGCCGGCCACAGCGTCCGAGTGAAGGAGGGAATGGTCTTCGATGTCTACCGCACTTCTCGCTCGTGACCCCGACCTGTCCCGCCTCATCGACGACGGCTACGCCATCACCGTCCACGCCGGCCACATCATCGTCCGGATCCCGTACGTCACCGAGAACGGCACTGTTGAGCGTGGCTTCCTCGCCCACCCGATCACCGTCAGCGGAGACCGCCTCGTTTCCGGCACCGACCACCGCATCTGGTTCGGCGGCTCCACCCCCTGCACCGAGCACGGCCACCCCCTGCCCCTGGCCACCCCCGAGAGCCGGGTGATCGCTGAGGGCATGCAGGCGAGCTTCATGCTCTCCAGCAAGCCCCCGGACGGCTACCCCGACCAGTACACGAAGATCACCGCGTACGCGCGGATCATCGCCGACCACGCCCACGCCCTCGACCCCTCAGCCACGCCCACCCCCGGCGCCGCGTGGCAGGAGATCGACGACGACAGCCCCTTCGCCTATCGCGACACCGCCACCTCCCGCGCCGGCATCACCGCTATCAACCGCCGCTTCCGGGGCCACCGGATCGTGATCGTCGGCCTCGGCGGCAGCGGCAGCTACATCCTCGACCAGGTCGCCAAGACCGAGGTCGACTCGATCCTCCTCATCGACGGCGACACTTTCGACAACCACAACGCCTTCCGCGCACCCGGCGCCCCCACCCTCGACACCCTGCGCACCCGCCCACCCAAGGCGACCCACTTCGCCTCGATCTACGCCAACATGCACCAGGGCGTGACCGACTGCGCGCAGTACATCGACGAGGACAACCTCGACCTGCTCACCGGAGCGACGTTCGTGTTCCTCGCCTCCGACGACGCCGCCAGCAAGCCGGCCATCATCGACTGGCTCGAAGCCCACGGCGTGCCGTTCATCGACGTCGGCATGGGCATCGAAGAGATCGACGGCCGCCTCAGCGGACTGCTCCGCATCACCACCAGCCTCCCCGGCCGCCGAGACACGCCCCGCGAGCGCATCCCCCGGCCGGCACCCGAACGCGACGCCTACGCAAGCAACATCCAGACCGCGGACCTCAACGCGCTCAACGCCGTCCTGGCCGTCATTCGATGGAAACGCTCCCTCGGCATCTACGCCGACGCCACCGACGAGGCCCACACCACGTACTCACTGATCACCAACGAGATCGCCAACGAGGACCTCCCGTGACCCCGCAAGACACCCTGCGCCCGGTCTTCACCGAGACCTTCCCCCAGGCCATGGACGCAGGAGTGCTTTACATCTCGATCCCGTACCGCACCTGCGGCCACCTGTGCTGCTGCGGATGCGGGTACGAAGTCGTCACACCGCTTTCCCCGGCCCAATGGTCCCTCACGTACGACGGCGAGAACGCCTCCCTTACCCCCTCAATCGGCAACTGGTCCCTCCCGTGCCAGTCGCACTACTGGATCCGTGACGGCCGCGTCCGCTGGGCCCGCCGCTACTCGCCGGCGGAAATCGACCAGAACCGGAACCGGGACGGTCACCTGCTGGCCGTCCACGACACCAGAGATCCCCAGCCGAAACGACGGGAAGGGTTCCGCCGCCGTCTCCGGTTCTGGCACCGTCCGTAGACCGACGGGCGAGCCCTGCCCCCACCGCCCTGCCGGACAAACAGACCCCCACAATGCACTTACAGGTCCTAACAGAAGCTGTTGATCATGTGACTTTCGGTCCGGCTGGTCGTTGGTATGGCCGTGGGGAAACGTCAGTCGCGACCGTGGATCGTGTCGGATGAACTGCGGTCGCTCATCGAGCCGTTGCTGCCTGAGCCGGCGCCGAAGCAGGCGGAGGGACGTCCTCGGGTGCCGGACCGGCAGGCACTGTGAGGGATCCTGTTCGTGCTGCATACCGGAATCCAGTGGGAGTCCCTGCCGCAGGAGCTGGACTTCGGATCCGGCATGACCTGTTGGCGGCGCCTGGCCGCGTGGAACGACGCCGGCGTATGGGACCAACTGCACTTGCTGCTGCTGAAGAAGCTGCGGGTCGCGAAGAAGCTGGACTGGTCGCGGGCGGTGATCGACTCCTCCCATGTCAGGGCTGCTCGGCGGGGCCCAAAAGCGGGCCCAGCCTGGTCGACCGCGCACGTCCGGGCAGCAAGCACCACCTCATCGTCGACGGCCAAGGCATCCCGCTCGCCGTCTCGCTGACCGGCGGCAACCGCAACGACGTCACCCAGTTGGTACCCCTGCTGAAGAAGATCCCGTCTGTCGCAGGCCTGGTCGGACGGCCATGCAGCCGACCCGACAGCCTGCTCGGCGACCGCGGCTACGACCACGACAAATACCGCCGTCTCGTCTGGGCGCTGGGCATCAAACCGGTGATCGCCCGCCGCGGCGTCCCGCACGGTTCCGGCCTCGGCATCCACCGGTGGGTCGTCGAGCGGACCATTGCATGGCTCCACGGCTTCCGCCGATTACGGATCCGGTGGGAACGGCGCGACGACATCCACGAAGCCTTTCTCGGCCTCGCCACTTGCCTCATCACCCACCGATACGTCCAACGCCTTTGTTAGAGGTCGCTTTAACCTGGATTGCAGGAATTTGGTGTGATTCACGAGGCGGTCGGTCGCGGTGCGGTAGTGACCATGGGTGGAGCCGGTGCCTGTGGGCCGGGTGAGGTGGCGGGTGGGGCGGTTTGGGTCTTGTTCCTGTCTCATCCCAGGATGTCCGGCCATTGGTGGCCTGCGTGCTTCCGGAGCCGCGGCTGTGCGCCTAGGCGCACTTGGTCCGCGGCAGTACGCCGGAATCATGACAACGCGACGCCCGTATCCGAGTGATCTGTCCAATGCGCGCTGGGAGTTGATCGAGCCGGTGCTGTCCGCGTGGCGCTTCGAGCGCCGTGGCCGGGCTCTGGACTTCGGCCGGCCTCCGCGGCATGACCTGCGCGAGATCATGAACGCGATTCTCTACGTGGACCGCACCGGCTGCCAGTGGGCCTACCTCCCGCATGACTTCCCGCCACACCAGAGCGTCCACGGCTACTTCGCCAGATGGGCGGACGAGGGCGTGTTCGCCCAGGTCAACGGACTCCTGCGGCAACTTCTCCGCGAGAAGGAAGGACGGGACGCGGAGCCCTCAGCGTGTGTGATCGACGCCCAGAGCATCAAGACCTCCACCAGCGTTCCTGACGCCAGCCAGGGTATCGACGCGGGCAAGAAGATCGCGGGCCGCAAACGGAGCATCGTCACCGACACCCTCGGCCTTCTCCTCGCGGTGCTGGTCACCGCGGCCAGCGTGCAGGACTCCGTCGCCGGCACCCGGCTCATCGACCAGGTCGCCGCCGACCACCCCGGAATCCGCAAGGTCTGGCTCGACGGCGGCTACCGCCAGCACCTCGTCGAACACGCCGCCACCCTCGGCATCGACATGCAGATCACCGCCCGCAAGCCCGGGACCAGGGGTTTCACCCCGATCCCGAAACGTTGGGCAGTCGAGAGGACCTACGGCTGGCTCATGCTCCACCGCCGCCTGGCCCGCGACTACGAAGCCCTTCCCGCCCGCTCCGAAGCCATGATCCACCTCGGTATGACCGACCTCATGGCCCGCCGTCTCACCGGCGAGAACACCATCTCCTGGCGCGACCCGACACACCAGACCAAACAGCCGATCCCGGGATAAAACAGCGGGATAAAACGACCTCTAAGACCGTGTCCTATGTGGTGAGGCGTCGTTGATGTCGGTATGGGGCGGGGCACTTGGACTTGGAGTGTGCCGGACGGCTGTGGGAGATCGCGGAGCTACTGATCCCACCGTCGAAGGTGCGGCCGCAGGGCGGGGGGACGCGGAACACGCCTGATAGGACGCTGTTCGCGGCGATCATCTTCGTCCTGGTCAGCGGATGTGCCTGGCGGTCGCTGCCGCCATGTTTCGGGATATCGCAGTCCACGGCACACCGCAGGTTCCTGATCTGGTCCCTGGCAGGGGTCTGGGGCGGCTGCACGAGGAGTCCTGCACCGCCTCGTGTCGCGATCCGAGGGACCCCCGTAGCGACCTCCCTCCGTCCGCCCGCCGACCCCTCCGGGTCCGGGCCGACCGGTCCCCTCCCCGCCCCCGAGCGTCAGCCCGTACGGCAGGCCCCGGCCTTCCGCCAGCAGTCAAGCGCGGCCGGGGCTCCAGGACGGTACACGCCTCGCCGCCCGCCCTCCCCGCGGAGAACGCGAAGCGCATGACTCCCGCCGTGACGGGTTGTTAGCATGCCGCGGGGCGATGGCACGTGAACGTTCGTGAGGGGTAGGGGCATGGAGGACTGGGGACCACTCGTTCCGGCGGTGGCCGGGGTTTGGCCGAAGGTGCGCGAGTTACTCGGCGGCTCGGAACTCCCGGACTTCGAAGCGGAGGCCCTCGAGGCTCTGCGCGCACTGGACAGCGCCCGGGACCTCCGTGGAACCGCCTCCCAGGCGACCGCGGACGAGGCCGAGGACACCGCCGCGCGAGCGGTGGCCTCGCTCTTCGAGCGGCACGAACCGCTCGGTACCCTCTTGGAGAAGGAGTTCGACCGGCTGGCGGACCGCCTGGAGGCCTTCGGCCCTGAGGATCCGCCCCCCAGCTGGGTCTCCTGGCAGCGGGCGCTGCTCGTACCCGTGCTGTACGCCACGAACCGGGAGCTGGTGACGACCGGCGGGACGGCGGCTCCAGGCACGGCCGACGGGCCGCTGTCCTACGGACAGGTGCGGGTCTCCATCCCCGACGACCACCGCATGGGAGCCGCGGAGAAGCCGCGGTCGTGGCGGCTGCGGCTGGGGCTCCGCGAGGACCCCGCCGCGGTTGCGCTATGCGACCCGGTGTCCCCGATGTCCCCAGGGGAGTTCGCAGACAGCGCCCGCGCGCGGCTGTCGGAGGGTGGCGCGGGCCAGGCGCTGCTGTTCGTCCACGGGTATAATGTTTCGTTCCGCGAGGCCGCGACCCGCGCCGCCCAGATCGCCTACGACCTGAACTTCATCGGTCTGCCGATGCTGTACAGCTGGCCCTCGAAGGGACGGCTGCGCGGCTACGCCGCGGACGCCAACGCGGTCCTGCGGACCGTCCCGGCCTTCCAGGAGTTCCTCCGCCTCGTACTGGACTCGACCGGCGTGCGCGAACTCCACGTCATCGCCCACAGCATGGGCAACAGACTTCTCGTCGATGCCCTCTCCGACCTCGACACGAGGGCCCCCGGTGCGGGCCGACTGGGCCAGGTGGTCTTCGCTGCCCCCGACGTGGACGCCGAGGTCTTTCGGCAGCGGCTCCCGCGGATCACGCGGCAGGCCGCGGGCTGCACCCTCTATGCCTCCTCCGCCGACCGGGCCCTCGCCGCAGCGGCGGGACTGGCCGCCGGGCCGCGGGCCGGGCAGGCCGGGCCCGGGATCGTCGTGGCCCCCGGCCTGGACACCGTCGACGCCACCGGGCTGGACACCGGGCTGATGAGCCACGCGTACGTGGGCGACCACACCTCGGTCCTCGCCGACATCCACGGCCTGGTTCGCCAAGGGCGTCCACCGTCCGAGCGGTTCGGGCTCACGTCCGTCCCGCACGGCGACGGCGCGTACTGGTCCTTCCAGCCGTAGCAACCCAGCCTCCCAGACCCCGTTCGGCAAGGTGACACCGATGTCGCACTTCCTCGACCGCCTCCCCTTCGACTGGACCGCACCCGGTGCGCGCGAGCTGCGCGACCTGCTGGCCTCCTCCTACGACGAACCCGCCGCCGTCAAGGCCCTGGCGCGGGAAGTCGGCATCGCAACCCAGTACATGGTCTGGCAGCAGTCCGCCCACGGCTGCTGGACCGAACTGATCGGTACCGCGCGCAACCAGGACAAACTGAGAGCGCTCCTCGCCCGGATCGAGGAGGGACCCGACGGAGCGGTCGCCTCACGGCTGCGGGAGCTGGCCGGCGACCACCCCGTGTTGGAGGCACCGGAGCCCGAGTCGCCGCCGGGCACTTGGAAGCACTTCACCGACCCCGACGGCCTGGAACGGCAGATCTTCGCCCGCGGCACCTTCCAGGACGCGGCCTTCCTCAAGGTTGGCGCGGAGACGGCGACCGCAGTATGCCGCCTGCGCGTCCGGGACGCCGAGAGCGGCGCGTACCACCACGGCACCGGTTTCCGGATCGGCGAGGACCTGCTGATGACGAACCACCACGTCCTGTACAGCCGCGGCGGCGTTCCCGTCACGCACGCGGAGGCCTGGTTCGGCTACGAACAAGACCTCGACGGCCGCGAGTCCGAGCACGTCTCCGTAGCCCTCGACCTCTCCTCCGCCGCCGGGGGAGCCGACGACGACTGGGCGGTCATCCGGGCGGCCGCTTCCCTGCCCGCCGACGCGTTTGTCATCCCGCTCCCCGAAAGCGCCATCATCGGGAATGGGGACCGTGTCTACGTCATCCAGCACCCGCAGGGCGGCGTGAAGAAGCTGGCCGCGCGGCACAACGTGGTCCGGCACGTCGACGACCAGGTGGTGCAGTACTGGACGGACACGGCGAAGGGGTCCTCCGGGGCGCCCGTCTTCGACGAACGATGGCGCCTGGTGGCACTCCACCGCCGCCACACCGAAGCCGGGAAGCTCAGTGAGCGGACCGAGTACCGCAACGAAGGGGTCAGGATCGAGCGGATCCTCGCCGCCATGGCGCGGGCGGGCCTGAGGTGAGCCGGTGACACTGTTCCTCGACCGCAACACCTTCGATCTCAGTGAACCGCAGGCACGCGACCTGCTCGACGTGCTGCTGGCCGTGCACGACGACGAGAACGGGGTGAAGATCTTCGTCAGGGACGCCGGCCTGAACCGGAGCGACATCGACTGGAAGGGGGCACTGGCGGACAGCTGGCCCCGGGCACTGGAGCACGCGGCGGTGGAGGGAAAGCTGAGGAAGCTGGTCGAGGTGGTGTCCGCCCACCCCGACAGCAGCGCGCACGCCATCTTCAAGACGCTCCTCACCCAGGAACCACCGACCGGGGACGCCGACCCGTGCGAGGCCCTGCTGATCGGCAGCGGGCGGCCCCGGGCGTTCATCGACCGGGCGGAACTCCGTGGGACGCTGCGAGACATGCTGACGGTCCCCGGCGGCCGCGTGCTGATCGTGGACGGGGGCCGCGGCTCGGGGAAGACCTGGACTTGGTACCTGCTCTGTCATGTGCTCCACCACCACGGGATCACCCCGTACAAAATCGACTTCTCCTTGTACGCAGAGCCCGTCACGGTGGCCGACATCGCCTCTGAACTCGGCGACCAGCTCGGCTGGGAGCTCGGCCGAGGGGATACCCTCGCCACGGAGGAGGCCCAGGCAAGGCGGGTGGTCAACCAGGCGAAGCGCTGGATGCGGGACCGGCCGGTCCGGCACGACCTGTGGCTGGTCTTCGACGGCATGGCTAGGACCGCTCTGAACCCCTCGGCGCTGCGGCTGGTGGAATTGCTGGCCCAGGCGGTCGCCGACGGCGAGACGGGAGAGCACCTGAACCTGGTGCTGATCGCCTACGAAGGGCGGCTCCGCCCGTCCGCAGACCCCTGTGTGTGGCGCACGCACCTCGGCCCGGTCCACGTGGCGGACCTGCGGGAGTTCTTCTACTCCATCGCCCGGCGCGCCGGAGAGGTCCTGGAGGCGGATACCGCCACGCAACTGGTCGTCGAAGTACTAAGGAAGACCGTCGGGATCGACCACGACCCCGCCACGCCCCTGCCGCTGGAGAGGGTCTCCGCCGCCGCAGGAACCCTTGGGAGCCTGCTGGCCCGTGAGTACGGAGGTGCCGGTGTCTGAGCCGACCGGGTCGCGGCGCATCACGGCCCAGGACGTCCTGAACCTGGTCAGGGAAGCCGAGTCGGAGACCGGACCGTGGCACGACCACGCGGTCTCCCAGCACCGCTGGACCCTGCGCGAGTCGACGTCGCTGCTCAGCGCCTTCGACGCCGCACAGTTGGAGGGGCTTGTGACCGGACAGGGTGAGGGACCGCACCGGTTCCTCACCCAGGACTGCGAGCGGGTCCACACGGGGGGAAAGCGCCGCTGGCGGCTTCGCCCGGAGGTCCGCGGCGCGACCCTAGAACGGCTGCGCACCCCGGACCGGCTCCTCCGTGCGCTGCGTGCCAGCGGTACGGCCGGGCCGGACACCGCCCGGGACTACACGGAGCAGTTGCTCACAAGGTCCGCGCCACCGCTGGACGAGCGCGGGACGGATGAACTGCACCCCCTGCTGGCGCTCGTCGACTGGTTCGACAGGGCCCCCGGCGCACGCGCCGCCCTCGCCGAGGCGTCTATCCTCCTGCCCCACCGGTCCGAGCTGACCCGCCACCTCGAACGGGCCATGCTGCTGGCGCCCCTGACCGGGCTCGCCGACGACACCTTCTGCGGCCGCGAGGACATGCTCGCCAAGCTGGCCGCGTACGTAGGCGACTCCGCGGGGCGCCGCGCCTGGCCGATGTTCCACGGGCCCGGCGGGGTCGGCAAGTCGACCCTAATGGCACGGTTCCTCCTCGACCACGTGGTCCGGCCCGGAGCCGAAGGGGGGCTCCTCTTCGCATACCTCCCCTTCGACCGGGTCGATCTGGTACCGGAACAGCCGCTCGGCCTCCTCGCGGAAACCCTGCGCCAACTCGCGGTGCTGAATCCCGAACTCGGCGGACGAACCGCGCAAAGCCTGGAGAACACCCTCCTCTCCACCCTCCGGGCGGACACCCGGGCCGAGACGGAGGAGCGGGGCCGCACGGGACCGAGACCGGACCGTTCGGGCGACGAGCGGGCTCTCGTGCACCTCTTCTCCGACCTGGTCGAATGGACACAGCGGCACGGCAAGCGGCCCGTCCTCCTCTTCCTCGACACCTTCGAGCAGGCGCAGGCCAAGGGCGCCGACGCGCTGGCCCGCCTGACGGACTTCCTCGACCTGCTGCAAGAGACCTGCCCCTGGCTGCGGATCGTCGCCGCCGGGCGCGCACCCGCCGAGGACCGGCGGTTCACCGACATCCCTCTGAAAGGGTTCGGCCCGGCCACCGCACGCACGTTCCTGGGCCTGCTACTCCCCGGGGACGGTCCCGACCACGACGAGCTCCTGCGCTCGGTCGTCGAGATGGTCCGTTCGGAGCCACTCAGCCTCAAGCTGGCCGCCGAGGTGCTCCGGAAGGAGGGACCGGAGGCGCTGCGCGACCCGGCGCTGCGCCGCCTGGCACTCCTGCGGGTACAGCCGGAGGAGCGCCAGGGAGTGCTGTACCGGCGCATCCTCGACCACCTGGCCGACCCGGACCTGCGGCGGATCGCCAGTCCCGGCCTAGTCGTCCGGAAGGTGACCCCGGGAGTCATCCGCGAGGTCCTGGCGGGTCCCTGCGGACTGGGACGCGTCGACGAGGAGCGTTCCCGCGCGCTGTTCCACGGGCTCAGGGCCGAGGCCGGGCTGGTCGCCGACGTACCGGGCGCCGAAGCCGTCGTGCACCGAGCCGACGTGCGCCGGGTCATGCTCGGCCTGCTGCTCGGCGATTCGGGACCGACCGTGGACCGGATCCACCGGGCCGCGGTCAAGTACTACGTGGCGCTGGCCGTGAGCGAACCCGACCGGGCGACGGACCATCGCACGGAGGAGCTGTACCACCGCCTGTGCCTGGGCCAAACGGCGAGAACGCTCGCTCCCCGCTGGCAGGCCGAGGCCGGCGGGGCCCTGGCCTCCGTCATCGAGGAACTCCCCATCCGCAGCCAGGTGTACCTGTCCGACAAGCTGGGCCGGTCCGTCGCCCCCGAGCTGCTCAGGCGGGCCGACGACGAGACCTGGCGCAGCCAAGCCCTGCGGACCGGCACCGCCCGACTGGAGGACGGCAGGACCGCCGAGGTCTTGGCCCTCCTCGACCAACGCCCCGACCAGATCGGAGCCGACGTACGGCTGTCCCTGCTGCGCATGCGGGCCCTGGCCGCGGAGGGTCTGCCGGACGAAGCCCTGACCCGGATCGAACCGCTGCTGGACGCGGCCTCCCGGAGCTCGGACGGGAATGCCTTCATCGAGGTCGTCCTGTGCGGAGCCCGCATCGAAGAGGACCGGGGCCGGTTCCGCGCCGCACAGGAACTGCTGACCCAGGCCGACGCCGTGCCCGACGCCACGGTGGTCGACCGCGTCACGCTGCTGAAGGTGTCGGTGGCACGGCTGCGCCTCTACCGCCGGGACGGCAGCGCCGACAGCCACACCGCCGACCTGCTGCGCGCGCACGTCGTGGACAGCATGGAGCAGATCGGACGGCGCACCCTCGACCGGCATCCCGCGCTAGTCCGCGAACTCGCCGCGGAGGTCGGCGACGACGCACCGGAGCTGGTGGCCCAGGCCGCCCGCCTGTCCGGGGTGAGCGCGTGGGGATCCGCAGGATTGATCCTGGGCACGATGCTCGGAACCGCCGCAGTGGGAAGTCTGGCGAAGGCCGTGATCGAGCGCGGGCGGAAACGGGCCGCCAGGACCGCAGAGCTGGTCGCCCGCACCGACACGGAGGTGGAGACAGAAGCGGAAGCGGAAGCGGACAGCGAGAACTGGCTGGTGGCGCACAACAGCATCGCCCGCGGGGAAACGATCGGCGCGTACATCGAGAGCGACGCCGAACACCACGGGGCGGTGAACCACGCGCTCGTCAACACGTACCAGCACGAGGTCGACCGTGCCAAGCGCTCCCGGCCGGTACTCTCGGCAAGCGGTGCCATGCCCGACGCGGTCGTCGTCGTACCGGGATTCGCGGGCAGCGCGCTGAGGGACACGGACACCGGCGCGTACGTGTGGGGCACGGCCCCACCCACCGGCCTCGCCCGCTTGTGGACCCGCCCCGGAGAGGTGGACCGGCTGCGGCCCACGGACGAGGAGCTGTCGGGCGAACGGCAGCGCATCGAGCCCGTCTCCCTGCTGCGCACATCGGCCTGGGCCCCCTGGCTCGGTCCCTCCGAACCCTTCGGACAACTCCTCCGGGGTGTCATCGACGCCGTCACACATTCCGAGGCCGTACTCGAATTCCCCTACGACTGGCGGCTGGACGCAGAGCACAACGCCCGGCTGCTCGGCCGCGCCGCCCACCGGCACCTCCGGCGCTGGAGCGCCCACGAGAGCGCCCGCAGGGCCGCCGAACGGGCGGGCAGGGAGCCGCGCGTGGTGTTCATCGCGCACTCCACGGGCGGACTGGTCGTATGCGCCGCGCTGGAGCAGGACCCGCGGCTCGCGCGGATCACTCGGTCCGCCGTGTGCCTGGGCACCCCGTTCTGCGGCGTCCCCAAGGCAGTGGGCGCGCTCGCCGCTCCGGCCGGGGCGGTCTCCCTCCCCCAGCGCACCATGCGGAACCTTCTGTGCTCCCTGCCGGGGTTCTACGACCTGCTTCCCGACTACCCGTGCGTGGAGGAGGACGGCCGCCTGCGGCGGCTCCGCCCCGACGACGTGGCCGCCTTGGGCGGCGACCACGCACTCGCCGGCCGGGCCCTCACCAGGCGTCCCGACGGAAACCCGGAAGCGTCCCTGCCGCTGATCAACACGGTGGTGGGGATCGGGCAGCCGACGGTCCAGCGAGTCCGGATCGAGCACGGGACCGTCCGCACATTCGACACCATGCCGAGGCTGTCGACGAACGGCCATCCGCTGCTCGGCAGCCGGGGCGAGACGCTGGAATGGGACGAGGGCGGGGACGGGCTGGTCCCGCGGAGTTCGGCGAGTCCACGGACGGGAGCATCGCTCTTCGTCCGGACCCGAAACGCGTCGCTCATCAGGCACCGCGAGGTGGCGGCGCACGTGGCAGGGACGCTCCTCGCGGGGCCCGGTTTCCAGGAGGATCCACGTCCCGCCGCGGACCCGACCACGGGCCCGGGGAGTCAGTCCGGGCCGGGTCCCCACGGACATCTCGGGCTGTCGTCGCCCCAGGCCCTGCACCTGTCCGCTCCGGAGACCGCGGAGGCGGGCCGGCCCTTCTACCTCCGGATCCACGGCGCCTCGACGCAGGTACGGCTGCGCAACCTCGGCCCCGACGGTCGGTCAGCCACGCTCCGGCTCGCGGCACCCGGCGATGGGCGCAGCGTCGGGACCACTCTCGTCCTCACGGCTCCAGGTCTGCACCGGGTGACGGCGGACGACGGACAGGAATCCGCTGACCTGTCGATCCTCGTCCTGCCGCCGGAGGCCGCCCGCTGAGCTGCCGTGCCGACCCACGGCCCCCGTTCGTACCCAAGAACGCGGTGCGCGCCCGGCGCCACTCCGCCTCGGAGTTCCGCACACGCGGTGTCCTCCCCGCCGCCGGCACCAGCCCCTGGCCGCCCTGGTCCGCGCCCCGCCCCCGGACTTCCCTACCTGCCGCGCCGCGGAGACCCGTTGGGACAACCTGACCAAGAGAGCTCGTGTGCACTACAGAGCTCGCCGGGACCTCAGCACTGCCGATGAGGCATCCGAGCAAGCGCAGGGGGTGCGGATTCCCGCCTGCGCTGTCAGTGGCCATTTCTGATTCCCCGCTGGCGGCCACCTAGCGGGGAGTATCTGGCCGCGATTGTCACAGATGGTGATCCGCATGGAATTCAAGCGGCAAGGCACGTCGAGCGCCAAGCGCACGGCGAACCATCCGCAAGAGCCGTACCGCCGTGAGCGATGCCTCCCACTTACCATTCCTAGGGCTCCTAGGTTAAAACTAGGGTCCCTAGGGTAATGAGTAGGGTGCATGGTGCGGGCAGGGCTGACGGCGGAACGGGTGACGATCGCGGGCGCCGAGTTGGCGGACGAGGTCGGACTCGACCAGGTGACCATGTCGCAGGTGGCGCGGCGGCTGGGCGTCAAGGATGCGAGCCTCTACACGCACGTCCGCGGCCTGGAGGATCTGCGCGGAAGGATCGCGCTGCTGGCGGCGGACGAGAAGACCATCCGTATCGCGGAGGCGACGTCGGGGCGGTCGGGCAAGGACGCGCTGGGCGCGTTCGCCAACGCCTGGCGGGAGTACGCCCATGAGCATCCGGGGCGCTACACGGCGACGCAGACCCCGATCCGGATCGACCCCGAGCTGGCCGCGAAGGCGCCCGGACCGCGGCGCGCGGTCGAGCTGACCTACGGCATGTTGCGCGGCTACGGACTGGCCGAGCCCGACCTGACCGACGCAGTCCGGTTGCTGCGCAGTACGTTCCACGGATTCGTCGCCTTGGAGGCCGCGGGCGCGTTCGCACACGAGCGTTCGCCCCAGCACTCCTGGAACCGCGCACTCGACGCCCTGCACACCCTCCTCGAGCACTGGCCCCCGTCCCGAGAAGGAGACTCCTCATGACCGCCCCGACCATCGGCAGCCTGCACGTGAACGGCGCGACCCTGCACTACGAAGTGCGCGGCCAGGGCCCGCTCCTGCTGCTGATCCCCGGAGGGGCGGGCGGCGCGGCATCCTTCGACGGCATCGCCGACGACCTGGCCGCCGAATACACCGTCGCGACCTACGACCCCCGCGGCATGTCCCGAAGCACGGTGGACGACCCCGACGCCGAGCAACGCGTGGCCGAGCACGCCGACGACGCGTTGCGGATAATGGACCTGCTGTCGCCCGGCCAGCCCGCCCGGGTGTTCGGCTCCAGCTCGGGCGCGATCACCGCCGTGCACCTGCTCACCGCCCACCCCGAGCGCCTCGTGGCGCACGAACCGCCGCTGGTGGAGGTCCTTCCGGACGCACCCGAACACCGCGCGCTCATCGCGCGCGTCCAGGAGATCTTTTGCTCTGAGGGGCTCATACCGGCGATGGCCGTGTTCGCCGCCGGCATGAAGTAGGACGGCGACACCATCGAGCCGGAGGCCGAAGTCAAGCTGCCACCGCAGGCGGCGGCCCGGGCCGAGCAGACGATGGCCAACCTGCCCTACTTCCTCGGGCGCATCGTGCCCAACTTCATGTCCTACGCTCCGGACATCCACCGATTGGAGGCACTGTCGGACCGATTGGTGCTCGCCTGCTGCCAGGAGTCACGTGGCGAGCTGCCCTACCGTCCGGCCGCCTTCCTGGCCGAGCATCTCGGCACGGAACTGCGGCGCTTCCCCGGCGGGCATACCGGTCTGACCACGCACCCCGCCGAGTTCGGCGAGCTCCTGCTGAAGGCATTCCGAGCCTAATCCCGTATCAGCACCCGGGTCGACGCCCACCCGATGGTGATCACGGAACGTCACATCCGCAACTGGCCGTACTTGGGGAGATCCTCGTGGCCGCTGTCACTGCGCCTTGGCAATCAGCACCACGATGATGTCCATCGTCTGCCAGGGCGCCAACTACTGACTTCGGTTTTTTAAGGTGAGGATGGTGCGTCGAGGGTGAGGCCGGTGCCGGATATGAAGCCGTCGAGGGTGTGGGGCTGGTATTGGAGGCGTTTGAGGCGGTTTGCGGACGAGTACTTCGAGACGGTCGAGGCTGCGCTTGACGTGTGCCCACACACCTTCGACAGGGTTCAGGTCGGGCGAGTAGGCGGGCAGCAGGAAGACCGTCAGCCACTCCCGCGCGGCCACGAGTCCCCGCATCGTGCGGGAAACGTGGATCTTCAGGCGGTCCCAGACCAGCACGATCGATGCCCTGACCAGCTGTGGGGCGCCGTCGACAGAGCGATGAAGTCCCACTCGCCCATACTGCGGCGTTGGCCCTTGCCCGCGGGATGGGTCCGCAGGCGATGACACAGCCGAGTCCGGGAACCGGGTCGCATCGCGATCAGGCCAGCCATCGGCAGCCGTCCCGAGCGGCGCCCGCTGACTATCACGACCGGGGTGACCCCTCGCCGCCCCCAAGTTCGTCCCAGGGGCGGCCGTCGGGTGAAGCCGGACTTCGTCCTCGAAGCAGACGTAGCCCCCGCAGGCCGCCCGGGCCCCCACCTCCGCCACACGCTCACGGCCTGCTCGTCGTTCGGCCACCCGCCGCGCGGGCACCCGCGCGGAGAACCCGAGCCAGTGCATCAACCGGATGGCGCCCGAGACGCTGTAGGAGACGTAGCCAACGCGCTGCCGGGCCGCTCCGTCGGGCTGCGCGGAACGGAGTGGAGCAGTCGGATTCCGCGCCTCAGCGGCTCAGTACCGGAGGATGGCCAGGACAACGGCGATCGCCAGGACCAGATTGAGCAGCATTGAGACGGCCAGCACTCGCCCGGTGTGGATGGGACCGTCGCGACCGCGGAAGGCCGACCCGTCTTCCTCGTCCTCACCGCCTTCAGTCAGGCCCCCGGCCTCACTCTCCGCTTGGTCGGTGCCGCCAATCGTGACCGCCGCCCCGCGGAACTGGGGGCCCACCGGATTGTCGTTGCCGAGTCCTGGCCGCCTGCCGCTGTGTGGGACTCCATCCTTCCGTGGCGGGGCCGACGCCCCGGTCGCGGCAATCCCTGGGGAGTCCCGCTCCCTCGACGGGGAGGAAACGCGTTCCACCAGCGAGATCACACGCAGGCGCGGTGTGCCCTCGGGGAAGCTGCCGGGGGTAACGACTGCCGTCGGCACGGGTTTAGGCGTCGAATACCGTTCCCCGTTCAGGTAGTAGTCGCAGATCGCCTCTCGGCACTGAGCATGTACGGCGGCGAAGAGGGCCTCGTCCAACGGGAAGAGCGGTTCGCTCCCGCCGACTATGCCTTCGAAGACCCGGATGGGCCGCCTGAACTTGTCCTTCGCCGAACTACCTGGCGGGACATCGGCCTCCACCTCGCTCCGGTCCAGCCGCGTCTCTCGGAAGACGCACCACAACTCCCGCTCGAGCGCACGAATCCGGGGCGGATTCGTCGGCTCCCGCTTACCGATCGACAGCCCCGCGACCGGCGGTCCGCTCTTGGGCTCGCCGTATCGGGCCTCGTCATCAAGGATTTCGTCGGAGCCGGCGCCACGGGGACGGGTGTCCGGCTCGCTGTCCCCCCTCGATCGTTGTGCGGGAAGCCGAGCCACGTACACCGTACTGGGATCGGCCTCGCACGACGCCCCCTCGCCGGAGAAGCCCGTGACCAGCGCCGCGCATTCGTCGATGGTGAGAAAGGACGGCGCGGCCACCAGAGCCTGGCCGGCGTCGCGGCGAAACCCGCGGGAGACCGCGTACGGCCACCAACCCGGCGGCACGTCGCCGCTCATACGCCCTCCTCGTAGGCCGGCCGGAGCACAGACTCGGGGAACTCCTCCTCGAACCGCCCCAACCGGCGCTCGATTGCGAAGGTGGCCTGCTTGATGGCTTTCCCCTCTCCGGAGAGTCGATCTATCGCCGCGGCCTCGGCGTCCAGTACCTCCTGCTGGGCCTGAAGGTTCCGGCTCGCCTTGTCGGCCATCATGTCGACGACGCTGTCCCCGAATCCGCCGAGGACATCCCGCACGAAGTTCCGGGCCGCTGGGACGGCCCCCGCTATGCGCTGAGCCCAACTGGTCCGGCGCGCCTCGGCGTTGACGTCGTATGCCAGCTCGAGCTCCCGGCGCTCCTTCTCCGCCCTGGCGATCTCGCGTGCGACAAAGTCGTAGACCGTTGCGAAGAGTGGGATCTCGACATTGAACGGCTGCGGTTCAACGCTGGGCTTGCGCTGCATTTCAGGGCTATCGAAGTCGATGTAGTCCATGCCGACGGAGCTGACCGGAATGAGGCGCACCGCTCCTGCCTGCGGGCCTATGCGCAACCGAAGGTTGATGAAGTTACCGAGGTCGGGAATGGCGAGCAGGCGCTGCCGGATCTTCGCCAGTCCGATCCCACGGCTCACTACGTAGTCCCACTTCGAAATGACAAAGTGGACGATGGCGTCCCTGCTCTCCAGTTCACCGAACCAGGGGATGAAGGTGTCCATCAGACCGGAGTCGGTTCCGTCCATATAGTCGACAAGCCGCTCCCCATCAAGGACGAAGAGAATGACCGTAGACTCATTTATCGCGTCCACCAGGCTCTGCCCGGTAGACCCTTGGGCGTTGTTGACCAGCTCACCAGCGTAGTCCACATACGACACGTCGAACAGATCGTAGGAGATGCCGTCCCCCCGAACGCGGACGGTGAACTGCCATTCGGTGAACTCGCTCAGGGCAGTCGCCGGGGGCCACTCGCCACGGACGAGGCGGGAATAGAGGTCGTTGAGCCCTTGTGCGCGCTGGAGCGGGAGGTTGACCGAGAAAGCGGTGCCCGGGCTCGGCTGGAACAGCCTCCGGTAGAGACTGGATACATACACTGTCTTGCCGGATCCGGTGGGTCCGACAAAGGTAACGCTGATCTTGTTTCCCATGACGCTCTCCCCCTCAAAAGTGGAGCAGGACGTTCCATCTGGCAGAGACGCGCTGTTCATCATGAACTCGGGGAGGGCTGGTGCGGCAATTCTGCCATCACGGAGTTCATCGGCACAACGAAAATAGCCGCACCCAGGACTTCGGCAAGGCGACAGGTCGTCCGGTTAGTCCCGTTCTGTGCGTGACATGCCGACCCAAACATGAAGCAGACGCGGGTTTCCAAGGTCATTAGCCTTGACGTCCCGTAACCTCGCTGGAAGACCGTTCCTGCCCACGCATCATCACCGATCCCGCCCACCCTTGACCAGTTCCGTGATCAGCCGAACGAATGTCCCGGCCTGCTGGATTCGATTCGTCAGCGGCTGGAGCGCGGCGATCGCCTCGGCGTTCGCCCGGAATGTCTTCGCTGTCGGCGAGGCGGGCCGTCGCGTGACGCTGCGGGTGCGCCGGATGCCACGGGCCCGAACTGCTGTCCTTCCTGGTCCACGGCGTCTCCGACTCCATTGACCGGGTCCGGGCCGCGTGACGGATGCTCAGATCGGCGTCAGCCGATGGTCAGCAGGCCAGCGAAGCGGGGAGCATCCAGGCATCGCGAGCTGGACTCTGAAGCTTCTATAGATCGTCAAGCTGTAGGAGACGGCCGGATCGCGTCGCTGAAACCGCTGGTGAGATGGCGGTAGACCTCTCGCGCGACGAAGCGCTTGAGGCACCTGAAGATGTCCTTCGTCTTGAGTCCTTCGAGGGTGCGTCGTGCGACGTAGTTGCGGGTCCGCGGGTCGTGCCGCACGCGGACCAGCACGATTGTGTGCAACGCACGGTTGGCCTGGCGGTCTCCACCACGGTTGAGCCGGTGGCGGTCTGTGCGCCCGGATGAGGCCGGCATGGGTGCGGCGGCGCACAGGTGGGTGAAGGAGGCTTCTGAGGCGAGCCTGTCGGGGTTGTCACCGGCGGTGACCAGCAGCTGCCCGGCGATTTCGGTCCCGACACCCGGCAGCGCGAGCAGGTCGGGTGCGGTGCGAGTGATTAGGCTTCGCAGTTCGGCATCTGCCAATGCTATCTCCTCGCTCAGGTGCCGGTAGCGCTTGGCCAGGCGCTTGAGGGCCACTTTGACGGCCGTGGCCGGGGCCGCCAGATCGGTTCCCGGACGGCTGGCCGCCAGCCGTCGGACCAGCTCGGTGGTGGTCAGTGAGCGCAGTGCTTCACGTACTTCAGCGGGCGCGGTGATGATCAGCAATTTGATCCGGTTGATGGTCTGGGTACGGGCCTTGACGGCGCTGGCGCGTACCACGCGCAGTTCACGGATTGCCTCGACGGCCCCATCGCGATGCTTCGGGGTGCCTGTGGCGCGGCCGGCGAGTACTGCGGTGGCGGCGGCGTAGGCATCGATGGGGTCGGACTTCCCGGCCGCGCGACGAGCACGACGGTCGGGTCGGTCTACCTCGATGACAGTGGTCTGGTTGGCATGGAGGTAGCGGGAGAGCTCGGCACCGAAAGAGCCTGTGCCCTCCATGCCCACGGCCAGTACTTGGCCGTGGGATTGCAGCCACTCCAGCAGGTCCCGGTAGCCCGCAGGCGTCGTGGGGAACGCCTCGGTGGCCAGGTGCCGGCCGATGGTGTCGATGACGGCGGCCTGGTGGAGGTCGGTGTGGGTGTCGATCCCGCCGATCACCTCGATGGGATGTGACATGGTGGCCGGGTTCCTTCCGTACGCGGCGAGCGGACTCGCGCGCACCGGACGGCAGACGGACACGACTGTGATGGGACCGCTTGGTTCAAGCTTCTATGAGGTCACGATCTCCGGCCGGTACGCGCATGGGCACCGCTCGGAGGGCCGACGATTCAGAGTGAGGACAGCCGAAGCGTCAATCGGGGATCGGGTCAGACCCTCGAGCGGTGCCTCCCCATCCGCGACATGGTGATCGGGTTGCATACTCGGTTCGTTCCGTTGGTCGATGGGAGCCTCCCCCTGAGTGGTGGACACGCTGACACTGGATCTGCCTGATCCGGAGGAAGCGAGAAGACCGCCGATGCCGATGAAGGCTATTCGGACGAGTTTAAGGCCGAAGCCGTGGCCCTGTACGAGTCCACACCCGGGACGGCCGCTGCGGAAGGACCTGGAGAGGCTCGCCGAGTAGCCGGTCGCCTACGCCCGCCCGGATGCGCCGGAGATGAAGGACAACCTGGTCCGCGCGGAACAGGAGGAGGAGCGCGCCGCCTGTACGGAGGCCACCCGAAGAGCGTGGACCGCATGGCGGGAGACTCTCGAGGAACCGGAGGTGCCGTGGCAGCCGCCACACGACCTGAGCACGAGAATCCGGGAAGAGTACGACGAGCTGCGCCGCTGCTGCGAGCTGTGCGAACAGGGTTAAAGGATGACCGGCGTCGGCACGCGCATGCCGGCCTGGATCCGAACTTCCCTGTGCACGCACGCCGGTTCGGCGACCGCCCGGCTGGCCAGGGCCGAGACCGATGCCGACGGTCGCGTCCCGGTACGCCGACCAGACTGCCGAGGCACTGGCGCGCGCGACCGCCGAGCTGGACGACTTGTTCGACCGGGCGGCCGAGGAACGGGCCGAGGACGCTGCCAACCTCACCGTTGCTCGATCGGTACGGACCGTCCACAGCCGGAGAAACGAGACGTACGTCCACCACTTGCTGAGCCGGGCAGCACAGTCGGACGGGGACGATCAGTCCTGGCTCGTCCTCGCCGCCTTGCGCGGGAGCCCTCTGCCGCCGAGCCGCTGCGGGCCTCCTTCCAAGATGTCGTCGAACAACTGACCGCACCGCTGGCCGCGAGCATGGTCGAACGGATCACCGAAGAGGTGGGGCGGCTCGACAAATCCCTGGCTGAGCTCAGGAAGGTCCTGAATGGGGTGGCCGTCGAGCAGGAGGACGCCGCCCGCGCTGAAGAAGCAACAGGAGGCACTGGCCCGGGAGAACCAGGAACCACGTTGCCAACTAGACGCCCTGGTAGACGATTTGACCGAGCAACTGAAGCTGTACCACGAGGCACAGTCGGCCGCCGCGCGCAAAGACACGGCCGCCGTTCTCTGCGGGCTGAGCCGGGCCACCGAGGAGGCCCGGTCATCCGTGACAGCGCTTGAAACGGCAGTCGGCGAACAGCTGACCCGGCTCCGCACCCCCTGGGCCGCCCTGCGCGCCCGCCAGTCCGCCACCGAACGGCTCGCGAGGGTCACCGTGGTGCTGCTCTCCCTGACACTTGCCCTCGGGGTCTTCGAACTCGTTCTGCGGTGACCGACTCTCACCTGAGGGCTACCGACAGTAACGCAGGGTCCCCTGTCGTCGCCAGCTCGACATCAAACCGGAGGGGGATTCGATCATGCGGACTCGAATTTGCATGTGGGCCTGGCGAGATGAGCACCATGCGTGTTCCACCACCACGCCGTGTGAACGCGCCTGTGCGCCCTCCCCACGCACCCGCCAACGATGAGATGCTCGGTTGATGCACACCAGTCGCTATCGCTCGAGGGACAACGGTGGGTGGGGACGCAAGGGTGCCGCGCTGACAGATGAGTAGAGGGACGTCGCCCTCCTGTCTGATCCTCGACCACGTCGTACAGCTCCAAGTCACCGACCGGCCGGTGAGGTCGCTCGCGAGGGACTGGACCTCTTCGCGGAGCACGGCGCGGTTCCCCGAGCGACTGGCCATGTCGCCAAGCAGCCATGGGCATATCGGCTTCATCGCGTGACCGAGGTATGGGGGCAGGGCATTGTCACAACCGGTGCAGTGGGTATTGGGAATCAAACTGCGACCCGCCGTCGCCCCGTCGGGTCTTAACGTAGAGATCGTGCTCTGTGACGCAAAGTCGCAGCACAAGGCGGAGGTTCCGGTACCGGACCTGGATGTCAGTTGGCACGACCATGAGGAAATCCGGTGGTATCTCGAGGAGTACCGCCAATTCCCCTCCGACCCCGCGCCGGTCATCGCGACGCGCTGCTCCGCCCGACTGGCGGAACTCGGCGAATCGCTCTTCCGTGCGCTGTTCGAGTTCTCTGAGGAAACGAGGACCTTGTGGAGGCAGGCCAAAGCACGGGTGCGAGATCTTCGCGTTGAGGTGGATGCCCGCCTGGGCGCCGTGATGTCCGTGCCGTTCGAACTGCTGCGGGAGCCACGGGAGGCGGCCCTGTCCCTAACGGCTCGCTCCTTCGTCCACGTGTGGACGCCCGGGAATGACGCCGCAGAAGGGCAGACGCCGATCCGTCAGGGGCCGATCAGGATCCTGCTCGCGATCTGCCGGCCGGACCATGACCGCGATGTGTCTTTCCGGTCGGTCGCCAGCCGGTTGCTCCGATCGGCTGAGCGGCGGCCAGATGTTCGGATTCAGGTCCTGCGTCCGCCGACGTACGAGCAACTGAAACGCACCCTGCAGGCGGCCAAGAACCGCGGGGAGCCCTTCCACATCGTCCACTTCGACGGGCACGGCTCGTTCAGCAACGAGGGCGGAGCAACACCACAGGGATTCGCCGTCTTCGAGGACCCCGGCTCGACGAACAACCGCAAGCTCATCTCCGGAGGACAACTGGGCGAACTGCTCACCAGAACGGGAGTCTTCGCCCTTATCCTGAACGCGTGCGGCTCGGACCGTGCCGATACGAACCGCGCCCGCGCCACCGACCCGGTGTCCGGCCCGGAGTCCGCCCCACAGCAACTGCACAGTTTCGGCTCCCTCGCACGCAACGCCCTGCGGTCGGGCCTCGGCGCGGTCGTGGCCATGCGCTACAACGTGTACGTCTCCGCAGCCGCCACCTTCGTCTCCGCACTGTACGAACATCTCGTAGAGGGAGCGGAGTTGGCCGAGGCGGTCACGTCGGCCCGGACGGGTCTGGCCGCGCCGACCGGTCCGGGGCCCCGCACGGGCGAGTGGCTGGTGCCCGTGGTGTACGAGCGCTGTCCAGTCCGGTTGTTCGACACGACGCGGCACGAAACCGGCGACGGCCGGAATGCACCGCCGGATTCGGTCGCCCACCCCTTGGACACACCGTTGCCCGCGCCACCGGACATCGGATGCGTGGGCCGCGACGACGTGATCATCACTCTGGATCGGACCTTTGACGGTGGCCGGCCGGTGCTGCTCCGCGGCCCGGTCGGCAGCGGGAAGACCACCACCGCGGCAGACTTCGCGCGCTGGTACCGCCGCACCGCAGGCGTGCTGGGCCCAGTGGTGTTCACCTCCCTTCGGACCACCGCCTGCGCCGGACTCGACGCCACACGGCGACGCCTGGACGGCCTGTCACCGATGCCACCCGGTGGCACGTCGCCGGCATCTGCCCTGTGGGTCTGGGACGACGTGGAATCGGCTGCCACCTGGACCAGCGCCGAACGTGCCCGCTTGGCGAGCCTCCTCGCCGAGCTGTCCGAAGGGGCGGTGCGGGTACTACTCACCGCCACGGACGAAGCGCCGTGGCTTCCAGAGTGGACCGAGCGCGTCGTCCTGGGGCCCCTGAGCGTCGCGGAGCGAACCGAGTTCGCGGCACTGGCTTTGGGATCGCACGCACCGCGCCTGCCGGAGTCGATCATCCGTTTCAGTCAGGGCAATCCCCTGGTGCTCCATGCCCTGTGCCGCCAACTGCCGGAGGCCGAACGGACCGAAGGGGTGGAGCGCTGGCTGGCCGCTCTGCACACCGGCACCGGCCGCCCACTCGAACCCCGTGAAGGCGCACCCACTCCCGTCGGCACCACTGCGAGCCTTCGCACGGCCTTCGACGAACAGGAGCAGCGCCTGCTCGGTCTCCTGCTGTTCTTCCGCGGCGGCGTCGCCGCTATCCATCTGGCCGCTCTGACCCGACGACTGGGACACACCGAAGCCGGCCGCTACGTGACCGTCCTGGACAAGGACTCCGCCGCCCGCCTCCTCACGGCAGTCGCCGCCCTGGGTTGGCTCACCCCCCAGGGCGCAGATTTCCACGCCATTCACCCGATGTTGCCCCTCGCCCTGCGGCCGCTCCTGGATGCCTGGGCCGACAGCCTGTCGGCGACGATACGCAGGGCCCTCACCGAGCACTACGACCGACATGGAAATGAGCTGTTCTGGGCTTACAACCAAGGCAGCCGCGAGATCCTCGACCTCATCGCACTGGACGAGGACAACCTGCTTCAGGCACGACGGTTCGCACTGGACCACGCGCTGGCCGACGAGGTCATGGGGCCCATGCAGGCGCTGCGCATGCTGTACCTGGAAACGGGTCGCCAGCAGCGCTGGCGCGACCTCGTCGAGGACTTGTCTCCCACGCTGCTCGACCCCGCCACCGGCGCCCCGCACTCGGACCTGCGATTCCGGGACAGCGCCCTCCATGCTGTGCTCGCGCAGTACCTGACCGAGGCGTCACGATCCGGCCGTGCGGCCGCGCAACCGGGCCGCGGGCCGCGGCCGGACACGCGCGGGCAAACCGAGACAGCGCCCGCACCCCCGGAAACCGCCACGCAGCACAATCCCCGCCAGGAGGTACAGCGCCTGCTCGGCGAGAAGACCGAGCCGAGCCTGCAGCGGGCGGTCGACCTCGCGCACCGGATCGACGACCGGACACTGGAGGCGACGGCACTCATCCAGCTCGGTCATTGGTACCGTGCCCGGCGCGAGCTGCGCTTCGAGCAACTGGCGGAGTCATGCTTCAGCAGAAGCGAGGACATCGCGCGTGCGACCGCCGACCGCCTCACCTGGGCGCGTGCCCTGGACGGCCTCGGCGTCCTCCACGTCGACCGTGCGAACCGGCTCACCAACGAGTACTTGCAGCGGCTCGTACAGGCCGGGAAGATCGACACGAGCCGCCCGGGCCGGATCACGGTATCCCTCCCGGCAGAGGCATGCGCGGAACTCGTGCAGGCGGCGACCTGCTACATTGACGCGCTGGAACGGCTCCCGGGGGACGACAGGAGAAGTGCCGCGCTCAGGGCGTCGCTGCATCACCAACTCGGCGGAGTTTTGCAGAAGCTCGGCGAAATCGGGCAGGCCGCGCGGCACTACCGTCAGGCTGTGGAGGCGCACGAACTCGCGGGCGACACCCTCCGCGCCGCGCAGAGCCGGATGGACTTCGCGAACTTCCTCGTGCACCGCGGAGGCCGAGTCGAGGACGCCCTGCTCTACGCCCAGAAGGCTCTGCATGACTTCCAGTTACTAGGGGAGCCGTGCCGTGAACAGGCCACGGCAGCTCAGAACCTGGTCGACGAGCTGACGCGGACGGCCGGAAAGGCTCCCTGATCCGCTCGAGTGCGCGCCCTTTCCCGCTCACCGAGCCGACGGTGGCGGCGAACCGCTGTCCCCTTCCGATCTCATGCGGCGAGCCTCGGCCAGTGCCTGGTCCTTGTCCATCGCGATCAGCTTGGCGGCCGGGACCTCCGAGACCTTGCAGTCGTCCTCGTGTTCGTACGAGCATTGGGCCATCAGCTGGTCATTGTTTATGAGCCACATGCGCATCTCGGCCTTGAAGGGACGGCCCTGAAACAGCAAGAGGCCGTCGCAGCCACAACAGCGTGTCCCGCCCCCCTCCGGAGGAGCCCCGAAGGAATCCAGGTGCGGATCAGACATGAGGACTCCGTTCTGTTGTCGCGCCCTGAGCCGCACGGGCAAGGGTTCTGCGTACGCGCTCCCCGCGCAGAATCCACTCGAACTCCGCCACACTGCCCAGTGCTGTGACGGCGGCTGCCGTCCAACGGCACACGGCATGTCCGAGTGACGCTTCCTCGGGTGGAGCCAGTACCAGGGTGGCGGCCGCCCCCAGCAACACGACTCCCACGTTGTACGCCGTGCTTCCCCGGCGGCTCAGGCGCCGCCACTGCTGAAAGTCTCGCTGTTGCTGCCGGCGCAGGGTGCTCTCGGCCGGGCGGGATCCGCCGGGCGGGTACCAGGCGTCAACATCGGCCGGAGAGTAGAAGTGCTGGCGCGCATGAAAGCCGTACTGCACGCTCGCGATGAATGCAACAAAGGCCAGGGTGAGCAGCAGCATCGCGGGGCCGGGCCAGCGGAATTTGTCGCCGTCCGCACCCAGGACCCCGATCGTGGCGATGCAGGCCCCGGCGAGCAGGGGGGCGGCGACGAAGTGCGCCGTCTCGGAAGTGCTTCCGTACCCGAGAGGTGTCGGCTTCGCCCAATCCGGCGCAGTGTCACTCAACACCGGTGCCCCTTTCACGAACGGTCGTGGGCACCAAGTGTCACGGTTACGGTGCGGTGTGTACAGAGGGTCTCAACTTGACTCTGTTGGGGATCTTGTTGGCAGCAAGCTCAGCTGCCGAGGGTTCACCAAGACCGTGTCCTATGTGGTGAGGCGTCGTTGATGTCGGTATGGGGCGGGGTACTTGGAGTTGGATTGTTCCGGACGGGCTGTGGGAGCTGATCGCCCGACCCGGCGTCGAGACCGGTAAGCGTCTAGGCCGACACCGTCGAAAGATCGAGCGCACCATTGCCTGGCTCTTCGGCTACCGCCGCCTCACCGTCCGATACGAACGGAAGGGAGATCACTTCCTCGCCTCCCTCGGCCTCACAGACGCCCTCACCTGCTACAAAAACCCGCGAAACTTGCCACGTGAGATGACTTTTAGATCAAGTTAGATGATCAAGTCCGGGCCCCAGCGAGGCGGGGGAAGGGGCCAGATCATGGGCCCGGCTCGAACTGCCGTACGGTCACGAATTTCCCTACTCGCCAGTCCGGCTTGCCGGAGGTTCGCCGCACCTCGCCCCCGCGGGGTAGGCTCGACGCCAACTTGTTTACAGGACAGTGTGGTTGAGGCATGACAACATCCAGCAGGATCGGCGTCGTATTCATTCACGGGTTTCTCTCCGGCGAGAAGACCTGGGACAGGTTCAGGGACAGAATCGGCGAAGATCCGAGCCTCGCCGCCGTAGATTCGCTGATGTTCTCCTACGCGACCCCAATGGTCTCCATCAACCCCTTACGGCGCATCCCCTCCTATGAGGACATTGCCGATGATCTGGACACCTACCTGGAGACAGTGGCAGAGAACTATGAGGCCATTGCGCTCGTAGGGCACAGCCAGGGCGGCCTGATCATCCAGCGACACCTTCACCGAGTCATCGGGAGGGGTGGCGCCGAGCAGCTGCAGCGGATCCGTCGGGTCATTCTGTTTGCCTGCCCGAACAATGGATCGCAGCTCGCCAGGAGCTGGATGCGCCGCCACCCCCAACGCAAGCAGTTGCACGTCCTTAACCGCGAGGTCATGGACGCCCAGAGCACAGTGATCAACCAGGTGGTCCATGCCGTCGACGTCCGCCCGCACTCCTGCCCGATCCCCTTCAAGGTGTACGCCGGAACGGAGGACAATATCGTCACGCTCGCCTCGGCGCAGGGCGTCTTTCGTGACGCCCGCGCCCTACCGGGTGACCACTTCACAATCATCAAGCCGGACAGTATCCAGCACCGCTCGCACCTCGCCCTGCGCAAGGACCTGATCGATACGTTCGGCCTGGGGCAGGCACCTGAATCATCCCCGCCGAAGCCGAACTCCCTACGCTCCGCGGCGAGGATGCTGGGCGGCTTGCTGCCGGACAACCTGGAGCCGGACGAGACGACCAGCACCGCTGCTGCACCGGCACTGTCCGCCTGGCGCCGCCATGTCCTGCTGGCGCAGGAGGAGCTGATCCACGTCGAGGAGCTGCTCGACCAGCTCACCGACGCGATCGACGGCCCCACATCGGCAGCCGCCATCGCCGTCCACGGCCACGGCGGGCTGGGCAAGACGGCCGTCACCTACGCCGCAGTAGAGCGCGCTGCAGCGGCCGGACGATTCACCCACGTCGTCTGGGCATCGGCACGTAATACCCGATTCATCGCCGACGACCCGAACTCCGCAGCGATCAACCACATCTACTGGCATGACCTGCTACAGATGATCGCGCGACAGCTGGGCTGCGACCTCCCACCCAGCCAGGCGCTGTGGGAAAGGGAGTTCACCTCTTTCCTCCAACATAACCTCGCCGGCGCCCGCATCCTGATCGTCATCGACAACTTGGAGTTCGTTGCCGCCGCCGACCGGGTCGTCGACCGGCTGCGCACCCTCGGCGTGAATGCCCCGCACCGGATCGTCGCCACCACGCGCCACCACTCGGAGCGCGGAAACCTGGATGTCCGCAATATCGCCGTTCATCCGCTGAGCGAGAGCCACACCTACGACCTCGTCCGCCTGGCGTCCCGGGGCGGTAACTCGGATCTGCAGAGCGCCAGCAACCGGGACTTGGCACCGATCTATCGCATCACCGACGGCAACCCATTCCTGGTCAAACTGATCGTGTCGCAGTACCTGGTCAGCGGGAAGTCGGTGTCCCGGATCATCAACGACCTCGCTGGCCTTCCCGAACAGGCCGCCCTCGCCGGCCAAGTCCGAGAATGGCTGTTCGAGCGCTCGCTAAACGAGCTCGCTCAGCGCTCAAGCCAGGACATGGCGGTCAACCTGCTGTTCGCCTTCTGCGCCAACGGCCGCGGCGGCGCCATGACCTACGAGGAGCTCCTGAGCGAGACGACCGCCCTCGACCCAGGGCTGGACACCGGCTCCTTCGACCGGCTCCTCGCCTCGGCCTGCCGCCTCAACCTGCTGCGCCCCTCTGACATGAACCGCAAGTACTCCATCCACAGCCTCCTCTACGAACACACCTGCCCACTCTCCTCACTGCGCCGGGACAGATGAGAGAGCAAGTGCTTCCCGAGCAGACGGCCTCACCCCGGTGGCGCGACCTGGTCAGCCGAACAGCGGCCTCGCGCGGGTATCCGACGAAGATCGAGAGGGCCCTGACCGACCCAGCCCAGTACTCCCACACGGAGAGGGTCCCCCAACTCGCCCAGCTCCTCGACGGCGCCCTGAAATTTCCTGACGGGATCGCGGCCGAGCAGCTCAGCGGGCTGATGGACCTTGCCTTCCGGGTCGTGCTGAAGGTCGGAGCTGGCAGCACCTACCGCGGATACGAGGAGTTCCTGGAGTACGCCCTCCGCCTCATACAAGTCCTGCAGGCGCGCGGCGCGCCTACAACCCAACTCCTGCTGTCGGCCGCACGCTTCCAGGCATGCCTGGCCAACGGCGACCCGGCCCGACGGAGCCTCATCGAACGGGCAGTCGAGGCCGCACAAGACACCCCGGACCACGTAATCGCGCGCCTGCACCTGGCACGCTTTCACATCGACATCAGCGACTACACCGGCGCCCGCCGACACGTCGCTGAGTGCCGCGCAGCGATTGGCGCCGAGCAAGACGGGCCTTTAGGGCTCGACCTCGAGACGACGGCGGGCATCACCTACTACTACATCGATCCGAATACTGCGCGGAGGCACTTCGAGGCCGCCGTCAACCTTGGCCACAGGTTCGGCGGACATCCGGCCGCTAATCAGCCGATGGCGACAGCTCTGCATTACCTGGGCAGACTCGCGGCCGACCGCAGGGAGTATCAGCTCGCACTGGAGTACTTGGTCCAGGGTGAACAGCGATCCGACGACTACCTGACTGGTCACGGCTTCTACCACCAGCGCCTCGCCGAGATCCTCACCGACCACGGGCCAGCCAGCGAAGCCAAATACCACCTGTGCAGGGCAGAGGAGACCTTCGCCCGAGTCGGCCAGGTGAGCACCGGCCTCACCCTCCTGCAGGGGTCCTGGGCACGGTGGTACCTGCGCCAGGACGACTTCGCAAGGGCCGAACGAAACCTGACGAGCGCGATCGAAGTCAGCCGGCGCGAAAGCGCTCCCCGCGTGGAGCTCATCCTCCAGGCCGAGTTGCTCCGGCTCCGCCTGCGCCAGCGCACCCTCGGCGGCGCCCTGCGAGTCCTCGCACGCGCCGGGACGCTCTACCTCTCCGGCGAGTCAATCAGCAGCCGACGGCACGTCCTGCAGCAGGCCCGGACCATCGCTGCCATGGCCTCCAGATTCCTGCGCCCCAGGCCGATCCCGCCCGACCAGCCGCCCGTCTCCTGCCCATGCGGAGCCGACCACACCACCCTGCACAACATGCAGCCGAATCCCACCGCAACGCCGCGAGAAGATGGAGCCGACCGCGGAACTTAGACCGTGTCCTATGCGGTGAGGCGGGCGAGCCGCTTGTGGCAGCAGATGGCGGCGGCCAGTCCGAGAAAGGCCAGGTAGTTGCGGGGGTGGCGTTCGTAGCGGTGGTTGAGTCGGCGGTAGCCGGTTAGCCAGGACATCGTCCGCTCGATCACCCATCTGTGGCGGCCAAGTCGTTCCGATGACTCGACGCCCTTGCGTGCGATACGGACTCCGATCCGCTTGCCGCGCAACCATTTCCGCAGGTGGGGAACATCGTAGGCCTTGTCGGCGTGGAGGCGTCGGGGTTTGAAGCGGCGGCCGCGGTAGGGGTCATGTCTCGTTTGGTGGCCCATGACCATGGGCTTCAGCGCGAGGCTGTCGTGGGTGTTGGCCGCGGTGACGCCGACGATGAGGGGCAGTCCGTTCGCGTCCGACAGGACGTGCATCTTGGAACCCGGCTTGCCGCGGTCCACGGGGCTCGGACCTGTGAGTTCGCCCCCCTTTTGGCCCGAACGTGGGCGGAGTCGAGGACGGCGCGCGACAAGTCGAGCAGGCCGGCGTCGTCGAGGCAGTGCAAAATCTCCTCGTGCAGCCGGCCCCACACTCCGGCCCGGGACCAGATCAGGAACCTGCGGTGGGCCGTGGACTTCGATATCCCGAAACAGGGCGGCAGCGACCGCCAGGCGCATCCGCTGACCAGGACGTAGATGATCGCCGCAAACAGCGTCTCATCAGGCGTATCCGGTGTTCCGCCGCCCTGCGGCCGCACCTTCGACGGCGGGATCAGCGGCTCCGCGATCTCCCACAGCCCGTCCGGAACAATCCAACTCCAAGTACCCCGCCCCATACCGACATCAACGACGCCTCACCACATAGGACACGGTCTAAAGCCCGCCAGGGCGTACCGCTCGCCGATGGCCGAGCCGGGCCCTGGGATGCCGGCGACCTGCGCCAGGGCCCGCTGGGGCTGGGGCTGCCAGCCGGTGACAAGAACCCGCAGGCCCAGACTCTCCGCACGCCGGTGCAGCTCCAGCAGGTGAAGCAGGCCGTCACGGTCCATGGACACCACGCCGTGCAGGTCGACCATGAGGTCCCGCTCGCCGCCGGTGGCGTGGTCCAGAGAGCGCTGAAGCGTGGCACCCGCCTCCTCGTCGAGCTTGCCTGTGGCACTGACCAGGACCGAATGACCGCAATGCTGGACGTCCACGTTGATCAAAGGGTTCTCCTCCCGCCCGTAGGCGCGCCTTGAGGACCCCATCCTGGCGCGGTGTTCCCCAAAGCGGATCAAGGCTCGCTGTCGGCGTACTCCTCTGAGTGCTCCGCCAAGTACAGACAAACGTGCACCGCTTGACGGTCGGCGTGATGGTTGGGATTGGCTGACCGAAGGCAGTGTCGGGGGTCTCTCGGGGGCCTGTCATGATCTCGGCCATGGACGAGATCACCAAGGTTCTGAGGCGGGAGTTCGACGCAGAGGAAGGGAGCTTCCTGCTGCGGCTGCGTGGAGATCTGGACTGGGATCGGACTGCCTTCACCTGCCTGGAGCGGGCGATGCGGGCCGCATGCGAGCGGTCCCAGTCTGACGAGAAACTCGATCGATGGGTCGCTGAGGGGTTCTATGAGGTCGCGACCTGGGTTCCGTCGTGGACGTCACATCCGAACTTTCCAAAGCCGGCGCCCGATGCCTACTTCGAGGACTGCATCGAGCGAATCGGGGATCTTGCCAACTGGTTCTTTCGGGGCTGGCACGACTACTCCGAGGGGCATGTCTGGACTGACCTGTGAAGACTCCCGGGAGCTTGGTCAGGCTGCGTCGTCCCGGTCGCGTTCGATGGCTGCGATCCGGTTCTTGAGTCGGTAGCTGGGTCCGTTGATGGAGATCACGTCGCAGTGGTGGAGGAGTCGGTCGAGGATGGCGGTGGCGAGGACTTCGTCGCCGAACACCTGTCCCCATTCACTGAAGGTCTTGTTCGAGGTCAGGATGATCGAGCCCTTTTCGTAGCGCTTTGAGATCACCTGGAAGACCAGGTTGGCCTCGGCACGTTCGAGGGGTTGGTAGCCCACTTCGTCGACGACGAGGACAGCAGGTCGGAGGTAGCTGCCGAGCTTGCTGGTCAGGCGCCCGGCAGCCTCGGCGGTCTTGAGGTTGCGGACCATGTCGTCGAGGCTGGTGAAGTAGATCGAGTATCCGGCCCTGCATGCCGCGACCGCGAGAGCGACGGCGATGTGTGTCTTGCCCACTCCCGGCGGCCCGAGCAGAGCCGCGTTGGCCTTGGCCTCGACGAAGGAGAGAGTCGCCAGGTCCTTGACCTTGCGCGGGTCGAGCTCGGGCTGGAACGAGAAGTCGTAGTCGTCCAGCGTCTTGTGGTGCGGCAGCTTCGAGATCCGCAGGCCGGTGCGGAAGCGGCGGTCGTCACGGACCGCGAGTTCTTCGGAGAGGACCAGGTCGATGAAGTCGAGGTAGCCCATCTTGGCCTCGTCAGCCCGCTGAGCGTACTGAGTCAGGGCCTCGGCCAGGTGGGGCAGTCCCAGCTTGCCGGCTGTGTTGCGGATGCGGGTGGAGACCAGCTCACTCAAGACGTTTCCCTCGTGCTCGGCTTGGTGGTGAAGGGGCGGGTGCCGGTCAGCTCGTCATAGACCGACAAAGGCCGGCGGCCGACCTCGACCTGGGTGACCGCGGCCCGGTTCAGCAAGGCCGCCAGCGGCCCGGAATCGGGGCCTGTGTTCTGCCGGCGGGGCAGCGGCAGGCTCCCGTCGCCGGCTGTGACGCGGCGGCCGGATCCCGTGGGCAGGCCGTCCCAGTGCTTCTCATCCACGACCCGGGCGCCCCGCCCGGGGGCCCGCGGATGTGTGGCCAGCAGCGTCTCGCCGCTGTGACCGGGGACGGTGGCATGCAGCATGATCTGGGACTTCGTGGCCCTGACCTCGACCAGCTGACGCGGACGAACCCTGCGGGCCGGCACCGAGTAGAGATTCGCATCGAAGGCGACCAGGCAGTCCTTGCCGACATAGCGAAGGTGTCGCTGTGTGACCACATAAGGCGTCTGCGGCAGCGGCCGCAGGGCCACGTGGTCGCGGACCGCCCGCAGGCCGATGACCTCGCCGTGGGTGCCGTGAACCTTCGCCCGCCGCATTGGAACCCAGGCGGTGAACGCGGCGTTCATTTCCTCGATGGAGGAGAAGGCGCGTCCGGCCAGAACGTGGTCGCGGACGATCAGTACCTGCCTCTCGACCCGGCCTTTCCCCGTGGGCCGGTAGGCGGCCAGCACGTCGGGATCGAAGTCGTAATGCCCGGCGAACGCGACGGCCTCGGGATGCAGAGGCACCGCCTCACCCGGTGCGACGTGCCAGCGGACCACCGTTTTCGTGCGGTCGTAGACGATCGACATCGGCACCCCTCTAATATGCGGGTCTCGATGTCAAGCACGGGATACCCGCTGGAGCTTCACGTAGGCATCCGGCAGGATGTCGGACGTGATCCTGAAGTATCCCTGCGTGTGCTGTGGCCACCTGACGATGAACGACGGGCCCGGCTCGTATCAGATCTGCCCGGTCTGTTTCTGGGAGGACGACGCCATCCAGCTGCGCTGGCCGGACTACTCAGGTGGCGCCAACAGGCCTTCCCTGATCGAGGCCCAGCAGAACTTCCAGGACTACGGAGCATGCGACGAACGGTCCATGGAACACGTCAGGTATCCCGAGGACGACGAGCCGCTGGACTCGAGCTGGCGCCCCATCGATACAGACCGCGATCGCTTCGAGCCCAAGGCCGTGCAGCTAGCCGCCTGGCCTGACGACCGCACTGTCCTTTACTGGTGGCGATATAGGAGCACCGGATTCTGGCGTCCCGCTCAGTGACGTCGTCACCCGGCCTGTTCGTCGAGTCGGTGAAGGAGCCCGTCGAAGATCTGCTCGCGGGCAACCTGCCCCTTCGCTGCCGCGTCGTCCCGCTGGCGTTCGAGCGTTGGACGGAACTCGATCGTGGTGACGAAGAACGTGCAGGACTCGCAGATCGACTCGAAGTGGCAGTCCATCTCGACCGGGCGAGCGCAGTACCCGTTCCCGAGCATGCGACGGTGCATTTCCCGGCGGAGCTTGGCCATCTCCGAGCCCTCGGCATCGGCCGGCAGGCAGCGCGGGGCGTCGTAGAGCGCCTCCACCTTCTCCGAGACGGCGAAGTACTCGTCCGCCACGGTCCGGTCGGCGATCCGAGCATAAACGCGTGTCATGGACAACGAACGATGTCCAAGAAGCGCGGCGATGGCCTCCAGGGACATACCCCGGTTGATCGCCTGGGTGGCCAGAGTATGCCGCAGCTGGTGTGGCGTGACCCGGCCGAGGCCGGCTCGCTCGGCGGTCCTGCGGACGGCGGCTTCGATGCGGGAGGCGTTGACCGCACGACCGTGATCGGTGAACAGTAGGTTCGAACGAAGGCCCTCGGGCCGGTGTGATAGCCAGTCGTCCAGCAGCGTCTTCAGCTGCGGGTGCAGGGGGACGTAGCGGTCGGTGTGCATCTTGCCGACCGGAATGCGGAGCCAATAGGCGGACCCGATCTGGACGACTGCGTCGATGGTGAGTCCGAGCATCTCGCCGCGGCGCATTCCGGTTCGGGCCAGGATCTCTATGGCCAGCCGGACGAACGGATCGGGATCACGTCGGGCGGCGGCCAGCAGCTTGGCAGCTGCGGCGTCGTCGAGGAAGCGCGGTAGTGGCTCGTCCGCGATCGGGAAGTCGCTGTCGAACACCAGCTGGCGGGGCGGCCGGTCGACGGCGTCCCACTCGTCCAGGCGGCGGAAGAATCCTCGGAGCTTGCTCAGCCGGTCGCGGACGGTGTGCCGGTGGAGCGGCCCACCGCGGGCGGCAGGCCGCTCCAGCAGCCACTGCCGGTAGCGTTCGACGTGCTGCCGCTTGAGCTCGGCAACACATGTCACGGTCGTGTCCTCGGCGGCCACCAGCAGGGCGAACTCCCGCAGCGTCAGCTCGGCGTTCTTCACCGTGCCCGGCCGCAGCGTTCCCGCGATCTGTTCGAGGTAGTTCTGCATCGTGGACGCCATTGTGGGTGCAACGCGTGACCACTCGGCGGCACGGATGCCGGCTCGATCCGGGTGACGTCGGCGCGGGAGCTCGTTGGACAGCTCGCAGTGGAAGAGCGTCGCCTCGAGGTTGAACAGAGAGGTCGACAGGGCCTTGACCCCGCGATTGGGAATGCGACGGGCCGCCTCCAGCAGCAGATCACGGCCCTGGTCCCAGTCACTCTGCTGCAGCTCGTGCGGTTGCTTGCCGAAGAGAGCCACGAAGTGGCCCAGCAGATTGAACTGGGACATGGCCAGATAGTCGCGGAAGCCGAGTGTCCGGGCTGTCTCCATGAACCGCAGGTGTAGTTCCGGCTCCGTCCTGGCCAGCACGATGCCCAGCCGTGGGCGCCGCGCGACCAGGTAGTCCGCCCCGGGCTGCAGACGTCCGGTGACTGAGAGCCAGCTGATGAATCGGTGCGTCTCATGGTTGAAGGCGAGTTGACGCTCGAGCGGAAGGCGGCAGAACTCCTCCAGATCGGGCACTGCGACAAGCAGGGCACGAGCACCCCAGCGGACCTTGTGGTCGGTGTTCATGCCCTGTGCAGCCCGGTGAGCGAGGTAGAACTCGACCAGGTCCGGACGCACGATCGGCAATGCTGCGGCTCGGGCCCGGCGCATCAGACGTCCGCCGTGTCGGCATCGATGGCGGCGCTTGCCTCGAGGTACTGCTCGGCGAGCCAGCTGTTCGCGAGGTGGATGTAGAGCCGGGTGGATTCGATGGAGCGGTGTCCGGCCTGGGCCTGTACCGCTTCCAGGGCCATGCCCGCCTCCCGCAGCCGGGTCAGGCACGTATGGCGGAGCTGGTGGCAGGTCAGCCTTGGCAGTCCGGTCCGCTTCCGGACCCCGTCGAGGATCTCGTCCAGACCATCGGAGGAGAGCGGCCGACCGCGGGTCGGTCCGCGAAGTACGACGAACAGCCGGTCGTGGTCGACTGCAGGACGCTCCTGCTCAAGGTAGTCGCCGACCGAGGCGAAGAACTGTGCGGATATCGGTATCAGCCGCTGGTGCCCGCCTTTGCCCTCGCTGATGAAGACGCGACGCTCGCCCGGCGACAGGTCGCTCAGCCGCAGGCCGAGCACCTCACAGCGGCGCAGTCCGCCCAGCAGCATCGCGAGAACCATGGCCCGGTCCCGCCTGGTGTTCAGCGCACCAAGCACCTCTTCGACCTCGCGCGGCCCGAGGACGCGCGGGAGGGTACGCGGCGTGCGCAACAGCGGCGACCCTCGATTGCCGCTCCGGCGGCGGTTGGCCAGCCCGGTCGGCACCGGGTTGCGTTCGATGGAGAGGTCATCGCGGGTCATCAGGTAGCCGAATAGCCCGGAGACGCTGGCCAGCCGACGCTTGATTGTCCGCGCTGAAAGCCCCGCTTCACCGTCCTCAAGTCGGACGACCTTCGTCCCTCGTCGCGGCTAGCAGTTGGATGCCGCGTTCGGCCAAGGCACGCTTGACGTCCGGGCGGATGCGGGCTGGTGGACAGGCGGCGGTGATGCGGGCCTGGGCCGGGATGCAGTCCAGCAGGGCGGAGAGTCGGGCAAGGGCGACGGGGGCATGCGCGTGGGAGCCGATCGCGTTCTCGATATCGATCAGCACCACCGCGGCGTCTGGGTGGCGGGCGGTCATCGGCTGGCTCCTTCGCGCTGGGCGGTCGGCGCGCCGCACCGCACCTCGTCCCACTCCTGCAGAGCCTCGCGCACCGCGGCGGCGATGTCGGGACGCGTGTCCTTGCGGTCGACAAGCCAGCGCAGGTAGGGCTCGGCTCCCTGGAGCAAGCCGGATCGGGGGTGCTCCTGGACCAGACCGCGGTGGGTGCCAGGGGCGGAGAGGTGGTTCCAGGCGTCGAAGCAGGGGCTGTCAGCGACGGGGACGTGGCCATCGACGAAGGAGTAGCCGCGATTCGTGCAGCGCCAGGTTGTGCCCACGGCGCACGGTCGACAGGCCACGGTCCCCACCATGGCGGGGACCGTGGCGCTGCCATTTCGCGTGCAATGCGAACACGTCGCCGGTGAGCGGGATGTTCTTGCGGCACAGGCAGCAGCTGATGCGGAACACGACGGACACGGCGGAACTCCCAAAAGGCTGGCGGGCGGGCACGGCGTCAGCCTGGCAACCGGCCGCCCCCCGGACCCGCAGCCATGCCGACCGCACCGTCGCCGCCTGTCCGCCACAGTGCAACGCGACCTTGCAACACCCGCTGCAACAGACCCCGCTGCAGCCCTGACCTGCGAAAACTCCTGTGAGTTGTTGGCGGCACGCTCGCTCCGGTGCAGGTCAGGGACGCGCAGAGGAAAGGAGTTGGCGGATCGTGAGGGTGAGTTGGCGGGTATCGCCACCGCCGTCACCGAGCACAAGGGCATTGCAGCAGGTGAGCGCGCTGGTCATCGATCGCGCACCAGGATCCGCCTTCAACCGTGCTCACCCGCCACCTATAAATCGCGGTCGCAATGATCTGTCGCAGTCAAGGCTGGTCGCTACTGTCTTCCGGGGTCTTGACCGCTGTACCGCAGGCGCGGGACCGTCGTCTGCAACTGTGCGCAACCGGCTCGCTCAGGAGGCGATCATGGCGCTACTTTTCTTCGGAACGGATCCCAACTCGGGTGGAGGGAACTGCCCGGCGGTCTGGGTGGACACTGACGCCCCGGTGGGACCGGAACTGGTGCTGCAGGGCAAGGTCGCCGACGCGGTGACACGGACCGCCTGCGGCCACGACAGTCCGCCGGCGGACGACGAGGCGATCATCCGTATCCCGGTCAGCATGGTGGACCAGATCAGGAAGGCGTGCGATGCCGCAGAAGCTGCCCACGCCCAGCTTTGACGCGCTCCTCGACTCCGCCCGCCAGCACGCCCTTCACCTTGAGCTCCGCGACATCTACGCGGTGGGGGAGGAGCGCGAGGTCTACGACGCGTTCCTGCGGGATGGCAGCGTGCCCGCCGACGACTCGGCGTACTGGAGTGGCTGGCTGCCCCTCGTCGAGCGCACCGTCGCCCGAGGGGTGAAGGTGCGCCGGGCCCGGATCGTGTCCGAACCTGTCACCGACTATGTCCGCTTCGAGCACGCCATCACCGACGCCAACCTCCGCGCCGGCGAAGGGGTCCGCTGGCTCGGCCGCCGCCGCGCATCGACCCTCGCGCTGCCCGGCAACGACTTCTGGCTCATCGACGACCAGGTCGTGCGCTGGAACGTCTTCTCCGGCGACGGCGAGGCCCTGGAGCCCGACCACACCGAGGACCCGCAGGCCATCAAGCTCTGCGCCGAGGCGTTCCGGTCGGTGTGGGACCTGGCCACCCCGCACGCCGACTACCGCATCTGACCGACGCACCAAAGGGTCCGCCACCTCATGACGACCGTGTCCCCGTCCTCGGCCGCGCAGGCCGCCCGCGTCGCGCTCGCCCGGCGCTTGGTGGGACTGCGCAAGGACGCCGGGCTCCGGGCGTTCGAGGTGGCGGCCCTGTGCGGCTGGCACAAGTCGAAGGCGTCCCGCATCGAGAACTGCCGCACCCTGCCCTCGGACGCCGACATCCGCGCCTGGTGCCGGGCGTGCGACGCCGACGAGCACTCCGAGGACCTCATCGCCGCATCCCGCACGGCCGACGAGATGTACCAGGAGTGGAGACGCCTCCACCGCGTCGGCATCAAAGCCTTCCAGGAGTCCGTGGTCCCGCTCTACCAGCGCACCCGCGTCTTCCGCGTCTACTGCTCCAACGTCGTCCCCGGCCTGCTCCAGACCCACCCCTACGCCACCGCCCTGCTCTCCGCCATCAGCACCTTCCAGGGCACCCCCAACGACGCCGTCGACGCCGCGACCGCCCGCCTGGCCCGCTCCCGCGTCATCTACGAAGGCGACCACCGCTTCGTGCTCCTCGCCGAGGAAACCGTCCTGCGCTACCAGATCGGCAGCCCCGAAGTGATGGCCGGACAGCTGGGGAAGCTCCTCGAGTTGATGTCCCTGCCCTCCGTCGCCCTCGGGATCATCCCGATCACCGCGCCGCGCGTCATCTGGCCGCTGGAGACATTCATGGTCTTCGACCACGAACGCGTCCTCGTCGAGACCCTCTCCGCCGAGATCGCCATCACCCGCCCCTCCGAGATCGCCGTCTACACCAAGGCGTTCGGCGAACTCCAGCAGCTGGCCGTCTTCGGCCCGCCGGCCCGCGCCCTGATCCGGGCAGCGATCGAAGCACTCGGGTGACCGGCAGCAACTTCGTGCAACTTTCTTGAGGGCACACCCGCTACCTCCCTAGCGTCGAAGTGCCGGTACCCGGCGGCCCACGACGCGAGCGAGGCCAACATGCGCACACCCCCCGACGCCCCGAACCCCCACCAGCCCGTGCCGCCCAAGCAGCCTTTCGGCACTCCCTCCCCGGCGCTGCTCGCCCGCGCGGACCGCGGACTCGCCCGCTTCCTCGACCAGTGCGAGACCCCGGACGACACCGACGCGGCCCCGGACGGAGACACGGCGTGAAGCAGCCGGAGAAGGCCGCCACCCTCGGCTTCGGGCACGAGGAACACCCGCTCCTGGGCCGCCGCGTCCGCGACATCGCCTCCGGCACCGAGGGCGAACTGATGGCCGTCGTCCTCGAGGAAGTCGCCACCCATCGCGGTCCGTGCTGGACCCGGCGCGCGTACATCCGCCCCGCCGGGGGCGGCACCGAGCTACCCACCGCCATCGGAAACATCGAGGCCGCCGGAGCCACCTGAGACCACCGGCCGTGAACCCCGGAAGCGCCCCGACCTGATGCGTCGGGGCGCTTCTCGTTGGCGCCGCCGACCTGCGGCCCGGGACGCTTCGACGGCATCTCTGCGCACCGAAGGGGCATCCCCGTCGGAAAACGTCAGTGGTTGGCAGACGGGTCGGTGTACGTGCGGTCGAACCAGTCGATGAACTGGTGGACTGTGCCGATCTTGGCGACGCGGTCATGCAGGGCCTTCTGGTCGTGTCCACTCAGGAACCACCCAAGGGTGACCGGCGCGTCACAACCGCAGCCGCACGTCCGTGCCGCGTGCGGAGACTCGAAGTACGTCACCGGATTGCGGACCGGCTCGATCGGCTGCGGCTTCCCCACGTACGCGTCGTAGACCGGGTGTCCGGCCTTCAGGAAGTTGCCCTCGATCGCCCGTCGACCGCCAGCCACTGGAAAGAGGTGGTCGATCTCGATCGCCTGGCGCACGGTGCCTTGCGAGGACAGCAGGGCGTACTGCTCGCGGTCGGCCCGTTCCCCGAGAACCCAGCATCCCCGGTTGGCGCGGAACAGGGCTTCGTCATCCATGTTCGGGTCCCAGCCGACGTGGTCACGGCCCAGCTGGTCCTCCTTCGGGTTGACGTAGCGCATTGCCCCGAGCGTGATGTGGATCACGCATACCCCCAATAGGTCGATAGTCCAGGCGCCTTGCCCTGCGACTATCGGAATCCTGATGCATTCGCGCGATACTTGCAACCCCTGGGCCCCTATGACTATCGGTCAGGGCTCGGTGGGATATGCGCTGATATTCGCGGGTCGCGTGGTGCGTAGAACGCGTGCAGCTGGTCGCAGCCGCAGTTCTTGGCGAGCCGACATTCGACGCCGCGGGAGCCACCTGAGACCACCGGCCGTGACCCCCGGAGCGCCCCGACCTAATGGCGATGGGCGTTTCGCGTTGTGCGGCGCCGAGGCTACTGCGGGTAGTAGCGCGTACGGGCGCGATGGCGGCTGCGCCGCGTCCGACGGCGCTGGCGCGCCGCAGCAGGGTTCGCGGTCGGGGACGGGCGGCGGGCATCCGGTTGTCGGCCTCGCAGGCCGCCGCGGTGGCGACCGTGGAGGCTGCCTGACCCCGTTCGGGCGCAGGCCTGGTGCCGAGGGCGCGGCGGCCGCCGGCCGGGGCGGGCGGATCACTCGCGGACCTAGACGCCATCGCGGAGGAATTGGCCGCCTGCTTCTGACGGACGCCGGTGTTCCGCGATCGGGGCGCGGGCACAACGCCCCGTATGGAGACAAAGGCGGCGGGGGAGTGAGCCGGGGCGGCATCTGGGCCTCGGTCAGTGGGGTGCTGTGCCTCGGCACCTGGGGAAGCCTGGTGTGGCTCGTGATGGACCCGGATCTGCAGAACGCCCAGGAGGCGAGGGGAACGGGGTGGATGGTGGGGACCGCCGTCCTGCCCGTGCTGATCTCCCTCATCCTGGGCCTCATAGCGTTCCAGGTGTTCCAGGAGGGGGCCTGGTCCGCGGGCGGCGGCAGCGACGGCGTCGGACTCGGCAGCCCGGGCTGCGGCGGCGGGGACGGCGCCGGGGGAGGGGACGGCGGGGGAGGTGGTGGCTCCTGCGGAGGTGGCGGAGGTGGCATCTGACGGCCGCCGCCCCGCCGCAACCGCGCGTTCTGCGGCGAGACAGGCGCGCGCCGCGTTGTCTCGCACGCGGACGGTGCGGACGGCTGGTCGGGATTTCCCGGGCCGATCACATTCATCATCACCACCCCGAGCCGCGGTGACGGCGGGGGCCCAATACGCCTGCGTGACGTGCGCGTACGAGGGGGCCCCGGCGGTGAACTCCGGGCGGTGCAGGCTCCGGCCCCACGGGAACGGTGGGAAGTGACTCCGCCAGATGTTCGAACGGGCGGGTCGTCGGGCGGTCCTCGGCGCGGGCGCGCCGGTTACCGGTTACCGGAATCTGCGTGCGCGGGTTCGCGCTGCTCAGGGCGGGCGGGGAGTCGCTCCCCTCGACCTGTAACCGGTAATCGGTAACCGCGATCACCTCTCGCGTGCGCGCTCGGGCGCGGCTACGCGTTGGGCTCGGATTCGTAGGGCATGATCGGGTGCGGAACCGGTGGCGTGTCCGGTCGTTGATGGGCTGGGATCCACACCGCTCCGAAAGACGCCATCCGTTCCCCCCACGTCTGCCGGAGCGGGCCCCGGGTCGACACCTGACGCCCTCCGCCCTCTCTGATCTACGCCGGAGGGTGGATGTCGTCGCGCGCGTCCAGCGTCAGCGTCAGGTGTCAGGATCCAGTTTCCGGCTCCGACACCTAATGGGGCCTGAAGCCGACGGATCGCTACCCGTTACCCGATCCTGCGAGACCTCGAAAAAGAGCGCGGCCGCCGGCTTCACCTCGACGGTGATCAGCTGACGTCCGGTGAGCCAACATCCAGGGGCCTTGAGTCCCAAGCGGCGCTGGCCCCGGGCATCGGCCAACCGCCGCCGGGGAACGCGACCGTGAGGGCGCCAGGCGCCGGGGTCACTCCTGAACGACACCTGAGGCCCTGACCTCCACAAAGAGACCGGCGGGCCCCGGCGTCCGGCGCCCTCATGGCCGCTGCCGCGCGGATGGTCGAATGTCCGTGGTCCGAGCCCGCCGCAGGGTGCACCTCTCACCTCACCGGGACGCCTTTGAGCTCTGGAACAGACCGAGGCCCCTGCGGTCAGCTGGGGTCACGAACGACTAATCGGATAACGGGCCCAGAGCCCTTCCATTAGGGAGTCGCATGCCTCCGCGCAGGTCTTTGACCAGTGACTATGAACATCGGACGGAAGAACAAGGAGGACGCCCGTGAAGGTGTTTTGCGGGATCGACTGGGCCAGCGACCACCACGACGTCGCCGTGGTTGACGGCGACGGCAAGCTCCTCGGCCGGGCCCGGATCGGCGACGACGCGGCTGGCCTGCAGCAGCTACTCGACCTCCTGGCCGACCACGGCGACAGCCCCACCGAGCGGATACCGGTGGCGATCGAGACCTCCCGCGGCCTCCTGGTCGCCGCTCTGCGCGCGACCGGCCGTCCCGTCTACGCCGTCAATCCGATGGCCGCCGCCCGCTACCGCGAGCGCCACAGCGTCTCGCGCAAGAAGTCCGACCACCTCGACGCGATGGTGCTGGCCAACATCCTGCGCACCGACGCCGACGCCCACCGCCAGTTGCCGGCCGACAGCGAGCTCGTCCAGGCCATAGCAGTCCTGGCACGTGCCCAGCAGGATGCCGTCTGGGATCGCACCCAGGCCGGCAACAAGCTCCGCTCCCACCTGCGCGAGTACTTCCCCGGCTACCTCGCCGCCGTCCAGCCGGTCACCGGCGGCCTCAATGCGCCGCTGGCACGAACCCTGCTCGCCGCCGCTCCCACCCCTGGCCAGGCCGCCCGCCTCACCCGCACCCAGCTGAAGGCCGTCCTCAAGCGCGCCGGCCGCCAGCGCGGGATCGAGGCCGAGGCCGAGCGTCTGCACGCCGCCCTGCGCGTTCCGCAGATGAGCCAGCTCCAGCTGGTCGAGACCGCGATGGGCCGCCAGGCCTTGGCCCTGCTGGGCAAGTTCGAGGCCGCCTGCAACGCCGCGGACGACCTTGCCGAAGCCTCCGTCGAGCTTTTCGAACGGCATCCCGATGCCGTGGTCATCACCAGCTTCCCCGGCCTGGGCGCGCTCAGCGGCGCCCGGGTGCTCGCCGAGATCGGCGACGACCGCACCCGCTTCGCCGATGCCAAGGCCCTCAAGGCATACGCCGGATCAGCGCCCGTCACCCGCGCTTCCGGCAAGAGCCACGCGGTCATGGTCCGCCGGGTCAAGAATCAGCGGCTCGCCGCGGTCGGCTACGTCTGGGCGTTCGCCTCCCTCACCGCCTCGCCCGGCGCCAGGGCCCACTACGACCGACGGCGCAAGGCCGGCGACCGCCACAGCTCAGCCCAGCGCAACCTCTACAACCGGCTCCTCGGCTGCCTCCACCATTGCCTCACCACCGGTAGGCCCTACAGCGAGAGCACCGCCTTCCCCGCCCCGCCCAAGTTCGAACTGGCCATCGCTGCTTGACCCGCAAACCCCATCGGATGTCTCTTTGTACGCGTCAGCCGGACGAAGAGGCTGATCCGGTGGGACCGGCCGGGGCGGCCCGCCCGGCGGCGGACCCGTCCCCCATCCTCGCCCGCCAGAGGTCGTTCAGGAACCAGTCCTGGCCCCGTGTTGGCAACGGGCCCCACGGGAACGGTCCGTGGTGGGAGCGTGGCGGGATGGAATGTGAGAGGGAGCCGCGGGTGTACGGGTGGGAGCCGGGGGAGCCGGCGGGGCCGACGGCTGGGCACGAGTACGTCGAACTGGTCGGCGGCCCGCTCGATGGTCAGCTGCTCGACGTGGGACGACTGCGGATCAGGCGGGAGGCGCGCTCCTGATCGCCGATCTCGGCCTGTACGGGCCCGGCGGCCGCGCCGACTACGCCCCCGACCGCTATACCGCGGACAGCCCGCCGTGATCCCAGGATCGGCGTGTGCTGTTCGGGGGTCATTGGATGAGGGTTCGCAGGGCGGCTGTGCCGGCGCCGGCGGTGGTGAGTCCGGCGATCACGGCGGTGGCGGGGTGGGTGCCGGTGAGGGCGGTGAGGCCGCCGACGATGAGCCCGAGCACGAGTGCGGTCAGGAGGACCACGGCCGTGCGCAGGGGGAGGAAGGCTCCGTTGTCGGCCGGGGGCGGGGCGGGCTGGTCGTTCTGGTGGGTTGTCATGCTTCGACCCTGGAGCCGTTCGAGGCGTGGGCCGGCATGAGGCGAACACAGCGGATGACAGTCGATCAGGGAGTGTGCACCGCGGTACACCTGGCCTGTTCCGCGGAACAAGGCTGCTCCCGGCTCGGGCTGTTCCGGGGTGTTCACGGAAGTTCCCCACTGTTCCGCCGGTAGGCGTTGACGCTGCTGGACAGGCCGGCAGGGAGGATATCGGGCGTGATGGACAGCACCGACGCGGGACATGGTGCGGACACTTTCAAGGCCGGCCTCGCCGAGCAGGCACGGCACCTGCGCCAGCTGAAGGTGGAACGCGGCGACCCCTCGCTACGCCGGATCGCGTTACGGGCGGCGCGGATCGGCGGCGGGACGCAGTTGCCGATCGCCACGCAGAGCACGACCTTCGCCGGCACACGCTTTGTCAGCGTCGACAAGATCATCCTGTTGGTTCGGACCCTGATGTCGTGGGACGCGGACGGCGAGGAGATCCCTGCCCCGGCCCGCACCGACCCCGTGCTCGAGGAATGGCGCGGCCGGTGGCGCGCGACAGCGGAGCTGCGTCCGGGCCGCCGAAACGGCGCCGCCTCGGACGCCACGCTCCTGGAGCAGGATCCGACTCCGGTCGACGAGCCGCCGGTGGGTTCCACGGCGGCAGGCGTGCCCCGCCAGGGAGGTCCGCCTGCGGGGCCGGGATCATCGCTGGCGGTCAGGGCACTCCTGCACGCGGCCGGGGTGGACGTGCTGGAGTTGCCGCCCCTTCGGACCGGTGCGGTGTTCGCGGTGGCGTTCTCACCCGACGGATCGCTGTTGGCGACCGCCATCGCCCAGCCCAGCGGTAGCACGGTGCGGTTGTGGGACCCGGTCACCCGCACTGCTGTCGGCGAACCCTTGGTCACCCGCAACAATGCGGCGTTCGCGGTGGCGTTCTCACCAGATGGAACCCTCCTCGCGGCCGCCAGCCTCGACAAGAGGCTCTTCGAATTCGAAGATGAAGCCGAGTTCGAGAGGGCCGGCGACGATCTCGGCGTTGTGCAGCTGTGGGTGGTTCCCGGCTGTGCCCTGTAAGTGCCCGCAACTGATGCAAGCGGTCCGTGAAGGATCTGCGGGAGGAAGCGGCGGCGGTGGGCGCGCGAGAAGCGTGCGGACGACTGGCCGGCCGGCTCCCGGGACGGAACTGACGCCGGACCGGGCGCGGGCTGCGGCCGGGCGTGGATAGGCTTGTGGGTAGTCCGTGCCGACATGGGTGTGCGGGTCAGGTCCGGTGCCCAGAGTGCTCTGGGGCAGTACGACCGGTCCGACGTCGGCCCTGGTACACCACGGTGTATCAGGGCCTTGTCGTTCGGCTGCGGGTGGTTCACCTTCACCCGCGCGTGTCCCGGCCCGGCAGTCCGGGCGGGCGGGCGCGGGGAGTCCGGGCAGGGCGGCACTCTCGACGCATCGGGCGAGTGCCGCCCGCACTTCCACGGTACGCCCGCCAAGCCCGGTGGAGCTGGCTCCCCCCTACACCCGGTCCGGCCACCATTCAATAGCCCCCGCACGGCTTTGAGCTGCGAAGACATCGGCAGCCTTTTATTGAATGGGCCCGCGTGCGGTGATCAGGTGAGGACGTCGCCCGGCGCGGGTTGCGCAGCTAACCCCCGCCCGTCGCCCTCGGCTGTCCGGCCGGTCCGGGACGTACGACGTCCCCACCCCCACCGCATGCAGACCTTGGCATGCCCGACGAAGAGAACGTTCGTGTCCTCGCTCGCCCTGGCCGTCCTGCTGCTCCCGGTCCTCGTCACGCTGCTCCCGGCGGGCGGCATCGGCTACGTCACACACCGCCACCCCGCCCTCGCCGTGCCGACCACGGCGGCCAGGATGGCCGTCGCCTGGTCGTCGCCTGCCTCGGTCTCATCGCCGCGCGGTGACCCGACACGGTCGGGCTCTGGCTGGGAGCGTCTGTCGCTGCTCCTTCGATCGGCAGCCGGGCAACCTCGCCCGCCTGCCGAATGCCGGGTTGGGCAAGCCTTCCATCCGCAAGGGTGTGCATACCGGGGGATGAGAGGTCAGCGGGCGCCCGGCACGCATCCGAGACCGCCGGGTGGAGCTTCCGGGGCGCTCTGTGTTGTGGATCATGAGCGGGGTACGCCTGGTGGGAGAAGGTCGTGGGTACCTTGGCCGTGGGGAACGGGCGCGGTTCCGCGTCAGTGAGCAAGGCTGGGAGTTGCGGTGGATCAGCGGGTGCAAGTACTGCCCGGCGTGGACGGTGTCCGCGTGATCGTGTGCGGGGGCGAGTTCGACCAGGACACCCTGGGCCCCTTGGAGGAGGCCGGTACGGCGGCCGTGGATGATCCGGGGGTACGACGGATCGTTCTGGACGTCACGGCGGTGACCTTCGCGGACTCCTCGATGCTCAACCTGATGCTGCTCCTGCTGCGCAGTGGCCGTCTGGTCCTGGCCGGTCCGGTACCCGATCGACTGGGCATGCTGCTGGACCTCACCGAGGTCCGGGCCCTGTTCACCACGACGGACGGCACCGAAGCGGCCCGCGGGCTGTGATGCATTCCCGGGCGGCGACCAGGGACGCGTAACGGCTCGGCGTAGGAGGTGTCGGGTGACCCGGCCCATCGGGTCTCGGAGGGGTCGGCGGCCCCGTCGCCGGGCGAGGTGGCGGGGCCGCCACACGGCGCCGGCTCGGGATGGAACGGGCCGGCGGGCACGTGTCGTCGTTCTCAACGTGCGCGGTGGTCATGCGTCACGCGGGTTGGGCTGTTCAGGTGTGCAGGCGGCTGTTGGGGCCGTCCTGTGTCTCGGCGTGCTCGTCGTTGAACCAGTAGTCGCCGGCGGCGAGGTAGCGGAAGGAGTGGGTGCTCGCGGCGGGCAGGGCGACGGTGACGGCCCGGTTGCCGTCCGTGCGGGGGGTGAGGGTGTGGACGCCGGGCTGCCAGTCGTTGAAGTCGCCGACCACGCTGACCGGCCCGGGCGGGGTGTCGGCGGGCAGGACGAAGGTGACCTCGGTGCGGTCCTTGCGCGGGGTGCGCTCCAACATGGCGATCGGCTCCTGACGGACGGGGGTGGACGGGTCGGCTCATCTCCGGCATCCGGACCACAACCCGCACGCCGACGCGTTCGCACCGAGTCCGTCACCCCTCACGACAATCCGTGGTTGAAAAAGTGCGGGAAGTGATGACCCGTGTCAGTTTGGCGGGATACGGAGAAAATCCGTACCCCAACGCATCAAGGAGTGACGGTCATGGGCGGCAAGCAGGACAAGCGCCAGGAACCGGGCAAGGGCCGTGAGGAGCAGCGCCCGCAGCGACCCGGTCAGGACCCGACACGCCCGGTGCCGGGAGCGGGTGTGCAGGGGTTGCGGTGATCGGCTGAGGCTGGCGGCGCGGCCGGATGCGGTGTACTGCTCAACGGAGGGTCGTGTCAGGCAGTGGCGGCGGGTGAACCGTCGGTTGCGGAAGCGGGTGGCGGCGGAGATCAGCGCCGCCGACCGGGTCGAGTGCCCGGAGTGCGGCGAGCGGTGGGTGGCCGGGGTGGATCGGCGTTCGAACGCCGTCTACTGCTCGCGGCGGTGCTTGATGAGGGCCTGGAGGGTCCGGAAGGAATCGTTCGGCGAACGGTCACAGTGACCGCATCGCTAACGGCTATGTCGCCTGGAAGCGGTCCGGCTGCTCGCCCACTACTCCGCCCCGGCCACTGTCGAAACCGCGCTGGAGCGCGTCAAGGCTGAGGGCCGCCGCAGGGAGAGGGGTCAGGGAGCTGGTCGCACGGGCGCGCGGTGGCCTGCTGCACAACTACACGGTCAAGGAGATCGCCGCCTACTTCCGCACGGTCGAGCGCGGCCGGGCAGACCTTCGCCAGATTGCGGAGGCCACCGGCATCCCGATCAGTGACACCCGTCGGATCCTGCACGAGTTCGCAGTCGCGGGCTTGCTGCAGCCGGACGGCGAGCACGTCCACCGCCTCTACGAACTCGCCGACGGCGGTCGGGCAGGCATCACCGATATTTTCATCGAAACCGAGGCCGCCGCCGGCGACCGGCGTCATGGCCGGGAAAGGCGAGTTGGCTTCGAGGACTCGGGTGGGGACGCACACGGTGACGCAAGGACTCGTGATGGAAGCGGCATCCTTCGGCGCTGCGATGGGACGATGGGCTTTTTGATGGGCGGCCTGCGGTATGTCTTTCTCGACGGTGATGAGGAAAACGTCACCGGCCAAGAACAGCATTGTGTACGGCCTCGTCGCGATGTTGGGCTCATTGACCTTCGTGGTGATGAGCCTGATGTTCATGCCGTTCGACTTCACGCAAAACCAGGTCATATGGGGGATGGGCTGGGCTTTGCGGCTGCGGTTGTGGTGTGGCCGCTCCTGACGATGGAGTTCGTGCCGATGGCGGTGGCCTCATACAGTGCATGGTGGATGCCGCATGAGGAGAGGACCGGCACCGCCAGGACATCCTGTACGTACTGACCCACGTTCAGCTGATGCGCCGCAGCCGATACGCATGGCAACTGCTGCTGTCCAGCTCGCGCTCAGGGCTGCGTCAACGCCGCCTCCATGCTTGCCTCACCACCGCGCCGGCGACGGACCGGTGAGCACCATGGACGACCTGAGGCAACCCGGAGATCGACTCCCAAGATCTAGAGTGCAAGCCACCCGCATTCCCCAGGAGGCCCTGTGCAGGACAACCGAGACCCCCGCGCCGGCAGGACCGGCGCCGTCATCGTGTGCGGCTTCGTGTTCCTGGTCGCCGGACTCCTGGCCGCAGCCTCCCTCGCCGACAGCAGCGGCAGCGGTTCCACGGCCTCTGCCGCTGTGGCCTCCAGCCCGTACCCGACACCCGTCTACAGCCACGCGGCACCCTCGTCGGCTGCTCCCCTCCAACTCCCTGGAACCAGCCCCAGACCGACGCCGACGGTGTCGATTGGTTTCGTGGATCGGGTCCTCGCCCGGCATGCGTGGGACGAGTTGAGTGCCGCTGACCAGGAGGGGAACTGCCGGGCCTACCGCCAGAACGGCGCGCTGGCATACGGAGTCGCCCTCATGAGGACCGGCAAGACGAAGGAAGAAGCCGCGGCCTTGGTCGAACTCGTCGCTGGCAAGTGCACCTGAGACGGCTCCATCCTGTCGCTCGCAGCGCGAGCGGCGCCGGCGCCTTGAGCGCCTTTTCGCCGATCGTGCACTGACCGCTCCGTGGACGCTGTGCCCGACGACCACCGACGTCGCCACCGCCCGGGAGTGGCTGGAGTCGTGGACCGACGTCTCCGGCGTCGAGGGCCTGGTGATCAAAAGCCTCACGGGCCGGTGCACGCCCGGATCCCGAGGCTGGACCAAGGTCAAAAGGCGCGACACCACCGAGGCGATCATTGCTGCTATCACCGGCACCCTCGCCCGCCGCAACTCCTGGTTCGGGCTCCTCGGAGGTGTTGTGCCGGTAAGGCGCGGAGTGGACCGCGACGAAGCTCCGCTGGGGCCTGGCGGTGGATGAGCTGGAGCGGGATCGGTTGCTGGACATCGCGGCCGGCTGTGGCGGCACCGACGTGGAGTTCACCCCGGCCCCGTAGGTCTGGTCGAGGGCCGCTTTCCTGCCGGGTGGGAGGGCGGCCCTCCGTTATGTCCGGAGCTTGTGCTGTGCCGCCATCCGTCCTGGATGTCGGTGCGGGTGCTGTGACTGGCCGCCTGGTGGTCGTGGCGTGCGTGTGGCCCGTGTCCGAGGACACGGGCCACACATGCACTTCTGTGATCTGTGTCACGATAGTGGGGTGATCCGCTGCGAACGGGACCCCGTGAAGTCGTCCGGGGGACGGAACCTAGGCGATGAACCGGGCGCCCGGCAGCGTGCGGAAGATCGCTGCGGCTAGCGCCACGAGGGGCGGGTGGCGAGCCGCCATGTGTCCGGGTGGTGCGGCGCGGTCTTCTCCCACACCATTGCTTTCCCACTCCGGGGAGGCCTGATGAACCCTTACGACACTTCGGAGCCGCCGCCAGGCCGATCCGGTGCCAACCGGCTGGTCCGTGCCGTCGCGTTGATCCTCGTGCCGCCGCTGGCAGCCGTCTGGCTGTGGCGCTCGCCCCGTCTCCGGGTCGCGACGAAGGCCGTCCTGACCGGCTGGTGCCTTCTCGCTACGCTTCTATGGATCGGCTTCCTCGTCGGGCCGACCCCGGAGAAGAGCCCTTCTGAGTCCGTGGAGCCCACGTCCACTCCGAGCCCCCCGCCGACCCCCAGCGTGAACGTGACGACAGAACTCACCTCAACGCCGTCGCCGAGACCCTTGGCCACCCCCAGCCAGGCCGCGACAGCTCCCCAGGCGCCGGGGACGCCGGCCCTCTCGACGGAACCTCCCACGCCGGTAGACCCGGTCGCGCCCGCCGAGCCGAACGGGGCCACCACATCGGCCGAACCAACCGCCGAGGATTCGAGCGCGCACTACCGAAGGTGTGCGGACGCTCGCGCGGCCGGTGCCGCGCCGCTGTACCGCGGGGAGCCAGGATACCGATCTGAGCTCGACCGGGACGGTGACGGCGTGGCCTGCGAACCCTGGTTGTGAATCCGGCATGGGCCGTCGGGACGCCTGTTCCCCGGACGGGTCGTACTCGGCGTCGGTCATGAGCTCCCCCGGCTGGCCGGACCTGACGGCTTCGGTGATGTGTCGTGGGGCTCCGCCCACAGCCGGCGCTCCACATCCGAGTGTCCGGCCAAGGCATGGAGGGTCAAGGCGAGCAGCGAAGCCGTGGTCTCCACGCCCGCCGCCAGCACCGACAGAACCTGATCACGCACCTCGCGGTCATCAAGCGGACGCCCGTCATCGTCGGCGGCCATGACCAGGGACAGCAGATCGTCCCCCGGCGCCTGCCCGCCCGGTACTGCCCGATCACCTCACCAACGGCCCCTCCAGACGGGCCTGCGCCTGCTGGAAGCGGCGGTTGGCCGGCAGCGGGAGACGGTGCAGCAGCGGCCAGGGCACCAGCATCCTCCGGAACACGCCCTCCAACAACACCGGCAGCGCCGCAGCCATGACATCGGCCGCCCGGCGGCCGGCCGGGGCCGCGATCAGCGTCCGCGCCACCAGCCGGGCCGCCAGCCCGTACGTGCCCGCCTCCGCATCCAGCCGCTCACCCTCACACCGCCGGCCGACCGTCTCCGTGACGCACTCGCTCATCACCGGGGCGTAGCCGGCCACCTGCTTCCGGCTGAACGCGGGCCGCATCACCGGCTGCTGACGCCGGTGATCAGCATTGCTGCACGTGATCACACCATTGCCGACCAGGACCCGCGCCGTGTCCATGAACGGACCGCCCTTGTCGAACACCTGCGACACCAGCACCTCACGAGCCGCCTCGCCGCCGTTGACCAGAGACACCTGGCGCCCCGCGAGCTGCAGCCGCACCACCGCCGGCCCTTCCCGCTGGGATGCCAGGAAGACGAGGGGATCACGCACCAACCGGATCACATGGCCCAGCCCAGGAACACCGCCCGCAGCCTGCTGAACCTTGTGAACTGCCACCACGCCCACCCCTCCGCCATCCGTCCACAGAGCCGAACCGCAACTGCCCACCCCACCCCACCCCGCACAAGAAACACAGAACCGGTGACCCGGCTCCTCGCCAACGGAAACATCGCCATTCCCTACGGGCGCGGGCACTGCCACCGTGCCCGCGCCCGCGCCCGAAGGCCGAATGCGGGTGCCGCAGTAGCCTCGCGCACCTTCCCCGGCCTCCGCGCCACCCTCCGCCCGTACAGCCCCGCTTGACCTACCTGGAGAGCTGAAAGGGACACCGCACCGAGATGCACATGTACGACTGTCCGGGAACCCTCCCCGACGGATGGGCTGCGAGGAGTGCAAGGGCTGGGAGGTCCGCACGTTCAAGGACATCCGAGCCGAGTTCGCGGGCACCCCCGCGGCCGTTCCCGTCCCACGGTCTGCCACCAGCACGCCGGATCCGCCCCGTCCCCCTCCACCATGGCTACCACCGCGAGAGCCTACCCACGAGGGCGGCCAGACGGGTGCGGGAGAAGGGTCTACCGGGTGGCGGTGAGGGTGGTCCAGCTGTGCCGCTTCGACGGGCGAGGGGTCTGGTGCCGCTCCCACGTGTTGGGTGCCGTCAGCGCCGGGGTGGGCGGGGGCATGTTGGGTGCCCCCGCCGCCGTTCAAACGACATTGATGGCGGCCGTGTCCCCGAGCACGTGCATGGTCTGCGTGGTCTTCGAGGGGAGGAGATCGTGCTTCATATCGGGCACAGGGAGGGACGAGAGGGTGCCCTGCCGGCTCCGACCGCTCGGGCGCCTGGCCCCGGGGAGCGCTATCGGCGCTCTGGTGGCGGCGCGTTCGGCGCTCCCGAACACTACCGTGCGCCGGGCCGTCGACCCTTGCACGGCCCCGTCGCAGGGGGAAGAGTCCGTGCCCAGCACCGAGAGCGTCGGACCGATCCACGAAGCGTCTCCGAAGGAGCTCGAGTATGAACCGATCGCATGCCAGGCCCTGGTTGTCGGCCCTCGTGTCAGCCGTGGCCGCCGTGGGGGTGGCGTTGGCGCCCGTGCAGACGGCGCAGGCCGACCCGGCCGGTGTACAGCGCACCCTCGACTGGGAGCAGTCCACAGACCGCACCCTCCCCGCCGCGGCGCCCCCGAACCTCAACAAGCACTGGGCGACGTCGTACGGCGCGACCAACGTCACTGCCCCCGTTCGGGACGGCTCCCACGCCGCCCGATTCGAACTCCGTAAATCCGACCCCGTCGTCTCCAGCAGCAAACGCGCCGAAGTGTCCCAGCGTGACGAGCAACCCGTGGGCGCCGAGCGCTGGTATGGCTTCAGCATCAACCTGCCGTCGACTTGGGTGGCTGATACCTCCGCTGAGATTGTCAGCCAGTGGCACCAGTGCGACTCGGGCTGCCCTGGAGGCTCCCCTCCCCTGGCCCTGCTCACCGACGAGGGCCGCTGGAAGATCGACTTCCGGGGCGAGATGATCGACCTGGGCCCGTACACCACGGGAGTCTGGGTCGACTGGGTCTTCCACGTCACCTGGCGTACGGACAGCACCGGCCTGCTTCAGGTATGGAGGAATGGTGAGCGGGTCCTACACCGCACAGGGGCGACGCACGGTGGGGGTCCGCGCTCGCCGTACTTCAAGTTCGGTATCTACAACTGGGATTGGAACACCGGCGCCCCCTCCAACACTACCGAGCGCGTCATGTACTACGACGCCGTGCGTCTGGGTGACGAACGTGCCACCCACCGGGACGTCTCGCCGCAGCGAACCTGCACACGGCCGGTCACCCCGGCAGCCGCCTCCGCCTCCACCTCCGAGCCCGCCAACCCGCCGGCTCACGCGGTCGACGGCGATCTGGGGACACGCTGGTCCGGCCAAGGCTTCGGGGCAGCACTCGTCATCGACACCGGCGCGGTCCGACAGGTGTGCGGCGCAACCACGGCATGGCACCGCGGGAACCTCAGGTGGAACGACTACACGGTGCACGTCTCGCCGGACGGAGTCTCGTACACCAAGGCATGGGAAGGCCGCAGCTCCGGGACGACCCTGTCACCCGAGACCGTTCTCTTCGGCCAAGGGGCCCTGGATGCGCGCTACGTGAAGATCTCGTTCTGGGCGAATCCGGAGAACGACTGGGCAAGCATCACGGAGGCCCGACCTTTGGGGCTGTAGGAAGCCCCATGAGGTGCGTCGGTACTGCCCGTCAGCTGGCCTGAGATTGCCGTTTCCGGTGCGGCGCCGCCCGGCAATCGTCATGCTCGTCTGTCATCACAGACCCATTTGGTGGCGAGAATCTCGAACCCAGCCGGAACCAGATGATGCTGCTATTGGCAGGAGTCCTCGCCGCCGTCATCGGTGCGGGCCTGGTCAACCTGGCATACGACCAGGCTCACACCGAAAGCCGAAGTGTCTCCCTCTGGGAAAACGCAGAGCGCAAGACGGCGGAAGCAGGCTCAGGCAAGCCCGTCGAGTTCACCCTCCCCATACCCCGGGGGTACGAGCGAGCCGAGCTGTCCAAGGACGCGCCCCTTGGTTCTGACGCACCGTCGGATTCCGGGCACTCCCGGGCACCTGGCGGTGCGCAAGATCGGGGAATCCACGGGGTGACCTGGGGCTACTCCAGGCATACCAAGTGTGCTGATATCCCGAAGGATTGCTGTGAAACCGGAGGTCAGACGTGCTCCTATACTGACACCCAAACCCTTCCTCTGGTACGTCACCCCCGGCCCGCGCGCCTTCGACGTGCAGCCGATCCGCTACGACCTCACCCCCTACGCCGCCCTCCTCAACGACGGCCGACCGCACCGCGTCGAGGTGTCCGTCACCGGCGTACCGGTCGGGCAGAGCGGCTGGAGCACCCCGACCAACCTGCTGCTCTGGCAGGACCACGGCCGTCGCGTCGTCACCGGCGCGCTCACCCGCCACGAGGAGGGCACCCCGGCGAACTCCTCCCGCTGGACCCCCGCCCCGCCCGGCGGCGAACACCGTCTCGACACCTCGGGCGGCCACCGGCTCACCGTCGCCGGATATCTGGACACCTCCCACGGCCGGGTCGCGACCACCGTCACCCGGGCCGTCCGCACCACCTCCGCGCACCGCTGGACCGAGGGCGGGAGCCGGGACGCGCTGACCGCCTCGTGGACCGACGAGGAGAGCGTGACCCGCGGCCCGACGACCACCCGCACCGACCGGACGTACACGATGGACGGCGCCACCACCCTCGGCGCCGGCGACCGGCTGCGCACCGTCCTCACGCTCGGCGACCGCGCCGATTCGGTCACCCTGCGCGGCGGCCGCGAGGTCGACCGGTCGGCGCTCGACGACCGCTACACGGGCGACGCCACGTACACGGCGAACGTTCCGCGCGATCAGCGGCACGCGGTGGGCACCACGACCGTCCGGCACCGCCTGTACGGGTCCGGAAGCGGGGACGGATGTTACGACCGGACGGTGTCCACCGCGCAGGGCACGCTCACGGTGGACCGCCGCCACTGCTGACGACGGGGCCCCCTACGATGACGCCCCATGGAGACGAGTGGGGCCGGTAGACGGCTCGTGGACGGCCGCTTCGAGCTGATCGGCCCGCTGGGCGCCGGCGGGATGGGCACGGTGTGGCGCGCCCGCGACATCGCACTGCACCGTGACGTCGCACTCAAGGAGGTGCGCCCGCCGGACCCGGCCATGGCCGCCGCCCAGCCCGACCTCACCGTCCAACTGCGCGAACGGGCCGTCCGCGAGGCCCGCGCCCTCGCCCGCCTCGCCCACCCGAACGTGGTGACCATCCACCACATCGTCGAACCCGCGCCGGGCTCGGAGGGCCACCCCTGGATCGTCATGGAGCTGGTCAAGGGCGGCTCCCTGCACGACCGCCTCGCCGCCGGCCCGATGCCCGTCCCCGACGTGCTGCGACTCGGCCTCGACGTCCTCGCGGCGCTCCGGGCCGCCCACGCCGAGGGGGTGCTGCACCGCGACGTGAAACCGGCCAACGTGCTGCTGCGGCCCGACGGCTCGGCCGTCCTGACCGACTTCGGCATCGCCGCCCTGCACGGCTCGACCGCCCTCACCTCGACGGGCGTCCTGATCGGTTCCCCGGAGTACATCGCCCCCGAACGCGTGCGCGGCGAGGAGGGGCTGGCCGCCTCCGACCTCTGGTCGCTCGGCATGCTCCTGTACGTCGCCGCCGAGGGGGCCCACCCGCTGCGCCGTGCCACCAGCCTGGCCACCGTCGTCGCGGTCCTGGACGAGCCGATCCCCGCCCCCGCCCGGTCCGGCCCGCTGGGTCCCGTACTGGAGGCGCTGCTCGTACGGGACCCGGCGGTGCGGCCCGACGGCGCCGCCCTCGAAGCGCTGCTCCGCGGCGCGCAGGCCGGCGGCCCCGGCCCGGTCCCGTCGGCCGCCCTCGGCCGGTACGGGCCGCCCGCCGCCGGCGGTCCGGTGCCGCTGCCCGCGACGCCCCCGGCCGGCGCGCCCAACCCGTACGCGACGCCGGTGGGGTTCGCGCAGTCCGCGTTCGGCCCGGGGCCCGGGACCACCGCGGTGTCGGACGGGGCCGGCGCCGCCCGGCCGGCCCCGTCCCGGCTCGTGCCGGCCGTACTCCTGACGGCGGTCCTGGCCGGCACGGCGTTCGGTGCGTTCCAACTGCTCCCCGACGGCGACTCGGACGGCGGCAACGAGGCCAAGGGCAGCAACCCGACCGCCTCCACCCCCGCCACGCCCCTGCCCTCTGCCGTCGCCGCCACAGGCACCCCGAGGGCGGGGACGTCCAGGACGCCGGGCACGGGCACGAAGGTCGGGGGGAGCCTGCTCACCCCGGACGGTGTCCGCGCGGCCCTGGCCGCGCTGAAGGAGAAGACCGGCACCACCACCTTCGTCGACCTGAAGGTCTACGAGGAGTACGTGATCGCCGCGGTGCCCACCGCCCCCGGCGCCAGGACCGTCGACGCCTGGCAGTACCGGGACGGCGCGGCCAGGCGCACCGGCCCCCAGGGCACGGTGAAGGACGGCGAGCCGCTCATCGACATGGCGGCCGTCAACTGGGACGTCCTGCCGGGGCTGTTGGAGCAGGCGCAACGCGACCTGAAGGTCGACAGGCCGACCTCGCGCTACGTCATCGTCGACCCCTGGATGATGGACAAGGAGCCCTGCATGCGGCCCTACCTCAGCGACGAGTACGGTCAGGGCGGCTACGTCCTCGCCGGGATCGACGGCAAGGTCAGGAAGATCGTGCCCTCCTGACATCGTGTACCCGTCCGCGCCCCCTGGAGGCGGCCCGCGACACCCCGGCCGTCCGCGGCCTCCTCGCCGCGGAACGCCGGCGTGCCCGTACCGCCCTGCGCGCCACCGAAGGGATCGCCGAGCCGGCGGACCCCGGGCTGCGGCCCGTCGTCACGACCTTGACGGAGCTGATGGGCCACCAGTTGACGGCCGTGGAACGAGCCGGCGCGCACGCCCTGCGCAAGGACGTCGGCTACGACCTGGTGGCCCCGCCGCGCACCCTGGGGCGCGCGCTGCCGCGACGTCGTGCCACCGGGCCCGTCAGTACGCGCCGTTGACGTTGTCGATCGAGCCGTAGCGGGCCGCCGCGTAGTTGCAGGCGGCCGTGATGTTGGCGACCGGGTCGTACGAGTCGTGCGGGGTGCCTGGCACGTGATAGGCGCGGAAGGTCGGATCGATGACCTGGAGCAGCCCCTTGGAGGGAATGCCGGCCGCGGCGTTGGAGTCCCAGTTGTTGATCGCCCGGGGATTGCCCGAGGATTCACGCATCACATTGCGGTGGATTCCGTTGTAGCTGCCGGGAATTCCGTGCTGGGCCATCACGTCCAGGGACTCCCGGATCCAGCCGTCGAGGTTGTCCGGGTAGGACGTGGCGGCCTTCACGTTGCTCGCCGCGCCGGCCTTCGCGGCCTTCTCCGGGGCCGCCTTCGCGACGCCGGAGGCGAGCTTCAGGGTGAGCCCCGGGCGGATCACCGAGGGGTCGCCGCCGACGGCGGCGCGGTTGGCCGCGTACAGCTGCTCCCAGCCACCGCTGAGGGAATGCCGCGCCGCGATCTTGGAAAGGGTGTCGCCGGCGACGACGGAATAGGTGGCGGGCGCGGCCACGGAACGCACGGCGGGCGCCGCGGCGGTCTCCGCCGCACCGGCCGTGGTGGCGCTGATCAGCGGGAGGGCGAGAGCGGCCGTCCCGGTGCCGGCGAATGCCAGGCGGCGGGCGAGCGGGTTCTGCTTCGGCCTGCGGTGCTTACCCTTTGCGGGCATGGCGCTATTCCTCACGTGGGGGTACGGGAGCGCCCCGGCGGCGGCCGTATTCGGCAGTTGGCCGCTGGGAGTGAGGGTGACCGTAGGCGAGTGCGCGGGGCCGCAACAAGATGCGAATGTCCGGGAGAGATCGACTCCCCGGTTTCCGTGGGTAAATGACCATGAAAGGAAGTTCGGGTCAGGGTGGATTTCCTTTCGGGGAAAAGGGAATCCAGCCTTTCGAAGAAATGATGTTGACGGGGCCCGTGTGGTCGACATCACGGTTTCGGGGACCCCGCGCCATTTCGGTCAATTACGAACCCGATGCCCCCGATTCGGGCTACCGGGCCCTTGGCGGCGAATCGCCCATACCGGGACCCAGTGGTGTGCCGGCGGGCCGAAGTCGGCCGCTCAGGAGGCCGGGAGTTCCGCGAGCGCCTTCAGGGCGGCCCCGACCGAGGCGTCCGACGCCGGCAGCAGCGGGAGTCGTACGTCCGGCGACGGGATCCGGCCCTGGGCGTGCAGCACGCCCTTGAGGACCACCGGGTTCGGCTCCGCGAAGACGGTCGCCGAGAGCCGCGCCAGCGCGTGGCCCAGGGCCCGGGCGCGCCGGACGTCGCCGGCCTCCCAGGCCGAGGCGAGCTCCACGAACCGCCCCGTCGCCAGGTGCGCCGAGGCCAGGATCCCGCCGGCCGCCCCGAGGGCGAGCATCGGCGACAGGTACGCGTCGTCCCCCGCCAGCGCCGCGAAACCGGCCGGCAGCCCACCCAACAGCTCCACCGTGTCCTGGTCGATCCCGCCGGCCGCGTACTTCACCCCGACCACCCCCGGCAGGGAGCCCAGCGCGAGCAGCGTCGCCGCGTCCAACTCCCGTCCCGTGCGGTACGGGACGTGGTAGACGATCAACGGTACGGGGCTCGCCTCCACCAGACGCGCGAAGTGCGCCAGCACCCCCGCCGCCGAGGGCCGCACGAACGGCGGCACCGTCACCAGGGCCGCCCCGACCTCCGGCCACCGCGCCAGCCGCACCAGCGCGGCTTCCGCCGCCCGGGTGGCGGAGGCCCCGGCGCCCACCGTCAGCAGCGCGCCGCGCTCCTGACAGACACGGGCGCAGACCCCGGTGACGAGGTCCCGCTCGGCCTCGTCGAGGGCGGCGCTCTCGGCGGTGGTGCCGAGAGCGACGATGCCGGCCGACCCGGCGTCGAGCGCCTCGTGCGCCAGGGCCTCCAGCGCCTCCACGGCGACGTCCCCGGAAGGGGTGAACGGCGTGACGAGCGGAACGTGGATCCCGCCGAGCGCGGGAGTACGCGCCGCGCCGCGGGCGGGTTCGTGGGCGATCCCCGGGGAAGCGTGCTGATCGGTGGCCTGAGAGAAGTCCTGCACGGTGTCCTGGTCCATGGACCGAGCCTGACCGGTCCCGAGCGCCGAATCCAGTTCGCCTTCCTTACCGGAACCGTAAGCTGAGCCGATGCTCGACGTACGCCGCCTGCGCCTGCTGCGCGAACTCGCCCTGCGCGGCACCATCGCCGCCGTCGCCGAGGCCCTGGCCTTCAGCCCATCGGCCGTGTCCCAGCAACTCGGCGTCCTGGAACGCGAGGCGGGGCTCCCCCTGCTGGAGCGCACCGGGCGCGGGGTCCGCCTCACCCCCGCCGCGCAGAACCTGGTCCGTCACGCCGAGGCCGTCCTCGAACGGCTGGAACGGGCCGACGCGGAACTGGCCGACGCCCGCACCGGCCTGGCCGGAGCCCTGCGCATCGGGGCCTTCCCCACCGCCACCCGGGCCATCGTCCCGGCGGCCCTCGCCGACCTGGCCCGGCGCCACCCGGGGCTGGAGCCCATGCTCAGCGAGACCGACCCGGCGGCCGTCGCGCACGCGCTGCGGGCCGGCGAACTGGACGTGGCCCTGGTCCACTCGTACGACTTCGTCCCCGACCCGGAGGAACCGGGGCTGAGCACCCGGCCGTTGTACCGGGAGGCCATGTACCTGGCGGCGCCCGCAGCGGGGCCGGACGGCACGCGTACGGGCGGGGGAGTCGGTCGCGGTCGCGGGGCGGGCCCCGACCCCGACCCCGGTCCCGGCGCCCCGCCCGGCCAGGACGAGGCCCTGCGGGCTCAGCGGGACGCCCCCTGGATCACCGCCACGCCCGGGACCCTCTGCCACGCGATGACCGTACGGGCCTGCCAGGCCGCCGGGTTCAGCCCGCGCGTCCGGCACCGGGTCGACGAGTTCGCCACCGTCCTGGCCCTGGTCGCCGCGGGCCTCGGAGTCGCCGTGGTGCCGCAGCTCGGCACCCCGGGACCCGATGTGCCGGGCGTCTCCCTCACCCGGCTGCGCATGGAACGCCGTACCCGGCTCGCCTTCCGCAGCGGGGCCGGCGCGCATCCCGCCGTGGCCGCGTTCGCCGCTTCGCTGCGGTCCGCCCTGCCGCCCGATCTCGCCGGTCGGGGGGCCGGAGCGTGACACGGGTCCCGCACCGCCCGCGGCCCGTGTACGTTCGTTGATCCGGAGGTTCCGGAGATCCGGCGGTCCAGCGACCCTGAGACCACCCGCTCTCCGGAACCAGGAGCGACCAAGAGGACTGGGGTACGACGTGACGCATCGTGTACGAGGGGTCATCGCGCGCGGCAAGGGCGCACCGGTTGAGGTGACCACGATCCTCGTGCCCGACCCGGGGCCCGGGGAGGCCCTGGTCAAGATCCAGGCCTGCGGGGTCTGTCACACCGATCTGCACTACCGGGAGGGCGGGATCAACGACGAGTTCCCGTTCCTCCTCGGCCACGAGGCCGCCGGCGTCGTCGAGTCCGTCGGCGCGGGCGTCACCTCCGTGGCCCCCGGCGACTTCGTCGTCCTCAACTGGCGTGCGGTGTGCGGCAATTGTCGGGCGTGCCGACGGGGCCGCCCCTGGTACTGCTTCGCCACGCACAACGCCGCCCAGTCGATGACGCTGGAGGACGGCACCCCGCTGTCCCCGGCGTTGGGCATCGGCGCCTTCGCCGAGAAGACCCTCGTCGCCGCCGGTCAGTGCACCAAGGTGGACCCGGCCGCCTCGCCCGCCGCCGCCGGCCTGCTGGGCTGCGGGGTGATGGCGGGCCTCGGCGCCGCCCTGAACACCGGCAACGTCGGGCGCGGGGACTCGGTCGCCGTCATCGGCTGCGGCGGAGTCGGCAACGCGGCGGTCGCCGGAGCCCGGCTCGCGGGGGCCTCCCGGATCATCGCCGTCGACCTCGACGACCGGAAGTTGGAGTGGGCGCGCGGCCTCGGAGCCACCCACACGGTCAACGGCGGTACGCAGGACGTCGTCAAGGCGATCCAGGAGCTGACCGGCGGAAACGGCGCGGACGTCGTCATCGAGGCGGTCGGCCGCCCGGAAACCTACCGGCAGGCCTTCTACGCCCGCGACCTCGCCGGGACCGTCGTCCTGGTCGGGGTCCCGACACCCGAGATGAAGCTCGAACTCCCCCTGCTGGACGTCTTCGGGCGCGGTGGCGCGCTCAAGTCCTCCTGGTACGGGGACTGCCTGCCCGAGCGGGACTTCCCCCTCCTGATCGACCTCTACCTCCAGGGCCGGCTCGACCTCGACGCCTTCGTCTCCGAGACCATCGCGCTCGACGGGGTCGAGGAGGCGTTCGGCCGAATGGAGCGGGGCGAGGTCCTCCGCTCGGTGGTCCAGTTCTGACGGCGCGACGGCGTGACGGCGTGACCGAGTGACCGAGTGACTGGGTGGCCGCCTGACGGCGTGACGGCGTGACGCCATCGCGATGTGACGGTGTGACGACATGACCGTGTGTGCCGTAGTGATCGTGTGACCCGCGCAACGCTCGCCCCGGCCGTCGCCGGGGCGGGTCGGCCGTTCGTCCCACCATTCCCGCCGCCCGGCGGGTCCCCGGGGCCACGGCCTACACTCGGCCCGACCGCCGAACTCCCCGTCCCGCCCCGCCCCCCGCCGCGATCCGGCCGGAGGCGCGGGCGCGCGGGATCCGTACCCACACCCCAGGGGCCGTCCGTGACCGTCGCCCGCAGCTACCGCCAGCCCGGTGTCGTCCTCACCGACCACCGGTTCACCGTCCCCCTCGACCACGCCCGCCCCGACGGCGAGCGGATCGAGCTGTACGGCCGTGAGGTCGTGGCCACCGGCCAGGACCCGGAACGCCTGCCCTGGCTGTTGTACCTGGAGGGTGGTCCCGGCTTCGGGGCGCGACGCTTCATCGGCCGCCAAGCCTGGCTGGAGCGGGCGCTCAGCGGCTACCGGGTGCTGTTCCTCGACCAGCGCGGAACGGGCCGCTCCACGCCCCTGACCCGGCAGACCCTGCCCGTACGGGGCAACCCCGCCGAGCAGGCCGAGTACCTCGCACACTTCCGGTCCGACGCGATCGTCCGCGACGCCGAGGCCGTCCGCGCCCACCTGACGGGAGGCGCCCCCTGGACCGTCCTCGGCCAGAGCTTCGGCGGATTCTGCGTCACGCACTACCTCTCCACCGCCCCCGAGGGACTCACCGCCGCCCTCGTCACCGGCGGGCTCCCGTCACTCGACGCGACCGCGGACCAGGTGTACGAAGCCGCCTACCCGCGCATCGAGCGCAAGAACCTCGCCCACTACGCCCGCTACCCCATGGACGCCGAGCGCGCCCGGCGCATCGCCGCCCACCTCGCCGAGCGGCCCGCCCTCCTCCCCGGCGGCTACCGGCTGACCGTCGAGGCGTTCCAGTCCCTCGGGATGCTCCTCGGCTCCGGCGACGGCAGCCACCAGTTGCACTACCTCCTGGAGGACGCCTTCGTCCCCACGATCGGCGGGCCCGCCCTCTCCGACGCCTTCCTGGAGAACGTCCACGCCCACCTCTCCTTCGCGGGGCACCCCCTCTACGCGCTGCTGCACGAGGCGATCTACGCGCAGGACCCGACGGCGCCCACCGACTGGGCGGCCGAACGGGTCCGCGCCCACCACCCCCGGTTCGACGCCGCCAAGACCCTCGCCGGCGACGAACCCCTCCTGTTCACGGGGGAGACCATCCACCCGTGGCACTTCACCTCGGACCCGGCCCTCGCCCCGCTGCGCGAAACCGCCGAACTCCTGGCCGCCCGCACCGGCTGGCAGCCGCTCTACGACGCCGGCCGCCTCGCCGCCAACGAGGTGCCGGTCGCCGCCGCCGTCTACCACGACGACATGTACGTCGACACCGACCACTCCCTGCGCACCGCCCGCGCCATCAGGGGCCTGAAGACCTGGGTCACGGACGAGTACGAACACGACGGCGTCCGCGCGGGCGGCCCCCGCGTCCTGGACCGACTGCTCTCCCTGCTCGACGACCAGGCCGTCTCTCCCCGCACCTCGCCGAGCGGGTGAAGACGGCGGCGAGGTGGATCCGGCCGGGGGATGCGGGCGGCTCCGTCGTACCGACCGAGCCCCCGTCGGCGCTCATGCCACCGACCCCGTGCGCGCCGGCGCCGCGGGGCGGCGGCCACGAAGAGCAAGGCCGGGGCGTCGCGCCGGCCTCCACCTGCCCCCGGGGCTGCCGTGCGCCTATTCTGCGGGCATGAGCGAACGAGCTGATCAGCAGGCCCCCTTGCAGCCCATGCCCACCGACTGGCGGCGCGCCCTCGCGGTGGTGGCGCATCCCGACGACCTGGAGTACGGCTGCTCGGCGGCGATCGCGGACTGGACGGACGGCGGCCGCGAGGTCGTCTACGTGCTGGCCACGCGCGGCGAGGCGGGCATCGACACGATCGCCCCGGCCGAGTGCGCCCCGCTGCGCGAGGCCGAGCAGCGCGCGAGCGCGGCCGCCGTCGGGGTTTCCACGGTGGAGTTCCTCGACCACCACGACGGGGTCGTGGAGTACGGCCTGGACCTGCGCCGGGACATCGCGGCGGCCATCCGACGCCACCGTCCCGAGCTGGTGATCACCCTCAACCACCGGGACACCTGGGGCGGCGCCGAAGGCGGCGGCTTCTGGAACACGCCCGACCACCGCGCCGTCGGCCGGGCCACCCTGGACGCAGCCGCCGACGCGGGCAACCGGTGGATCTTCCCGGAGTTGATCTCCGAGCAGGGCCTGGAGCCGTGGAACGGGGTCCGCTGGGTCGCCGTCTCCGGATCCGTCACGCCGACGCACGCCTCCGACGCCGGCCCCGGCCTGGAGCGGGCCATCAAGTCCCTGCTGGAACACAAGGCGTACATCGAGGTGCTGACGGACCAGGACCCCGAGGAGTACGTCCGCTCCTTCCTGACGGGCAACGTCGAGCAGGCCGCGACCCGCTTCGGCGGCCGGCCGGCGGTGCCGTTCGAGGTCTTCCCCCGCTGATCCGGTCGCCCTAGTCTGACGATGCGTCAGATGTTGGGCGGAGGCTTCGACGGGGCGGGGGCGGGACACCGTGATCGACACCATCACCACGGAGATCGGCGAGGACGCGGAACGCATCCGCCTGGACGTCGAGGGACCGGTCGCGGTCCTCACCCTGTGCCGCCCCGACAAGCTGAACGGCTGGAGCTGGGAGTCCACCCGCCAGTTGGGCCTCCTCGCGGATCGGATCCGCTTCGACCCGGCGGTGCGCGCCGTCCTGCTCCGGGCCGAGGGGCGGGCCTTCTGCGCGGGCATCGACGTGACCGCCCCCGGCGGGGCGATCACGGGCGGGTCCGCCGCCGAGCGGACCCGCAACTACTACGAGGGCATCCGCTGGGTGCACGAACGCTTCGCGGTCCTGGCCCGGCTCCCGCAGCCGGTCGTCGCCGCCGTCCAGGGCTACTGCCTCGGCTTCGGCTTCGAGCTGGCCCTGATGGCGGACATCCGGGTGGCCGCCGACGACGCCGTCTTCGCCCTTCCCGAAGCGCGCCTGGGCATCGCCGTGGACGCCGGGGGAGACCTGCGCATCGCCCGTGAGGCGGGCGCGGGCTGGGCCAAGTACCTGGCCCTGACCGGCCGCAGGATCGACGCCGGCACCGCGGAGCGCCTCAACCTGGTCCAACTGGTCGTCCCCGAAGCCGAACTGGACGCCACCTCCCGCGCGCTGACGGCCGAGATCGCCGCCAACGCCCCGCTCGCGGTCCAGGGCATCAAGCGGGCCGTCGACGCCTACGCGGACGCGGCGCTGCCCGCCGCCCTCGACCGGGTCGCGATGACCGCCGCCCTCACCCTCACCTCCGACGACTGCCGCGAGGGTTACGGAGCCGGCGCCGCCCGCCGCCCCCCGGAGTTCAGGGGAGCGTGAGGACCGGCCGGGTGGAGAACGCCCCGCCCAGGTCCCCGCCGTCCGGTCCGTACGAGAGCTCGGCCATCCACGGGTTCCGGCATGCCGTGGCCAGCGGCAACCACTCCAGCAGGCTCCCGTACCCGCCGCAGGCGGCGGACCCGCCGTCACCGCCGTGGAAGGCCCCGCGGTCGGCACTCAACTCGCCGCCGTAACTGTCGTAGGCGATGTGCAGGCCGAACGCGTTCGGCTCGTGCCGCAGGGTGCCGGTCCCGTACGAGGGCTCGTCGAGCGGGCACGCGTCGCCCCAGCGGAACAGGGTGCCCGCGCCGGCCCCGCAGGCGTGCTCCCACTCGTCGGCGCTCGGCAACCGCAGCCCGTCCGCCGCCAGGGCCGCCGGTATCTCGTCCGGAACCTCCGACACCTCTTCGTCCTCCACCGCCATCAGGACGGCGTCCAGCGCCACCGTCCGCACGGGGCTCAGTTCCCGGGCGAGATGGGCCTTCAGGTCGGGTCCGAAGCCGAATCCGGCGCTAACGGACTGGGCGTAGTCGGCCAATTGGGCGGGTGTCGGCCGCCAGGCGTCCAGGTCGAAGCCGAGGCGGACGCTGCCGCCGGGTATCAGGGCGAACGCCCGGCCGCCCCGCTCGATCCGTACCCGGTGCAGCGGGCCGCCGAGGTGCTCGACGGTGTCGACCAGGACCACCCGGCCGTCCACGAGCGCGGCCGCCTCCTCGGCGAGGCGGCGGGCGGCGGCGAGGTCGAGCGAGAGCCACCGGTCGAAGGTCAGGTCCGCGAGGGTCATGCCGCCAGTCTGCCGGCGGCCACTGCCACCGGCTCCGGGGCCGGCCCGCGCGGACGTCGGCCCGCGCGTACGCGTCGGTCCCGCGCACGTCGGTCCCGCGCACGCCGGTCCTGTACGCGCCGGTCCCGCGCACGTCGGTCCCGTACGCGCCGCCCGGAGCCGCCCCCGGTCAGTGGCCGAAGGGCGGCCGCCCCAACTGCTCCCGCAGCGGTACGACCTCGGGGCTCACCAGGCTCCGGCGCTGCCAGTTGGCGCCGTCGACCACGAGGGTGTGGCCGGTGACGAAACGGGCGTAGGGGGAGGCCAGGAAGGTGGCAGCCCAGCCCAGTTCGCGGGGGACGCCCACGCGCAGGGCGGGCTGCCGGGCGTCCTTGGCGCCGGGGGCGGCCCGCTCCAGGCCGCCGCGAATGTCCTCGGACATGTCGGCGTGCGGGAACATCCCGGGGACGAGCCCGTTGATCTGGATGCCGTACGGGCCCCACTCGACGGCCAGGGTCTCCACCAGGTTCTTCACCCCGGCCTTCGCCGCCGCGCTGGGGGCGAAACCGGGGCCGCCCGTCCAGGCGTACGAGGCGCCGATGTTGACGATCGAACCGGAGGTACCGGCCGCGAGGTGACGGCGGCCGAACTCGCGGGTCATGAACCAGGTGCCGGTCAGCGTGGTGTCGACGACGGCCCGCCAGGCGTTGGGGGAGAGGTCCTCCGCCGGGCAGGGGAAGTTGGCGGCTGCGTTGTTGACCAGTACGTCGGGCAGGGCGAGCGCCGCTTCGGCCGCGTCGAAGACGTCCGCGACCCGCTCGGGGTCGCGGATGTCGCAGACGGCGGCCGTCACCCGGCCCGCCCCGGGAACGGCGGCCAGTTCCGCGCGGGCCGCCTCCAACTGGCCGGCGCGACGGCCCGCGATGACCAGATCGGCGCCGAGCCGGGCGAACTCGGCGGCGATGGCCCTGCCCAACCCCGACCCGCCGCCCGTCACGAGGACGACCTGCCCCCCGTAGGTGCCGGGGGGCAGCGCGGCGGATCCGGGCGGGGGAGGCGCGGGCAGGCCGCGCGCTGGGGTGTCCATGCGCCCATCGATAGCGTGCGGACGCTCGGATCACCATGCCCGTGACGGCTCGGACCGCTCCGGACCCGGCCCGGTCGTGAACGCCCCCGACCCGTCACGGCCCCGGCTCAGCCCTTCGCGTACTCCTGCTTGCTCGCGCAGGTCCACACGAGCAACCGGCCGCCGGCCGGCGACCATTCGGCCCCGCCCACCCGGTCGTCGCCCGACACGGAGGTCGCCTCGCCGTGCGCCCCGGCCGTCGGCGTGGGCAGGGCCCTCACCGGGCCGTTGCCGGTCCGGTAGGTGGCCTGGGTGGGCTTGGGGTACCCGAAGTCCTCCCAGGAGTACGCCATGCCCACCACCACCCGGCCGGTCGGGCTGATCGCGTGCGCGATCAGCTCGCTCTGTCCGGGCAGATCGGGGGACGGCGCCGGGGCGGCCGTGTACGGCGCCCGCCACAGGTGGCCGACGTCGCGCCGGATGTCGCGCCAGCCCTCCGATTCGTGGCCCACCACCGTGCCCGCGTTGTCGATGCCCGTCGGTTCCGTGGTGCGCGAGTAGTCGCCCTCGCTCGCGGGCACCAACCCCCGCGCCGGCCCGCCACCGGCGGGCCACACCACCGGGTAGGAACGGTGGACGAACCCGTCCTGCGTCTCGTAGTGCACGAGGGCCGAACCCAGGATGTCCCCGCGCTTGTTGATGCCGTTGACCTCGGTGATCCGGGCCTGGGGATCGCTGCCAGGCGGCAGTTCCAGGGTACGGACGGGCTGCCCGTTCACCCACTCTCGGGCGACCGTGCCGTCCAGCCCGGCCACGTGGCCCGTGTCGCTGACGAAGGCCTTGCCCTCGTAGGGGGACGGGGCCGGGGCGCTCAGCAGTCGTACGGCCGCCGCGCCCTGCCGGTAGGTGAACAGCACGCGGTTTTCGCTGCCCGCCTGCTTCAGGGTGCCGGCCATCAGCCCCTTGGCGTTCACGGACCGGACCTCGCCCGAGGTGTACCCGGCGGGCAGCGGTACCGCGTGGACGCGGGCGCCCCGCCAGTACGCGGGCTGCTGCCGCGAGGTGCCGACCGCCAGGTCCCCCTTGCCCAGCGCGTTCACGCGATCGACGAACGAACCGCCCGGGGCGCCGACGGGTAGGGCCTCCAGGCGCAGGACGTCCGGCGTGCAGGGCGGCGGTGCGGCGGCGGCCGGACCGGCCGCCGTGATCAGTCCGGCCAGAGCGACTGCGGCCGCCGCCGCTGCCGTGGTGTGCTTCATTCGGTTCCCCCCGGGTCCGGTGACCTACCCCGCCATGTCACGACGGGTACGGGTCACATGCTGTCCGGAGAGACGCGCGGCGATGGCCGCAAGGATGCCCTCCGCTCGCGGGTCGTCCGGATTTCGCCCTGGACGGGCTGGTTCCCAAGAACGCAAGCGACCGCTTAGTATGCCGCCGAGCATGGTTCCTCGACGGCGGCTGGAGGCCCCGGATGCAGGCATGGCGCGTACACACCCACGGAGAGCCCCGCGAGGCCCTGCGCCTCGAAGAGGTCCCCGAACCCGTACCCGGGGAGGGTGAGGTGAGGCTCAAGGTACTCGCCGCCAACATCAACTTCCCCGACGCGCTGCTGGTGCGGGGGCAGTACCAGATCCGGCCGCCGCTGCCCTTCACCCCCGGCGTGGAGATCTGCGGCGAAACCAACGACGGCAGGCGGGTCATCGCCAACCCGAGCCTGCCCCACGGCGGCTTCGCCGAGTACGTCACCGCCCCCGCCCGGGCCCTGCTCCCGGCCCCCGACAGCCTCGACGACGCCGAGGCGGCGGCCCTGCACATCGGCTACCAGACCGGCTGGTTCGGCCTCCACCGCCGCGCCCGCCTGCGCGGCGGCGAGACGCTCCTGGTGCACGCCGCCGCCGGCGGGGTCGGCAGCGCCGCCGTCCAACTCGGCAAGGCCGCCGGCGCCACCGTCATCGGCGTCGTCGGCGGCAAGGACAAGGAGCGCGTCGCCGAGGAACTCGGCTGCGACCTCGTCATCGACCGCACGCAGGAGGACGCCGCCGGGATCGCCGCCCGGGTCAAGGAGTTCACCGGCGGGCACGGCGCCGACGTCGTCTACGACCCGGTCGGCGGCGACGCCTACACCGCCTCCACCAAGTGCGTCGCCTTCGAGGGCCGCATCGTGATCGTCGGCTTCGCCGGCGGCACCGTGCCCACCCCCGCCCTCAACCACGCCCTCGTCAAGAACTACGCCGTCCTCGGCCTGCACTGGGGCCTGTACGCGACGAAGGACCCCGCGGCCGTCCTCGCCTGCCACGGCGAACTCACCCGCCTCGCCGCCGAAGGCGCCATCAAGCCCCTGATCAGCGAACGCGTCCCGCTCACCGGGGTCGCCGACGCCGTACAGCGGCTCGCCGACGGCGCCACGACCGGCCGGCTGGTCGTCGTACCGGCCCTCGACGGAGGCACCCGATGACCCTCACCGCCACCGAACTCGCCGCCCGCGCGCGGGACCTGCTCGCCGCCCATCCGCCGGCCGGCACCGAACCGACCGACTTCCTGCGCGCCCGCTTCGACGCGGGCCTCGCCTGGGTGCACTACCCCGAGGGCCTCGGCGGCCTCGGCGCTCCCCGCTCCCTCCAGGCCGCCGTGGACACCGTGCTGGAAGCCGCCGGAGCACCCGACAACGACCCGCGCCGCATCGGCATCGGCCTCGGCATGGCCGCGCCCACGATCCTGGCCTACGGCACCGACGAGCAGAAGGCCCGCTTCCTGCGCCCCCTGTGGACCGGCGAGGAGGTCTGGTGCCAGCTCTTCAGCGAGCCCGGCGCCGGCTCCGACCTCGCCGCGCTCGGCACCCGCGCCGTCCTCGACGAGGAACACGGCGAGTGGGTCGTCGACGGGCAGAAGGTATGGACGTCCAGCGCCCACACCGCCCGCTGGGCCATCCTGATCGCCCGCACCGACCCCACCGTGCCCAAGCACCGCGGCATCACCTACTTCCTGTGCGACATGCACGCCCCCGGCGTCGAGGTCCGGCCGCTGCGCCAGATCACCGGAGAAGCCGAGTTCAACGAGGTCTTCCTCACCGGTGCCCGCATCCCCGACGCCCACCGCCTCGGCGCCGTCGGCGACGGCTGGGCGGTCGCCCGCACCACCCTGATGAACGAACGCGTCTCCATCGGCGGCATGCGCATCCCCCGCGAAGGCGGCATGATCGCCCCCGTCGCGGCGGCCTGGCGCGAACGCCCCGCCCTGCGCACCCACGCCCTGCACCAACGGCTGCTCGACCTGTGGGTCGAGGCCGAAGTCGCCCGGCTCACCGGCGAACGACTGCGCCAGCAGCTCTCCGCCGGACAGCCCGGCCCCGAGGGCAGCGGCATGAAACTCACCTTCGCCCGCCTCAACCAGGAGATCAGCGGACTGGAGGTGGAACTCCTCGGCGAGGAAGGCCTCCTGTACGAGGACTGGACGATGCGCCGCCCCGAAACCGTCGACTTCACCGGCCGCGACGCCGGATACCGCTACCTGCGCGCCAAGGGCAACAGCATCGAGGGCGGCACCAGCGAAATCCTCCTCAACATCGTCGCCGAACGCGTCCTCGGCCTGCCCGCCGAGCCGCGCGACGACAAGGACCTCGCCTGGAAGGACCTCTCCCGATGACGGCCGAGCGCGCCCCCTTCGACCTGCTGTACTCCGAGACCGAGGAGGAACTCCGCTCCGCCGTACGGGCCCTGCTCGCCGACCGCTGCGACGCCGCGACCGTCCTCGCCCGCGCCGAGACCGGCCGCCCCCACGACCCGCACCTGTGGCGCACCCTCGCCACCGGGATCGGCGCCGCCGGACTCCTCGTCCCCGAAAAGCTCGGCGGCCAGGGCGCGAGCCACCGGGAGGCCGCCGTGGTCCTGGAGGAACTCGGGCGTTCCGTCGCCCCGCTCCCGTACCTCACCAGCTCCGTCCTCGCCACGGAGATCCTGCTCGGCTGCGACACCTCGACCCCCGAAGTGGCCGCGCTGCTCGGGGAACTCGCCGCCGGACGGCAGATCTGCGTACCGGCCCTGCCGCTGACCCTGGCCCCGGGCGCCCCGCTACCGAACCCCGCGCGGGACGCCGGGGGAGGGGCGCTGACCGGCACGGTCACCTCCGTCGCGGACGCCGGGGCCGCCGACGTCCTGCTGGTCATCGCCGACACCGGACTCCACGCCGTCCCCGCGGCCTCCGTCACCCTCACGGCGCCGGTCCCGCTGGACCTGACCCGTCCGCCGGCCGGCGTCACCCTCGACGGCTCGCCCGGTACCCGCCTCGCGGACCCCGCCACCGCCCGCGCGGCCATCGCCGGGGCCCTGCTCAGCGGAGCGGGGCTGCTCGCCTCCGAACAGCTCGGAATCGCCGAGTGGTGCCTGACGGAGACCGTCGGATACGTGCGGGGCCGCCACCAGTTCAACCGGCCCGTCGGCTCCTTCCAGGCCCTCAAGCACCGCCTCGCCCGACTGTGGCTCGACGTGGCCTCCGCCCGCGCGGCGGCCCGGGCCGCCGCCGACGCCCTCGCCACCGGAGCCCCGGACGCACCCCTCACCGTCGCCGTGGCGCAGGCCTACTGCTCGGGCGTCGCGGTCCGGGCCGCCGAGGAGTGCGTCCAGCTCCACGGGGGCATCGGCATGACCTGGGAGCACCCGGCCCACCTCTACCTGAAGCGGGCCAAGGCGGATTCGCTGACCCTGGGCACGGCCGGCCACCACCGGGGCCTCGTCGCGGACTTCGCCGAACTCCCGGCCCCGTAGACCCCGCGACGGGACCGTCTCCCCCGGGCGGGGGAGACGCCTCCCCCGCCCGGGGGGCGCGGCCCTCCCCGCTGGTAACCGACAGTGGGATTCCTGGCGGAGGAGGGGGAGTTCGGATGAAACCGTGGGACAGGACCGGTCGTATCGCGGCCTACGGGGCGGCACTGACACGGGAAGGGGGGTTATTCTCCGCCCGGCGCCGGGTTCCTGCCGGACACCGTGAGGTGCGCCGAGCCGGCGTGGCGAGGATGTCCGTCCATGGCGCGGACCGGCGGGCGAGCGCCCCGGGGCGTCGGCGGATCGACTTCGCGGGGCACTCGGAGGCGGCCGAGCGAACGGCTGCGGGCGCCTGCGGGCTACCGGCTGAGCGACTTGAGTGCTGCCGCGTCGTACGGCTTCAGTTCGTCGAAGCGGTTGCCGAGGACCTTCGCCGCCCACTGGGGGTCCTGGAGCAGGGCCCGGCCGACGGCGACCATGTCGAACTCGTCGCGTTCCATGCGGTCCAGCAGGTTGTCGATGTCGCCGAGCGCCGCGCCCTCGCCTGCGAAGGCGCGGAGGAAGTCGCCGTCGAGGCCGACCGAGCCGACGGTGATGGTCGGCAGGCCGGTGAGCTTCTTGGTCCAGCCCGCAAGGTTCAGGTCCGAGCCTTCGAACTCCGGGATCCAGTAGCGACGGGTGGACGCGTGGAACACATCGACGCCCGCCGCCGCCAGCGGTGCCAGGATCGCCTCCAGCTCCTCCGGGGTCTGCGCGAGGCGGGCGTCGTACGCCTCCTGCTTCCACTGCGAGTAGCGGAAGATCACCGGGAAGTCGGCGGGGACGCGCTCGCGGACCGCCGCGACGATCTCCGCGGCGAACTTCGTACGGGCCACCGCGTCGCCGCCGTACGCGTCGGTGCGGCGGTTGGTCCGCTCCCACAGGAACTGGTCGAGCAGGTAGCCGTGGGCGCCGTGCAGTTCGACGCCGTCGAAGCCGATCCGTGCGGCCTCCGCCGCGGCGTCGGCGAACGCGCCGATGACGTCGTCGAGGTCGGCGCGGGTCATCGCGTTGCCGGTCCCCTCGGTGCCGTCGACGCGGATGCCGGAGGGGCCGACGGCGGGCGCGTCGGCGTACGGGGCCTCGCCGTGCTTGCGGACCATGCCTATGTGCCACAGCTGGGGCACGATCGTGCCGCCCGCCTCGTGCACGGCCGCGGCGACCTTCGCCCACCCGGCCAGCTGGTCCTCGCCGTGGAAGCGCGGCACCCGGTCGCTCTGCCCGGCGGAATCGTGGCCGACGTAGGTTCCCTCGGTGACGATCAGGCCCACACCCGCGGCTGCGCGGCCGGCGTAGTACGCCTGCACGTCCTCGCCGGGCACACCGCCGGGGGAGAACATGCGCGTCATGGGAGCCATCGCGATGCGGTTGGGGACGGTCAGTCCGTTCAGCGTGACGGGCCGGGACAGGATCTCGGCGGCGCGGGAGGCGGTGGACGTGGTGACGGTCATGCGGGCCCTCCGGTGTGAAGCTGTGGCTCGTCGGGTGACAACGAGGAGAAGTGCATAGTACACACGTTATGTATCATGCATATTGACGCCGTGGCCCCGATCCCCCTCCGCCGGGAGTCGTCCGTGGCCGCCCTGCCAGGGTCAGGCGGGATACGGGTCCGCGATAATGGAGCACCGGAAGGAGCGAGGAGGTGTGGGAGGCGCAGTGCTGGAGAAATTGGAACGGGAGCTGATGCTGCTCTCGCGGCACCAAGTGCTGGCCCGGCGCGAGCGCGATCCCGAGCGCCTGGAGCGGTCGGCGTACCTGTTGCTCTGTCGGATCGACACCCAAGGCCCCATGTCCATCGGGCAGTTGGCGGAGGCCTTCGCACTCGACACGTCCACCGTGAACCGCCAGACGGCCGCCCTGCTGCGCTGCGGACTGGCCGAACGCGTCGCGGACCCGGACGGCGGCATGGCCCGCAAGCTGCGCATCACCGCCGAAGGCGAGCTCCGTCTCGCCGAGGACCGCGAGGTCAACCGCTCCTGCCTGGCCCGGGTCGTCGCCGACTGGTCCCCGGAGGAGGTGCGGGAGCTGGAGGACGTCCTGATTCGCCTCAACCGCAGCGCCGAGGCCCTCGAAGGACGGTACTGGCCGCGCGCGGAGGAAACGGAGCAGGACACCTCCGCGGCGGCACCGGGCCCACACCCTCCCCGGGACCGGCAACGGCCGTGACCTGCCCGAACAACCCCTTGGGGATGCCCCCGGCTCCGGTCCGCCGACAGCGGCCCTGACCACCTGCTAGGGGCGTCCGCGTACTCCCGCCTATTCCGGTTGAGCCCATTGGACGGCAGTGCCATAGGCGACGAAGTAAGTACTGTGCGAAGTGACCTGCGGGATGACGGAAACGCCGAGCACACCGTCCGCGTCAAGTTTGCGGGCTTCGCTCTGCATGCTCGCCACCGCTTCCATGACAGTGGGTTGCTGGTATCCGGCGACGATGCCGAGAGCGGTGTGCGGGTCCGGCGGTGCGGGCACGGTCACACTGTAGAAGCTACGGCTGTCTTCACGGGCAGCCCATTCCCGCTTCCACCCTTCCTCGATTTCCCTCTTCAGCTTTCTGTCCATCGAGCCATCCTCTCGCGCCCCGAACGCGCGATCGTGGGCAGGGTGGTGGCAACCGACTTGCGTCGTGAAGCGGTCCCGGAGCCGCTCGTCGCTCGATCGCACGTTCCCCCCGTTGCCGCTCCGCGAGGAGGTCTACGCGACCGCCGCCCTGGCCCGTGCGGCCGCCCATCCGGGCCTGCGCGAGGTCGGAGCCCCTGACACCGAGGGCAGCGTGGTCGGCGCCGGCCGGTTCTTCGTCCTCTGCGCGGCCGCCATCTTCCGGGACCTCCACCTGCCCCGCCTCCAGCGGACCCCGCGCTGATCCCTATCCTCACCGGATGACGCACCGCACGACGCACCACATGACGGCCGGCATCACCCGGCTCTCCGCCACGGCCCTGCGCGCCCACCGCGACGAACTCGCCGCCCTCCTCGTGGACGTCGTCGAGGGCGGTGCCTCCCTCGGGTTCCTCGCCGGACTGGACCACGTGGGCGCCGCCGCCTGGTGGGACTCCCTGGCGCCCTCCGTGGAGGAGGGCGCCCTCGCCCTGTGGGTCTCCCGAGGCGTGGACGGCGGCCTCGACGGCACCGTCTCCTGGTACCGCGAGTCCAAGCCCAACGGACGCCATCGTGCCGAACTGCGCAAGCTGATGGTCCACCCGGCCGCCCGCGGCCGCGGTACGGCCCGGGCGCTGCTCGCCGAGGCCGAGGCGCAGGCCGCCCTCGCCGGAGTGGTGCTGATGTTCCTCGACACCGAGACCGGCAGCGGCGCCGAGCGGGTCTACCGGTCCGCCGGCTGGACCGAGGCAGGCACCATCCCGGACTACGCCGCCGACCCCGAGGGACGGCTGCGTCCGACCACCCTCTTCTACAAGCACCCGAAGGACGACGACCCCGAGAGGTGACCTCGCCCGCCGCTCCGCGTTAGACCCCGTAACGCGGACCACCGAGCGAGGGAGACCGTATGTACGCAAGCCCCGGCGCCGCACCCTTCACCCGTCGCGCGTTCCTCCGTACGGCCTTCACCGCGGCCGTGCTCGCCGGGACGGCCGCGGCCGTGGCTCCCGTACTGCGGGCCCGGCGTCCCCGTCAGACGCTGACCCCGGCCCCGCTCGCCGAGGAGACGTACCGCGGCCGGCACATCGCGGTCGACCCGGTCTCGGCGTCGGTCCGCATCGACGGCCGGCCCCTGCACGTGATGCGCCGCGCCGACGGCAGCTACCTGAGCGGGATCAACCACTTCCAGTCCTACGGGACCCCGATGGAGCTGGCCCGCGCCGCCGTCGACGAACTCGGCACGACCCAGCTGGCCCTCGCGGCCCCGCACCACGGCTGACGGACAGCACGCGGGCGCCCGCGCGCGGGCGTCAACAAGTAGGCGTCGGCACGAGGGCATCGGCAACGGGAATCGGCATGCGGGAATCGGCATTCGGGAATCGGGAGGAGCCCCTTGTACACCCGGCAGAACCAGAAGAACCTGACCAGCGCCCAGAAGAAGCGCTTCACGGCGGCCGTACTGGAACTCAAGCGCAACGGCACCTACGACTCGCTCGTGCGCACCCACGACAAGTACTTCGTCCCGGACCGGGACCGCAAGCTCCGCGTGGGCCACATGTCCCCGTCGTTCTTCCCCTGGCACCGGCGTTACCTGCTTGAGTTCGAGCGGCAACTGCGAGCCGTCGACCCGGGAGTCTCCGTCCCGTACTGGGACTGGACGACCGACACCAGCCCCGTCTCGTCCCTCTGGGCGGACGACTTCCTCGGCGGCACCGGCCGGGAGAGCGACCGCCGGGTCATGACCGGCCCCTTCGCGTACGACCGGGGCAACTGGACGGTCACCGTCGGCGTCTCCGAGGCCCGTTTCCTCACCCGGAACCTCGGCCGCCCGGGGAATCCGATCGCCCTGCCGACACCGGCCGAGCTGCGGTGGGCGCTGGACGACCCCGCGTACGACACCTCGCCGTGGGACTCCACCGCCACCGCGGGCGGCTTCCGCAACAAGCTGGAGGGTTGGGCGGCGCCGAAGAGCGAGCGCTGGCGCAACCACAACAAGGTCCACCAGTGGATCGGCGGCCACATGACCGGCGGGACGGCTCCCAACGACCCGGCCTTCTGGCTGCACCACGCCTTCGTCGACCTGATCTGGGACCGCTGGCAGCAGCAGCATCCGGGCTCCGGCTACCTGCCGGCGGCCCCGCTTCCGCTGGGCGACTTCCAGCGCGGCCGGGTCATCGCGCTGGACGAGCCGATGCCGCCGTGGGACGTCACCCCGCGCGAGCTGCTCGGTCACCAGGGCACCTACCGCTACGAGTGAGGTCCGTGCGGGGTCGAGGCCCCGCACACGCGAAGGGCCCCCGGCGCAAGCCGGGGGCCCTTCGATCAGTGGGGCGCGATCAGCCGCCGTAGCCCTCGGTGTGGTGGTCACCGGTGCTGTGGGAGCCGCCCGAGGCGTTGACGCAGGTGTTGCCGAAGGCCGGGTTCAGCAGGCCGATCACGTTCACGGTGTTGCCGCAGACGTTGACGGGGACGTGAACCGGAACCTGGAGCAGGTTGCCCGACAGCACACCGGGGGAGCCGACCGCCGCACCCTGCGCTCCGGCATCGGCGACGGCCAGACCCGCACCGGCGACCACGGCGCTACCGGTGACGGCGGTGATGGCGAATGCCTTCGCGATACGCGACATCAAGATCTCCTCGTGAAACGTGGGGCGCCGCAAGTAATGCGGCATTTGACATGGCATACAACGCCGCGACCGCCGAGTGGTCACGGTTCAGGGGCCTACCCGGTGACCGGAAAACGGGCGGAAGCGAAGTACGGACGCACCTGAGTGACCGTTCCCGGCCTCAGTTCCGCCACCACGGCGCCCCGACAGCCGGGCTCGCGGTAGAGGATCGCGGTGCCCCGCGTCCGGTTCGTGACGGCCCGGGAGCCGCCGCCCTCGGCCGTCACGCAGCCCTTCGGCGCGGTCAGGCCGTGGACCTGGTCGTCCTGGCCGACGTACTGGAAGTCGGGACCGGCCGCCGTGGCGGGACCGGCCGCAGCCGCCACGGCCAGCAACAGGAGGGGAAGGAGCCCGTTGAGGGCGCGGGGCCTGAGGATCGCTCGCATGGCCGGTCAACCCGAAGGGCCCCCGGAGGGGTCACGCCTTGTCACCCGTTGGACGGCTGTGCGACCGTGCCGCAAGGTGTGATGGGCACACGGTGTGGTGGGCACAACGTGTGATGGGCACATGGTGGGATGTCCGGGTGGGGTCGTGCGCGCGGGTGTGACGTACACGGGACACCCCGGCCGCCCTCCCGCCGCCGCACGAAGCCACACCACCACCGGGGCCACGGCGAACGCGGGAGGGACGCATGAGCGCAGCGGGCGGGGGCCGGCCCCGGGTCGTCACCGGACACGGCACCGTCGAGGGTCGGTGGGAGGCCGGCGGGACCGCCGTCTTCCGGGGCATCCCCTACGCGGCTCCGCCCGTGGGCGCCCTGGGCTTCGCCCCGCCCGAGCCCCCGGCACGCTGGGACGGCGTACGGGACGCCGGCACGTTCGGGGCCACCGCGCCCAAGGTCCCCTACCCGCCCACGTTCGCGGCGCTGCTCCCCGATCCGGAGATCCCGGGCGAGGACTGCCTCAACCTCAACGTGTGGACCCCGGACCCCGCCCCCGGAGCCGGGCTGCCGGTCATGGTGTGGATTCACGGAGGCGCCCACACCCGGGGGTCCTCCGCCGTCCCCGTCTACGACGGCGCCGCCTTCGCCCGTGACGGGGTCGTCCTGGTCTCGGTCAACTTCCGGCTCGGCGTCCTCGGCTACGGGCTCTTCCCCGACGCCCCCGCCAACCGCGGCCTCCTCGATCAGATCGCCGCCCTGGAGTGGGTCCGGGACAACATCGCGGCGTTCGGCGGGGACCCGGCCCGGGTCACCCTCTTCGGCGAGTCCGCAGGTGCGATCAGCATCGGCGCCCTGCTCGGCGCCCCCCGGGCCGCCGGCCTCTTCGCCCGGGCCGTCCTGCAGAGCGGCGCCCCCGAGGCGACGCCCCACGAGAAGGTGCGCGCGATGGTGCGCCGGATGGCCTCGCTGCTCAAGGTGCCAGCCACCGCCACCGCCTTCGCGGCGGCCGGGACGCCCGCCCTGCTCGCCGCCCAGGCCGTGGTGCTGCGCCGCTCCTCACCCGTGCTGGGCGGCCCCGCCTTCGGTCTGGTCACCGACCCGGACACGCTCCCCGCCGACCCGCCGGCGGCGGCCGTCGCCTCGGACGTACCGCTCCTGCTGGGCTGGACCGCGCAGGAGCACCGCCTCTGGCTCGCGCCCACCGGTGGCATGCGGCTGCTGGACCGGCTCGGTCCGCCGGCCGTGTCCCTGGCGCGGCTGCGCAGCGGCAAGGACCGGGCCGCCGTACGGGCGCTGCGCGCCGCGCATCCCGGGCTCGGAGCGGCCGACCTGGCCGGGCAACTGCTCACCGACCGGATCCTGCGCGACCCCCTGCGGCTGCTCGCCGGGGCCCCGCGGCGGGCGCCGAGCCACCTGTACGAGTTCCGGTGGAGCAGCGGCGTACCGGGCCTCGGTGCCTGCCACGCCCTGGAGCTGGGCTTCGTCTTCGACACGCTCGGCGTCCCCGAGTCCTCCTGGCTCGCCGGGCCCGACGCCCCGCAGGCCCTGGCCGACGAGATGCACGCCGCTTGGGTCGCCTTCGCCGTCTCGGGGGACCCGGGCTGGGAACCCTGGGACGGCTCCGGCCCGCCGAAGGCGTTCGGCGGACCGGAGCGGGCGGAGCGGGGCGTGGCGGACGGGTCCCGGGGGACGTCCGCTACTCGACCGGGCCCTCCATGACCTGGCTGATGAACTGGATGGGGCCCTCGCCCATGTTCGGCACGTAGGTCTTGGCGTTGTGCTTGCCGCCCGGGATGACCTTCAGGCTGGTGTGGATGGGGCCCTTGCCGTAGGTGGCGACGAACTTCTGCACGTCGGGCAACGTCTTCTTGTTGCTCTCGCTGTCGCCGACCTGGAAGGCCAGGTAGACCTCCGGGCCCTTCTTGTCGATGAGCTGCTTGGCGAGCAGCTCGGGGTTGTTCTCGGCCTTCTCCTTGTCGTGGCCCTTCCACAGGGAGGAGTCCGGGACGATGTCCGGCCCGGAGGCGATCACGGCCTTGAACTTGTCGGGGTGCTTGAGGACGGCCTTGAGACCCGCGAACCCGCCGGTGGAGGAGCCCATGAAGGCCCAACCGTCACGGGACTTCACCGTGCGGAAGTTCTCCCGCATCAGGTCCGGGACGTCCTCGGTCAGCCAGCTGCCCATCTTGGGCTGGCCGGGGATGTCGGAGCCGTCCCAGTAGACGCCCTTGTCGTCCGGTCCCGGGTTCAGCACGGGCATCGCCAGGATGAAGGGCTTGCTCTTGCCCTCCGAGTACCACTTGCTGATGCTCGTCTGGAGGCCGAGGTCGGTGCCCATCCAGTAGTTGCTGGGGTAACCGGCGCCGCCGGGCAGGGCGATCATGACGGGGAAGCCGCTCTTCGCGAACTTCGGGTCGTCGTACTCCTTGGGCGCCCACACCCAGACCTTGCCGGTGAACCCGGACTTCTTGCCCGTCACCGTGGTGACCGCGACGTGCGTGCCGTCGCCCAGGGTCATCGAGTTCTTGAACTCGGCCGCCGGACCGGTGGGCATGGACATCTTCGAGTTCGCGGCGGCCTTGCCGTTGCCCTTGCCGTTCGGCCCGCCGAACGACACGGCCTTGCCCTTGTCGGTGAACGGGGGTATCTCGAAGTGGTTCATCACGAGCGCCGCGATGCCCGCGAGGGCCAGCACGGTGACGCCCGCGATCACCCAGCGCCGGACCCGCGACGGTCGGCGGGGCGGCTCCTCCTCGTACGGGGACCCGTAACCGCCGTACTGGTCCCGCTGCTCGTAGCCCTGCTGCCCGTAGCCCTGTTGCCCGTACGGCACCCGGGGTTGGCCGTAGGGAGGCGTGGACTGGGGCTGCCGGGCGTGCGGAGGCTGACCCCAGGGCTGCTGCGGCGGCTGGGGAGGCTGTCCCTGCGGCCGGTACGGCGGCTGGTGCGGCCCGTCGGGCGAGTACGACATGTGCGGTGGCTCTCCGGCTGTTGCTGCCCCGTCGGGGGGTGGACGCTTCCGTTCGAATGATGAACGAAAGATCCCCGAGGTTCCGCATTTTCCCTTCTCTTGACATTCCTTGGGGGAGGCCATTGCCAACGACCCCGCAGGCCGCCGGCGCGGGGCCGTGGACGACGGGGTCGGAGGTGCTCGGGGGTAACCGTACGGCGCACCGACGTGCGCCGTACGGCGGCAGGAACGCTACGCCGGGATCAGTGTCTTGCGGCGCCGCTTGCGGGGCGCGGCGCCCGCGATCCGCAGTTCGATGACCGACCGGACGGTGGGCCATTCCTCGTCGAGCACCGAGTAGAAGGCCGTACTGCGCACCGCGCCGTCCAGCCCCCGCGAGTGGGCCCGGCGGACCCCTTCGCAGGTGAAGCCGAGACGTTCCATCGCGGCCCGCGATCGACCGTTGCGGGCGTCGGCCCGCAGCGAGATCCGGCGCACGCCCCAGGTTTCGAAGGCGTGCCGGAGCATGAGCAGCTTCGCTTCGGTGTTGATCCCTGTTCCCTGCGCGCTCGGGGACAGCCAGGTGTTCCCGATCTCGGCCGCGTCGGGGATCGCGGTCGTCGGATCACCGAACGGAACCCCGGGGACGGCGGGCCACACCAGCGGACCCTGCCAGTAGTCGAGTTCGAGGAAGCGGGTCGAACCGACGACCCGCCCATCTGTGGCTCTGACCACGGCAAACGCCAGCGATCGACCCGCCGCCTGATCGGCGAGCGCGCGTTCGATGTACTCGTGGGACGCCTGCAACCCGTGCGGCACGGGAGTGAAGGCGTAAGTCGTACGATCCTCGGCCCCGGCCACGGCCAGGGCCTCGGTGTGGTGGAGGGCGAGGGGCTCGAGCCGCGCGGAGCGGCCGGCGAGGAGTACGGGTACGGGCACGGAGCCTTCGGTCCTTCTGGGCGGTGGGGTGGTTGCACAGTCTGCGCTCCTGACGTCGCCCCCCGCGCAAAACGCGAGTGAAAGGCAACGGGCTGTCAGGTGAACGCGAGTGGCTCAATGTAGCCCCTTAAAGTCCTCTCATGAACCCCCAATTCGGCAACGACGCGGCACTGGTTTTCGACGACTCGGGACCCCGTGACGGAGAGCCCGTGATCCTGATCCACGGGCACCCGTTCAACCGGTCGATGTGGGCCCCGCAGACGGCGGCCCTGACGGCCGCCGGCTACCGGGTGATCACGCCTGACCTGCGGGGATACGGGGAAAGTCCGGTCAGCCCCGGCAAGATCCTGCTCGCCGGGTTCGCGGACGACCTTGCCGCGCTGCTCGCCGGTCTCGGCATCGAACAGGCGGTCGTCGGCGGTGTGTCCATGGGCGGGCAGATCGCGCTGGAGGTCAGGTTGCGCCACCCGGGTCTGGTACGGGCTCTCGTGCTCTGCGACACCTCTCCCGTCCCCGAGACCGAGGACGGCAGGAAGTTCCGTCTGGAGCTCGCCGAGCGGCTCCTCGCGGAAGGCATGGAGCCGTATGCGAACGAGGTCATGGACAAGATGCTGGCGCCTTACAACGTGATCGGCCTGCCCGAGGCGGCCGCGCGGGTGAGGGCCATGATGTGCGCCACCGATCCCGAGGGTGCGGCGGCCGCGCTGCGCGGGCGGGCCGAGCGGCCCGACTACCGGCCCGTCCTGCGGTCCCTGCCCGCGACGGTCCCCTGCCTCCTGCTGGTGGGCGCGGACGACGTCTACACCCCGGTCGCGGAGGCCGAGGCCATGCGGGGGCTCGCTCCGCACGCCCGGCTCACCGTGATCGACCGGGCCGGTCACCTGCCGGGCGTGGAGCAACCCGATGCGGTCAACCGCGCGCTGCTGGAGTTCCTCGCCGACCGGTGAGCGAAGGCGCCCGCCCGCCCGATCCCGCTGCCGGCGCGCGCCTGCGGACCAAGGTCATTCGCCGTGCGCCCGGTGCCCAATGGCGCCCGGGCGCACGGGCGCGGCGTGTCAGCCTGACTGGAGGGCAAATCGGCGGGCAACACCCTGCACCTGGTGATGGAAGGCGGCCTCGACATGTCCGACTTCGAGGTCGCGGCCTGCTCCCCGGCCGGCTGAGCCGTCCGCCGCCCTGAGATCATCCGGGGCATGGACATGGACGACGCACTGCGGGAACTGGCCTCCGTGGGGCCGTTCTTCGCCGTGCCCCACGGCAAGGAAGCGCCCGGGCCCGGCTTCCGCCCGCTCACCGAGCTGTACGGGGAGCACCTCGGCCACTGGGTCGGCGAGGTGGGCCGCCGGATCGGCAGCGGCCCCGACCGGGTGGCGGCCTCGACCGCCCAGTTCGGGATCGCCTCCCGGTTGTGGTCGATAGGCCTGGGCTGCGCCGCGCTGGCGGGCCGGATACCGGACCTGGCCGTCGACCGGGTCCGCTGGCGGCTGCCCGCGACGGGCTCGCTGGAACTGTGGCTCCCGGACCCGGGCGAACGGCCCGCCGAGGCGCTGGGGGAGACCGTCCTCGGCAACCTGGACCAGCTGGAGAGGCCGCTGCGCGAGCGGTACGGGGTCTCGGCGAAGGTGTTGCGCGGCAACGCCGCCTCCGGACTCGTCGGAGCCCTGCGCGTCCTGCTCGACCGGGTCGAGGGCGGCCCTGTCGTCGACCTGGCCGGCGCCCTGTTCGCCGAGGGCGGGGCGCTGGCCGGCGCCGGCACCTTCCTCCACGAGGAGGGCCTGGGCGTGGCCTTCGTACGGCGCAGTTGCTGCCTCTACTACCAGGTCCCGGGCGGCGGCTTCTGCGGCGACTGCGTGCTGCGCACCCGGCGCGGGTGAACCCGGGCGCGCGCCGGCCCCGGACCGCCGGGCCCGGTCCGGGGCCGATCGGGGCCCGGCGACGCCACCGGGGCAAAACGACGCAGGCCACCGGGGCGCAGTGGCACTGCTCCCCGATGGCCCCGCAGCGACACTGCGACGTCGTCCTCGACTGGCTGGAGGACGTGGTGGGTACCTGAGGCCCCACCAGCCCCCCAGCCTCCCGACCTGCTAGAAGGTCAGGTTCCAGGAGTCGATCCTGCCGGTGTCGCCACCGGCGTTGTCGTTGACGCGCAGCTTCCAGGTGCCGTTCGCGACCTCGGAGGAGGCGTTGACGGTGTAGGTCTGGTTGATGTTGTCGGTGCTGCCGCCGGCGCGGTTGTGGACCGTGTAGACGGAGCCGTCGGGCGCGATCAGGTCCACCTTGAGGTCACCGATGTAGGTGTGGGCGATGTTCACGCCGACCTTGAGGGCGGCCGGCGCGTTGCCGGTCACCCCGCTGACGGTGACGGGGCTCTCGACCGTGGTGTTGTCACCGATGGCGACGTCGGTCGTGTTCTCGAAGAACTTGCCGGGCGGCGGGGTGGATCCGACCGCCTTCAGGGCGTCGACCTGGCCCTCGCCGAAGAAGCCGTTCTTGGCGGCGGTGCCCTTGCAGCGGCTGTCCGACGGGCAGGCGACGTCGTTGGCCTGGCCGGCCAGCTTGTCGCGCAGCTGCGCCGGGGTGATGCCCGGGTTGGTGCTCGCCAGCAGGGCCGCCACACCGGCGACGTGCGGGGAGGCCATCGAGGTACCGCTCATGCTGCCGTACTTGCCGCCCGGCAGGGTGCTGTAGATGCCGGTGGCGTCGCCGCCGGGGGCCGTCACGTCGACCACGTTCAGGCCGTAGTTGGAGTACGAGGCCTTCGCGGTGGTGCCCATCGCCGAAACCGTGACCACGCCCGGGAGCTCGGTCGGGATGTCCAGGCAGGCGTTGGTGATGGTGCGGGTGACCGGCGTCGAGTCGTTCGGGCTCTCGGTGTCGGTCGTCTTGTTGGCCAGGTCCAGGTTGCTGTTTCCGGCCGCCGCGACCTGGAGCGAGCCCTTGCCCTCCGCGTACTCCTGGGCGCGCTTGACGCCCTCGATGATCGCGGCCTGGTCGGCGTTGTCCGGGCAGTTGAACTGCCACGGGTCGGTGTAGTAACTGTTGTTGGTGACCTTGAAGCCGTGGTCACCGGCCCACATGAAGCCGCAGACGGTGTTCTCGGCGAAGAAGAGCGAGGAGCCCGGCTCCGCGATGCGCACCGAGGAGATCTTCACGCCCGGGGCGACACCGATGACGCCCTTGCCGTTCTTGGCGGCGGCGACCGTACCGGCCACGTGGGTGCCGTGGGTGCCCACGTCCCGCCAGGAGCCGCTGCGGGCGTCGGCCTTGCCGTACGCGCAGGACGCGGAGTCGGCCGCGTTGAAGTTGGGCGCCAGGTCCTGGTGCTGGTCGTCCACTCCGGTGTCCAGGATGCCGACCTTGACCGTGGCGGAACCGGTGGTGACGGCCCAGGCCTGGTCGGCCTTGATCTGCGTCATGTCGACGCGGACCGGCTCGCCGGCCGGGGTGCTGGACTGCGCCGGGTTGGCGGGCAGGGCCGGGTTGTAGGCGTCCGCCGGGACGTCCGACGTACGGGTGGCGCCGACCTGCTGGACACCGCTCACGCCGCGCAGGGTGGCCGCGAAGGAAGCGGAGGAGGAGTGGGCGACGATGACGCCGATGGCGTCGTAGTTCGCGAAGACCGTGCCGCCGTTGGCGGTCACGGCGTTGCGCACCGCCGTGCTGTCACCGGGAGCGGTGATCACCAGGTAGGAACGGGTGCCGGCAGCCCAGGTCGCACTCTGGGAAGCGGGCGCCGCGGACTTGGCCATGGCAGCGGGGGCGGACGGAGCGGGGGAGACCGGGTCGGTGCCCGCGAACGCGGCGGGGGCTCCGAAGACGAGGGCCGCGCCGAGTGCGGTGGCCAGCGCCAGGGTACGTCGAGGTCGGCTGGATATGTGGGGTATCAATGCGTCCTCCGATGACCCGGTGGCGCTGATGGCGCCTACCGGGCCGTACGAAACGAGTGGTGGACGCAAGATGTCAGACGCGCGGCCCCGTAGGGAAGTACCTTTTACCGCAGCAGATTTGGCAGGCCGATGGCTGAAAACAGCCGTCGGCCGGGCGGGGCACCGTGGGGGCGAGCCCTGCCCGGCCGACTTCGGGGGATTCGTACCGGACGTACCGGTCGTCGCCGCACGAATCCCTACCCGGCGGCGTGCCGGCTACGCCGGGACGCCGTCCTTGGTACCGGCCCGGGTGCCGTCGGCGGATGCGGTCCGGGTGCCGTCCCCGGGGGTGCCCGGGTGGTCGGACGCCGGTGCGGGCAGGGGGGCTTGCGCCGTGCCGGGCTCCGGGGCGGGGCCGTCGTCCACGAGCGTGGACTCGTCGAAGGGGGTTCGGCCGGCGAGGACCTCGCCGGCGCGCTCGCGGTCGAACTCCTTCGTCCACGTCCCGATCAGGACGGTCGCGATCGCGTTGCCCGCGAAGTTCGTCAGGGCCCGCGCCTCGCTCATGAAGCGGTCGATCCCGACGATGAGCCCCACTCCGTCGACCAGTTCCGGCCGGTGCGACTGGAGGCCGCCCGCGAGGGTGGCCAGGCCCGCTCCGGTGACCCCGGCGGCTCCCTTCGAGGCCACGATCATGAAGAGCAACAGGGAGATCTGCTCGCCCAGCGCGAGCGGCTTGCCCATGGCCTCGGCGACGAACAGCGAGGACATCGTCAGGTAGATCGCGGTCCCGTCCAGGTTGAAGGAGTACCCGGTCGGCACGGTGATCCCGGTGACCGGCCGGGACACGCCGAGGTGCTCCATCTTGGCGATCAGGCGCGGCAACGCCGACTCCGAGGAGGAGGTGGACAGGATCAGCAGGAACTCCCGACCCAGGTAGCGCAGGAGCGCGAAGACGCTGATGCCCGTACAGACCCGCAGCAGGGTGCCCAGCACGACGAAGACGAACAGGGCGCAGGTCAGGTAGAAACCGATCATGATCACGGCGAGGGACTTCAGCGCGTCGACGCCCGTCGCCCCGACCACCGCGGCGATCGCGCCGAAGGCGCCCACCGGGGCCACCCACATGATCATCGCGAGGATGCGGAAGACCAGCTTCTGTACGTGCCCGATGCCGCGCAGCAGCGGTTCGCCGGCCGTACCCATGGCCTGTAGGGCGAACCCGCAGAGCAGCGCCACCAGCAGCGTCTGGAGCACCTCGCCCCCGGTGAAGGCCGAGACCAGGGTGGTCGGGATGATCCCGAGCAGGAAGTCCGGGGTGCTCTCCGCCCCGCCCGCCTCGGCCTGGGCCTCGCCGGCGCTGCGCACCGCCTCGGTCAGGTGCAGGCCGCTGCCCGGCTCCAGCAGGTTGCCCACGAGCAGCCCGATGGCCAGTGCCACCGTGGACATGACCATGAAGTAGCCGAGGGCGAGGCCGCCCACCGCCCCCACCTTGGCGGCCTTGCGCACCGATCCGATGCCCAGCACGATCGTGCAGAAGATCACGGGCGAGATCATCATCTTGATGAGGTTCACGAAGCCGGTGCCCAGCGGCTTGAGCTCCACGGCCACGCCGGGCGCGGCGAAGCCGACGGCGATGCCGAGGAGCACCGCGGCGATCACCGCGATGTAGAGGTAGTGCGTCTTGTCGCGTCTGGCGGCCACGTCGCCTCCTGGTGGTGAGTGCGTTCCGGGAGACCATCGCCCAGCATGTGACCCCGGTCACCCTTGCGTTCATTGAGTTCACGGCCGGGTGCACACTGAGCGCCATGTTCCGCTTTCCCCGCCCGCCCCGTAGCCTCGCCGGCCAGCTGTTCGCGATGCAGGTCCTGCTGGTCGCCGTCGTCGTCGCCGGCTGCGCGGTCTTCGCCCACGCGGCCGCCCGCGGCCAGGCCGAGGACGCCGCCCGGCGGCAGGCCGGGGCCGTGGCCCGGGCCGTCGCCGACTCGCCGTCCGTCCAGGACGCCGTCGCCGCCCGCGGGACCGACCCCTCGGCCGCCCTGCAGCCCTACGCGGAGCGGGTGCGGGCCGACTCGGGCGTGGACTTCGTGACGATCATGGCCCCGGACGGCAGGCGCTGGACCCACCCCGACCCGCGCCGCATCGGCGAGCCCTTCCTCGGCAACACCGCCCCCGCGCTGCGCGGCGAAACCTTCAGCGAGACCTACACGGGCACCCTCGGCCCCTCGATCCGCGTGGTCACCCCGTTGACGGACCGGGACGGCCGGATCGTCGGACTGGTCAGCGCGGGCATCACCGTCCGCGCGGTCAGCGACCGGCTGGCGGCGCAGCTCGCCGCCCTGGCCGGGGTGGCGGCCGGGGCGCTGGCGCTGGGGGCCGTGGGTACGTACGTCGTGAACGCCCGGCTGCGTCGGCACACCCACGGCATGAACGCGGCCGAACTGAGCCGGATGTACGACTACCACCAGGCGGCCCTGCACGGGGTTCGGGAGGGGTTGCTGATGCTCGACGGGCAACGCAGGATCACCCTCATCAACGACGCGGGCCGCGAACTCCTTGGCTTGCACGGCGAGGTCACCGGTACGGGGCCCGCCGAACTGGGGCTGCCCGCCCCGCTGACGGGCGCCCTGCTCTCCGACCGGCCCCGGGTCGACGAGGTGCACCTGAGCGCGCAACGCGTGCTCGTCGTCAACAGCTCCCCGGTCGCCGGCGGTGGCCGCCGGGGTACGGTGGTGACCCTGCGCGACCACACCGAACTCCAGGCGCTGACCGGCGAGTTGGATCACGAGCGCGGTTTCACGCAGGCCCTGCGCGCCCAGGCGCACGAGGCGGCCAACCGGCTGCACACCGTGGTCTCCCTGATCGAACTGGGCCGCAGCGAGGAGGCGGTTGACTTCGCCACCGCCGAACTGGAGCTGGCCCAGGCCCTGACCGACGAGGTGATCACCGCCGTGGGCGAACCGGTCCTGGTGGCCCTGCTCCTGGGCAAGGCCGCGCAGGCGCACGAGCGCGGCATCGAGCTGGTCGTCACCCCGGACAGCGGGGCCGTCGACGGGGCGCCCGGGATCCCGGCCGCCCGGGACCTCGTCACGGTGCTCGGCAACCTGATCGACAACGCCGTCGACGCCCTCACCGGAGTCCCGGGAGGGCGGATCGCCGTCACCGTGCGCCGGGAGGCGGGCGGACTGCTCCTGCGGGTCGCCGACAACGGTCCGGGCCTGCCCGAGGGGGTGGACGTGTTCCGGCGCGGCTGGTCCGGCAAGGGTGAGGGGCGCGGGCTGGGCCTCGCGCTGGTCCGGCAAGTGGCGCACCGGCACGGGGGCGCCGCGGCCGCCGCGTCGGGCAGCTCCGGGTACGGAGCGGAGTTCACCGTACGGCTGCCCCTGGCGGCGGAACCGGAACTGGAAGCGGAGCCGGAACCGGAAGCGGAGCCGGAACCGGAAACGGGCGGCGAGGAACCCGTACGGGATCGGAAGCCGGCCGGCGCCCGGGGGCCGGATCCCGACCCGGACCGGCGGGCCCCCGGCGCTCCGACCGTTCGGATACCCGGTCAGCGGCGCGGTGGGGAGGGGACGGCGTGAGCGCCCCGCAGGTGCGGGTCCTCGTCGTCGAGGACGATCCGGTGGCGGCCGACGCGCACGCCCTCTACGTCGGCCGGGTGCCCGGCTTCACCGTCGCCGCAGTCGTGCACACCCTCGCCGACGCCACCCGGGCCCTGGAGCGCGTCCGGATCGACCTGCTGCTCCTCGACCTGACCCTGCCGGACGGCAACGGGCTGCGTTTCGCGCGCGGACTGCGGGCCTCCGGCCACCCGGCCGACGTGATCGCGGTGACCTCGGCGCGGGACCTCGCCGTGGTCCGCGAGAGCGTGTCCCTCGGCATCGTGCAGTACGTACTGAAGCCCTTCGCCTTCCCGACCCTGCGCGAACGACTGCTGCGCTACGCGGAGTTCCGCGCGGCGGCGGGCGAGGCGGCCGGACAGGACGACGTGGACCGGGCGCTCGCCGCACTGCGCGCGCCCGGTCCGGCGGAGTTGCCCAAGGGCCTCAGCGCCCCGACCCTGGACCGGGTCGCGGCGCTGCTGCGGGCGGCGCCCGAGGGGCTCACCGCCGCCGGGGCGGCCGAGGTGGCCGGGACGTCCCGGATCACCGCCCGGCGCTACCTGGAGCACCTGGTGGACACCGGTCGCGCGGACCGGGCCCCCCGGTACGGCCAGGTCGGCCGCCCCGAACTGCACTACCGCTGGCGGCCGGCCGCGACGGGCTCGGTGTCGAACGTGTAGAACTTCCGGTGGTCCAGCATGTCGGCCGGGGTCACGTCGTTCCACGGCCGCATGGTGTCGCGCAGGTCCACCACGTTGGGCGTGCCCGCGGCCGGGAGGTACGTGGACTGCGGGTGGCGGGTCTGCCAGTCGGCCCACAGCTTGTCGATGAAGGCGTGGTGCATCCAGAAGACGGGGTCGTTGGGGGAGACGCCGGTGGCCATCTGGCCGCCGACCCACACGTGCACCCGGTTGTGCAGGTTGGCGCCGCGCCAGCCCTCCAGGTTGTTGCGGAAACCGTTCGAGGAGCTGTTCCAGGGAGCCATGTCGTAGACGGGCATGGCCAGCACGGCGTCCACTTCGGCCTTGGTGGGCAGTTCGGCCACACCGCTGCCCAGGGCCCGGCGCAGGTAGTTGCGCCCGTCCACGCGGACGTTCACGTCCCACTTGCCGGTCGCGTACGCGAACGGTCCGTCGAGGACCTGTCCGTCGCGGGCCCGGCCGGTCCCGCCGAGGAAGTCGGCGGCCCAGAGGGAGGAACGGGTGGTGCGGTCGACGCTCCAGTCCCAGTACGGGATCGCCACGCTCGCGTCCACCGCCTGAAGAGCCGCCTCGAACTCCAGGAGGAAGCGGCGGTGCCAGGGCAGGAAGGAGGGGGAGCGGTGGCCCACCCGGTCGCCCGAGTCGGTGTCGCTCATGATGAACCCGTTGTGGGTGGTCACGAAGCGGTCGTAGCGGCCGGTGCGCTTGAGTTCGAGCAGCGCGTTGGTGAAGGCGCGCTTCTCTTCGGTGGTCAGCGTGGCCTGGTTCTTGCGGACGGTCATGCCGTGCCTCCCATCGGTGCGAACGGCGCGAGGACGGCGCCCTGGAGCTCGCGCACGGCGGCGCGGGCGAGCGTGGTCGGATCGGCGAAGGTCTCGTAGTGGTTGACCACGCTGATCCAGGTACCGTCGGCGTTGCGCATGACGTGCAGCTCGCGGCCGTCTATGAGGACGGTCGGCATGCCGGGGGAGTGGTGGCCGCCGTGATGGCCGCCCTGACCGGGGGTTATCCGGATGCGTCGGCCCTTGTACACCTCGTCGACCGTGCCGGCGGGGGTGGCGGCGCGGGAGTCGGTGGCGGCGGCGTGCGCGGTGGCGCCCGCGAGGCCGAGGGCGGTGAGTGCGCCGGCAGTGGTGCCCAAGGCCTGCCGACGGGTGATCTTGTTCATGGCCGAAGAACTATCAGGGCGGCGGGGGCAGTTGACCGCTATCCGGACATCGCTCGATAAGTTTCGTATAAAACGATTGCACCGATCTTCCCGTATTGATCGACCCCGGCGGCTCGGACGGGAAGATCTGCTGAACGAATGCTACTGAGCGGTAATTTTTGCGGCGAAGTCGGGTTCCTATGGAGGGGATCACACCGCAGAGTCGGCCGGAAGCGACGACGCGCACCCGCGTGGAGAGAGTCGGGTTCGTTGTGGTATCGGACGTATAGTCCGGATATGGCTCTTCATGAGACGAAGGACGCGCAATCCCGGGACGCCGACGTGGACGTGTTCGCGTCCGTCCTGAGCGGCCAGATCCTTCCCAAGTTCCGCATGCCCGACGAACCCTCGCCCTCCGAGGTGGTCTACTCCCTCCTCCACGACGAGCTGCTCCTCGACGGCAACGCCGCACAGAACCTGGCGACCTTCTGCACCACCTGGTCGGACGACGGCGTGCACCGCCTGATGAACGAGTGCCTCGACAAGAACATGATCGACAAGGACGAGTACCCTCAGACGGCCGAGATCGAGGCCCGCTGCGTCAACATCCTGGCCGACCTGTGGAACGCCCCCGCCGGCACCGCGGGCACCGGCTGCTCCACCACCGGCTCCAGCGAGGCGGCCATGCTCGGCGGCCTCGCCCTCAAGTGGCGCTGGCGGGCCCGCCGCCGCGCGGAGGGCAAGCCCGCGGACCGCCCCAACCTGGTGTGCGGCCCCGTACAGATCTGCTGGGAGAAGTTCGGCCGGTACTTCGACGTCGAACTCCGTCAAATCCCGCTGGAGCCCGGAGCCACCGGCCTGGTCCCGCACCAGCTCGCCGCGCACGTCGACGAGAACACCATCGGGGTCGTCGCCATCCTCGGCGTCACCTACACCTGCGACTACGAGCCCGTCGCCGCACTCTCCGCCGAACTCGACCGGATCCAGGCCGAGTACGGCTGGGACGTCCCGATCCACGTGGACGGCGCCAGCGGCGGCTTCGTCGCCCCCTTCCTCCACCCCGACGTGGTGTGGGACTTCCGGCTGCCGCGCGTGGCCTCCATCAACACCTCCGGCCACAAGTACGGCCTCGCCCCGCTCGGTGTCGGCTGGATCGTGTGGCGCACCGCCGACCTGCTGCCCGCCGACCTCGTCTTCGACGTGGACTACCTCGGCGGCGACATGCCGACCTTCGCCCTCAACTTCTCCCGACCCGGCGGCGAGGTCATCGCCCAGTACTACCTGTTCCTGCGCCTGGGCCGCGAAGGCTACCGACGCGTTCAGCAGGCCTGCGCCGACACCGCCCGCTACCTCGCCGGGCAGATCGCCGACATGGGCGCCTTCACCCTGCTCTACGACGGGGACGGCGCCCTGCCCGCCGTCTCCTACACCCTCACCGACCCGGCGGGCGCCGGGTTCACCCTCTACGACCTCTCCGACCGGCTGCGGATGCGCGGCTGGCAGGTGCCCTCGTACCCGCTGCCCGCCGATCGCCAGGACACCGTCATCCAACGCGTCCTGATCCGGCACGGGGTGACCCGCGACCAGATCGCCCTGCTGGTCGCCGACCTGCGCCGGGCCGTGGAACACCTCGGCGCCCACCCGCAGCCGGTGCCCACGACCGAACCCCGGTCCGGCTTCCACCACTGAGGCGCGGTCGGCCGGGCCCGATCAGGGGGACGCCGACCAGCGCATGCCGAGGGCGGTCAGGGCGGCCGTCCGGTCCGGGGTGAGGGTCCCGGCCCGGGCGCGCTGGTTCGCGATCCACGCGCCGAGCCGCACCTCGCGGTCGCCGACCGGCTCCACGTGCGCACGGGGCACCCGCAGGTGCCCTTCTCGGGCGTGGAACCGCCGGGCCGCCTCCAGGTGCTCGGCCCAGGCCGCCGCGTGGCTGCGGCGCGGCGGGGGGCGTTCCGCCGCGGCCGCGGGGGTCAGGCCCAGCGTGTGCTCCAGCAGCCACCGCTGCGCCCACACCAGCCGGTCCCAGCCCAGCCGCTGGGCCCGTACCCACTGGCCCAGGTCCTCGCCCTGGACCACCACGCGGCCGGGCTCCAGGGGCATCGCACCGCCCGCGTCCAGATGGGCCCGGGTCAACACGAAGGCCCGCTGCCAGCCGATGTCCCACGCCGGACACCAGGACGGGTCGATCTCCTCCAGGGCCTCCCGCCGCTCCCGCGCCAGCGCCCCGGGCCCCTCCCGGCGGGCGGCGGCCCGGTTGTTCTTGACCCACACCCCGACGGGCACCCCCCGCCAGGTCGCCTCCACGGGCGGCAGCAGGTGCCCGTGGTCGGCCGCCCAGGCCCGGGCCGCCGCGAGCCCCTCCTCGAAGGCCACGTCGAAGTGGTTCCACACCATGCCGAGTTCGTCGAGTTCCAACGTCCGGTCCCGCCCGAGCGCGCCCCTGCGGTACGTGCGCCGCGCGTCGGCGATCCACTGGCCCAGCGGGAACCCGACCAGGGCAGCCGGTAGCCCCTCGGCCGCCGGGACCTTGTACGCGAACGGCACCTTCAGGTTCCCCGCCGCGGCGGCGTAGACCCGCGCCGCCTCCGCACCCCGCCGCCACCGCGTGTGCTCCGGGTGCAGCACGCGCAGCCGGATGAACGCCGCCAGCAGCGCCGGGTCGTGCGGCGTGGAGAAGCTCAACAGGGCCGCGGCTCCGGGCCCCGGACTGACGCCCGGCCCCGCCGTCCCCGCGGGCGCGGGCGTCCGGCTGGGCGCCTGCGGTTGGGCCAGCGCCTCCACGAGCCGGGAGTCGTGCGCCCGCAACGCCTCCAGCAGCCGGGCGAGGTCACCGTAGGCGCGGGAGGTCAGCATCGAGTCGGGGCTCTCCCCGGGACCGAGCAGCACCGGCACCACCAGCGAGGCGACCTTCCCTTCGCCCGGCCGGATCCGCAGCGCCCGGCCGACGGCCTGCACCAGGTCCGGCATCGAGCCGCGCACGTCGGCCCAGAAGACGGAGTCGCACTCCTTGGTGTCCACCCCCTCACCCAGCACCCGGACGCTCCCGAGGAAGGCCTTGTCGGCGATCCGGTCGTCGGCGAACGCCTCCAGCACCCGTCGGCGGTGCCCCACCGCGTGCTGCCCGCTCAGCCAGTCCGCCCACACCGTCCGCGGGTACACGGGCAGCGGGGACCGGCTCGTCGCCCGCATCCGTGCCGCGACCGCGGGCAGCCCCGCCGCGAACGCCTCGGCCTCCTTCGTCAGGTGGTGGAAGACCAGCGTCCGCCGGAACCCCTGGGCGGCCGCCGCCTTGACCAGCGCCGCCTGCAGCGCCGCCAAACGCATCCCGCGCACCTCGTCCGAGCGGCCGTCCGGACCCAGCAGCATCGCGGAACGGAACCCCGGGTCCGAGACGTCCACGCACACGACGCGGTACGGGGCGCAGATCCCCCGGTCGATGGCCTCCGACAGCGACAGGGTGTGGCAGCGCGCGCCGAACGGGCCCAGCGGGTCGTCCTCCATCGACGCGACGAGGGTCCCCCCGCCGCGCGGGCCCGCACCGCCGAGCGGCTGCTCGGTGGGCTCGGTGTGCTCGGTGGGACCGCCGTCCTCGGCGTCCTCGGCGTCCTCGTGATCCTCGGCGTGCTCGCCGTCGCGCCACACCCGGGGTGTCGCCGTCATGTACAGCCGCCGGACGGACGCGATCCGGGTGTTGTCGTGCACCACCGCCCAGGGCTTGCCGATCCGTCCGGACGTCCGGTGGGCCTCGTCGACCACGATCAGGTCCCAGGACGGCAGGGCCGCCCGGTGCGCCCGCTCGATGGTGCCCAGGCCCAGCGAGGCGTACGTGGCGAACACGGTCACCCGCTGCGCCGGCCCGCTGGCCCACCGGGCCAGCTCGGCCGGTTCGGTGGTCGTGGGCAGGCCCACGTCCTCGCCGCGCAGCGAGCACACGGCGAAGGCCCGGCCGGTCCGGCCGCCCTCGCGCCAGGCGGTCACGGTCTGCACCAACAGGTCCAGGGAGGGCACCAGGACGAGCACCCGGGACGCCCGCAACTCCTCGGCGGAGCGCACCGCGACGAGGGACTTGCCGGACCCGGTGGCCATGATCACCTGGGTCCGCAGGCCCCGTTCAGGCACCCGGCCGTCCGCGGGCAGCTGAAGCGCGCGGACCACGGCGTCGACGGCTTCGCGCTGGTGGGGTCGCAGTTCCCGCCTCGCCACCGCTCTCACCCCGCCCGCTCTCATCTGCCCCTTCGGCTCCAGGCCCTATCTTGCCCGGATTCTGAGTCAAGGGGGTGAGGGAGCGCGGGTGGGCGGGGGGAGCGACGGGGTCGGGGCGGCCTCGGGGCGTCCCGGGACGGACTAGACGTGGCCCCGCGGCTGCCCGGCGGTCACAGCACTAGCGGGCACCGAAGTTCTGCGTCCACCACGGGCCGCCGGCGCCCGGCTGCATGCCCACGCCGAGGTCCTTGAAGGAGCAGTTGAGGATGTTCGCGCGGTGCCCCGGGCTCTTCATCCACGAGTCCATCACCGCCTGCGCGGTCTGCTGCCCCTTGGCGATGTTCTCGCCGTACGTCGACCAGCGGTAACCGGACGCCGTCGTCCGGGCCCCCGGGTCGGCCCCGTCGGGGTTGGTGTGGTCGAAGAAGTCGCGCCGGGCCATGTCCGCCGAGTGCGCCTGGGCGGCCGAGCGCAGCTGCGCGTCGTCCTTGAGCGGGCCGCAGCCGGCCGCGGCCCGCTCGGAGTTGACCAGGGCCAGGACCTGGCCGACGACCCCCTGCGGGGCGGGTGCCGGAGCCGGGGCGGCGGCCTTCGTGGTCGGCGGGTCGCTCCGGGTCGGCGAGGGCGCCGCCGAGGAGGACTTGACGACGGACGGCGACGGCGACGCGGACCGCGAAGCGGAGACCGACGGGGAGGGAGAGGCCGACGCGGAAGGGGAAGCGGAGGCCGACGCGGAGGGCAGCGGGGTCGCGCTGTCGGGCGCCGACAGGGCCGCCAGCGGGGAGGCCGGGGCCGCTCCGGTCGCCTCGGTGTCCCCCGCACGGGGGAGCGAGCCCAGGTAGACCAGCCCGCCGCCCGCCACACAGGCGGCGACGACCGCGCCGCCGATCGCCCGGCGTCGGTTCTGGCGCCGCTTGCGCAGCGCCCCGCGGCCGCTCGCCGCGTCACCGTGGCCGACGTCGCCGGCCTTGCGCCGCGCGGCGCGACCCGGCCCCGACACCACCGGGGTCAGCTGCGTCGCCGCGTCGGCGAATGAGGCCGCCGCGACCGGGGTCCAGCCGGCCGGGGCCGCGACCGCCGACCGCGCGCCCGCCAGCAGCGCCGCCGTGACGGGCACCAGGGCCAGCCCGGCCAGCAACCCCTCCGCGGGCACCAGTCCGTTCCACAGCCCCGAGCACCGCAGGCACTCGCGGGCGTGCCGGGCTATTCGCTTGCGCCACAGCGCCGAGGGCCGCCCGTCCCAACCGGCCGTCATCGCGCGCAACCCGTCGCACGGGGGCTGCGCGTCCAGGGCCCGCTCCACGACCCGGGCGGCCTCCAGTTGCGCCTTCATCCGCTGCACCCGCACCGCGGTGTGCTGCGGGGTCAGCTCCAGTGCCGAGGCGACGTCGGCCCGGGTCACCTCCCCGGCGCACTCCAGCCACCACAGGGACAGCAGCGCCCGGTCGTCGGGCTCCAACCAGCGCGTGGCCCGGGCGGTCTCGCGGCGCTGACCCGACAGGTGGAGCCGTACGACGGTCAGGTCGGCGAAGTCGGCGCCCGGGTCGGCGACGTCACCGGCCTCCTCCAGTCCGCTCGCGCCGGCCCCGTTGTCGCGGGCCTGCCAGTGCGCCCGGATCCGGTTCATCGTGATCGCGACCAGCCAGGAGCGGAAGCTCTCGTCCGACCGCAGTCCGCCCAGTCCGTCGAGCGCCCGCAGCATGGTGTCCTGCACGACGTCGTCCACGTCGCAGGACCCGTTCAGGGCCCGGCCGACGATGTTGTAGACGAGCGGCAGGTGGGCGCTGACGAGCTCGTCCTGCGCGCGGGGATCGCCCGCGCGGGCCGCTGCCACCAGTGCTGCCGTGTGCTGTGTGCTCATGTGAAAGTCCCTGTCCGTACCGGCGGTCGATGATGCCCAATAACGTGGAGACCGTCGAGAGGGGCCCCGATAACACTTATCCGGAAGAAGTTTCCGGCGCCACTTCACCGGGGCCCGGCGGCCGGCCCGGGCCGGTCACGACGGACGATCACGACAAGGGGTCACAACAGGGGGGTCAGTGCCCGCGCGGCGGTGCGCAGGGCCGGTGCGTACGTCTCGATCTCCTCGCGGGAGACCAGGAAGGTGACGGTGGTCACCGACACTCCGCCGACCGGGCGCCCGTCGGCGCCGAGGACGGCGGCGCCGACGCACCGGATCGTCGGCTCGTTCTCCTCGTCGTCCACGGCGAACCCGCGCTCCCGCACCGCCTCCAGCTCGGCCGCCATGGCCTTCGCGGTGGTCAACGTACGCGGCGTGCGCGCGGGCAGTCCGGTGGCGTCGAGGAGTTCCCGTCGCTCCCTCGGGGGGAGGTGGGCGAGGACGGCCTTGCCGATGGCCGTGGTGTGCAGCGGCACCCGCATGCCGATCCGGGAGGCGGTGCGGAACGGCTGGCCGCTCTCCAGCTTGTGGATGTAGGTGATGGTCTCGCCGCTGTGCAGGGCCAGGTGCACCGTCTGACCCGTGGCCTGCCGCAGGTCGTCCAGGATCTGCTGGACGCTCGCCGGCTCGCCGCCGCCGACCGCGGCGGACAGCCCGCGCAGTCGCGGGCCCACCCCGTAGCGGCCCTCGCCGTCGGAGCGTACGAAGCCCTGGTCGACCAGGGCCGCCAGGATGCGGAAGGTGCTCGACTTGGGGACCGCCGCCGCCGTCATGACGTCCGTCAGCCGGTGCGGGCCGCCGGGCGCGGCCACGGCCTCCAGGATCCGCAGCGACTTCTCCAGCGCCGACCCGGCCGCCGATGTTCGGCCGCCGGGGCGGGGGGAGGGACCGGCCGGGTTGCCCGGACCGGCCGGGCCGTTGTCGTGCGCCGGGTCCGCCGACCGTGCTCGCTCCGTTGACACGCGGGCTCCCTGGGTGTGTAAGGTCTGGACCACTGAGTTCCATTACACGATATGCAGTTCCGCTACGTGGAACAAATCGGGGGGTCCGATGTCCTGTCATCCGTACGCGGTGCTGGCCGCTCAGCGCCTGCTACCGGTGTTGCGCGACCCCGGCCCGGACGAGGCCGTCCGGCGCACCGGCGCCCTGCTCGCGGCGGGCTGCCGCGCCGTCGAGCTCACCACCTCCACCCCCGGCTGGGCGACTGCCGTAGCCCGCACCGCCCCGCTCACCGACGCGCACGGCCGCCCCGCCCTCATCGGCGTCGGCACCGTCACCAGCGCGGCCCAGGCGCGGGAGGCCCTCGCCGCCGGCGCCGGCTTCCTGATCTCCCCCTACCCGGCGCCCGAGGTGCGCGAGTTCGCCGCGCGGCACGACGCCGTGTTCATCGAAGGCGGCTTCACCCCCGGCGAGATCGCCACCGCCGCCCGCCACGCGGGAGCGGCCAAGGTCTTCCCGGCGCACGTGGGCGGCCCCGGGTTCATCCGCTCCCTCAAGGCCGTCCTCCCCGACGCGCTCCTCGTGCCGACCGGGGGCATCCGGCCCGGCGAGGTCCGGGAGTGGCTCGCCGCCGGAGCGAGCGCCGTCGGCATCGGCAACGGCCTGCCCGACGACCCGGCCGAACTGGCCGCCGTCTTCGCGGAACTCGCCGGACCGTGCTGCGCCGACTGCGCCCCGGAGCGCTGACCGTGTCCCCCTCCGCCGCCGCTTCGCCGTCCCCTTCGCCTTCGCCTTCCCCTTCGTCTTCGCCTCCTTACGACGTCCTCGTCCTCGGCGAGGTCCTGGTCGAGATCCACACCGACACCGCCCCGCGCGACGCCGTCGCCGGCACCCCGGCCCGCATCTCCTACTCCGGCGACGCGCTCAACGCCGCCGCCGCGGCCGCCGCCGCGGGCGCCCGTACCGCCCTGCTGGCCGTAGTCGGTGACGACGACCTCAGCGTGCCGCTGTTGCGCCGCGCCACCGACCTCGGCGTGGACGTCTCCCACGTCCGCCGGGCCCCCCGCCCCAACGGCGCGTACCTGCTCTGCGCCGACACCGAGGGCGAGCGCGAGTTCGTCTACTGGCGCACCGCGGGCGCCGGTTCCACCCTTGCCCCGTTCCACGTCGACTCCTGGCGCACCCTGCTGACCTCCGCCCGTTCCCTCATCACCAGCGGGATCACCGGCGCCCTCTCCCCGACCGCCCGCGAGGCCGTGCTGGACGCCGCCCGGACCGTCCACGCCGCCGGCGGGCACCTCACGTACGACCCCAACTACCGTGCCCGGCTCACCGGGCGGGACGAGGCCCGGGAGCTGCTGGCCCGGATCGCCCCGCTGACCGGGCTGCTCAAGACCTCCTGCCCCGGGGACGCCCTCGCCCTGGTGGACACCGCCGACCCGGCCACCGCGGCGGCCCGCTGCCGGGCCCTGGGCGCCCGCGCCGTGGCCGTGACCGCCGGCGCGGGCCGGCTGCTCCTGGACGACGGCACCGGGCCGGCCCACCACCCCGTCCCCGTCAACCCGCGCGCCGTCGACGCGACCGGCGCCGGGGACTGTTTCACGGGTACCGCCACCGCCCGCCTCGCCCTCGGTGACACCCTCGCCGACGCGGTGGCCTACGGCACGGCGGCCGCCTCCCTGTCGGTGTCCGGCCGAGGCGGCACCGGCCACGTCCCCGCCTTCACCGACACGGCAGCCCTGGCGGCGAGGCACCGGCGGGCCTAGTGCTGTGACCGGAGAGGTCCACCGGGTCGCGGCGCCCGGCGCGGCACCTCGCCGCGTTGTCGGGCCACGGAAGTTCGTCCAGTACGAGCCGCGGCCCTCCGCCTTGCGATGCACCGCACCGAACACCACGACCCGGCAAACCTTTCCGGCCACAGCACTGGAGGGTGTGGACCGCTTGCGGGGTGCCGAAGGCCGTCACCACCACGGCTTCGAGACCCCGCGCGGGGAGGTGGGCCATCGCCGCCTGCGCGGCCGAGCCGACCGCCGGGGGTTTCGCTGCTGCTCCGGGGAAGCGTCCGGAGCCCCTGTCGAGGGCGCTGCGCGGGCCGCGCGCCGGGGCCCGCCGCACGAGGTCGTGCCGCGTTCGCACCTCGAAGGCCGTTGTCCCGACGCGGAGTTCGACCTCGGGCCGCGTCGCCGGCCTCCGCTCGATGAGCAGGCCCGGGCCGGGACGCCCTTCGGGGAGGAGCCCCGCGCCCTCATGCGCGGAGGCCACGTGGTGGGCGCCGCCGGGCCGGTGTGGATTTCTCGGCCCGGCGGCGCCGGTCAGGGGGTCGGCCAGGGGGCCGGTCGGCGGCGATCCGCCGGCCGGCCCGGGCCGTCAGCGGCCGCGCAGGCCCCGGTCGACGGCCTTCGTCAGCTCACCGTCGGCGGTGTCTCCGTCCAGGGACCAGAACATCGCGCCGCCCAGGCCCTCCTCGCGGACGTACTCGGCCTTCTGGCGCAGCACCTGCGGGTCGTCGTACGTCCACAGGGTGGTGCCGTCGAACAGCCAGGCGTGGCCGCCGCGCCGGTCGCGGTGGACCTCGTAGGTCCCCGAATCCGCCAGCCGCTTCAAAACCTTGTAGTCCTCGTAGCCGGCCGCCCAGGTCGCCGGAGCCGGTCCGGTCGCGGGCTGTGCGATGCCGTCCCCGCCGCCGCGGACGCCGGTCCAGCCCTGCCCGTAGAACGGCATGCCGACCACCAGCTTGTGCGCGGGCGCACCCCGGTCCTTCCAGGCCCGCACCGTGCCGTCCACGCTGAAGTCCTTGCGGGCGTACAGCGCCGACTGCTGGGCGGTGTTCTTCTCGCCCGACACGTGGAAGTCGTAGCCCTGGAGGTTGACGAAGTCCAGGTCGCGCATGATCCGGCGGACGTCGAAGCCGGCGTCGATCTTCGCGGGGGCGGTCGGGACGAAGGCCGTCAGCTCGTACTTCCGCTTCTGGGCGCGACCGTAGGCGTCGAGCTGCGTACGGAACTCCTTGACCAGCTCGGTGAAGTTGCGCTTGTCCTCGGGTCGGAACACGGTGCCGGTGTTCGCCTCGGACCCGGGCCACTCCCAGTCCAGGTCGATTCCGTCGAAGACCCCCGCGGCGGCTCCGGCCCCACCCCGAGCGCCGTCCTGCGGCAGGTTCCCCTTCACGTACAGGTCGATGCAGGACTCCACGAAGGCCTTGCGGGAGGCCGGGGTGAGGGAGGCGTCCGAGAAGTGGGTGGACCAGCTCCAACCGCCCAGCGAGATCAGCACCTTGAGGTTCGGGTGCTTGGCCTTCAGCTCCTTGAGCTGGTTGAAGTTGCCCGCGAGGGGCTGCTCGGAGGTGTCGGCCACCCCGTCGACGGAGTTCGCGGCGTCCAGCGGTCGCGCGTAGTCCGCCCAGGCATCCGCCTGACCGGGCACGTTGCCGGTGAAGCACTTCCCCTCGGCACTGACGTTGCCGAAGGCGTAGTTGATGTGCGTGAGCTTGCTCGCGGTCCCGTTCGCGTCGAGGTCCTGGACCTGGAAGTCGCGTCCGTAGACGCCCCATTGGGTGAAGTACCCGACCTTCTTGTACGTGCGGCCGTGACCGGCGCTGTCGTCCTGCGCGCCGGTGGCGGCGGGTGCGAAGGCGGTCAGCAGGGAGAGGGAGCAGGCGGCGACGGCGAGCCTGCCGATCGTGCTGCGGCGCATGGGCTTCCTTTGCGGATCCGGGGAGTGGTGGTCCTGAGCCGTGCGTAACGCGTGCGCTGTGCAATCCGGAAACTATTGGTCTGGACCATCTGGGTCAAGGGGCTGTCCACCTCGGATTACGCCCGCCGGGGGGTCCGTCCCAAATTCATCGTTCACGGCCCTGGGCACCTCATGAGCTCCTCGCTACCCTCCGCGCATGATTTCCACGGTGGTCTGGGGCACGGGCAACGTAGGCCGCGCGGCGATCCGCGCCGTCGAAGCCCACCCGGCGCTCGAACTCACGGCAGTGCTCGTCCACAACCCCGACAAGGTCGGCCGCGACGCGGGCGAACTCGCCGGACTCGACCACCCGTTGGGGGTGGCCGCGACCGACGACGTCGACGCGGTCCTTGCCGCCCGACCCGCCGCCGTCGTGTACGCGGCGTCCGGCGACGTCCGCCCCGACGACGCGCTCGCCGACCTGGTGCGCGCCATATCCGCCGGCGCGGCCGTCGTCAGCCCCGCCCTCTACCCGCTCTACGACCACCGCAACGCCCCACCGGAGTTCCGCGACCCGGTGCTCGCCGCTGTCGCGGAGGGCGGCGGATCCCTCTTCGCCTCCGGAGTCGACCCCGGCTGGGGCAACGACGTCCTGCCGCTGCTCCTGAGCGGCCTCGGCACCACCATCGACGTGATCCGCTGCCAGGAGATCTTCGACTACTCCACGTACGACCAACCGGACTCGGTCCGCTACCTCGTCGGCATGGGCCAACCGATGGACTTCGAGCCCATGATGCTCATGCCCTCGGTCCCCACCATGGTCTGGGGAGGGCAGGTCCGCATGATGGCCCGCGCCCTCGGGGTCGAACTCGACGAGATCCGCGAGACCTCCGACCGCCGCGCACTCGACACCACCGTCACCACCCGCACCATGGGTGACTTCGAAGCCGGCACCCAGGGCGCCATCCGCTTCGAGGTCCAGGGCATCGTCGAGGGCGAACCCCGCATCGTCATCGAACACGTCACCCGCATCCACGCCTCGTGCGCCCCCGACTGGCCCACGCCGCCCGACGGCGCCGGAGCCCACCGCGTGATCATCGAAGGACGCCCCCGCATCGAGGTCACCATCGAGGCGACCGACGAGGGAGAGAACCGCTCCGCGGGCGGCAACGCCACCGCCGTCGGCCGGCTGGTCGGAGCCATCGACTGGCTCGTGGCCGCCGAACCCGGACTCTACGACGCGCTCGACATCCCGCTGCGTCCCGCAGTCGGCAAACTCGGAAGGAAGCAGCCGTGAACATCGACATCCCCGAGGGGCAGCACCCCATCGAGTACGTATGGGGGGACATGGTGCCCGGCATCGGCATGGCCGCCGCCAACTTCTCCCTCTCCGTCTACGCCCACACCACCCTGGGCCTAAGGGAGTTCGAGGCGGCCCGGCTGCGCATCGCGCAGATCAACGGGTGCGTCTTCTGCCTCGACTGGCGCACCGACCGGGACGGCGAGAAGGTCGAGGAGGAGTTCGCCGACGCCGTCACCGACTGGCGCACCACCAAGGCCTTCGACGACCGCACCCGGCTGGCCGCCGAGTACGCGGAACGCTACGCCCTGGACCACCACGGCCTGGACGAGGACTTCTGGGAGCGGATGACCGCGCACTACAGCCAGTTGGAGATCGTCGAGTTGAGCATGAGCATCGGCTCCTGGCTCGCCTTCGGGCGTCTGAACCACGTGCTCGGGCTCGACAGCGTCTGCATGCTGCCGGGCAGCTGAGCCGGGACGGGGGGGGACACGGTGCGGGGCCGGCCGGAGAGTCCGGCCGGCCCCGTCGTCGTCGGGCCCCCGCTAGAGGTCCGTGGCGATGATCTTCTCGATGTTGCGCTCGGCGAGCGCCGTGATCGTCACGAACGGGTTGACGCTGGTGTTGCCGGGGATCAGCGCTCCGTCGATCACGTACAGGCCGGGGTGTCCGTGCAGGCGACCGTAGTTGTCGGTCGCCCTGTTCAACACCGCACCGCCGAGCGGGTGGTAGGTGAGGTGGTCGCCCCAGATCTTGTTCAGGCCGAAGAGGTCGGTCCGATAGATCGTGCCCTCCTTCGAGTTGATCTTGTCGAAGATGCTCTTCGCCATGTCGATGGACGGCTGCTTCCAGGCGGTCTGCCAGTTCAGGCCGACCTTCTGGGCGGCGGCGTCCCAGGTGAACTCGGCGCGGTGCGGGTTCTTCGTGATCGACAGGTAGAACGAGGCGTACGTCTCGATCCCGGTCGGCAGCGGTGCCACTTCGGCGAAGGCGCCGCCGGCGTCCCAGTTGTCGATGCCCCCGCAGGGGATGGAGGACTGGACCTTCCCCGTCGCGTCCCACATGTGGTTGGCGCGGCCGCACATGACGTTGCCGTTGTCGCCCCAGCCCTTGCCGATCTCGTTGTTGAGGTTCGGCAGCGCCCCGGTGGCCTTGAGCTTCACGAGCAGCTTGCTCGTACCGACGCTGCCGGCCGCGAAGAACACCTTGTCGGCGACGACGGTCTTGGTGGCGATCGTGGCCCCGGTGGTGTCCAGTTGCTCGATGACGACCGTGTAGCCGCCACCGGCCGAGGGGGAGACGGTGGTGACCCGGTGCAGGGGCGAGATGCTGACCTTGCCGGTGGCGCGGGCAGCGGCGATGTACGTCTGCTGGAGGGACTTCTTGCCGGCGTTGTTGCCGTAGAGGATCTCACCGGCCACCGCGGACTTGGGGACGGTGCCGGCCACCTCCTTCTTCATGTAGTCCCAGTCGTAGACGTCCGGTACGAACACGAAGGGGAATCCGGAGCGCTGGGCGTGCTTGCGGCCGACGCGGGAGAACTGGTAACAGTCCACCGTCTCGAACCAGTTGGGGTCGATGAGACCCACCCCGAGGCCGGCATTGGCCCGCGGGTAGTAGGTGTTGTACATCTCGTCGGCGTTCACGGACGGCAGGATCGAGGCGAAGTTCTGCCGCTTGGGGGTCACCGCCATGCCACCGTTGACGAGCGAGCCGCCGCCGACTCCGCGACCCTGGTAGACGATGATCCCGCCCATCTCCTCGGCGTCCAGGATGCCCGTGTACTTCGGGACGTCCTTGTCGATCGGGAAGCCGAGGAAGTTGCTGAGCGGGGCCTTCGTCCGGGTGCGCAGCCAGTAGGAACGGTAGTCCGGCTTGGTGGTGTTGGCGAAGATCTTCCCGTCGGTGCCCGGGGTGTCCCACGCCATGCCCATCTCGATCATGTGTACGTCGACACCCGCCTGGGCGAGGCGCAGCGCGGCGACGGAGCCGCCGTACCCGGTGCCGATCACCAAGGCGGGGACGCGGGCCCCGGACTCGATGGGAGCGTTCGCGACGGCGGCTCCCGCGGCGGCCCTGGCGGGGGCCGGGGTCGCGTTGACCGTCAGGGCCATGGCTCCCAGAATAGAACCAGTTCCAGCGATAAATCCGCGTCGGGAAACACCGCTGGAAACCTTGCTGTTCAGGCCTTTGTCACTCATGTGACGTTCCTCACTCTCGACGGAGTGAGAACAAGTTCTACTGTCGGGTGGCTGGTAAGTCACTACATACGGCGAGGTAACTTGTGCCTGATTCCGGTTGCCGGCGGCCCGGGGAGCCGGGGGTGGGGGGCAGGGCCGGGAGTCAGGTAAGGCTCCAGTGGCCGACGTCGTCGGCGAGTCCGGCGTCGAGTGCGAACCGCACCGCGGCCGGGTGGGCGTCCGCGGGCAGGCGGAAGGTGACGAAGCCACCGGCCAAGTCGCCCGGGGCGAGCCGCAGCGCGGCGGGGAACGGCCTGCCGACCGTGGTCGGCTCGTCCGTACCGGTGAACCGGTGGCCGCCGGCGTCCAGCAAGTGGGTGGCGGGCGCGGGGGAGTCCTCGTAGGCGACCGTGCCGGTGTTCCCCAGCCGCAGCGCGACCACCACCAGCTTCCCGGCCCCGCCCTCGATGGTGGCGCCGTCCGCCGAGGGTGCCGCCGGGTCGACGACCCGGGTGAGGGTGACATCGAGCCGCGCGCGCGGGTTCGGGCCTCGGTAGGGGGTCGGGTGGTGCACGGCGGGACCTCACTCCCCCCTGACCCCTTCCGTCCCGCCATCCTCCGCGTCCGTGCCTCCTGCCACCGGCCCGGCCGCGCGGGAGTCCGTAAGCTGGGCGGATGCAGGTACTGGACGCGGACGATCCGCAGGCGATCGCCGTCACGGCCGCCATCCGCAGCGGAGACCTCCCGGCACTGCGACGGCTGTTGGAGTCGCACCCCGGGCTCGCGACCGCCCGGATCGTCCGGCGCGGCGAGGCCGCGGGGGAGCGCGGCCTGCTGCACATCGCGACCGACTGGCCCGGCCATCACCCGCGCACCGCCGAGGTCATCCGTACCCTCGTGGCGGCCGGCACGGACCCGGCGGCGCGGTTCGTGGGCGCCCACGAGGAGACCCCGCTGCACTGGGCCGCGAGCAACGACGACGTTCCCGCCCTCGACGCCCTCGTCGAAGCCGGCGCCGACATCGAGGCCCGGGGCGGCGTCATCGGCGGCGGCACCCCGCTCGCCGACGCCCGGGCGTTCGGGCAGTGGCGGGCAGCCGACCGGCTCCTGGCGCTCGGCGCCCGCCCCGACCTCCACGACGCGGCGACCCTGGGGCTGCTCGACCGCGTCACCGCCCTGCTCGCGGCCTCACCCACGCCCCCGGAAGAGATCACGAGCGCCTTCTGGGGGGCCTGCCACGGTGGCCACCTGTCCACGGCGCGGTACCTGCTGTCCCAAGGCGCGGACATCAACTGGATCGGCCACGACGACCTGACTCCCCTCGACGTGGCTCTGACCAGTGCGGACACCTCCTTGGGCGACTGGCTCCGTACGCGGGGCGCTGTCACCCGGGCCGAAGTTTCATCCAGTTGAGCCCCTGAAACATGTGGATCTTCGAGCGACGCCGTGTCATGGTTGGTCTCGCCGAAGGGGTGTAGCTCAGCCGGCCAGAGCAACGGTCTCCAAAACCGTAGGTCGCAGGTTCGACTCCTGCCGCCCCTGCCACACGTGAACGATGTCGTAGCAAGCAGCACGGACGAGCGCCCGCACGGGGAAAACCTCCCCGTCCGGGCGTTCGTCGTTCGCCGTTCCGCCCGGTCCGCGCCCCTCGTGCTTTCCGGGGCCTCGGCGGGCGGTGAGTGCGCGGGCTTCGGGCGGCGGGCGCCGATAGCCTGGCCGCTCACCGACCCGGGGGATCACGATGAGCGACACCACCGCGCTGGGCGACCGCATGAAGCGGTACGAAGCCGCACACAGGACGGTCCTGCCGCGCTCCACCTACACGATCCTGCGCCTCGACGGCCGCGCCTTCCACAACTACCTGCGGGATGCCGTCAAACCGTTCGACATGGCGTTCGTGGAGGACATGGCCGCCGTGACCGAAGCGCTCTGCGCGGAGGCGGCGGGCGCCGCCATCGCCTACACGCAGTCCGACGAGATCAGCCTGCTCCTCACCGACTTCGCCACGCCCGCCACCGAACCGTGGTTCGGCGGGGTGGTGGCCAAGCAACTGTCCGTCGCGGCGTCCCTGGCCACGGCCGTCCTCAACGAGCGACGCCCGGGCCGTCGGGCGCTCTTCGACGCGCGCGTGTTCACCATGGCGGACCCGGTGGAGGTGGCGCACTACTTCCTGTGGCGGCAGCGGGACGCCGTCCGCAACAGCATCGCCATGGCGGCGCAGGCCCACTTCCCGCACGAGCGTCTCCACCGGGTGTCCACCGGCGAGATGAAGGGACTCCTGCGGTCGGAGAAGGGAGTGCACTGGAACGAATACCCCGACGCCTGCACACGCGGCCAGGTCGCGACCAGGCTCACCGGTGAGCGGATGGTCGAGTACGTCGACAAGCGCACCCGGGAGACCATGCGGACCACAGCGGTCCGCTCGTGGTGGGAGGTGTCCGGAGCGCCGCGGTTCACGGTCGAGCCCACGGGGTGGCTGGCCGGGATGATTCCCGACCTGCCGGCCCTTTCCGTGACGGGCCGGTAGAGCGGTGGGGCCCGCCGCCGCAGGATGCGGTGACGGGCACCGGCGGGCCGCCGCACGGCATGCGGCGGCCCGCCGGGTTACCGAGGGGACGGGGTCTGCTGCGTCACCTCGTCACGGATGAGGTAGCGGTGCTGCTCGTAGACGAGACGGGCGTCGTCGCTGGGAAGCGGATCGCTCCGCAGGCCGCAGGCGCAGGTCACGGTGGTGAGTCCGGACAGGGGCTGGTGTGCCCGGCCGAGGCTTTCCGGGTAAGTGTCGCCCTGGTGGTTTTCGAGGCGGAGACGATGACGGGAGGCAGGGGGCTTGCTCATGCACCCATCATCGCTGCTGGGACGCCCGGGCACCGGCTGCGGCTCGATCGTGCACGCCGAGCGGCGGCACCCCGTCCCCCTTCCCGGGCGGGGCCGGACCGGTCCGCGCCGGGGGCCGAGCCCGGCAGGGGGGACGGCGCTCAGTCCCTCGACTGCTCAGCCGCCGTACGGACGGGTGATGATTTCCATCCCGTGCCCGGAGGGGTCCGGGAAGTAGACCCCGCGGCCCCCGTCGTTGTGGTTGATCTCGCCCGGCTGTTTGCCGTGCGGATCGGCGAAGTACGGAATGCCCGCAGCTCGGATCTTCTCGAAGGCGGCGTCGAACTCCTCTTCCGAGATCAGGAACGCGTAGTGCTGCGGCACGATGGATTCGGCGGGGATGGTCGCGAAGTCCAGGCTGACCCCGTTCCCGGTGGCCACGACGATGAACGGGCCCCATTCGGCGCCGACTTCGAGACCGAGGACGTGTGCCAGGAACGTGGCGGACTCCCGGTTGTCACGGGAGTGGATGATCGTGTGATTGAGCTGAACCGACATGGGTGAATGCCTCCGGAAGGCATGTCACGGACACCTCCATGCCTCACCCGGTCGGTGACCGACACGCGATGCCGTCGGACACGACCCTAAACAGCACCTGCGCGGGAAGTCCAGGGGTATCGCTCCGTCGGCCCCTCGCTCCCGGACGGGCTCCCACCCCGCGCAACCGGGGCCGACACCGCGAAAGGACAGGCTCCGAGGGTGGGGCGAAGGCCAAGCTGCCCCCGTACCGATGACTGCCAAATGCTACGCGAATTGCCCCCTCCCCCTCCCCGCACGGCTCGCCCGCGCCCTTCCCGGCCCGTGTCCGCGGACCTCGTCACCCCAGCCGGACCACCACCTCCTGGGATGACCCCGCCGTCCCGACGAGGCTCCCGAACTCGATCCGCAGCTGAGTTCCCCCGACCGCCGAGACCACGCTCTCCGGCCGGGACAACACCGTCGCTACAGCCCGGCGCCAGACCAGGGTCAGCGTCCCCAGGGTCCGGGTCGGGTCCGCGACGGACAGGGAGGCGGTGCCGTCACCCCTCAACCGCACCGTGACCGAACAGGGGCCGCTCGCTTCCAGCGGCCCGACGGCGCCGGCCTGCCAGAAGTTGACGCCGGTGAAGCCGAGCGAAGCAACGGACACCCCCTGGCCCGTCGCGGAGTTGGCGAGCAGGGTCAACCATGACGACGCGGCGGCCCGTGCCGCCGTCTGCGTCGTGCTCGCTCCGGGGAGCACTTGGTAGAGGTACCCGGCGTCGACCGGGTCCCTGCCGTGGTCGTACCAGAGGGTGGCGTAACGCCGGGTGAGGGCAGTGGTCGCTCCGCCGCGGTTGATGTCGTTCCACCGCCCGGTGCGTTCTTCCCGCAGGGCCTTGAACGGGCCGGGGCCCTGCAGGACGTACCCGCCGAAGCCCGCCAGATGGGCCCAGCCCGGGGCGGTGAAGGTGGCCGACCAGCCGGACCGGGCCGGCTGGACGCTGCCACCGATGGTCAGGGCGTGGGTGCCCGTCACTCCCAGGTTGCGGTTGTCGACCACCGACTCCACGGGGACCCCGTCCGAGGCGCGGATGCCCGCCCCCAGACAGACGACCGTGTCCGCGAGGAAGAACCAGGACTTGCGGGCTTCGAGCGTGCTTCCCAGGCCCCGCAGGTGCTGACCCACCGCCGCGAACTCCCCGTCGGTGCTCCCGCCCACCCAGGCGGCGTCCGGCCGGGACGCGCCCCAGTCGCCTCCCGCCCCGTCGGCCAGGACGGTGCGGGCCACCGTCGTGCCCGGCAGCCGGCGCGGGTCCACCGTGGGCCAGAACGCGTCGGAATACTGGCCGTTGCCGTACGTGGAGCCCCACCAGGAGAGCATCCCGCTTCCGGTGTGCCAGCCGCGCAGGTGCTCGCCGTTGCCCGTCTCGTAGTGGGTGATCCGCCGGGACGCCATGGACAGGGAAGCGGCCCAGCCCGGCCGCCGGTGGGTGGCCCGGTCCATGGAGGCGAAGAGCCGGTGCCCGACCGGCTCGGGCGCCGGAGCCACCGCGGGGTCGGCCCGGAGGTCGGCGAGCCGGGCGAGGGCGGACAGCCCGAGCGTCCGGTCCGCCAGCGGGGGGCTGTAGTAGGAGCGAGCCGCCCACCCCTTCACCAGCCCGCGCCACCGGATGCGCTCGGCGGCGCTCGCCCCCTCGGCTAGCAGCAGGATGCCGGCCAGCACCGCGTGCCCCCGGGTGTGGTCGTCCTGCTGGACCTGGCGGGCGTCCGAGACGAGCAGCCCCCGACTGACGGCCCGCCCCGACACGGCGTCCATGACCAATCCGTTGAAGAGGAAGGGAGCCCAGGCCCGCTCCACGGCATCCAGAACGGTCTGCGCCCGGGGATCCGTGATCTGCCACGGGGTGTTCTTCAGGAGCGCGAACAGCATGCCCAATCCGCCGAGGAACACCGCGCCGTACGTCCCCGTATAGGGCACCCACGTGTGCTGCACGAACGAGCCGTCCCGGTACAGCCCGTCCCCCGTGGTCACGTACGGGAACACGGGGGAGAGCGCGTCGCGGGCAAGGGCCGTCTTCGCGTCCTCCTGCCCGACCACCCCGCGCACGGCCAGCACCCGGCACAGGTCCACCCGGTTCGCGCCCGTACTCGTACCGCTGTACGAGGCGACGGCGGAGTCCGGTACGAAATGATCGACGGCCGCGCAGAAGCGGCCCAGCCGGTCCGCACCCAGCTGCTCGTACAGCAGGACGCACAGGTCGAGGAGGGCCTGGGGAGCGCCGATCTGCCAGCAGTACCAGTTGCCGTACCGCACCTGGCCCGCGTGGTAGACCTCCGCGTGCAGATGGTCCAATCCCGCCAGCAGGGAGGCGAGCACCCCGGCGTCTCCGGTGAGACCCGTTCCGGGACGCAGAAAGCCCTCCGCCATCGTCCGGAGCCGGTAGTAGCTCTGCATCATCCGCTCGGGATCCGTGGCGAACGCGAGATCCGGCCAGAGCGACCCGGGCGACGGGGCCATGGCGGCGGCCCATCCGCCGACCTGTTCGCCGAGCTCGGCGAGCCGTGAACGGAACGGCTCTTCCGTGACCGGGAACCCGCCGCCCAGGACCAGGTCGCGCCAGACCGCACGCATCGCCTCGTGAACATCGGCCGCGGGATCGGCACCCGCTCGTTCGGCGGGTCCGCCGAACACCAGCGCACCCCCGCCCGCCGCAGCAAGGAAGGAACGCCTGCTCCACACCCTTTTCACCGCAACCTCCTCATCCGGTCCCTACCGTTCTCCGATGTCACCGCGCATGCCGCTGCCCGCCCTACTCGACGTGTCGCCGGTAGCGGTCGACCACCTCCTCAAGCACCTCGGAACCCTCCCGCGCCCACAGACCCGGATGGAAGATCTCCACCTCCACCGGACCCCGGTATCCCGCCGCGTCGGCCAGCTCCCGGAATCCCCGCAGGTCGACGCAGCCGTCGCCCAACTGCCCCCGACCGAGCAACACCCCCTCGGGGAGCGGGGTCACCCAGTCGGCCACCTGCACCGACACGATCCGGCCGCCGGCACCGGCCCGCCGCAGCTCGCCCGGCAGCCTCTCGTCCCACCACAGGTGGTAGGAGTCGGCGACGACCCCGACCCGTTCGGCGGGAAACTGCTCGGCGATGTCGAGGGCCTGGCCCAGGGTGGAGACCACGCAGCGGTCCGCCGCGAACATCGGGTGCAGCGGCTCGATCCCGAGTCGCACGCCGAACCCGGCGGCCCAGGGGACCAGATCGTCGAGCACGTCCACGATGCGTTGCCGCGCCCCCACCAGGTCCCGCTCACCCGGGGGCAGACCACCCGCGACCAGGACCAGGACATCGGCCCCCACCTCGGCCGCTTCCTCCACCGCTCGCCGGTTGTCCTGGAGCGCCGCCGCCCGGCCCGCAGGATCGGCGGCGGTGAAGAAGCCGCCCCGGCACAGCGAGCTGACGCGCAGCCCCGCCCCCGAAACGAGCTTCGCCGTTTCCCGCACGCCGAACTCGCGCACCGGTTCCCGCCACAGCCCCACCGCGGCCACCCCCGCCGCCGTGCACCCGGCGACCAGATCGGGCAGCGACCACTGGCGGATCGTCTCCTGGTTGAGGCTGAGCCGCGCCGGAGCCGTCGCGCCCTTCACGAGGACACCCCGTGCAGGCGGAGGAGCCGGCGCATCCGGTCCTCGGCGAGTCCTGGATCGGGGAACAGGCCGAGTCGGTCGGCCAGTTCGTACGCGGTCGCCAGGTGGGGGAGGGAGCGGGCCGCGTGCAACCCGGCCACCATCGTGAAGTGTTCCTGGTGTCCGGCCAGCCAGGCCAGGAGGACCACCCCCGTTTTGTAGTAGCGGGTGGGCGGTGCGAACAGGTGCCGGGCCAGGGCGACCGTCGGGTCCAGCAGTTCGCGGAAGCGCGCCGAATCCCCTTCGTCGAGGGCGATCGCGGCCCTGGCGGCGATCGGGGCGAGGGGATCGAAGACCCCCAGCAGGGCGTCGCTGGCCAGCCGCCCGTCACCGGCGATGAGTTCGGGATAGTGGTGGTCGTCCCCGGTGTAGCAGCGGACCCCGGCCGGCAGCCGCCGTCGGATCTCCACCTCCCGTTCCGCGTCCAGCAGGGAGACCTTGATGCCGTCGACCTTCTCCGGGCACGCGGAGACGACCTTCAGGAAGACCTCCACGGCCGCGTCCATGTCCTCGTGGCCCCAGTAGCCGGCCAGCTCGGGGTCGAACATCGGCCCCAGCCAGTGCAGCACGACGGGTTGGGCGCTCTGGCGGACCAGTTCGGCGTACACCTGGAGGTAGTCCTCGGGGCCGCGGGCAGTCTCGGCCAGGGCTCGCGACGCCATGAGGACGGCCCGGGCGCCGCAGGCCTCGGTGTGGGCGAGCTGTTCCTCGTAAGCACTGGTGATCGCGGCCAGGGAGTGCGGTTTCCCCGGCGGGAGCTGGTCTGTTCCCGTCCCGCAGACGATCCGCCCTCCCACGGCGCGGGCCTCGGCCCCCGAGCGGCGGATCAGTTCCGCCGCCACCGGCCAGTCGAGTCCCATTCCGCGCTGGGCGGTGTCCATGGCCTCCGCGACTCCGAGTCCCTGCTCCCACAGCCGACGCCGGAACGCCAGCGTGCTGTCCCAGTCGACCACCGCTCGGCTGTCGGCCGACGCGGCGAGCGGGTCCGCCACCACGTGGGCCGCGGCGTGGAACACACGGGAACGGGCGGGTCCGGCGACCAGGGGTGGTAGCGGAACGGTGCTGGGCAGATGCAGCCGCAACCGACCGTCGGCAGAAGGGAGCCGGATGCCGTTCACAGCGTCACCGTCGGCACCGTGAGCCGGCGACCTTCGGCCGAGGACCGCAACCCCACCTGGGCCAGTTGCACTCCGCGGGCCCCCGCGAGCAGATCCCACCGCCAGGGCTCGTCCCGTACGACGTGACGGAGGAAGAGCTCCCACTGGGCCTTGAAGCCGTTGTCCGGTGGGCTGTTGTCCGGCACCTCCTGCCACTGGGCGCGGAAGGCCTCGGCCTGGGGCAGGTCCGGATTCCACACCGGCTTGGGCGTCGCGACGCGGTGCTGGATCCGGCAGCCGCGCAGGCCCGCGACAGCCGATCCGTGCGTTCCGTCGACTTGGAACTCCACCAGTTCGTCACGGTGCACCCGTACCGCCCAGGAAGAGTTGATCTGGGCGACGGCGCCACCCTCCAACTCGAAGATGCCGTAGGCGGCGTCCTCCGCAGTGGCCTCGTACGGTTTGCCCTCCTCGTCCCAACGGCGCGCGATGTGGGTCCGGGCGAGGGCTTGCACGGTTCGCACCGGGCCGAAGAGCTCGTGCAGCAGGTAGTCCCAATGGGGGAACATGTCGGCCACGATCCCCCCACCGTCCTGCGCCCGGTAGTTCCACGACGGGCGCTGCGCGGACTGCCAGTCCCCCTCGAACACCCAGTAGCCGAACTCACCCCGCACGGACAGGATCTCACCGAAGAAGCCGCCCTCGATCAGGCGCTTCAGCTTCAGCAGGCCCGGCAGGAAGAGCTTGTCCTGGACCACGCCGTGCTTGACCCCGGCTGCCTCGGCGAGCCGGGCCAGCTCCAGCGCCGACTCGAAGGTGAGCGCCGTCGGCTTCTCGCAGTAGACGTGCTTCCCGGCGGCGATGGCCCGGCGGACCGCCGGCTCGCGGGCGCCGGTCACCTGGGCGTCGAAGTAGATCTCCACCGTCGGATCCGCGAGTACGGAATCCAGGTCGGTGCTGATGTCCTCCAGGCCGTGCCGCTCGGCAATGGCCCGCAGTGCCGACTCCCGGCGACCGACCAGGACGGGCTCCGGCCAGATCACCGACCCGTCACCGAGATCGAGCCCACCCTGCTCGCGCAGTGCGAGCAGGGACCGGACCAGATGCTGGCGGTATCCCATCCGCCCGGTCACGCCGTTCATCGCGATCTTGATCGTCCTGCGGTTCACGGTCCCTCCATTTGTTCGGCCGAGTTCACATCAACATCGGCGCCAGTGTAGAAAGCGCTTTCTCTCGCATCAGGCTAGGACGCTCGTGCAATGCCTGACAACACTCGTTCGAGTGATAGAAAGCGCTTGCTGAATCCGCCAATATGGAGATCCACACCGAATGAGACGATGACCGAGGGCAGCCCGTGAGGGCAGAAGGAGAGGTGCGGCATGGCGGTCACCCTTGCCGAGGTCGCGGCGCACGCAGGTGTATCGCCGGCCACGGTCTCGCGGGTACTGAACGGCGGCTACCCGGTGGCGGGCGGCACCCGAACCAGGGTGGAGCAGGCCGTCGAGGAGCTGGGCTACATCGCCAACGGCCCCGCCCGGGCGCTGGCCGCGGCCACCTCGGACCTGATCGGCGTCCTTGTGCACGATGTCGCCGACACCTTCTTCGGGATCCTTGCCGGCTCCCTCCAACGCGCCCTGGACCCGGCCGGTCGTGCGGAGCCACGCCGACTGGCCGTGGTGTGCAACACCGAGGGCGCCCCCGCCGCTGAAATCGCCTACCTCACCCTGTTGGAAGGGCAGCGGGCCGGCGGCGTCGTCCTCACCGGCGGGGCCGTCGAGCATCCGGACCACACCGCTGCCCTCGCCGCGCGGGTCTCGCGGCTAGCGGCCGCGGGAACGCCCGTGGTCCTCTGCGGCCGGCCACCGCTGCCCGTTGACGCGGGGCTGCCCCTGGCCACCGTCGTCTTCGACGACCGGGGAGGAGCCTTTCGCCTCGCCGAGCACCTCCTCGCCCTCGGCCATCGGCGCATCGCCTATGTGGCCGGTCCGCCCGGGTTGAGCACTTCCCGCGAGCGCCTCGCCGGACACCGGGACGCACTGGCACGCCACGATCCGACCCTGCCCGATACCTGCGCCCGGATCACCCTGCACGCCGGATTCGAACGATCCGCCGGCTATGACGCAGCCCAGGAACTGCTCCGCCGTGCTGAGCCCTTCACCGCCGTCGCCGCAGCCAACGACGCCGTAGCCACGGGTGTGGTCGCCGCGCTGCGCGAAGCGGGGCTGCGCATCCCCGAGGACGTATCGGTCGCGGGCTTCGACGATCTGCCGTTCTGCGTGGACACCGCGCCCGCGCTCACCACGGTCCGTGTGCCGCTGCGCGAGGCCGGGGCGCTGGCCGCGAACCTGGTGACCGGCCGCAGGTCCCCGCCCCCGGGCGGCATCACCACTCTGCCCACCGAACTCATGGTGCGAGGCTCCACGGCCCCGCCGCCCGAGGGGAGCCGGCCGTGAAGTACGCCTTCTCGACGCTGGGGCTGCCCGGAACCCCTCTCGTGCGTAGCGCGGCGCTGGCGGCCGAGCACCGGTACGACGGCCTCGAACTCCGCGCCCACCCCGAGGAGCCGCTGCACGCGGGGAGCTCGCGCGGTGACCGGGCTGCCGGCTTGAGGGCGGTGACCGCGGCCGATGTGAGGGTCCTCGGGGTCGCCGGTTACGCCCGGGTGGCGGCGGCCGGGGAGGACGAGCCGGTCCTCGCCGAGATCAGGGACCTGGTCCAGCTCGCTGTCGATCTTGAAGCCCCGTACGTGCGCGTCTTTCCCGGTGGGGAAGGCCTGCCACCGCACCGATCCGATGCCAACGCCGTGCGCCGGCTCCGGGAGGCGGTCCCGTTCGCCGATCGGCACGGCGTGCGAATCCTGTTGGAGACCCACGACTCCCATCGCAGCACGACGGCCACGGCCCGGGTCCTGCACGAGGTGGGTCATCCCGCCGCGGGTGCCTTGTGGGACGTACTGCACACCTGGCTTGAGGGAGAGGCGGCGCAACGGTCGCGAAGACAACTCGGCGGACACCTGGGCTACGTCCAGGTGAAGGACGTGGCCTCGGCGCAGGACCTCACCCCGCTCGGTCTCGGCGCCGGAGTCCTCCCCCTGGCCGAAGCGGTGGCAGCAGCACCGCCGGCGGGCTGGCTGTGCTGGGAGTACGAGCGACGCTGGTACCCCCACGCCGCCGACCTCGCCGGCCTGCTCGAACAGGGACGGTCCTACCTGGAGCATCTGGTGACTGCGGGGCAACAAGCCGAGTAGGAGAGGGCCGGCACGGGTCTGCGGCACAGCGGCTACCGAGACGGGGCGGTACGTAGCGAGCCCTCGACCCGCGTTCCTCGACCGGGGTCACGACGGCCGGTCCAGCTCACCGGCAAGGGCGCCCACGCCAACCTGAGGAAGCCACGTGAGGCCTCCGGGGATGGCCATGGGCCCCCACCTGCCATGCACGAGACTACGAACGGCTCGTCCAACACTCCCAGACACTGATCACCGGAGCCACTGCCGCCCTCATGAAGCCGTAACCGGCCCCAGGGCCCGAAAGGGGCCTCAACCGGCCGCCGCGCATCGTGATGCACACGACCTACGTGATCACCTGGCCCCCGGGTTCCGATCGCATCGGCCTTCCAGCGAGGTGCGTCGACTGACAGCCGCACCCGCCGCCTACACACGGAGGTGCCCGAAGTCGATCTGAGCAGCTGCGGGTCCGTACACCTAGGTGGTGCGAATGTTCAGGTGGGGGAGGAGTTCCACGTGTTGGCGGGGGGTTTCGTGTGCGGCGGTCGTGAGGCGTTCCAGGAGCAGGGTCGCGGCCCGTGCACCGACCTCGTGCTTGGGCGGGGCGACCGCCGACAGCGGTACGTCGGCCAGTCCGGCCACTTCGTCGTCGTAGGTGATCACGGCCAGGTCCTGCGGTACGCGGATGCCTCGGGCCTGGAGGCGGGGGATCAGCATGATGGCGTCGGTGTCGCTGTGGATCAGGGCCGCGGTCACTCCGCCTGAGGTCACCGCGTCGCACAGGTAGTCCAGGGTGCGGGCGAAGCGGTCGGCCACCGAGAGGCCGGCGTCGCTCGCAGACCCGGACCCCGCCGGCCCGAACCCCGCGACCCCCGACCCCGCGACCCCGGACCCCGCCGCCCCCGACCCCGCCGCCCCCGACCCCGCCGCCCCGGGCCACGGCGGGGGTGGCTTCAGGCCCAGGGCGTTCACGGCCGCTTCGAATCCGGAGCGCAGGCGCGCGGTCGTCGGGGTTTCCTGGCTGGCGAGGGCGATCCGGCGGTGCCCCTGCCCCGCCAAGTGCTGGACGGCCTGCGCGGCCCCGTGGGCGTGGTCGGACATCACCCGGTCCAGCCCCGCCGCCGGGTGTCCCGGCGGGGCCGCGCGTTCGACCAGTACGGTCGGTACGTCGAGCTCCGCCGTCCAGGCGCCCTCGCCCGGAGCGGCCGATCCGGCGGCCCAGTTCGGGGTCAGGAGCAGTCCGTCCGCACCGGTGGACAGCAGGCGGTCGGCCTGGGTGCGGTCCTCGCCCGGGAGATAGCGCGTCAGTCCGACGGTGAGGCGCGCGCCCCGCGCCTCGACGACCTCGCGCGCACCGCGTACCACCTCGGCGTAGTAGTACTCCGTGGTGGGGACCACCATTCCGATCACCAGGCCCGCCCCGGGGCCCGCCGGGGACCGGCCGGACGCGGTAGCGCCCGGGTCGCGGGAGAGGGAGGGAGCGACGGGCCGTATGCCCTCGATCCGGCTGATCACGCCGTGCATCCGCTGGATCTCGCCCCGGGCGGCCATCGCCTCGATGTCCCGGCGCAGGGTGACGGGCGAAACACCGAGCTCCTGGGCCAGGTCGGCCACCCGTACGCTGCCGCGGGCCCGTACCAGCGCGAGCACCTGAGCCTGACGCTGGTCCACATGTGGTCTCACGAGGTCCCCCTGAAGTCCGGCGGGTCCGGGCCGTGCCGGGCCGTGCCGGCCGGCAGCCCTGCGGGCGGGCTCCGCGGCCCGTCCGCGCGGTCATCATAGGCAATCGAATCGATCGTTTCGATTGATTGCGTTCAACCGGTCATTGACTGCGCGGACGGGCCGTTCATATATTCGGCTTGCAGCCCCGCACCTCACGGCATTTCGACCTTTTCCGGGAGCCAGCGCATGCTCACGCACGACCAGGACGGATTCCGCCGGGCAGGCCGGCCCCACCGCATCGTCTCGGGTGCCCTGCACTACTTCCGGGTCCATCCCGACCTGTGGGAGGACCGGCTGCGTCGGCTGCGGGCCATGGGGGCCAACACCGTGGACACGTACGCCCCCTGGAACTTCCACGAAACCGGCCCGGGCAAGGGCGACTTCACCGGATGGCGCGACGTCGGCCGGTTCCTGCGCATAGCCCAGGACCTCGGGCTCGACGCGGTCGTCCGGCCCGGACCCTACATCTGCGCCGAATGGGACTTCGGAGGTCTGCCCGCCCGTCTCCTGGCCATCGACGGGTTGCACCTGCGGTGCTCCGACCCTCGATTCCAGGCCGAGGTGGACGGCTGGTTCGACCTCGTCGTACCCGAACTGCTGCCCCACCTCGCGAGCCGCGGGGGCCCGGTGGTCGCCGTGCAGATCGAGAACGAGTACGGCTCGTACGGCAACGACGCGCGCTACCGCGCCCACATCGACCGCGCCCTGACGGACCGCGGCATCGACTGCCTGCTCTTCACCGCGGACGGCCCCGAGGACGCCATGCTCCAGGGCGGCACCGTCCCCGGCCGGCTCGCGACCGCCACCTTCGGAGCCCGGCCCGCGGAACGCTTCGACGTCCTGCGCCGCTACCAGCGCACCGGCCCGCTGACCGCCATGGAGTTCTGGATCGGCTGGTTCGACCACTGGGGCGACGGGCACCACGTCCGCGACGCCCGGGAAGCCGCCGAATCCCTCGACGAACTCCTCGCCACCGGCGCCTCCGTCAACCTCTACATGGCCCACGGCGGCACCAACTTCGGCTTCCGGGCGGGCGCCAACCACACCGGGTCGAGGCCCGCGGACCCCGGCTACCAGCCCACCGTCACGAGCTACGACTACGACGCCCCGATCGGCGAAGCCGGCGAACTCACCCCCAAGTTCCATGCCTTCCGCGAGGTCATCGGCAAGTACCTCCCCCTGCCCGACGGCCCGCTGCCCGCCCCGCCGCCCCGGATGGCCCCGGCCCGCGCGATCCCGGCCGGCGTCGCCCCGCTGCTCGGCGCGCTCGGGACCCTCGGAGGCGAACCGGTCCTGCGTCCCGCACCCGAGTCCATGGAGAAGCTCGGCCAGGACCACGGCCTGATCCACTACCGGACCACCATCACCGGGCCGCGCCCCGCCATGCCAGTCAGGATCGACGGGCTCGGTGACCACGCGTACCTCTTCGCCGACGGCCGACTACTGGGTGCCCTCGACCGCAACGCCCCCGACGAGGGCCTCGACCTGCCCGTCGGCGAGGAGGGCGTCGTGCTCGACATCCTGGTCCGGGCCCTGGGGCGGGTGAACTACGGGCCGCTGCTCGACGATCGCAAGGGCATCTGGCGCGGCGTGCGCCACGGCCACCAGCACCTGTTCGAGTGGGAGATCACCCCGCTCCCGCTCACCGACCTGAGCGGCCTCGACTGGTCCAGACCGACGGACACCGGGACCGCCCCGGCCCCCCTGACCGACCCCGCCGGGCCCACGGCTCAGGAGCCCCCGGCGCAGGAGCCCACCTTCCGCCGGTTCTCCCACACCCCCGACGCACCCCCGGCGGACGGCTTCGTGGACCTCTCCGGATGGGGCACCGGCCTGGTCTGGCTGAACGGATTCCTCCTCGGCCACTACGACACCCCGCGCGGCCCGCAGCGCACCCTTTACGCCCCCGCCCCCCTGTGGCACGCCGCCGGGAACGAGATCGTGGTCCTGGAAATGGAACGCCCCGGCGCCGAACTCCGACTGAGCGACCGACCCGACCTGGGCCGCCCCACCGCCATCACCCCCCAGTGAGGGAAGATCGGTACGTGAATCGTACGAGCACCCGACTCGCCGACGGCCGCGAGATCTTCTACTACGACACGGACAAGGATCCGGACGGGGACCAAGCCCCCGTCCGCACCGTTCCCGACACCCGCCCCCTCGGAGCCGCCACCGTCCCCACCTCCGAGGTGCGCCGCGACCCGCTCCTCGGGGACGCCGTCGTCATCGCCTCCCACCGTCAGGGCCGCACCCACCTGCCGCCCGCCGACGACTGCCCGCTGTGCCCCTCCACCGCCGCGCACGCGAGCGAGGTCCCGGCCCCGGACTACGAGGTGGCCGTCTTCGAGAACCGCTTCCCCTCCCTCGCCGGCGACACCGGCCGCTGCGAGGTCATCTGCTTCACCCCCGACCACCGCACCTCCTTCGCCGAACTGGACGAGTCCCGCGCCGCACTGGTCCTCGCCGCCTGGACCGACCGCACCGCCGAACTCGCCGCACGCGAAGGCGTCCGGCAGGTCTACTGCTTCGAGAACCGGGGCACCGAGATCGGCGTCACCCTCGCCCACCCCCACGGCCAGATCTACGCCTTCCCGTTCGTCACCCCGCGCACCGGCCGCATGCTCGCCACCGTCGCCGCGCACCGGGCCCGCACCGGCGGCAACCTCTTCGAGGAGGTCCTCGCGGCCGAGCGCGCCGAGGGCACCCGCGTCGTCCTCGAAGGGGAGCACTGGACGGCCTTCGTCCCGTACGCCGCCCGCTGGCCCTACGAGGTCCACCTCCATCCGCACGACCGGGTACCCGACCTCCCGGCCCTCGGCGACGCGGCCCGCGCCGAACTCCCCGGGCTCTACCTGGAACTGCTGCGCCGCTTCGACCGGTTGTTCGCACTGCCCGGTCCGACCCCGTACATCTCCGCCTGGCACCAGGCGCCCACCGGTGAGGGACGCGAGGACTTCGCGCTCCACCTGGAGCTGTTCACCGTCCGGCGCACCGCGGACAAGCTGAAGTACCTCGCGGGGACCGAGTCCGGAATGGAGGCCTACATGAACGACGTCCGGCCCGAGGACGCGGCCGCCCGGCTGCGGGAGGTGGCGAGTCCGTGAACCGCGCGGCCCAGGGGTTCCAGGACCTGTACGGGAGCCCGCCCGAGGGCGTGTGGGCCGCGCCCGGCCGGGTCAACCTGATCGGCGAACACACCGACTACAACGACGGGTTCGCGCTGCCCTTCGCGCTCCCGCAGCGCACGGAGGTGGCCGCGGCCCGCCGCACCGACCGCAAGCTCCGACTGCACTCCGCCGACGTGCCCTCCGGCGTCGTCACCCTGGACCTCACCGACCTGACCCCCGGCGGCACCCCCCGCGGCCCGGCCGGCTGGACGGCGTACCCGGCAGGCGTGGCGTGGGCGCTGCTGGAGGCGGGCCTTCCGGTCGGCGGGGCGGACCTGTACGTGCGCTCCGACGTGCCGACCGGGGCCGGCCTGTCCTCATCCGCGGCCCTGGAAGTGGCCACCGCGATGGCCCTCACCGAGCTGTACGGGATCCCGCTGCCCGGCGCGGAGCTGGCGACCTTGGCCCGGCGCGCCGAGAACGCGTACGTCGGCGTGCCCTGCGGGGTCATGGACCAGATGGCCTCGGCCTGCTCCTCCGCGGGGCACGCCCTGCACCTCGACACCCGCACCCTCGAACAACGTCACATCCCCTTCGACTGCGCCGCGTCGGGGCTGCGGCTGCTCGTCATCGACACCCGGGTCAAGCACGACCTCGCCGACGGCGCCTACGCGGCGCGCCGCAGCTCCTGCCATCGGGCCGCCGCCGCGCTGGGGCTGCCCGCGCTGCGCGACCTGGCGTACGCGGACCTGCCGGAGGCGCTGTCCCGGCTCACCGACCCGATCGGGCGCCGCCGCGTCCGGCACATCGTCACCGAGAACGAACGCGTCCTGCGGGTCGAGGCGGAGCTGCGCGCCGGCCGGCTGCGCGCCGCCGGGCCGCTGCTCACCGAGGGCCACGCCTCGCTGCGCGACGACTACGAGGTGTCCTGCCCGGAGCTCGATCTGGCGGTGGCCACGGCCAACGCGGCCGGCGCGTACGGAGCCCGGATGACGGGCGGCGGCTTCGGGGGCTCGGCCCTCGCCCTGATCGACGCGGAGGCCGAGGCGGAGGTGACCCGAGCCGTCGAGGGCGCGTTCGCCGCCGCCGGGTTCACCGCTCCGCACGTGACCCGGGCCGTGCCCGCCGCCGGCGCGGCCCGGATCCTCTAAGGGCGTGTTGTGAAGGTCCCGCCCGGCCCCTCGGGCGCTCGGCGCCACTTTCGCAACACGCCCCGGGCGTACCGAAGAGCGCGGGGGCGGGCACCGGCCGGGGTCACACGCCCGCCGGCCCACGCCCGCCGGACGCGCGACACGGAGCGTTCACACGACCCCGTACCGCCGCCCCATCGGCGGGCCTAGAGTGATCACTTGCCGCACAAGGCACCGGACGATCGCGGAGGAGCGAACCACGTGCAGTACAACCCCCTGGGCCGTTCAGGACTTCAGGTCTCCACCGTCGGCCTCGGCTGCAACAACTTCGGCGGCCGGCTCGACGCCCGGGCCACCCGCGCCGTCGTCGACGCCGCCCTCGACGCCGGGATCACCCTCCTGGACACCGCCGACATCTACGGCGGCAGCGGCGGCTCCGAGAGCCACCTCGGCCAAGCCCTCAAGGGCCGCCGCGACCAGGTCGTCCTCGCCACCAAGTTCGGCTACGACGGCGTCGACATGGGGTACGGGGCCGCCGCCGGAGCCCGCGGCGGCCGCGCCTACGTCCGGCGCGCCGTCGAAGCCTCGCTGCGCCGCCTGGAGACCGACCACATCGACCTCTACCAGCTGCACAGCCCCGATCCGGCCACCCCGATCGCCGAAACCCTCGCCGCCCTCACCGAGCTCGTCACCGAGGGCAAGATCCGCTACATCGGGCACTCCAACCTCAGCGGCTGGCAGCTCGCCGAAGCCGCCCACGTCGCCCGCGAGACGGGCGCGACGCCCTTCGTGTCGGCACAGAACGAATGGTCGCTGCTCCAACGCTCCGCGGAACGCGAACTCGTGCCGGCCGCCCTGCACTACGGAGTGGGCGTCCTGCCCTACTTCCCGCTCGCCAACGGCCTGCTCACCGGCAAGATCCGGCGCGGCGCGGCCGTCCCGGGGGGCTCCCGCCTCGAAGGGCGCGACGCCTACCTCACCGAGGAGCGCCTCGACACCGTCGAGGCGCTCGCCGCGATCGCCGAGAAGTACGACCGCACCGTGCTGGAACTCGCCATCGGCTGGCTCTCGGCCCAGCCCGGCTGCGCCTCCGTCATCGCGGGCGCCACCTCCGCGGAGCAGGTGCGCGCCAACGCGGCCGTCGCCGACCGGCCGCTGGAAGCGGAACTCCTGGCGGAGATCGACGCCGTCGCCGGGGACGTCGCGTGACGGACACCCGCGCCGCGGCGGCGCCCCTGCGCTGCGCCGTCCTGGACGACTTCCAGGGCGCGGCCACCACCCTCGCGGACTGGTCCGAGGTCACCGCCCGCGGCGTCGAGGTGGTCACGTACGCCGACCACCTCGACGACGAGGACGAACTGGCCGTCCGGCTGGCCGACTTCGACGTCGTGGTCACCCTCCGCGAACGCGTGCCCTTCCCGGCGAGCCTCCTGGAGCGGCTGCCGCGCCTCAAACTGCTCGTCGCGAGCGGCATGCGCAACTCGGTCATCGACTACGAGGCCGCCGCGCGCACCGGCCTGACCGTATGCGGCACCGCCAGCTCCTCCACCCCGCCCGTCGAGCTGAGCTGGGCGCTGCTCCTCGGTCTTGCCCGGGGGATCGCCGTGGAGAGCGCGGCCCTGCGCTCCGGCGAGGGGCCCTGGCAGCGGACCGTCGGCGCCGACCTGCACGGCCGGCGACTCGGCCTGCTCGGTCTCGGCAAGATCGGCAGCCGGGTCGCCCGGATCGGCCTCGCCTTCGGGATGGAGGTGTCGGCCTGGAGCGCCAACCTCACGAAGGAACGCGCCGACGAGGTGGGCGTGAGCCTCGCCGGGTCCCTGGAGGAACTCCTCGCGGACGCCGACTTCGTCTCCGTCCACCTGGCGCTCGGCGACCGCAGCCGGGGCCTGATCGGGGCCGCCGAACTCGCCCTGATGCGACCGCACGCGTACCTGGTCAACACCTCGCGCAGCGCCATCGTCGAGCAGGACGCGCTCCTCGACGCGCTGCGCGAGGGGCGCATCGCCGGCGCGGCCCTGGACGTCTTCGACACCGAACCGCTGCCCGCGGCGGACCCGGTGCGCAGCGCGCCGAACCTCCTGGCCACGCCGCACCTGGGCTACGTCACGCGGGCCAACTACGCCACGTACTACGGCGAAGCCGTCGAGGACGTCCTCGCCTTCCTCGACGGCTCACCCGTACGCGTCCTCCCGTAGCGGAGCCGGGCCGGACACCCGGCCGCAACCCGCGGCAGGAGCCCCGAACGCCCGAGGGCCCCGCACCCGCCTGTCGGCACGGTGCGGGGCCCTCGGGCGGGTCCGCGAAGCGGATCCCGGCCGCCTCAGGACACGATGTCCTTGCGGGAGAACCCCCGGAAGGCGAGCGCGAACAGCACCACCGCGTACGACACCGACACCGCCGCACCCTTGATCATCCCGCCCCACTCCAGTTGCGGCTGCAGGGCGTCCGCCCAGGCGAACTGCCAGTGGGCGGGCAGGAACTCGCGCCACGAGCCGAGGGCGGTGACGGCGTCCAGCACGTTCCCGACGATCGTCAGGCCGACGGCTCCGCCCACCGCGCCCAGCGGCGCGTCCGTCCGCGTCGACAACCAGAACGCCAGCCCGGCCGTGACCAGTTGCGAGACGAAGACGAACGCCACGGCCAGCGCGATCCGCGGCAGCGTGTCCGCGGCCGCCAACGCCCCGCCCGTCGGCAGCTTCAGCGGCCCCCAGCCGTACGCGGCCGTGCCCGCGACGAGCGCCACCACCGGCAGCAGCACGATCGCCGCCAGGCTGAACCCGAGCGCCACCACCAGCTTGCTCCACAGCAGCCGGGCCCGGGGGACCGGCGAGGCCAGCAGGTAGCGCAGCGAGGACCAACCGGCCTCCGAGGCCACCGTGTCCCCGCAGAACAGCGCGACGGGCACCACCAGGAGGAAACCGGCCGACACGAACAGGCAGGTGACCGCGAAGTTCGCGCCCGACTCCGTCGCCGTGTCGATGAGGCTGATCCGGCCGTTGCCGCCGCCCGGCCCGTCGTCGCCGCCACCCACCGCGAACGCGATGATCATGATGAACGGCAGTGCGGCCAGCACCCCGGCCATCACCAGCGTCCGCCGCCGGCGCCACTGCCGCAGCGCCTCCACCCGCAGCGGCAGGGTGTGGTTCGCCCGGTAGCCCGGCGCGGTCTCCTGTACGGCGCTCACGCCGCACCTCCGATCAGGGTGAGGAACGCGTCTTCGAGCCGTCGGTGCGGCCCCACCGCCGACACCGGGACGTCCAGCCGTACGAGTTCGGCGATCAGCCCGGCGGCGCTCACGCCGTCGAGCCGGACGAGGAGCCCCTCGTCGGCGGGCAGCACGGAACCGACCCCTTCCAGGGCGGCGACCTTCTCCACGGTCACCGCGTCCACCGGCCCCTCCAACGCGACCAGCAGCGTGTCGCCGCCGCCGGTGATCTCGGAGACCTCGCCCACCCGCACGAGCCGGCCCCGGTCCATCACGACCAGGTGCGTGCAGGTCTGCTCGACCTCCGACAGCAGGTGGCTGGAGACGATGACCGTCCGCCCGGCGGCGGCGTAGCGGATCATCACGTCCCGCATCTCACGGATCTGCGGCGGGTCCAGACCGTTGGTCGGTTCGTCGAGGATCAGCAGGTCCGGCATGCCGAGCATGGCCTGCGCGATGGCGAGCCGCTGGCGCATGCCCTGCGAGTACGTGCGCACCGCGCGCTCCAACGCGTCACCGAGCCCGGCGATCTCCAACGCCTCCGCCAGGTGCGCGTCCTCGGCGGGACGGCCCGTGGCCTGCCAGTACAGCTCCAGGTTGGCCCGGCCGGTCAGGTGCGGGAGGAAACCGGCACCTTCCACGAACGCCCCGACCCGCGACAGCACCGGCGCCCCGGGCCGGATGAGGTGCCCGAAGACCCGGATCTCCCCGGCGTCCGGCGAGATCAACCCCATCAGCATCCGCAGCGTGGTGGTCTTCCCGGCGCCGTTGGGCCCGAGCAGGCCGAGCACCTGCCCCTTCTCGACCCGGAAGGACAGGTCCCGCACCGCGTACCGGTCCGCGGCCTTGGCGTAGCGCTTCGTCAGCCCGGTGATGTCCAGGGGTACGTCGGCCAGCGCGGGTTCGGGCTGCGCTTCTCCCACCCGGCTCCCGCCGCGACCCCCGCCGGTGCGCCGGATCCCGAGGAGCGCCGCGGCCAGCGCCACCGCGCCGAGCGGCAGCCACCAGGTCCAGGCGGGCAGGTCGGTCGCGGCTGTGGCGACCCCGGCCGCGACGGGCACGGCCAGCGGCCCCTCCGCCGAGACGGTGTACGCGGCCGGGGCGGCCGGGGACGCGTAGCCGAGGTCGGTGGCGGCGACCACCAGCCGCAGCCGGTGTCCGGCCCGGACGGCGTGGTCGATGGCCGGGAGCCGCAGCCGTACGGTCGCGCTCTCCCGGGCGTCCTCCACCCGCACCGGGGCGACCAACTGGTTCGGCAGCACCTGTTGGCGCCCGTCGGGGCCCACGTCGTACACCTTGCCGAACAGGACGGCCGCACCGTCGGCAGCCGTCGACCTCACCTTCAGGGTCACAGCCGGGGTCCCGGTGATCCGTACGTCCTCGGTCAGCGGCTCCGATTCGAAGCGGGCGTTCTGCCCGGGGAAGTCGAGCGCGACGCCGGTCCCGAGCGCGGCGAGCTGCCCGCCGATGCCCGGCAGGGCCGACAGCGCGGGCGGTGTCCCGCCGGCCGGATTGGCGAAGGTCTGCTCCCGGCCCGACAGGGCGAACTCGCGCGGCGCGGAGCCGAGTCCCGGGTAGGTGTCGCCGGTCGCGCCGCGGAGTTTGACCTGCCCGTCGGTGGAGTCGATGCCGCCGGAGCGCGAGACCCGGAAGGCCGGGCCGGTGTCCACGCCCTCGTCGCCCTTCAGGTAACGGTCGAACCAGGCCGAGGTCCGGGCCTCGATCCGGGCGGATTCGCGCATGCCGCCGTCGTGACCGCCCGCCGCCCAGTCGACGGCGACGGGCGCGCCGTTCGCCGCGATGGCCTTGGCCATGGCGTCGGCCTGGTCGAGGGGGAAGAGGGAGTCGTCCTGACCCTGCACGATCAGCGCCGGAACCTTGATCCGGTCGCCCACGGCGGACGGACTGCGCTTCTCCAGCAGCTCCCGGGCCTCGGCGTCGGGCTTGCCCGCCACCGCGACCCGCTCGTACATGGCACACAGCTGCGGCTCGAACCGGCCGCAGCCCGCAGCCGCGGGCGGACCCGCGGGGGTGGCGGCCGGGGCCTGCGGACCGGCCTGGAGGCCGCCCGCCGCGCCGGTGGTGAAGAAGATCCCGGTCCACAGCTTCTTGAACACGCCCTGCGGGAACAGGGCGTCGGCCAGGTTCCAGTACGTGATCTGCGGGGCGATCGCGTCGACCCGCCGGTCGTACCCCGCGGCCAACAACGAGACCGCGCCGCCGTACGAGGCGCCCGCGACGCCCACCCGGGGGTCACCGGCGGCGTCCAGGCGCACCTCGGGGCGCTTCGCCAGCCAGTCGACGAGCGCGGAGACGTCCTTGACCTCGTGCTCGGGATCGTTCAGCCCGATCAGGCCGCCGGAGCGGCCGAATCCGCGCGCCGACCAGGTCATGACGGCGTATCCGTCGCGCGCCAACCGTTCGGCCTGCGCGCGGACGTCGTCCTTGCGGCCGCCGAAGCCGTGGCCCAGCAGGACCGCGGGCCGCTTCCCGTCCCCGCCGCCGGCCGTGAAGTAGGAGGTGTCGATCCCGGCACCTGGCAGGGCCAGGACCTGGTCCTGGCGGCGCACGGCCGGCGCGTCCCCGGACGCGGCGGCCGCGGTCCAGGTACCGGCGCCGGCCAGGACGGCGAACGCGGTGACACCGGAGAGCAGGCGGTCTCGGCGGCGCCGTGGCAGTCGGAGCTTCATACCGGAACCCTAAAGCCCCTGGTCTCCCCACCCGAGCTCCTCCAGGCGTAGCCCCCCACCTTCTCCAGGACTACACCCGGTCACCGCCGTACCGCGCCTGCGGTACACGGCCCCGCCGGCACGTCGGGCTGCGCCGCGGAGCCGTCGGCGGCAGGATGGACCCCATGCTGCTCTCCGAGGTCGCGCGCGTGTCCCTGGAGGTGGCCGAAACCTCCGCCAGGTCCCGGAAGACCGCCCTGCTGGCCGAGCTGTTCGCCGCCGCGCCGCCCGAGGAGGCGGCCCTGGTCGTCTCCTACCTCGCCGGGCGGCTCCCGCAGGGCCGCCCGGGCGTCGGGTGGCGCACCCTCGGCCGGACGAGCGAAGCCGCCCCCGAGCCGTCCCTCACCGTGTCGGGGGTCGACGCCGCCGTCACCGACCTCGCCGCCGTCGCCGGACCCGGCGCGCAGGCCGAGCGCGCCCGGATCGTCGACACCCTGATGGGCTCCGCGACCGGGCCCGAACAGCGGTTCCTGCGCAGCCTGCTGTCCGGGGAGGTCCGCCAGGGCGCCCTGGACGCCGTGGCCCTGGACGGGGTGGCCGCCGCGGCCGGGGTGCCCGCGGTGGCCCTGCGCCGGGCCGTGATGCTCGACGGGTCGCTGTCCCGGGTCGCCGCCGCCGTCCTGGCCGAGGGCGCCGTCGCGCTGGAGCGGGTGACGCTGCGGGTCGGGCGGCCCGTCCAACCCATGCTGGCCGGCACCGCCCCGTCGGTGGCCGCCGCCCTGAGCGCGCTCGGCCCCTGCGCGGTCGAGGAGAAGCTCGACGGGATCCGCGTGCAGGTGCACCGGGACGGGGACGACGTACGGATCCACACCCGCTCCCTCGACGAGATCACCGACCGGCTCCCGGAAGTGGCCGAACTGGTCCGCACCTTCCCCGGGGAGCGGTTCATCCTGGACGGCGAGGTCATCGGACAGGCCCCCGACGGCCGCCCGGTGCCCTTCCAGGAGATCGCGAGCCGGGTCGGCTCCCGGTTGGACGTGGCCGCCGCCCGCCGGACGCTCCCGGTGACCCCGTACTTCTTCGACCTGCTCCTCTCCGGCGACCGGGTCCTGCTCGACCTGCCCGTGCGCGAGCGGTACGCGGAACTCGCCGCGCTGGTCCCCGAGGCGCACCGGGTGCGCCGGCTGGTGGCGCAGGACCCGGCGACGGCGACGGCCGGGGCCGAGGAGTTCTGGACGCGGACCCTGGGCCGGGGCCACGAAGGGGTCGTGGTCAAGGCGCTCGACTCCGGCTACGCGGCCGGCCGGCGCGGCAAGCAGTGGCTCAAGGTGAAACCCGTGCACACCCTCGACCTGGTCGTGCTCGCCGTGGAACGCGGCAACGGGCGCCGCACCGGCCTGCTGTCGAACCTGCACCTCGGCGCCCGGGCCGCCGACGGCACCTACGCCATGCTCGGCAAGACGTTCAAGGGCCTCACCGACGCCATGCTGGCCTGGCAGACGGAGCGGTTGACGGAGCTGGCGGTCGAGGACGACGGGTACACCATCCGGGTCCGCCCGGAACTGGTCGTCGAGATCGCCTACGACGGCCTCCAGCGCTCCACGCGCTACCCGGCGGGAGTGGCGCTGCGCTTCGCCCGCGTCCTGCGCCACCGCCCGGACAAGACGGCCGAGGAGGCGGATACGGTGGAGGCCGTCCTCGCCCAGGGCGCCACCGCCCCGTCTTCCGAGGGGTCCGCAGTGGGGGAGGCGGAGGCCGGGGACGGGTGATTTTGCCCCGGAGGCAAGGGAGATTGCCAGAAAGGCAAGTCTCTGGCTCAATCGGGGTATGACTCCCGCCCCCGGTGTCGGTTCCGTCGACGCGGTCGACCCCGAGACCGCCCCGGACCCCGACACGCCCGACGGCCTCGTCGCCGAGCTGCCCACCGTGGCCCCACAACTGCGCGACCTGCGCCGACGCGCCGGACTGACGCTGGAGGCGGCCGCCGCGCGGGCGCGGCTCTCGCCCGCGCACCTGTCCCGCCTGGAGACCGGTCGCCGTCAGCCCTCGCTCCCGCTGCTGCTCGGACTCGCCCGGACCTACGGGACGACCGTCTCCGAGTTGCTGGGTGAAACACCGGCCACGGCCGATCCCATCGTACGGGCCGGCGGTCCGGGGGCCCGCGAGGCCGACGGGTGGACGTACTGGCAGGCCGGCGGCTCCGGCCGCGGCATGCAGGCGCTACGGGTACACGTCCCCGCGCCGGCCCCCGTCGGCAAGGGGGCGCGGGAACGCGGGCAGGGCGAACTGGTCCGCGTCCATCCCGGGGAGGAGTGGCTGTACGTCCTCGGGGGGCGGCTGCGGCTGCACCTGGGGGAGAGCGAGCACTTCCTGGAGCCGGGCGACAGCGCGCACTTCGACTCGCTCACCCCGCACCGGATCGCCGCGGCCACGGCTGACGGAGTCGACCTGCTGTTCGTCCACACCCTGCTGCAGAGCAGCCTCGCGGGGCTGTGCCTCGGCGGCGCCGAGCACCACCCCCGCTGACCGAGGAGCCGCATCCGTGTCGTCGTCGCAGCCCCACTCGCAGAGCCGGCCCCCGTCGCCGGCCCGGCCGCAGTCACCGGCCCCGTCGAAGAACCCGTCACAGTCCGAGGGAGAGAACGTGCCGCACGTCACCGGGACCACCGCGAGGACCGAGAGCGCCACCCCGGCGGGGGCCGCCACCCCGGCAGGGGCCGCCGCAGCCGCGAACGTCGCCGCACCCGCGGAGGTCGCCGCGCAGTCGACGGGTGCGCCGACCCTGATCAGCCGCATCGAGTCCAAGTTCCCCCGCGGCCTGATCATCCGACTGATCGCCTACCTCTTCGTGGGCCACCTCTTCGCCTTCTTCGTCTACCTGCTCTTCGTGCTGGGCGCCGAGAACCAGTAGGCGCAGCGCGGCGACGGGCAGGTCACGGGGCGGCCGCACGCGCGCCAGGCACACCACCCCGACGCCGGAGACAAGCGTGCCCGCCGTGAGGTCCGCCGCCGCGCTCCAGCACACGGAGTCAGCCGCCGGTGGGAGTCGGCGTCAGCGGTGCGCGGGTCACGGCGCCCCCGATCGGCCGTGGACCGCGTCCGGCAGCCACCGCCGCGGCGTACGGTCCGGGCGGGCGACGCCGAGGCCGCGGGCGCCGCGGGCCGGCGCCGGCGCGGACGGCCCCCGCCCGGCTCCCCTTCATCGGGGCGGACCCGTCCGCACGGTTCCCGGGGGCTCCAGCGGTGGCGCGGTCATCCCGCACTGGGTGCGGCACTGCGGGTGGGGGGCGCCGGGCGCGGGGGAGCGTACGGTGGCCCAGGCCAGCGCGGATCCGGCCACCAACACCCCGGCGCACCAGGGCATGGCGCGCCGGAACGCGCCGTCGAAGGCCTCGGCGGACAGGTACGCGTCCGGGCCCATCCCCGCCAGCAGCGGCAGTGCGGCGACGGCCAGCAGACCGGCGGCGCGGGCGGCGGCGTTGTTGATGCCGCTGGCCAGGCCCGCCCGCCCGGGGTCCACCGAGGCCAGCACGGTCGCCGTCAGCGGGGCCACCAGGGTCACCATGCCGGCGCCCAGGATGAGCAGGGCGGGCAGCACGTCCCGTACGTAGGACGCGTCGGGTCCGGCCCGCATCGTGAGCAGCATGCCGGCCGCGCACAGCAGCGGGCCCACCGTCAGCGGGATCCGGGGTCCGATGCGTTCCCCGAGCTCTCCGGAGCGGGCCGACAGCAGCAGCATCAGGGCGGTGGTCGGCAGCAGGGCGGCCCCCGCGGCCAGCGCCGAGTACCCGGAGACGACCTGGAGCTGGAGCACGATGAGGAAGAAGAACCCGCCGAAGGCCGCGTACACGCAGACGGTGACCAGGTTGACCGCGGTGAACTGGCGGGAGGCGAAGATGGCGGGCGGCACCATCGGATCGGCCCGCCGTCGCTCGACCGTCACGAACGCCCCAACCAGGACGAGCCCGCCCACGGCCGCCGCGACGACGAACGGGGATCCGGACCGGGCCTCGATCAGCGCGTAGGTGATCAGCGCCAGCGCCGCCGCGCCCAGTACCGCGCCGAGCACGTCGAACCGCCCGTGCGCCTGCGGATCCCTCGACTCCGGTACGTGTCTCAGGGCGACGGGCACGCACAGCGCGGCCAGCGGCACGTTCAGCAGGAACACCCACCGCCAGCCCGGCCCGTCCACCAGCCAGCCGCCGAGGAAGGGCCCCACCGCCGCGCCGACACCCCCGAGGCCCGACCACAGGCCGACCGCCCGCCCCCGGTCCTCCGCCCGGATGGAGCCCTGGATGAGCGCGAGGGAGCCGGGGGTCAGCAGCGCGCCCCCGACCCCCTGGAGGGCGCGGGCGGCGATCAGCACGCCGGCGTTGGGCGCCAGCCCGCACAGCAGGGATCCGGCCGCGAACCACACCACGCCGAGCACGAAGATCCGACGCCGTCCGAACCGGTCACCGAGCGCCCCGCCGACCAGGATCAGCCCCGCCAGGGTCAGCAGGTAGGCGTTCACCGTCCACTGCAGGACGGCCAGGTCGGCGTCGAGATCCCGCCCGATGCGCGGCAGCGCCACGTTCACCACGGTCGAGTCCAGCATGGCCATGGCCGATCCGAGGACGGTGGTGAACAGGATCCACCGGCCCCGAGCGGAAGCGAGGCGGACGTCGGGCGCGGGTGAGGTCATGACCCCAGGCTGGCGCGCGCGGTGGCGGAAGGCCACCCGGCGAACGCGCGCGCCACCAGGCCGCGAGGCCCTCCGGGACGGCTCATAAGGCCCTCTTGTAATGAGCATGGCATCTCATTCAGCATGACCCGCGCACGTCACATGCGCACGTTCCGCACAACCTGTCCACAAGGCGTACGAGGAGACCCCACGTGGCCCAACGCAACAGACGATCCTTACGCACGGCGCTCGCCGCGCTCACCTCGGTCCTGCTCCTGCCCGTCGGCGCGGGTGTCGCCGCCGCCGCGCCGGAACCCGGCCCCGTACCGAGCGCGGCCGAGCGCAAGATCGAGCCCGAGCTCCGCACCCAGCTCGACGAGTCGGCCAAAGCCGTCTTCTGGGTCTATCTCGACAGCGCCGCCGACCTGACCGCCGCGGGGAAACAGCAGACCCGCGCCGCCAAGGCAGAAACGGTTCTGCGCCTGAAGAAGGACCACGCCGCCCGCAGTCAGGCGGAGGTGGTCAAGGCCCTGGCCGGAGCGAAGGCCGAGTACACCTCGTACTGGATCGTCAACGCGGTGCGCGTCGTGGGCAGCCAAAAGCTCGCCGGGACGCTCGCACAGCGACCCGAGGTCTCCCGCATCGACGCCGACGACAAGGTCACCCTCCCCGAGCCCGCCGAGGGCCACCGGGAGAAGGCCCTGGCCGACGCCGTCGAGTGGAACATCGACCGGATCAAGGCCCCCCAGGTGTGGGAGCAGACCGGAGTGCGCGGGGAGGGCATCGTCGTCGCGAACATCGACAGCGGCGTGGACCACACCCACCCGGCCGTGAACAACCAGTACCGCGGCAAGAACGCGGACGGGTCCTACGACCACGCCTACAACTGGTTCGACCCGGCGGGCGTCTGCGACACCGCCGCGCCCTGCGACAACAACGACCACGGCACCCACACGATGGGCACCATGGTCGGCGACGACGGCGGCGCCAACAAGATCGGCGTGGCCCCCGGGGCCAAGTGGATCGCCGCCAAGGGCTGCGAGTCCAACTCCTGCTCCGAGGCCTCCCTGCTCGCCTCCGGCCAGTGGATCGTCGCCCCGACCGACCTGAACGGCCAGAACCCGCGTCCCGACCTGGCCCCGCACGTCGTCAACAACTCCTGGGGCGGCTCGGGCGGCGACACCTGGTACCAGGAGATCGTCAACACCTGGCGCGCCGCCGGAATCTTCCCGGCCTTCTCCAACGGCAACGCCGGACCGGGCTGCTCCACCAGTGGCTCCCCGGGCGACTACGCGAGTTCCTACAGCTCCGGCGCCTTCGACATCAACAACACGATCGCGTCCTTCTCCTCGCGCGGCGCCGGCCCCGGCGGCATCGTCAAGCCGAACATCGCCGCGCCCGGCGTGAACGTCCGGTCCTCCGTCCCGGGCGGCGCCTACGAGGCCTTCTCCGGCACCTCCATGGCCTCCCCGCACACCGCGGCCACCGTGGCGCTGCTCTGGTCCGCGGCCCCCGCCCTCGAAGGGGACGTCGCGCAGACCGAGTCCCTCCTCGACGGCACCGCGGCGGACACCGACAACGGCCAGTGCGGCGGCAGCGCGGTCGACAACAACGTCTTCGGCGAGGGCCGGCTCGACGCCCTCGCCGCCCTGAACGCCGCCCCGCGCGGCGCCATCGGCGCGCTCGGCGGCACCGTCCGCACCGCCGGCGGCGAGCCCGTCGCCGGTGTCAAGGTCACCGCCGACGGCCCGATCGACCGTACGGCCACCACGGCCGCCGACGGCAGCTACCGGTTCACCGCCCTGTCCGTCGGCGCGTACGCGCTGACCGCGTCCAAGTTCGGCTACGGACAGCGGACCGCGACGGCCACGGTGACCGAGAACGCCACCGCCACCGGCGACTTCACCCTCGTCCAGGCCGCCTCCGGCAAGCTCACCGGTACCGTCTCCTCGGCCGCCGGGCCCGCCGCCGGCGCGACCGTCACCGTCGCGGACACCCCCGTGAGCGCCACCACGGACGCCCAGGGCCGCTTCGAGGTCACCCTGCCGCACGGCACGTACGACGTGAACGCCGCGCACCCCTCCCGCTGCGTCACCGCGGGTACGGCGAAGGTCACCGTCGGCGGGGACACCACCACCGCCATCGACCTCCCCGAACGCACCGACGGCTACGGCTACGCCTGCGCCGCCGCCGGGGACCGCCCGTACCCCGCCGGGAACCGGCAGCTCGCGCTGACCGGTGACAACACCACCGAGCGCGTCGACCTCCCCTTCCCGCTGCCGCTGTACGGAAAGACGTACGCCCAGGCCTGGATCGGGACGAACGGCACCGTCAGCTTCGGCGGCAACCACACCGGCGACATCAACGGTGACCTGCCGAGCACGGCCACGCCCAACGCGGCCCTGTACCCCTTCTGGGACGATCTCGTCGTCGGCGCGGCGGGCAGCGGCTCGGGCGTCTTCACCGCGGTCACCGGCACCGCCCCGCACCGCAGCTACGTGATCGAGTGGCGCGAGGTGTCCCACTGGTCGGCGCAGACGGAGAAGTTCTCCTTCGCGGCGGCCATCGGTGAGGACGGCGCCGTGACCTACTCCTACAAGGGCACGGGCGGCACCGGCATCAAGGGCGGCTCGACCGCCACCGTCGGCCTGGAGAACGCGACCGGCACCGACGCCTTCAAGTACTCCTTCAACACCCCGGTCATCACCGACGGCCTGTCCATCGGCTTCCGCACCACCAAGAGCGGCGTGGTGGCCGGCCGGGTCCTCGACGCCAACGACGGCAACGGCGTCGGCGGCGCCACCGTGACCGTCGGCAGCGGAGACGGCGCCGTCTCCGCCGTCACCGCGGCGGACGGCGGCTACGTCGTCCAGAGCCCGTCCGGGAACCGGCCGCTCTCCCTGACGGCCCCGTCCTACGAGTCCGCCCAGGCGCCCGTCGACGTCAAGCCGGCCGACGTCACGACCGTGACGCGGACCCTGCGCACCGGCAAGGTCACCGCCGCCAAGAACGCGGTGGAGATCGTCCTGCCCGCCGGCCAGAAGCGCACCCGCACCCTCGACCTCACCAACCCCGGCCTCGGCACCGCGTTCACGGTGGCCGAGGACGCCGCGTGGCTGACCGTCACCCCGGCCGAGGGCAACCTGCCGACCGGCGGCAAGGCGGCGCTCAGCCTCGCGGTGGACACCGGGGGCCTGGCCGCCGGCACGGTACTGACCGCCGACCTGAGGATCAACTCGGCCAGTGGCCGCAGCCCGGTCCTCACCGTCCCGGTCAAGATCGTGATCCCGCGCTACCAGCTCGCCCTGGACGCGGGCTCCGACTACCCCGCCACGGACGCCGCCGGTGACGCCTGGTCCCCGGACCGCAAGTACACCCCCGGCTCCTACGGCTACCAGGGCAACGCCACCGTCCAGTCCACCGGCCGAGCCATCGCCGGTACGGACGACCAGCGGCTGTTCCGAAACGCCCGCGAGGGCATGTACGAGTACCGCTTCGACAACGTGCCGAACGGCACCTACACGGTGGAACTGGGCTTCGCGGAGCTCTCCGCCGCCAAGCCGAACAAGCGCGTCTTCGACGTCCTGGCCGAGGGCGCGCAGGTCCTGCCCTCCCTGGACATCTCGCTGGAGGCCGGCACCTACGCCGCCCTGACCAAGAGCTACACGGTCACCGTCATGGACGGGGTGCTCAACCTCCGCTTCGTCACGCACAGCGGGTTCGGCAAACCCCTGCTGAACACGCTGCGGGTGACCGACCGCCCCGACCGGGGCTGACGCCCACCCGCTGGACGGGCCGGAACGGAAAGCGGGCGGGGCGTCCGGGCGGTTGCCCGGGCGCCCCGCCCCCGGCATTCGGGTGGCGGACGGCGACTTCGCCACCACCTGCCCGGCGCTCCGCGCGGGGCGACGTAGCGTGGCCGACCATGACCACCCCGCACAGCGAGCAGGGCGCCCGGATCGAGGCCCTGGTGCGCCGCGCCGACCCGGACGCGGTCTGGGCGGTCGGCTCGGCGGAGCCCGACCCCGCGGCCGCGGACGGCGAGGACGAGAGCCCCTTCGACGCCGGCGCCCTGACGGGCGTACTGGCCGTGTGGCCCGTGCTCGGCAGCCTCGTCACCCGTGGCGAGCTGGCCCTGCACACCCCCCTCGGCGTCTACGGCGGACCGGCCGCCGACGGGCTGCCCGGCGCGACCACCGCCCACCACCTGCTCACCCACGCCGACGCGCCGGCCGCCCTGGCCGCGCTCACCCGCCTCGCCGAGCACCTGTGCGGCGTCCCGCCGACCGAATTCGCCGCCACCCGCATCTGGGCCCCCCTCGGCATGACCCGTACCCGGCCCGCCGGCGGGACCCTGCACACCACCGGCGCCGACCTCGGCCGGTTCCTGCGGCACCTGCTGTCCGGCGCCGACCGGCCCATCGCCCGCGCCTGGACGGCCGAATCGCTGCGCATCCGCACCGGCGAACTCACCCCCGCCCGCGGCCTGCTCTGGCACCCCGCGCCCGCCGGGGTATGGGCCCACCACGACCCGTCCGGGACCGGGCCCGCCCTGTGGATCTCCCCCCGCCACGGCCGCTGGGCCACCCTGCGCACCACCCCGGGACCCGGCCGCGGCAGCTCCCTGCGCGCCGCGTTCCGGGGAGCCGTGTTTGGGGCAACTCCCGTTGACTGAACTGCTGTTGTACGATCCGAAAGCATGACCAAGACCAGCCGGAAGCCCTCCGACGTGCCCGACCCCAAAACCCGCTGGGACGAGATCACCCCCGGCCTGTGGATGGGCGGGCACATCTGGGCCGACGACACCGGGGGCCTGCGCACCGCCGTCGTCGCGAACGAGTTCGACCTCGTCATCAGCCTGTTCACCCTTCCGGGCCACGGACCGGGTCCGGACGCCGAGCACATCGTCGGCGAGATACCGGACGCCGCCCTCACCACCGTCCAACTGCGCGACGTCCAACACCTCGCCCGCGCCGCCGGACAGGCCCTGGACTCCGGCCGCCGCACCCTCGTGCGCTGTTACTCCGGATACAACCGATCGGGACTCGTCGTGGCCCAGTGCCTCGTCGACCGCGGCGTGCCCGCCGATGCCGCGATCGAGCTGATCCGCCGACGTCGTTCGCCCTGGGCCCTGCACAACCCCGTCTTCACCGAATACCTCACGGCGGGCCTCGACACGGCAGCCCTGCTCGGCGGGCTCGACCCACTCCCGTAGCGCAGTCGGAGCGCGCGCCCCGGGAGGGCGACGTACGGTGATCCGGAAGTCACCATCCGTGGACCGCCGACGTTGCGGGGGTCCCCGGTTGCCCCCCGCCCCCTGCGCACGACGCGAGGAACCCCATGTCCGACGCCGTGACCGTACCGGCCACCGACCCGGATGCCGAAACGCTGGACGCCCTGTGCCGGGAGCTCGCCGAAGCAGCCGACGCCGTCGGCGAGGCCGCCCGGTACGCATCCGGACTCGCTCTCGGAGCCCGGATGCCGGCGGCCGCGCTGCTGGGCCGGGGAGGCCGCCGCCGGGCCTGGCGCACCCTGCTGCGCATCCTCACCGACCCCGCCGGACTCGGTTGGGCCCCGCGCGGGCGGGGCGTGGCGAGCGCCGGTTGGCTCGCCGGGATCCTGGCCGGCCGGGAGAACCTCGCCGTGAGCACCGCCGTGTGCGGTCTGAAGGCCCGGATCCGGGTAGCCGGCCTGGACCGGCCCGAGCTGTACGCCGACCCCGACTGCGCGGCCGTCCTGCTGGCGGTGGCGCAGGACCGGCAGGCCGAGGCCACCCGCGCGTTCCGGGCCGTGGTCCGCGAGCGGGGCACCCGGTACGCCTTCACTGCGCTGGCGCCGTCCTTCGCCGACATCCTGGCCTGGCGGGCCCTGACCGATGAGAACCCCTTCAACGACCACGCGGGCTGGCAGGTCGCCACCGGCCGGGCCGTGACCGCCCGTCCCCTCCTCGGCCTGGGCGCCGCGCTGCGCGCCTTCTTCGACCCGGGCCCGGTACGGGAGGATCCGCCGGCCCCGGGGGAGGGCGCGCCGTTCGGCGCCGATACCACCGCCACCCTGGCCGGCTACGTACGCAACACCGGATTGATCGGCGGCCTCGACGCCGTGCTCGTCCAGGAGCTGACCGGTACGGACGGCACGCTGCGGCACGTGGTCCACCTCCCGGACCGGGACCGCGTGACGCCCCGCGCGGTGGCGCGGGCCGTGCGCGGCGACGTCCCCTCGGGCGCCGAACTGGCCCTCGTCGGCCGGGGTCTGGGCGCGGCCACCGCACTGGAACTGTCCCGGGACCGGGATTTCACCGCCGTCTACGCCGTCACGCACGTCGTGGCCGTCGGCCTGCCCGCCGGGGTGGCGGCGCACGCGGGTCCCCGTACCCGGCTCTGGTGCGTACCGGGGGCGGGAGCCGCGGACGCGGCGGACCTCGGCGGCGGGATCGCGCTCTCGCGGCTGGTCCCGCTGCCCGACCGTGACTGATCCCGGCCGGCTCCCCGCCGACGACACTCCCTTGGAGGAGCCCGTGAGCGACCGCCCCCGGCCGGTTCCGGGTCCGTCCGCCCCGGCCGACGGCCTGCGCACCCACTGCGCCGCCCTGCGCTCGCACGCCCGACGGTTGCGCGCGGGTGCCGCAGCGCTGGACTGGCGCGGTCCGCAGGGCGACGCGTTCCGGGCCGAGGTCACCGCGCTCGCGGACCGCCTCGCGACGGCGGCCGACGGGTTCGCGCTCGCCGCCGCGCAGTTGGACGGCGGCCGGCGCCGCCCGCGCGGCTGATTCCCGCGGGCGGCGCCGGACTTCGGTGCGGCGGAACGCTCAGAGGACGAGCGAGAGCAGCATGACGAAGCCGAGGCCGACCACCGAGATGATGGTCTCCATCACGGACCAGGTCTTCAGGGTCTGTCCGACGGTCATCCCGAAGTACTCCTTGACCAGCCAGAACCCGGCGTCGTTGACGTGGCTGAAGAACAGCGAACCCGCGCCGATGGCCAGGACCAACAGGGCGGTCCCGGTGGTGTCCATATCGGCGGCGAGGGGAGCGACCAGGCCCGCGGCGGAGATGGTGGCCACGGTCGCCGATCCCGTGGCGAGCCGAATGGTCACGGCGATGAGCCAGGCCAACAGCAGGGTCGGAACGGCCCAGTTCTCGGACAGTTCCAGGATCATCCGTCCGACGCCCGCGTCGATCAGGGTCTGCTTGAAGCCGCCGCCCGCGCCCACGATCAGCAGGATGCCCGCGATGGGCGCCAGCGACTTCTCGACGGTGGTCGAGAGCCGCTCCTTGGTGAAGCCGGCGGCCCGGCCGAGGGTGAACATCCCGACGAGCACCGCTGCCAGCAGGGCGATCAGTGGGGAGCCGGCGACGTCGGTGACCCGCTGGACGCCGTTGGCGGGGTCGTTGATGACGATGTCGACCAGCGCCTTGACCAGCATCAGCGCCACCGGCAGCAGCACGGTGAAGACGGTCGCCCCGAAGCGCGGTCGGTGTGCGGGATCCACGGAAGGGCTCTGCGGGATCATGTGCTCGGGCGCGGGAATGTCCACCCAGCGGGCCGCGTACCGGGCGAACAGCGGACCCGCGATGATCACGGTCGGGATGGCGACGAGCACACCGAGGGCGAGGGTGACGCCGAGGTTCGCGTGCAGCGCGTCGACGGCGACGAGCGGACCGGGGTGCGGCGGGATCAATCCGTGCATCACCGAGAGCCCGGCCAGTGCCGGGATGCCGATCCGCATCAGGGAGTAGTTGCCGCGCTTGGCGACCAGCAGCACGACCGGGATCAGCAGGACGATGCCGACCTCGAAGAACAGCGGCAGGCCGATCACGGAAGCGATCAGGACCATGGCCCAGGGCATGGCCCGGCCGTTCGCCCGGGCCAGGATGGTGTCCACGATCTCGTCCGCGCCGCCGGAGTCCGCCAGCAGTTTGCCGAGGATCGCGCCGAGCGCGATCAGCACGCCGACGCCCGCGACCGTGGAGCCGAGCCCGGCGGTGAAACTGGTGACCGTCTTGGCGAGCGGGGCTCCCGCGAACACGCCGAGGGCGAGCGAGCCGATGGTCAGGGCCAGGAAGGCGTGCAGCTTGAGCCGGGATATGAGCAGGACGATGACGGCGATACCCGCGAGGACGGCGAGGCCCAACTGGGTGTTCCCGGCCGAGGTGATCGGCTCGGTGGTGGCCGCTGCCAGTGTCTCGACGCTGAGACTGGTCACGGTGACGGATCCTCGAATCTCTGGGGGCGGTGCGGCAGGGGGAGCGCGGCGAGCGCGGCCACTGCCCGGGCGGTGATCTCTTCGGGGGACCCGGACACGTCGACGACGACGCCCGGCTCGTCCGCCCGGAGCGGTTCCAGCGTGGCGAACTGCGAATCGAGCAGGGCGGTGGGCATGAAGTGGCCCTGGCGCGCCGCCATCCGGCGCTCGATCAGCGGACGTTCACCGGCCAGGTGGACGAACACCGTCCCGGGAGCGGCGGCCCGCAACCGGTCGCGGTAGGCGCGCTTGAGCGCGGACGCGGCGACGACCCCGCCGGGGGTGCCGGCCCGACCGCGCATCCACTCCCCGATGGCGTCCAGCCAGGGCCACCGGTCGGCGTCCTCCAGCGGGGTGCCGGCGGACATCTTGGCGACGTTGGCCGCCGGGTGGAAGGCGTCGCCCTCGGCGTAGGCGAGACCGAGCGCGCCGGCGAGCAGCCGCCCCACGGTCGTCTTGCCCGTGCCGGCGACGCCCATCACCACAATGACGCGCTGGGAGCTCACGTAGTACCTCGCTGTCCTCGTCGACATCGGTTCGTGTGGCACCACTGAAACCTATTAAGTACTACTTATTCAAGAGTCGGAGGTAAAACATCACACCAGTCGTTCGTCCGGCCGTCACCGTACGCTTACGGCATGACCACCGACGGCAGCCCGGCGCAGGGCCTCCACTCCCTCGTGCTGGACACCCTCGGCCTCGCCATCACGGCCGGTGAGCACCCCGCGGGCAGCGTGCTGCGCACCGACGAGATCGCCGAACGCTTCGACGCCTCCCGCACCGTCGTCCGCGAGGTCGTCCGCGTCCTGGAATCGATGCGGCTCGTCGAATCCCGCCGCCGCGTCGGCGTCACCGTCCGGCCCGCCGACGAATGGAACGTCTACGACCCCCGCGTCATCCGCTGGCGCCTCGCCGGCACCGACCGGTCCCGTCAGCTCCGCTCCCTGACGGTGCTGCGCTCCGCCGTCGAACCGGTCGCCGCCGGCCTCGCCGCCGAACGGGCCACCCCCGATCAGTGCGCCCAGCTCACCGAAGCCGCCCTCGGCATGGTCCGCACCTCCCGCGGCCACCAACTGGAGGGCTACCTCCACCACGACATCGCGTTCCACCGGATCGTGCTGAACGCCTCCGGCAACGAGATGTTCGCCCGGCTGGGCGACGTCGTCGCCGAAGTCCTCACCGGCCGCACCGAGCACTCCGTGATGTTCCACGACCCCGACCCGGCCGCCGTCACCCTGCACGTACGGGTCGCCGAAGCCGTCCGTGAAGGGGACGCGGTCGCCGCCGAGGCCCTGACCCGCCGGATCGCCCTCGGCGCCCTCGACGAACTCGACGTCCTCGCGCCCTGACACCGCCGCCGACGCCGACCGCGCAGCGTACGGACACCGGTTCGGGAGACCGTTCGGGACATCCGGGCCGACGAACGGCCTCGACCTGCTGGCCGCCGCCCGCGCCGCCGCCGGCGACGAGGTGGGCGCCGCGCACGCCTACGGCGCGGGCCACGATACTGGCAGGCCGTCGACCACCCCCAACGCGGCACCCCGGAACTCCGCCCGGTGCGGGCCGAGTTCCAACGCACCGCGCGGAGCGCGCTCGGCGACCGGGCCTACGAGGAGGCCTTCGAGGAGGGCGTCCGGCACGGCCACGCCCAGCGCGGCCGCTCCCACGCCACCTGACCCGGCGCCCGGCCGCGCCCGTCGGGTCCTACGCGGGGGCGGCCGGTTCGCGGGCGGCGATGACGTCGGCGAGCGCGGTCAGGTCCGGCCCGGGGAGCCCGCGTTCGGCGTGGAGCATCCGCAGGACCGTGGTGAGGCGCTCCTCGTCCCGGGGCCGGTGGAGGTTCGCGAGGTACGGGGGCAGCAGCAGGGCGAGCGAGGCGAGGTCGGCGCGGGCGCACAGCCGATCCAGCAGCGGCCCCAACGGATCGGGGCCGTCGGCCGGCCGGGGATCCGTCGCGCGCAGGCCGTCGGCGATGCGCAGGCGCAGCCAATCGGCGTAGGGGCCGGCGGGCAGGTCGTCGAGGCGGGCCGCCCCCGCCTCGAACTGGGCGCGTGCTTCGGCCCGTTCCCCGAGTTCGAGGAGGACGCGACCCAGCGCGCCGTGCAGCGACGGGTAGAAGGGGCGGACGCGTGCGTCGCCCACCCGGTCGGCGAGCTCCAGGCACGCGCGGTTCCAGCGCAGGGTGTCCTCGGGGGTGGACTGGTGTCGGGCCAGGTAGTGGGCGGCGACGCAGGACTCGTAGTCGTCGGAGGCCGCCTCCCAGGCCCGACGGAAGAGGGCGTGTGCCTCGTCGCCCCGACCGGCGGCCTCGGCGGTCATCCCCTCGGTGCACAGGCGGACGACGGTGTTGCGGGGGTCCATGGAATCTCCTTCGGGGGGCCGGTCGGGTGCTCGGGCGGGGCGGGCCCGGGCGGATCGGTAGGGCGGTCGGGCAGTCGGGGGGTCCGGCGGGACGCGGGCGGATCGGTAGGGCGGTCGGGCGGCCCGGCGGGGCCCGGGCGGATCGGTAGGGCGGTCGGGGGGTCCGGCGGGGCCCGGGCGGATCGGTAGGGCGGTCGGGCGGTCGGGCGGGGCCCGGGCGGATCGGCATGGCGGTCGGGCGGGACGTGGGCGGGTCAGGCGTCGGGGAGGGCGACGGGCATGACCAGGGTGGTGAAGCTGCCCTGGTCGGCGGAGCGCACCAGTACGGGCAGGGTCGGTCCCGAGACCTCCAGCAGCACGTCCGGCCCGACCCCGGCCTCCAGCGCCGCCGCCAGCACCGCCGGGTCGAAGGCGAGCCGCACCGCCTCGGACTCCTCGCGTACGGCGGCCAGTGCGACCCGCCCCACCAACAGCCGGTCCCGCCCCAGCTCGACGGGGACCGCCACCGCGTCGGGGCCGCTCTCCAGGGCGCCGAGCAACGCCGCCCGGTCCACGACCACCCGGTGGGCGGGCGCCGCCAACGCCGCGAGCACCTCGCGGTAGGCGGGGTAGGCCCCGGCCTCGACGGCCACCTCGCGCTCGCCGCCCGGATGCCGTACGAGCAGCGGTCTCCCGGCGGACCCCACCGACAGCACCACCTCGGCGGCGCGCGCGGCCCAGGCCCCCAGCGCCACCAGGGCCTGCGCCCCGATCAGCACCTGCCCCGGCGGCCCGCTCACGGCGGCGGGCCGCAGGGTGCGCACCGAGAGCCGGTAGCGGTCGGTGGCTACCAAGCGGACCTCGTCCTCCTCGAACTCCACCAGCACGCAGCCGAGCATCGGGTACGCGGGATCCCGCCCGGCGGCCGGGGCCACCTGCCGGGCCGCACTGGCCAGTTCGGCGCCGCCCAGGGTGAACTCGGTCCGGCCGGAGCCCCCGGGGAGGCCGTCCAGGACGGCGCGGATCGCCGCGTCGGCGGCCCGCCCGTTCTCCCGTACCACCGTACGGTGCCGCTCCAGTACCGCCCGGGCGCCGTCGGGGGGACCGTCGAGCACGGTCACCACGTCCGGCAGGGCCAGGCCGGCCGCGCGCAGGGACCGCAGGAGCACGGCCCGGTCCTGCTGCGCGGCGGAGTAGGAGCGGTATCCGGTCACTCCGTCGACCTGGGCGGGGTGCAGGACGCCGCAGTCGTCGTAGAAGCGCAGGGCGCTCGGCGCGAGCCCGACCCGCCGGGCGAACGCGCTGATGCTCATCAGTTCAGGGGTGCCGTCCATGACGTTGATTGTCGACTTTCATGCCGCTTGAAGGTCAAACGACGCCCGGTGGGGCGGTGACCGACGGCGCCGGGGGAACCGCGCACCGGGTTGTCGCGGTCTCCGTCCCCCGGGTCCGTGATCCGCCCCGAATGCGACCGGACGCGCCCACCGGACGCCCCGTCCGCGACCGGCCCGCCCCCCACGATGGAAGGAGAGGGCCGGAACCGGCTTGTAGGCGTGCGCGCGGCGGTGCGATCCTTCCGCCATGTCGCACACACAACTGCCGGACTACGGGGCGGTCCTCGCGGAGGTGAGGGAAGTGCGGCGGGCCGGCATCGTCCGATTGCGTGAGCTCGGCATACCCGTGCTCACCGGCCTGTCGGCCGGACCGGGGGAGGGGGAGCCCGGAGGGCCGCACTTCCCCGCCGTCGAACGACTCCTGCGCACGGCCGTCGCCTCGATGGGCGGCGGCACGCTCCAGGAGGCGGCCGAGTACAGCCTCGGCCTGGCCCGCGGCACCCGGGACTGGCCGCCGGCCGACCGGCGCAGGCGGGCCGCCCAGGTCTACGGGGTCAGCGTGGAGCGCTTCCGCAAGCACCACGAGCTGATGGTCCTCGGGCAGGTCGCCGAACAGATCGTCCGACGCGCGACCGACACCGACCCGTCCGAGCAGCCGGCGGAGGGACGGGCCCCGCACGGGTCGGACGCGGCCTCCGACGCCAGGAGCGCGGGCCGCCAACTGCCCGCCGGACACCACCGGATAGCCGTCCGGATCGGTGGCCGGGACCACGGGATCACCCTGCACGTGCACGCCGTGGACCTGCTGCGCGACATCGACGTCGTGGTGTCCTCGTCGAACACCCACTTCGCGCTGCCCGAGCCCTACAAGTCCTCCGTGGCGGCCTCGCTGCGCCGCACCGCCGCCCTGCGGGATCCCGCGGGACGCATCGTCGGGGAGCCGGTGCGCGACGAACTCCGGGCCTGGACGGACCGGTACGCGCCGCAGGGCCTGCCGGTCGCGCCCGGCACGGTGGCCGTCACCGGCGCGGGAGCCCTCGAACGCCAGGGCGTCCGGTACATCCACCACGCGGCGGTGGCCGTCCCGCGGCCCGGCACCAACGACTACGACGTCCAGTCCGTGGACGTCACCCGCGCCGTCACCCGCGTCTTCGCCCTGCTCGGCGAGGCCCGCGCGGAGGCGGAGGCCCTGGCCGGGACCGGGACCGGAACGGGCGCCCGCGCCGGAGGCGCCGCGTCGGGGACTGCGTCCAGGGCCGCGTCCGGGACCGTGCCTGGGACCGCGTCCGGGACCGCGTCCGGGACCGTGCCTGGGACTGCGTCCGGGACCGTGCCTGGGACTGCGTCCGGTCCCGGTCCCGGCCCAGGCCCCGGTCCCGACGCGGGGGCCGGGGGCGCCACCGGCGCCGGCGCCGTATCCGGAGTCGGCTCCGGCCCGAATTCCGGATCCGCCGCCGACGCCGCGATCCCCGCGCGTCCCGCGCGTCCCGCGCGCCCCGCGCCCCCCACCTCCGTCTGTCTGCCGCTGCTCGGCGCCGGTCGGGGCGGGCTCTCCGCGGCCGGGAGCCTGGCCGCCGTGTGGGCCGCCGTCGAGGCGGAGCTGGCCCGGGGCGCCGACTGGGACGTCCACCTCGTGGTCCGCAGCCCCGAACGAGCCTTACTGGTAAGGGAGTTACTCGGCTCCACCGTTGTCGACACCGCAGCGGTGGACGACCCCACCAGGGGGGCGTGATCGCGATGACCGACCCCTTGACCCGGCTGGCCGCCGCGGCCGCCGACTGGGACGCGCTCGCCCCCCGGCTGACCCCGGACGACCTGCACCGGCTCGCGCTCCGGCTCGGCGAGTGGCGTGCCTCGACCGGAGCCGCCGCCCGGGACGCCGCCTTCCGCGCGGCCCGCCTGCTGGGCGAGTTGCTGCCCGACCGGTTCCCCGCCGGCAGCCGGCTCGTCAGCACGCCCGACGCCCCCGCCGGCGGCCACCTGGGTTTCCGGGCCGAGGACCTGGCCGTGCTGCTCCTCGACGGCCACCGGATGGTCGGCCCCGTCCTCGGGGAGGTACGGGACCGGTTGCTGGCCGCGCCCTCCCTCGGCGACGAGGAGGTCCTCCTGGCCGGCTGCGACCCGTACGCCCCCGCCCTGATCCGGCTGCCCGCGACCGGCGGCCCGATCCGGCTGCCCGCCTTCCAGTTCGCCCCGGACGGCCGCCTCCGGGACACGGTCCGCGAGGTCAACCTGTTGCTGGACGCCGACGATGACCCCTGGGCCGCCGCCGACTGGTGGCTCTCCCCGAACGCCTGGTTGGACGCGGAACCCGCCCGGCTGCTCGGGACCGCCGACGAACCGCGCCTGCCCGACACCGCCCGGCTCCTCACGGAAGGGGAGTAGCGGACGTGCCCCACTACCGCCCGCCCGCCGCACCGCGGGCCACCCCCGTCAAGGCGACCCTCCCCGCGGGCACCGCGCTCTACCGGGTGCACTCGGCGCGCCGCGACGGCGCGACCTTCAACCCCGTGCCCTCCCACTGCCTATACGGCGGCGGCCGCTTCGACTCGACCTCCTGCGACCCGTACGGCTACCTCTACGCCGGACTGACCCCGGCGGCGGCCGTCGGCGAGAGCGTCCTGCACTCGCTTCCCTTCGACCCCTCGGGCGCGGCCCGGCTCGTGCCCCGGGTGGCAGTCACCGGACGCCGGCTCTCCGCGCTGCGGCTGACGACCTCCGTGGACGTGGTCGCCCTGGTCACGGGGCAGGATCTGGCCGCCGTCCACCAGGACAGCTGGCTGGTCCAGACGGAGGCCCGCGACTACCCGTACACCAGGGACTGGGCCCACTGGATCCGCCGGCACACCGACCCGTGGGCGCAGGGCTTCCTGTGGTCCTCCAAACGCGAACCCGGCGAGCGGGCCCTGGTCCTGTTCTCGGACCGCTGCCCGCCGGGACTGCTCGCCCCCACCGGGGAGGACCCGGTCGACTTCGCCACCCCGGAGGGCCGGCACTGGCTGGATCGGATCCTGCAGCCGTACCACGCGCGTCTCGCCCCCTGACTCCTGGAGCCGTCGTGTCCGCATCCGTGCCCAACGCCCGCGCCGAGCACGAGGAGGTCATGGCCGAACTCGCCGCCCTCCCGGCGGGTGACCCGAGGGCGCCCGAGCTGTGCGGGCGGGCCGGGGAACTGAGCTACCTGGCCCACAACCAGCTCGACGACCCCGGAGCCCCCCACGTCGAGGACCACGAGGACCTCGACCTCGCCGCCGAGGCCTTCGCGCACGCCTTCCGCCGTCCCGCGCACGCCTTCCGCCGTCCCGCGACCGGACCGACCTGGACACTGTGGCGGATCATGTACGGCCACGTCCTGGCCCTGCAGTACGACCTGCGGCCCGACGCCGACCTCGCCGCCCGGGCCCACGCCCTGCTCGCGGAGGGACTCGCGGAGCTGCCCGACACACCGCAGTTCCGGGACACGGCCGTCCTGGCCCGCCGGCTCCTCGCCAACCTCACCAAGATCCGGATCCAGGAGGGGGACTCCGACCCCGCCCTCCTCGACGAGGCCCTGCGGCGCGGCTCGGCCGCCCTCGAAGACCAGGACGGACGGGACGCCGACCTCCAGGAGGCGCTCGGCTACCTGTGGCAACAGCACGGAGTCCGCGCCGACCGACCCGACTCGTACGCCCGCTCCGCCGGCTACTACGCCCAGGTCCTGGCGGCCGGCGACCCCGACCGGGACCTGCCGCTGGTCCGCCAGTCCCGGGGCATGTCCCTCACCCTGCAGGGCTACCACACGGCCGACCGGGCCGTCCTGGAGGAGGCCCGCGACGAAACCCTGCGCGCACTGGCCGAAGCGCCCGGCATGCCCGTCTGGGAACGCGATGCACGGCTGCGCGTCGCGTTCGCCCGGGTGGTGCTCGCCGGGACCTGGCAGGACGAGGAGCAGGGTGCGTCGGCCGAGGCGGAACTGACCGCACTCCTCGGCAGCGAGGCGGAGATCGACGCGCTTCCCCATCTCTACCTCGACGTGTTCGGCCGGCTGCTGTTCGCACGGGGTCAGCCCAGGCTGGACGTGGACCTCCTCGACCTGTCCATCGCGCTCCTCACCCGGGCCGTCGACCGCCGGCAGGCGGCGGGCGCGGGCTCGATCACCATGGCGGCCTGGGCGCTCGCCGCGGGTCAACACACCCGGCACGAGATGGACGGGGACCGGCGAAGGCTGTCGGAGGTGGAACGGGCGGCCCTGCTGGCCCTGGACGACCCCGACATCGCGGCGGAGCTGCGCGACGCCGCGCGGCTCATGCTGGCCGACGTCCAACGCCAACTGGGCCCCGAGCATCCGCAGTCGGTGTCCGGAGAGGAACTGGAGCGCCTCTTCCATGAGCTCATGCGTCGGTTCGGCGACGAGATCCCCGCGGAGTTCGGTGACGACCACATCCTGCTCGGCGACACCGAGGAGGCGAGGCTGCGCTGGGAGCGCCGCTTCGCCCGCGAGTTCGAGGAATGGCGCACCGCGGAGCCGGGCAGCCGTCCGCACGCCGAGCGGGCCGCGATGCTGGTGTCCCTGCTGCCCGTACTCGACCCCCACCGCGACCGCGTGGGTCCGCAGCGCGAGGCGGAACTCGTCGACGCGGTGCTGCGCTACGCCGAAGCACACTCCGGCTGGTGGGGGACCGCCCACCTGGCGCTCGCCAAGCTGCGCCTCCACCAGGGCATGGGCGGAGACCCGGGCCGCCTGACCGAGGCGCTGGAGCACCTCGAAGGGGCGCGTCGGGCGGGTGTGGACTCCCCGTGGCTGGACTTCAGCGTCATGTTGGTCTCCGTCACGCTCGCCCAGGAACACGGCATCACGGCCGGTGTGTCCCCGGGCCCCGAGCAGTGGGATCGCATGGTGCGGGAACTGGGTCTCTCCCCCCGCCTGGCGTTGATCGCGCGGGCGCAGGAGGCGACCGGCCGGGGGATCACCGCCGCCAGGCGCGGTGATCTGATCGGCGCCGACCGGGCCGTGGAAGCGGCGGCCGAGGCCGTCGCCGGACTCGCCCCCGACGACGTCTCCCGCATCGAGTGCTGGGTGCAGCTGGAGACCGTGCGACTGGCCCGGGAGGACCTCGCGCACCGGCTCGGCGCGCCGCCCCTGCCGCCGCTCACCGGCCGCCCCTCCCTCACCGAACTTCGGCGCATGGCCTCCCGGTTGCCCCGTGACGCCCGGGCTGGGGTGCTGGGCAACATGGCCCTGGCGTGGGTGCGCGACGCGCTCCGGGGCCTGGACCTGCCGCGCGTCCGCGAGTGCCTGGCCCTGTTCGAGGAAGCCATCTCCCTGGCCGAGGAGGGGAGCGCGGACTGGATCCGGTTCGCCTCCGAGGCCGGAAGCCTCTCCTACGGGCTCGCGCTGGCCGGCGGGAACCTCCGTTCCGCCGCGGGGGCCCGCGACCTGGAGCGCGCCGTCACCCTCCTCGAAGGCGCCGCCTCGGCCGCGGGCGGGCCCGAGCACCGGTTGTGGGCCTTCACCGCGCACGCCCTCGCGGCCGTCTACCGGGACCGCGGCAGCCTGGCCCGCCGCGACCGCGACCGCGAGCGCGGTCGACGGCTCGGCCTGGAGGCGATGCGCGGCTTCGTCTGGTCCGCGCTCCTCCAGTCCGGCACCCAGGACGTCGCCGAGGCGGCCCGGTTGGCCGAGCAGCTCTCCACGGACCTCGTCGGCTGGTGCCTGGCCGACCGGGCCCCGCAGGACGCCGTACGGGCGCTCGACGCCTGTCGCGGCCTGATCCTGCACACGGCCACCACCAGTCGCTCGGTACCCGAACTCCTGGCCGCCGCCGGACACGCCGCGCTGGCCGCCGAGTGGGGGGCGGCCGGCGGCGACCCCGACGACGTGCCGAGTGACCTGCGCCGCCGCGTGGTGCAGGCCCTCACCGGGGAGGGCACCCGCCTGCTCGACCCGCCGGACCCCGCCGAGATCGGCGCGGCCCTGCGGGCCCAGGGCAAGGACGCCCTCGTCTACCTGGTGCCCGCCGGCGAGTCCTGCCCGGGCACCGCCCTCCTCGTCACCGCCACCGGACAGGTGCACGCGGTCCCGCTGCCCCGACTGCGCGAGGACGCGGCCCCGCTGCGGGACTACCGCCCGGCAGCGGGTGGCGGGCCTCGCAACATGGAACCCGCCCCGGGCCACACGACCTTCGGCCCGCCTCCCGCCCCGCCGCTGCGCGACCAGCTCGACCGGCTCTGCGCCTGGGCCTGGCGGGCCGCGGTCCAGCCGCTCCTGGAGGTGATGGACGTCCCCGCGCGGCCGGGCCGGGTGCCCCGCCTCGTCCTCGTCCCGATGGGCGCCCTCGGGCTCGTCCCCTGGCACGCGGCCTACGCCGAGCAGGGACGGGGCCGCCGCTACGCCATCGAACGGGCCGAGTTTTCGTACGCCGCCTCCGCGCGCCTGCTCTGCGAGGTCGGCGCCCGCCCGCCGGCCCCGCACACCGGCACCGCGCTGATCGTCGGCAACCCCACCGGGGACCTGCCCTACGCGGGGGAGGAGGCCGACGCCCTCCAGCGGCTCTTCTACCCCCACGGCCAGTACCTCGGCCTGCGCACGGGGGACGGCGAACCCGGTCAGGTCGCCGCCTGGCTGCGGGAGCGGGCCGACGAGGGCGCCGTCCTGCACCTGGCCTGCCACGGCACGGTCGAGGAGAACCGGCCCCGCAGCTCCTACCTCTCCCTCAAGGGCGGCGAGTTGACCGCGGAGGAGCTGGCGGGGGCCGTGCACGGCCGGTTGGGGCTCGTCGTCCTCGCCGCCTGCCGCAGCCAGGTCTCGGGGCGCGGCCACAACGAGGCGTACAGCCTGTCCACCGCCTTCCTGGTGGCGGGCAGCCGTTCGGTGATCGGTTCGTTGTGGCCGGTGCCGGACGACACGACGTCCGTCCTGATGTTCCTGACCCACCACTTCCTGCGCCGCGAACAGGAGCCACCCGCGCGGGCCCTGCGCCGGGCCCAGCTGTGGGTGCTGGACCCGGCGCGGACGGCTCCCACCGGGCTGCCCCCGGCCCTGGCCGCCCGGCTGGCGACACTCGACCCGCACGACCTCACGGCCTGGGCCGGGTTCACCCACCTCGGACAGTGAAGTCCTCGCCGGCGGGAAGCGCGGGCACCACCGTGCGCAGGGCGACGCTGCTCGCCGCCCACTGCCCGGGCGCGAACGGCCGGGCGGGCAGCATGTCCCGCCCGCCCGCCGGCGCGGGGGCCGCCCCGGCCAGCCGCAGCAGGCCTTCCGGGAGCGGGTTCGCCGTCGTTCCCCAGCGGTTGGTGATCGGGTCCCAGGCGGTCAGGTGGAACGGCACCGTATTGAGTTCCCCCTCGGCCACGATGAGCGTCAGCCAGTCCCGCGCCGAGGCCCCGGGCCGCACCGGCCGGGACGCGGGCAGCACCATCCGCACCTGCGCCCCGTCGAGTGCGTATCCGGTCATCCCGGGCCCGATGAACTGGCCGGGGAAGAGCGCCGACCCGGCGCCGAACTGGTCGTTGAGGTTGACGAGCACGCACCACAGCGGCCGGGGCCCGGAGTTGCGGATCCTGATGGCGACCAACGGCTCCTGCCCGTCCTCGTAGGAGAGGACGATCTCCCCGTTCCCGTCGGGGCGCAGAGGTTCCCCGTCCTGGTGCTCCCAGGGCAGCACCTGCACCCGGACGTGCCCGGTGAGCGGGGACAGGCCGGCGCTGAGGTCGCGGAGGCGGTGCCAGTGGGTCAGGCCGGTCAGGCAGTCGACGAGCCGTCGGGCGTCGGCGGGACCCGCCAGCGGCAGCGGCGGAACGTACGGGGACCCGTCACGGCGCAGGACGCGGGCCCGACCGCCCCGTACGTCGACGCGGAACAGCAACCCCGCCCCGGCCTCCTCCGGCGAGCCGTCCGCGACCTCGCGCAGCAGCGGCGAAGGGGGCAGCGCGGCGGCGTCCCCGGTCAGCACCACGGCCGCCGGGGGCAGCGCCAGCGCCGACAGGGTCACCGCGTGCACCGACCCCGGGTCCGGGATCCAGCCGTCCGGGTCGACGAGCGCCCGGTCGGTCCGCACCTCCGTGACCCGTACGGGGCCGCCCGCCGCCGTGAACTCCGTACCCGCACCCCCGCTCAGGCCGTGCACCCGCCCGCAGTCCACCTCCCAGCCCTGCGGCCCCTCCCGCAGCAGGTGGGCGCTGACCGGGCCCTCCCGCGGCAGGTCGCCGCGGAGCGCCGCGCTGAGCAGCGGCCGGTCCGCGAGCCCGCCCGGATCGGCGGGGAACAGGACGGGCTGCTGCCCGGACACCAGTCGCCGCACCCCGGCGTCCGCCTCCGCGAGCAGTTCCCGCGCGGTGGTCCTCGGACCGGCCCGGCGCAGGGCGCGGGCCAAGGAGTACGAGAACACGCCGCGGACGGGCAAGTCGTCGGACCATGCCGGGCCGTCCGGGTCGGTGCGACCGTCCGCGTCGTCGACGGGACGTTCGAAGGAGGGTTGTCCGAGCCGGCTCGCCGCCAACAGCAGGTGCCGCGGCGCGGTGTCGGGCCCGGTCAGGTCCCGGGAGCCGACGGTCGGCCGCCAGTGCGGCAGCGGGCGCGACGAACGGGGCACGTCCCCCTCACGGCTCGCACCGCCCGAGAAGCAGCAGTCGAGCACCGCGACGACCCGGCCACCGGCCGCCGCGGCCCCGTCGAGCAGCGCGCCCAGCAGTTTGTCGGGCAGCGGCCCGTCCGCGCAGACCAGTGCCTGGCAGCGGCCCGTCGGTTCCAGCAGCAGTTCCTGCGGGGTGCTCGCCGCGTACTCGGTCCCGTGCCCGCTGAACCACAGCAGCGCCGTATCCCCCTCCTCGGCCCGGTACAGGTGACCGCGGATGGCCTCCTCCACGGCGCGGGCCGTGGCCTCACCGTTGAGCAGCACCCGTGCGTCGAGCCGGCCCGGCGCCGACGCCTCCAACGCGGCGCGGGCATCGGCCACGTCGGCCACGCACCCGCGCAGATCGGCCAAGCCGTGCCGGACGGCCGTGCGGTACTCGTTGATGCCCACGAGCAGGGCGTACACCTTCGCCATGACCCAAGTCTGGCGCAGCCGTCGGGGCGGCCACTGGCTGAAAACCGGTCGCATCGAGGTCACTTGCGGGGTGTTGGTGGCGCAAATCCCTTTTGGGGTCGCACGATCGACGCAACGTCATTAGCCTGCGTGCTCCACGCGTCATTACGGGGAGACCATGGGTTACATCGAGCGTCCACGCCGTGTCGTAGGACCCGCACAGGACCTCCACCAGCACACCGGCCGGGCGGCCGCCGCGACCGGCGCCGCCAACGCGCCCGGACTCCAGGCCGATCGGCTGCGCAGCCGATCGCCCGAGCTGCTCGAAGCCGTGGCCCGGCTCGACGCGGGACTCGACGCCGCCGCCGGGCGCCGGCTCGCCGACTGGATCCGCGAACAGTACGAGGTCCAGCACCACAACGCGCCCATCGGGTTCCTCGCCCGCTGCCACCTCGGCCCGCCGTACGTGGACCACATCCTCAACCTCTTCGGCGCGATCCTCACCCACTACGCACCGGGTGACGTACTGCCCGATCCCTACGGCGCGGCCCGGATGCTGGCGCGCAACCCCAGTTACGCCTGGGTGGAGGTCTACTCCGACGGGCTGGTCCTGCCCGTACTGGAGAACGGTTCGGTGGTGCGGCCCAGCGGGCCGCGATCGGGGGAGGGCAAGTGACGGAAATCGACCACGGGCTGCACCGCAAGGTCGCCGAGATCAACCGACTGGTGGCCGGCGTCGCCGAACAGGTCGGCCACGTCTCGGGGCAGGTCAACTCCGTCGAGGCGAAGCAGCAGCAGACCCGCAGCGAACTCCAGCAACTGCGCGACGAGTTCCAGGCGTTCGCGGCGCAGGCACAGCTCGTGGCGGCGCTCCAGCGGGCGGAGACCCGCGTCGGCGTCATCCAGGACCGGATCGACCACGAGTTCGGCCACCACAAGGTGGTCCGGCGCACCGCCGTCGGCATGCTCCAGGCCTTCGACATCGGCCTCGTCGCCGAGGACACCGTCCGGATGGTCGGCGACCAGCTGATGCTCCAGAGCCCCCGGTACTGGCTCGCACCGGCGCTCGTGGCCCTCGCCGCCTGGTCGGCCGACGACCCCACCCTGTGCGAACGGGCCGTCCAGGAATCCTTCCGCCGCTCCCCGGACCGCACCTCGCTGTTCTTCGCCCTGGTCCTGCGCCGCCAGGGCCGGCACGCCGAATCGGCGCGCTGGCTGCGCCACTACCTGCTGGCCCAGGACCCGGCCGCCCTCGGCCGCGAGTTCGCCGTCATCCTGGAATCCGTGGCCCAAGGAGCCTTCGGCCCGGCCGGCCGGGCCATGCTCCGCGAGGCCCTGGACGAATGGCACGAGCTGCTCGGCAGCGACACGGCCGCCCAGGACGCCCAGATCGACCGCTGGCGGGCCGAGATCGGCTCCCTGTGCCCGACGGTGACCGGCGCCGAGTTCCCCTTCCTGCACCAGGTCTCGCCGCAGTGGCCGCAACTCGGCCAAGTGCTCTCCGCCGCCCGCACGCAGCAGGTCGTCCTCGACAAGTACACGGCCCTCCTGAACATCGAACCCGCCCCGACGCACCGCATCGAGGACGCCGTCGACGACATCCTGGACCGGCTCGTCTCCGAGTACGACAACGAGGAACTGCCCCTGCGCCGCGACCTCGCCTACCAGGAGGCCGTCGTCGCGCACGACGGCGACACCACCCGGGCGCGGGTCGACGCCGACGCCGACTCGGCCTCCTACGACGTGACCCTTGACTACCTCACCGTCCAGAGCACCGCCGCCCTCAACCCCGGCGCCATCGGCCTGTCCGAAGCCACCCGGCGGCTCGCCGTCGCCGCCTGCCGGGACTGGTTCCACCACGCCCACCAGGGCTTCTCCCGGGACTACCGGGCCGCCCTGCCGCAGGACGTCCAGGCCCGCTTCGAAGCGACCCACCCGGTGGCCGGACAGCACTTCGTCCTGCCCGTCTGGACGGGCTCGTACCACACCCCGCTGCCCGAACTGGAGCAGCAGCTCGGTGACCACTGGGACCGGCACACCGCCCCCTTCGTGGCCGCCCTCGGCTACAAGTACCCCGCGAAGGTGATCGCGCTCCTCGCCGCCGCCGTGATCGGCCTGTTCATCGGCAACGCGATCAGCCCCGCCGCGGCCGCCGTGATCCCCCTGCTCATCGGCGGCATCGGCTGGCTCCTGATCCACCAGGGCGCCTCCCGGACCCGCCAGGCGCAGGACTCCGCCAAGCTCCTGCTCGGCGAGGCCCGCCGCGACGCCCTGCACCGGCTCGTCGGCGCCGCCGCCGACCTCACCAACTGGCAACAGGCCTACCAGGAGGCCGACGCCGGCGAGAGCGGGGTCCGCGAGCTGATCGCCTCACTGGCCACCGCCACCGAGGGGAACTCCCCCTTCACCGGCCGTACCGTCACCCCGGAAGGGCGACCCTCATGACCACATCCGACTCCGAAGCCCCCCAGCCCCGCCGCAGGCTGTGGGCCGCCGGCGCCGAACCGGCCGAGGAGCGCACCACCGCCCGGCTGCGCCGCGTCGTCGAGGGCCTGCCCGCATGGTCCCCGCTGCCACCCGGGGAACAACTGGTCCGCCGCCCCGGCGCCCGACGGGACCAGCCCTGACCATGAGCAGCCTGTGGGGCCACGGCGGCGCCTACCAGCCATGGACGCGGTACCTGCGGGACTGGAGCGCGGGCGGGGCCGCCGCCACCGCCGAGGCGGCCGGCCGGCTCCCGCGACTGCGCCCCGACGACTACCACCAGGACACCTGGGCGCTCTTCTCCCAGCACCTCACCGACGCCTTCGACCGGCGCCTGCGCGACTGGGCGACCTCCCTGACCGCCGCCCTGGAGGCCGCCCGCGACGAGTTCGACGCGGGCCGCGCCCTGGTCCAGGCACGCACCGGCCTCGACGCCGTCCGCGCCCTCGCCGCGCACCAGTCCCTGCCCGAGGACCTGCGCGAACGACTGTCGGAGCTGGTCGAGGGCCAGATCACCGGCTTCCAGGAACAGTTGGAAGCCTCCCTGGACCGGGCCGCGCGCGGCGGCTCGGACCCGCGGTTCCTGGAGGACCGCCGCCGCACCCTGCGCGAGAACCCGCTGACCACGCCCGGCTCCGGCGCCCCCGGACCCGGGGCGGGCCGGCCGGGACCGGCGCCGGGCCAGGGCTGGTCGTACGACCCCGCGGCCCCCGCCCGCCGCCGCATCATCACCGACTGACGGAGACCGGTACCCCCATGTCCAACCACGCCGAATGCCATCGCGATCTCGACAGCTACATCTCCGCCCGGGTCCCGGTCATCTGCATCCGCACCATCGAACAACAGCGGGCGCTGCGCCTCGTACGCACGGCCGCCACCCACGCCCGGCGCGGCACCATGCCGTTCTGGATCTACACCAGGGCCACCGGGCTGCGCGACCTGCGGACCAACGCGCCCCTGATGGACGACCGTTCCCTCACCGGGGCCATGGAGTTCGCCGCGTCCCAGTTCACCTCACGCCCCAACGCCACCCTGGTCCTCGTCGAACCGGACGACCTGGACGCCGACACCCCGCTGACCCGGCACGTCGCCGAACTCGCGCGGCTCGCCGACACCAACATGGGCAGCATCATCCTGATCACCGACAGTCCGGTCTGGAGCGGCCTGCAACGCCTGGGCATGGGGCTCCAGTTGGACCCGCCCGACGCCGACGAGATGTACGCGACGATCTCCGCCTTCCTCGACGACCACCGGGGTCACATCCCTATCGCCTGGGACGAACGCGACACCCGGCGCGCCGCCGAGTTCCTGGTGGGGGTCACCGAGGGCGAGGCGATCAACCTGATGGCCACGGTCGCCGCGAAGGGATCCGTGGAGGCGGGGGACGTCGTGGTCCTCGCCCAGTCCAAGGACCGCATCTTCAACGACCTGACGGGCCTGCAGAAGGTGCCCCTGAAGGACGCCGACTACACGGTGGGCGGCCTGTCCAACCTCCGGGACTGGCTCAGGCGCCGGGGCCGGCTGCTCCAGGCCGACCTGCGCGACACCGACCTGCGGCCCCCGCGCGGCGTCCTGCTGGTGGGCGTTCCCGGCTGCGGCAAGTCCCTCTCGGCCAAGGCGATCGCCGCGCAGTGGCAACTGCCCCTGTACCGCCTCGACATGGGCTCCATCCACGGAAAGTACCTGGGTGAGTCGGAGGGCCGCTTCCGGGAGGCGATGGAGACCGCCGACCGGGTGGCGCCCTGTGTGCTGTGGATCGACGAGATCGAGAAGGGGCTGGCCGGCGCGGGCGACGGGACGGGGGTCCCGCAGCGGATCATCGGCCAGTTCCTGTTCTGGCTCCAGGAGTCCCAGTCGCGGACCTTCGTCGTGGCCACCGCCAACGACGTCCGCAGCCTGCCGCCCGAACTGCTCCGCAAGGGCCGCTTCGACGAACTCTTCTTCGTCGACTTGCCCGACGCGCAGGACCGCGAGGAGATCATCGGCATCTACTACCGCCGCTACCTGAAGACCGAACCCGACCCCGAACAGCTGGCCCGGCTGGTGGAGTTGTCGGACGGGTTCGCCGGCTCCGACATCGAGGCGGCGCTGCACGACGTCGGCGCCGAGGTCTACCTGGGCGGCGGCCCGCAGCACATGCGACCCGCGTTCGTCCTGGACACCTTCGCCAACACGGTGCCGCTCAGCCGCAACAACCCGGAGCAGATCGAGGAGATCCGCGCCTGGGGCCGCGAGCGGGCCGTCCCCGCCGGCCGGTTCACGGCGACGGCCGCCCAGGGCCCCTCCGGGCCGACCCGGCGCATCGTCTTCCTCGACGACTGACGAGGGCAGGGGGCGCCGCGGGACGGAGCGGGGACGGATCGACGCGGACGGCCGCGCGCTCAGCCGGTGGCGGCCGGGCGCGGCTTCGTCTGCTGGACGGCCCAGCCGTTGCCGTCGGGGTCGGAGAAGTAGACGAACGACCCCCATGGCATGTCCTGGATCTCGGTCACCTCGATGCCCCGGCCCCGCAGGTCCGCGTAGGCCTCCTCGATGTCGCCGACCACGACCTGCAGGTTGTCCAGCGACCCCGGGATCATCCGGGTGAGGCCCTTGCCCAGGGCGATCGAGCAGGCCGATCCGGGCGGGGTGAGCTGGACGAAGCGGATCTCCTCGCTGACCGTCACGTCGTGATCGGCGTGGAAGCCGACCCGCTCGTAGAAGGCCTTGGCGCGGTCCACGTCGGTGACGGGGACGGCGACCAGCTCCAGCTTGATGTCCATCACGCACTCCCGGATCGGTGACGGCCCGCGTCGGGGCCCCGCCGCCATCATGCTCCGGAGGCCGCCACGGCGCCGCCCGGCGCACGGCCCGTGGGCGCGAACTGGGTCCGGTGGAGCTCCTGGTACCGGCCGCCCGCGGCCAGCAGCTCGTCGTGCGTCCCGCGTTCGACGATCCGCCCGTCCTCCACCACCAGGATCAGGTCGGCGGCCCGTACGGTGGACAGCCGGTGCGCGATCACCAGGGCGGTCCGCCCGCTCAAGGCCTCCGCCAGGGCTTCCTGCACGGCGGCTTCGGAGGTGTTGTCCAGGTGGGCGGTGGCCTCGTCGAGGATCACCACCCGCTGGCGGGCCAGCAGCAACCGGGCGATGGTCAGCCGCTGGCGTTCCCCGCCGGAGAGCCGGTAGCCGCGCTCACCGACGACGGTGTCCAGGCCGTCCGGGAGCGAGGCGACGAGCCCGTCCAGGCGGGAGCGGCGCAGGGCCTCCCAGATCTCCTCCTCCGTGGCCGTCGGCCGGGCCAGCAGCAGGTTGGCCCGTACGGACTCGTGGAACAGGTGGCCGTCCTGGGTGACCATGCCGAGGGTGTCGCGGATCGAGTCGGCCGTGAGGTCCCGTACGTCGATCCCGCCGAGGCGCACCGCGCCCGCGTCGGTGTCGTACAGGCGCGGCAGCAGTTGGGCGATGGTGGACTTGCCGGCGCCGGAGGAGCCGACGAGGGCGACCATCTGGCCGGGCTCCGCCCGGAAGGACACCTCGTGCAGGACTTCGCTGCCGCCCCGGGTGTCGAGGGTGGCGACCTCCTCCAGGGAGGCCAGGGACACCTTGTCGGCCGACGGGTAGCCGAAGGAGACCGCGTCGAACTCCACCGACACCGGCCCCTCGGGCACCTGGCGGGCGTCCGGCTTCTGCGCGATCAGCGGCTTCAGGTCGAGGATCTCGAAGACCCGCTCGAAGCTGACCATGGCGCTCATCACCTCGACGCGGGCCCCGGCCAGGGCCGTCAGCGGGGCGTACAGCCGGGTCAGGAGCAGGGCGAGGGCGACGACGGAACCGGCGTCCAGGGTGCCGCGCAGCGCGTAGTAGCCGCCCAGGCCGTACACCAGGGCGAGGGCGAGGGCGGAGACCAGGGTCAGGGCGGTGATGAAGGCCGACTGGGCCATCGCCGTACGGATCCCGATGTCCCGGACCCGCGCCGCACGGGCCGCGAACTCCGCGGACTCGTCCGCCGGGCGGCCGAAGAGCTTGACGAGGGTGGCGCCGGGCGCGGAGAAGCGTTCCGTCATCTGCGTGCCCATGGCGGCGTTCAGCTCCGAGGCCTCCCGCTGCATGCCCGCCATCCGTACGCCCATCCGCCGGGCCGGCAGCACGAACACCGGCAGCAGCACCAGGGCCAGCAGGGTGATCTGCCAGGAGATGCTCAGCATCACGACCAGGGTCAGCGCCAGCGTCACCGTGTTGGCGACCACCCCCGACAGGGTGTTGCTGAAGGCCCGCTGGGCGCCGATGACGTCGTTGTTGAGGCGGCTGACGAGGGCTCCCGTCCGGGTACGGGTGAAGAAGGCGACCGGCATCCGTTGGACGTGGTCGAACACCGCCGTCCGCAGGTCGAGGATCAGCCCCTCGCCCAGCGTGGCGGACAGCTTGCGGGTCAGCAGGCCGAGGGCCGCCTCGGCGATGGCGATCACCGCGATGAGCAGGGCCAGCCGGGTGACCACCCCGCCGTCCCCGCCCTTGACGATGGCGTCCACGATCCGGCTGGCCAGGAGCGGGGTGGCCACCGCGAGCAGGGCGCCCAGCACGCTGAGCAGGAGGAAGAGGAGGAGCCCGCGGCGGTGCGGACCGGCGAAGGCCCCGATACGACGAAGGCTCGTCCGGTTGAAGGGGCGTCGGTCCTGCTGGGCGTTGATCGCGCTGTGGAGCGAGGTCCACGCGGTGACTTCCATGTCCATGGCGTCCACGGTAAAACCTCAACATTGGTTCAGGTCAAGGTGTCGGGGTCGAACCCACCCGTACGCGCCGCCAACTCCCGCCCGTACGAACGTCTTTCGGAGTCGCCCCGGCTCCTCGTGCCGCCCGGCCCGCGGTGCCATCATCAGGGGATGACGCAGGCACCGAAGTCCGCCCGCCCCGGCCGGCCCGCCCTCGACACGGTCCTGGAGCGGTTCGAACGGTGGGCCCGGGACACCCCCGACGCCCCCGCCCTCCTCGCCGGCCCGGACGGCCTCACGTACGCGGAGCTCGACGCGCGGGCCAACCGGCTGGCCCACCACCTCCTGGCGGCGGGCCTGCCCGCCCACCCCCTGATAGCCGTCGCCGGCGCCGCCCGGCCCGACCTGCTCGTCGCCGTACTCGCCGTCCTCAAGGCCGGCGGTACGTACGCCCTCCTCGACACCGGCGACCCGCACACGGCCGAGCACCTGCTCGCCGCCCTCGACCCCGACCTGCTGCTCACCCACACCCCGCACCACGCCCGCCTCGACCGGATCGACGGCCCGCGCACCCTGCTGCTCGACGCGGAATCCGCCCGGATCGCCGAACGGCCCGCCGATCCACCGGCCCGCCCCGTACCGGACGCCGCCCCGGCACCGCACGGAGCCGCGGCCGGCCCGCCCGCCGCCGTCCTGTTCACCGGGTCGGCCGCACCCCGCCCGGTCCGCACCGGCCACGCGCTGCTGCTCGCCGCCCACGAGGGCTGGGCCGAGACCGCCCGGCTGACCCCCGAGGACCGCCACCTGTTCACCTGCGGGCCCGACGCCACCGCCTTCGCCGCGGGCTGGACCCGTGCCCTGTGCTCCGGCGGCGCCCTCGTCCTGCCCCGGGACCCCGTGCGGCAGGCCGAGGAACCCGGGCGGCACGCCGAGGACCTGCTGCGGACCATCGCCGACGAACGGGTCAGCGTGCTGCACACCGACCCCGCCGGCGCCCTCGCCCTGCTGCCCGACCCCGCCAGGACGTCCCTGCCCGCGCAGTCCCGCCGCGACGCCGACCCCGGAACCGCAACGCTGCGGCTCGTCGCCGTCACCGGCGACCGGCTCCACCTCGACGAACAATCCGCCCTCCAGGCCGCCCTGCGCCCCGGCGCCCGCGTGCTCAACGTCTACGGTCTCGCCGAGTGCGCGGGCAACGGCACCTGGTTCGAACTCCCGCAGCTGCCCCGACCGCTCGACGACCCCGAGCGGCTCTGCCTGCTGGGCGCCCCGCACCCCGGCTGCCGGGCCGACGTGCACGACGGGGAGATCCACCTCGTCCCGCCCGGCGGCGGCGACGCCGTCCCCACCGGCGACCTCGGCCGGCTCCGCCCCGACGGGCTGTTGGAGTTCGGGGGACGGCTCCGCGACCGCTTCACCCTCGCCGGCCGGCCCGTCGACCCCCACCCCCTGGAAGCGGCGATCCGCACCCACCCCCGCATCGGCGCGGCCATCGTGGCCGCCGTCCCCTCGGGCAAGGGGGAGGACCGCCTCGTCGCCTACGTCGCCCCGCCGCACGACGACCCGCCCCGGACCCCGGGCACGACCCTCCCCGAAACCTGGGAACTCCGCGCCCACCTCGCCGAGAAGGTGCCCGCCGGCCTGGCCCCCCGCGCCGTGATCCGGCTGCGCACCCTGCCCCGCACCCGCGGCGGCCAGGAGGACCGGAAGCGGGTACCGCAGCCGCCGCTCCTCCTCGCCCCCACCCCGCCCGGGTACGGCACGCGCCCCGGCGCGACCAAGTACGGCGGCGCGAGCACCGGCGAGGGCTCGCTGTCGTGCGCCGTCGCCTGCGGCGCACTCGCCGTCGGGCTCTTCGCCCGTATCGTCACGAACCTGCTGTGGCCCGGATCGACCGACCTCACCGGCATCCCCTTCACCTGGGCGGTCCTCTTCGGCCTCCTGCACGCGCTCGAATGCGTGGCCTTCGGGCTGGGGGTGATGTTCCTGTTCAACGGCCGCCGCCGGATGCTCGCCCAACGGCGCGGCCGGCGCATCACCACGGCCGCGCACCTCGCGATCGTGTACCTGCTGGTCTCCTGGTGGCCGCAGGACAACCTCTACCGGCTGGCCGCCAAACAGGACTGGCCCCGCCAAGCCGCCCTCGTCTACGCCTTCAACGTCCCCCTGATGATCGCCGCCGGCCTCCTCGCCTTCTACGTCACCCGCAGACCGACGAGCCCGTTCGACTTCGACGACTGAACCCCGGCCGGTGCGAAGCCCTCGCCGACGGCGAGGGCCCGCGCCCGCACCAGTTCTTCGGCCGCGTCCAGCACCCCGGCCTCGCGCGCGGCGACCAGCATCCCGAACCACGGCGCCGGATCGAAGGCCGCCGTGGGGACGGACGGCACGAACACCGCGCCCAGCTCCGCGCAGGCCCGCGCCAGGCCCGCGCACAGCTCGTCCCACTGCGCCTGCGGCAGCCGGGCGCCGAGCTCCACCCGGTCAACGATCCGTACGAGGTGCCCGGCACCCCGCAGCACGTCGAGCCGCGCCGCCACCATGAACGCGACCGACGGTCCGGTCAGCCGCAGGTTGGTCTCCGTCGGCGCGAGCCGCCCCCGCCCGTCGACGACGAAGTCCACGTCGAACCAGCCCCGATAGCCGTACTCCGCCAACCCCCGGCCCACCGCCCGACCGAACGCCGACAGCGGTCCCTCCAGCGCCCCCGGCACCACCCCGGGCCCCACCGTCGCACCCCGGTAGGCGCCGTCGACCACGTCCATCACGGCCGCGCCGACCTCGTGCAGCCGGCCCGCCCCGTCCACGAAACCGTCGTAGGTGAGGTCCCGGGGGCCGGCGTCCGCCCCCGCCGGGCCCGGGACGTACTCCTCCACCAGCAGGGGCCCGCGCGGCAGGCCCCGCAGCACGGCCCGCGCCCCGCCCGCCGCCCGGACCCCGGCGGGCGTCACCACCGTGGTGCCCGAACCCCCCACGCCGTGCTCCGACTTGAGAACGGTGCTCTCGCCCGCCCGGGCCCGCCCAGCCAGCAGGCGTACCGCGGTCCGACGGGTACCCGCCCGCCACTGCCCGGGCAGCACGATCAGCGGATGCCCGCCGCCCGCCAGGATCCGGCCGAACAGTTCGTGCGCCGCCGACTTCGACTCGTGGCGCAACTCCCGCGGCCGCCACGGCAGGCCCGCCAGCTCGCTGAACGCCGCGGTCCGCCCCCACGGTACGAGGGGCAGCCCGCGCCCCGTGACCCGCCCGGCCAGCGCCGGCCGGGCCCGTACGGCGTCCGACAGCCCGGGATCCCGCTCCGCGACCCCGTCGTACACCTCCACCTCCGGCCCCCACCCCAACTGTCGGCCCAGCAGCCGGATCCAGCCCGGCGGCACCGCCCGGGGCAGGACCAGGACGGCGGGGGAGGGGCTGTAGAAGGCGGCGAGGCAGGCGTAGTGGTGCGCGGCGTGCTGCCGGTCGTCCAAGGAGGGGTCCTGGAACTGGGCGTTGAACTCCGCCACGTTGCCCAGGTGCACGGCCGCGACGCCGCCCGTCCAGGCCAGCGCCCAGCCGGCCGGCGGCACCGGAGCCACCTCGAAGCGGAACAGCCCGTCCGGCGACCTGCCCGAGGGCGCCGCGCCCATCGCCCGGTAGAAGCCCGCCGCGTGCGGATCGGAGTCGATGAGCAGCCGGCCGACCCCCAGGGCGGCGGCCCGGCGCACCGCGTCCCGGTACAGCAGCCGGCCGATGCCCCGCCCGATGGCGTCCGGCTCCACGAAGAGCAGCCCGAGCCGCGCCACCCGACCGCCCCGGGACTCCTCGGAGCCGGCCGGTTCCGCGCGCTCCCACGACCCCTCCAGGGAGGCGAGACCCAACACCCGCCCGTCGCCCTCGTCCTGCGCCACCACGATCCGCCGGGCCGCCACCTGCGCGCCCGCGATCCGCAACTGCGGGGCGCAGGCGGCGAGGAACTCCGCGTCGTACCCCCAGTACGCCTTGGACCGCAGGACCAGCGCCGTCAGCTCCGCCGCCTCCGCGGGCCGTGCGGTTCTGACCTTTGCCATTTCCTGACCTCCCCATGGTCCACCACCGGGCCGTGCGATAGATTCGGCCAGCCCACGGCAGGTACGCCCACCGCCACCCTTCCTACCCACCCGGAGACAGGCTTCTCAATGAGCGACATCATCAACGGACTCGGCCGCACCAGCGCGTTCGGCGCCCTCGGCCTGGTGCTGCTGATCCTCGGCATCGTCCTGGTGGACGTGCTGACGCCCGGGAAGCTCCCGAAGCAGATCTGGGAGGAGCGAAACCGCAACGCCGCCCTCCTGCTCAGCTCCGCGCTCCTCGGCATCGGCGGCATCGTCTTCACCTCGATCTGGACCACGTACGAGGACTTCGGCAAGGGCCTGTTGTCCACCGCGGCCTTCGGCCTGCTCGGCCTGATCCTGATGGCGGTGGCCTTCCTCGTGCTGGACCTCGTCACCCCGGGCAAGCTCGGCGCCATCGTCGTCGACCCGGAGCCGCACCCGGCCGTCTGGGTCACCGCGTGCTGCAACCTCGCCGTCGCCGCCATCGTGGCGGCCTCCATCGCCTGACCCGGCGCCCGCACGGCACCCACGAGAGCGCCGCTCCCCATCGGGAGCGGCGCTCTCGCCTTGTCCGCGGCTGCTATGCCAGACCCAGGGCGAACACCGCGAACCCCGCCGCGAGCAGCCCCGCCACGGCCCTGCGCGCCACCGAAGACCGCCGGCCGGCCGCGGGCGGCGCCTCGAAGCGGCGCGCGTACCGGGCGATGACCACCAGCAGCAGCGCGAACACCGGCAGCCACGCGGCCCGCGCCGCGATCCACCCCGCGGTCACGGGCGCCGTCGTCAGACCGGCCACCTCACCCACCAGGGAGGCGGGGACGGCCGCCAGCAGCATCGCGCTCTGGTGCCAGCACAGGATCGTCATCGCGCACAGGTTGACCACGACCACCGGCGCCCACAGCAGCGGCCGCGCCAGCAGCCCCGCCAACCGGTCCCGCAGCAGGATCGCCGCCCCCGACTGCGCCGAGGCCAGCGCCACCACCAGCAGCGACGGCGGGTGCGAGTTCGTCCGCGCCTCACCCGGCACCCCGACCATCGACGCCGGGTAGTGGAACACCACCAGCAGTACGGCGAACAGCGCGGCCCCGCCCGCCAGCAGCAGCCACGCCCCGCGCCGCCCGATCCGCCCCTCACCCCACGACACGCCCAGCTGGTACGCGAATAGCCAGCCCGGCAGCACGTTCAGCACCGGCAGCCAGGACGGCACGGCCTCCGCGAACGGCCCGTAGCGCAGGAGGTCCACCACCGCGACGGACACGAGCAGCGGAGCCGCCGCCCATCCGCCGAGCCGCCGCGCCGCCCGCACGCAGTACGGGGTCAGCGCCGTGACCACCACGTACACCCCGACGAACCACAGCGGCTGGACCACCAGCGTGGCCCCGGTCCGCAGGGTGACCTCCGGCACCCCCGCCGCGTACAACACCGGTGCGACCAGCGCCCACACGGCCGTCACCCCGAGCACCGGCCGCCCCAGCCGGACGATCCGCGCCTTCAGCCAGGCCCCGGTGGAGCCCGGGCGACGCCGGAAGGACAGCACCGAGGCGTAACCGCCGACCAGGAAGAAGACGCCGAGCATCTGGAGCACCCAGCTCGCCGGGGCGAGGCCCCCGAAGGCGGCGAGCGGGCTGGCGTTGTGCAGGCCGCCGTCGGCGTCCAGGGTGAAGCCGCCGAGCAGCCAGTGCCCGGTCGGCACCGCGAGCAGGGCGAGGGCCCGCAGCCCGTCGACGGCCCGGTCACGGTGCGACGGGGTCCGCCGCTCGATCCGTTCGGCCGCCCCGCGCACGAGGGACATCGCGCTCATCGGGACTCTCCCCGCGCGATCGAGGCGAACGCGGTCAGGGTGCGCGTGCCGGGGGCGAAGTAGCCGGTATGGCCCTCGACGTCGCCCGCGGGGATCCGGCGGGCGCCGAACCCCGCGGAGGCGGGGTCGGCGCCGTGCCCGATCCCGCCGACCTCCACGTTCGGTACGTCGGCGATCCAGTCGGAGGGGCCGCGGGCGGCCCAGACGCGGGCGCCGGTCCGCAGCGCGCCGACGTGGCCCGCCCGCATCCCCGGCGAGCCGAACACGACGATGTCACGGGCATCGGTGTGCCGGGCCGCCAGTCCGCAGACCACCGAGCCGTAGCTGTGGCAGAAGAGCACCGGATCCGGGGCGCCGACCGCGTCGAGGCCCGCCGTGAACCGGGCCAGCCGGACCGCGCCGGCCTCGGCGAGCCGGCCGGACGCCGCGTCCACGCCGACCCCGACCGGCGTCGTGTAACCGCTCCACGCGATGACGGCGCTCCGCCCGCCCGCCGCCGCCCGCAACGCGCGGGCCGTGCCCGCCGGGCCGGTGGCCGGCCTGCGCGGGGCGTCGTGGGACACGGCGTCGTTGTCCGCCCCGGGCACGATCACCGAGACGTGCACGGCCTGCTCCAGATCCCCGAACACCTCGACGACCTGACCCCGCCCCCGGGGGTCGAAGGCCAGGATCTGCCGGCCCGGAGCGGCGAGGGAGGCGTAGCGCGCCTCACCCGTGGCGGTGATGGCCAGCCGGTTGGCCTCGTACCGCAGGGGGAGAGGAGTCCCCTCCAGGTTGCCCACCACCAACGGGTGGCCGCGCAGCAACTCCCGCTCGCGGTCGGTGTCCAGTCCGCCGAAGAACCGGGCGACCTCGGCCGGCGTCGCCGTCCACGGATCGGGCAACGGCCGCTCCGCCGTGCCGGCGGCCCGCCATGCGGCGGTACCCGGTGGCGGCCCGGTGACCACGACCTGGCTGTCCCCCGCGGCCCAACCGGCGGTTCCCGCGACGACGGCCACGGCCAGCACGGCCGCCCCCATGGTCCTTGCGAAGCGGCGCATGCCCCTTCTCCTCTCCTCGTGACGAGGAGGAAGGTAAGAAGGAGGTACCGCCAGGCACGTCCCACCGGGGAGCCAACCCGAGGGTCATACCCCAGTAGGGGGTGGAGGAGACGACGCCGGTTCGGGTCCGGTGGCGGACCCGTTCGGACCCGGGTCGAAGGGCGTCCGCCGGTCAGGCGGAGTCGCCGGGGCGGACCAGACCGGCCTCGTACGCGAAGATGACCGCCTGCGCCCGGTCGCGCAGGTCCAACTTGCCCAGCACCCGACCGATGTGGGTCTTCACCGTCTGTTCCGCGAGGACCAGATGGGCGGCGATCTCCTGGTTCGACAGCCCCCGCGCGATGAGTTCCAACACCTCGGTCTCACGCGGCGTCAGCCCGTTCAACCGCAGCGCGGGATACTTGCGCGGCGCCGGCCGCTGCCGGACGAAGTCCGCGATGAGGCGCCGGGTCACGGACGGCGCCAGCAGCGCCTCGCCCGAGGCGACGATCCGAACCGCGGCGATCAGGTCCGCCGGCGGGGCGTCCTTCAGCAGGAACCCGGACGCGCCCGCGCGCAGGGCCTCGTACACGTAGTCGTCGATGTCGAAGGTCGTCAGCATCAGCACCTTCGGCCGGTGCACCACCCCGGGCGGCGGATCGAGCAGCTCGCGGGCCGCCGAGAGCCCGTCGAGTTCGGGCATCCGTACGTCCATCAACACCACGTCGGGGTGCACGGTCCGCGACACCAGCACGCCCTGGCGCCCGTCGGCGGCCTCGCCCACCACGTCGATGTCGGCCTGCGCCGACAGCAGCGCGGCGAACCCCGCGCGCACCATGGCCTGGTCGTCGACGATGATCACGCGGATGGTCAACTGCTGTCCTCGTTCGTCTCGGCGGACCCGTCCCCGCCGTGCAGCGGGAGGCGGGCGGCGACCCGGAAGCCCCCGTCGGGCAGCGGCCCGGTGTCCAGGGTCCCGCCGGTCAACCGTACGCGCTCGCGCATCCCCACCAGACCGTGGCCCGTACCCGAACCCTCCAGCTCCACCACGGCGTCCCGCGCCGGGCCGTTGACCACCAACACCAGCACCTCCCCGGCATCCCGGGTCACCGACACCCGGGTCCGCGCGCCCGGCGCGTGCCGCACCACGTTCGCCAGGGCCTCCTGCACGATCCGGTACGCCGACAGGTCCACCGCGGGCGGCACCCCCTCAGCCGCGCCGGCCGCCAGCGACAACTCCACCGGCTGCCCGGCCCGTACGATCGCCTCCACCAACTGCTGGAGCCGGTCCATCCCCGGCTGCGGGGCCCGTTCGCCGTCACCCGTCCCGTCACCGCGCAGCACCGTCAGCAACCGCCGCATCTCGCCCAGGGATTCACGCGCGCCGGCGGCGATCGCCTCGAACTCCGCACGCACCGGTTCCGCCATGCCGGGCAGCCGGTACGGCGCCGAATCGGCCTGCACCGTGATCACCGACATGTGGTGGGCCACCACGTCGTGCAACTCCCGCGCGATCCGCGCCCGTTCCTCCAGCAACGTCCGTCGCGACCGCTCCGCCTCGCTGATGCTCTCCTGCTCGGCGACGCGTTGCTGCGCGTCACCCAGCCCGCGCAGCACCCCGGTCACCGCCAACAGCGCACCGGCCAACACGAACAGCAACGCGCCGGTGTTGGTCACCCCGCCCGGTTGGAGGAAGCCGCCGAGCACCACCCCGACCGCGCCCGTGGCCAGCCACACCTGGACCAGCGTCCGGATCGACTCGCGCAGTCCCAGACAGGCCATCAGCACCAGGTACCCGACGATGACCATCGGGGGCCACGGCCAAGACCCTCCGGCCACCCGGTCGGCGCCCATCAGCAGCAGGGCCCCCACGACGTCCGCGAGGAGCACCATGCCCCACGCGGCCACCGGCCGGGTCACCGCGAGCAGCAGCGGCACCGTCTGCGCCACGCCCAGCGCACCCGCCCAGCCGCCGCCCAGACCGTAGTCGTTGATCAGCACGGCGATCGTCACCGGGATCAGCGTCACGACGAAGATGCCGACGACCACGTACGGCAGCATCCGCTGCCACCGCGCCGGCGCCCGCGCGAACAGCGGCTCGCCCGGCCGGGCGGGGGCCCGCAGCAGGACGGAGACCCGCGCCCGCGCGCCGGCCTCCCCCCGCCCGGTACGAGAACTCCTGGCGGCACGCTCGACCCCGACGGCGCGAGCCGCGTCGGGGGCGGCGCCGCGGGCACGGAACCGGTCTCTGAGACTCATGATCGGACCACCCTATGCGCCGGGGGCCCGCGCGGACGCGGGGAGAAGGGCCCGGTGTGGCGGAGGGCACGGACCCGCACGCGGCAGTGCCGGGCTCGGTACGACGCCAGGGGCGGCGGCCCGCCGTTCCCGTGGCCCGTCGTTCCCGTGGACCGCCGGTCCCCTGGCCCGGTTGTGCCGAGGCCCGAGCTGACCGGCGCTCGCCCGTCGGCTTCCGCCGGACCGCTTCCCGGGTACGGGGCCGTGTCCGGCCGGGAACCGCCCCGTCATCGTGCCCGGACCACTTCCGCGACCGGGGCGCGCTCCGCCGGTTCGATGAGGCGCAGGTCGTCCGACCCCGCGGCGAACCCCGGACGCGAACTCGGGGCGCGAACTCGGGGCGGATGCGACGCCCCGGGCTCGTTCCCCCGGCGGGTCCCGCTCGTTGAGCGGGCATGGAGCTGCTGCCGACCATCGCGGCGCCGGGCGTCGCAGAACGGGCCGACGCCGCGGCCGACGCCGCCTGTCACCTCTACGACGCCGTCCGGCTCTGGGGCGACGGCGGGCCCGGCGGGTGGAGCCGGACCGCCGCCGAGGACGCCGCCGAGACGATCGAGACGACCGCGCACGCCCTCGCCCTCATCGACCCCGGCGCCGAGGTCGCCCTCGCGCCGGTGCACGCGGCCCTCGCGGACCTGCGCCGCCGGCTCACCCTCGCGCCGGCCGACCCGCTGACCGCCGAGGGCGTACCGGCCACCCCGCGTTCGGTGGGCAACCCGCGCCGGACCCGCCGGGTACGGGGCCTGACCCCGCCCGTGCCCACCCCACGCGTGCTCACGCCACGCGTGCTCCCGCCACGCGTGCTCCCGCCACGCGTGCTCCCGCCACGCGTGCTCGGTCCACTCGTGCTCCCCCCGCCCGTGTTCAGCCCACCCGCGCCCCGGAGACCGCAGCCTGATACAGCTTCCTGACCTGCGCGCCGAAGTACGAGCTGTAGGAGATGTCGGGCGTGGTCCCGCCGGTCTTCCAACCGCCGATGACCCCGACCACGTCGCCGGTTCCCGTCCGCTGGTTGTAGCGCGTCAGGAACGGGCCGCCGCTGGTGCCGCCCGGGTAGCCGGTGCAGGCGATCCGCAGGAAGGAGCCGGGGATCCTCACCTCCTTGCTGGTGAACTTCGTCGTCCGGTTGAAACAGACGCGCGGGCGCGCCGCCGACGAGGGGTAGCCGATCAGGGTGACCCGGGAGTGGCCGAACGTGGCCCCGGTGACCAGCCGGTTCCCGCCGACCGCGTTCTCCACCGCCGTCCCGCGGGAGTTCGGGCCGACCCGGGCGAAGGCGACGTCGAGGGTGGCGGCCCGGTCGGGCCCCTCGCGCCGGTAGCGCGGGTCGATCCACATCCTCGGCCGACCGCCCGCGTCGCGCAGCACCGGGAACATGCCGTACGGCTGCGGCTTCGCCTTGGTGTAGCGCGGTACGAAGGCCACCTGGCGGGAGTCGGGTCCGAGCAGGCAGTGCGCCGCGCTGAGCACCAGGTTGCGGCCGGGGGAGGAGACCACGCTCGCGGTGCAGAAGTACGCGCCGCCGCCCTTCATGACGAACATCCGCCCGACGGCCGGGCTCCCGCCGAAGTCCTTGCCCACGCCGGCCCGGGCGGACGCCGGGATCGGCGCGGCGACCGGCTTCGGCGTCGGCTTCGGAGCGGGCTGCGCGGGCCGCGGCGCCGGCGCGGGCCGGGAGGGTACGGGGCCGGTGGCGCCGGGTGCGGGTTCCGCCGAGCCGGTCGGGGTGGCGGGTGCGGGTTCCGGGAGGGAGCCGGGCGTGGGCACGGCCGGGCCGGTCGGGGTCGCCGCTTCGGACGGGCCGGCGGGAGTGCCCGGGAGGGCGGGGGCCGGGCCGGTCGGGGTCGCCGCTTCGGACGGGCCTGCGGGAGCGTCCGGGAGGGCGGGGGCCGGGCCGGTCGGGGTCGCCGCTTCGGACGGGCCTGCGGGAGCGCCCGGGAGGGCGGGGGCCGGGCTGGGCGCGGTCGCTTCGGGAACGCCGGGGACGGATCCCGTCGCGGGGGTGGCCAACGCGGGAGCGGGCGGAATCGGTTCGCCCGGCCCGCCGCCCTGCCCGGCGGCTTCGGGCGGGACCGTCGGTGCGGGTGCCGTGGGGGCCGCGGGGGCCCCACCGGTCCGGCCCGATGCCGACGCCGACGTGGGTCCCGGTTCCGGGGCGGCCCGCCCGTCGGCGGACCCGGCCGCGGTGTCGTGTCCCTTCGGAGCCGCGGTCGGCGGATCCTGCCCCGCCGGGGGTTCTCCCGCAGGGCCGGACGCGGCAGGATCCGCCGGAGCGTCGGCCGTCGGGGAGCCGTCAGGCCCCGATCCGTTCGCGACCGCGCCGTCCCCCACCGGCTCCTGCGGCTCCGGCAGCCCGCCCCCCGCCGCCGGATCCGGTACGGGGAGTGCGGCCCCCCGGACGCCGGGCGGCGCGTCAGGGACCGGGTCGGGCATCGGGAGGGCGGAGGCCATCCGTTCCGGTGTCCAGAACGCGGCGGCCTCGCGTGACGACCAGAGTCCGGCGGCCGCCTCCGCGCTGGCCGACCCGGCGGCGGGCAGCGGCCCACCGGGCAGCAGCAGTGCGGCCGCGGCCGCAACCACCGTCAACGTACGTCGCATGCCTGCTCACTCCTGTTGGTGACGGGGGTCAGACGGCCTGGGGGAAACGGAACAGCCGGCCGGGGTCGTAGGAACGCCGGACCTCCTCCAGCCGGGGCAGGTTCGGCCCGTAGTAGGCCTCCCGCCAGGCCGTCAGCTTCGGGTCGGCGTAGTTCTGGTAGGCGCGGCCGCCCGCCCACGGGCGCAGGTCCTGCCAGAGTCCGTCCAGCCAGGCCCGGTGCGCGGCCACCTCGGTGGTGGACGCCGACTCGGGCCAATGGGCGAGGTACTGGGCGAGGAACGCGCTGTCACGGTGGACGAAGGCGGTCGCGTCGGCCCGCGTCCGGTTCACCGCCCCGCCGCACACCCCGTCGAACTGGATCACCCCGCGCCCGCCGGCGGGTACGGCGCGCCCGTACCGCCGAGCGGCGTCCAGCACCGCCGCCACCGCGCCCCGGGGTAGCCCGGGCGCACGCCAGAAGTCGGAGCGGGCCGCGTAGGACTCCCGGCCCAGGCGGCCCCGGGGGTCCCGGCCGGGCAGGGTGCCCGGCAGCCGGCACTGGGCGGCGGTCCGCTCCTGGCAGCCCGCCATCGCCCGCAGGGTGTCGCCGTGGCTCCGTACGACGATCCAGCTGTCCTGCGGTCCCCGGCCCACCAGGTCGGCGAGTCGGGTCAGGTGGCGCTCCAGTTCCGCGCGCCCGTCGAGACAGACGATCCGTACGGCCGGGGCGGGCACGGGACCGGCTTCCAGGGTGAACTCCACCTGGCTCCAGAACGGATCGGGGAGCGCGCCCAGCCAGCGCTGCCAACCGTCGAGCACCGCCGCGGATCCGGCGGCCGGCCAGTGCAGTTCGGCGAACGCGGCGTCGCCGACCGGATGGGTGCGGAACCGGAACTCGGTGACGACCCCGAAGTTCCCTCCGCCGCCCCCGCGCAGCGCCCAGTACAACGACGGGTCCGCCCCGGCGTCAGTCTCCCGTACGACCCCGTCCGGGGTCACCACCCGGGCCCCGAGGAGCCGGTCGGAGGTGGTGCCGTGGGCGCGGGAGGACAGGCCCAGGCCGCCGCCGAGGGTGAGCCCGGCGATCCCGACGGACGGACACAGTCCGGCGGGGATTCCCCGGCCGCGGGCGGCGAGGTCGGCGTTCACCTCGGCGAGTCGGGCGCCCGCACCGATCCGGACCTCGTCCCCCGCGAGGGTGATCCGGGCCATCGCCCCCACGTCGATCACCAGCCCGCCGGCCACCGTGGACCACCCCGGGTAGCTGTGGCCGCCGCCGCGCGGCACCACCGGGACGCCGGAGCGGCGGGCGAATTCCAGACAGACGGCCACGTCACCGGCGTGCGCGGGGTAGGCCACGGCCGCTGGGGCGACGGTGTCGTGGCGCGGCTGGAACGACTGTCGTGCCTCGGCGTAGTCCCCGTCACCCGGCAGGACCAGTCGGCCGTCCATCGCCCGGGCGAGAGCCCCGACGTCGGGCGCAGGGCCGGCCGCCCCGACCCCGGCCAGGACTGCGGCGGCCGCACCCGCGAGGACCCGGCGGCGTTGGAGGCTCATCCCTCCTTCCTGCCACCGCCCGACCGGATCGCGGCGAAGGCGGGACCGCGAACCGGTTTTTGCCGCCCGAACGGCTTATCGCACCAAGTGGCGCCGGCGAGCCCACCGGCGGACCGACGGGAAGCCCCACCGGCGGACCGACGGGAAGCCCCACCGGCGGACCGACGGGAAGCCCGACCGGCGGATCAGCGGCCGCTCGTGGGTTTGCGGAACAACAGGAAGGCCCGTACCGCGTCCTCGTCGGCGTCGGGTTGCCGCACGAGACGGGCGACCTCCGTCAGTCCGGCCTCGGTCAGCAGCCCGGCGATCAGTGCGGGCGGGGTCAGGTACGCGTCGAGGTCGACCGGCCGGCCGTGGGCGCGCAGCGGCCGGCGCCGTTCGTCCCCGACCTCGAAGGCGGTGAGCGCGTAGCCGCCCGGCGCCAACACGCGGGCGAACTCCGCGAAGGTGGGCGCCAGCTGCGCCGGCGGTATGTGGCCCGTCGCGTACCAGGCCAGTACGCCCCCCAGGACCCCGTCCGCGACGTCCAGCGCCGCCATCGGCCCGACTTCGAACCGCAACCCCGGATGGTCGCGGCGGGCCGCCGCCACCATCGCGGGCGACAGGTCCACGCCGAAGACCCGCACGCCGAGCCCGTGCAGGTACGCCGTCACCCGGCCCGGACCGCAGCCCAGGTCGGCGACCGCCCCGCCCCCGGCGTCGCCGCGCACGCATGCGGCGAACGCGCCCAGCATGGCCCGGTCCAGCGGATGGCCCGCCAGGGCCGGGCCGGGCTGCCGGGCATGATCGACGGCGACGGCGTCGTAGAACGCCCGTACGGCATGGAGGTACGAGGTCTCTGTCATGCCCCGAACGTAGCCCGACCGACCCCGCGACTCACCCCCGAGCGGACCCCGGAGCGAGGCGGCTCGCCGGGTGCGGGAGCTCCGCCCACTGGTCCCCGGGCACACCCGGGCTGAGCCGCATCAGGGTCAGCGCCTTCACCGGCAGCGGCCCGGCGCGCAGCGCCTCGGTGTCGGCGGTGGGCGGGGCCCCGTCGAGGGCGACGGCCAGGTCCTCGCCGAAGGCGGCCGCGGATCCCGCCGTCGAGGCGAGGGCCCCGGCGACCAGGGACCCGAAGAGCTTGCGCCGCAGCACCGACGCGTCGTCCGTGACGAGCCGTCCCGACAGGGAGGGCACCGCCAGCCCGTGCCGGGTCAATCGCTCCGGACTGATCCGGATGTCGGCGAGGTCCCGGTAGACCAGCCGCAAGGGTTCACCGGCGGGGGAGAGGACCACCAGGAGGTTCTGCCCGTGGCCCTCCAGGGCCACCCCGAGGTCCAGGACCCGCAGGCACACCGACAGCGCGAGCCGGGCGAACGCGGCCCGCCAGGACGGCGAGCGGACCAGCGCGGTCCCCGCCAGCGCCGCCACCGGAACCACCCGCTCGCCAGGACCCGCGTACGCCTCCGGGGGTTCGCGGAGCACCGCCGCCAGGTCCGGGCTGTGCGCGGTGGCAGCGCCCAGCGTGCGGGTGATGTGCAGTTGTCCGTCGAGGCGGGCGGTCAGGGCGTGGGCGAAGGCCGACACCACGGCCGCCGTCTCGATGGAGTAGCCCGAGATGTCCCGTACGGAGGAGGTCAGCCGGGTGCTGAGCGCCGTCTTCACGTGGGGGCCGCCGTCGGCCGGGGCGAGCGTGCGCAGCGCCATCAGCGGATGCGCCGGGATGCCGGGACGCGCCGCGCCACCCGTCCCGCCGCCCGGGCGACCGTCGCCTTTCAGTACGTGTCGCGCCTGCCACGGGTGCACCGGCACCAGGATCCGCCCGCCGTCCCGCAACTCGGCCGGCCACGCCCCGGTGACCAGGCACTCCTCGGCCCGTACGGGGACCAGCCCGAGCTCGACCAGCGGCCGGTGCTCCGGGGCGTACGCCAACTGTTCGGCCACCGAGAAGCCCGGCCTGGAACGGCAGTTGGGGTGGTACGGATGTCCGTCCACCACCCGCTGTTCCCACTCCCAGCCGGTCGTCGGCTCCTCCTGCGGCCCCGCCGGCTGCCCGGCCCGGGACAGTGCGAGGGAGGCCGTGCTGTCGTCGAGTTCGGCGGCGAAGGCGGCGCCGTGCGGCACGCCCAACGCCTCGACCAGCCGGGCGGCCCGCCGGTGGACGCGACCGTCCAGCCTCAGCTCGTCGACGTGGGCGGCGGTCGCGTACGGGTCCGCCGGCGGCCCCTCCAGCCGGCGGCCGTCCGCCAGCCGCAACGTCAACGAGCCGTGGCCGTGCTCGCGGCCCACCACCCACGGCAGCGGCTCGAAGGCCAGGGCGCGCCACAGCCGGGTGAGCACGGCCGCGCGGGCCCCGTCCAGCGCGGCCTCGTACGCGGATCCGAGCCCGGGCCGTACGCCGGCCAGCGCGGCGGCGACGGCCTCCTCGGCGGGTGAGGCGGGGGTGCCCGACGGGGTGAACGAGCCCGAGGGGTCCGGTGAGCCGGGTGGGTCGGGGACGTGCGTGCTGCGGTCCAGGGTCCCGTTCCTTTCGGATCGCTTTGCCGGATGATCATGTCATCATCGCCGATACTGAAGATCACGGCCGGCGGCCCCCGTACGGGTCTCCGGCACACCGGATGGACCGAATGGAACCAGTGGACCTCAACGCCGCCGCCGACGCATACGCCGCCACTCCGCTGCTGAACTGCCTGTTGCGGGAGGTGGCCGACGCGGAGGGCGGGGAGGTCCACCGGCTGCGCGGCAGCGGCCGGCTGCTGCGGGTGCGCGGCGGACGCCGCCCCACCGCACCAGAACTGGCCACGGAGAACGGCTGGCATCCGCTCACCCACACGGAACTGGTCAAGCTCACCTCCGACGAGTTGCTCCGCTACACCGGCGTTCCCAACGACGAGCTCCCCGGCGAGATCACCGACAGCCGGGACGCCGTCGCCGCGATCCTGGCCGCGCGGGCCGATGCCGCCGCGCCGCAGGACCCGTACCTCCGTTCGGAACAGGCCCTGGTGATGGGGCATCCGCACCATCCCGCCCCCAAGGCCCGCGGCGGGGCGCCCGCCGCGAGTTGGCTGCCGTACGCGCCCGAGGCCCACGCCCGCTTCCCGCTGGTGGTGCTGGGGATCCGCGAGGACGAGGTCGCCGAGGAGGGCGGCCCGGCCGCGGCCGACGCGCTCGACGCGCTCGTCGGGATCCTCGACGGCCCGCGCCCGCCGGCCGGCTACCGGGCGCTGCCGGCGCACCCCTGGCAGCTGGACCTGGTCGCGGGCCGTCCGGCGGTGCGCGAGGCCTTCGCCGACGGCCGGCTGCTGCGGCTCGGTCCGACGAGGCTCCCGGTGTGGCCCACCGCCTCGATCAGGACCGTCCACGCACCGGACCCGGCGGCGGACCTGTTCGCGAAGTTCAGCCTCGACGTACGGATCACCAACGACGTGCGCCGGTTGTGGCGGCACGACCTGCTCGGACTCCGGCGCGTCGACGCCGCCGTCGAGGCCGGGTTCGCCGAACTGCGCACGCGCACGGGCTCGAACGCCGTCTGGCTCCGGGACCTCGGTTACCGCACCGCCGCCTTCGCCTTCGAGGAACTCGCCGTCCTGATCCGCGACGGCTTGCGCGGGGCGGTGGTCCCGGGCGCGACGCCGCTGCTGGCCGCCGCCCTCGCCGAAGACTTCCCCTGTGGCACGCCGGCGGGCGGACCGGTCGCGCCGGATGCCTGGTGGCGGGCCTATGTGGGCCACGTGGTGCCTCCCGTGCTGGACCTGTTCGCCCGGCACGGGATCGTGCTGGAGGCCCACCTGCAGAACTGCCTCGTCGCCGTGGACGACCGGGGCATGCCGGTGCAGGCCCTCTTCCGCGACGCCGAGGGGGTGAAACTCCCTCAGGACGCGCCGCGCGCAGCCGCTTGGCAGCGGCTGGTGTACTGCTTGGTCGTCAACCACCTGGCGGAGATCGCGGGCGCCCTGGCCGAACGCCATCCGGGGTTCGCGGACGCCGTGTGGCCGGCGGTGCGCGAGGAGTTCCTGCGCTACGACGCCGCGTACGGGCTCCCCGAGATCGCGGAGTTGTTGACCGCATCCGGTCTTCCGGCCAAGACGAACCTGCTGCTGAGATGGACCCGGGCCGACGGGGCCGACGCGCGCTACCTGCCGCTGCCCAACCCCCTGCGCGGCTGAGGGAACGGCCCCGCGGAGTGCGATTCGGCCAAGCTCCCGCCGGTCGGCGGCACACCCGTACCGAAAGGTATAGACCAATGCTACGTTGGTCGGGCAGACCGCGAACTTCTTGACCACCCGTCAGAGGAGAAGTCATGCCCTCCCCCTCACGGGGCGGCGGCCCGGCCGCCACGCCCAAGTACCAGCGGATCGCCGCAGCGCTGCGCGACGAACTGGACCGCACCGACCCCGCCGGCGGCGGCGCGAGGCTGCCCTCCGAGCGCAGCCTCGCCGCCCGCTACGGGGTCAACCGGCAGACCGTCCGCGCCGCCCTCCAGGAACTGCGCGCCGACGGGCTGATCGTGACGGGCCGCCGGGGAACCCGGGCGGCGGGCGCCGCACCGACGGCCCGGCGGTGCGAGCCCGCGCCGCCCGCGGCACGTTCGACGCACCTTCCCGAGCGACAGGTCCCGCCGCCGAGCCCGCCCACGAGCACCCGGCTCACCCTGGTCACGGTGCCGCCCTCGCTCGCCACGCTGCTCGGCATGAGAGGCGGGCAGCGCACCCTGGTCCACCACCACCGCACGCACGGCCCCGCCGGGGAGACGCTCCAGCACGCCGTCACGTACCTGTGCCCGCGCACGGTCGCCCGGACCCCGGAACTGGCCGGCTATCTGGACCGGGAGGGCGCGCCCCGGGACGAGGACCTGCGACCGCTGCACCGTTGGCTGGAACGGGCCGCGACGCACGGCCGCTCGGCGGAGACGATCACCATGACCCGCACCAGCCCGCCCGTGGCCACGGCCGGTTCCTGCGGCCTGTCCGTACGCCGGACCCTGCACGACCCCAGCGGTCGGCTCGTCGCCGTCACGGACCTGGCCTTCCCCACCTGGGCCCGGCTGACCTTCCACCGGGACCCGGCGACCATCGGATTCCGCGTCACCTGAGCCCGCGCGCCCCGTACGGGGAGGCCGGCGCCGGGTCGGTGCGCGGGTGCGACGCGGCGCGCGCCTATTCGGCGGCGCGGCCCGGGGTCGTGACGTGGGGGTCGGGGGCGGCGTCGGGTGCCGCGTCGTGAGGGGCCAGGAAGTCCAGCGATCCGGGCGCGGAGTCGTCGGGGCCCTCCGAGTCGTCGGGGCCGTCGGGCTCGTCAACGTCATCCGCGGAGGACTCCGGATGGTCCGGTGCGGAGGGGGCTCCGGTGAGCAGGGCGAGGAGGCCGGCCACCTGGACGCCCGCTTCCGCCGGGTGCTTGAAGACGGCGCCCGGGGAGATCTCGTAGCGGTTGCGCCGACCGTCGCGCACGCGGCGCAGGTACCCGTCCGACTCCAGGTCGGCCACGATCGTCTGTACCGTCCGCTCGGTCAGTACGCACGTCACGGCGACATCCCTGAGTCGAACGGCCGGGTCCCGGGCGATGGTCACCAGAACGCGTGCGTGATTCGTTAGGAATGTCCAGTTTTGTCGGCGCGTCATACTCCCCATGGAGTCATGATGCGCCATTTGATTCACGTGACGCAAGACGCGAAACGGTTTTCCGGTGTTTCTTGACGTACGCGTCGAAGAAGGCCAACATCTACGGCAGTCAAGGTCCCGCGCCGCAAGCCGACCAGCCCAAGGAGCGAACCCCATGCCGGTACCCGCCCCCACCACCCTTACTACCGACCACGCCATCGACACCCGCGCCACCGCCGTCCCCGGCCCCCGCCGGAGCGCCGAGGCCGCGGCCCGCAGTGCGGGCCTGCCCCGGATCGACGAGCCGCGCGAAGTGGCTCCGTCGGACGCGAGGGAGCTGTCGAAGGCGTTCTTCAAGCGTCTGCGCGAGCTTTCCGAGGGCACGCCGGAGTACCAGTACGTCCGCAACACGCTCATCGAGATGAACGCCTCACTCGTCCAGTACGCCGTGCGCCGTTTCCGCGGCCGTGGTGACGGCGGCGACATCGAGGACATCGTCCAGGTCGGCACCATCGGGCTCATCAAGGCCATCGACCGGTTCGACCCGGCCCGCGAGAACGAGTTCTCCACCCTCGCCATGCCGTACATCACGGGCGAGATCAAGCGGCACTTCCGTGACACCAGCTGGGCCGTCCGCGTCCCGCGCCGGCTCCAGGAGCTGCGCATAGACATCGCCAAGGCGAAGGAGGAGCTGACGGTCAGGCTGGACCGCTCGCCGACCGTCTCCGACCTCGCCGCCCACCTCGACCTCACGGACGAGGAGGTCGTCGAGGGCCTGGTCGCCGCCAACGGCCACACCAGCGGCTCGCTCGACGCCCCGCACACCGAGCACGGCGACGGGCCCACCGAGGGCCACACCCTCGCCGACGTCATGGGCGAGGAGGAGCCGGCGATGGAACTCGTCGAGGACATCCAGACCCTGGCCCCGCTGCTCGAACAGCTCACCGACCGCGAGCGCCGGATGCTGCAGATGCGTTTCGGCGAGGAGCTCACGCAGGCCCAGATCGGCGCGGCCCTGGGCATCTCCCAGATGCAGGTCTCCCGACTGCTGACCCGCCTCCTGGCCCACCTGCGGACGTCCATGCTGGAGGACCCGGAGACGGCGGCGCACCCCGCCCTCGTCGGTCGGTCCTGACCCCGCACCACCGAGCCCCCACCGGGCGGGCGCGAGCCGGACCACCGGCCGCCCGCCCCGGCGGCATGTCCGGGGCCGAATCCACCCCGACGCCCGCCCGCGAACGCGCCCCCGGCCGTGAGCCGCACCACCCGCGCGGCCCGGTGCCTCGCGGCCCGCACCGTCCGTCGCCGCGCCCGTGCGTCGCGGCCCGCACCGTCCGTCGCCCCGACCGTGAGCCGCGTCACGTCACGCGCCGTCCGCCGTTCCGGGCGTGACCCGCGCCATTCGTCGTCCACCGCCCCCGGGCATGAGTCGACTCACCCACCCGCCGCCCGCGGCGTGAGGTGGATCACCTCCCCGTTTGCCCGGAGTTCGCCGGGGCAAACGGGCGGCTGGAGCGGAACCATGCACTCCGGCCGGTTGGTCGCGGGCGTGGCGCACGCGGGCCGATCCCGCACCGCTCCCCGCGCCGCCGGAGCCACCGTCGGGACGGATCCGGTACGACCCCCGAGGTGCATGTGTCCACGCTCCAGGCCGAACACGTCTACAAGGTGTTCGGAAGACACCCCGACGAGACCGCGGCAGCGGTCCGCGCGCTCGACCGCGGCGCGGACCGCGACGAGCTGCGCGCCGAGGGGACGACGGCAGCCGTGATCGACGCCACCTTCCGCGTCGAACCCGGCCAGATCTTCGTCGTCATGGGCCTGTCCGGATCCGGCAAGTCCACGCTGCTGCGCATGCTCAACGGACTGCTGGAGCCCACCGCGGGTCGCATCCTCTTCGACGGCGAGGACCTCACGGCCCTCTCCCCGCGCGAGCTGCGCCACGTCCGTTCCACCAAGATCAGCATGGTCTTCCAGCACTTCGCGCTCTTCCCGCACCGCGACGTCCTCGCCAACGCGGCCTACGGTCTGGAGGTCCAGGGAGTCCCCCGGGCCGAGCGCGAACGGCGCGCCGCCGAGGCGCTGGCGCTGTGCGGGCTCGGCGGTTGGGAGTCGTCCTGGCCCGACGAGCTGTCCGGCGGCATGCAGCAGCGCGTCGGCCTGGCCCGCGCCCTCGCCACCGACGCCGACCTGCTCCTGATGGACGAGTCGTTCAGCGCCCTCGACCCGCTGATCCGCCGTGACATGCAGGACCAGCTCCTCGAACTCCAGAAGCGCCTGAAGAAGACCATCGTCTTCATCACCCACGACCTGAACGAGGCCATGCGGCTCGGCGACGGCATCGCCGTCATGCGCGACGGCCGGATCGTCCAGCAGGGCACGGCCGAGGACATCCTCACCCGCCCCGCCGACGAGTACGTCGCCTCCTTCATCCAGGACGTCGACCGCTCCCGCGTCCTGACCGCCGACGCCGTCATGGACGAGGCCCCCGCCGACGCGGACGCCTGCGCCTGTCCGACCGTCACCGCCGGCACCCCGCTCGCCGACGTCTGCGCCGTCAGCGCCCGGGTCCCGCACCCGGTCGCGGTGACCGGCGCGGACGGTTCCGTCGTCGGCACCGTGCCCCAGGACCGCCTCATCGCCTTCATGGGCGACGAACAACGGCCCCCGCTGGCCTGCACGGAGGTGGCCGCCTGATGCCCCGCCTCAACCTCGGCGCCTGGGTCGACAGCGGAGTCGACTGGCTCCAGAGCCACCTGTCCTGGCTGTTCGACGCGATCAGCTCGCTCGTCACCGGCCTCTACGACGGCATCGACGCCGTCCTGTCCGCCCCGGCCCCGCTGCTGTTCGCGGGCATCCTCGCCGTCGCCGCCTGGTGGCTGCGCGGACTCCTGGCCGGACTGCTCGCCTTCGTCGGCTTCGCGCTCGTCGACTCACTGGGCCTGTGGGACGACGCCATGTCCACCCTGTCCCTGGTCCTCGTCGCGACCCTGGTCACGCTGGCCATCGCGGTCCCGCTCGGCATCCGGGCGTCCCGATCCGACCGGGTGAGCGCCGTCCTGCGGCCCGTCCTGGACTTCATGCAGACCATGCCGGCGATGGTGTACCTGATCCCGGGCATCATCTTCTTCGGCGTCGGCGTCGTCCCCGGCATCATCGCCACGATCATCTTCTCGCTGCCGCCCGGCGTACGGATGACCGAGCTCGGCATCCGCCAGGTCGACGCGGAACTCGTCGAGGCCGCCGACGCCTTCGGCACCACCCCGCGCGACACCCTGGTACGGGTCCAGCTCCCGCTGGCACTGCCCACGATCATGGCGGGCGTCAACCAGGTCATCATGCTCGGCCTGTCCATGGTGGTCATCGCCGGCATGGTCGGCGGCGGTGGTCTCGGCGGCGCCGTCTACCGCGCCATCGGCAACGTCGACATCGGCCTAGGCTTCGAGGCCGGCCTCTCCATCGTCATCCTGGCCATGTACCTGGACCGGATGACCGGAGCGCTCGGTCGGCAGGTCTCCCCGCTCGGCCGCCGCGCCCTGGCCCGCGCCCGGGCCGCCGCGAGCGGCGCCTCGAAGCTGTGGAACCACCGCCCCCAGCCGGCCTACGCGGTCACCGCCGCCGTGGTGCTCGCCCTCGTCGCCGGCGGTCTGAGCACCTTCGGCGGCTCCACGTCCGAGGACGGGCCCGCGGGCGCCGACGACATCGGCAAGGGCCGCAAGGTCTCCCTCGGCTACATCCCGTGGGACGAGGGCATCGCCTCCACCTTCCTGTGGAAGGAACTTCTGGAGCGGCGCGGCTTCGAGGTCGACGCCCGCCAACTGGAGGCCGGCGCGCTCTACACCGGCCTCGCCGGCGGCCAGATCGACTTCCAGACCGACTCCTGGCTGCCGGTCACCCACGCCTCGTACATGGAGAAGTACGGCAACAAGCTGGAGGACCTCGGCTCCTGGTACGGCCCCACGTCGCTGGAGCTGACCGTGCCCTCGTACGTGAAGGACGTTCGTTCCCTCGCGGACCTCAAGGGCAAGGCCGGGCAGTTCAAGGGCCGCATCATCGGCATCGAGCCGAGCGCCGGCGCCATGGGGATCCTCAAGGACAAGGTCCTGAAGGAGTACGGGCTGGAGGGCGAGTACCAGGTCGTCGACGGCTCCACCCCCGGCATGCTCGCCGAGCTCAAGCGCGCCTACGACAAGAAGGAACCCGTCGTGACCGTGCTCTGGTCCCCGCACTGGGCCTACTCCTCCTACGAGCTGACCAAGCTGGAGGACCCCAAGGGCGTCTGGGGCAAGGGCGACGGCATCCACACCCTGGCCCGCAAGGGCTTCGCCGCCGACGAGCCCGAGATCGCCCGGTGGCTGCGCTCCTTCAAGCTCACCGAGGAGCAGCTCACCGGCCTGGAGGCGAAGATCCAGGGGACCGGCAAGGGCAAGGAACAGCAGGCGGTCCGCGCCTGGCTGAAGGACCACCCGGAGATCGCCGCACTGAAGTGAGCGACGGGGGCGCCGGCGCGCGGGACCGTACGGGTCCCCGCGCGCCGGCGCCTTCCGGATCGGGCCGCTGCCCTCAGCCCACCGGGACCCGCTCCACCGGAGCGGCCCCGGCGGGCCGGGCGGCGGCCCGCGGCTTCACCGGCCACCACGTGGACCGGCCCAGCAGCGCGGTCACGGCGGGCACCAGCACGATCGACAGCACGAACGCGGACAGCAGGATTCCCACCGCCGTCGCGAAGCCGATCTGCTGCGTCCCGGGCTGCGGGCTCACCGCCAGGCTTCCGAAGGACGCGGCCAGCACCAGGCCCGCCGTGGCGACGGCCGGCGCGGTGTGCCGTACGGCGCGGGCCACCGCCGCTCGGGCGGAGCCGGGCCCGTCCATCTCCTCCCGGATCCGGTCGCCGATCAGGATGTTGTAGTCGGTGCCGAGCGCCACCACGAAGAGGAACAACACCAGCGGCAGCGTGAAGTCGACGCCGGGCCGCCCCAGTCCGTGCTGGAACACCAACGTCGAGGCCCCCAGCGTGGCCGCGAAACCCAGCCCGACCGCGATCATCAGCACCACCGGCGCCAGCAGGCTCCGCAGCAGCACGAGCAGGATGATCCCGATCAGGACCGCCGCCACCGGGAAGATCACCCTGAGGTCCTCGTCCACCGCCACCGCGATGTCGGCGAAGATCGCGGCCGTGCCCCCGACGTGCGCCGCGGTACCCGCCGGCAGGTGTGCGCGCACCGTCTCCCGCACCGGTCCCGAGACCAGGTCACGAGCCTGCTGCGTGCCCGAACCGGCCGTCAGCGACAGGTCGATGCGCGCGGCGCCCCGGTCCTCGCTGAGCACGGTCGGCGCGACCCGGCCCACGCCCGGCACCTTCGCCAGCGCCCCGGCGAGGGCGGACACCCGCTCGGTGCTCAAGGGGACGCCGTCCTCGGCGGCGACGAACACGCCGGTCGGATCCGAGACCCCGGCGGGCAGGGACCGGGCGATCTCCTCCGCCGTCGCCACGGCGCCCGTACGCTCGCCGCCCGCGCCGCCCTGCCCGTAGTCCATGCGCATCCCGCTCAACCCCGCCGCGAGCGCCCCGAGCAGGGCCACCGAGGCGAGCACCAGCGCCAACGGACGCCGCGCCACCAGAGCGCCGAGCCGTCCGGCCGCGCCGACGGGGGGCTCGCGCCGCAGCGATCGGGACGGCCAGAACATCCCGCGCCCGGTGACGGCGAGCAGCGCGGGCATCAACGTCAGACTGCCCAGCAGCATCACCAGCACCGACACCGCGATCGCCGGACCCAGCACGCGGAACTGGCCGAAGGAGGCGATCCCGAGCGTGGCGAACGCGGCCACGATCGTCAGCGCCGCGGACGTCACGGCCGTCCCCACCCGGCCCGCGACCTCCCGGGCCGCGTCGCGGCCCGACTGCTCCGGGTGCGCGCGCAACCGTTCGCGGAAGCGGAACAGGAGGAAGAGGAAGTAGTCGATCCCGATGCCCACGAGCACCACGCTGATCAGCCCCGGAGTGGAAGGGGCCAGCCGGATGCCCGTCAGCAGGGAGGCGCCGACGACGACGCCCGTCGCCGCGCCACCGATGACGGCCACCGCGACCAGCGGGAGCAGCGCGGCCGCCGGGCTGCGGAACACCAGCACGTGCAGCAGCACGATCAGCCCGGTCATCACCGCCCCCACCACCGTCGTACGCGTCTTCTCCGCGTCGGCCGTGTCCACGACCGTGGCCGGCCCGCCGGTGAAGCCGGTCCGCAGGCCCGCTTCCCCGAAGGCGTCACGGGCGTGGTCCCGGAAGGCCCGGTAGGTGTCCTGCACCCCCGGGTCCGCCGGGTTGCCCGTCAACTCCACCGACACCAGCCGGAAGGCGCGGTCCGGCGCCGTCAGGCGTCCGCCGAACACGGGCACCTGCGAATGGTCCTGCGCCAAGGGCATGGTGTCCTCGGTGACGGGCATCGTGATCCGCTCGCGCGCCAGTCGGTCGGTCACCTCGTCCACGCGCCGCTCGTCGGCGGCGGAGAGGGCGGCCCCGTCACCGCGGGCCACCAGGACCGTCAGCGGGTCGGAGTCCGGGCGCACCCCGAAACTCTCCTCGGCGATCTTCAGCGCGGCCGCCGAATCGTAGTGGGCGGGCAGGAAGTCGCCGTTGCCCGTCTGGGTCGCGCGGAAGACGAACGCCTGACCCATGATGGTCAGCGCGATGCCCAGCACCGCCCACAGGGCGATCACCTTCCACGGATTCCTCGTCGAGCATCCCGTCAGGGCGCGGATCACTTGTCTCCTCCGGTCCGTGAAGACCGCGCCGGACAACCCGGTCGGTCCCTTCAAGACCATCAGCGGACGGGCCCGTCGTCGTCCGGGCGCAGGATGATCTCCGCACCGGGACCACGGTCGTGGCGCCCGCCCCGACCAGGACCGGAGTCCCGGTCGCGGACCCGACCCCGGGCCGGTGGTCGGGGCGCCGGCCGGTGCCAGAATGGATCCACGGATTCCGGGCGCGGCGGGCCCGGCACCGGCCGGGCGCCGCGGCCCGTGGGGGAGGAACCGACACATGAGCACGCGCACCGACAAGCCGGCGTGGACGCGCAACGACGCCCTGGTGGCGGTCGGGGCCGCCGCCGCCGACCTGCTGGGTTTCGCCGTCACCAGCCAGTTCGACGGCAACCCCCTCGGGATACCGGCGGCGTTCGCGCTGGTCCTCTCCGGACTGACCCTGATCCTCCGTCACCGCCGGCCGGTGCTCGTCCTCGCGGCCGTCCTCGCCCTCGGAGTCGTGGTCAACACGGCCGGGCCGGTCGCACCGCACTTCGGCCTCGGCCTGGTCATCGCCCTGTACACGGTCGCCCGGAGCTGCCGGCCCGCCGTGGTGGTCGCGGCGGGCCTGGTGGCCGTCCCGGCGCCCTCGATGGGACAGGGCGGGATGCTGCTCCCCGGCGGGTGGGGCGTGCTCGCCAACGCGGCCGCCGCCGTGATCGTCGTCGGGGCCGCCCTGGTGGTGAACCACCGGCAGCGGGAGGCCGAGGTCCACCGCGCCCTGGGTGCCGAGCGGGCCCTCGCCGAGGAACGTCGGCGCATCGCCCGGGAACTGCACGACATCGTCGCCCACCACATCACCACCATGCAGCTGATGGCCGGCGGTGCGCGGGCCAACCTCGCGCACGACCCCGAGGCCGCCCGCGAGGCCCTCGTCACGCTGGAGGGCTCCGGGCGGATGGCCCTGGGCGAGATGCGCCAACTGCTCGACGTCCTGCGGGCCGGTGAGGAACCGGAATCGGGCCTGCCCGCCCCGCAGCCGGGGGCCGACGACCTGGCCCGGATCGTCACCGAGGCCCGGCTCGCCGGCATGGACACCGAGCTCACCGTCGACGGAACCGTACGTCCGCTGCCGCCGACGGTCGGCCTCACCGTGTTCCGGGTCGTCCAGGAAGCCCTGACCAACGCCCGCAAGCACGCGGGGAACTCCCGGGCCCGGGTACGGCTGACGTACCGCCCCGACGAGGTCACCGTCGAGGTCCGCGACGGCGGCACCGGCCGGGCCGCGGGGGACGGCAGCGGTCCGGGTACGAGCCACGGCCCGGGCGCCCAGGCCGGCCGGCGCACCGCGGCTTCGCGGGCCCCGGGACGCGGCGGGTACGGTCTGATCGGAATGCGTGAACGCGTCGCCCTGCAAGGCGGCACCCTGGAGGCCGCCCCGCTGGACGGGGGCGGGTTCCGGGTCGCGGCCCGGCTCCCGGTGGCACCGGGAGCCGGCGCCGCCGAAGGAGAGGAACACCACCGATGATCCGCGTGCTCATCGCCGACGACCAACCCCTCGTGCGGCGGGGCCTGGCCCTCATCCTGGCCCCCGAACCGGACGTCGAGGTCGTGGGCGAGGCCGAGAACGGCGCCGAGGCCGTCGACCTCGCCGTTCGACTGGAGCCCGACGTGGTCGTCATGGACATCCGGATGCCGGTCCTCGACGGCGTACAGGCCACCGAACGGCTCGCCGCCGCCCGGCCCGGCTCCCGGGTCCTGGCCCTGAGCACCTTCGACATGGACGAGTACGTGGTGGCCGCGCTGCGCGCCGGCGCCTACGGCTTCCTGCCCAAGGACGTGTCCCCGGAAGAGCTGATCGCGGCCGTCCGCACCGTCCACGCGGGCGAGGCCGTCGTCGCCCCCCGCCTGCTCACCCGACTCATCTCCACCTACGTACGGGCCCCTTCGCGCGAGCCCCGACCCGTGCCGGACGCGCCCACCGGCCTCACCCCCCGTGAGCTGGAGATCTGGCGGCTGCTCGCCCGCGGCCTCGACAACGCCGCCGTGGCCGCCGAACTCGACATCAGCGTCTCCACCGTGAAGAACCACATCACCGGCATCTTCACCAAGCTGGGCGTCCGCGACCGCGCCCAGGCGGTGATCGCCGCCTACGAGTCGGGGCTGGTCGAGGCCGATCGGAGGGCCACTTGATCACCATGTGCCCCGCAGGACCCGAATCCGTCCGGCGCCCTAACCGCTGACCAGCGAAAACACTGGACGATTCGCCCGTGCGGAGGAAGGGGCCCGCATGGCACAGTGCCAGGAGCACAACCGTCGTACCAGGGAGCAGCCATGCGTGACCCGCACTCCATGCCGTCGGTCCTCACGGCCGCGCCCGAAGGCCGGACCCGGCCGAGCCCGCTGCCCGACTGCCCGGTGTGCGTCGAGGTCCCGGAGCGGATCTCCTGGCGCCAACGGCCCGGCGAACCCGTCGTCCTGGTCTTCGAGCCCTGCGGCCACCGCCACACCTCACCGGCGCCCCCCGTTCTCGCGGTGACCCCGCCCCCACCGTTCACGCGCTGAGCGCGGCGGCGCCCCGCGGCGCGAAATCCTCCTCCCCGAGGACCTCGATCCCCGCCCCCAACGGGCGAGGGGCCGACGGCCCGGCGGCCCCGTCGCCGTCCACCCGGTCGGTGTGCTCCGGATAGTGGGCCTCGTAGGCCTGGATCAGGGACACGAGCAGCTCGAAGGAGGCGTCGTCGAGCGGGGATTCGCCCGAGCCGTAGGAGGCGGCGGACACCCGGACGACCGCGGCGATGGCGTCGGCGTACTCATCACGGTCGGCCGTGTCGGGAGCGGTGGTGTGCGTCATGTCGTGATGCTGGCGCAGTGGTCTGACAATCGGCCCGCAGGCGGCCCGCGTCCGCCGCGGTGCCCCTGGTCCGTCGGGCACGCCCGGTCCTCGTATCGTGTACCCGAGCCGCTCACCGGCGCGGCAGAAGACGGAGAACCCCTGATGGACGTGCAGCACTTCGAGCGGATCACCGCGTTCATCGAGGCGCGGCTGACGCCGCTGTTCGACGCGGAGACCGGAAGTGAGCGCGGTTTCGCGATGGACGACACCTCCCGGGCCCTGCGCGCCCTGCGCAACAGCGTCCTGGAGGCCGGCGCGGTGAAGGGTCTCATCGAGAAGCGGGAGACGGCCGAGCCGCGTCTGCGCACCGTCATCGACCAGTCGGTGGAGCACCACTGGGACGTGCTGCGCGGCATCGCCCGGCAGTGGGAGGACCACACCGACTTCCGCCGCGAGTTCAAGCGGCACGCCTGGGAGCTCGACGAGGCCCCCGCGCAGGTCTGAGAGCGCGGCTACGAGGACCCCTGGACGCAGTGCGTCCGGGGGTCCCGTCATGGGATCGTCACCGGCCGGGGTCGTCACTGGCTGGGGGCGCCGCCGATCAGGTAGTCGACGCGGCGTCGCAGACCGCTCCAGCGGCGGTCGTGCCGGTACGCGCGCTTCATCGTGCGGGCCCGCGCCCTCGGCCGGCGCCGGTAGAAGCGGCGGGCCCAGGGGGACACCGGGCGGGCCAGTCGCAGCGCCGCGACCATGGCGATCAGCGGCACCACCGCGCCGAGCACGGCCATCCGGGGCTTGCCCTTGAAGAGAGCCACCACGGCGAACAGCAGGTTGAGCACCACCGTCGACACCAGCGTCATCCGGCTCTGCTTCTCGTCCGGGGTGAGCCCGTCCACGCCGAGCGGCAGGAACCCGCAGAGCAGGAACGAGGCGAGGGCCGTGGTGAGGATGACCACCTCGATGCTGATCGTGCCCTCCTTGGTCCAGTAGACGTCGCTCAGGTGCAGGATCAGCGCGAACTCGTCGAGGACGAGTCCCGTCCCCATCCCGAAGAGCACGGCGGCGAGCGCCGACCCCCAGCCCGTGCGGCCGCCGCCGATCGCGGTGAACCCGCCGACGGTCATCAGCACCACGCCGGGCACGGCGTGGTGGACGTGCATGCCGCCCGGCGTGACGTTGCGGAACGGCCCCTTCCCGGCCCGGATCATCCGGGTGATGACCCGCGTGATCGCGAACGTCAGCACGAAGGCGGACAGGGCCAGCAGCAGGGGCAGCTTGCCCGGTTCGAGGATGTTTCGGTACCACCAGTCGCCCATGCCGTCACCCTCCCGGGCGGGGTCCGCGCGCGCATCGCGGAAGCCGCCGTTCGGGCGCGCCGTGTGAGGACCGTTGACAAACCGGTGACCTGATAGAAACCTGTCACCCTGATCCACGCAAGGAATCAACGAGATCCCTCAAAATCTTGCGCAGAGATCGAGATTAGTCGGCAGGTCCTCGCCCCACCCTTCTGGAACAGAGGCCCCCATGAGATGGAAACGACACGGCCGCACGCTCGTAGGCGGCCTGCTGCTCGGCGCCCTGACCGCCCTCGGACCGACCCCCACCGGCGCCGCGGCCGGACCCGCCGCGCCCGCCGCGGGCACCGTCAACCTCGCCCTGGGGCGCCCCGCCACGGCCGGCGGCTCCCTCGGCGGCTACCCCGCGACCGCCGTCACCGACGGCAGCCAACAGACGTACTGGGAGGGGCCCACCGGCGCCTTCCCGCAGTGGCTCCAGATCGACCTCGGGGCCGGCACCACCGTGGACGAGGTGGTGCTGAAACTGCCCACCGCCTGGGAGCGCCGCACCCAGACACTGAGCCTCCAGAGCAGCGCCGACGGCGCCACCTTCACCACGCTGGCCGCCTCCGCCCCCAAGGTCTTCGACCCCGCGCAGGCGAACAAGGTGTCCCTCGGCCTCGGCTCGGCCCCCGCCCGCTACCTCCGCGTGAACGTCGCCGCCAACAGCGGCTGGAACGCCGCCCAGATATCCGAGTTCGAGATCTACGGGGCGAGCGACCCCGGTGACCCGGGCGATCCCGGCGACCCGCCCCCGACCGGCACCAACCTGGCCCGGGGCAAGCCCATCGAGGCCACCTCCACCACGCAGTCCTACGTCGCCCCGAACGCCAACGACGACAGCCCGAGCACCTACTGGGAAGCCGCCCAGCAGAGCTCGTCGCTGACCGTCCACCTCGGGGCCAACGCCGACCTCGCCGGAGTCGTCGTGCGGCTCGACCCCGACGCCGCCTGGGCGGCACGGACCCAGAACTTCGAGGTCCTCGGCCGTGAGCAGGCAGCCACGGCGTTCACCACCCTGCGCGCCCGCGCCGACCACTCCTTCAACCCCGGGACGAACGGCAACACGGTGACCGTGCCGGTCAGCGGCCGCTTCGCGGACGTCCAGCTGCGCTTCCACGGCAACACCGGCGCCCCCGGGGCCCAGGTCGCCGAACTCCAGGTCGTGGGAACGGGCGCCCCCAACCCCGACCTGACCCTCACCGACCTGACCTGGTCACCGTCGGCGCCCTCCGAGACGGACGCCGTCACGGTGAACGCCACCGTCCGCAACGCGGGCAACGCCCCCGCCGCGGCGACCACCGTACGGATCAGCCTGGAGGGCGTCGTCGCGGGCGGCGCCCCCGTCGCCGCGCTGGCGGCGGGCGCCTCCGTCACCGTGCCGGTCGCCGTCGGCAAGCGTCCCGTGGGCCGCTACACGGTGTCCGCCGCCGTCGACCCCGAGGGCACCGTCGCCGAGTCGGACGACAGCAACAACAGCCGCAGCGGCGCCGGCCCGCTGGTGGTCGGCCAAAGCCCCGGCCCCGACCTGGAAGTCACCGGGATCACCCCCGACCCCGCCACTCCGGCCGTCGGAGCCAAGGTGACCTTCACCGCGGCCGTGCACAACCGCGGCACCGCCCCGGCGCCCGCCAGCGTCACCCGGCTCACCGCCGGCGCCGTCACCCTGAACGGGAACACCCCGGCCGTGGCCGCCGGGGCCACCGTCACCGTCGCGCTCGACGGCAGCTGGACCGCGACCGGCGGCGGCGCGACCCTGACCGCCACCGCCGACGCCACGGGCGTCGTCACCGAGACCAACGAGAACAACAACGTCCACTCCCGCTCGATCGTGGCCGGCCGCGGCGCCGCCGTCCCGTACACCGAGTACGAGGCGGAGGCCGCCCGCCACACCGGGACCCTGCTGCGGAGCGACCCCGAGCGGACCTTCGGCCACACCAACTTCGCCACCGAATCCTCCGGCCGCGCCTCGGTCCGGCTCTCCGCGACCGGCCAGTACGTCGAGTTCACCTCCACCCAACAGGCCAACTCCATCGTCGTGCGCAACTCCGTGCCCGACGCCCCCGCCGGCGGCGGAGCCGCGACCACCCTCAGCCTCTACGCCGACGGCACCTTCGTCCGCAAGATCGACCTGTCCTCCAAGCACAGCTGGCTGTACGGCGCCACCGACAGCCCCGAGGGCCTCACGAACACCCCTCAGGGCGACGCCCGCCGCCTGTTCGACGAGTCCCACGCCCTGCTGGAGCGCAGCTACCCGCCGGGTACCAAGTTCCGGCTCCAGCGGGACGCCGGGGACGACGCCGCCTACCAGATCGTCGACCTGATCGACCTGGAACAGGTCGCCCCGCCGACCGCCAAGCCCGCCGAGTGCACCTCGATCACCGCCTACGGGGCCGTCCCCAACGACGGCATCGACGACACCGACGCCCTCCAGCGCGCCGTCACCGACGACCAGAACGGCCGCATCGACTGCGTGTGGATCCCGGCCGGCCAGTGGCGTCAGGAACAGAAGATCCTCACCGACGACCCGCTGAACCGGGGCCAGTTCAACCAGGTCGGCATCCGCGACGTCACCGTCCGCGGCGCCGGAATGTGGCACTCCCAGCTGTACGCGCTGACCCCGCCCCACCAGGCCGGCGGCATCAACCACCCGCACGAGGGCAACTTCGGTTTCGACATCGACGAGAACACCCGGATCTCCGACCTCGCCATCTTCGGCTCCGGCACCATCCGCGGCGGCGACGGCAACGCCGAGGGCGGCGTGGCACTCAACGGCCGCTTCGGCAAGAACACCAAGATCACGAACGTCTGGATCGAGCACGCCAACGTGGGTGCCTGGGTCGGCCGTGACTACGACAACATCCCCGAACTCTGGGGACCGGGCGACGGCGTCGAGTTCACCGGCGTCCGGATCCGCGACACGTACGCGGACGGCGTGAACTTCGCCAACGGGACGAGGAACTCCACCGTCTTCAACTCCTCGTTCCGCAACACCGGCGACGACGCCCTCGCCGTGTGGTCCAGCCGCTACGTGAAGAACACGGCCGTCGACATCGGCCACGACAACCACTTCCGCAACAACACCGTCCAACTGCCCTGGCGGGCCAACGGCATCGCCGTCTACGGCGGCTACGGCAACACGATCGAGAACAACCTGGTCTCCGACACCATGAACTACCCGGGCATCATGCTCGCCACCGACCACGACCCGCTGCCGTTCTCCGGGCAGACCCTGATCGCCAACAACGGCCTCCACCGCACGGGCGGCGCCTTCTGGGGCGAGGCCCAGGAGTTCGGCGCGATCACCCTCTTCGCCTCGGGCCAGGACATCCCCGGGGTGACCATCCGTGACACCGACATCAGCGACTCCACCTACGACGGGATCCAGTTCAAGTCCGGCGGCGGCAGCGTGCCGAACGCCGTGATCGACCACGTCCGCATCGACCGGTCGAACAACGGAGCCGGCATCCGGGCCCACGGCGGCGCCCGCGGCAGCGCCGACCTCACCGGGGTGACCATCACCGGATCGGCCGACGGCGACGTCCTGGTCGAACCGGGATCACAGTTCGTGATCCGCGGCCGAGCCGGGTAGCGGACACCCGCACGGGACCCGGGTCAGGCCCTCGCGCCGCTCGGGTCCTCCCGCCGGGCCGCCCCTTCCCGGGCGGCCCGGCGGCGCAACGCGTCCTCGTCGGTGGCGGCGTCGTACGAGATCAGCTTGGGCAGCAGCGCCGCCAGCACGGCCACGGACGCCACGCAGGCGAGGCCGCCGCTCCAGAACGCCGGCCGGGTCCCGGTCCACCCGGCCATGGTGCCCGCCCGGACCTGGCCGAGCTGCGGACCGACGCTGTACGAGAGCACTTCGATCCCGGCGAGCCGCCCCCGCAGCTCCTCGGGGATCGTCTGGTTCCAGATCGTGGCCCGGCCCAGCCCGCTGAGCATGTCGCCCGCGCCCGCCACCGCCAGGCAGGCCAGCACGATCCAGATGCCGGAGAACCAGCCGGCCGCGGCGATCGCCAGCCCCCAGACGGCGGCCCCGAAGACCACGAGGAGTCCGTGCCGGCGCACCCGGGACACCCAGCCGCTGGTCATGCCCAGCAGCAAGGAGCCCACGGCGCCGGCGGCGTACATCAGACCCAGTGCCCACACCGCGTCCAGCTCGTCCGCGAGGAAGGGGAGGATCGCGTTCGGGAAGGCGAAGAACATCGCCGCCAGGTCCACCGCGTACGTGCCGAGCAGCACCGGTCGGCTCCACGCGTACCGCGCGCCCTCCCCGATCGCCCGCAGGGACGGCCGTACGGCGCCCCCCACCGGCGGCGCCGGCCGCAACCGCAGGCACAGCAGCACCGACACGAGGAAGCCCGCCACCGTCACCGCGTACGCGGGGGCGTAACCGGCCCAGGCGACGACCACACCGGCCAACGCCGGCCCGGCGATCGCGCCGAACTGGTAGCGGAGCCCGTTGAGGGCGGCCGCCGCGGACAACTGCTCGTGCGGCACGATCCGCGCCATCAGCGAATCCAGCGCCGGCCGCTGAAGACCGGTCAGCGCCGACACACCGGCCGCCACCACGTACAGCGGCCACAGCAACGGATCCGGGAGCAGTGCGTTGACCAGCAGGATCAGCGCCAGCAACCCCAGCCCGGCCTCGGTCAGCAGGATCAGCCGCCGCCGGTCGACCGCGTCGGCCAGCGCGCCCCCGTACAGCCCGCAGACCACCAGCGGGACGAGTTCGACGGCGCCCATGGCGCCGACCGCGAGCGGCGAGTCCGTGAGGTGCTTGATCTGGAGCGGCAGCGCGATCATCGCCATGAACGAGCCGAAGAACGTGACGGTGCCCTGGTAGAAGAGCAACCGGAAGTCGCGGCTCGACCGCCAGGGGGCGAGATCGGGCAGCACGGCGCTCCAACGGGAAGTACTCACGACGGGCCATCGTCCGTGTCCCGGCGCGCCCCGGCAAGGCATTTTCTCCCCGGACGGGCGAAATCAGCCGCCGCCGCGTGGCAGGTCCCACCCGACGTGGCAGGCATGAACCATGCCGACGGTGTCCCCGCTCCTGCGTACGGTCGCGTCCTACGCCTGGCGCCTACTGGTCGTCGGCGCGGCCGTGTACGCGGTGTTCGCCCTGCTGGGCCGCTTCCACGAGATCGCCGTGGCGCTGTTCCTCGGGCTGATCCTCACCGCGCTGCTCGGTCCGCCCACCCGCGGCCTCACCCGCTTCCTGCCCGGCTCCCTCGCCGTCGCGAGCACCCTGGTCGGCACCGCGGTGCTGCTCGTGGGGGTGCTCGCGCTGGTCGGCGAGGCGGTGGCGGGGGAGAGCACCACCTTGGTCCGCGAGTTCCGCGAGGGCCTCGACAGCATCGAGGAGTGGCTGGAGCGGCCGCCGTTCCGGGTGAACCCCGAGGCGCTCTCCGACGTCCAGTCGAAGGTCGGCGCGTTCCTCTCCAGCCACCGCTCGACGCTGCTCAGCACCGCCGTCAGCGGGGCCGGCCATCTGGTGCAGGTGCTGACGGTGCTGGCCCTCGCCGCCTTCTCGTCCGTCTTCTTCCTGCACGGCGGGGACCGGCAGTGGTCCTGGTTCTGCGCGCAGCTGCCCGAGCCGGCGCGCGAGCGCGTGGGCGTCGCGGGACGCGCCGCCTGGCGCACCTTCACCGGGTACACGCACGGGATCGTGCTGGTCGCGGCGACGAACGCGGTGCTCGTCGGGGTGGCGCTGTACTTCCTCGGCGTGCCGCTGGCGGTGCCGCTCGCGCTGCTGGAGTTCTTCGCCGCGTTCGTCCCGCTCGTCGGATCCCCCGTCGCGCTGGGCGTCGCCGCCGTGGTCGCCCTGGCGGCGAAGGGCCCGTTCGTCGCGGCCCTGGTGGTCGCGCTGATCGTCGTCATCGGCCAGATCGAGGGCCACCTGCTGCACCCCCTCGTCATGAGCCGGGCGGTACGGCTGCACCCGCTGGTCGTGGCCGTCTCCGTGGTCGCCGGGGCCATCGCCGCCGGCGTGGTCGGCGCGGTGGTCGCCGTCCCGCTGGTGTCGGTGCTCTGGTCGGTGCGCACGGCCCTGCGCGCACACGCCGCGCTCAACCCGGCTCCGGTGGCGGGCACGGATGGCTGAGCGGGCGCCGGCCCGCGCGCGCGGGGGAGGAGGACTCCCTACCGTAAGACGTGGAGGTGGTCGTGATGGCCGAGCACGGTGGTGGACCCGCGGCGCGCGAGCTGGAGGACGGCAGGCTGCTGAGGGAGCTGGAGACGATCCACCGCACGCGCCACGAGACGCTGCTGCACGGGTCGGACGAGGCGCTCGCCACGCACACGCAGCGACTCAAGGAGCTGGAGGACGAGTACCTCCGCCGCCATCCGCGGCGCGCCCCGGCCGCCGCCCGCACGCGCTCGGGCGCCCGGGCCCGAGGGGCGGAGGACTGACCGGAAACTGGTCCGCCCCGCGAATGCGCGGGGCGGCGTTCGGCTTTTGCCCGTCGGCGAGCCGCCCAAACCAGGGCCCGCCCCGGAGGGAACCGCACGGGGCCGGGGGAGAACCGGCGGCGGCTACCTGACCGGGGCGAGCAGGGCGTCGAAGACGGCCGGCAGCCGCTTCCACCCCTCGCGCCCGGCGTCGTACTCGGCGTCGGTCAGCAGACAGGAGTCCAGCAGCTCGCGCAAGCCGTCCCGGTCGAGACCGGGGGACGTGAACACGAGGTGCTGACAGCGGTCGCCGTGCTCGGGATGCCAGCCGAGGGCGGCCGCCGCCCGCCGGACGGGGGGAACCAGCTCCCAGGCGGCGTCCGGGAGGGAGGCCAGCCAGGGCCCGCCGTCCTCCACGCAGAGCGCCCCGCCGGCGGCGTCCCAGGACAGCAGCGCGTCGGGCCGGTCGGCGAGCCAGAACCGGCCGCGGCTGCGGGCCGCGCCGGCGGCGAGGTCCTCCAGGGCGGCGTGGAGACGTTCCGGGTGGAAGGGTCGGCAGCGGTGCCAGACCAGGGTGGCCACCCCGGCCTCGTCCGCGTCCTGCGGCAGCAGCGCGCAGGCCGGGTGCTGCGAGGCCGCCGCCGCTTCGGTGTCGAATCCGGCGAAGGCGAGCCGGGTCAGCTCCGGTGACCCGGCGGCCACCCGCTGGGCGGTCGGGTGGAGCTGCGTCAGCAGGGCGCGGTCGGTGGGGTCGGCCGCCGGGTTGTCGACGAGGGCGAGGACGGCCGCGTACTCCAGCTGCCGGGCCCAGGTGTCACCGACGGTCCGTCGGTCGGTGGTCGAGGCGGCCAGACCCGCCTCCACCAGGTCGTCCCCGTTGGTCAGGCAGGGCAGGACCAGCGCCGGGTCGACGGCGGTCACCACGTTGGACAGCTCCAGGTGGCCCCTGCCGTGCACGGCGATCACCTCGGCCATGGCCCGGGGCTCGACCGAGTCCCACAGTTCGAGCACGGCCAGCGGGGTCGTCCCGCCGGCCGCGAGCCGGAGCAGCTCGGGAACCAAGTCCTCGCGCAGCGCGCAGCAGGCGCAGCCGTTGACCAGGGGGGTCTGCTCGCAGGTCCGGGGACCCGACGCGTCGCGCACGGTGCGCCGTACGGTGCCCCGCGCGGCGGCGGAGAGGTCGTGGTGCAGGGCGACGCTGCCGGAGACGGCGGCCAGCAACCCGTCCACCACGGCGGTGCGGGCTTCGGCGTGCAGGCCGCCGACGATCAGTACGGGCAGGCTCACGCGCCGCTCCCGTACCGACGGCGGGAGGGGGAGGGGTGGAGGGATGACGGCACGAGGTCTCCTTCGGGGTGGTCGGGCGGGGCAGGGACGGAAGGGCGGCGCGGGCGGGCGCCGGGGTCAGCGGTCCTCACGGAAGTCGACGTGTCGGCGGGCCACCGGGTCGTACTTGCGCAGGGTCAGCCGGTCCGGGTCGTTGCGGCGGTTCTTGCGGGTGACGTAGGTGAAGCCGGTCCCCGCCGTGGAGCGCAGCTTGATGACCGGGCGTACTTCGTTGCGAGCCATGGAACGAGTATATGGCAATGACAGTCGTTTTCAATAAGCCGTCTTGAGGGCTTCTTGGGAGCTCTAAAGTGAGCGCCCTTTGCATCGGATGAGACAAATTTGTATCATCCGAGTCGAAGGAGGCTCATCATGGCGAACGAAGAACGGCTACGGGAGGACGCTCCGGCGCGCTCCCGCACGGGCGAACGCACGTCCGGGCCGGGCCCCGATCCCGCCTCCCCCACCGCCCGCGGCCACACCTCGGCCCGTCACCACACCTCCACCCGCCACCGACCCGTGCACCACACCGAACGGAACCCCATGCGCACCCCCACGCCGGACCCGCGTCGCTGGATCGTCCTCGCGATCCTGTCCGGCAGTCTCCTGCTCATCTCGATGGACACCACGATCCTCAACGTGGCGTTCCCCTCGCTCGTCGCCGACCTCCAGCCCGGCGCCGTCCAGCAGCTGTGGATCATCGACATCTACGCCCTGGCGCTGTCCGGCCTGCTCGTGACCGCGGGCGCCCTCGGCGACCGCTGGGGCCGCAAACGGCTGCTCATGGCGGGGTTCGGCATCTTCTCCGTCGCCTCGCTCATCGCCGTGTTCTCCACCGAGGCCTGGCACGTCATCGCGGCCCGCGCCCTGCTCGGCATGGGCGGCGCGGCCATCATGCCGTCCACCCTGTCGATCCTGCGCAGCGTCTTCACCGACGCCAAGGAACGCGCCTTCGCCCTCGCCGTGTGGGCCGCCGTGTTCGGTGGCGGCATGGCCTTCGGGCCCGTCGTCGGCGGCTTCCTGGTCCAGGACCACGGCTGGCACTCCGCGTTCCTCCTCAACCTCCCCGTCGCCGCGCTCATCGTCGCCGCCGGACTGCGCTACCTCCCCGAATCGCGCGCCCCGCGCGGCGCCGGCCGCTGGGACTGGTGGGGCGTCGGCCAGTCGATCGTCGGCATGCTCGCCCTCGCGGGCGGCATCAAGCAGCTCGGCAAGAGCGGCGTCGCCGACCCGCTGCCCTGGGCCCTGTTGATCCTCGCCGCCGTCGCGCTCACCGTGTTCGTCCGCCGCCAGCTCCGGCTGGAGGACCCGCTGCTCCAGGTCCGGCTGTTCGCCAAGCCCGCCTTCAGCGTCGCCGCGACCGCGATCTTCCTGCCGATGGTGGGCATGGGCGCGATCCTGTTCCTCGTCACCCAGTGGTTCCAGTACGGCCAGGGCTACACCCCGCTGGAGGCCGGGCTGCGCCTGCTGCCCGCGCCCCTCGCACTGATCTGCGCCTCGATGGTGGCCCCCACGCTCATGCAGCGCTTCCCGATCCGGCACGTGCTCGGCGCCGGACTGCTGGTCCTGGCGGCCGGCATGGCCCTGCCCTGGGCCGTCCAGCAGTTCACCGCACTCGGCTACCCCGCCTTCGCGGTCGCGCTGACCGTGATGGGGCTGGGCGCGGGCATGGCGACCACCGTCGCCTCCGTCACCCTGGTCTCCGCCGCCCCCGCGGAACAGGTGTCCAGCGCCGCCGCGATCGAGGAGACCTGCTACGAACTGGGCTCCGCGATGGGCGTCGCCATCCTCGGCAGCACGGCAGCCGCCCTCTACCGGGGCAACCTGCCCACCCTCCCCCTCGACGGCCCCACCACGAGCGCCGTACGGGACTCCGTCGGCGAAGCGGCGCACGTCGCCGAGCAACTCGGCGGCTCCGTCGGCGAGGCCCTGCTCCACACGGCCTCGCAGGCCTACACCCTGGCCATCACCCCGGCGTTCCTGGTGGCCGGAGCCCTGGCCGTCGCCGCGGCCGCGACCACGTGGGCGATGATCCCGCGCGACCTGCGGCCCACCGACGACCACTGATCGGCCTCCGCGCCCCGCCCGCTCCCGTCGCCACCCTCACCGCGGCGGCGGGAGCGTCTTCGTCGAGGGCGCGTACGGGGCCACCGGTGGCGCGTACGGCGCCGACCGCGGTCGGAACGCGGGCGCGGCCGGCGCCGGACCCAGCGTGGTCGTCCCCGGCGCCGCCCGGTGCCCCAGGCCCGTGCGGTACGCGTCCAGGGCCGCCTCCGTGCGCCCCGTACGCCGCAGCAGATCGCCCAACAGTCGGCACAGATCGGCGAGGTCCCCGCCCGCGCCGCTGCGCTCCAGCAGGGCGAGCGCCCGTACGTAGTGCTCCTCCGCCTCCTCCGTCAGCCCCCGCTCCTCCGCGATCAGCCCCAGCAGCCGGTGCGCGCCGCCCGCGTGCACGCCCCCCGGGCCCGCCACCGGCCCGGCGCCCGGCCCCAGCAGGGCCGACACCAGCTCGGTGGCCTCCGCGTACCGGCCCAGCCGCCGCAGCACGTCGGCGAGCTCGACCTCCACCTGCGCCGTGTACAGGGCCGCCCGCTTGGCCGTGAGCATCTCCCGCGCCGTACGCAACTCCCGCTCGGCCGACTCCAGTTGCCCGTGCTGCGCCTGGACGTAGCCGCGCATCCAGTGGCAGTGCGCCAGATCCGTCCGCAACCGCAGCTGCCGGTAGACCGCCTGTGCCTTGGCGAGCGAGGCGTCCGCGTCGGCCACCCGCCCCTCCGCGAGGAACGTCCGAGCGACCTGCCGGTGCAGGCCCGCCACCAGCGCCGGGTCCCCGACCTGTGGGGCCAGTGCCAACGCCAACTCGGCCGCGTGCGCCGCGCGGGCATGGGCGCCCATGTCGATGTACGGCCCGATGACCGCGGCGTAGAGCAGCAGCAGCGCTTCGGGATCGGCCAGCCCCTCCGCGTTCAGCGCGTCGATGGCCGACTCCAACAGGTAGCAGGCGTAGCGCAGTTCGCCCGCCAGCAGGTGCGCGACGGCCCGGCCCCGGATCGGGCGGGCCCGGCGGGTGAGCGGCTGGTCGGCCAGCAGTGCCTCGGCCTGTTCGAAGCGGGCGATGGCCCGAGGCAGCCGGCCCGCCTCCAGCGCGCAGTCCCCGAGGCCCAGCAGCGCCTCGACCCGCTCGTCGGACAGCTCCAGTTCCTCCGCGTCGGCGAGCAGGCGCCGGAAGTGGTCGGAGGCCTCCTCGGCGGACCCGGTGGCCAGGGTCCGCTGGGCGTCGGTGAGTCCCAGCCGCAACTCCGTCGCCAGCCGGGCCGGACGCCCCGTCGCCAACTCCTCGTACGAGGTGCCCAGGCGCTCGGCGAGGAACCGCAGGGCGGTCTCCGAGGGGCGGACCTTGCCCGCCTCCAGGGTCGACACGTACGCCGGGGTGTAGGCGGGCTCCGCCAACTGCCTTTGCGTCAGCCCGCGTTCCGCGCGCAGCTGTTGCACTCGGCGTCCGATGTCGACCGGTTCATCCATGAAAACCCCCTGCTGTGCGGCGTGTCGTCGTGCGCCCACCAGTATTCAGCCGCGGTGGACCATTGCGCACGCCCCGCACGCCACCTAATTTAAGCAACCACTTCAACAGACTTACCTCTTCGTTTAACTTCCTTTTTCCGTGGAGGACTTGATGAGACCGGCCATCCGATCGACCCTGCGCGCGGCCCTCGCCGCAGCCTGCGCCGGCGCCGTCCTGCTGAGCGCCCCGACTCCCGCACTGGCCGCCGACCCGCCCCGCCCCGGCGGGCGCGTCGAGGTCGAGATACCCGGGCCCGAACACGGAGCCGAAGCCGGATCCGGCCACGTCCTCGTACCGGCGACCACACCCGCCCCGGCGTCGCCCCGCCGCTCCGCGCCGCCGCGGAGCGGCGACGGCCGGGTCACCAAGATGATCGACCACGGGCCCACCGCGGACCGGCTCGACGTGGTCGTCGTCGGCGACGGCTACACCGCCGACCAACTCGACCGGTTCCACGCCGACGCCCGGGCCAAATGGGCCGAGGTCGAGGCCGTCGAGCCCTACGCCACCTACCGGACCCTCTTCAACGTGTGGACCGTGGACGCCGTGTCCGCGGAATCGGGGGTGTCCGGCGACCCCGACCCCGGCGCCGTCCGCGACACCGCGCTCGGCAGCCACTTCTGGTGCGAGGACATCGAACGGCTGCTCTGCGTGGATCAGCCGAAGGTGGACGCGTACGTCGCCCGGGCGCCCGAGGCCGACCTGGTCATCGTCCTCGCCAACAGCGCCAAGTACGGCGGGGCCGGCTACAACGAACCGAACCCCGCCCTCGGCTACGAGGGCATCTCCACCGCCTCCGCCGGCCACCCCAAGTCGGGCCAGGTCGCCATCCACGAGACCGGCCACTCCCTCGGCAAGCTCGCCGACGAGTACTTCTACCCGGGCGTCCCCGAGTACGAGCGGTACACGGGCCGCGAGCCCACCGACCCCAACACCTCCACCCTCGACGCCGTCCGCATGAAGGACCAGGGCGCCAAGTGGCACCGCTGGCTCGGCGAGACCTCGCCCGACGGTGGCACCGTCGGCGCGTACGAGGGCGGCGGCTACTACGCCGCCGGACTCCACCGCCCCACCGACAACTCGTTGATGAGGATCCTCGGCAAACCCTTCAACCTGCCCGGCGTCGAAGCGATGATCGCCGGCTTTCACCGCCACGCCAACGTCGTCACCCCGCTCACACCGACCGGTCGCACCCTGCGCCTGGGCCACACGGCACGCGCCGCCGTGCCCGACCTGGCCACCACCGACGGCCGCCGGATCGAGGTGCGCTGGTACCTCGACGGCCGCGAACTGCGCCGCTTCGCGGGCCGCACCGAGGTCCGCGTCGCCGAGCTGTGGCTGTTCGACCTGCGCGGGCACAAGCTGTCCGTGACCGCCCGGGACCGCACCGATTCCGTCCGCGATCCCGCGATCGCCCGAACCCTGAGCTCCACCGCCACCTGGGACGTACGCCTCTGAGCCGCCGGCCCGGGCGTCAGGCGCCGGCCGCGTACCGCCCGAAGTCGCGCGATAGGGCGGGCGGGGTCGGCCCGCCCGGTTCCAGCCGGCTCAGCAGGACCGTCACCGTCCCGGAGGACGGAACGACGTGCGCGGCGGTACCCGTCCCGCCGACCCGGCCGTAGCGCCCGGGCACGTTCCACGGGTCCCGCGGTACGACGTCGACGGAGCCGCCGAAGCCCCGGCCCTGGCCCTCCAGGACAGTTCGCCGCCCGACCGTTGGGCCGGCGTGAGCCGGGGCGAGTCCCGCGCCATCGGGGTCCCGCCACCGTGCTCGGCGTCACCGACCGCGACACCTGCGGTCCGCCCCTCCCCGGCGATCAGGGCCACCGCACCCGGCGGGCCGCCGTCACCCACGTGCGCTTCCAGGACCTCACGGAGACCGGTCATCGGATCACCTCCCATCGGGGAGTTCGGGGGGTCTCGGCGGCATCGGGCCCGTCGGTTCCCTCGGGCCCGCCGAACGGAGGCAGGGAGTCCCACAGGGCGCAGTGGTGCTCGGCCCGCGCGTCCACCGTCCGGATGCCGTCCGCGCCGGCCGCCAGGGACAGTACGGACGCCGGAGCGGGGGAGGGAGCGGCCGTGAGGGGCGGCCACGCGGGCGCGTTCGGCCCGTTCGGCGAACCGGTGCGGGCGAAGCGGGTCCAGTACTCCGTCATCCGCTCGGACAGAGCCTGTTGGGGCGGTGCCAGGTCGACGACACGGAAGAGATAGGGAAGTTCGAAGCCGTGCGTCGCGCCGAACGGGAACTCCGGGGACTGCGGCAGCGGCACGAAGACCGGCGCGTCCCGGTCGCTGAACCGGTAACCGTAGGTGGGCACATGGCGGGCCAGCGCCCCGCTGTCCCGCAGCGCGGGGCAGGTGAACGAGGCGTCCGAGAGCAGGCCGGCCCAGGCGAGCGCGGCCGTCGGGTACCGGTTCGCCGGGTACGCCGCGCCGACGGCCGGCGCCGACGCCCCGAAGGACCGCACGAGCCGCTCCCGGTAGGCTCGTTCGTCGGGCACCGGGTACGAGGGCAGCACCTGGGACAGGAAGAGTCGCATCTCGTCCCGCGCAGTGCCCTGGACCACCGGCACTCGGTGGAACCGGCCCGACTCCAGCGCCCGGCGCGGGGCCAGGGGCAACGACCCGTTCCCGTACGACAGGGCCGAGAACCGCTCCATCAGCTCCGGCGTCGCCAACCGGGCGGCGTCCAGGCCGCGCAGGCAGTCGAGCGCGGTGCTCGACGGCCCGGCGCCGCAGCCCAGTTCACGCGCCGCCCCGGCGCCGGCCGCCACCGTGCGCCGCTCCGGGACGAACGGCTCGTAGACGGCGGGCGTCGGCAGCAGTGCGTACGGCGGCATCGTGGTCGAGCAGGACCCGCTCTGGGCTACCGCCCGCCCGAACAGGCCGGCCGAGGCGGGGGACACCAGGTGGGCGCAGACACTGAGGCCGCCCGCCGACACCCCGAACACCGTCACCCGGTCCGGATCGCCGCCGAAGGCGACCGCGTTCGCCCGGACCCAGCGCAGGGCGGCCTGTTGGTCGGCGAGGGCGAAGTTGGGGGCGCCGTCCAGCTCCGGATGCCCGAAGAGGCCGAAGACGCCGAGCCGGTAGTTGACCGTGACCACCACCACGTCGCCCCGCACGACGAGCGGCTCGGGCCGGTACGCGGCCCCCGAGCCGTCGCGGAAACCACCGGGGTGGAACCACACCATGACCGGCCGGCCCCGCCCCCGGCCCGCGGGGGTGGTGACGTTCAGGAACAGGCAGTCCTCCGAGCCGGTCGCCGCGGCCGGTCCGAGCGGCGGGAGCTGTACGCACGACGAACCGGGCGCCCCGGCATCGAGTACGGCCGGCCTGTGCGGCGCCGGGAGCGGCAGCCGCCAGCGCAGCGACCCGGTCGGCGGAGCGGCGTACGGGATCCCCTCGAAGGTCTCGTACGACCCGTGGGGGCGCCCCCGTACGGGCCCCTCGGAGGTGTCGACGACCGGTCGCTCCCCGCCCCGGGCCTGCGCCGCGGACGGGGCGGCCGCGGCGGCGCCGAGCAGGAACGCGGCGGCCAACAGCACGGTGGGCACCCTCGACCGGAGGGATCCCGGCGGTCGGGCGGTTCCGGGCAGCGGCATGGTCTGTCCCCTCCTGAGTGGGTGCCCCGCTCACTGTGCGCGAGCACCGTGCCCGGGTCGGGGTCGGGGGCGGCGTGTCCGGCGGGCGGTTGGCCCGACCCCCGTTTGCCCGCCCCGAATGGCGCAGTGCGCGGACGTCCGGCTGAATGTAACAAAGCGTGCGCTTCCCGTGACGCACGATGACCGGCGCGCGACGTGTAGACCCGTGCGTTGGCGAACGGAGCTTGCGATGAATGACCCCAGCACCCTCGCGACCACGGCACACGACGACCGCGACGGGCCTCCCCTCGCCCCGTACCCGACCACCGGACCGGCCGCGGCCGCGGTCCCGTCCGGGCCGCCCGATCCGGTGCCCGTGGGCATGGCGCCGCTCGAAGCGGTCACGGCGGGCCTGGCGCCGCCCGCGGTGGTGGCGGCCGGCCCGCTGCCGACGGCCCCATCGGCGCCCGCGCCCCAACCGGCCCTGACGCCCCACCCGGCGGCACCGGCCCCGGTCACACCGGTCACACCGGTCACCCCGGTCACGCCGGTCGTCCCGGTCACGCCGGTCAACCCGGTCGCGCCGGTCAACCCGGTCGCGCCGGCCACCGCGACCGCGCCGACCCCCGCGTCCACACCGACCCCCGATCGGGCGGCCCCGACGGGCCCGGCCGATTCCGTCGTGCCGAGCGGCGAACCCGCCGCATCGGACCACGACGCCCACACCGAGGCCATACGGACCCTGCTGGAGACCGCGGCCACCTGTCGTCCCGTCGAAGAGGTCATCGCGTTGGTGAACCTCCTCAAGCAGACCGGCCAACTCCCCAACCCCGGACACGAGGCGCTCCGCGCGGCCGCCGTGTCCCGGCCCGTCCACGAGGTCCGGCACCTGCTCGCCCTGCTCGGCGAGCCGACGCACGACGAGGGCGAGGCCGACATCACGCTGCGCGCGGCGGCCGTCGGCCGGTCCATCGAGGACGTGGCGCTGCTGGTCAGCATCCTCGGACCCGACGCCGAAGCCGACGCCGAGGGCGAGGCCGTCCCCCGGACGGACCGCGCGCGGGCGGCGGCCCCGCAGCCCCCGTCGGAGCGCGACCGGGCGACACCGGTGAAGCGTGAACGCAATCCGCGCCCCACCGCCCCCCGCCCCGCGCCGGTCCGGTCACCGGAGCGCCCGCAGGGGCCACTGCGGCACGTGCTGCGCTGGCCGGCCGCCGCGGCCCTGCTGCTGTGCGGCGTCGTCCACCTGCCGGGTGACCTGACGGCGGGCCGCCCCGCCCCGGCCCTCGGTGACCTGCTGCCCCTCGCGGTCTCCCTGCTCTGCCTGGGCGTCGGCGCCCTGCTGGCGGTGCGGGACACCGTCATGGCGTGGCGGGCCGCGGCCGTGACCGCGCTGGTCGTGGTCACGCTCCACGTGGTCGGGGGCGTCGTGTTCTACGACCCCCTGGAGCACGCGCTCGGCGGACCGCACGCCTGGGCCGGCGTCGCGACGGTGCTCTGCGCCGGCGCCGGAGCGGTCATCGCCGGACTGGCCCTGAGGTACCGGCCCGACCGGGCCCGCACCGAGTCGGGCGCCGGCGTCTGACCGGGAGCACACCGGGCCCCGACCGCGTTCCGACGCGGCCGGGGCCCTCCCGCGTTCGCCGCCCGCCGCCCGCCGCCCGGCTCAGCGGGCGAGCAGGTTCACCGCCCCCGTGAACACCCGGGGCAGGCGGGCCGCCGCCGGGACGATCCGGCCCGCGAGCGGGGAACGGCGCCGGGCCCACAACAGCGACCCCGTCAGGGTGCGGTAGCCGAACGACAGCCGCCGCCACGCCCTTTCGTACTCCTCGGGCCGGCCCGCGCGCACGCACCGGACGAGTTCCCGGGCCGCCGTCACCGCCAGCGTGAGCCCCTCTCCGGTCAGCGCGTCGACGTACCCGGCGGCGTCGCCCACGAGCAGGACCCGCCCGGCCACCCGCGTCCGCGCCCCCTGGCGCAACGGCCCCGCCCCGCGCACCGGTCCGGCCGGACCGGCCGCCAACCGTTCGGCCAGCAGCGGGAAGCGGGCCAGCTGGTGTTCGTACGGCCCCTGCTCCGAGGTCAGCACGGCCACCCCGATCCGGTCGGGCCCCAGCGGGGTCACATAGGCCTCCGACCCGTGCGACCAGTGCACCTCCACCAGGTCGCTCCACGGGGCCACGGCGTAGTGCCGGCGCAGCCCGTAGCGGGCCGGCGTGCCCGGGGCGGCCGGGGCGGTGAGGCCCAGGGCCCGGCGGACCGGCGAGTGCAGTCCGTCGGCCGCGACGAGGTACCGGGCCGCGAGCCCGGCCGCCCGAACCCCGTGGGTGTCCTGGTGGACCTCGCCGACGCGGCCCGCCACGGTCCGGACCCCGAGCGCCGCCGCCCGGGCCGCGAGGGCCTCCTGGAGATCGGTACGCCGGGCGCCGCGCCCGGGGCCGGACCGGAACAGCCCCTGTGCGCGCAGCCCCGTCACGGCGTCGACGTAGCCGATGCCGCGGAACTCCCGGCCGCCCACCGACACGCCCAGCTCCTCGAAGCGGCGTACGGCCCCCGGCATCAGCCCTTCCCCGCAGGCCTTGTCGACCGGGGTGGGACGCGGCTCGACGACGACGGCCTCCAGCCCGGCCAGCGCGGCGTGGATCGCGGTCGCCAGGCCGGCCGGACCACCGCCCGCGACGAGCAGGTCGATCACGGGGTCGCGCCCACGAGCCGCGTTCGCGTACGGGAGTCCGCCAGCGCCGCGTCCTCGCAGCGGATCCGCACCCTCAGCAGCACGGCGTTCGCCGCGGTGAAGGAGGCCGCCGTCCACCACGCCGAGTGCACCAGCGGCAGGGCGAGCCCCTCGACCACCACCGCCACGTAGTTGGGGTGGCGCAACAGCCGGTACGGGCCCGCGGCCACCAGCGGCAGCTCCGGCACCACGATCACCCGCGTGTTCCAACGCGGGCCGAGGGTGGTGACACACCACCAGCGCAGGCCCTGCGCGGCGAGGGCCGCCGCGAGCGCCGTCCAGCCGAGGACGGGCAGGAAGGGCCGGCCGGCCCACCACGGCTCCAGCACGCAGCCCGCCAACAGCGCCGTGTGCAGGGCCACCATGGTCGGGTAGTGGCCGCGCCCGTACTCCCGGCCGCCGCGCCCAAGGCTCCACGCGGCGTTGCGACGGGCGGTGACGAGCTCGGCGATCCGCTCGACCGCCACGAGCGCGAGGAGGATCAGGTACAGGGTGTACGCGGTCATCGGCATCAGTCCCTCACCAGCGCAGCAGGACGAGTTCGGAGGCGAAGCCCGGCCCGAAGGCCAGCATCAGGCCGACCGATCCGGGTGCGGGCGGCCCGGCGGCCTGGACGTCGCCGAGGATGTGCAGCACGGACGCGGAGGACAGGTTGCCCACGGCCGCCAGGGACCGGCGGCTCGCCGCGAAGGCGCGCTCCGGCAGGCCGAGGGCCTCGCTCAGGACGTCGAGGATCTTGGGACCGCCGGGGTGGCAGATCCAGGCGTCGACGTCCGACGGTTTGAGGTCGTGCCCGGCCAGGAACGTCTCGATCTCCTCCGCCACGTGCAGCCGGACCAGCTCCGGCAGCTCGCGGCCGAGCACCATGCGGAACCCCCAGTCGCCGATGTCCCAGCCGAGGAGGTGCTCGGTGCCCGGGTAGAGGCGGCTGCGGGAGGCGATCACCGAAGGCCCGGACGCGAAGTCGCGCAGGGGGTGTTCGGCGCCCACCGCGAGCAGGGCGCCCGCCCCGTCGCCGAAGAGCGCCCCGGCCACCAGGTTGGCCATCGAGGTGTCCTTCGGCTGGAGGGTGAGCGAACACAGCTCGGTCGACAGCAGCAGGGCCGCGTCCCCGGGGCGGCCCGTCAGGTGGTCGTGCAGCCGCCCGAGGCCGGCGGCGCCCGCCGCGCAGCCGAGTCCGAACAGCGGCACCCGCCGTACGTCGGGCCGCAGCCCGACACGGGAGGCGAGTCGGGCCTCCAGGGAGGGCGTCGCGAGTCCGGTCACGGTCGTCGACATGACCAGGTCGATGTCCCCGGCGTCGAGCGTGCTCCGGGTCAGGGCGCGGGCGACGGCCAGGGCCCCGAGGTCCAGGGCGGTGCGGACGAACCGGGCGTTGGTTTCCCCGAAGGAGGGATCCGGGCCGTAGCGCTCCAGGGGCAGCGCGAGGTGACGGGAGTCGACCCGTACCGATGCGTGGACCCGGCGCAGCAGCGCGGCGTCGGAGCCCGGCGGGAGGAATCCGGCGAGCGCCTCCGTGATCTGCGACTGCCGGTACAGGTGGGGCGGGAACACGCTGCTCACTGCCAGGACACGTGTCATTGGCCCAACATAGGGAAGAACTGACGCCGCATCACGAATGACGCGGGGTGTGCGGGCCCGACGTGCCGCCACGGCGTAGCGTGAAGTGGTGCCCGCCCGCGCCCGACATGCCCGAGCCCGCTCCGCCCTCCACGACGCCCGCCCCGAACCCCACGGGGGTCCGCCGCCCGTCGGCGCCGCGGCCGCCCGGCCGGCTGCGCGGCCCGGCGCCGTGTCGGTCGGCCTGCTGAGGGCCTGCCATCCCGCGCCGGCCGCCGCCGTGACCCTGTTCGCCGCCGCGCTGGCGGCGGCCTCCGGCCGCGGGGTCGCGGGCTCCGCCCTCACCGCCGGCGCGGTCGCCGCCGGTCAGCTCTCCGTGGGGTGGTGCAACGACCGCGCCGACCTGCGCCGTGACCTGGTGACCGGCCGCCGCGACAAGCCCCTCGTCACGGGCGCCGTGCGGCCCGCCGCGGTGACCGCCGCCGCGCTCACCGCCCTGCTCGTGTGCGTCGGGCTCTCGGCCGCCTGCGGGCCCGCCGCCGCGACGGCGCACTTGCTCGGCGTGGCTGCCGCCTGGGCGTACAACCTGCGGCTCAAGGCCACCGCCGCGTCCTGGTTCTCGTACGCCCTCGCCTTCGGTCTGCTGCCCGCCTTCGTGACGCTCGGCCTGCCCGGAGCGCCCTGGCCGCCGGTGTGGCTGATCTGCGCGGCGGCCCTGTTGGGCGCCGGGGCCCACTTCGCCAACGTTCTGCCCGACATCGCCGACGATCTCGCCACCGGCGTCCGCGGCCTGCCGCAGCGGATCGGCGCCCGGTGGTCGGCCGCGGCGGCGGCGCTGCTGGTCGGCGCGTCGACGGTGTGCCTGGTCGCGGGGCCCGCGGGGCGGATCACCGGCTACGGCTGGGGCCTGCTCGTCCTGACCGCCGCCCTGCTGCTCGGTACGGTCCGCGCGCCCGGCCGGACCCCGTTCCTGGGCACGATGGCGGTCGCCGGGGCCGACGTACTGCTGCTCCTGCTGCACGGAGCGGGGCCGCCGTGAGTCCCTCGCGCGGCGCGGCCGGCTACCCGGGCGGTCGCCGGGTCCGCGTCCAGGCGAGGAGGTCGTCCGCCGCCCAGGTGTTGATGACGCGCTCGGTCGCGACCCCGCACTCCGCGGCCCGTTCGCAACCCAGGACCTGCCAGTCGAGCTGGCCCGGGGCGTGCGCGTCGGTGTCGATCGCGAAGAACACCCCGGCCGCCACCGCCCGCCTCAGCAGTCGGCGGGGCGGGTCCAGCCGTTCCGGCCGACTGTTGATCTCCACGGCCGTCCCGGACTCCGCGCACGCCGCGAAGACGGCCTCGGCGTCGAACTCCGACTCCGGGCGGGTCCGACCGGTCACCAGCCGGCCCGTGCAGTGCCCGAGCACGTCCATCAGCGGATTGTCCACCGCCTTCAGGAGCCGCCGCGTCATCGCGGGCGACTCCATCCGCAGCTTCGAATGCACCGACCCCACGACGAGGTCGAGCTCCTCCAACAACTCCGGCTCCTGGTCCAGCGATCCGTCCGCCAGGATGTCGCACTCGATGCCGGTGAGCAGTCGGAACGGCGCCCACGCCGCGTTCAGTTCCGCCACCACCCCCAGTTGTTCGCGCAACCGCTCCGGCGAGAGCCCCCGGGCCACCGTCAGCCGCGGCGAATGGTCGGTGAGCACCGCCCACGCGTGCCCCAGCTCCGCGGCGGCCCGCCCCATGGCCTCGATCGGGCTTCCACCGTCCGACCAGTCCGAGTGCAGGTGGCAGTCCCCGCGCAGGGCCGCGCGCAACGCCACGGCGGCGGGGGAGGGCGGCGGCCCCTCAGGGAGCGCGGCGGCCTCGTCCTCCAGGGCGCTCAGGTACTGCGGAACGGCGCCGTCGAGCGCTTCCAGGACCACCTGCGCCGTCTTGGGCCCGATGCCCCTGACCGCTTCCAACGAGCCGGCCGCGGCCCGCTCGGCGACCTCCGCGGCGCCCATGCGCACGAGCGCCGCCGACGCCGTACGGAACGCCTTGACCCGGTACGTGGGCGCCTGGGCCCGCTCCAGCAGGAAGGCGATCCGGTCCAGTGCGGCCACCGGGTCCATGCGCCCACCTCCTCCCGGGCCCCCTGTCGCAGGGCCCGCGCTCAGTGTCGCAAGGCCGCCGCAGCCCGGCGACCGCGGCCGCGTTACGCTCGGTACTGGCTGTGAAAGGGATGATGCCCATGTGTCGCTGGCTTGCCTACTCCGGCTCGCCCATGCTGCTCGACGCCGTTCTCTACCGTCCCGAGCACTCGCTCATCAACCAGAGCCTGCACGCCCGCATGGGGGTGGAGTCCACCAACGGCGACGGATTCGGCATCGGCTGGTACAGCCCGGACGGCGACGGCACGCCGGCGGTCTTCCGTGACATCGGACCGGCTTGGAACAACCGCAACCTGCAGGAACTGGCCGGGCACGTCCGCTCGCCGCTGTTCTTCGCGCACGTCCGCGCCTCCACCGGGTCGGCGATCCAGCAGACCAACTGCCACCCGTTCCGGCACGGACGCTGGCTGTGGATGCACAACGGGGCGATCACCGACTTCCAGCGCCTCCAGCGCGACCTGTGCATGGCGGTCGATCCGGCGCTCTTCCCGTCCATCGAGGGCTCGACCGACTCGGAGGTGATGTTCTACCTCGCCGTCACCTTCGGCCTCGACCAGGACGTCCCGGGCGCGGTGGCCCGCATGGCGGGCCTCGTGGAGCGGCTCGGCAAGGAGCACGGGGTGACCGACCCGCTCCAGATGACCGTCGCGGTCAGCGACGGCGAACGCGTGTGGGCGTTCCGCTACTCCAGCGAGGGCAAGTCCCGCTCGCTGTTCTACAGCGCCAGGGCCGAGACCGTACGCCAGCTCCACCCGGAGATCGACTTCCTGCGCGACCTGTCGGACGCGTCCCGGCTGGTGGTCTCCGAACCCCTCGGCAACCTGCCCGGCGTGTGGAACGAACTGCCCGAGGCGAGCTACGCCGTCATCCCGTCCGATCCGGGACAGGACTACCTGCCGTTCTTCCCCGAACCGCCGTAGCGGCCCGCGGGGGCGCCGATCGTCCGCGACACGGCCGCCGTCACCCGACGGTGGTCGTGAGGGTGAACAGCGCTCCGTCCGGGTCGCGGAGGGTGACCGAACGGTCGTGGCTGGTCGAGGTGACCTCGGAGACGGCGCTCCCGCCCAGGGCGACCGCCGACGCCACGGCTTCCTCCAGCCGTGGCACGCGGAAGTGCACGTGCCAGCGGGGTCGGGTGTGCGGGGCGTAGGTGGCGGCCTCCACGGGCCCGCTATTCAAGCGGGCGACCGGCTCCCCGCCCTGCCGCAACACCACCTGGTCCTGCTCGTACGCGACCTCGCAGCAGCCCGCGCGTCCGGTCGCCCACTCCAGCACCTCCCCGTAGAACAGCGCCGCGTCGAACGCGTTGCGGGTGCGCAGCTCCAACCAGGCGGGCGCCGGTCCCACGCCGACGCGCCAGCCCGAGGAGACGGCCCCGTCCCAGATCCCGAAGACGGCGCCCTCCAGGTCGGCGACGAGCGCGGCCCGGCCACCCGAGGGGAAGGAGACGGGGCCGACGGCGACGGTGCCGCTGCGCTCGCGGATCCGGCCCGCCGCCACGTCGACGTCGTCGACGGCGAAGTACGGGGTCCAGGCGATCGCCCCTCCGAGGTCCGAGGCGGGCGCCCCGATGCCGGCCACCGGGGCACCGCCCATCACGGCCACCGAGAAGGCGTCGCCGAGGGGGGCCGGGCGGAACTTCCAGCCCACGACCGCACCGTAGAAGCGCTGCGCCGCGGCCATGTCCCGGGCCATCAGGCTCACCCAACAAGGAGCCCCGAACACGTCCTTCGTCGTCATCTCAACCATGCGTGTCGCCTCTCGTCCGCCACCGCCGCCACTGCGCCGTCCCGGACTACAAGTAGCGCCCGGGCCCCCTCGGCCGGTGCAGGCGCGCCCGCAGGTCACCACCAGTAGGCGGGGTACCTCGGGGCCTTGCGGCGGATGCGGGAGCCCGCGTACCCGGTCAGGACGAGGAGCAGGGTCGAGCCGAGGAGCAACGGTACGAAGCGGGCGGGCGCCGGGGTCTGGAGCACGGTCACGACGGCGGTGGCGACGGCCGGCGAGTGCGGGGTACGGACGGTGGTCGCCGCGCTCACGCTGTGGAAGGCGGCGGCCGCGCCGGGGCGGGCCGACGCGATCCGAACACGACTTTATCGGGCACGCGCACGAAGCCCTTGGTGGGGGTGCGACCGTGGAGGAACAAGGCACCGATCGGGCCCGGACGAAGCCCCGGGTCGGTGTAGGACTGCGAGGGCACGCGCAGTGAGCAGGGAAGGACCAGCACCCGGCCGACGCGGTCACACCACCGTCACGGGGTGGCGCACCACCGCGTCCAACAGGTAGCCCTGCGTGTTGAACGCCGCGGTCGCCGGCCGCGTACGGCCCGTGGCGTCCGTCGCCCGGGCCGGCAGGGCCGTCGGCCCCGCCGTGCGCGGGGTCCACGGCACCGACCAGCGCACCCGGCCGCCGCGGCGCGGGGCGTCGTGCAACCGGGCCCGCTGCCGGCGGGCGCCGCCGTCCGTGCTCACCTCCACCCGCTGCACAGGCGCGGCGCCCGACCAGGAACGCCCGGTGAGAAGCCGCGTCCGGTGCGCGGGGACGCTCGCGCCCACGACCCCCCACTGCCGCAGGCGCGTACGGTCGTACCGGCTCCCGTCCGAGAGGTCGAGGGACATGGGCGGGACACTCCTTCGCGACGGGTTCCCCGCGCACCGTAGGACCCCGCACCGGCCCCGTGTCGGATCGGCCGCGGATGGCCACGAACCCGCAACGTGGCCGCAATGAAGGACCCGATTACCGCTGGTCGGCCGCGTTCGGCAGGATGTGGGGCATGACCGAGATCCGCACCCCCCGCCTCATCCTCCGCCGCTGGAGCGACGACGACCTCGTCCCCCTTTCGGAGATCCACGCCGACCCGGAGGTGATGCGCTGGATCGACGACGGCTCCACGCTCGACCTGGACGGGACCGCCGAAGCCATCGAGCGCTGGGAGGACGAGTGGGACGAGGAGGGCTTCGGCCTCTTCGCCGTCGAGCTCCTCGCCTCCGGCGAGCTGATCGGGGCCGTCGGCCTGTCCGTCCCCGAACACCTGCCGAAGGTGATGCCCGCCGTCGAGATCACCTGGCGCCTCGGACGCTCCTACTGGGGCCAGGGCTACGCCTCCGAGGCCGCCCAGGCCACCCTCGAATTCGCCCTCCAGGACCGCGGCCTCGACCGGGTGATCTGCGTCAACCGCGCGGGCAACGAGGACTCGGAGAACGTGATCCGCAAGCTCGGCATGGCCGACGACGGCACCCTCAACCACCCCGAGTCCGGCGCCCTCCTCACCCTCCACAGCATCGACCTCACCGAGTACGAGGCCTGAGCCCACCCGGCGGCGCATCGACCGATCGGATGACCCGGGGGTCCACCGGAGAGCCGGGAGGCCGCCTCCAGGGGGCGGACCGCCGCACCGGGGGAGCGGGACCAGCATGGAACCGGGGAACGGGCACGAGCACCCCCCGCCCCGGAGCCGGAAGGACACCATGAACCCGCACGACCGACCGTTGCTGGACGCCGCCGCCCGAGGTGACGGGCCCGCGGTGAGCGCCGCCCTCGCCGCCGGAGCCGCCGTGGACGCGCGGGACGACCACCTGCGCACCGCGCTGCTCCTCGCCGTGACCGGCGACCACCTCGAAGCGGCCCGCCTCCTGCTCGCGGCCGGGGCCGACCCGGACGCCCCCGACGCCCGAGCGGACAGCCCGTGGCTGGTCACCGGAGTCACCGGCAGCGTGCGGATGATGCGGCTGCTCCTGACGGCCGACCCCGACCTGAAGCAGCCCAACCGCTTCGGCGGGATCTCCCTCATCCCGGCCGCCGAACGCGGGCACACCGGCTACGTACGGGCCCTGCTGGCGGAGACCGCCATCGACGTGGACCACGTCAACCGGCTCGGCTGGACCGCCCTGCTGGAGGCGGTCATCCTCGGCGACGGCGGCCCGCGCCACGAGGAGATCGTCCGACTGTTGCTCAGGGCGGGCGCGGACCCGACCCTGGCCGACCAGGCCGGGGTCACCGCCCACCAGCACGCCGTCCGCCGCGGTTTCGACGGCATGGCCCGTCTCCTCGCCGCGGCCGCCGCGAACCCCCGGCCGCGCTCCGCGCCGGAGTCGGGGACCGGCCGGTGACCGGGGACCGGCCGCTGAAGCGCCGCGCCCGCACACCCCGCACACCCCGTACGGTCCTGGTCGCACTCGCCGCCGCCCTGCTGCTCGGCGCCTGCACGGGCGCGGACCCCGGCCGGGCGGCGCCGCCGGCCCCGGTGACGGCCCCGCTCCCGGCGGCGACCCCGACCCCGGAGGGCACCCTCCTCGTCGCCGACTTCGGCGCCGGCGGCGTCACCTTCGTGGACCCCGCCCGCGGCCCGGTCGCCTCCGTCGCCGTCGGCCGGGCCCCGTACGGCCTGGCCGTCGGGGCGGACGGCCGCGCCTGGGTGGCCACCGCCGAGGGCGTCGCCGTCGTCGACACCCGCGGCCGGACCCGTACGGCACTGATCCCGTACCGGACCGACACCGGCCCGGTCACCGACGGCGAGTACCGCGGCGGGGGCATGGGCATCGCGCTGGCCCCGGACGGCGCGCACGCGTACGTCGGGGTCAACGTGCCCGGAGCCCGGGGCGTGTTGGAGGTCATCGACACCGCCACGGCCAAGGTCACCGCGACGGTCCCCGTCGGCCGGCGCCCCTTCGACGTGGACGTCTCCCGCGACGGTGGCGAGGTCTACGTCACCGGCCACGACTCCTTCGACGTCACCGTCGTCACCGCGGACCCGCTGCGCCCGCGCCGCATCGAGGTCGCCCCGTACGGCACCGAGGGCGGCCTCGGGTCCTGGTTGAAGCCGCACTACACCGCCGTCCGCCCCACCGACGGGATGCTGCTGCTCCCCTTCGAAGGGGAGCGGCTCGCCGTCGTCGATCCGCGCACCGGCCGCACCACCGTCGAGCCGATGACGGCCGACACCCACCAGCACGGTGCGACGGTCACCCCGGACGGCACCCTCCTGGTGGTCGGCACCGGGGCGGTGGACCCCTCCGACGGCCGGGGCCCCTCACTCACGGTCCGCTCCCCGGACGGGACCGAGCGGGTCCATCCGCTCCAGGGCCCGCACGAGGACGTGGCCGTCTCCCGCGACGGCAGGACCGCCTACGTGAGCGGCGGCTTCACCCGCGACGGCTACTGGAACGGCGTCACGGTCGTCGACCTGAGCACGGGCGGGACCCGACGCCTCGCCGCCGGCGACCGCCCGCTGGGCATCGCCGTGCTCTGAGCGGACCGGCCGGCCGACGCCAACGCCGTCAGCCCAAAGTCAGACTTTGGTAAGCCATAGGTTCGGCTTATGGGGTCATAAACCAGGGGCGGGTGCCGGGTTAGGGTGGCCTTAGTTTAGGGTTTGCCTTGATCAGTCTGATTTTCGGTCGAAGGGAACCCAGTCATGCCTCGCTCCCTGCGGGTAGCAATCGTCGGTGCCGGCCCCGCCGGCATCTACGCCGCCGACGCGCTGCTGAAGTCCGAGGCGGCTGTCGCTCCCGGCGTGTCCATCGACATCTTCGAGCGGATGCCCGCGCCCTTCGGCCTCATCCGCTACGGAGTGGCACCCGACCACCCCCGCATCAAGGGCATCATCACCGCCCTGCACCAGGTGCTCGACAAGCCCCAGGTCCGCCTCTTCGGCAACGTCGACTACCCGAACGACATCTCGCTCGACGAACTGCACTCGTTCTACGACGCGGTGATCTTCTCCACCGGCGCCACCGCCGACCGCGCCCTGAGCATCCCGGGCGTCGAGCTGGACGGCTCCTACGGCGCGGCGGACTTCGTCTCCTGGTACGACGGCCACCCCGACGTCCCGCGCACCTGGCCGCTGGACGCCGAGAAGGTCGCCGTCCTCGGCGTCGGCAACGTCGCCCTCGACGTGGCCCGCATCCTCGCCAAGACCGCCGACGAGCTGCTGCCCACCGAGATCCCGGCCAACGTCCACGACGGCCTCAAGGCCAACAAGGCCGTCGAGGTCCACGTCTTCGGTCGCCGCGGCCCGGCGCAGGCCAAGTTCAGCCCGATGGAACTGCGCGAGCTCGACCACTCGCCCAACATCGAGGTCATCGTCAACCCCGAGGACATCGACTACGACGAGGGTTCGATCGCCACCCGCCGCGGCAACAAGCAGGCGGACATGGTCGCCAAGACCTTGGAGAACTGGGCGATCCGCGACATCGGCGACCGCCCGCACAAGCTCTTCCTGCACTTCTTCGAGTCCCCGACCGAGATCGTCGGCGAGGACGGCAAGGTCGTCGGCCTGCGCACCGAGCGCACCGAGCTCGACGGCACGGGCAACGTCAAGGGCACCGGCGCGTTCACCACCTGGGACGTCCAGTCCGTGTACCGCGCGGTCGGCTACCTCTCCGACGAACTCCCCAAGCTGCCCTGGGACGTCGAGACGGGTACGGTCCCGGACGAGGGCGGGCGGGTCATCGAGAACGGCTCGCACCTGGCCTCCACGTACGTCACCGGCTGGATCCGGCGCGGCCCGATCGGCCTCATCGGCCACACCAAGGGCGACGCGAACGAGACCGTCGCGAACCTGCTGGCCGACCACGCGGAAGGCCGCCTGCTCGCCCCGTCCACGCCCGAGCCGGCCGCCGTCGAGACCTTCCTGTCGGAGCGTCAGGTCCGTTTCACCACCTGGGAGGGTTGGTACAAGCTGGACGCCGCCGAGAAGGCGCTCGGCGCGGCCGAGGGTCGCGAGCGCGTGAAGATCGTGGAGCGCGAGGGCATGCTCGACGCGAGCGGCGCGTAACCTCCGCCGGGCCCCAGGGCCCGTGGTGTCACCGTGGGGCCCGCCGATGGCGGGCCCCACGGTCGTCTGCGGCCGTGGAAGTCCGCGATCGGGTGGAACGCCCCTCCCGTCGGTTCCGTAAGCACGCCGGCCGAAATGCGGCCGATCGGGGATCGGGGAAAATCGGGGGCGAAGGGGCGGAATGCGCGGGCCGCCCGAACGGTTCGAACGGACGTCATGCACGATCCCGTACGCACTGGAGAGCTCATGAAGATCGGCATCATCGGCGCCGGCAACATCGGCGGAAATCTCACGCGCCGGCTCACCACCCTCGGACACCAGGTCGCCGTCGCGAACTCCCGGGGTCCCGAGACCCTGGCCGCCCTGGCCGAGGAGACCGGCGCCACCCCGGTCACGGTCGCCGAGGCGGCCCGCGACGCCGAGGTCGTGGTGGTCACCGTCCCCCTCAAGAACGTCCCCGACCTGCCCCCGAACCTCTTCGCCGGAGCCGTCGACGGCTTCGTCGTCATCGACACCGGCAACTACTACCCGCAGCAGCGCGACGGCCGCATCGCCGCCATCGAGGACGAGGGCCTGACCGAGAGCCGCTGGACCGAGGGGCACCTCGGCCACCCCGTGATCAAGGCCTTCAACGGGACCTACGCCGAGGACATCCTGACGCGACCCCGGCCCGCCGGGGACCCCGAGCGCGTCGCCCTCCCCGTCGCCGGGGACGACGACAGCGCCAAGAAGACCGTCCGGCACCTGATCGACGAACTCGGCTTCGACAGCGTCGATGCCGGCGGGATCGACGACTCCTGGCGCCAACAGCCCAACACCCCCGTCTACGGACTGCGCGCCGGCACCGACGCCGTCACCGCGGCGCTGGCCGAGGCATCCCCGGTCCGCACGGACGAATTCCGCGCCTGAGCCGGACGATGTGCAGCCGGACGGAGTACGCCCGGAGGTGGTAACTCTCCGCTGTGACCAGGGATCCCTGTGCTACGGTGAAGTCCAGTTGCGGGTGTGGTTCCCAAATATTTCAAGTGCTCCTTCCGGATTCCCCGGGGGCGCACTTTGTATTTCCGGATGCTTTTCGGACGGGTCAAACATCACGTCGACTCCCGGTGTCCGCACAGTGCGGCCCCGGGTACAGCCCCGAAGGAGAATCAAATGGCATCCGGCACCGTGAAGTGGTTCAACGCGGAAAAGGGTTTCGGCTTCATCGAGCAGGACGGCGGCGGCGCCGACGTGTTCGCCCACTACTCGAACATCGCCACCCAGGGCTTCCGTGAGCTGCAGGAAGGCCAGAAGGTCAACTTCGACGTCACGCAGGGCCAGAAGGGCCCGCAGGCCGAGAACATCGTTCCCGCCTGACCTTCGGGACGCGCGACACACGAGGGCCGGGGCCCGCACCATCGGTGCGGGCCCCGGCTCTTCGCTGCCCCGCACCACCCGACGGTCCTTCTGTTGCCCCGAGCGCTACCTGGACCGGCACCCCTGCGGGCAGACTGTGCCTCGTGACGACACTGAGCAAAGGCGCCAACCTGCCCGTCGCGGCCCCCTCCGTCCGCGCCGTCCTCGGCTGGTCCGCCGGACCAGGCGTACCGGACGTCGACGCGTCGGCGCTCCTGCTGACCAGCGGCGGGCGGGTCCGTTCCGACGGTGACTTCGTGTTCTACAACCAGCCGCGACACGCCTCGGGTTCCGTCCGCCACCTCGGCAAGCAGCCCGGTGCGGACGCGCTGGAAGTCGACCTGGCGGCCCTGGAGGCCGACGTCGAGCGGATCGCCCTGTGCGCCTCCGCCGACGGCGGCGTGTTCGGGCAGGTCCCCGGGTTGCACCTGCGGCTGCTCGACGCGTCCTCCGGAGCCGAACTGGCCCGCTTCGACATGAGCGCAGGGCCCGAGACCGCCTTCGTCACCGGCGAGCTCTACCGCCGGGCCGGAGCCTGGAAGTTCCGGGCGGTCGGGCAGGGTTGGGCGAGCGGCCTCGCGGGCCTGGCCACCGACTTCGGGATCACCGTGGACGACGAACCGCCCGCCGCGGTCACCCCCGCGCCCGCCCCGGCCCACCGGCCCGCGCCGACTCCCGCCCCGGCCCGCTCCCCGTACGCGCCGACCACGCCGTACCCGCCCGCCGGACCGCCCACCCCGGCCGGCGGGCCGCCCACCGAAGCCGCCGTACGGCTCGTCAAGGGCGAGGAATGGCTCCCCGTCGACATGCGCAAGCGCCTCTCGCTGCGCAAGCAGCAGGTCGCCGTCAGCCTGAGCAAGGCCGGGGCCACCGGGGTGACCGCGCGGGTGATCCTCGTCCTCGACGCCTCCGGCTCGATGAGTGCCCTCTACTCCAGGGGCACGGTGGCGAACGTCGTCGAACGCATGGCGGCCGTCGCCGCCCAGCTCGACGACGACGGCGAGATGCAGGCGTGGACCTTCGCGACGAACCCGGCCCGGTTGCCCGACCTCGCGATCGGCGACCTGCCCGAATGGCTGCGCCTGCACGTACGCGTCGGTCAGATGAGCCTCTTCGGGCGCAAGAAGCCCCCGAAGGGACTCCAGCCGGGCCAGGTCGACATGCGCGCCGTCGGCTTCCAGAACGAGGAGCAGAAGGTCATCGCCGAGGTCCGGGACTACGTGCGCACCCAGTCGCAGTCCGTCCCGACCCTGGTGCTGTTCTTCTCCGACGGCGGGGTCTACCGCAACGACGAGATCGAACGGGAACTGCGCGCCGCCGTCGAGGAACCCGTGTTCTGGCAGTTCGTCGGCCTCGGCCGCGCCGGATTCGGGGTGTTGGAACGCTTCGACACCATGGCGGGCCGCCGCGTCGACAACGTCGGCTTCTTCGCGGTCGACGACATCGACAAGGTCTCCGACCCCGAGCTGTACGACCGGCTGCTGTCCGAGTTCCCCTCGTGGCTCCGCGCCGCCCGACAGGCCGGCATCCTGCGCTGAGCCGAACGCGCCCCGTCCGAAAGAAGGAACCCCCTCGTGAGCACCCCCGCAGGCGCCCGGATCCTGCGCGCCGCCGACCGCGCGGCCGCGCCGTGGAAGAACGGCGGGGGAGTCACCCGCGAGATCGCCGCGTGGCCCGAACACGCCGGTACGGATGACTTCGCCTGGCGCGTCAGCCTCGCCGAGGTCGACGCCGACGGGCCCTTCTCCGTCTTCCCCGGCGTCGACCGGACCCTCACGCTCGCCGAGGGGGCGGGCATGGACCTCACCGTCGCGGGCGAGCGCCGCCTCGTCGACGAGCGCTGGGCTCCGCGGCACTTCCCCGGCGACCGGCCCACCGACTGCCGGCTCCTCGACGGCCCCGTCGTGAACTTCAACGTGATGTACCGGCGGGACCGCACCGAAGCCCGAACCGCCGTCGTGCGCGGCGAGTTCGGGCTCACGGTCGCACCGGACGAGACCGTCCTCGTCGTCGCGCTGGACGGCCCGCTGACCGTGGAGCCCACGGACGCGCGGGGCGGCCCGCCCGCCCGACTCACCCCGTACGACGCCCTCCTGGCCGACGCACCCCTCGCCGCGCTCGTACGCACCACGGGCAGCGCGGTCCTGGTGCGGTTGCGGGCCCGAGGGGGCCTCGGTAGGTAACCCGGCCGGGAACGTTCTTGCCGGTGGGGGGCCTTGCGGGCACAATCGGCCGGTGACCGAAACCCCAGCGGACCAGGACGTCTTCGCCGAGCACCGCAGGCTGCTGTTCGCCACCGCCTACCGCATGTTGGGCAGCGTCGCCGACGCCGAGGACATCGTCCAGGACGCGTGGCTGACCTGGCACAAGGCCGACCGCTCGGACGTTCGCCACCCCCGGGCGTACCTGGTGCGCACGGTGACGAACCTGTCCCTGAACCGGCTGACCTCCGTGCGGGCCGTGCGGGAGGAGTACGTCGGCCCCTGGCTCCCCGAACCGCTGCTGACGGAGCCCGACGCCGCGCGGGGACAGGAACTCGCGGAGAGCGTGTCCACGGCGATGCTCGTCGTCCTGGAGACCCTCGCGCCGGTGGAGCGCGCGGTGTTCGTCCTGCGCGAGGTGTTCGGCTACTCGCACGCGGAGATCGCCGAGGTGCTGGAGCGCCCGGAGCCGACAGTCCGGCAGATCTCCCACCGCGCCCGCAAGCACGTCCAGGCCCGCCGCCCCCGCTACGACACCGACACGGCGCAGCGCGAGCGGATCACGGAACGCTTCCTGAGCGCCTGCGCCGGCGGCGACCTGAACGCGGTCATGGAGATGCTCGCCCCCGACATCACCGCCTGGTCCGACGGTGGTGGCAAGGTCCGCGCCGCGCTCCGTCCGCTGCACGGCCCCGACCGGGTGGCCCGCTGGCTGCTTGGCGTCCTGGCGAAGCCCACCCCGGCCCCCATCAGCACGGTCCCGGCCCTGGTCAACGGCGAACTGGGCCTGCTCGCCCTCGCCGGCGACACCCCGATGGGCGCGGTCACCTTCGACTTGGAGGACGGCAGGATCCGCAACCTGCGCCTGCAGATGAACCCGGACAAGCTCCGCGGCCTCCGACCGCCGGGCCCCGACCGGGGGTGACCGCGGGCCGGCGCGGGGTCAGGGGGACGCCGCGCCGCCCGTCAGGCAGTGCGGGATGCGTTCGGGGCGGGCGCGCCCGGCCCGGGGCGTGAGGGCCTGGAGCAGCGGCAGGATCAGCCGGTGGCGTCCGGTCCAACGCCTCGTACGCCTCCCGCGCCCGGGGCGCGGCGTCGAACGCGGCCACCAGGTCCGGCGGCGGCTCCGCCGTCTTCTGAGGTGCGTACGCCGCCTCCCCCCTGCCGGGCGCGGGGGCGTACCGGGCCCGATCCGACCGGCCCATCACGCCGTGCGGGGCCGGAGGACGACAGCCACCATGGGAGGGCGGACGGCGACGGGAGACAGTGGATGAGCGCGCAACGGTACGAGCTGGTGTTCCCCGAGGACGGGGGGACGGAGCAGGACGTGGTGGTCGTGGACCGCACCGAACTGAAGGGCCCCGGCGGCCACCCGGTCTACGCGGACGCGAGCGGCATCGTGCGCGCCGAGATCAGCGATCGGGGCGAGGTGCGCATGCTCGCCTCGGGAGGCCAGCAGGCGCCGATGCGGCGGGTGGAGGCGCGGCTCCTGCCGGAAGACCCCGTTTGACTTCACCGGGGCATGGCGATTCGGTACGGGTTGCCCGCGCCGGGTCCTTCGTGATGAGCCGATGAGGGCGGGGCCCCGTGACGGCCGGCGGCTGCGTCGCCGACTCCCCGATCGTGTACTGATCCGGGGCACGGCCGGTCGTCACGACCGGGGGTCGGCCGGTGGTCGCCCCGGGCCGCGTCCGGCAGGACGGAGCGGGTCACCGGCCCCCGGCCGGCTCAGTCCCGTCGGGTCAGACAGGTCAGGGCGGCCTCCGTCAGCGCGGTGATCCCCGCCGGGAGCGCCGTACGGATGTCCGGGGCGAAGTCCGGGGCGTGGTTGGCGGGCAACGCCGCCATCTTGCCCGCCGCCCCCTCGCCCGGCGCCGCCGCCCAGGCCGCCGGACCGATCGCGCCGAGCATCCAGTAGGCGAGCCGTACGCCCCGCGCCCCGTGCACGTCCAGCCCGGCGTCACCGAACAACCCGAAGTCCTCCGTCGCGAGCGACGGCGGCCACATCGCCACCCGGTGCGCACCGAACAGTGCGGCGTGCGCGTCCCGGACCGCCGCCGTCGTCGCCGGATCGGGATGGGTGACGGGCGAGACGCGCTCGCGGACGATCTCCGGCTCCCGGGGGCAGTCCGAGGCGGCGCACTCCGCGCGGACGATCCGCTCGACCGCGGCGGCCGCCCGCCCGAGCGCCGCCTCCCCGGCGGCCCGTACGGTGATGCCCAGTTCGGCCCGGTCCGGCACGACGTTCGCGCGCTCGCCCGCCCGGAACGATCCCACGGTGACGGCCACCTGCTCGGAGGGGGCCGCCTCGCGCGCCACCACCGTCTGGAGCCGCGTCACCAGGTGCGCGGCCGTCACCACCGGGTCCACCGTCAGGTGCGGCGCCCCCGCGTGCCCGCCGCGCCCGTGGACGACGACCCGGAAGGTGACGCTGCCGGCCGTCATGGGCCCGTATCCGTGCGCGACCATCCCCGCCGGCAGCGGGGCCGCGTGCTGCGCCAGGACGGTGTCCGGCCGGCCGGCGCGTTCGTACAGCCCGTCCGCGAGCATGGCCCGCGCGCCCTCCAAGGTCTCCTCGGCGGGCTGGCCCACCACGATCAGCGTGCCCTCCCAGTGCGGGGCGTCCGGCCCGGCCAGCAGTGCGGCCGTCCCGGCGGCCGCGGCCAGGTGCAGGTCGTGCCCGCAGGCGTGCGCCACGGGGCCCTCGCTCGCGTACGCCAGCCCGGTGGTCTCCCGCACGGGCAGCGCGTCCAGCTCCGCGCGCAGCATCACCGTCGGGCCCGCGCCCCGACGCAGCACCCCGGCCACGCCGTGGCCGCCGATCCCGCGTACGGTCTCGTACCCGTCGGACTCCAGCCGGTCGGCGAACCGGTCGGCGGTGCGGGCTTCCTCGCCGGACAGCTCGGGGTGCCGGTGCAGGTCCAGGTAGAAGGCCGTCAGCGGCCTGAGGAGCGCGGGCAGTCCGGCGTACGCGGTGGTGACGGTCATACCGTCATCCTCGGACACCCGCTCCGGCGGCGGACGTCAGGGCGCTGACACTTCATGTCAGCGGTGTGACAGGGAGGGGAGGGGCGACTTGACGGCCGGACGGGCTTTCCTGGAGACACGCCGAAGAACCAAGGCAGCGGTCGCCCACCCGGTGACCGCCTACCCAAGGAGTCCCCATGCAGAAGTCGCCTCTGGCCTCGCTCGCCGACGAGATCCTGGAGCTGGAGTCGGAGACCTTCGAGATCTCGGACTACTCGGACGCCAGCGAGGTCGTGCTCGCCGGTTCCACGAGCTGCAGCTCGACCTCGACGTGTTCCTCCACCACCAGCACCACCTCCTGCAGCGCCTGACCCCAGCGCCACAGCGATGCCCCGGACCCCGCACCCGCGGGGTCCGGGGCATCCGGCGTACCTCCCGGTCAGGGGAACGGGTGCGGAACCAGGCGGATCTCCTCCCGCGTCAGAACGGTGTCCCGCAGGCCCGCCCGCCGGGCGGCCGTCCGCAGCCGCGGCATGTGCGGGGCCCGCTGGCGCGACCAGCCGAAGTCGATCGGCAGCAGCCCCGGCACGACCGCGCAGACCGTCCGCAGCCCCATCGCGCGCTGCTCGGGCGTCGTCTGGTCGACGACGATCACATCGTGCCCGGCGCCCGTCAACTCCGCGACGCACAGCAGGAGATCGTCCCGAAGGTCCCCGCTCGCGGGTCGAACGCCGGACTCCCACTCCCGGTAGAGGTCCGCCATCGACGCGATCGCGGTCGGCTCGCGGTACGTCCGCACGTGCTCGGCCATGGCGGGCAGCCCGTACAGCTGGGCGTGGTCCTTGAGGTGCTTCACCAGACCGAAGTCCCGCCTCATCGCCTCCAGTTCACCCTGCCGCTCGGCCACCTGACCGGGCAGGTGCGGAATGTAGGTCAACACCTCGGAGAGGGCCGCCTCCACCGCCGTCGCCGGATCCAGCGCCGCGCCCGCACCGAAGGAGTACAGGCCCGGGCCGCCGTCGCGCCGCACCGCGAGGCCCGTGACCACGGGAACCGCCAGGTCGATGCGGTTGTCGAAGGCGTGGACGTCGTACCCCTGAAGCGCCGCCCGGTCCACCATCGTCCGCACCGCCGGACCCGGTACGGAGGCCAGGTCGATCTCCGTCAGGCGCTGCCCGCCGTACCAGGCGAGCAGGAAGGCGTCCCGCTCGATCAGCTCCAACAGGGCCCCGAGCAGGGCCTCTTCGAGGCAACTGCCGATCGCGCAGCCGTTGGAGCACTCGAAGACGAAGTTGTCTGACGCGAGCCCGGCGCTGTAGTAGGCCAGCCGGGCCGGCACCAGCACCGGCCGGTCGTCGCGCAGGGAGTGCCCGTACACCCAGGGGATCGGTCGCTCCGGGTCGAAGGGCGACACCAGCGGGTCGTCCCGGTAGGTCTCCTCCGGGTAGAAACCGCACTCGGCCGGATCCAACGCCCGCTCGCCCAGCTCCGCGTACGAGGCGGTGAGCACCGAGGCGCCGGTGCGCCGGTGGGTGCCCGCGTAGCGCTCCAGCCCTTCGAGGAAGGCCAGGTCGCGGCTGGCCGCGAAGCTGTTCGCCTGACCGCTCCAGGTGACGTCCGTCAGCCCGGCGTAGCCGCGCATGAAGACGCTCCCGGCGACCGGCGCGGTCGTCGGCGAGGTCACGTTGAGCCAGGTCCCCCCGCCGAGCACCCCCGTCACCGGATTGGCCAGCGCCGCCCGCGGCATCGGGTACGAGGACGCCTTCCGCAGCCGCTGCGCGCCCGGCTCGGGCTTGGGGCGCGAGGCCGGCGTGAAGGGTACGGGCCCGTCGGCGCCGCCCGGTCCGCAGTCGGGGCAGAGCGGGTCGGCGGCGAGGGGGTACGTCCGCACCTGGAGGGTCTCCAGGTCCAGGCGGGACACCTGGGGAAGGGCCCGGTCGGCGTCCGACGGACCGGGCGCGACGGCGCGGGCGCCGGGGCCGTGCACGGCGGCGTGCAGGGCGGCCGTCGCGTCCAGCGCGTACGGGGACAGCCGGGGCCAGTCCGCCGCGACGGCGGTGACCGGTCCGCTGCCCGTCTCCAGCGCGTCCCGCTCGCTGCGGCTGCGCAGCCGCTGCCAGCGCATGGCCAGGCACTGCCCGCAGGCGGGGGCGGAGCCGTCGCCGCCCCACGGACCGATCAGCACGGCCCGGGCGGTGAGGTGGACGGTCGCGCCCGGCCGCACCACCGAGAAGGGGTCGGCGGCGCGCGGACCGAGGGCGTCGTGCACGCCGAGGGTGACCACCCGCGCCGCCGGGTCGGCGCCGGCCAGGGCCCCTTCCAGGTGGCGCCGGGCCGTCTCCAGGGGGGAACCGTCGGGGGCTTCGATCCGGGCGGGGCCCAAGTCGGTCGCCGTCATGACGAGTTGCTCCAGCGGAACGTCTTGAGCCCGATGCCGCCGAACAGCAGGGCGAAGCCGAACAGCGCGGCGCAGCCGATCCCGATGGCGGACATCGACCCCGATCCGGTGAGGGCCCCGGTGCCCGCGTCGTTGAGATAGCGCAACGGCAACACCCGTGAGACACCTTGCAGCCAGGACGGCATCATGTCGAGGGGCAGGAAGGACCCCGACAGGAACGCCATGGGCACCATCATGCAGTTGGCGATCGCGGCGACGGCTTCGGGAGTGTTGGCGTACGTCCCGACGATCACCCCGATGGCCATGAAGGCCGTGATGCCCAGGACCAGCGCGGGCAGCACCAGCGGCCACCGCCCGTCCAGCTCCAGCCCGAAGCCGGGCAGCATCGCGACGGCCACGAACACCATCGCCTGCACGACGCCGACCACCAGGGCCAGTACGTAGCGGGAGGCCAGGACGGTGGTCAGCGGTGTGGGCGTCAGCCGGATCAGGCGCAGCAGGTCATCGCGCCGCCACTGCATCAGGGTGAAGGCGATCCCGAAGACGGCGGCGTTGGCGACGCCCCACGACATCACGCCGGGCGCGATGTACGAGATGTAGGGCCGCCCGCTCTCCTCCACGTCCTGGCCGCTGAAGATCAGGCCGAAGACGACGAGAAAGATGAGGGGGAAGGCGAAGGTGAAGAAGAGGGTCGCCTTGTCCCGGACCTGGGCCCGGTAGCCGGCGGCGGTCAGTGCCGTGTATGCGCTCATGCCCGGTGCTCCGTGGTGGTGTGTGCGGTGGTCCGGCCCGCGGTGTGGCCGGTGAGTTCCAGGTAGACGTCCTCCAGGGTCGCCGTCCGGGTCATCACCCCGTCGAGGCCGGTCAGGGCGTCGACGGCCTGCAGGACCCGGCCGGGTGCCGAGGTCTCCAGCACCATCGAGCCGCCCTGCTCACTGACCCGGTCCACGCCGGGCAGCGCGGCGGCCGCGTCCGGCGCGATCCGGCCCGCCGGAACGAGGAGCCGGGCCGGCGCCCCGGCGGCGCTGACCAACCGGTGCGGGGAGTCGAGGGCGGCGATGCGGCCGGCGACCAGGATGGCCACCCGGTCGCACAGGGCCTCGGCCTCGTCGAGGTGGTGGGTGGTGTAGACGATGGTGCGGCCCTCGCCCTTGAGGGCGCGCAGCACCTCCCACAGGTCGCGGCGGGCCTGCGGGTCGAGTGCGGCCGTCGGTTCGTCGAGGAAGATCAGCTCGGGGTCGTGCACGAGCGCCGAGGCGATGGCGAGCCGCTGGCGCTGGCCGCCCGAGAGGTTCTCCACCATGACGTCGCGCTGCTCGGTCAGCCCGACCGACTCCAGGGTGCGGTCGGCGGCGGCCGCGTCCTTGCGGTAGAGCCCGGCGACGGTGGCCAGGTGCTCGCGCGCCGACTGCCGGACGAAGAACGCCGAGGCCTGCGTCTGGACGCCGATGCGCGGCAACAGGGCCGTGTTGCGGGGCCAGGGGCTGTTGCCGAGCACCTGGACCGTGCCGGAATCGGCCTGCCTCAGGCCCTCGATGATCTCGATGAGGGTGGTCTTGCCCGCACCGTTGGGACCGAGCAGGCCGAAGAACTCGCCGCGGCGCACGTCGAGGGAGATCCCGTCCACGGCCTGCCGGTCGCCGTAGCGCTTGCGGACCTCGTGGACGGAGACGGCGGTGGATTCGGGCGGTGGGGTGTGGTGAGTGGTCATGGGCGGTGCGGTTCCCTCGGTGTCGGGACGGGTGTCGGGCGGGAGGTCGTGATGGTGGACGGGACGGGGACGGGGACGGGGACGGGCATCGGGACGGGGACGGGGGCAGGGGGGCGGGGGACGGTGCCAGGTCGCGGGGTCAGGGGCCCGAGCGGCCGATGGCCAGGAGCACGGCGGTCACCGGCGCCCCGATCAGGAGCAGGACGAGTACGGCGGAGCCGACCCCGTAGCCGAGGTAGAGCCGGCGGGCCCGCGCCGGGTACGCGGCCGCCGCCGCCCGGTCGCGCAGCCGTAGCCGCAGGTAGGCCGAACTGGCGGGGGCCAGCCGGGTCACGCGCAGCGCGTGCCCGAGGATCGTGTACCCGTCGAGCGGCGGCAGCGGAACCAGGTTGACCAGGGCCTGCGCACTGCCGAGCAGCAGCAGCGCGCCCAGCACCCGGCCGGTGGGGTCGCCCTGGGGGAGGGCCGTCCACCAGGCGAAGAAGGGCAGCAGGAACAACAGGTTGGCGAAGGCGCCCGCGCCGGCCACGGCCAACTGGTCCCGACGGCGCCGCAGGTAACGGTAGTTGTCCACGGTGCAGTACATGATCGCGACGGGCAGCCGCCAGCGCAGCCCGATCTCCCCGACCGTGCCCCCGACGTGGCGGGCGGCGACCCCGTGTGCGAATTCGTGCAGGGCGGTGCTGAACCACAGCAGCGTGGCCACCGCCACGAGCGGCACCGGCCGGCTCAGCAGCCACCACAGGTCGCCGAGGAGACCGCCGCCCGAGGCCGCGAGGACCCCCACCATGGCCAGGCACACCAGCAGCAGGAAGCCCAGCACGACCGGCCGCAGCACCGGCCGCAGGAACGCGTGCAGCCGGGCCGTCGTCGCGTCGGCGTCCGCGACCAGCCGCAGGGTCCCCTTCAGCAGGTTCCCGGTGCGCTGCGGGCCCGGCCCGGCCGCCGGCTCCGGGGCCGGACCACCGGCGAGCAGCCGGCGGCTCCCGAGCAGTCCGAGCAGCTGCTTCCAGTTGCCCTCGCCGAGCCGTCGCCCGAAGGCCTCCCCGTACGCGTCGCCGATCTCCGCCAGGCTGCGGGAGCCGTCCAGGCGGGAGACCAGGAAGTACTCCTTCGGCCCGATCTCGAACGAGGCCCCGGACTCGGGGTCCTTGACCAGGTGCACGAGGGCGGCGCCGTTCAGCAACGGCGGCGACAGCAGGATCCCGGCCCGCAGCGCCGGCCGGTGCTCCAACATCCCGGAGGGCGCCGGCGACGGGGCGGTCACGACCCGACCGCCCCGGCCGCCGCACCCCCGGCGGAGCCCGCCGCGACGGCCCCGCCCTCGCGCAGGACCCGGCCCAGCAGGTGCGCCAGGTAGGCCTCGTCGCGGATGGTCACGTGCAGCCGGTTGTTGGTCATGTGCATGTACGGGGACAGCAGCAGCGGCAGCGCCACCGCCGGGTCGGTCACCTTCTCGTCCCGGCTGCCGTCCCAGGACCGGAACACCAGCTCGCCCGAGACGGCGAGGGCCTCGGCCCGCCGGCGCAACTCGCGGCAGTGCTCGGCCCAACCGGCCAGGAACCCGGGCAGCCGGCCGGTCTCGCCGGAGCCGACCGCCTCCAGGACGGCGGCGAACCGCCGCCCGAGCCCGGGGCCGGTCTGCGCGTAGGTGCGGTCGTACTCCGCCGACCCGATGAACCCCGTGCCGGGGAAGGCCTGGTGCCAGAACTGGTAGTAGCGGTCGAGGTAGCCGCCGAGCTCCTCCCGGTCGGGCAGGAACACCCCGGCCATCACCATCATCAGCTGGGCCGAGGTCCCCAGCAGGACCGTGCGCACGTGCAGGTTCATCCCGCTCAGCGCCTCCATGACCAGGTCGCTGGAGTGCGCGAAGTGCCACTCGGCCAACTCGACACCGGCCGGGCCGCCGTACTTGCCGTACTCCGGCTCGTACGGCTCGTAGCTGAACGAGTTGTTGGGGCGCAGGTTCATCCGGCCGTCGGCGCCCATGAAGGCGGCGCGGTCGCCTTCGGGGAACTCGATGTCGAACAGGGTGTTGTAGAACTCGTTGAGGAAGCCCGAGTCCACCTCGTAGAGGGCCGGCCGGGCCTTGAGGAACGCCGACACCGCCTCCTGCGCGCGGCGCCGGACCTCCGGCTCCGCCTCCGGACTCACCGGCCGCAGCCGCAGCCGCACGTGCGGGCCCTCCAGCCAGTAGTTGATGAAGAAGTGCCCGGCCAGCAGCCCGTCCTCGGTGAGCGAGGCGATCAGCGGACGCACGCAGTTGACCAGCAGCGGCTGCGGGTTGGCGGCGTAGAAGACGTGCATGGCCTGCCACGCGCCGCGCGTCGGGGTCATCTCTGACATCGGGGACCGTCCTCCGGGCTCGGGGTGATTGCGTTGGTGGTCGTCGTGAAGGTCTCCACGGCGAGCTCGGCGACGTGCGCTCCGCGCGCCGAACGGGTGTGCAGGCCCCCGGGATCCGGGAGCATCTCGCGGAACACGACCCGGTGACCCGGCTCCCGCAGGAGTGGCTCGAAGGCGGCCAGCGAGAGCAGGCTCGCGAAGTCCACGTACTGCGGTTTGGCGCCGAGCGCGGACGGACCGGCCGACACCGTCGCGAAGACGCGCTCCGGCAGCCCGTGCGCGCGCCGCCACCGCTGCCACTCCAGGAAGTGCGACGCCTCCTGCGCGCCGCGCGCCGGCAACTCGCCGGCCGTCGTGCTCCAACTGCGCCGGCTCAGCACCAGATCGCCGTGCACGACCCGGGGCCGCCCGCTCACCCCGCCGTGCGACACGGCCTCGGGCACGCCCGCCCACACGTCGAGCGGGGACATCGACGACGGTGACAGGAGCAGCAGGGTGCGCGGTACGGCGGGCAGGGCCAGCGGCACCAGGTACCCCAGGTAGACGGGGATCACCTCCACCCCGAGCCGCCGCGAGCGCAGCACGACCCGGCCGGTGGCCGGCACGTGCTCCGCGTACAGGTCGTCGAGCCGCAGCAGCCGGTCCTCCGGCAGGGTGCCGCTCTCGCCCGGGCAGACGATCTCGTAGTCGGTGAGGCGCCCGTGCAGGTTCAGGTTGGTGGTGACGGGACCGCCGGTGACCTCCGCGAGCACAGCCCCGGGCGGGGTGACAGCGGCGGCGGTGTCCCGCAACTGCCCGTCCAGCGCGGGCCGGCCGTCCTGCTCCTCGTACACGTGGGTGAAGCGGCTGAAGGGGAAGGACAGGCCGCCGTAGGAGCGGTTCAGTACGGTCAGGCGCTCGCCCGTGTCCGGGTCGTCGGCGAACTGGAGGTGGTGACAGCGCGGCGCGAACCCCGGTACCACGGACTCCAGTTCACCGGCGACGGCCGCCATGTCGATCTCCGTCAGACGGAGTTCCTCCCCGTCGTGCTCCTGGAACGCCGCCCAGTGCTCCCGCATCCGGCCGACGAACGTCCGCCGGGCCGCGTCCAGGGCGCGGATGCCCGGCAGGCCCAGCCAGTTCTCCTCCGGCACGTACTCGCCCTGCGCGTCGAAGGGGGTGCGCCGGGCCGAGAACGACAGGTACTGGTCGAAGAAGTCCTCGTGGAAGTCGTGGACCAACCCCAGCAGGTCCTCGCAGCGGCCGCCCTGCCCGTAGCGGGCGGTGAAGAACCCCTCGAAGGTGATCCGCTGCGCGAGCGTCAGGTCGAACGCGGGCAGGATCCGCTCCACCGACCGCAGCGCGCCGCCGTCCCCGGCCCGCGCCCAGGCGGGTCGCGGCGCGCTCAGGTCACGGCCCGCGCTGACGTCCTCGTAGACCAGGGTCTGCGGCAGCGGGGTGTCCGCGGCCGCGCCCAGCTCCTCCTGCGCGCGGCGCAGACCCGCGCGCAGCGCCGGCAGGAGCTCCGCGCGCTCGTCCCGGTCGGCCCGCGGGTAGCGCTCCAGCACCCGGGCGGGCGCCTCCAGCAGATCCGCGAGGTCATCGGCCCAGGGCCGTTCCAGGCCCGTCAGCGACCGTTGGAAGGCACGCAGCGGATCGCCGCCGTGCACCTCGGTGTCCAGGCAGGGCACCCGGACCATGCCGAGTTGCAGCAGGGCGTCCACGTACGCCTCGCAGTCGGCCGGCTGTGCGTCGTGCTCGCGCGCCAGCCAGTCGGTGAGCTCCCGGTGGCGCAGGTCGCCGCCGCCGGGCTGCTCCGCCCGCTCGGCGAACAGGGCCAGCAGCCGGTCCAGGGTGCCGCTGCGCCGCAGGAAGAACAGCCGGTCCTTGACGGCGTCGAAGGTCACCGCGGCCGCGTCGTCCCCGGCCGTGACCTGCCGGCGCACGTACCGGATCCGGTCGTCCTCACGTCCCCAGCCCGAGGCCGGCCGCAGCGGCAGGTCCCGACGCCGCACCGGGTCGGCGAGGATCAGCTCGGCGAGCCGCGCCAGCACGACCACGTTGAGCCGTACGTGGCTCTCCCACCGGTCCTCGACCCGGATTCCGTCCGTCCGGTCCTGCGCCGTCCCCTCCCCGTCCGCGAAGCGGCCCGTCGCCACCCCGGTGAAGGTGCTGAAGGGGCTGGTCTTGCAGGCGGTGCGGTAGAGGTACGAGAGCACCGACCGTTCCGCCTTGCGCGCCCGGCCGCCCGGCACCCGCCCCTCGGCGGTGGCCGCCGCGTAGGCGTCCAGCTGCCCCTCCAGGACGGGCGAGGCGAGTAGCAGGCCGTGCCGCAACCGCTCGTCGCCGAGCAGTTCGCGCAGCGCCTCGCGGCCCCGGCCCAGGTCGGACGCCAGCAGCGGCTCGCCTTCGGCCAGCAGCTTCTCCAGTTCTCGCGACCGGTTCAGCCAGCCGGCCAGCCGCTCGCCGACGGTGTCCGCGTCGGATCCGCCCAGGGCCGCCAGGGTCCGCAGCGCGGCGTCCGGATCGGCGGGCAGCCGGCCGTTGTGGATCTGCCGGCGCAACTTCAGCAGGTCCCGGCGCAGGGCGGCGCCCGCCCCGCCGGGCTCCGGGTCGGTCGCCCCGACCGCCCGGTGCAGCGCCTCGCTCAGGCACTGCGCGTCCGCGCGCAGCACCTCCTCCGCCGCGAGGACGTCGGCCGTCCAGCGGACGGTGTCCGGGCAGCGCAGCGCGTCGGCGGCGGACAGCGGCAGGCCGGCCACGCGCAGCATGAAACGGTCGCCGGCGTGCCATTGCGTGGTGGTGTTCATCCTGGTCTTCCTGCTTCTCTCGTCGCCCGCTCAGGCGATCTCGTGGCGGAAGTCGGCGGGCTGCGGCCGCTCGTGACCGAGCAGCATGATCAGCAGCGGGGCCTCGTCGGTCTCCATCAGCCCCAACCGCTCGCGGTAGGCGATGTTGTCGAAGCCGAGCGCCACGCCGGCGCCGAGTCCCTGGGCGGAGGCGGTGGTGTAGAAGGTCTGGGCCACGGCTCCGACGACGGCCCCGACGAGCCGGTAGCCGCGGTCGCCCACGGCGTCCAGGACCGCGGTCGTCCGTACGGTCGGTACGAGCACGGCTCCCGCCTGTTCCAGGTTGTAGTTGGACAGGAAGTAGTTGCTCTGCAGGAAGGGGCCGGGCGCTCCCGGCACCACCAGCCGCAGGGTGTGCTCCCGCGGGTCGTAGGCGTAGCTGCCCGGCGCGATCCCCTCGACGTGGTTGACGAACACGTACAGCGAGGTGAGCCGCGGCCCGTCGGGCCCCTCGACCTCGCTGCCCACCGCGGTCGCGGCGCAGTCGGCGAGGGTGGCCGCCAACCGGTCCGCCGCGAGCGGCCGGGTCGCGTCGAACCGGCCGAAACTGCTGCGGCGGGCCCGCAGCGCGTCCGCCACCGACAACCCGGCCGCGGCCGGCGCGGGCAGCGCCACCGGGTCCGCGCCCCGGGGCGGGTGGGCGGCCGCCGCGTCCAGGGCGCCCGGAGCCGGACGGTCCGCGGCCCGCCCGAGGGTGGCCGCGTGGATCCGGCGGAGCGTCTCGAAGGTGAGCACCTCACGGGAGCGCTCCGCGTCCCGGTGGCGCACCCGCGGCCGCTCGGCCGGTACCGCGCCCGCGACGGCCCCGACGGCAGGCGCCCCGCCCTCCCACTCCAGCGGGACCACCGCGAAGACCCCCTCCTCCTCGGGATCCACGCCCAGCAGCCCGGCCAGCCGCTCCTCGTCGAACCAGAGCGCGGGCGCGATCCGCAGCCCCTGCTCCCGCGCCCACAGCCGCCAGGTCTGCAGCACCGTGCCGACGTCCATGCTGACGGCGTGGAAGGAGAAGCTGTTGTACTTGAACGCGTTCTGCCAGTACTTGACGCTCAGCACCAGGTACTGCGAAGCGCCGTGCGCGCCCCCGCCGAGCGCCTCGCGCACGTCCCCGGTCACATCGCCCGTCAGCAGCCGGCGCAGCCCGTGCTGGTGCGGCGCGTAGTGGTACACCCCGGGCGTGAGCGGCCCGCCCGGCCCGGCGGCCCAGTACACCCCGACCGGGTAGAGCCCGCCCCCGGAGGAGGTGCCCCGCGACCAGTTCGCCTGTGTGTAGTGGGGGAGCGCCGCCAGGTCGGTGTTGGCCTGCACGCCGAGCCGGCGCCCGCTCAATCCGTACGAGTCCTGCAGCATCCCGGACAGCAGCGGCAGGCTGAACCCCCCGGCCGGTACGGGACCCGCCGCCCGCGCCGGCTCCGGAAGCGGCAGGGTCTCCGCCTCCGGATAGAACTTGGCCTTGCGGGGACGGTCGGCCCAGTCGGGCACGAAGTCGACGGGCTCCATGGGAATCCGGCCCCGGTGCATGATGGCGCTGGCGTAGTCATGGGCGTAGCCCACAAGTCCTCCTCGGTTCATGTCGGACACGACGGCTGCCGGGTCAGGGGAAGGGGTGCGGGGCGGGGTTCAGGTCGGCGGGCTCCAGGTCCCGCTCGCGCAGTCCCGCCTCGCGCAGCGCGGTCCGCAGCCTCGGCATGCCGAGCGCCCGCTGCCGCGACCAACCGAAGTCGATCGGCAGCAGACCCGGTACCAGCACGCTCACCGTGTGCAGCCCCAACGCCCGCTGCTCCGGCAGCGTCTGGTCGACCACGACCACGTCGAACCCCTTGGCGGCGACGGCCTCCACGCACCGCTCCAGGTCCTCCCGGACGTCGGGCGCCACACCCCCCGGAGCGGCCAGCGCCGACACGGGCCGCAGCGGGGCACCCGTCCCGCCGCGCAGCAGGAAGTCCGCGTGCGCGCCCATCTCCGGCACCCCGTACACCAGCGGGTGGTCGTGCAACGCCGTCACCAGATCGAAGTCGGCGGCCATGGCCCGCAGCCGGGCCTCGTCCCGCTCGGTGCGCCCGGCCAGGTTCACGGCGTCCGTCGCGATCTCGCACAGCGCCGAGTCCAGCGCCGACTCCGGGTCCAGCCCGGCGCCCGCCCCGAAGCACATCCGGCCCGGGCCGCCGTCGAACCGTTCCGCCACCGCGGTCACCACCGGTATCGGGAAGCTGATCCGGGTGTCGAAGAACCGCGCCCGGTACCCGTACAGCGCGAGCCGGTCGACCATGGCCCGGGTCGACGCCCGGGTACTGGTCGCCGGGTCGATCTCCGGCAGGGGCTGGCGCCCGTACCAGGCGAGCAGGAAGGCGTCGCGTTCGACGACCTCCATCAGCCCGAAATAGCAGGCCTCGGCCGTGCTCCCGCCCGAGGCGCACCCGTTGGAGCTCTCCTGGACGAAGCGGTTCTCCAGGCCCGGCGCGTGGTAGTACGTCAGCACCTCCGGCACCAGGCGCGGCTCCCGGTCGCGCAGCGACCACCCCCACACCCACGGGATCGTCCGGTCCGGGTCGAAGGGACGCACCCTAGGGTTGTCCCGGTGGAACGCGTCGCTGTACAGCCCCACCTGGCGCGGGTCGACCGCCGAGGCCCCGAACTCCCGCAAGGATCCGCTCACGCTGGTCGTACGGGACCGCGCGCGCATGCCCGCGTACCGCTCCAGCCCCTCCAGCACCCCGACGCGCGCGCTGCGGTCGAAGGTGTCCGTGTGGCCGCCCCAGAACGTCTCGCGCAGGTACTCGCCCGAGCGCATCGAGAAGCAACCGATGGTCGCGGAGGTGGACGTCGAGGAGACGTCCTGCACCAGCGAGGGCCCCAGGGCCCCGCACAGCGGGTTCGCGAACGCCGCGACCTCGATGTCGTACGCCTCCACCGGCCGGGTACGGAACGCCCCCGGCCGGTACTTGGGCGCGGGCTCCGGCGCGAAGGCGGTGGGCACGTCCACCGTGGGCGCGCCGCACCCCGGGCACTCGGGGTCGGGCACCAGCGGGTAGCGCCGGACGGCGCCGTCGCGCAGGTCCAGCAACCGCACCTCGGGGAACACCCCGCGATCCGGACCGGGGCCGCCGGCGGCGTTCCGGTCGGCCACCACCAGCGCGACCAGCGCGGCCAGCGCGTCGGCGGCGAAGGCGTGCGCGTACGGCCACTCGCCCGCCGGCCGGGTCCCGCCGCCCAACTCCAGGGCGTCGCGCAGCGCGACGGACCGCACCGCCTGCCAACGGCGCTCCAGACACCGCGCGCACCCGGGGCCGCCCGCTGCCGGCAGTGGCCCGACCACGGCCTGGTGGCCGTACAGGCTCACCGGCACGCCGCCGTCGCCCGCTCCGTCGCCCGCTCCGGCCGCCGGCGCCGGGGCGGCGAAGGCGTTGCGCAGGCCCAGCACCGACAGGACGACCGACGGGCCCTCCAAGGCCGACAGGGACCGCTCCAGCAGGGCCGTGAACCGTTGCGCGGCGCCCGCCCCGAGCCCGTCGGCGACCGCGGCCCCGACCCGCACCGGCGGGCGGCCGCCGTTACGCGTCATCGCCCGGCTCCCGCACCGCCGCGAGCAGCACCCGCACCGTGTGGACGCCGGCGCCCGCCGTCTCCGGCGAGCCCGTCACCGCGACGTACGCGTCGAGCCCGGCGGCGGCGAGCCGCTCCAGCACCCCGTCCCAGGAGCGCGCAGGCTCCGCCGCCAGGGCGCCGGCCGACCCCGATACCGCCAGGGCCCGCGCGTCGAGGTCGCTCACCAGCGGGTCCCCGGTGTCGACGGGAAGGCCGCCGCGGGCGTCGTCCGCCTCGTACTGCGCCACACCCAGCAGCTCCCGCAGGGCGGCGACGGCCGCCGAGCGCCGGTCCAGGCCCTCACCGAGCGCCCAGCGCGCACCCGACCGGGCCAGCAGCACCTCGACCCCGCTGCGCGCCCCCTCGCCGAGGTCCAGCAGCTCCGGTTCCATCCCCAGCCGGTCCGCCGACCGTACGAGGAAGCCGAGTTCCGCGTCCTCGCCCGCCGGGTCCGGCAGTGGCACCAGGGCGGCCGCGGCGCCCCGTACCGCCCTCAGCAGCGCGGCGTGACCCAGCGCCGACAACAGGCCCGCCGCCGCGGCGTCGGCGGGGGTCGGTCCCGCGCCCGCCCCGGCCCGGGTGCGCTCGAAGAGCCGCTCCGCGTTGTGCGGTCCGAACGGCCGCACCGCGCCCGCCGGAACCAGTACGGACTCCTTCGTCAGCAGCGAGAACACCCGCTGGAGCGCCCCGGCCGAGCCGGGGATCCCGGTGGACGTGGTGAGCGCCGAGGGGGCCACGGCGGGCCCGTCCGCACCGTCGGTGACGAGGTCCCGCGCGGGCACCACGTGCTCGGCGTAGACCAGGGCCGCCGCGTCCAGGGCGCGCATCCGGGCCCCGGCCACGTGGTGGATGTCGAAGGCGGCCACGGAGCGCGGCCCGGCGTGCCCGATGCCCAGCTCCACCACTGCGAGCTTGAGCGGGATCTGCGTCAGCTCCTCGTCCGCGTACCGGGTGAACACCCCGGCGAGCGGCCGCACCAGGGCGGAACGCCGGTTCAGTTCCGCGACGAGGGCGTCCGCGTCGCGGGCCGTCTCCAGGGTCGGCAGCGCCGGCGTGTCCGTGGCGCCGGCTGCGGCCAGGTCGATCGGAGCGGCCGGTTCGGCCTCCGCGCAGAAGGGGCAGCGGGGGTGTGGGAACAGGGGCTCGGCCGTCACGTCCAGCGAAGCCGTGTCCTGGACGAGGAGCCGTCCGGCGGTCTCGGCGGGCAGCGCGCCCGACGTCGCGCGGAAGACCTCGTACCCGAGCAGGTTGCCGAGCATCGCGGCCAGCGGCCGCCCCGGCACCGGACCGGCCGGCGGCGCCGCGTCCGGGAGCGCCAGCGAGCTCCACAGGTCGGCCGCGCCCGTACCGCCGCGTGCCGCGCCGAGGCGCAGCGCCGCGCAGGCCCAGCAGCCGGTGGTGCCCGGCGTCATCAGCGGGCCGACGACGCAGTCGTCGCCGTACGACCAGGCCGGGAGCAGGGTGCGGCCCTCGGGTATGCCGGCGCGCAGCAGCGGGAGGAGCCGTCGTGGAGCGGTCGTCCCGCCGGTCACCACGACGAAGTCGTAGCCCTCCAACCGGTCCCAGTCGAGCGGGCCCCGTACGTCGGGCAGGGTACGGACGTTCACCGGGGCGCCGTCGGCGCGGGCCTCCTCGGCCTCGGCGAGGATCTCGGCCGGCTCCAGGGCGGGCATCAGGCCGATCTCGGCGCAGCCGTTGCGGACCAGGCTCAGGGCGCACCAGCGGGCGACCGCGTCCTCGCCGAGGACGGCCACGCGGGTGCCGCGGAAGCGCAGGAAGCGGGCCTCGGCGTCATCGGCGTAGTGGTCGGCGTAGGCGATCTGCGGCGCGAACCGGCGCGCGACGTCCGGCTCCGCGGCGGCGGCCCGCGCCGCCGGCTCCGGTTCCGCGACCGATCTGGCGAAGTCCCGCTCGTACAGGGTCTTGACGAGGTCGCCGACCATCGCGCGCTGGGGTTCGCCCAGCCCCTGGCAGAGCTCGGCGACGGAGTGCTCGCCGGTCAGGTGCGGGACGATCAGTGTGGCGAAGCGGTACGCCGTTTTGGCGTTGAGGCGGAACCCGCCGTCGGAATTGTGGAACAGCACACCCTCGGGGGTCTGCGTGAAGAGCACGTCCCGACGGATCCGGGGCCGGGACGTGGCGACGGCTTCGTAGCTGGCTTCAGACATGGAACACCTCTGTTTGCGGTCTGGTGGGACGGTGGTGCGAGGTGGGAAATGCCGTGGAAAGGGTGTGCGGGAGCGGCGCCCGGCGTACGGAGAAGGGCACGGGGGGTCGGTCAGCGGGCCGTGGGTACCGCGGCCGCGCCGTCGCGTTCGCGGGCCAACCACCGCGCGTAGACCCGCAGGAAGGCATGGATCCGGTACGGCTGGCCGGGCGGGCCGTCCTCCAGCAGTCCCGCCTCCACCAACTGTTCGAGCACGGAACCCGACCCGGCGGCGCAGACGCCGGTTCCCGGGTCGAGCGAGCCGAACCGCAGGAAGGTTTCGCGGAGTTCGGGCGCCAGGGTGCTGAGTGCCTGCCCGAAGACCTCCGGTACGGAGAGCCGGGGATCCTCGGCGAGCGCCAGCCGCTCGGGGGTGTCCTGCGACAGCCATGCCGCGCAGTCCGCGACGGACAGCCCGGGACGGGTGAGCAGTCGACCCGCGGCGATCCGCAGCGCCAGCGGGAAGTACCCGCAGACGGAAGCCAGTTCGCGGGCGCCGTGTTCCTCGGCGGCGATCCGTTCGGGCCCGACCAGGCCGGCGAGCAGTCCGTGCGCCTCGGACGGGCCGAGGACGTCGAGCCGGTGGACGGCGCCGCCGTGCGTGGCGACGACCGCCGCGAGCCCGCGCCTGCTGGTCACGAGCACGGACGCGTCACCGGAAGCGGGCAACAGGGGCAACACCTGCCCCGCGCCGGTGGCGTTGTCGAGGATCAGCAGCCGGCGCCCGTCACCGGGCTCGGGCAGCAGCCCCCGGGCCTCCTCCGCCGAGACGCCGTTTCCCTCGGGCCCGCCCAGGTCGACGCTGAACACCCCGCCGGGGAAGGCGTCCTGGACCTGGTGCGCGCACTGGTGGGCCAGCGCCGACTTGCCGATCCCGGGAGCGCCGGAGACCACGAGCAGCCGGGGTCCGTCGGCGTCGGTCAGACGCAGCGCCATCGTCCGCAGGTCCGTCGCCCGTCCGGCGAAGCCGGGGACCGGCGGGAGGCCGCCGTGCCCGGGGCTGCGTACGGGGGGCGGCGCGGGCGGCGTCGCCGCCGGCGCCTGCTCCTCGGGGCGCGGTGGCCCCAGTTCCTCGGAGCGCAGGATCGCCAGCTCCAGGCGCCGCAGGCCGGGCCCGGGGTCGACCCCGAGCTCGTCGCGGAGCCGGTCGCGCACCGCGCGGTACTCGGCCAGCGCCTCCGCCTGCCGGCCGGTGCGGTACAGGGCCTCGATGAGCTGCTCGGTGAACCGTTCCCGTACGGGGTGCCGGCGACCGCTCTCGTAGAGGTCGACCAGGACCTGGTGGCAGTTCCCGGCGGCCAGTTCGAGGTCACCTATCCGCTCCAGGACGCGCAAGCGTTCCTGTTCCAGCGCGGGCACCGCGTCCCGCTGGAGCATGCGCGAGGCCACGTTGGCCAAGGGCTGACCCTGCCAGAGCGAGAGGGATTCCCTGAGCCGGTACAGCTCCTCGTCGGTGCCGGCGGCGGCCCGGGCCTTCGCGGCCAGTAAGCGGAAGAGCACGAGGTCGAGGGTCCCGGTGTCGTTGTGCATGCGGTAACCACCGGGCACGGCCTCGATGGTGGTCGCGGATATGCCGTATTTCGCGAATAGCCTCCGCAACCGCAGCACACAGGTCTGCAGGGCAGCTCGCGCCGTGGCGGGCGGTTCCTCGTCCCATACCGCGCGGAGCAGATAGTCGGTGGAAACGACCGTACCGGGATGAAGGAGGAGCGCGGCCAGCAAACTGGTCGGCTTGGACGGTTTGAGGACTACAGTCTCGGGGCCGTGCGCGATGCTCAGGGGCCCCAATAGCTGGAACCGCATGATGGTCCCCCGTGTCGGGTCACGTAAGTGTCTGTGGAGCGTGGCGGGGGGTGGTGGTCGCCGAGCCCCGCCCCCGACACGCTCCGGAAATAGTCCGGACCAGCGCATGGGACTGCCCGCCGCCCCCCGTTGGACGGTGAATGACTGGAACACTACATAACGGATCTTGTGAAAGTCGAGTCGGGGGCCGGCTCAATTCGGACGCCGTATACGGACTTCCCCCCTCGGTAACCTCGACGCCTCACCGGGTTACTGTCGATGCACCAAGACTGTTCATGCATAAACGAGTTCCGATGGCCGGATCGCTTGAGTTCCAATGGAGCGAATTTGCCCCGGCCATAGGTCCGGGCAACCGGATTGAGGTACTCCGGTCGGCGGATTCCGGTCCCGGAACCGGAATCCGCCCTGATGGGGACGGGAGGCGCCGGCTACTCGAATCGCGCCGTGTCGCCCGCGCCGTGGCGCACGATCTCGGCCTCGCCGCTCGAAAAGTCGATCACGGTGGTGGGGCGGGTACCGCAGTCGCCCGAGTCGAGGACCGCGTCCACTTCGTGGTCGAGCCGCTCCTTGATCTCCCATCCCTGCGTCATCGGCTCCTCCTCGTCCGGCAGCAGCAGCGTGCTGGAAACCAGCGGCTCGTCGAGTTCCGCGAGCAGCGTCTGCGTCACGAGGTGATCGGGGATGCGGACCCCGACGGTCTTCTTCTTCGGGTGCAGCAGCTGGCGCGGCACCTCGGAGGTCGCCCGGAGGATGAAGGTGTAGGGGCCGGGCGTGGCCGCCTTGATGGCGCGGAAGACGTCGTTGTCCATCTGCGCGAACTGACCCAACTGCGCGAAGTTCTGGCACATGAGGGTGAAGTGGTGTCGGTCGTCGAGATCACGGATGGACCGGATCCGGCCGAGGGCCTCCCGGTTGCCCAGCCGGCATCCGAGAGCGAAACAGGAGTCGGTCGGGTACGCGATGAGCGCCCCGGAACGGATGCTGTCGGCCACGCTGCTGATGGTGCGCCGCTGAGGATTCTCGGGGTGCACGTCGAAGTACTTCGCCATCCGCCGAGCCTACGGGACCGGAACCTTGCGTTCGGCCGCCTGCGTTCGGGGGCCGGAGGGCGCTCCCGGCGGGCGGGTAACGGAACTCCGCCGGGCCTCGAAACGGACCTCTGCCGGGCCCTGTCGGCAACCCCCGGCAGGGCCCTGCCGGCGACCCCGATGGGGCCCGACCCGTGCCCCCGGCCGACCGGACGCCGCCCCGGCCGCTCCCGGGAGGGGGCCGCGCCGGCACGCATCCGCCGCTCCGCAAGCGGAAGTGCTCCGTCCGGGTTCACTTCGGGAACCCGTTCGGCCCCAGGACCGAGTTTGTGATCATCGTTTTGGCTCCCGATCGTTTTGATGCTGCCATCCGGCGTACGAGATCTGGGAGGCCTGCGTGGCGATGCCGCGGACGAAGCGGACGAGGGCCTGGAGCGTCGTGGCCGCCGTGACGGGCGCCGTGCTGGTCGTGGCGGCGGCACCCGACCGGGGCCCCGGGGCGGGCAGCCCGCAACGGGGGGCCGGCGCGCCCCCGGAGGCGGCCGTGACCCTGTTGGTCTCCCGCGCGCTCGACGTGGGCCGCCGGACCGGGACCGGCGGGCCGCGGTGCGCCGCCGGGACGTTCCGGGCGGGCCTGTGCGGTGCCTGGCGAGAACAGCGGGTGCTGGCGACCGCCCGGGGCGCGGGGGCCGTCCTGCGCGGCCCGTACGCGGTCGCGGGGGACGTCCTGCCGACCGACGCCGACGGCCCGCTGGAGATCGCCGCCGAGTCCTCGGGGCGCCTCACCGACGTCACCGTCCACGACGCCCACGGCCGCCACCTGGCCGGCGCACTGGAACCCGGCGCCGGACGCTGGCGCAACACCGAACCGCTGCGGGCGGGCGAGCGCTACACCGTGCGCGTCGGCGCCCAGGACGGATCCGGCGCACCGGTCGCCGCGACCATGGCGTTCCGGACCGCGCCGCCCGCCCCCGCCGCCGACGGCCCCCTGACCGCGGACCTCGGACCCCGGGCCGGCACGTACGGCGCGGGCGAGATCGTCACGGCCGAACTCAGCCGACCGGTGCCCGCCGAGGACGCCCGGGCGCGCACCCGGGTGGAGCAGTCCCTCCAGGTGACGTCGAGGCCGCACGTCGAGGGCGCCTGGCACTGGGTCGACGACTCGACGCTCCACTTCCGCCCCCGCGCCTACTGGCCCGCCCACACCGTGGTCCGCGTCCGCAGCGGACTCGACGGGGTCGAACTCGGCGACCAGGGGTACGGCGGACCGTCGGACCCCGTCGAGTTCACCGTCGGCGACCGCATCGAGGCGGTCACCGACTCCGCCGCACACGAGATGACCGTACGCCGCAACGGACGGGTCATCAGGACGATCCCCGTCACCACCGGCAAGGCCGGCTTCCTGACGCGCAGCGGCATCAAGGTCGTCCTGGGCAAGGAACGCAAGGTCCGCATGCGCGGGGACTCCGTCGGGATCGGACGCGGCACCAAGGAGTTCTACGACCTGCCCGTCCACTACGCGACCCGGGTGACCTGGAGCGGCGAGTACGTCCACGCCGCGCCCTGGTCCGTCGAGGCGCAGGGGGAGGAGAACGTCAGCCACGGCTGTACGGGCATGAGCACCGAGGACGCCGCCTGGTTCTTCGACACCGTGCGCGAGGGCGACATCGTCGAGGTCGTCAACAGCGGCGGTGACGCCATGCCCCCCTTCAGCAACGGCGTCGGCGACTGGAACCTGGACTGGCGCACGTGGCTGTCGGGCAGCGCCCTCGCCGCCGGCCCGGCCGGGTCACCCGCCGAGGCCGGTGATCCGCTCGGCGCCTCCCGGCTCCACCCGATGACGTAGGCCGTTCCCCTTCGCCGGCCGGGGGCCGATGTGCTGAACCGGACGGCGCCGGCCGGGGCCGATGTGCTGAACCGGACGGCGCCGGCCGGGGCCGATGTGCTGAACCACACGGCCCCCAGGCATCCCCGCCCCGCACACCGGGCACCCACCACCGATGACCCCCCTCCACCTGCGCGGCCCCGCGCCGCTGGCCGTCACCCACCCGCGCCGCGCCCTGCTCGCGGGCTCGGCGGGCAACTTCGTCGAGTGGTACGAGTTCGGCGTCTACGGCTGCTTCGCCACGGTCATCGCCGCCCGGTTCTTCACCCCGGACACCGCGACGGGTCCGGCCGGGGCCGGACCCCTGCTGGCCACCTACGCCTCCTTCGCGGTGGCCTTCTTCTTCCGGCCCGTCGGAGCCCTGCTGTTCGGCCGGCTCGGGGACCGCGTCGGCCGCCGCCCGACCCTCATCCTCGTCGTCTGCCTCATGACCGCCGCCACCACCCTGATCGGCCTGCTGCCCACCCGGGCCACCGCCGGCGAACTGGCGCCCTGGCTGCTCACGCTGCTGCGCGCCCTGCAAGGCCTCTCCGCCGGCGGGGAGTTCGGCGGCGCGGTCGCCCTGATGACCGAGAGCGCACCCCCAGGACGACGCGGCCGCCACGGCGCGTGGCAGTCCTTCACGGTCGCCCTCGGCCTGCTCGCCGGCGCCGGCACGGCCGCCGCGATCGCCGGCGTGCTGACCCAACAGGCCCTCTACGACTGGGGCTGGCGGATCCCGTTCCTGCTGGCCCTGCCGCTCGGCGCGGTCGCGCTGTGGCTGCGCACCGGCCTGACGGAACCCGCCGGCGCGCACCGGCTCGAAGGACTCCCCGGCACAACCCCCGAAACCCCGCCGGCCCGGCCGGCGCCGGACCCCGGGACGGTCGGCGCGGGCCCGGTCGCACCGACCCCGCCCGCCACGGCCCGTACCGTCGTGCTCGGCATCGGGCGGATCATGGGGTGGTCGGCGGCCGGGTACACCTTCCTCGTGGTGCTCCCCTCCTACCTCCAGGCCACCCTCGGCGCGTCCTTCCAGGAGGCCCTGATCGCCACCACCGTCGCCAACCTCGGCTTCGCCGCCGCCATCCTCCCCGCCGGCATCCTGAGCGACCGCGTCGGCCGCCGGCCCGTCATGCTCTGCGGCGCCCTGTGCGTCACGCTGCTCGCCCTGCCGCTCCTGCACCTGCTCCAGGACCCCGCCGCCTCGGCCCCGGCCAAGGCGGCGGGGCTGCTCGGGGCGGGCGCCGCGGTAGGACTGCTCGCCGGACCCGGGCCGGCGATGCTCGCGGAGATGTTCCCCGCCTCGGTGCGCTGCACGGGGCTCGGACTCGCCTACGCCCTCGCCAACGCCGTGTTCTCCGGCTGCGCCGGCCTCGTCGTCACGGCCCTGATCGCGGCGACGGGCAACACCGACGTCCCCGCCCACTACGCCGCCGGTGCCTGCGCCCTCAGCGCCGTCGCCCTGGCGAGCCTGCGCCCCGACGACCACCTGCGACCCCTGCGATGAGGGTCGTCGGCCTGATGTCGGGCACCTCCCACGACGCGATCGACGCCGCGGCCGCGGACCTCACGTTCGCCGACGGCGGCGAGACCCTGAGCCTGGTGCCGCTCGGCATGATCAGCGCGCCGTACGAGGACTCCCTGCGCGCCGCGCTCACCGCGGCCCTGCCGCCCGCGCCCACCACCCTCGCCGACGTGTGCGTGCTCGACACCCGCATCGGACAGGCCTTCGCGGAGCTCGCCGTCCGGGCCGACCGTGAACTGTGCGCAGATCGGGCTGAGTTGATTGCCTCGCACGGGCAGACCGTCTACCACTGGGCATCCGGCGGCGTCGTCCACGGCACGCTCCAGCTCGGCCGGCCCGCCTGGATCGCCGAGGCCACCGGCTGCCCCGTCGTCGCCGACTTCCGCCCCGGCGACGTCGCGGCGGGCGGCCAGGGCGCGCCCCTGGTCAGCCTCGTCGACCTGATGCTGTTGCGCGGCCGTCCCGGCGTGCCGGCGGCCCTGAACGTCGGCGGGATCGCCAACGTCACCGCCCTGCCGACCGCCGGCCCGCCCCTGGCCTTCGACATCGGCCCGGGCAACGCGCTGTTGGACGCCGCCGTACGCCGACTCCGGCCGGACGGACCGGGATACGACGAGGGCGGCGCCCTGGCCGCCGCCGGACGGGTCCACGAACCGCTCCTGAGCCGGCTGCTGGCGGAGCCGTACTACGGGCTGCCCGCGCCCCGGACGACCGGCAAGGAGCTGTTCCACCCCGGGTACCTGGACGCGGCCCTGGCCGGGTTCGACGGACTCGCCCCGCAGGACGTCCTCGCCACCCTCACCCGGCTCACCGCGCGGACCGTCGCGGACGCGTTGGGCCCCCTCGGCGTCACCGAGGTCTTCGCCTCCGGCGGCGGTACGTGCAACCCGACCCTGATGTCCGCACTGCGGGAGGAACTGCCGTCCCGTACCGCCCTGTTGGATTCGGAGCTGCTGGGTCTGCCCGCCGGGGCCAAGGAGGCGTACGCGTTCGCCGTCCTCGGCTTCATGGCCTTCCACGGGCTGCCCGGCAACGCCCCCGCCTGCACCGGCGCCCGTGGCCCGCGGATCCTCGGCTCGCTCACCCCGGGCAGGCGCCCGCTGCACCTGCCGGCGCGGCCGTCCCGTGCGCCGCTCTCCCTCGTGGTCGCCCCGACGACCGGCCCCGCAGGGCGGGCCGACCGCGGGTGATGCTCCGTCATGTCACACGATTGGCATGATCCTTGGGGGGAGCGCGACATGCCGGTGGACGACGATCCACCCGTGGGCCCGGGGCCCGTCAGTGCGCCGGCGTCGCCGTCCCCCTCCCCGACGGCCCGACCGGGACGCAGGTGAACCAGGTCCCCTGCCGGTCGTCAACGGCAACAGCGGCCGGCGCCCGGCGGTCCGGGAGGCGAGCACCGGGGCCGCGGCCGCCACCCTCCGGCTCCCGTGCGACGGTCGCGCGGATCGGGAGCGGCGCGTCGCCCGCTGCACGATGCCGCGCCGCTTTCGAACGTACGTGCGTATCTCCGGGCGGCCCCGCCTCGCCGGAACCGGCGGCCGTCCGCATAGTGAGTGGAGGAACCGGCAGGTGGAAGGGGACGTCTCGTGCCAGCGGTACGGCCGGAGGGCGAGCAGGCGCAGGGCCCCTTCCCGTCCGAGCCCGGAACCCTGCTCGAACACGTGTCCGTCGCCGTCTTCGGCATCGACGAGGACGGACACGTCTGCCACTGGGGACCCGGGGCCCGCGACCTCTTCGGCCACGAGGCCGCCGAGGTCCTCACCCGCCCCGCCGGCCTGCTCCTGGCCGCGGGCCCCGAGGAGGCCGCCCGCCTGACCGAGCGGGCCAGGCACGAGGGCTACTGGCGGGGACGGCTCACCGCCCGGCACCGCGACGGTACGGACTTCGCGTGCGGCTTCCGGGTGTTCCCGCTCACCGGCGCCACCGGCCGCTCGGAGGTCCTCGCCCTCGCGAGCCGCAGCGAGGAGCTCGACCGGGTCAAAACGAACCTGGCCTTCCTCGACGCCCTCTTCATGACCTGCCCCGTCGGCCTGGTCATGCTCGACGAGAACCTCCGCTACGCCCACCTGAACCAGGCGCTCGCCGACATGGACGGCCTGCCCGTCGCGGAACACCTCGGGCGCGGCATCGAGGAGGTCATGCTCGTGTCCGACGCCGCCGAGTTCCGGCGGATGCTCCACGGGGTGGCCGACGACGGCGTGCCCGTCATCGGGGCGCTCACGGCCCTGCGGCCCCTGGGCCGACCGGACCAGGACCAGGTCCGGTCGGTGAGCTTCTTCCCCCTGACCGGGGCGGTCGGCACCCGCCCCGGCCTCGGCGGCCTGATCATGGACGTCACCGACCGGGAGCGGGCCATCCTGGAAGCCGCCGCCGGCCGCCGCAGACTCGCCCTGCTGGACCGCGCCTCCACCCGCATCGGCACCACCCTGGACGTCGGGCGCACCGCCGCGGAACTGGTCGAGGTGGCGATGCCCGAATTCTGCGACGGCGCCGTCGTCGAGATCGTGGAATGGATGGACGACAACGAACTCTTCGATCCCGCCCTTCCGCTGCTCACCCGGCGCATCGCCTTCGGCACGGTCCTGCCACCGCCCGCCGACGAACTCGTGGGCGGCGTGGAGCGGGTGCGGTACCCGCCCGGCTCCGCCGTCCACGACATGCTGCGCACCGGCCGACCCGTCTCCTCCGTCGTGGACGAGGCGTTCCTGGCCCGCACCGTCGTCATCGAGGAACGCGCCCGCCTCATCGCCGACAGCGGCATCGCCTGCGTCCTCGTCGCCCCCCTCATCGCCCGGGGCACCGTCCAGGGCATCGCCCTGTTCGGGCGCTCCGCCCACCGGCCCGCCTTCACCGAGGACGACCTCGCTCTGGCCGGGGAACTCGCGTCGCGCGCCGCGATCTGCCTGGACAACGCCCGCCTCTACAGCAGGGTCCAGGACATCTCCCTCACCCTCCAGCGCGCCCTGCTGCCCAGCGCGCAGGCCACCAGCCCCTACGCGGACGTCGCGCACCGTTACCTGCCCGGGGGCCGCATGACGGAGGTCGGCGGCGACTGGTACGACGTGATCGAGCTGCCCGACCACCGGATCGCCCTCGTGGTCGGCGACGTGATGGGCCACGGGATCCCGGCGGCCGCGGCCATGGGTCGGCTCCGGATCACCACGAAGGCCCTCGCCCGGCACGAGGTCGAACCGGCGGCGATGCTCGGCGAACTCGACGCGCTCGCGCGGGAGGCGGGCATCGAGTTGGCGACCTGCCTCTACCTCGTCTACGACGCCACGACCGGCCGGGCCCGGATCGCCGGGGCCGGCCACCCGCCGCTCCTGATCCGCCACCCCGACGGCACGGTGCGCACCTTCGGGGAGGGGCTCGGCGTGCCGCTCGGCGTCGGTGGGTTCCCGTTCCGCACGGCGGAGATCGAACTGCCCGAGCACGCCGTCCTCGCCCTGTACACCGACGGGCTCATCGAGTCGCGCGGACGCGACATCGAGGCCGGGCTCGACGCGCTGCGCGCCGAACTGGGCCGCCCGGCCGGTCCGGCGGACCCGCTGGAGGCGATGGCCGACCGCGTCCTGGCGAGCCTCCTGCCGGACCCGCCCGCCGACGACACGGTCCTCGTCCTGGCCCGCGTCCACCGCGTCCCCCGAACGTCCCCGCAAGCCTTCCCGTGACGTGCGCTCGCGCGGCGCCTCCAGCGGGTCCAGGGTGGAAGGGGGACGTATCGCACGCACGACCCAGGTGAGCGAGGGAAGACCCATGACGGCGACCACGCGCGAGAGCACACCGGTGGAGATCGAGGGCGGCGGCGTCGAGCTGCGGACCCGGGAGATCGGGGGCGGTCTGTCCGTCGCCTTCGTCCGGTTCCCCGAGGGAACCGACATGACTCCCGCCCTCAAGGGCATGCCGGACGGGATGTGCCCCTGCCCGCACTGGGGATACCTGCTCAAGGGCCGGCTGAAGATGGTGACGCGGGACGGCGACGAGGTCTACGAGGCGGGGCAGGCCTTCTACTGGCCCGCCGGTCACGTCCCCGTCGCCCTCGAGGACTGCGAGTACGTCGACTTCTCCCCGACGCGGGAGTTCACCGAGGTCGTGGACCACATCAAGGGCCAGGGCTGACAGGACCCCGGACGCCGACAGCACGAGGCCCCGGGGCTTCGCGGCCCCGGGGCCTCGTACGGTCACTTCGCTTGACCGCTCCTTCAACGATCCGCAGGCCGGGACGTCACGGCCCGGAGCGCGGCGCCGCACGCTTTAGGGTGGGCGCGTGACGATCGAACCGAACGCGCGAACGAGTGAGTACCGGGTGCTGTACGGGTGCATGGGGCTGGGCGGGAGCTGGGGCCCGGAGCCGTACGGTCCGTCGGACATCTACACCGCCGAGGCGGCGATATCGGCGGCGCTCGACAGCGGTATCACCGTCTTCGACCACGCCGACATCTACCGGCACGGCAAGGCCGAGGCCGTGTTCGGCGAGGTCCTCGCCCGGACCCCGGGGCTCCGCGAGCGCGTCACCCTGCAGACCAAGTGCGGGATCCGTCTCGCGGACGACAACGGCCCGGGCCGCTACGACCTGCGCGCCGCGAGCATCACCCGCCGGGTGGAGGAGAGCCTTACCCGGCTGCGGACCGACGTCATCGACGTCCTGCTCCTGCACCGCCCCGACCCGCTCGCCGACCCCGACGAGATCGCCGGGGCGCTGACGTCCCTGCACCGGCAGGGCCTCGTACGGGCCTTCGGCGTGTCCAACATGGCGGCGCCGCAGATCGCACGGCTCCAGGCCCGGCTCGACGTACCGCTCGTGGCCAACCAGTTGGAGATGAGCCTGCACCGGCGCGACTGGGTCGAGGCCGGCGTCCTGCTCAACACCGACGGGGCCACCGCCAACGGCTTCCCGTTCGGCACCCTGGAACACTGCCTCGAGCACGGCATCCGCCTCCAGGCCTGGGGCGCCCTCGCCCAGGGCCGCTACACCGGCCGCCAGGAGACCCCCGCCGACCGGGCCACCGCCGACCTCCTGGCCGACCTCGCCCGGCGCAAGGGCACCACCCCCGAAACCGTCCTGCTGTGGTGGCTGGCGCGCCACCCCGCCGGCATCGCACCCGTCGTCGGCAGCGCCCGCCCCGAGCGCATCCGCGCCTGCCGCGACGCGGCCCTGCGCGCACCCGACCTCACCCACGAGGAGTGGTACGCGCTGTGGACCACCGCCCGCGGCGTACCGCTGCCGTAGGGGCCACCGCCCGTGTCGTAACACCCCCGCGCGGTCGCTCCGGGCCGATAGTGGGCCTGTGAGCGAGAGCGCGGAGGGACCCGGCCCGGCCGGTGAAACGGGCGGCGCGGCCTGGTCCGGGAGCGAGGGCGCGCAGGCCTACGCGGCGATGGAGGCGGCCACGAACCGGCTGCTCGGCTACCCGTTCGTCTTCGGGACGCTGTCCCGCCGGATCGGCGCCGGCTCCGTCCTCGTGGACTACGGCTGCGGCCCCGGCAAGGTCGCCGACAGCGCCGCCCGCAGGCTCGGCGCCTACGTCATCGGCGTGGACATCTCCCCGCAGATGCTGGAACTGGCCCGCGACGGCGCCCGCGCCGTCGCGGAGTTCCACCTCGTCGAGGACGGACGGGTCACCACGCTGGCGGACGGCTGCGCCGACGCCGTCATGTGCAACCACGTCCTGGCCTCACTGCCCACCCGGGAGGCGGTGCTCGACGTCCTCACGGAGATCCGCCGCCTCCTGCGCCCCGGCGGCCTCTTCGTCCTGCTGAGCACCGACCCCGCGCACAGCGGTACCCCGTACGCCTCCCTGCGCATCGGCGAACCGGGGGAGGAGTACGGGCCCGGGGACCGGCTCACCGTACGGCTGCTGCGCACCGACGGCTCCTGGGAGGAGCGCGACAACCACGCGTGGCCCGTGGACCTGCTCCCCGGCCTGCTGGAGCGCGCCGGGTTCGGTGACATCGCCCAACTCCGGCCCACCGTCGCCGAAGCCCTGACCGTCGCGGACCCCGACCTCGTCCGCAGCCGCCCCTGGCAGGCCGAACGCGTCTCACCCCCGCTCGTCATCACCACCGGCCGCGCCGTCTGACCCCCCGGCCGCCGGGGCGTCCCGGCTCGGTGGGGGCGCCGGGTGGCCGGCGTCGTCCGTCAGGTCGAGTTGCGTGGAGAACCTGCTCAGGAAGACGTCGTACCACCCGTCCGGGCGACGGGTGAGGGTGGCGCCGTCCTGCCAGGTGCCGTTGTCGTCCCACCACCGGCTGCCGTACGGATCGCCCTGGTTCTGGTGGATGTTGTGCATGCCCGGGCCGTGGTGGGTGAAGGGTTCGCCGAAGACGAGGATCGGCCTTCCGGGCACCAGCATGGGTTCCAGCGCGTCGGCGGCATCGAGGTTGGAGCCCGAGACCCACGGCCGCGGCGGGCTCCACCGGTCCGCGAGCGCCCGCAGCCAACCCGCGCGCGGCAGCAGACGGCCGCGCCGGTCGGCGAGCGCCGGATGCCGCAGGTAGTCCAGGGCGCCCGAACCGGAACTCATGGAGAGGTCGTGGTACCCGGGAGCCAACGAGGGCACCGGGTCGAGCACGGACGGCGCCAGGACGAGCGTCCGCCACCGCACACCGGTGGCGGACCGTTCGCTGTCCACGTCGACGGCGCACCGGTGGCGCCCGCCGGGCGCGTCGACCTCCAGGTTGACGTGGAACCAGGCGCCCCGGTCGTCGGGCCGGTCGCGGAAGTGCCGGTGCAGGGTCCCTGACAGCACGCCGTAGGCGTCGAATGGCATGCCGACCAGTCAACCACCGGCCCCGCCCGCCCCCGCGCCCGGACGCGCGGTCCGCCCGGGCGCGCGGGGACGACCACCGCCGTCAGGACGGGCGGCGGCGCAGACGCGTCGTCAGGTGGTGCTGGAGCGGCAGGCCCACGGCCGCCATGTCGTGGAGCACGGTCAGCTCCCCGTCGCCGAGGGTGTAGCGGCGTCGGGTGGCGGTGACCTCCTTGGCCTTCGGGGTCAGCGCCACCTCGTCCGTGCGGATCTCGAACTCGGACCCGTTCACCTGCCCGACGTACGTCTCGACGATCCCCGTGGGGTGGGCCAGGACGACCTCCAGGGACGCGTCGGGCAACACCCGCCACCACCCGGCCTCACGGCCGGCCGGCCGCACCGGGGCGCCGGACCCGTCGATGAGCCAGGCGCGCGCCTCGTACCGCAGGAAGGGGCGCCCGTCGTGGCTGAAGGTGACCTCCTGCTCGTAGCGGAAGTCCGCGTCGAGGGTCGGGTACTGGCCTTCGCCCCGGCCGTGCCAGCGTCCCAACAGGCCAAGAACCGGGTCCAGTTGCGGATGCGGGGTGGGCCCCTCGCCGAGGACGTGGCTGTCGGGGTACGGATTGTCCTGCACCGGCTCGAACATGTTCACCTTCGTCTTTATGGAGGTCGCGCGCGCCGCAGCCTAGCGCGGCGTACGCCCGGACCCGCCCGCACCCCGGGCGGTGGAGCCGCGTCCCGTCCAGCGGGCGAGCTCCCCGTCCAGCGCGCCCGGGGGAAGATACTCCGCCGGGCCGGCCCACGCGTCGCGGCCCTCGTACACGGGGAAGTCGGGGAAACCCGGCTGCTGCGCCGGCTCGCCCAGGCGGACGCCGAGGCGCACCGCGACGTCCTTGCGCAGGCGGGGGAGGAGCGCGTACAGGCGATCGCCGGGGCAGGCGGTGTCGTTGAAGTCCCGGTGGCCGTGGATCTCCGTCGGCGCGATCCCGTACCGGTCGCAGATGTGCGTGCACAAGGAGACGAGGGCCTCGAACTGCTGGGCGGGGGGCTCCTCGCTGGTGTAGGTGCCCTCGTTCTCGATGCCGACGGACACGTCGTTGCGTCCGACGCAGTGCGCCGAACGCACCTGCCGCCGGCCCGACTCCAGCTCGGCGAGACTGTGGTGGCGGCCCTCGGTGACGAAGGCGCCGCGACTGATGGTGAAGTGCTGGCCGGTGTCGATCCAGCCCTGGATGTCCATGTGGTAGTTCTGGATCGCCCGCGCGAGGGCGAACGCCCGTTGCTGCGAGTAGTCCTCGACGTTCCGGGTCGCCGTGTGGTGCACCACGATCTGTTTCGGCGGCGCGGCCAGGATCACCACGGACTCGGACGGCGGCCGGGCTCCCCACGCCGCGCAGCCGAAGACCGCCGGCCCCGCGGCGGCCGCCGCGTGGGCACGTCCGGCCGCGGGCCACCCGGCCGCCGCTCCCAGCCCGAGCGCACCGGCCAGGACCATCCGACGGCTGGGGCCGGGCGAAGCGAGGGCGCGAGCGCGCATGGGGAGCTCCTTGAGACGAGGACGAGGACGGCGCCACGGGCCGTGGCGCCGACCGCCCAACGACCGGGTGATCACCCGGCAACGACCTGACGACCGGACGGGGGAGGCACTGCCCCCGTTCGGACGTGCGCGCGAACGTATGATCGTTCCCGTCGGACCCGGCCCGGGCCGCCCGCCCGGAATCCGCCCAGGAGAACCGCACATGATCCCCGCCGCAGACCCGCCCGCCCAGCCGGACCGCTCGGCGGGTTCCACCGGGCGCCCGCCCTCCCCGGCGGGGCCGTCGGCGGCGCCGTCACCCGAGGTCGGTTCCGCCGGGCACGCGCCCTCCCCGGTCGAGCCGTCCCCGTCCGACCGGATGCGCAGCCGGCTCGCCGGGTACGAACGGCATTTCGCGCGGCTCTTCGCCGACTGGTTCGACGGCCTCGAACGCACCCTGGACGCACCCCCGCACAGCGCGTTCGCCCCCGAATGCCTGACCCTGCTGCGGGAGCTGTCCCTGCGCGGCGGCAAGCGCCTGCGCGTCGCCCTGATCCACGAGGCGGCCCGCCTGGTGACGACCGAGCCCGTCCCGGGACTGGACGACGCCGCCCTGAGCATCGAACTCCTGCAAACCCACGGTCTGATCCACGACGACATCATCGACAACAGCCCCACCCGCCGCTCCGGCCCCTCCACCCACCACGCCTACCGCGCCCGCTTCCCCGAACACCCCCAGGTGGCCCTCGGCCTGGCCGTCCTCGCCGGCGACCTCGCCGCGTTCCTCTCCCAGCAGGTCCTCCTCGACTCCACCGCGCCCCTCCCGCTGCGCCACGCCATGCTGGAGGTCCAGACCCGGGCGGCCACGGCCACCCTCCTCGGCCAGATCGCCGATCTGGAAAGGGACTTCACCGCGCTCCCCGACGAGGAGACCCTGCACGAGGTCGCCGAATACAAGTCGGCCCGCTACTCGATCCTCGCCCCGCTCCAACTGGGCCTGCTGGCCGCCGGCGCCGACCCCCGGCCGTTCGACGCGGAGCTGCGCCGCTACGCACGTCTGGTCGGGATCTGCGGACAGATGCGCGACGACCACCTGGACCTGTTCGGCGACGCCCCCACCCTGGGCAAGCCCCCGGGCAACGACCTGCGCGAGGGTCGGCGCAGCTACGCCGTCACCGCCGTCCTCGCCGCCGCCGGCGGCCGGGACCTGGCCGTGGTCGAGGCGGCGCTCGGCGACCCGCACTGCTCCGCCGACACCGTGGCTGCGGTGCGCGACATCGGGCGCCGTTGCGGCGCCGAGGAGCGCCTGCGCGCGGGCGTCGAGCGGCACGCCGTACGGGCCGCCGCCGAGGCGGCGCGCTGGCGGCCCCGCTGGCGCGAGGAGGCGGTGGCCTTCTTCGAGGCGCTGCCGCTCCAGGTGCTGGCCGGGGTGGGGTGACCCGCAGGGCTCGGCGCACCAGCGCCGAGCCCCCTCGCGTCGCTTCCGCGCCGGCTCAGGGCGCCAGGTTGCGGGCCAACAGCTCGGTGGAGCGGGCCACACCGATGGAGTCGGGGGTCGGCTCCGGCAACAGGCCGTCGCGGGACATCAGTTCACCGAGGGCCGCGTCCATCGCCCGGTGCGCGGCGAACAGGCAGGGAGTGCTGTAGACGGCGGCGGCCACACCGAGTCCGGCCAGCTCGGTGAGGGAGAGCCGGGGGGAGCGGCCGCCCTCGATCTGGTTGAAGAGCAGCGGCGTGTCCCCGACCGCCTCGTGGATCAACTTCAGCTGTGCGGTGCTCCGTACGCCGTCCACGAGCACCATGTCGGCGCCGGCGGCGGCCAGTTGGCGGGCCCGAAGCAGCATCTCGGCCTCCTCCGTGGCGTCGGTGCGGGCCACCACGAACAGGTCACCGCGCGCGTCCAGGACCCGGCGGAGCTTGGCCAGGTACTGCGGCAGGGGCAGGATCTGCTTGCCGTCCGCGTGCCCGCAGCGGCGCGGGCGCTGTTGGTCCTCCAGCACGACGCCCGAGGCGCCCGCCCGCTCCAGGCGCCGTACGACGTGGGCGGCGACCTCCGGGTCGCCGTACCCGTCGTCGATGTCCACCAACAGGTGGTGGCGGGGGAAGGCGGACCGCAGCCGTTCCGTGAACGCCACCATGTCCGGCCAGGCGATGAAGCCCACGTCCGGCAGCCCGTAGTGGGACGCCGCGAAGCCGAAGCCGGAAACGAACAGGGCGTCGTGGTGGCCGGCCGCCACGGAGGCCGAGTACATGTCGTACACCCCCAGGAGCGGGGTCGTACCCGGCCCCGCGAGGGACTCCCTCAGCGCGCTTGCGTAGTGCCGGACCACTGTGCCTCCTCGGTGTGCGGGACCGCGAACCGGACCCGGTCCGGGGATCCTCGCGGGGCGGCCCCGCGCAGGAACGATCCGGCCGCGCGTGTCCGCGCGCCGTTCACCCCTACGGGAGCGCGCCGACCGCCGGCGCCGGGTCCCGGAACTCCGCCGACGCGCCGTCGAGGCGGGCCGGCAGCGCCTGACCGCCCCGCTCAGCCCGCGCCCGCCGCGCCTGATGAACCGAGCCGGGAGCGCCCGACGATCACGGGGCGATGTTCTGGTTCAGGTGGAAGAGGTTCCCCGGGTCGTACCGGCGCTTGACCTCGACCAACCTGTCGTAGTTGCCCTTGTAGTTGACCCGGATCCGGTCCTGGTCGTCGTCCGCCATGAAGTTGATGTAACCGCCCTCCTGCGAATGCGGGGCCGTGGCCGCGTAGTAGTCGCGCACCCACGCGGTGTTCGCCTCGTTGTCGGCGGCGTCGGGCCACATCCCCGCGATGACCGTCGCGAAGGAGGCGTCCCGGTAGGCGAAGGCGGTGGCATCGGGCGCCACCCGGTGACAGGCACCGTTGATGGGATAGATGTGCACGGTCGAGTTCACCGCCGGCACGAGCGGCCCGTACCGCAGGTGGGCCTCGATCGCCTCGTCGGTCAGCTCGGTGACGAAGTTCGCCTTCCAGTAGTGCTGGAGCCCGGGCGGCACGAGCGCGTCGAAGGCGGAGTTGAGCGCCGGGTACGGCATCGGGCCGACGTGCTCGGCGACCACCGGGGCCATCTCGTGGAAGGGGCGCAGGGCCGCCTCGCCCGCCTCGATGGGCCCCGCCCAGCAGGCCACGATCAGCAGGAACGGATCACCGTGGCGGTCCTGCGGGATGAACGGCAACGGCGGGGCGATCTGGAAGGCCGGGAACGCCCCCAACTGCTCCGGCGCGTCGGCGATCAGCTCGCGGAACCCCCGCAGGACGGCGCCTGCGTCCTTCAGCTCGAACAGCATCGGCCCGCCGTAGACGTCCCGGACGGGAGCGAGCCGGAACTCGAAGGACGTCACCGCCCCGAAGTTCCCGCTGCCGCCGCGCAGCGCCCAGAACAGGTCCGGGTGCTGCTCCTCGTCGGCGACGAGGAGCTCGCCGTCCGCGGTCACCACGTCCGCCGACACCAGGTTGTCGCAGCTCAGACCGAGTCCGCGGGCGAGGTGGCCGATTCCGCCGCCCAGGGTCAGCCCGCCGACGCCGGTGGTGGAGATGATCCCGCCGGTCGTGGCCAGGCCGAAGGCGTGCGTCGCCGCGTTGAAGTCGCCCCAGGTCGCGCCGCCCTCCGCCCGAGCGGTACCGCGTACGGGGTCCACCCGGACCCCGCGCATCCCGGACAGGTCGGCGACCACGCCGTCGTCGCAGGTGCCGAAGCCGGGCACGCTGTGCGCGCCGCCGCGGACCGCCAGGTCCAGGTCGTTCTCGCGGGCGAATCCGACCGCGGCCATGACGTCACCGGCGTTGACGCAGCGCGCGACGGCGGCCGGTCGCCGGTCGATCATGGCGTTGTGGACCTTGCGCGCCTCGTCGTAGGCCTCGTCCTGCGGCGTGAGCACCCCACCGCGGACCCGTTCACGCAGGTGGTCGATCGAGAGCTTGCCCATGGCTGCTGCTCCTCGTGGCCTGCCCCCGCGCGGTGCGCGGGGGGAAACCGCCCCGGTGGCAGCGCGGCGGCACAGTGGGACCGCCCCCTGGAGGACACCGCTGCCGCCTGCCACCGCAGCGGGGCCCTATTTCACGCTACGCCGATGGGCCGCAGCATCAACCGGAACCCTCGGGGGCCGGGCCCTCCGGCGCGGCGCGGGCTCAGTGGCGCAGCAGGGCGCACACGAAGTCCTCCTGGACCTCCCGGACGCGCTCGATCAGCTCGGGCTTGTGGGTGAGCGAGGCCTGCGTGGTCATCGAGAAGGTGAGCGAGCGACGGCCGTCCGCCGTGGCCGCCGCGAGCTGTGTGTAGCCCGGGGTGTTCCCGGTGTGGCCGTACACCGCCCCGCAGCGGGTCGTGTACCGGTAGATCGCCAGCCCCGCGTCGGTGCGTCCGGGGCCGGGCGGCTGGGAGAGGCCGGCGGGCAGGAACGTGAACTGCCGGCGCCGGGTCCGCTCCGACACCAGCTCACCGCCCGCGTACGCCCGGATGAACTCCGTCAGGTCCCGCGGGGTCGAGACGATGCCGCCCGAAGCCCAGGCCCCGGAGGCGCCGACCGCCTCGCTGACGTCCTCGGGCTCCTCCGGCGGCTCGACCGCGTAGCCGTGCAGGAACGGTACGGGCAGCCGGTAGCCGCCGGGCAGGCTCGTCCGCTCCAGGCCGAGCGGCTCGTACACCAGGTCCCGCAGCAGGTCCTCGTAGCGGCGCCCGGTCACGGCCTCGGCCATGAGGGCGACGGCGATGTTGTCCGAGTTCGAGTACTGGTAGCGGCTCCCGGGACGGAAGGCGAGGTCCTCCCCGGCGACGAACCCCAGCAACCGGCGCGACTCGAACCGGTGCCGGGGGTCCGCGGTGACGATCTCGCGGAACTCCGGGGAGGCCGAGTAATCGGGAAGTCCGCTGGTGTGCTGCAGGAGCTGAGCCAGCGTCACCGCGTGCCAGGCCCTCGGCTGCCGGGGCAGCACCTCGCCGATCGTGTCGTCCAGCCGAAGCCGGCCGCGGTCGACGAGCCGGAGGGCCACCGCCCCGCTGAAGGCCTTGGCGACGCTGGCGATCCGCATGTGGTCCGACGGCGCGGGCCGCCGCCCGGTCTCCAGGTCGGCCACCCCCGCCCGGTACACCTCGCTACGGTCACCGTCCTTGAGGACGGCGATGACCCCGGGCGGCCCACCGGGGGCGTTCACCAGCTCCTGGAGCCCCTCGCGCAGGGCCGCCGACCCCCGGCCCCCGGGATCGCGGTCGGTGCCGGCGTACGCGGGCGGTACGAGGAGGCCGGCGGCGGCCGCGCACAGCAGGGCGGTCGCGAGCAGCCGCCGCCCGGGGCGGACCCGGTTGCCGTCGGGGTTCGACCGTGGGGACATGGAGGTACCTCCGGATTGGGGACGGGTGCCCGGTCACGATGGCAGGGACCCGCCGCGGGCGGGCGGTGACACGGCCGCGCGCCCGGGCCCGCTGCTCCATCCGGACCCGTGACCGCCGGCGGGCCCGGATGGCGGATCCGCGCCCCGATCCGGGGGAGACGGCGCCCGGAGGGATACGCATGTCCGGCACGGCTTCGTGATCGGCACTCACCCGGAGGTTCCCCATGACCTGCATCAACCGACGAGACCTGGCCCTGCTGGCGCTGCGGACGGGCACCGGCGCGGTACTGATGGCGCACGGGACGCAGAAGCTGTTCGGCTGGTTCGGCGGCGCCGGACTGGACGGCACGGCCGCCGGCATGGAACGCATGGGCTTCACGCCCGGCCGACGCAGTGCCGTCGCCGCCGCCTTGGGCGAGGCCGGCGGCGGCGCCCTGCTGGTGCTGGGCCTGGCCACCCCGGCGGCGGGAGCGGCCGCCGCGGGCGCCATGGCGGGCGCGGTGGCCGTGCACGCGCCCGCCGGGTTCTTCGCCCAGGAGGGCGGCTACGAGTACCCCGCCTTCCTGGGGTTCACGGCGGCCGCCGTGGGCCTCGCGGGAGCGGGCCGCTACTCCGTCGACCACGCCACCGGCCACACCTTCGACCGGCCCTGGACGTTGGCCCTCGCCTTCGGGGGCAGCGCCCTCGCGGCCGCCGCGGTGCTCACGAAGCGGGCCCGGGAACGGCAGGACGCCGCGTAGCGGGACCCGCGGACGGGGCGCGGTGCGGAGCGCCGCGGGTCGGCCGGGAGCACGGGCACCGGACGGCGCGACCGTGGCCGCGGGGCACATCGGAGCCCCCGGGCTCTTCGACGGTCCGAGCCGAGCCCGGACGTGGGAGGCGGCTTAGGTCGTCGTCCTCGGAGGGTGATCCGCCGGAAAGGGCCCGGGCCTGCCTCCAACTTGGACTCATGTGATCGTGTGACAGGATCGCGGGATGCTACGACTCACCGACTTCATCATCGACTGTCCGGACACGATGAAGCTGGCAGCCTTCTACTCCGACGTGACGGGGCTCCCGGTCAAGGACGGCAGTAACGAGAACTGGGCCGGTATCGCGTTCGGCGAGATCGAACTGGCCTTCGTCCAGGTGGAGGACTACCGCGCCCCGCGGTGGCCCGACAGCGAACACCCCAAGCAGTTCCACCTCGACTTCGAGGTCGATGACATCGAGACCGAACAACGCCGCGTCCTGGCCCTCGGCGCGACCCTGCGGCGGGACTGCGTCGAACCCGACGGCTACGGCTTCCGCATCTACGCCGACCCCGTCGGCCACCCCTTCTGCCTCTGCCGCAACAAGGGTGTCATCTGGACCGATCAGGGCCTCACCTGGCCCACGCGCGACCAATAGGTCGGCCGGCGCAGCACGCGCCCGGTGCACCGGAAGGTGCGCCGGGCGCGTGCCGCGGGTCGGGGCGGGCTACTTGCAGACCGTTCCGTCCGCCGGAGCGGTGCCGTCCACCAGGAAGGTGTCGATCGCCTTGGTGGCGCAGGTGTTGGTGCCGTACGTGCCGTGGCCCTCGCCCTCCACCGTCACGTTCACGCCGACGCCCTTGCCGAGCGCGTCGGCCATCCGCTTCGCGCCCTCGACCGGGGTGGCCGGGTCACCGGCGTTGCCGATGACCAGGATCGGCGCCGCGCCGGCCGCGTCGACCACCGGCTTGTCCGTCGTACCGCGCACCGGCCACTGGGAGCAGGCGAGCAGGCCCTCGACCATGTCCGGCCCGAAGACGGGCGACGCCGCGAGGAAGGTCGGCTCCTGGGCCTTCGCCTCCTCGGCCGTGTGCCGGCGGTTCGTGTCGACGCAGTTGATGGCCATGTTCGCGGCGTGCATGTTGCTGTAACGGCCGTCGTCGCCGCGCCCGTTGTAGCCGTCCGCGATGGCCAGCAGGAGGTTGCCCGTACCGTTCTGCATGGCTTCGCCGAGACCCTGGACGAGGTAGTCCCAGCCCTCCTTGTCGTAGAGGGTGGCGACGATGCCGGTCAGGGCGTGTTCCGAAGTCAGCTTGCGGCCGCCCTCGGTCGGGGCGGGCTTCGTCTTCAGCTTCTCCAGCAGGGCGATGATCCGCTTGTTGCCCTCGGCGTCGCTCGGCCCGGTCGGGCAGTTGGCCGTGTACTTGTCCCGGCAGTACTTCATGGCGTGGTTCAGCGCCAACTGGAAGCCCTTGGCCTGACCCAGGGCCCCCTGCACCTCGTCGGCGGTGGGGTCGACCACGGCGTCCAGCACCGTGCGACCGACGTTGCCCGGGAACAGGTGGGCGTAGACGCCGCCCAACTGGGTGCCGTAGGAGATCCCGAAGTAGTTGAGCTTCTGGTCGCCGAGCACCTGCCGCAGCAGGTCCATGTCGCGGGCCGCGTTGACCGTGCCCACGTGGGGGAGGACCTTCGCGGAGTTCTGCTTGCAGGCTTCCGTGAACTTCCGGACGTCCTCCAGCGGGTCCGCGCTCTCCACCGCCTGGTCCAGCGTCCTGTCGTCCAGGCAGGTGACTCCGGCGCTGTTGCCCACCCCGCGCGGGTCGAAGCTGACGAGGTCGTACACCGCGTTGAGCTTCTTGTAATCGGTGGCGGCGTCCGGCAGCGTTTGCACGCCCGAACCTCCTGGCCCGCCGAAGTTGTAGACCAGCGAACCGACGCGCTTGCCCGTGTCCGTGGCCTTCTTGCGGATCAGCGCGACATCGAGGGTCTCGCCGTCCGGCTTGGCGTAGTCGAGGGGTGCCTTCATCGTGGCGCACTCCCAGCCGCTGCCGGGGGCCTTGCCGCCACCCTGGGCGGCGGACGGCGCCGGGCACTTCTGCCAGTCGGGCTTCTGCCCGGTCAGTGACGCGGGCAGAACGGCCGGCTTGGCCTCGGCGCCGGCCGAGGGCGAGGCCGACGCCTTCGGGTCGGCCTTGTCCTTCGCCTCCCCACCGCAACCCGCTAGCGCGGGCACGGCCAGCAGGGCGGCGGCGGCGAGGGCCGCCACCCGGGCGGGGCGACGTATGAGGTGGGCCATGGTGGTGCTCCTGCGCGAAAGGTCCTGGTGAGGTATCCAGACGATAAACGCTGCGAGCCGGCCCCCGGACCACCGAACGGCCCAGTCCGTTGCGCGGGGGACCGAGCGGCCGGTCGAAGGGAGTGATGACGTACGCGGTGACGTCCCGTTGACAGTGCGCCCGGCCGCGTGCGACAAAGACATTCAGGCCGTGTTCGGCCGAAGTGCCCCCCATCGCCCTGACCGTCTTCGCCCTGATGTGACGTTCACCTCGCGACCCACCCGCCCCGCGCTGCGCTCCGTAGCGAGGCCGCTCGGCGCGAACCCGCCGTCCCCGGTCGCGAAGACGTCAAAAACCCGGCACACCACCGCATACGTGAACGGACGGCCCTCCCTTGACGATGATTCCCGGATCCCGTGTACCCGGTCGGACCTGGACTGTCCGGCTGATCGGCCACGGCGACCACAGCGTCTCCGTCACCTGCAGCGTCGACGCCTGCCGGATGCCGCCCCGGTCGAAGGACACCGTGGCCATGCGCCGCTTCGCCGCCGAACACGCCCGCGCGCACGCCCGCCTGGCGACGGTGCGTCCCAACGCCGCGTGTGCCTGCGGCGCCGCCGAATGCGCCTTCCACGAGGGCAGCCGGGCCTCCTGCGCGGGCATGCCGCTGCTCGTCCTCGTCCACAACCCGGCCGTGGGGCAGGTCTGGACGCTCGCGGAGGTCTGCCAGTCCTGCGCGCCCCTGATCGGCAACCTCTCCGTCCTCGGCCGCGCCCAACGCCCTGCCGCCGCAGGGGCTCCCGCCGCCGTCCCCGCCGTCGCACAGCAGACCCGTACGGCGGTTCCCGGCGGCTTCTCCTCGCCGCAGGCCGCCCCCGAAGCCTCGCCCGCCCGTCGGCGCCCCCAACGCGGCGGCCCCCGACGCGCCCGCTGACGACCCCGCAGCACCCGCAGGCGCCCGTACCGCACCCGAGGGCCGCCGCGACCGGCCAGGATGACCGGCTGTTATCGTGCGGGACATGCCCGAACTGATCGCACCCACGGCCGGGCTGCACTCCTCCTGGCTCGCCGCACGCGCCGAATGGGGCGCCGACGCCCCCATGGACGGAGCCGGCCTCGGCTCCGACGACGACGTCGAGACCCCCGAGGGATTCGCCGCCTGGGTGGAGCGGTTGCGCGGCTACTCGGACCGCACGCTTCCGGTCGAACAGGGCCGCGTCCACGCCACGTACTGGTGGATCGTCGAGGACGACACCTACCTCGGTGCCATCGACCTGCGGCACTACCTGAACGCCTTCCTCCTCGACGCGGGCGGCCACATCGGCTACAGCGTGCGCCCCTCGGCGCGCGGCCGCGGCGTGGCCGGCCGGGCACTGACCGCCGTACTGCACGAGGCTCGGGTGCTCGGCATGGACCGCGTCCTGCTCACCTGCGACCCCGACAACACCGCCTCGATCCGGACCATCGAGCGGGCGGGCGGCGAACTGGAGGACGTGCGCGAGACCCTCATCGGGCCCAAACGGCGATACTGGATCGACCTTTAGGGCGCTCAGGGCTCCCCTCCGCATCCTCGCCCGACCAACGTGATGAGGCTGTGATCTGCGGCGGTTCTGTTCGGCCGTGGAGATCGCTACGGTGCGACCGTGGCGCACAACGATGAGATACCGCCGGGCCCGAAGGCGCCGGACGAGGACAAGTGGAACGCGTTGCTCGCGGAGTACGAGCGGAGCGGCGCGGGCCCCGAACCCGAAGCTCCCGCACCCCGACGGGCATGGGTGCGCAACGCCGCGATGGCCCTGACGGCGGCGGCGGTCGCCTTCGCCGTCCTGAAGCTCACGGGCTACGCGTCCGAGGAGGACGCCGGGAAGCCGGCGGCCGCGCCTGCCGCACCGGCCGCGTCGGGCACGTCCGCCGGCGCCGCGGACCGGCCCCCGATACCGCAGGCGGACGCCTTCCCGGCGTCCGTACCGGACGGAGCCGGCGGCACCTACACCAGGGTCGGCGCCGCCACACCGAACCCGTGCGCCGAACCCGGTACGGTCGGCCCGCGCTTGGCCGATCTGATCGCCGGGAGCAAGGGCTGCGTCGGGCAGCACGTCGCGCTGTACAAGGACGCCCGGAACAACCAGTTCAACCTGGTCCTGTTCACCATGAAGGACCCCCGGGACACCCTGATGCTGGTGAACGAGCTGGCCATGGCCTTCGACGACTACCAGGTCGCGGCGCAGGCGCCGCCGCCCGCCTCGGGGCTGCCGACCCTGCCGCCGGACAGCGGGATGGTGCAGTCCTTCACCGGCCACGGCCGCGTCATGGTCGTGGGGCTGGGCCAGTGGTCCGACGGCCGCACGGCGGACTTCCAGAAACTGGTCGACCGACTGCAGCCGTTGCAGCAAGCCGTCGCCATGAACGTCGGCCGTTACGAGACCGAGTAGACCCGCGCGTCGGTCCGCCCCGGGGGCCGGCCGGCCGCGACCGGCGCGCTGCTGGCCGCAGCGTGCAGTTGCATGCGCATCGCAGCTGGTGAGAGGGGGTAGGACGGCTGTAGCCGCAATGGGTTCCGTATGCGACGGTGAGCTTCATGGAGGCGAATCAGCGCCCGCGAAAGGCCACCCACCCGCACCCGCACGAGCACCCGCATCACGCGCACGAGCACCCGCATCACCCGCACCCGCATCACGCGCACGCGCATGACGCGCACGATCCCGACGCGGGCCACGGTTCCGGCGGATCGTTGTGGGCCCGGCTCGGGCACCGGCTCGGCCATCTGCTCACGCCGCACCGCCACGAGGCCGCCGACAAGGTCGACACGGCGATGACGGCATCCCGCGAGGGCATGCGCACGCTGTGGATCTCGCTGGCCATCCTGGGGGCGACGACGCTGGTCCAGGCCCTGGTGGTCGCCCTGTCGGGGTCGGTGGCCCTGCTCGGCGACACCGTCCACAACGCCGCCGACGCGCTGACCTCCGTACCGCTGGGCATCGCCTTCCTGCTCGGCAGGCGGGCCGCCAACCGGCGCTACACGTACGGCTACGGCCGGGCGGAGGACCTCGCGGGGATCGTCATCGTGGCCACCATCGCCGCCTCCGCGGCGCTCGCCGCCTACGTGGCCGTCGACCGACTCGTCAACCCGCGCGACATCACCCACCTGTGGGCGGTGTCCGCGGCCGCCCTGGTGGGCTTCGCGGGCAACGAGTGGGTCGCCCGCTACCGCATCCGGACCGGTCGCCGCATCGGCTCGGCCGCGCTGGTGGCCGACGGACTGCACGCCCGCACCGACGGGTTCGGCTCCCTCGCGGTACTCCTCGGCGCCGCCGGCGCGGCCCTCGGCGTGCCCGTGGCGGACCCCGTCGTCGGCCTCCTGATCACCCTCGCCATCCTGTTCGTCCTGGCCACGGCCGCCCGCGAGGTCTGCCGACGGCTGATGGACGCGGTCGACCCGGCCCTCGTGGACGCCGCCGAGCACGCGCTGGGACAGGTGGACGGAGTCCTCGGCCCCGGCCGGATCCGGCTGCGTTGGATCGGACACACCCTGCGCGCCGAGGCCGACATCGTCGTGAATCCGCACCTCACCGTCGTCCGCGCCCACGCCCTCGCGGTGGCGGCGGAGCACGCGCTGATCCACGCCATCCCCCGCCTGACGGCCGCCACGGTCCACACCGACCACACCCGCCCCGACCCCTGCTCCCCGGACCCCCACGCGACCCTGACCCACCACCCCCACCCCCACTGACCGGCGGCCCTCCGCCCCGTGACGCAGGCCGCCCGCCGCCCGCGGCGCGGCCGCGCCTACGGCTGGACGTCGGCCGCCTCGATGGCGTCCAGCCTCGTGCGGCCCGTCGGGCGGCGCTTCGTGAGGGGACCCGGCCGATGCAATCAGACGAATGAGCGAAGGTCGGGCATAGATTCTACTTTCACCTGATTGTGCTGAAATTCAGACAATCCTGTGATCCCTATGGGAATCTGCTGCGCACGGCCGGACGCGCACGCTGACGGCCGCACAGGGGAGGTTTCATGCGTGGATCGCTGCTCCGGAAGAGTCGCTCGGTCCTGGTCGGTTCGTTGATGGCGATGGGTGTCGTCGGTCTCACCGCCGCTCCGGCCAGTGCGTGGACAGGGGGGAACGTCTGGGTCAACTTCGGCAGTTGGAACTGTCCCGGCGGAGGGTCCGTCGTCGGCGTGTACTGGGGCGTGGACGCCTATTCGAGTGGGCCGGCCGGGGGTGACTGGGGCGACAACGTCATCTACCCGCGCGTTCGGGTCGGGTCGGGTGCCTACAACACCTTGAGCTACCAGGTGATGTGCAAGAAGTGGGGCTGGTACACCTACCGCGGTGTCGTCAGTCAGCGCACCCTGACGCCGTACAAGTCGGGCGTGAGCTACACCTACTGACCGGCCGGCGGCCGGCGGCATCTCCTCCAGCGATGCCGCCGGCCCGCTCACAACGGTGTCTTCGACCCCGCACCACCGGGTTGCGCCGGAATCCAGGGGAGCGGTTGCGCCGAGGCCTCCCTCGGGTCGGGCTCGTCCATGATCACGCACCAGCCGCCCACCTCGGCGTTCCCCCAGATCGTGACCATGACCGCTTTGACCTGCTGGGTCTTGTGGAAGTACAGCACGACCAACTGGCGCTTGGACCCCTCGTCGTAGAAGTCCGCAGTGACCTGCCCGCGGGCTCCGTCGCCGAACGCGCCGACCCAGTTCCCGGCCGTCGCCTTCGCCGCCCGGGTGCCCGCCTTGTCCCCGGCCAGCGACGCCAGTCTCTCCGGGTCCGCCTCGGCGATCCCCCAGACCAGCTCCTGGGCGATGCCGAGCGTCCCCGTGCTGGGGTAGCCGACCACGGCCAGCGGCGGGTGGTACCCGTACGCGCTCGCGTAGCGGATGTCCGCCTCGTCCGTCGACGAGCAGCCGGTGAGCAGGAGCAGCCCGACCCCCACGGCGACACCCAGGCGCGACGCGGCCACACTTCTGCCGGCCCTCATCGGAGCCCCACTGTTCGCCGGCATCCACCGGAACGCGTTCTCATGGCCGTGACCGTAGCCGCGTCCTCCGTCGGCCCCCGCGGCGGGGCCCGGGCCCCGGCGGGTGTGACGGTGAGGCATGATCGGGGGATGTCTGAACGCATCATTGCCGCCTGCGACGGGGCGTCCAAGGGAAACCCGGGACCTGCCGGATGGGGCTGGGTCATCGCGGACGCCGAGGGGCGCCCCGAGCGCTGGGAATCCGGCGCGCTGGGGCGCGCCACCAACAACGTCGGTGAACTGACCGCACTCCAGCGGCTCTTGGAGGCGCTGGTGCCGGGAACACAGGTAGAGATCCGCATGGACTCCCAGTACGCCATGAAGGCCGTGACCCAGTGGCTGCCCGGATGGAAGCGCAACGGGTGGAAGACCTCCGGGGGCAAGGCGGTCGCCAACCGCGAACTGGTCGAGGAGATCGATCGGCTGCTGACCGAGCACGACGTGACCTTCCTCTACGTTCCTGCCCACCGGGAGGACGGAGACCACCTGAACGCGATCGCCGACCGGGCCGCCGGCGACGCGGCGATCAGCCAGCAGGCCGCGGGAACCGCTCTCGGCGCGACGGACTTCCCCGTCCCGGCGCCGGTGACCGGAGCCCCGGCCCGCAGCAGCCGGACCGCCAAGGCGTCCGGCGCCAACTCCGGCTCCGGCTCCAGCTCCGGCTCCGGCTCCGCGAACAAGGCGAGGAGCGGTGCCTCCCGGCCCATCAAGGCCAAGTTCCCGGGAACCTGCCCGTGCGGACAGCCGTACGCGGCGGGGGAGATGATCGCCAAGCACGGCAAGCGCTGGGGCCACGAGGCGTGCGCCGCCTCCGCGCCGAGCGACAACTCGGCCTGAACGTCAGCCCCTTCGGCAGCCGGTCCGCACGGGCCGAACCGAGCCGGCACAGGGCATCCTGTCCGGATGCGGACTCCGCCGCGCCCGCAGGCGCGCCGCCGAAGCCGGCGACGTGTACGGGGTACAGGTGACGCTCGTGGTCCCGCCGGCCACCGAACGCCCGACGGGGCCGCCGTGACCGTGCCCGGCACGGTCACGGCGGCCCGGCAATCAGCGGGCGTTGCGCTCCGGCAGGTCCACCTCGGCCGGCGCGACCGTCACGGCCGAGCGGCCCGGCGCGGACGCGTCGTTCGTGGCGGAGGAGAAGCCGCGCGCGGTGGCCTTGACCGGCTTCTTGCCGCAGAACGCCGCTTCGAGCGTGCCGCCGAGCGCCGTGTTCGCCACGCCGCGGTTCGAGGTGTTGGCCATCGCGGTGAGGCTGCGCTTGCCGTCACGGGTGGCGAAGGCGTAGGTGTAGAAGCCCTGCACGGTGCCGGTGTGCCCGTACACCGAGGTGCCGCAGGACAGGTCGTAGCGGCGCAGACCGAGCCCGTAGAAACGGGTGTTGGTCGCGTCGGTGGGGGTCATCGTCAGCATCGCGTCCAGCGACCGGGACGACAGCAGCTTGCCGGTCACCAGCGCGGACATGAAGGTGCTGAGGTCGGCGGGGTTCGAGATCATCGCGCCGGCCGACTGCGCCCAGGACACGGTCTGTTCCGTCGAGTCGACCAGCGGCGCGCCGGCCTCGTCCGGGGTGAGGTAACCGCGGGTGTGCAACCCCTTGATCTCCGTGCCCGGGTGCACGTACGACGTGTCGCGCAGCTTCAGGGGCTTGATGATCCGGCGCTCGTACTCCTTCGCGACCGGACGTCCCGTGGCCTTCTCGATCAGCATGCCGACGACCACGAAGTTGGCGTTCGAGTACTTGTACGACACGCCGGGCTCGGTGGTGCGCGGCTCGCTCAGCGACAGGGTCACCAGGTCCTGGTAGCTGAACTGCTTGTTCCGCACGGCTTCGAAGCCGGGGACGGTCTCGTTGAACATGGCGTTCGTGTAGTCCGCCAGCCCGCTGCGGTGCGTCAGCAGGTGGCGCACGGTGATCCGGTCGTCCGGCAGCAGCCCGGGGAGGTAGTGGTTGACCGCAGTGTCCAGCTCGATCTTCTTCTCGTCGACCAGCTGGAGCAGCACGACGCTGGAGAAGGTCTTGGTGACGCTGCCGATCCGGAACCGGGCGCGGGTGTCCATCGCCGCGCCGGTGGTCTGGTCGCGCACGCCGACCGTCCTGCTCTGCACGCCGTCGACCCCACCGATGCGGGCCATCGCGCCCGGGGCACCCTCGGCGGTCGTGTTCCGCAGCGCCTGGAGGAGAGCCTCCAGATCGGGCGCGGGCAGCCCGGACTTGGAGGTCTGCGCGGCCTCGGCGGCCGGGGCCTGAGCGGTGGCCGGGGCGGCCTGGGCGGCGGTCGCCGGAGCGACACCGGCCACCACGGCCAGCAGGGCGGCGCCGGCGGCCAGGCGTCGGTTCATGGGCAGGGGCACGTTGGTCCTCGACTCTGTCGATATCTGTGGGAGGTCCCGGGGCCGCCGGACCGCATGCCGGAAGGCTCGGTCGGCGGACGGGCCGATCACGAGCTTACGAAAGATCAACGGCGAGCGGGAACCGCGGCCCCGAGGGACCCGGTGGAGCGAGTCGCGCGATGCCGGCCCTACTTGGGGTTGGTCACCTCCACCCAGGACTCCCACTTCCCGCTGACGGTGTGGTGCACCACGTAGGGGCCGCCGGACACGGCCGTGGCCTTGCTCAGCTCGGAGAGCACGTGCACGTCGAAGGACACGCCGTTGATGTGGTCGATGTCGGCCGCGAGCACCTTGCGCACGTACCCCTCGGGGTCGGCGCGCATCTCCGCCAGCCCCTTCTCGTCCGTGGTGAGTTCGAAGACTTCGAGCTCACGCGTCTCGACGTCGACGATGCGCCGCACGTTCGCCATGGGACAGGTCCTTTCGTGGGTTGCCCCCAGCTTGGGGCGGGCGGACCCCGGGACGGCCCAACCCGGTCGGCCGCCCGGCCGAGGAGCCCTCGTTCGGCTCACATCCGACCGCCGCGCACCCGGTTGCTCGAAGCGACGGCCCGGCAAACCGTTCGACGCCGGCGCGGACCGCTGCCCGGCCTCGGTCCGTGCGCCAACTCACCTCCATCACGATCGCCTTGACCGTCCCTGCCGAGGGCGTGGCGGGCGGTACGTCCGCGGCCGTCCCGGACCGAGAGGCTCCGTACGCAGTGCCGTTCGTCGGCGCACCCGGAGCTCGTCGCGCTGGACGAGCGGCGCACCGAACTCCTCGACCGCGGCCTCGCGGACCGGGGCCACGTCGACCCCGAGGACGTCACCCGGATCGTCCAGTGGCCCGTGGCGTACTGAGCCCCCGGCCGAACTCCCGAGGAACCGGGGCCGACCGGTACCCTGACGCGATGGTGAACGACGAGGACCGGATACTCGCGGACGCGCTGGGCGCGGCGGGTGCCATCGGCGGCGGATCCGGCGGGCGGTTCGGGGCCAGGTTGGCGGCGCGGTACCTGCGCAAGGACGTCCACGAAACCGCGCTGACCCTGGAACTCCCCCTGGACCGGGCGGCGACGCACGTGGGTGTGACGCTGGCCCGCGTGGGCCGCCTCCTGGACACCACCCCCGATCGGGGCGGCCCGGAGGTCGGGTCCGTGCTGCGGGCGCTCGTCGGCGGCGGCTTCGCGGGCATGAACCCGGTGGTGGTCACCGTGACCCTGACCCCCGCCGGCCCCGGCACCACCACGGTGGCCGTCCGCGGCGCGGCGAAGGAAGGCCTGATCAAACAACACGCGGGCCGCAAGACCACCTGTCTGGTCAGCGACCTGCTGGCCGCTCCCGGCACCCCCTGACCCGGGTCCCGGAGCGGCCGGGCGGTGGTCCTCGGACGTGGGCGACCGGGCCCTGCGTGGCCTTGAGGTGCTGCATCGCGGTCAGCTTGTGGACGAAGAGCAGGGCCGGCACGGCGGCCACCACGGTCGTCAGGTCGCTCACCCCGCCGACGGCGGAAACGGTGCGGATCTCCTCGGGCGTCTGCGCCGCGAGGCGGCCCGAGTCGCCGAAGATATGTCATGCTCCTGCCCACCGTCCCGGCCACCGTGCACCGGGTTCGGCACCGGACGGGACCGGGGTCCGCCCGGAAAGCGGAGGGGATCGTCCGCCACCGGGCCGCTGTTACCGTACGGGCATGCGCGCTCCGATCGGCCCCTTCACCCATGCCCGGCCCGCCCCCGACTGCCTCGACGAGCTGACGCTCCCCGTCGCGGAGGCCGTGCGCGGCCTCGCCGGGGACCTGCCCGTCGAGGAGATCGTGTACGTCGACACCGACCCGGCCATCGCCGACACCGCGGCCTTCGTCGCCCACTTCGGGCAGGAGCTGCTCGACAAGTCGGCGAACTGCGTCGTCGTCGCGGCCAAGCGGGGCGGTGGGACGACCCTGGCGGCCTGCCTGGTGCTCTCCGGCGCCCGCGTCGACGTCAACGGCACCGTCCGGCGCCACCTGGGCGCCCGCAAGGTGTCCTTCGCCCCATGGCGACCGCCGTGGAGCTGACCGGCATGGAGTACGGCGGGATCACTCCGCTGGGCCTGCCCGCCGACTGGGCGCTCCTGGTGGATCCTGCCGTCGCCGAACTGCCCCACGTGCTCGTCGGCAGCGGCAGCCGTCGCGGCAAGCTCATCGTCCCGGGACGGTTCTTCGCGCGGCTCCCCGGCGCCGAACCGGTCGCCGGCCTCGCCGTGGGATCGGGTCCCGACGTCCGCTGAGTGTCATCCGGGTGTCATCACCCCGCCGACCGGACGGGGCACCACGGCCGCGCGCTAGGACGTCCGCCAGGTGGGCATGCCCGCCGGGGCTCGGCGGGCCATCACCTGGGCGAGGGCCCGGTGGATCTCCTCGGCCTCCCGCCGGACCTGGCCCGGTACATCGCCCCGCTCCCGTATGAGCTGGTCGTAGATCGGCGCGTCGCTGCTGATGCTGCTCACTTCGGACTTCGCTCCCCTGAAGCCGGCGCCTTCGGCCGGGCGGGCACAAGTGTAGGGGTGCGCCCTCCCGGCGGCGGAACGAAGACCGCCCCCGGCCGGCCCGGAAGGGTGTCCGACCGGCCGCCCCGCCGCACAACCACCGTGGCGGGAAGGCCTATCCGTCGAGGCCGAGCGGGTCCGGCGCCACCGGCGAATCGATCCGCCCCGGGTCCCGCCAGGGGCCTAGGGTCGTCCCCATGAACACGCGCAGTCTCGTACGGACCTGGGACATCCTCCCCGACCGCGGCCAGGCGACGGCCTGGGTCCGGCTCACCGAAGGCGGCCTCACGGCCCGGGGGCGGGCCGTGGGCCTGGACCCCGAGCCGTACTGGGTGACGTACGCCCTGGAGACGGCCGACGACTACGTGACCTCGCGCCTGTTCGTCACCGTCGAGACGGAGGACGCCACCCGGACCCTCGACCTGCGCCACGCCGGCGGTCGCTGGAGCGCCGACGGTTCGCACCGCCCCGACCTCGACGGCGCGCTCGACTGCGACCTGGGCCTGTGCCCGTTGACGAACACGATGCCGGTCCTGCGGCACGGGCTGCACCTCCACCCCGCCCGCCCGGCGCACCGATTCCTGATGGCCTGGGTGTCCGTCCCCGGCCTGGAGGTCTCGGCGAGCCACCAGACGTACACCCCGCTGGAGACGCAGGGGCCCGCCGCGGTCGTCCGCTACGAGTCCGACGGCTTCCGCAGCGACATCACCTTCGACGACAACGGCCTGGTCCTCGACTACCCGGACCTGGCCACGACACTGACCCGCTGACCCGCGGGCTCAGGCACGCCCGGCGCGACCGTCGGAGCGCGCCAAACGCTCCACCATCACCCGGGGTCCCACACGCGGCCGCGCCGCAGCCGGTCTCAGGGCCGCAGGGCGCGACGCAGGGACATGCCGTGGTAGCGGCGCAGCCGGTACGCCTCCCAGACGGACAGGGCCGTCACCGTGACCGGCGCGCCCAGGACGAAGGCCAGGCGGGCGGTCGGCGGTACCTGGTCGTACGTGCCGTTGATCAGGTCCAGGACCGCCATCTCCCACACGAGCAGCGTGGCCAGGATCGGAGGCACCAACTCGTGGATGTCCGCGGTGCGGAAAACGTGGACGAGCGAGAGCCCGATGCCGTACAGGGAGAATCCGAGCGCCCACACGAACACCACCCCCATGGCGATCTTGCCCGGGAGGCCCACCGCGTCCCGCAGCCCCTGCCCCTCCGGCGCCACCACGATCACGGCGCTGAACATGGCGGTCATCAGCGCCGTTACGGTTCCGAGCGAGCGCAGGGCGCGCCGCAGGTAGAGGCGGCGTACGGGGCCCCGGGTGGCGGCCACGAAGGCGCCGACCACGACCGGGAAGGTGCAGGCCAGCACGAGCACGCTGTCCCAGCTCTGCGCGAAGCGGTCACTCGCGACTGCGCCGACGTCCGCGGCACTGGCGATCGCCGAGTAGGTGAACGTCAACGCGAGCCACGCGGCGGCGCCGAGCAGGGTCCGCCACAGCTGGAGCTTGTGCACCAGGGGATCCGAGATCAGGTCGGGGCGGGAGGGGCGGAAGACGCGCCGGGCGGCGTACACCGGGTTGATGACGAACCGCACCAGTTGTTGGCGCCGCGTCAGGAGCACCGGGGTGGGCGGGACGGGAGCGTACGGGTACCCCGGATACGGGCCTGCGGGCGGGTACGGGTACCCCGGCGGGTACGGGTACCCCTGCGGCGGCACCGGTGGCGCGGCGGGCGCCGGCGTCCAACCGGGTCGCGGGGGCGGTCCGCCGCCCTGACCCTCCGGAGGACCGTGGTATCCGCCGCCCGTGTACATGCTCATGTTCTCCACCCCTGCCGAGCCGTCCTGTTGAGCAACCGCATGCTACAAGCGGCCCGTACCGCCCAACGGTCCCGAGCGGGCGGAGCGCGGTGCGCGTCGGGGCCGTGACCCGTACGGGGCCCGGGCGCCGGACCGGTCGGGCGAGGAGGTCGGCCGACCGGGGCATCCGGAAAGGGTGGAATGCCGTGACGGGCCGGGATCATGAGCCGTTGTCTCTCCATGGACGATTTCATGGTGAAGATCCCGGCCGACTGGCTCTCCCGGGTGTTCCTCTCGCTGCGCCGCGGAACCTCGGAGGACGCCCAGGCGTCGGCCGCCGAGCTCCAGCCGTTCACCGAGAAGCCCGGGCAACGGGTGCCGGTGCCGCGGAGCACGGTGCTGCGTACCGAGCTGGCGCTCCAGGGGGAGTTGCGGCTCGTGGCGGAGGACGCACGGCGGAAGGAGCTGTCCGAGCAGGCCCGGTACCTGGTCAACACCCGCCTCAACCCGTAGCGGGAGCCCGTCGGAAGCGGAGGCCCGTCGAACGGCGGAGGGGGCCGGCCCCGGCCGGTCCCCTCCGGTCTCCGCCCGGTCTCAGGCCAGGCGGATCATCAGGCGGGAGCGCATCTCTCCCGCCGCTCTGCGGACCTCCTCGGTTCGCCCGTCGTCCTCCAGGGCGCACAGGAGCACCATCAGGGCCCTGGCCTCGTCCCCGCTGATCAGTTTCAGGCGCGGCTCGGTCACACCGTCCAGCAGCACGTCCAGCAATTCGTCCATGTCCCGGACAACGGAGAGCGGCCCCCGCACGTCACACCGGAGGGCTCCGCGGCGCTGCGGCTAACGCGCCCGGGTGCGCAGGGAGACCGCCAGCCGTGCGGGGTTGCCCGGGGCGCTGACCAGGGGGCGGGCGAGGCGGGCCGTCTCCACGCAGACGAACTGCCGGTAGCCGTCGTCGGTGAGGTCCGTCATCGTGTGCGAGAGCTCGGGGCCGGGATTCCAGACCACGACGTCGCTCTGGTGTCGGTGGCGCACCTCGATCGTGCGGCGCAGTCCCTCGTCATGGACCAGAGAGAGGGCGACGGGCTCGGTGTAGACCCGTTCGACGCGGCCGACGGGCCGCAGTTCCCGTTCCGCCGTGCCCCGCTCGTGGCGGAGGTTGTCGGTGTACCGCTCGCCCAGGTCGGTGAGTCCCACCGCGTCGATGTCACCGATCCGGATGTAGGTGTGCAGCGCGGCGGTGGTTTCGTAGTCGCCGTGCGCCTCCAGTTCGACGTCACAGGTCGCGCCGAGCACGATCCGGGCGACCAGCGCGAACGCGTGCGGCCACACGGCGCGGGTCTCTTCGGAATCGCCGAGGGTGAGGGTCAGCCGCACGCCCTCGGCGGACTCCTCGTACGCGTCGAGCTCCCACCGGGCGGTCCGCGCGAACCCGTGGGAGGGGCTGCCGGCCGGTCCGAACCACGGCCAGCAGAGCGGAACCCCGCCCCGCACGGCCTTCCCCTCGGTCCACTCCGTCCTCTCGCTGAGCCACAGACCCGGCTCACCGCCGGCGGGCTGCCAGCCGACGACCTGCGCACCCTGGAGGGTGACGGCGCCCCGCACCTCGGGGTGGTCGACGACGACCAGGGGGAGCTCTCCGATCCGGCGCAGGCTGACGGAGGGCGTCAGCCGTTCGGCGACGGGGAGGGCGAGGAGGTTCTCGTTCATACGGTGACTCTTCAGAACGGACGCCCGCCCCGTCAAACCGGCACCCCGGGCAGGCGGTCCTGGCACGCGGGGCCAGGACCGCCCACCGGATTCACGAGACGCCGCGCGGGCGCCTCAAGGCGTCCAGGACCGCCCGCGGATCGCACCCGAGGGACCTGATCTCCGCGTACGTGCCTTCGGCTTCCTCCCCCCGGCCCATCAGGGCCAACTGCTCCCCGTACCCGGCGAGCGCCGCCGCGATCAGTTCCTCCCACCCCTGTTCCAGCGCTCCCATCCGGCGGGCGGCGGACAGGGCCTCGGTCCGCAGGGCGAGGGCTATGTCGGGCCGGTCCCAATACTCCTGGGCGCTGTACGCGTACAGCGCCTCCACCAGCCGGGGCAGGTACGCGAGCGGACTCACCTGGACGAGTACGCGGTAGGCGGCGACCTGTCGGCGTACCGGCAGGGTCCCCGATGCGAGGAGGGACACCCGGGCCCGGAGGACTGCGTCGTGATTGATGTGCGCCGTGTGATCCATGAAGGTGATTCTGAAAGCCGCACAGGTGCCCAAACAAGGGCAATCGCCTGTGCCGTTCGTCCTACGAAAATGCCGCCTGACCTGTCATGATGGAAACGTCTTCACCCCTGTGCCCCCTCGACGGCCCGTCAGGACCCCTCGTGCGGAGGCCGAACCGCGATGTGACGAGATGCCATTGGGGGCGTTCGGGTGGAAAGGAACCCCCTGTGCAACCGCGCGCGGAGAGTGATGAGTCCTGACGTTCAGTGACGATCTCGGGAGGTTCGATGACCACCACACCGACGTACGCACTCTCGTCCCGAACGCCGAAGTGGGCGCTCGATCCCTACCGTTTCCCCGGCCTGCAGGACCTGGACGCGGACGATGACACCGACCGCCCCGACGAACGGCCGGTCCCACCCCACGCCGACGAGCCGCCGAAGTACGCACGCTGAGACGAGCCCGGGTGTACCGGCAAGCCCCATGAACGACCGACCGCCCGCCCGTGCGGCCGTGGGAACGGCGAGCACGGTGCGGGCGGTGTGGGTGGCGCGGTGTGAGTCGTGCGGTGTGGCGGGCGGCGGGCGCCGACCGGTCAGGCCCCGGACGGTGCCGTCGCGTCGGCGCTCTTCTCCGCCTTCGGCACCTCGGGCGCCGGACGGTCCGTACCGGGCCGGGGAGCGGTGTACATCACCGAACCCTGCTTGTTGTCCTTCTCGATGAGCCCCTTCTTGGCGAGGCCCTCCAGGGTGTTGCGCACCACCTGCGTGGAGGTGGACCGGCTGGGGTGGGCGGCCGTCAGCTCGGTGGACACCTCACTGACCATCCGGGGCTCCGCCGCACCGGTCAGCAGGGCCAGGACGAGCTCGCGCAGCGGCGGCTCGGCGACCTTGACGGCCTTCGGGGCCGCCTGCTTCTCCGTGGCCGGGGCGGCCTTCTCCGCCTTGACGGGGGCCGCCTTCGAGGCCTTGACCGGGGCGGCCTTCGAGGTGGCCGGGGCGCTCTTCACGGCGCTCGCGGGCGCCGCCGCCTCCGGGGCGGTCTTCGCCGGGGTCGCCTTCGCGGGGGCCGCCGCGGCCTCCGTCGTCTTCGCCGGGGCGGCCGCGACCGCCGCGGTCTTCGGCGCCGTTGCCGGCGCCGGCTTTGCCTTCGTCGCCGTGGCGGTCCTGGTCTTCGTCGCGGTGGCGCCGCCGGAGGGCTTCTTGGCCGGGGCCGCCTTCTTGGCGCGGGGCGCGGTGGCCGACGCCTTCTTCGCCTGCCGGGGCTTGGGGACGGCCCGGGTGGCCGGCGCCTCCTCGGTGGCGGGGAGCGGGACCGCGGTCACGGCCGCCGAGGACCCTCCCGCGAGGAACCCCGCCGGAGGAACCGCGCCCTGCGCGCCGCAGAGCCAGTCCTCGTCCGCCTTCAGTTGCTTCAACCGCGCTTCGAGCTCGGTGATCCGCGAGGAGAGGTCCTCCTGCTCCTTGCGGTTGGTCTCCAGATCGGCGGCGAAACGCTCCGCGTACAGGCTTTGGATGGGCGTGGTGTCCAGCTCGTCTGCCATGTCGGCTCGCTCTCCTGTGAGACCTGGTGTGTTGCTGCCGGATGGTACTCACCTGCGAGCGGCTGTAGTTGCCTCACGGCGAGATCCGCCCCGATCGGGGTCCAGGAAAGCGACATCCCGGCAATGAGCAGCGCTGAAACGCTCCTTCCGCACCGGCCGGAACGCGCGCGAAGGCCATGGGAGAGATGGTGCTCCCATGGCCTTCGTCCTGTCGCGCACGCCGCGGGGGGTTTGCGGGGCATGCACCTGGCGCGACATGAAGAGAAACGATCCGCCAGGGTCGAGGTCACGGGGGAGCGGCAACCGGTTTCCGGCAGGGCGTGCGTCGGGTGGGGCCCGGGCCCACCGGCCACGGCGCGACGTACCGGTATCGCGGGGTCCGGTGGCACTCACCTCGGCGCGTGGCTGAGACGTTCGACCACACCCCGCGGCCACACCTCTGCCCGGTATCTCCGGAGCACCCGCACACCGACCTGATCAGGCGAGCCGCGTGCCGCACCGGTGACAACTCCCGTGCCTCCGCACACCGCTGCGGGCCCGCCCCTTCGGTTCGCTGCGCTCCACCCGGTCGGGCAGGATGGGGCGGGTGGACACGACGGAGTCGCACGAGACGACGGAACGGGCGGGGTCGACGGAACGGGCCGGGTCGACGGAACGGGTCGACCTGTCGGAACGAGCCGACCTCACGGAGCGGGCCCGGGCGCTGGCCGCTCGGGGCGGGCGGCGGATCCTCGGGATCGCGGGGCCGCCCGGCGCCGGCAAATCGACCTTGGCCGGGCGGTTGGCCGCGGACCTCGGGCCCGCCCTCGCGGTGGTCGTGCCGATGGACGGATTCCACCTCGCCGCCGCCGAACTGGCCCGGTTGGGCCGGGCCGACCGCAAGGGGGCGCCGGACACCTTCGACGCGGCCGGCTACGCCGCCCTGTTGCGCCGCCTGCGCGACCCCGACGGCAGCACGGTGTACGCGCCGACCTTCGACCGTACGATCGAGGAACCCGTCGCCGGGAGCATCCCCGTGGCGCCGGGCGTGCCGTTGGTGATCACCGAAGGGAACTACCTGTTGCACGACGCGGGGGAGTGGGCGCGGGTGCGGCCCCTCCTCGACGAGGCGTGGTACCTCGCGCCCGACGACGCCCTGCGCGTCGCCCGCCTGGTCGACCGGCACGTGCGCCACGGCAAGGACCCCGCTCACGCCCGGGCCTGGGTCGACCGCTCGGACGAGGCCAACGCGCGGCTCGTCGCTCGCGGCCGCGAGCGCGCCGACCTGGTCCTCGACATCGGCTGAGCCCGGTGCGCCCGTGGATGCGATCATGAACGTGATCCCCTCGGACGACGAAGGAACGGGACGGCCGCCACCGTGAACGACAACACCGAAACCGGTGAGGACGACAGGGCGTCCTCCTTGCCCGGCAGCGCCCCGCGGGTCGCGCCGAGGGTCGCCCTGGCCACCGACGCGTCGGGCATCGCGCACGACACCGAACTGCCGCTGCTGGTCGCGGCCCTGCGCGCACGGGGCATCGACGCGACGGCCGCACGCTGGGACGACGCCGGCTTCGACTGGGCCGCCCAGGCCGCCGTGATCATCCGTTCCACCTGGCAGTACACGGGCCGGCTGGCGGAGTTCCTTGCCTGGGCCGACCGGGTCGACGCGGTGACCGCGCTGCACAGCCCCGCCCGCGTGGTGCGCTGGAACAGCGACAAGCGCTACCTCGCGCAACTGGCGGCCCTCTCGGTGCCGACCGTGCCGACCCGCTTCATCGCACCCGGCGAGGACGTCGTCCTGCCGGAGCGCGGGGACATCGTCGTCAAACCCTCGGTGTCCGCGGGCGCCCGCAACAGCGCCCGCTACACCCCGACGCAACGCGCCGCCGCCGCGGCCCACGTACGCATGCTCCAGGCGGACGGCGAGACGGCGATGGTCCAGCCGTACATGGACCGCGTGGCCGACGGCGAACGGGCCCTGGTGTTCCTGGGCGGTCGGTTCAGCCACGCCCTGCGCAAGGGACCGGTGCTCACGGACACCGGCCGCATCGACAACGAGCGCGCGCCCCACCCCGACCTGACCCCGCACGTGCCCGACGAGGCCGAACGGGACCTCGCCGCGGCGGCGCTGGCCGCCGCGGCGACGGCGGCCGGCGCCGTCGGGGTGTACGCCCGGGTCGACCTCGTGCGGGGCCCCGACGGCGCCCCGGTGGTCATGGAACTGGAGCTGATCGAGCCCAACCTCTTCCTGACGGCCGCCCCGGGCGGAGTCGACCGCTTCGTGGAAGCGGTCGCCGACCTGGTGGGGGCCGGTTGAACCGTTCCGTTCGACCTAACGCCGGTACACCCTGAGCTGGGACACCTCGTAGGACATCTCGGTGGCCGAGGGATCCGGGGCGGGGTGGTACCTGCCGGCGCATACCGACAGGTTGACGATGAGGTAGGCGCGCCAGGTGCGGCCCACCCCCCTGCCGTCGCTGAAGACGCGGGCTCCGTTGACCCACCAGACGACCGAGTTGCGACCGAACTCGACCTTCAGGTCCACCCAACCGCCGGGTCGCACCGAGGGGTCGCGGTGGTAGCGGTGGGCCTCCCGTACGTGGTTGGACAGCTCCAGCAGGTCCGGGTTGTCGGGGTGGTACTCGAAGACGTCGATCTCCTGACCGCCGTCGCGCCAGGTCCAGATCGCGGGCCACGCTCCCCGCTCGACCGGCAGTTTCACGCGGGCTTCCAGTACGTCGCCGGTGCGCACCATGAAGCCCTCGTCGCTGCCCTCGGTGGTGAGCAGGCCGCTGTCCCACTTCCCGTCGGGGCGCAGGGTCGCGCGGAAGACGCCGCCGCGGCTGTAGGCGGGGTTGGCCGTGAGGTGGTCGAGCTTGTTGTCGCGCGGGTTGACCGGGCCGCCGCCGGGATACGCCCACGAGCGGCCGGCGATCCACTGGGTGGGGGAGGTGAAGTCGGCGGTGAAGACGGGAGCGCTGCGCGGCGTGATGACCGCCGATCCACCGCCCCCCTTGGGAGTGAGACGGCGCGTGAGGCGCCGCAGCCATCCGGGTGAGTCCGTGTCCATGAAACAGTTCTGCCCACGGCGAGTGGAATCCATCCTCCGTTTCTCACGGTACGTGATGGAATGAACGCGGTGCGCTACTTCTGCGGCGGGATCGTTGCCGGGGCGCGAGGGGGTGCGCGAGGATGGGCGCGTGTCCGACGTGAAGCGCGAACTCGACCAACTGATGAGGACGTTCCTCGGCGCGTTCGACAACACCGGAGGTGGTGGGCCGCGGTTGGAAGCGGTGCGGGAGGTGTTCATTCCGCAGGGCATGATCATCAAGAACGTGGGGGGCGAGACCGTCGTCCACGACCTCGACGGGTTCATCGCACCCCGGGAGAGGATCCTCACCGACGGCACCCTGACGGAGTTCCGGGAGTGGGAGGTCGACGAGCGGACCGAGATCTTCCAGTCGATCGCACACCGGTTCAGCGAGTACCGCAAGGCGGGTTGCCTCGACGGGACGTGGTTCGAGGGTCGGGGTCGCAAGACCACCCAGTTCGTCCGGACGCCCGCCGGTTGGCGGATGAGCTCGATGGCCTGGGACGACGCCCCGGCCGACCCCGCGTGCATCGGGCCGCTCGCGCCGACCGGAGAGTGAGCGGAGCCGGGAGCAACGCAACGCCCGGGTGAACGCCGTTCCCGGTGCGCGGGCCGCGATGGCCGTGGAGTGGTGGCCGCGGCGGCGGGTGGACGGGCGCGGACAGGACTGGACGGTCACCGCCGCCGCCGGGCATGGAATGTGGACACCGCCCGACCCGAGGCTGTGCGTCATGAACCAAGGACGCACGAAGGGCGAGCCCGCCGCCCCACCCCGTGGCCGCCACCGCGCTCCTCGCTCTGCCGCCGACCGCCCCGCCCGCCGACCCGCCCCGCCCGCCGTGCCGGCGGCGCCCGACGGGGGACCGCAGCCGCCTCCGATCCCTCGTCCGGAGTGCCGTCCGCTACTGGATGCTCGCCGTCGCGGGCGGCGGCGCCTACGTCCTCGCCGCGGCCCTCGAACACCGGCGCCTGCGCACCCCCGCGTGGCTCCCGCGCTCCGAGGGTCAGGGCCGCAGGCCGGCCCGCCTGAGGGCGACCCCGGCCAGTTCGCCGATGACCTCCCGGTCCCCGCGCCGCCAGGCGTCGGCGAAACCACCTTCCGGGGTCGGGAGCGCGGCGAGGTCGCCCAAGGGGCCGGTGAGGGCGCGCAGGGCGAGCAGGTCGGCGCCTGCGGGGGTGTCGCGCAGGCGCCCCACGGCGTTTCCGCGACGGATCCAGCGCAGGCGGGCGGGAAGCCACAGCAGCAGGACGACGGCCACCGGGACGATGATCAGGGCCGCCGTGGTCAGGCCGGCGACCTCGGCGACGGCGTCCTGGAGTGACTGCCCTGCTGCGGCGAACCCGTTACCGGCGTCGGCCGCGGACCGGAGCGGCTTGCGCAGCAGTCCGCCCACGAGCGGCACGTTCGCGGCCGCGTCGCCGGCGTTGCCGAGTTCGGTGGCGAGGCCCGTGCCCGAACTCTCGACCCGCCGCCCCGGCTCGGCCAGCATCATGATCGCGTCGTGGACGGTCAGGGCGAACCACACCGCGGCGGTGATCAGTGCCACGGCGATCACGTCCGCGAGGACCTGGCGGCTCCGACGGGCGGGGGTCTGTGCGTAGAGGCGCATCGGCGTGCTCCGAGTCAGGACGTCGAGGAGGACCGGCCCCGCCGGGCGGGACCCGGCCGGTCGCTCGACCGTACGCCGGACTCCGCCCTTCCGGTGCGCTCCGTCGACGAACGTCCCCGACGAGGCGCCACCGCGCGTCCACCGGAACCGGCCGCGCGCTCGCCCGCCCCCCGTGAGCGTGCGACCGCGCGGCCGGGGTCTCAGTACCAGCCGGTACAGCGCACGGTGCCGGTGGTGTCGTTCCAGGCGCAGGCCCGCATCACCCAGCCCGCGTCGTCGTAGGGCGGGGTGTGCGTGTCACTGCCGGAGGTGACCGTGGTCATGCCCATGGGGCCGGTCCAGGTCGCGCCTCCGTTGGCGGACCGGTCCACCCACACCTTGTCGCCGGGGTCGGCGTTGAGGATCCGGCCCCAGGCGCAGCGGCTGGAGGTGCTGTACCGCAGCTCGATCCGGATGGAGTCGACGCTGCCCGTCTTCTTCGTGACCGCGTTCGACGTCGAGCAGGCCAGGGCCGAGGCCGCGCCAGTCGTCGCGGCGGGCGCCGCCTGCGCCGCCGTACCGGTGAGCCCGAGTCCCGCCAACACGGCGACGCCCGCCGTCAGGACGCCCATCCTCTTGTTGATCCGCACGTGATCCCCCTGTGGTGACCGGTGAAGTGATCCGCACGCCGGGCGGCGTGCGTTCGGACCTCCGTACGGTCTCCCGGATGCCGCCGTCCGGGCGTCCACCGCACAGTGGACTCCGTGGGTAAACCCTCGCGTCAGGACCGCGCCCCGGACCCCTCCACCCCTGGTATGACGACCCTCTTCGGGGGCCGCCGCGTACAGTGCGCCGATGCGCTTCAGGGTCTGGCCGGCGGACCGGCCCCGCTCCGTCGATCCGCGGTGGGCCGACGCCGCGTTGGCCTTGGGGGTGACCGCCGCCGCGGCCGTCGCCGGCCGGCAGTACACGCCGCCGGGCCGGCCCCCCTTCGACACCACCGCCTACCTGCTGACCGCGTGCGTCGCGCTGCCGCTCGCCGCGCGCCGGTCCGCGCCGGTGTTCGCGTTGGTGGCCTCCAGTCTCGGCTACGCCTGCTACCTCGCGGCCGGTTACCAACCCTCGCTGAACTTCTGGGCCCCCGCCGCGGCCCTGTACGGGGTCGCCGCCCGGCGTCCGCCCCGGACGGCCGCGGCCTGCGCCGCGCTGTGCGGGGCCGTCGTCCTGTGCAGCGGGCTGGCCGCCCCCGAGATCGGCCTGACCACCACGGTCGTGCAAGCCCTGGGCGTGCCGGCCGTGGTGTGGTTCTTCGGCAACGGGGCCCGCGTCCTGGACGAACGCAACGGGCAACTGGCGTCCCTGACCGCGCGGTTGCGTCGGGAGCAGGAGTGGCGCGAGCGGCAGGCGGTCGCCGAGGAGCAGCGGCGCATCGCCCGCGAACTGCACGACGTCGTCGCGCACCACATGGCCGTGATCAACGTACAGGCGGGCATGGCCGGTTACGTCTTCCCCACGGCTCCGGAGCAGGCCCGCGCGGCCCTGGGGACGATATCCGACACCAGTCAGGAGGCGCTGCGCGAACTGCGCCGCATCCTCACCCTGTTGCGCTCCGCCGCGGACATCGAGGACGGCGAGGCCGGCCGCGTCCCCTACGCCCCGATCCCCGGGCTGGCCGGTCTGGCGGACGTGGCCGAGCGCGTGCGGGCCGCGGGGGTCGCCGTCGACCTACGGACGGACGGCACGCCCCGGCCGCTGCCGCCCGGCGTCGAGCTGTGCGCGTACCGGGTGGTGCAGGAGGCCCTCACCAATGTGATCAAGCACGCGCGGCACGCGGCCGTCACCGTCCTCGTCAGCCACCGCCCCCACGCGCTGCTGGTGACGATCACCGACGACGGCGCGGAGGGTGCCGACGACCGTCCGGAACCGGCCAACGTTGCGTCGGGACCCGGGCACGGGTTGATCGGCATGCGCGAACGGGCGAAGCTCTACGGCGGAACGGTCGAAGCCGGTCCACGGACCGAGGGGGGATTTCGCGTGTGCCTCACTCTCCCGATCGCGGCCGGGTCTGCGGCCGGACCGCGGCGGAACGGACCGCCGGCATGATCCGGACCCTCGTGGTCGACGACCAGGTCCTGATCCGCGCGGGCCTCGTGGCGCTGCTGCGGGCGGCGCCCGGCATCGAGGTGGTCGGCGAGGCCGAGGACGGGGAGAGCGCGGTCGAAGCCGCCGTCCGCACCCGGCCGGACGTGGTCCTCATGGACATCCGCATGCCCGGCCTGGACGGCACCGCCGCGACCGAACGCATCCTCGCCCGGGCCGTGGACCCCCTGCCCCGGGTGCTGATCCTGACCACCTTCGACCTCGACGCGTACGTGTACGCCGCCCTGCGCGCCGGCGCCGCCGGGTTCCTCCTCAAGGACACCGGACCCGAGCGGTTGATCGAGGCGGTCACGGCCGTCGCCGAGGGCGACGTGCTCTTCGCCCCGAGCGTCACCCGCCGGCTGATCGAGGCCTACGTCAACCGCGCCGACCCGGTGCCGGACACCCCCGCGGGCCTGGACGTCCTCACGACCCGCGAGCGGGAAGTGCTGCGCCTGGCCGCGAAGGGGCTGTCCAACACCGAGATCGCCGAGCGGCTGTACATCGGCGAGGCCACCGTCAAGACCCACCTCAACCGGACCATGACCAAACTCGACCTCGACAGCCGCGCCCAGGCCGTGGTCGTCGCGTACGAGACGGGCCTGGTGGTTCCGGGCGCCCCGTAGCCGACCCGCGGGGTCAGGCGCCGGAGGCCCGGGAGCGGCCGCCGTCGGTGCACAGGGCCCAGATGATGAAACAGCTGATGGCGATGGAGATGACGGCCCAGATCGGCGTGTAGGGCAGCCACATGAAGTTGAGGACGATGCTGATGGCCGCCAGCACCACACCCACCGCTCGGGCCCACAGCGCGCCCTTGAGCAGTCCGGCGCCGACGACGACGAGCACGAGGCCGAGGATCAGGTGGATCCATCCCCAGGCCGTCACGTCGAACTTGAAGGTGTAGTCGCCCACCCGCGAGTAGACGTCGTCCCGGGCGATGCCGGAGATGCCCTTGATCACGCCGAGGACGCCCTCGATCAGGAGGAGGACCCCGGCGAACATGGTTCCGCTCGTGGCCCACGCGCTCCGGGCGTCGAACTCGTCACGTTCGCGGCCGCGCGGTGCGCCGGTGGGGGAGGTGGAAGGCGTTTGCTGTGCCACGGGAAGCTCCTTCGTGGGGCCGAGCGCCCGAAGGGGACGCCCGTCCAGCCTCCAAGGAGCGCCGTGCCCCTGACACCCGGACGCGTCCGTTCGGGTGACGGGCCGTCGTCCTCGCCGGAGGCCCGTCTCACTCCCTGATTACGGGATGGCACGCATTGGCGTTTTGTTTAAGCTGAGCGCCGCTCGTCCTCACGTCCCCAGGAGTCCCGCATGTCCACGCCCCCGCAGCCGGGTTACGGCTATCCCCAGCAGCCCTACGGTCAGCAGCCGCCGCCCGCGCCGAAGCAGGGCATGAGCACCGGCGTGAAGGTCGCCCTCGGCTGCGGCATCCCCACCGTCCTCGGCCTGCTCCTGCTCGGCGGGTGCGCCCTGCTGGTCGGCGAGGCGGCCAACGAGGTGGGCAAGGAGCTGGACAAGAACTACGACAGCGCCTCGGTCGCCCCCGACGCCCAGGGCAAGCCAGGTGACGCGCCGAAGGCCGGCAAGGACGCGGACATCACCCAGGACGCGAAGGTCACCACCTGCGCGGTGGAGAAGGGCGAGTTCGACATCAAGGAACTCGTCGTCGCCGTCGACTACGTCAACAGCGGTGACCGCCGGTTCACCTACCTGGTCGAGGGCGAGATCCTCGTCAACGGCCAGAAGAAGGCCGACCTGACCTCGCTAGGCCAGAACCTCGCCCCGGGCCAGAAGTACACCGACGACAAGGCCGGCGTGCTCGGCTACGAGATCGCCCAGTCCGCGAAGGCGGGCGACAGGATCGAGTGCAAGATCCTCAAGGTGTCCCGCAACTCCTACTGAGTTTCTCCGCCTAGCCCCTTCGAGGCCCCCGCCGGTACGCCGGCGGGGGCCTCGTCGTCGTGAGCCGTGTCTCACCGGGGCGCCGGCGCTTGTATGTGCAACGAGTTGCATAGAAGGATTCGGGCATGGCCCTTGAGCACGCGATCCTCGTCTCCCTGCTGGAGCAGCCGGGCTCCGGTTACGAGCTGGCCCGCCGCTTCGACCGGTCCATCGGGTACTTCTGGACCGCGACGCACCAGCAGATCTACCGCGTGCTCAAGCGCATGGAGGGCGACGGCTGGATCGACGTCCGAGAAGTGCCCCAGCAGGGTCGACCGGACAAGAAGGAGTACTCCGTCGCCGAGGCCGGCCGGACCGTCCTGTCCGCCTGGCTCGGCGAACCGATCCAGCCCGACAGCGTCCGGCACGAACTCGCCGTGAAGATCCGGGGGGCGGCCTTCGACGACGACCCCGCCGCCCTGATCCGCGAGGTCGAGCGGCACCACCTCGCGCACGCCGACCGGCTCACGCACTACCTGGCCGGCGAGCGACGCGATTTCACCGGCCCGGACGCCCCCGCCGCAACCGACGCGGGCCGCGAGCTCCAGCACGTGGTGCTCCGCGGCGGCATCGCCTACGAGCGGATGCAGCTCGCCTGGCTGGAGGACGTACTGGCCACCCTCCACCGGCTCGCCGAGCACTGACCCGCCCGGCTCCGGAGGCCGCCGGGAGCGGCCGCCGGCCCCGCCCCGTCACCATCCCCCGACCCGAAAGGCGCACACCGATGACCGACCCGCTGCTGTTCAACCCGCGCACCTACGACCCCGCGCACTTCGACCCCGAAACCCGCCGCCTGCTGCGCGCCACCGTCGACTGGTTCGAGGACCGCGGCAAGCGCCGGCTGATCGAGGACTACCGCACCCGTGCCTGGCTGGGCGACTTCCTGGCCTTCTCCGCGAAGGAGGGCCTCTTCGCGACCTTCCTGACCCCGGCGTCCGCCGCCGGCCCGCAGGAGACCGACAAGCGCTGGGACACCGCGCGGATCGCCGCCCTCAACGAGATCTTCGGCTTCTACGGCCTCGACTACTGGTACGCGTGGCAGGTGACCATCCTCGGTCTCGGCCCGGTCTGGCAGAGCGAGAACGCCGCGGCCCACCAGCGCGCCGCCGAACTCCTCTCCGAGGGGGAGGTGTTCGCCTTCGGCCTGTCCGAGAAGACCCACGGCGCCGACATCTACTCCACCGACATGCTGCTGACCCCGCAGGACGACGGGGGCTTCCTGGCCACCGGATCCAAGTACTACATCGGCAACGGCAACGCCGCCGGTCTGGTCTCCGTCTTCGGCCGCCGCACCGACGTGGAGGGACCCGACGGCTACGTGTTCTTCGCCGCCGACAGCCGCCACCCGGCGTACGGGCTCGTGCAGAACGTCGTCGACTCCTCGAAGTACGTCAGCGAGTTCCGCCTGGAGGACTACCCGGTCACCGCCGCCGACGTCCTGCACACCGGCCGCGCCGCCTTCGACGCCGCGCTCAACACCGTCAACGTCGGCAAGTTCAACCTCTGCACGGCGTCCATCGGCATCTGCGAGCATGCGATGTACGAGGCTGTCACCCACGCGCAGAACCGCGTCCTGTACGGCCGTCCCGTCACCGCCTTCCCGCACGTGCGCCGGGAGTTGGCCGACGCCTACGTCCGCCTCGTCGGCATGAAGCTGTTCAGCGACCGCGCCGTCGACTACTTCCGCTCCGCCGGCCCCGACGACCGCCGCTACCTCCTCTTCAACCCGATGACGAAGATGAAGGTGACCACGGAGGGCGAGAAGGTCATCGACCTGATGTGGGACGTCATCGCGGCCAAGGGCTTCGAGAAGGACACCTACTTCGCCCAGGCCGCCGTCGAGATCCGAGGGCTGCCGAAGCTGGAGGGCACGGTCCACGTCAACCTCGCCCTGATCCTGAAGTTCATGCGCAACCACCTGCTGGAACCCGCCGAGTACGCGCCCGTCCCGACCCGCCTCGACGCGGCCGACGACGCGTTCCTCTTCCGGCAGGGCCCGGCCCGCGGCCTGGGTTCCGTACGCTTCCACGACTGGCGTCCCGCCTTCGATGGGTACGCGGCCCTGCCGAACGTCGCCCGCTTCCGCGAGCAGGCCGACGCGCTGTGCGCGTTCGTCACCACCGCCGCACCCGACGAGGCGCAGAGCCGTGACCTCGACCTCCTCCTGGCCGTGGGCCAGCTGTTCGCCCTCGTCGTCCACGGCCAGCTGATCCTGGAGCAGGCCCGCCTGACGGACCTGGATCAGGACGTGCTCGACGAGCTGTTCGCCGTCCTCGTACGGGACTTCTCCGCGCACGCCGTCGAGCTGCACGGCAAGGACTCCGCCACCGCGCAGCAGCAGGCATGGGCGCTCGACGCGGTGCGCCGACCCGTCGTGGACGCCGACCGCTCGGCCCGCGTCTGGGCGCGGGTCGAGGCGCTGTCCGGGGCGTACGAGATGAAGCCGTAGCGGGCCGGGTCCGGACCGGGACCCGAACCCGGCCCCGTCGCGCGTGGCGACGGGGCCGGGGCGGCCGTCAGGCCTGGTCGCCCTCCAGCCCCTCCAGGCTGTCCATGAACGAGCTGACGGAGAACACCGCACGGCCGGGACCGGCCGGGCCGTAGCCGGGAGGGGAGCTCAGGCCGAACTCCTCCAGCGTCGCCCGGTAGGTCTCCAGCAACCGGATGTGGTATTCGAGCGGCGCGCCCAGCGGGTTGGCCTTGCCGAGCGGCGTCGTCGGCTCCGGGCACCAGGTGGTGAAGCGCGGCACGACGCCGTGCGACATGAAGTACCGCAGGCCCTCACGGGTCGACTCGATCGCCTCGCCGACCTTGGTGAAGCCGAAGGGCTCGGCCATCTCGATGCCCGCGACGAAGTTGGGGATCACGTTGCGCGGGCCGAACACCTCCGTGGACTCCAGGATCCGGCGGTGCCATTCGTCGCGGCCGACGTAGCGCTCCTTGCCCGGGCAGTGCAGTTCGAACAGGCGTCGGTCCCACACCTCGAAGTTGGGGTGGTAGATCCGGATGCCGTAGTCGTGGAAGCGCTGCACGTCGTCGCGGGGGAGGGCCTGGGCGACGACCTTCCCGGTCCAGCGGCCGGGGAAGCGCTCCTCGATGGCCTTCGCGTAGTGGCCGTAGAAATCGGCCTCGTCACGGCCGGCGACCTTGGAGGTGATCGAGCCTCCCGTGAGGGTGTAGGCCTTGGACGCGCCGGTCGTGTCGTACCGGTCGATGATCTCCAGGGCCTCCAGCACCTCCTCGACCGGCTTCACGCCGGTGTAGGGGCGACCCGCCGCCTTGTGCTGGCGCCAGTTGTGGTTGATGTCGCAGAACTGGCACTCCTCCTTGGCGCCGAAGTACTGGCACACCCGGAACACGGTCAGGTAGATCAGGTAGCCCCACTGGATCGTCGGCGCGACCTCCATCACGGACTTGCCGTTCGACAGCTTGTGCCGGTAGTACTCCGGCATCGGGGGCAGGCCGACGTCCGCGATCCGTGCGCCGTCCAGGTACAGGCCGAGCGTGCCGTCGTCGCCGCCGCGCACCACGTACGGGGAGTCCGGGTTGACCCGTACGGAGACGACGGTGCGGCGCAGGTCGTACGGGCCGCCGGTGAGGACGATCTCCTCGGGCGGCCGGTTGAGGGCGGCCGCGCCCAGCTCCGGCAGCGTGCGGTGGTCGAAGGAGAAGATGAAGTACGACTTCGGTTTGACGTCGCCGCTGCCGCCGTCGGCGGTGCCGCTGAGCGCGGACTCGTCGAAGGCCATGCCACCGCGCAGCAGGTCCTCCTTGATCACGGCTTCCCGGGGCACGTGGGGGAAACGGCCCATCAGGTCCTCGACCAGTGCGGTGCGGCTGACGCCGTCCGTGCCTTCTGCGTGCTGCTTCATTTCCGACTCCTCCAAGGTCGCGCGCCGGGGCGCGCGGGCGTGACGGCGGGCGCGGTGCCGTCGGCACGGTTCAGTTCGTCCGGACGTCCAGTGCCGGGGCCATCATCGCGAAGGCCCGCCCGGCCACCGCGGCCGGGTCCTGCCGGGCCTCGGCCCCGCATTCGCCGGCGCTCCACCGGCGCGGGGCCGCGTCGAAGGCGGTCAGCGCCGTGCCGCCGGGCCCGCTGCCCCGTCGGCCGGGAACTGGACGACCACGTCCTCCTCGGACGGGGTGGGCGGTCACCGGCCCATCGTAACCTCATGCCTCGGACGGCATTCGGGCGCGTTGTGGCATCGAGTCCCGGCGACGTCGGAGCGTGCCGGCAACGCCGGATCCGGGCCGGACCACCGGCGGCGCGGCGGTCCGGGGCGGGCGGGAGCCGTCGGAGGGAGATGACCTACGGACGTGCGGTGCGCGTTCCCGGCTCCCGCTTGAGCCACCGGTCGACCAGGCTCCGCGCACCGGTGCGGGTGTCCGCCGGCGGGCAGGTGTCGGTGCGGGGGAGCGTCTTGGTGTCGACGTCGACCTCCGGCGCCGGCCGGGTCGCCCCGTCCGGGGTCGGCCGCTCCTCGACCGGGCGCGGCCGGCGCTGCCACCAGTGGTGCCGGCGCGGGTGTACGGCGCGGCCCATGCGGCGGCCGAGGAAGAGGTACCCGAGCAGGGCCCCCGAGGTGTTGAGGATGACGTCGTCCACGTCGAAGGCGCGCCCCGTGACCAGCGCCCCCTGGATCAGCTCCACGAGCATCATCACCACGGCCGTCGTGAGCGCCACCCGCAGCAGCCCGCGGGCCTGCGGCAACAGCACGGGCAGCAGCACCCCGAACGGCACGCCCAGCAGGATGTTCCCGCCGAGCTGCTTCACCGCGTCCTTGACGGACGCCCCTTCCACGTAGGCCTCGATCGACGCGCCCGGGTGGACGTTGCTGTGCACCAGGGCGGCCGAGGCCGCCGACGGCTCCAGGGTGACGCGGGCCAGGGCGATGCTGAAGAGGACCGTCCCCACGAAGGCGCCCAACATCGCGAGGACGCGCAGCGCCGGATGGGTGGGCGGCCGGCGCGGTTCCGGCGGGACGGACGGCTGCCTGCGCCGCCAGGCCCTGCGGCGGGGCTCGGCGGCGTTCTTCGGCTCGTGCATGGTCACTCCCTCGGGAACCGTACGGTTGCTGGCGGCCGTGTACCCCGCCGCGCGACGTCCACGCCCGCCCGCCGCGACCGGCATGGACATGGCATGGATGACCATGAATTGACGGGGCATCCGGTCCGCATGGAGACCACAGCGAACGACACCGCGCCGTCCGCCGGACCCGACGCGCGGCGCAGACGCCGACGCCGGGCGGTACGGGCCGCCGTAGCCCTGGCGGCCGTCGCCGTCCTGCTCCTGGTCGCCGGCCGGCTCCTCCAACTGCCCGGCCTCGGTGACCTCTTCGGGACCAGGACCCACGACCGGACCGGTCCCGCCGTCCTCACCTCCCTGCGCGACATGAGCCGGTTGGAGGGAGCGGCGGGTGACTACCAGGTCGTGGTGGACCTGGAACACGACGCCCCCTTCCTCCCGGACGCGGTCCGCGGGACCCGCACCCTGTACGTCGGAGCCGGCTCCGTCTCGGCCTACGTGGAACTGGGCGGACTCGACGAAAAGGCCGTCGCCGTCGACGCGGACCGGACCGCCGTGACGTTGAAACTGCCCCACGCCGCCCTCGGAACCCCCGCGCTGGACGCGAAGCGCTCGTACGCGGTGTCCAAGCAGCGGGGCCTGCTGGACCGGCTCGGCGACCTGTTCTCGGACAATCCCTCGGGCGAACAGGCCGTGCAGAAGGTCGCGGTCCAGCGGATCGACGAGGCGGCCCGCGCCTCCGGCCTGACCGGGCGGGCCGAACGGAACACCACGGCGATCCTGGAGGGCCTGTTGCGCTCGCTCGGCTTCGAGAAGGTCTCCATCTCCTACGCGTGAGCGCCGCCGACCGGGGCCCCGGCCGAGCTCACCGGCCCCGACCGGCGCCGTGCGGGTCGACCCGGTCGACCGGGTCGATCGGCGTGAGGACCCCGAGGCGGTCCTCGACCGCCTGGGCCGCCTCCAGGCACAGGTCCTCCCGGAAGGCCCGCCCGACGATCTGCACGCCGCACGGCAGCCCGTCGAAGACGCCGGTCGGCACGGCCACGGCGGGGACGCCCACGAAGCTGGTCACGGTGCACAGCCGCATCCCCGCGGCGACCCGGTCCCGGCCGGCCCGGTCGCGGGACTCCAGGCCCGGCTCGACGGGCGGCTCCGTGAACGAGGGCCCCACCAGCAACGGGTAGGAGTCGAGGAACTCCGCCCAGGAGCGCCGGATGTTCATCCAGGTACCCATCAGCCGGACGAGTTCCGCCGCGCTCGCGGGCGGGGTCCGTTCCATCGCCATCGCGATGTAGCGGTCTCCGCCCGCGCCGAGCAGCGTGCGCACCGCCGGCCAGGAGGGGGCGAACTCCGTCATGGTGATCCGGCCGTAGGCGTCGAGGGCCTCCTCCATGCGCGGAACGTCCGCCGGCTCGCACACCTCGTACCCGGCGTCCCGCAGCGCCCCGGCGGCGGCCTCGACAGCCGACCGGACCGCCGGGTGCACGCCGAGCCGGCCGGGGTCCGTCACCACGGCCACCCGCACCGGCTCCGGCAGGGCGCCGCCGTAGAGCGGTACCGGAACGGCCCGGGGGTCGCGCGGATCGGTGCCCGCCAGGACCTCGTACGCCAACCGCAGGTCGGCCACCCTCCGGGCCAGGGGGCCGTCGGTGACCAGCATCTGGGAGGCCGGTCCGGGGTCGTCGGGGCCCAGGACGCGGTGGTCCGCCGGGAACCGCCCCGTGGTCGGCTTCAGCCCCGCGACGCCGCAGAACTGGGCGGGGACGCGGATCGAGCCGCCGGAGTCGTTGCCCAGGCCGAGGGCGGCCATGCCCGTGGCGACGGCCACGGCGTCGCCCCCGCTGCTACCGCCCGGGGTCACGGCGGCGTCCCACGGGTTGACGGTGTCGCCGAAGAGCTCGCTGCGGGTGTGCATCCCGGCCAGGATCAGGGTGGGCACGTTGGAATGCCCGAGGGGGATGGCGCCGGCGGCGCGCAGCCGGGCCACCGGCGGTGCGTCGGCGGCCGCCACCAGGCCGCGGAAGCGGGGGACGCCGAAGGTGGTGGGCACGCCCTCGACCGGAGTGCTCTCCTTGACCGTGAAGGGCACCCCCGCGAGCGGCCCGAGCACCTCGCCGGCGGCCCGGGCGCGGTCGGTGCGGGCCGCGGCGGCGCGCGCCCGGTCGGCGATGACCCGCGTCACCGCGTTCACCGCGGGGTTGACCGCGGCGATGCGCTCCAGGTGGCTGTCGACCAGTTCCGCCGCCGACACCTCCCCACTGCGCACGGCCGCCGCCTGCCGGCCCGCCGACATCTTCCACAGGGCGTCACGCATGACCGTACCCGTCTTCCGTACTCGTTCCGATGCGCTTGTATCGGTACTGTATCCCGCCAACCGATACGAGCGCATCGAAAAAATGGCGGCCGGAGCCCCGCCTCCCACCCGCACCGCCCCGGGGCGGCACCTCACCCGGAGGGCCCACCCTGATGGACCGCCCGGTGGGCACCCACCAGGGTGGAGGTGGGCCACCTCCCGCCCCTGCCGGGCCGGGCGGCTCCCACAGCCGAGGAGACTGCCGATGCGCCGCTACCCACCGATCGCCGAACACGGCCTGATCGGAGACCTCCAGACCTGCGCGCTCGTGTCCTCCGACGGCGTACTGGACTGGTTCTGCTCCCCGCGCTTCGACTCGCCCAGCGTCTTCGCCGGCCTCCTCGACCACGACCGGGGCGGCCACTTCGCGATCACCGCCGACGCCGCCGACGTCACCACCCGCCAGCTCTACCTCGCCGACACCGCGGTCCTCATCACCCGCTTCCTCACCGCCGAAGGCGTCGGCGAGGTCATCGACTTCATGCCCGTCAGCGCAGAGCACACCGCCACCGACCGCCACCAGGTGGTCCGCGTGATGCGGGTGGTGCGCGGGGTCGTGCGCTTCGCCCTGGAGTGCCGCCCCCGCTTCGACTACGGCCGGTCCCCCCACACCCTGACCCTGGACGCCGCCGGCGCCCGGTTCGACAGCCCGGACGCCACCGCCCACCTCCAGGCCGTCGGCCCGGTGCCGCTGGAGGCCGAGGGGAGCGACGTGCGCGCGTACGTCACCCTGGCCGCGGGCGAACGCGCCGCCGTCGTCCTGACCGTCCGCGACGCCGGCGGCGAGGCCCCAGAACCTCCGACCGTGGCGGGCACGACCGACGCGTTCACCGCCGTGCACTCCTTCTGGCACGCCTGGATCGGCCGGTGCACCTACCGCGGCCGGTGGCAGCAGATCGTCAACCGCTCCGCCATCACCCTCAAACTGCTCACCTACGCGCCCACCGGCGCCCCCATCGCCGCCGCCACCATGGGCCTGCCCGAGCAGGAGGGCGGCGAGCGCAACTGGGACTACCGCTACACCTGGGTCCGTGACGCCTCCCTGTCGGTGCGCGCCATGCGCGACCTCGGCTTCACGCAGGAGGCCGACGCCTTCCGCGACTGGCTCGGGCAACGGCTCTACGACGGGGGCGCGCCCAACGGCGAACCGCTCCAGATCATGTACCGCGTCGACGGCGACCCCCACCTCACCGAGGAGATCCTCGGCCACCTGGAGGGTTGGCGCGGCTCGGCCCCGGTACGCGTGGGCAACGGCGCGGCCGACCAACTGCAACTGGACATCTACGGCGAGGCCGTCCACGCCCTCGCCCAGGTCGACCACATCACCCACGTGATCGGCTACGACGGCTGGAAGCGCTTCGCGGGCCTGCTGGACTGGCTGTGCGAGAACTGGGACCGGGCCGACGAGGGCATCTGGGAGACCCGGGGCGGCCGGCAACACTTCACCTACAGCCGCCTCATGTGCTGGGTGGCCTTCGACCGGGGCATCCGCCAGGCCGGGGCCAGCGCCCGCCCGGCCGACCTGCCCCGCTGGACCGCCGCGCGCGACGCCATCCTGGAGCAGATCATGACCCGCGGCTGGAGCGAGGAACGCGGAGCGTTCGTCCAGCACTACGACACGACCGTCCTGGACGCATCCCTGCTGCTGATGCCCCTGGTCGGCTTCATCGCGCCGCAGGACCCGCGCTGGCTCGCCACCCTGGAGGCCATGGACGCCGAACTCGTCGTCGACAGCCTCGTCTACCGCTACGACCCAGCCGCCTCCCCGGACGGGCTGCGCGGCGCCGAGGGCACCTTCTCCCTGTGCAGCTTCCTGTACGTGTACGCCCTCGCCCGCTCGGGCCGCCCGGGGCAGGCGCGGTACGCCTTCGACAAGATGCTCACCTACGCCAACCACGTCGGGCTCTTCGCCGAGGAGATCGGACCCACGGGCGAGCAACTGGGCAACTTCCCCCAGGCCTTCACCCACATCGCCCTCATCACCGCCGCGCTCACCCTCGACACCGAGCTCGACGAGGCGGCCGGAAAGGGCTGAACCCCACCGGGCGCCGGTACCTCCCGGTGGGGGCCGCCGGAAGGACAGGCGATTTCCTGCCACCGCGACGTCGGGTTGGCCGGACAATCGTGGATCTCCCGCCCCGTATGTGGCAGTCTCGGGAAACCGCAGGGTGCGAACCGTGCTCCGCCGTCCCGTCGCGCCGGGGCGCCGACTTCGCCGAGCACCACCGACCGGAAGGCCGGTGACCGGAGTCCCTCCGCGGCAGCCGGGGCGACCGTACGGACAGCTGTACCCCGCCCCGCGACGAGGAACGCGGGAGGTTGTCCACCGGCGCCGGCCGGGAGCGTCACAGGTTCGTGGAACAGCGTCACAGGGGGAACTGGTGTTCAAGCAGCGGGAGATGCGGCGGTCGATCGCAGCCATGGCGCAAGCGATCGCCCATCTGGAAGCCCCCGTGGAGGGCGCGACGATCTGCCGCGCGCTCTGCGAGGCCATGGGCGATCGGCGCGACCGCGAGATCGAGTTCCGGACGACGTCCTTCCCGCCCGGCATGGCCAGCGGACTGGCGCTCGACCTCGGGTCGAGGGACCTCATCGTCGTGGAGGAGCGGACCGTACCCGAGCACCAACTCATCATCACCGGACACGAACTCCGACACCTGGAACTCGGCCACTGCCACCAGCACGTCACCGAGGGAACCGCGACCGCCCGCCTGCTGCGCCACGACTCGGACCTCCAGGACGTCGTCGCCTCCGCCCTGGCGATCGCCGGCCGCCAGATCCCCGCCCTCCTGCGGTCGGGCGGCACCGCGGCACGCCAACACGAACGCGAGGAACAGGCCGCTGAGCGGTACGGGCTCGAACTGGCCCACGCCGTACGGCACCTGCTGCGCGCACCCCTGCCCCACTTCCTCGACCGGGGCACCACCTCCGGCAGGATCGAGGTCGTCCTCGGCGGCCACGCCAGGCGGAGCTGACGCGACGGGCCCGGACCCCCGTCCGGCCGCGGCGCCGGGCGTCCCGGGCCGTTCCGTGCCGTAGCGGACGGGAGCGTCGATCACCCCTCCTGGAGGTAGGCGGCGATCATCGCGATGTCGTTCGCGACGCTCAGGATCCCGCTCGGGTCGGGCGTCGGCGTGGCGGCCCCGGTGACGCCCGCGTAGAACACGTCGAACCGGCCGTCGCCCCGGTCCAGGTACCCGGCGATGGTCATCGCCCCCACCCCCAACCGGTCGTTGAGCGCGTCGTACCCGACGGCGGCCCCCGTCTTGGCGAACACCTTGCCGCGGGCCGGGCAGTCCCGGCAGTTGGTCGCGAGCAGCCCGTCGACGCCGAGGATCGGCAGCGCCTCCCGGAACCGCCGCGCGTCCGGGGTGCCCATCCAGTACGTCAGCATCTGGATCTCGGCCCGGGGCGTCGCCCGGTCCACGGGGTTCCCGCCCCGGCCGTCGAGCAACCGCACCTGCTCGCGGTCCACGCCCGCCCCGTCGAGGAACCTCGCCAGGACCGGGAAACCGTCCATGCAGGCGTGGCTTCCGGCCTCCACCGCCATCAGGCAGATCCCGAGGTTGGCGCCCAGGTTGTGGCTGACCTTCAGGATGAGCTCGGCGTAGTCCGCGTAGGGCGGCGACGTGTACACCGCCACCCGCGGGCTCCCCTCGTACGTCCGGGGCAGCGCGGCCACCGGGTTGGGCCCGGCCGCGTCCGCCGTGACCCGCACCCCGACCCGCCCGAGCGCCTCGATCAGCGCGCGGCGCCCGAAGGCCGCCGGGTCGGCGACGGGGGACACCCGCAGCACCGGCGCGGCGCCCACCGCGATCGTGCCGGACAACCGGATCCGGGTGCCGTTCTCCGAGGCCGTCACGTCGATGGCGCCCGCTTCGCCCGCCGCGACCGTCCGCACCGTCGACGTCACCCGGTACGGGGCGACCCGTGGCCGCCAGTCCAGCCGGGCGGGGGCGTCCGGGCGGTCCCCGGGGGTGGTCAACAGGTCGATCAGGTTGTCGTTGATGATCAGCGGGGTGGGCGTCGGGTCGAGCGTCGGGTCCGGTGCGAAGAGCCGGCTGTCGACGACCACGTCCCCCTCGACCCGGGCGATCCCCGCATCCCGCACCTGCCGGGCCAGCCGGTCGATGCCCGCCAGCGGGTCCTCCGGGGTGAGCGTCGCGCCGGGGACGTCGTTGGCGTAGGTGTGGTCGAGGTCGGTGAACGCCACCGTGCCGTCGGGGCGGGTCCTGCCGCCCATGGTCAGGTCGCCCTGCGCGACCAGGGCCAGGTTCCCGTTCAACGTGGCGCCGTCCCGCTCGCCCACCGCGTGGACGGGCGTCTCGAAGCGGTGCCCGGCGCCCAGGGTCTTCCACGGCCCGGACACGCTGAACAACTTCGCCGTGGAGCCCGGGATGAAGACCTGGTCCGCGAACATGTCGTGCACCACCCGACCGCTGCCCGCCTCGACCTGGAGGAGGCCCCACTGCGCGTTGCGGTACTCGGGCTTGCGCATGATCTCCGTGATGCGGGGGTCGAGCGGGTCCGAGGCGGGCTCGGCCGACACCGAAGGGGTCGGGGCGGCCGGTGGGGTCGGTGTGATCGGCCCCGACGCCGCACCCGAGGTCAGCGCGGCCAGCAGGAGGGCCGAGCAACCGGCGACCACCCGCCGTCGCGGGGACCACCTGGAGCCCTGCTGCCATGTCCGCGGGCCCTGTCCTGGGGCCCGGGAGTCTGTTTCCGCCATGCGGCACGCCCCGTTCGTCTCGACGGACTCCGGCCGCACCGGCGGGCCGGGCCCCACCCCCGGGATCAGACCAGCCTGGCACGCCCGCCCGGGGCGCGCACTCCGCCCGGGCGGTGCGGCGAGGTCAGGACCGCCACGGTGGGCCGCGCCCGCCCTACTCGGCGGGCGTACGGCGGCCTCGGGGGTCCCGGTGCTCCCCGTGACCGGTCAGGCGGTCACCGAGCGGGCTGCGCCGGTAGAGGACGTGCCGCCCGTCACGGGCCCTGGTGACGAGGCCGGTCGCGTGCAGCACGCGCAGGTGCTGGGACACGGCGCTCGGGGTGACACGGAGACGGCGGGCGATCTCCACGGTCGGCAACGGCTCTTCGAGCAGGACGAGCAGCCGCGCCCGCGGCGCCCCCAACAGGGAGGCGAGGGCGGGCGCGGTGACCACCGGCGCGGATTCCCACAGCGTCGCCACCCCGCGGCTGGGGTAGGCGAGCGTCGGCGCTTCGTCCTGATCGACCGGCGGCGCCGGCTTGTGGGCGAACACGGACGGTACGAGCAACAGCCCCCGGCCCGAGGCCTTGACGTGGTGCCGGCTGACCATCCGGTCCACGTACAGGACGCCCCCCTCCCAGCGCAGGTTCGGATGCATGTCGGCGAACAACAACCGGGCCCCACCCAGGGCCAGTTGTCGGGCCCGGTAGGTCATGTCCGCCTCCAGGACCAACCGCATGCGCGGCCACACCGGTTCGACGGCGACCGTGAAGTACCGGAGCAGCAACGCGCAGAGCGCGTCCCGCAGTCGAGCCACCGGGGCGTCGTCGGCGGCGAGGGCGTCGCGCAGTGCTCCGGGCAACGGATCCGGCGCGTGCGCGGCCAGCAGGTCGCGGCGGACCACGGCCGGGGGAGTACGGAGTACGACGGCCAGTTCGTCCGCGAACGACGCGTCGAAGCGGGTGGGCCGCGGCGTGAGGAAATCGGGCAGGGTGCGCCGTACCGGCATCAGCGACATCAACGTCTCGACGTCGGTCGCGTCCAACCCGCCGAGGACGGACCGGCGCCAGGGCAGGTGCAGCGCGGACAGCCCCGGCTCGCGCAGGACCCGAAGGCTCAGCACGGTCTCGTACAGCGGAGAGAGCGCGAACCGGGTGTCCGCGAGATCCTCCACGCCGAGTTCAAAGGTGATCATTAAGCGCCACGCTACATTCATTGGCGCTCGTGCGGGGGTGCCGTGAACTCGTCCCCATGACACCCACACCACCCGCGCGGCGCCCCGCCGGCGCGCTGCGGCCCCACCCCGCCGGCCCCGGGGCGGTGCGCTGACATGGACCGCCGGACGCTCCTGTTGCTCTCCCTCGCCTGCGCCGTCGGCGTCGGCAACGTGTACTTCCCCCAGGCGATCGGCCCCCTCGTCGCCACCGGACTGGGCGCGTCCCCCGATTCCGCGTCCCTGATCGTGACGGCCACCCAGATCGGCTACACCGCCGGCATCTTCCTCCTGGTGCCGCTGGGCGACCGGCTCCCGTACCGGCCCCTGTTGGTCACCCTGTTCGCCCTCACCGGAGCGGGCCTGCTCGCCGCGGGCTGCGCGCCGGCGCTGCCGCCGCTCGTCGCCGCGAGCGCACTCGTCGGCGTCACCACGGTGGCCGCCCAACTCATCGCCCCGCTGGCCGCCGGGCTGGTGGGCGAGGAGCGCCGTGGCGCGGTCATGGGCACGCTGCTCAGCGGCTCGCTGGCCGGGATGCTGCTCGCCCGCACCTTCGGCGGCACGCTCGGCGAACGGCTGGGCTGGCGGGCCCCCTATCTGGTCGCCGCCGCGGTGGTGCTGCTCCTGGCGGTCGTCCTCGCCCGCACCCTGCCGGCCACCGCCCCGCCCCTCCGTCGCCCGTACCCGGCGCTCCTGGCCGAACCCCTCCGACTGCTCCGTACCGAGCCGGAACTGCGCCGCTCCTGCCTCTACCAGGCCACCGTCTTCGCCGGATTCTCGGCCGTCTGGACCTGCGCGGCGCTCCTGCTGACCGGTCCCGCGTACGACCTGGACGTACGGGCCGTGGGACTGCTGGCCCTGGTCAACGCGGTGACGGTCGTCTGCACCCCGTACGCCGGACGGCAGGTCGACCGCAGGGGAGCCGACGCGGTCAACCTCGTCTGCCTGTCGGCGGTCCTCGGTTCGGCCGCGCTCCTGGCGGCGGGTTCGGGCGGCGGACCCGCGGGCCTGACCGCTCTGGTGGCCGGAACCCTGCTGCTCGACGTCGCCATGCAGTCCGGCATGATCGCGAATCAGGCCCGCGTCCTGGCCCTGCGCCCCGACGCCCGCGCCCGCCTCAACACCGCCTACATGACCTGCGCCTACCTGGGCGGCAGTGCGGGCTCCTGGCTCGGCGTACGGGCCTACGGCCTGGCCGGCTGGGGCGGGGTGTGCGCGCTGCTCGCGGCCCTCGCCGGGATCGGGCTCACCCGCCACCTGACGGCGACCCGCCCCGGCAGCCGACCCCGGCCGGACCCGTCGGGGCACGGCCCGGACCCCCCACAACGACGGCGCCCGCCGGTGGTGAGCGCCAGGGAACGCCGTGCGCGGCGTCAGTCGCCGCCGCCGCCACCGCCTCCGCAGCCGCCCCCGCCACCGCAGGACGAGCCGCCACCGCAGCCGCCACCGCCGCCGCCGTCCCCCCACGACCCGGACCGCCGCCTGCGCGACGACCCTCCGCGCCGACGGTTCCCCCGGGTCACCGAGAAGAGGACCACGACGAACCCGAACACGAAGATCATCAAGATCTCCATCATGCCACCCCCCGTACTCATTCCAACCGGATTGTATGAGCGGTATCCCCGCCCCGGCCGAGCGCTACGACGGACTTGAGCAACTCCAGAGCTTCGTCTGCGGAGGCCGCCCGGGCGGCGCCCGCACGGGTGGTGGGGAGGCGCCCGCACGGGTGCCGGGGCGGCGCACAAGGGGGTGCCCGGGCAGGTGCCCACGCAGGTGCCCACGCGGGTCCTGAGTAGGCGTACTCACGACAGCGGGCCGGGCCGCTCCCGATGATGGGCAACGACCCATCCGCACCGCCGCACCAGCGAGGTCCCGTGCTCACCCGTATCGCCGACGCCCTCTTCCCCGCCTTCGGCAGCCTCTCCGTGACGGCCGACCCCGCGGACCCCGCCGACTCGCTGCCGCGGGGCGCCTGCGTGCTCGTCGCGAACCACACCTCCCTCTGCGACCCCGTCGTCGTCGCGGCCGCGCTGCGCAGGCTCGGCACGGAACCCGTGATCATGGCCGCCGCCGGGCTCTGGCGGATCCCCGTCCTCGGTGCGGCCCTGGCCCGCGACGGGCACATCCCCGTCCACCGCGGCACCGCCCGCGCCGCCGAGGCGCTCGACCGGGCGGCGCGGGTCATCGCCGACGGACGTTCCGTCCTGCTGTACGGCGAGGGACGGCTGCCGACCCGCCGTGACCCGGGAGAAGAGGCCCCGGGTCCGTTCCGCAGCGGCGCGGCACGCCTCGCGCTGGCCGCCGGCGTGCCCCTCGTACCGGTGGGTCAGGCGGGCGCCCGACGGCTGTGCTCCGGAGGCACCGTCAAGCAGCTCGCCGGCGCCCTCACGGCGCCCGCCCGCCGCCCCCGTCTCCATGTGCACGTCGGTGCGGCCCTGAACCTGCCCGCTGCGGTTCCCGAGGCGAGCGCCCACGCCCATCGGGCCGTCACGGCGGCCTGGCGGACCGCGGTCGACGCCCTGGCCGCGTCCGGCGTTCGCTGACGTCGGTCCGCGTCGCCCGCCTTCACGGCCGGGCGCCCGCCTCCGGGCCGTCGGCCGGGCGGCGGGCGCGTCGAGTCATGGGGGAGAGGGGGTGAGGGGTGGTGGGGTCGTGCGGACCCTGGTTCAGGTGATGTCGGCGGAGACGGACCGGTCGGTGTGACCCTGGACGGCCGTCCGGAAGGCCTCCATGCAGGGGGTGCAGTAGCGTTCGGCGGCCGCCTCCCCGGCGGTGCTCCGGGCGGTGGCCGAGGGGGGCGCGTGCCGGCCGCAGAGGGTTCCCGAGGGGCCCTCCTTGGCGAGGACGTGCCACAGGAGTTCGCCACGGCCGTCGGGTGAGTCCGCGCGCATTTCGTACATGAGAATGCCCTTCGCGCTGGCTGGGCGGGCGAAAGGTCGCCCGTCGTCCATGAGAGCCCGGTTCGGCCGCAAGGGCCACTCGGCCTCGGCCGCCCGAGGGAAACGGTGGCGCGGGAGGTTTGAATCCCGCTCCGGCCGTACGTGAAACCGGCCGTTCGGGCGGGCCCGGCCGCGCGGGCGAGCGCGGGCGCCCCGGGCGGCGCCCGCGCCCCGGGCGGCGCCCGCGCCGTGGGGGCCGCCGGGGTCGCTCCCGCATTCGGATGAAACGCGCGCGGCGGGGTGGTCGCGGGTCACGGCGCCGGGGGTGGGGGTGGGCGAGGATGAGGGGCGGGCTGCCGAACGGGACCGTTGTCCGGTCCGCCCCGAGGACGGGCAGCGCTCCGTGACGGCAGCCCGCTCGGTCGCGGCCACCCCCCCCGTCGTCGCCACCGCACCACCGGTGGCGATGGGTCCGACCTCCAACGTTCCACACCCGCAGCACACATGACGATGCGTCATCCCAATCACCTCGTTCCCCTGCGGCGAAAGCTTGACCTCAAGCCTGGTTGAGGTCGCAAGGTTGCCCCAACGGCGGGCGCCGGAAGGTCCGGAGGCCCGAGCGGAGGGGGAACGTCATGCGCGTGACGGAGGTACGGGAGTTCGGTGGCCCGGAGGTACTGGTCGCGGGGGAGGCGCCCGAGCCGGTTGCGGGACCGGGGCAGGTGCTGGTCGCCGTAGCCGCCGTGGACACCATCTTCGTGGAGACGCAGGTGCGCGGCGGCTGGGGCCGGGAGTACTTCCCGCTCACCCTGCCGTACGTCCCGGGCGGCGGTATCACCGGCGTGGTCCGCGCGACCGGGGAGGGCGTTGACCCCGCGTGGACCGGACGCAGGGTGGCGGTGTCCCTCGGGCACACCGGCGGGTACGCGGAGTTCGCCGTGGCGAGCGCCGACGCGCTGGTCTCCGTACCCGACCAGGTCTCCCTCACCGACGCGGCGGCCCTCGTGCACGACGGCGTGACGGCGGCCAAGTTGCTGGAGGTCACCGGGCTCCGGGCCGGCGAACAGGTGCTGGTCGTGGGGGCCTCGGGCGGCATGGGCACCGTACTCGTCCAGCTGGCGAAAGCGGCGGGCGCGCGCGTGGTCGGGGTGGCGCGCGGCGACCGGAAGACCGATTTGGTACGGGAGTTGGGGGCGGACGCCGTCATCGACGCCGCCCGACCGGACTGGGTGGAGGCGGCCCGGACCGCTCTCGGCGACGCGGGCGCTGACGTCGTCCTCGACGGGGTGGGCGGTCACGTCGGCGTCGCGGCATTCGCGTTGACGGCGGCCGGCGGCCGGTTCTCCGCCCACGGCGCCCCCACGGGCGGCTTCGCCCCCGTGGACCCGGACGAGGCCGCCGCCCGAGGCGTTCGACTGCTCGGCATCCAGGACGTGCAGATGTCGGCCGAGGAGCACACCGACCTGGTGGCGCGAGCCCTGCGGGCCGCGGCGGACCGGACGCTGCGCCCGGTCATCGGCGCCACCTTCCCCCTGGAGCGCGCGGCGGCGGCGCACGAGGCGATCGAGTCCCGCACACTCCTCGGCAAGGTCGTGATCACCGTGTGACGAGGGCCGGCCAGGTATGGACCTCGGCGCCGCCGGCCCGCGTCGAGGGGTGCTGCCGTGGTGCTGTTGACGTGGATCGCCGAGGTGGCGGACGAACCCCTGGTCCTGGAAAGCGCCGACCGGGGCCGGAAGTCGGCGACGAACACGTGGTGGCCGAGCGCGGACGAGGAGGACAGGGCGTCCCTGTCGGTCGCCGCGGTGGTGTCGGCGTTCGTGCGCGTGCCGCGCCTCACCCCGGGTGCGGGGCCCCGGAAGGCTTCCGGTCCGGTGGTGGTCCGGCGGCGGCGATGCGCTCCAGGTCCGTCATGAGGGAGTCCAACCACGAGGTGGTCGCGTAGTACAGGCGGGGCGCGCCGGGAGGTTCAGCGGCGAAGCCGTCGTAGGTCGGATCGCGCAGCGGGATCGCGGCGTACGGGGTGTCGCCGCCCGGGTCGAGTCGGGCCGACACGAGCAGCATCCGTCCCGCGACCCGGTCGCCGAGCGCGGTGACCGAATGCGCCGGCTCCCGCCCCATGGGCGGGGCGACGATCCGCTCGGGCGGTACGAGCAACCTGTCGGCGCCCCACAGCGTGTGGTGGCCGACCATCAGCGTGGCCTGCCAGTCCCGCCCCGACGCCGTCCGCCCCGCGGGTTCGCTCTGGTACTGCGCGTACGCGGACTCCGCCAGGATCAGCGCGGTGCGCAGCGAACGGTGGCCCGGGGCGCCGGCGACCGGCACCCGTACCCCGCCGGCGGCGATCTGGGTGGTGGTGGCCACGACGATCTCCGCCGCACCCCGCAGCAGCACCGCCACCGACCGTCGCAGTTCGGCCTGTGCGCCGCGCGGCCAGGCCAACAGGCCGAACACGGCGCCGATGGCGCTGCCTGTCAGTACGTCCAACAGCCGGAACTCGGCGAGCTGCCAGGTCGCGGGAGCCAACTGCGCGAACACCAGGGCGACCACCAGGGTGAACATCGCCTGGGCCCAGCCGACGCCCTTGACCGGCCCCAGCGTGAACGCGACCAGCATCAGCGGGGGCAGCGCCGCCGCGTACACGGCGATGTGCGTGCCCACGACGGCCAGCAGCACCGCCGCGACGAGGGCGCCGGCCAGGGTTCCGATGAGGGCCACCCGGACCGTGGAGCGGGTCTCCTCCACCGTCGTACGGGTCAACGTCAAGGTCGCCAGCAGCACCCAGAACCCGTGCGGCAACGTGTCCTCCCCGGCGATCACCCGCGCGGCCGCCAGCGCCAGGCTGAGCCGCACCGCGTTCTGGAAGAGCACCGACCGCCGCGCCGCGTGCCCCGACAACCGGAACCACCACAACCGGGGAGCGCGCATCGTGGCGTACCAGAACCGGCCCGGCGCCGCCTGCGCCGCGCCCGCCCGGCCCGCCACCGCGATGCCGGCCGCCGTCGACATCGCCAGCGCGGCGTCGGCGGCCTCCAGGACCGCCGCGTGCCGGCGCAGCAGCGCCGGGGACGGATCCACCGCCGGGCCCCCCGCCAAGGCCGTACGGGCGCGCAGCAGCTCGGTGTGCGCCGCCACGGAGGTCGTCCGGCCGCGGAGCCGGTCGGACGTCTCCGCGGCGGCGTCCCGTACCGCCCGCAGTACTTCCAGGTCGGCCTGTCCCGGCTCCGCGCCGGCGACCGGCGGCAGCAGGGTGAGCCGGTTCAGCAGGGTCCGGGTGGTGAGGCCCGTGTGGGACAGGGCCCGCTCCCGTACGCCCGGCCCGGCCGGCCGCTCGGCCTCCGGCACCTGCGAGGGCCGCAGACGGGTCCCCGCCTCCTCGGCCACGCGCGCCAGCGGCTCCGGCACCGCGTACGGGGCTTCGGCCAGCGCCTGGGCGCAGCCGCGCGCGGTGTCGGCGGCCCGCGCGGCCAGCGCCACGTACGACACCGTCGGGGGATCGGGGAACAGGAACATCTCCGCCAGGAACAGCAGGGCGATGCCGACGGTCGTGCCCAGCAGTCGCTCGTCCAGGGTGTCCGGAGCGTAGGGCGGGAACGACGGCAGGATGTACATCAACTGCAACCCGGGCGCGGCGCCCGCGGGCCGCGGGCCGCCCACGGCGCTGAACGCCAGGGCGAAGCCCACGACCAGCATGCCCAGGACCGCGCTCCAGGTCCGTACGGACAGATAGGTGCCGATGGTGATCAGCACGCAGCAGACGGGCAGGAGCGGGAGCACCACCGCGGCGCGCTGGCGGCCCGTGCCGGGGATGTGCGACAGCCCGGCGAGGGCCACCGCCGCGAACAGCGCGTACGTCGCGCCGGTGGCCGAGCCGAACCCGTAGAGGAGCAGGTAGAAACCGGCGCCGGCGGCCACGGTCACCCGGATCGACCGCCGGGCCGCCGCCGCGTAGGCGACGGGCAGTCGGCCCTTGCGGACGCCGCCCGTGTCCTGCGGATCACCACCCATGTCCCCAGGATCACCCCGCACCGGCCGACCGGCACGCGGCGGAGCGGGCGGCCCGCGCGGAGCGGCCGGCCCGCGACAACGCCGGGAAAGCGGGCGCGCCGTCGTACGGCAGCCCGTCGGGGGTGACGGCGCGCCGTTGTGCGGGAGCCCGCCCCGTGCGCTACAGTGATCTTGTTCCTGCGGCCGCGAACAGCGGCGGCGGGACCTGCGTTGGTGGTCCAAGGAAAGACGCCCCGCTTCCCGCGGGGAAATGTAGGTGCAAGGCCTGCCCAGCGCTCCATGCGGAAAGCCCCGTTCTCCTCACGGAGACCGGGGCTTTCCGCCGTCCCGCCCCGACGCCTACGGCCGGGTGGCGGTGACCAGGTAGTAGTCCAGGACCCGTTCCTCCCAGGCGGCCAGGAAGTTCCTGGGCCAGGTGCCGGGGCCCCACAGCCGCGACAGCCAACGGTCCCAGCCGGGCCAGACGTGCGGGCCGATCGAGCGGCTGCGGACGTCGACGAGCCCCGCGCCGGTCAGGGCGTCGGCGAGTCGGGACACGGGCCGGGCGATGTCCAGGCCGCTGGCGTACGAGTCGAGCAGGCCGGCGAGCCGCTCGGCCTGGGCGGCGGTGCCGTCGACGGTGAAGAAGCCGGCGAGTGCCAGCCGGCCCCCGGGGCGCAGCACGCGGGCCGCTTCCCGGGCGAACGCGTCGAGGTCCGGGAAGTGCTGGACGGCCTCGACGCTGTAGAGGCAGTCGAACTCCCCGGCCCCGAAGGGCAGGTTCTCGGCGGCGCCCAGGGCGAACCGCAGCCGGTCCGGTTCGGCGGCCAGCAGCGGGGCGTTGGCCTCCCGGGCCCGCCGGAGCTGCTGGGGGTGGATGTCGACGCCGGTGATGGCAGCCGGCCGGTACTCCTCCAGGGCCAGCGCGCAGCCGACGCCGAGGCCGCAACCGACCTCCACGACCCGCCCGCCGCCCGGGGCGGCGGCGTCCAGGACGTGTCGGTAGAGGTCCTGCTCGCTGCGGATCCGGTCACCGTCCGACAGGGGCCCGTCGATGTCGACGGCCTTCCAGTAGCCGAAGTTGATGAACCCTCCGGTGAACACGGGCACGGAACTGAGGTCGGCCGGTCCGTACGTCTCCCACACCGCGGGCCGGACGGCCGGATCGGACTGCTGTCGGGACTCGCCTGTCAACGCCCCACCACCTCCGCGGACTCGGGGGCCGGTGCGGTCCCCGTACGGCCCAGTGTGGCCCGCGCGGCCCCGCTCCGACAGACCGCCCCACCGGCGTCGCCAGGACTCCCGCGACCGGTCGGGTCGAGGCGGCCGGTGGACTCGTGCGAATCCACCGGCCGGGCATCCGGCCGCTCCGGAATCTCGTGGAATCACCCAGTGGGTCTCCCGCCGCCCGCGCGGATACGTTCGTGCGATGCGTGATCCACGGAGTGGCGGTATGGCGGGTGCGGTGGTGTCCGTACTGGTGGCGGCGGTGCTCTGGGGCACCGTGGGGCCCGCTCAGATCTGGGCGGACACCGGCGCCCACCCGGTGTCCCTGGGGGCGGCCCGCATGCTGCTCGGTGGGCTCGTGCTCAGCCTGCTGACGGTACGCCCGGCCGGGCTGCGGACCCTGCGCCGGCCCGGCGCGGGCCGGTGGCTCGTGCTGAGCGTGCTGGTGACGGCCGCCTTCCAGGTCTGCTTCCTCCAAGCGGTGGAACGGACCGGCGCCGCCCTCGCGACCGCCGTCGCCTTCGGGACCGTGCCCGTGGTCAGCGGCCTGTGCGCGCGTCTGCTCTCCGCCGAACGGCCGACCAGACGGTGGCTGTGGGGGACGGGCTGCGCGGTGCTCGGGATCGGCCTGTTGCTGCTGCCGGGCAGCGGGGCGCGCGCCGACGGGGTGGGCGTGGTCTGCGGCGTCGTGGCCGGAGCGAGCTTCGGCGTGTACATCGCCGCGACGAAGGCACTGGGCTCCCTGGGCGTCGACCTCGGGGCCGCGGCGCCGGTGAGCGTGCTGTGCGCGGGGCTGCTGGTCTCCCCGTACCTGCTGGTGGCCCCGGAGGGCCTGACCGCCCCGCGGGCGGTCGCGCTGATCGGCTGGCTGGGCCTCGGGACGACGGCCCTCGGCTACCTGCTGTTCACCCGCGGTGTGGGGCGCCTCGGCGCGGCCACGACGGGCACGCTGAGCCTGACCGAACCGCTCGTCGCCACCGTGCTCGGCGTGGCGTTCCTCGGCGAACGCCCGGGACCGCCCGCCGCGGCGGGCGGCGCCCTGCTGCTGGCCGGGCTCGTCCTCGTCTCCCTGCCCGAGCGGCGACGGGCGGTCGAACCGGACCCGGCGGACGCCCCGCAAGGAGCGGCCACCGGGTCCGGCGCACCCTAACGGTCCTGGTAGGACGTCATGTTGTCGCGCACCCGGGACGAGAAGAACATCGGTCCGATCGCATCGGCCCAGGCCATGCCCTCCAAGGTCAGCCCGAACGTCCCGTCCGTCTCCCGCACCCACCTCTTCTCCACCAGCGCGCCGAGCTGCGGCGCGAAGTCGTCCTCGAAGCGCGTCGCGAACTGCTGCTCGTAGCCGGCGGCGTGCAGACCGGTCGACTCCAGGAGCTGCTGGAGGACGTACATGCGGCGCCGCTCACCCTCGTCCATCCGAAACGCCCACTGCGCGCGCCGGAACTGCTCGGTCGGGGTGGCGATGTAGTCGTCGATGATGCGCCGCACCTCGGGCACGGCCACCGCGTAGTCGGTGGTGTAGTGCAGATCGGTGGTGAACGAGCGGGCGCCGACGCCGAGTCCGACCATGCCGGCCTGCTGGTTGTACTCGCTGATGCTGCTGCCGTCGACGTCCTCCACGGCCGCCGTCCCGATCCGCCGGAAGACCCGCATCGACGTCTGCTCGTACCCCGCCGACAGCAGGTGGTCGCGGCCGAAGCGGTAGAGCCGCAGCCGCTGGTCGTTCCAGTCCTGCAGGGTCTTGGCGTGCCTGCTGCTGAGCCCGGTCAACGGGCGCACGTACAGCGGGTACAGGTAGATCTCCTCCGGCTCCCACGCGAGCGCGGCTTCCAGGGACACCTTGAAGGTGCGCTCGGTCTGGCCGTCGATGCCGTAGATGAGGTCGATGTTGAGGATCGGGAACCGGGCCTCCTTCAGCAGGGCGAGCGCGCTCTCCACCTCCTCGCGCTTCTGCGGACGGACCGCGGCCCGCGCCTCCTCGTCGATGAAGGACTGCACGCCGATGCTCAGCCGGGTCGCGCCCCGCTCGGACAGGACGGCGATCCGGTCGGCGGTCGCCGTCGCCGGCGAGGTCTCCACCGACCACGAGGCGGCCTTCAAGTCGGCGCCCATGACGTTCTCGCTGATGTCGCAGAGCCGCGTCAGCTCCTGCGCCGTCAGGTACGTGGGCGTCCCGCCGCCGAACGCGGCGAGCGTGAACCGGATCGGAGCGCCCTGCGCCTCCAACGCCTCCCGGGTCACCCGGGCCTGGCGCTCCAAGGTGCGCAGGAAGTCGCTCGTGACCTCCTCCGGGGCTCCGGTGCGGGTGAACAGGTTGCAGAACCCGCAGCGCATCTCGCAGAACGGTATGTGCGCGTAGAGCGACAGCGTGTCGAGCCGCTCCTTGCTCCACAGCTCGCTCAGCAACGGACCGTCCTCCAGCAGGCGGTAGGCCTTCTGGTGCGGATAGGCGTACACGTACTGCTCGTAGGGGGTTTCGGGCTCGGTGAGCGGGAGGGAACCCCGGAGGGCCGGCATCGGCAGCGGAACGGTCTTCGACATAGCGGGAACTGACTCGCTTTCGGATCGAACGGGCTCACTGTTCGTGACAGGGCGTCACTTTAGGTCGCCCCCCGCGCCGATCTCTGTAGTGGAATTCCCATGGAATGGCTTTCGCCGTATGGAGGTTCATATGTTCTTTCCGGAAGTAGGTCGCCTTCCTCCGGGAATGTCACCACCTGCGGGGTTCGGGAGGGTGGCGGTGCGCCGCTCGCCGGGATATTCGTGTCCGCCATGACCATCAAGCGACGCCACACGACCACCAGGAAGCTCCTCATCGCGGCGGGCGGCGGCGGCGACGCCATCACGGCGGCGGTGGTGCACTCCGCCCTGCACGGGGCCGCCGCCCCCGCCCTCGTCCTGACCTACGCCTGGGAGCGCCTCGTCGTCGACCCGGTCCCCGGGCCGCGCCGGACCACGGACTTCACCGGTACGCAGCCGGCCGGGCCCGATCTCGCCCTGGTCACCCCCGCCACCAGGCCCGTCGCTCCCGCCGGTTCGCTCCTGCCGCCGCTGGCCGCCGCGTTGCGCCCCCGGCTCGGGCTGCTGGACCCGTACGCCGGCGCGACCGGCCTCGCCCGGCAGATCGCGGCGGCCGCCCACTGGTGCGGAGCCGACCGGATCGACCTCGTCGACGTCGGCGGCGACATCGTGGCCCACGGCGACGAGCCCACCCTGCGCAGCCCCCTCGGCGACGCCCTCGCCGTCGCCGCGTGCGCGGCCACCGGCATCCCGACCACCGTGTACGTCGCCGGGCCCGGCCTCGACAACGAGGTGCCGCCGGCCGCCCTCATGCCCCGATTGGGCGCGCCCGCCTTCGCCCTCACCGCCGAGCACACCGAGGGCGTGCTCGGGGTGTTCGACTGGCACCCCTCCGAGGCGAGCGCCGTGCTCGTCGCCGCCGCCCGCGGGATACGCGGAGTCTGCGGCACCCGCGACGCCCCCGCGCCCCTCGTCCTGGACGAAGCCTCCCGAGGCGTCCACCGCCTCACCCTGCGGCGCACACTCGAACTCAGCCCACTGGCGCGCGCCTTGGCCGGCTCCACGTCCCTTGACGCCGCCGAGGAGGCCTCCCGTACGGTGTGCGGATTCTCCGAGATCGAACGCGAACGGCAACGCGCGGCCCATCCTGACGGGGTGCGGGCGCCGCAGGCTCCTGCCACGCCCCGGAGCGCCGAGACCGTCCGGGCCGGTTTCGCCGCCTGGGAACGCGCCGCGCTGGCCGAGGGCATCGCGTACGTCACCACCCGCCGGATCGTCGAGGAACTCGAACTCGGTCCCGCCGAAGCCGGGTTGTTGCTCGACGAGCTGCGCACCGGATCCCCCGAACGACGGGCCGCACCCCTGTGGAAACTGGCGGCCGAGCGAGTCCGGGCGCCGGCGCCGGGAGCCGTTCGGCCGCCGGACGCGGCCCGATGACGGCCGTACCCCGCCGACCCCCGCGCCGCCGCGGAGCAACCCGTAGGGTGCACAGGTGAGCATTTACGTGGTTGTCGGATTCGGGGCCGCCGGGGCGGCCACCGCCCGCCTGCTCGTACGACAGGGGCATGCGGTAAGGGTCGTGACCCGATCCGGCCGCGCGCCGGAGCCCGGCATCGAGCACGTCGCCCTGGACGCGGCGGACGCCGCCGGATTGGCCGGGGTGGCGGCGGACGCCGACGCGATCATCCACTGCGCCGCGCCGCCGTACGACCGTTGGGCGAGCGACCTGCCGCCGCTGACCGCTTCGGCGTGCGCGGCCGCGGAGACGACCGGCGCGGTCCTCGTCCTGCTCGGCAACCTCTACGGATACGGGCCGGTGGACGGCCCGATGACCGAGGCGCTGCCGCTGTCGGCGACCGGCCCCAAGGGGCGGGTCCGGGCCGCCGCCTGGGAGCAGGCCCGTACGCTGCACGAGCAGGGCCGGATCCGGGCCGCCGAGGTCCGGGCGTCCGACTTCTTCGGACCCGGCGTGGTCGACGGCGGCCACCTGGCCGCACGCATCCTACCGCCGCTGCTGCGGGGCCGGCCCGTCTCCACGCTCGGCGACCCGGACGTGCCGCACAGCTGGACCTACCTGCCCGACGTGGCCGGGGCCCTGGCCGAGGCCGCCGGTACGGAGCGGGCCTGGGGACGGGCCTGGCACGTTCCCACCGAACCCGCCCTGTCGGTGCGGCAGATGGTCGACCGGCTGGCCGCCGAAGCGGGCACCGGGCCCATCGCGGTACGCGGACTGCCCGCGGCGGCGCTGGCCGTGGGCGGGCTCTTCTCGCCGCTGCTGCGCGAACTGAAGGAGGTCCGCTACCAGTTCACGCGGCCGTTCGTCATCGACGCGAGCGCCTGGGAGGCCGCCTTCGAGGTCCGGGCCACGCCGTTCGACCAGCAGGCCGAGGCGACGGTCGACTGGTGGCGGGAGAGAATGGCCGACACGGGCCCACGACCCTGACGGCGAGCAGGACCCCGCCTCGCGGGCCGGTCGTACGACCCGGGGGCGTACGGCCCGCCGCCGGGCGGCGGTGAGCGGCCGGGTCAGAACAGGGTGCGTTCGATCCGGCTGAGCATGTCCGTCCTGCGGGACGGCTCGCCCGTCGCGGCCGGGGCGCACTGCGCGGGGGCGCGACCCACGCGCTGGGAGAGGAGGTAGGCGATGACCTCGGCCTCCTGCTCCTGGACGTCGTCGTAGGTCGCGCGCAGGAGCATGTCGCGCACGAGGTCGGGATCGAGGTGGGGGAAGAGGAAGCGGGAGCTCGTCTCGTCCAGCCAACCGGCGCCGCGGTGGCGGCAGATGATGTGACCCAGCTCGTGCAGGACGATGTGCTCCTGGTGCGCGCCGGTCGTGTGGGCGTCGTAGAAGATCAGGTCCTCGTCGCGCGCGGCGACCCACATCCCGCACGGCTGGGACGCGGGCATCGGCATCGGGATCAGTGTGATGGGGCGTTCGCGGAAGCCGCCGACGTAGCGGCAGAGTTCGGCCACGTCGGCCCCCTCGGGCAGGCCGAGCGCGGCGATCCGCCGTGCGCCGTCCTTGCGGAGCTGTTTGAGGCGGCTGCGACGGTCGTGGTCGGCGGGCCGGCCCTTTCCCGGGACCCTCACTCCGGGTCCGCGGGGTCCGCGGGGTCCGAAGGATCGGTGACGGGCGGCAGGCCCTGCATCTGGCGGTACTGATCCATGATGGCCGTGATGGCTTGGAGGTTCTCCTTCTTCATCCCGGCCGCGCGCATCGCCACGGAACGCACGCCGGCCTGGCGCAGCGCCTCGATCGCGGCGACCTCGCTGAGCACGGACTCGGCGACCTCGTCGTCGAAGAAGTAGGCGACGGACACCCCGAAGAACTTCGCGAGGGCGGCCAGCAGGTCGGGGGAGGGGTTGGCGCGCTTGCCCGTACGGAGCTGGGACAGGTACACGCCGCCGGCCTTGAGATCGGGGTTGGCCCGCTTCAGCTCGTCGGCGACCTCCGCGTTGGTCCAGTGCCTGCCCTTGGGGCGAACCGTCTTGAAGAGGTTGTCCAGGCGCACCGCCAGCACGGGCCGGTCATCAGTCTCGGGCACGGTGCATCTCCCTTCCCTCCACCTCCTCGGCATTGCTCTCAGCTATCCGTCAGTTTTGCAGATTAGCGGTCAGTTGACAATCTGCCCGCAGTCCGTCACCGTGGACCTCGCCGATAGCTGTCAGCTAACTTTGCCCACGGGGGTGGCCGAGTTGGCGAACAGCGGCGTTCGGCGCGTTCAGGGCCGGCCCTCGGGGGATGGGGGCCGGCCCTGAACCGTTCCGTCCGTGCGCCGGCCCGCTCGGTGACGCACTGGTAGGGGGCTCACCCACCGGGGGCTCACCTGCCGAAGGCGGCCCGCCGAGGCCTCACTTGCCGAGCGCGCGCTTGAGGGCTGCCTTGTCCATCGAGGAGCGGCCCTTGATGTTGCGCTGCTTGGCCTCGTTGTAGAGCTGATCCTTGGTGGGTCCCTGCGCGCCGCTGTGCGAGTGCAGTCCGCCGCGCCGGGACGAGGACATGTCCTGGAGCGAGGACCGGCTGGCGGTCTGGGACTCGCCCGCACGGGCCCGCTCCTTGTTGACGGTGCGCGCGGCGATCTCCTTGGCCCGCCCGGGGCTCTCCCCGCGCTCCTCGGCGCTCTCCTTGATGTGCTCGTACTGCCGTTCACGCTTGGGGCTGGAACCGCGCGGCATGGTGACTCCTCGGTTCGGCTGCGGGTCTCTGCGTGCTGCGCCTACCCGCGGCGTACGGCCGCATTCGCGCGTCGGCGCCGGGCGGGGAGGGCTGGGTCAGGCCCCCTCGTCGTAGGTGCCCGCCTGGACTTCGAGGGCGAGTTGTTGCAGCACCTCGATCGAGGAGACGTCGGTGCGGCCCGCGTCGTGCGCGATGGCGAGGCTGGTGAAGGCGAGGCTGAACCCGGACACCATCGTGTGCAGGGCCGGACCGAGCGCCACCGCGACCACCCGGGCCACCTCCTGGGGGGAGGCGTCGGCGGGCACCTTGATCGACGGGAGCATCTCGTTCAACAGCTGCGTGGCGACCCCGGCGGTCGGCCCGAAGTCGTCCTCGTCCTCCTCGCCGGCCTCGACCGTCCGCCGGATGTCCTGGGCCTCGGTCAGGATGCCGATCACTCGCTTGAGGACTTCAGCGCGTTCCATTCCCGCAGGGTAGCCCCGGGACGGCCGCCGGGGCAGGCCGTGTTCGGATGTTGGCGGGCCCCGCCCCGGCGGTCGGGGACGGCCGTTGTCAGTGCCGTCCCGCATGATCGGCGCGTCGATTCTTCCAAGGGGACGGTGGCGCCATGCCGATCACGAACGAACAGGTCTCGAAGCACGCGTTCCTGCGGCTGCTCTACGCGGACTCGTACTACCCCGATCAGGTCGTCGACAAGGCCAGGGCGATCCTGCTGCGGCTGTGCGAACGGATCGAGGCCGAGCGGCCCGCGGACCTGCCGGCCCTGTACGCGCTCACCCACGCCGCGACGGAGGAGTTCAACCTGCTGGAGGCGGATTTCGACGCCGCCGGGAGCTGCATCGAAACGGTGGCGCGGGAGGAGATCGCCGAGGACTTCTGGCGTATTGCCGCTGCCTACGGGTTCCAGGACGCGGACATCGAGGAGCTGATCGCCCCTCGCGAATGGTGAGGCCCCCCGTGCCCGCGCCGTCGTGTCCGCCGGCGCCGTCACGTCGGGCGCGGTGTCAGCTGTGGGCCTGGCCGTAGTGGCGGGCGAACTCCTCCCGCTGACCGGGATCACCGACGTACTTCGCGCGGTCGTACTCCGGCGCGCCCTTGATCTGCCCCTTGGTGCGGTCGACGTGGACCACCCGCTCGGCGGTGTCGATCCGCCGGATCGTGCCCGCCGGCAGCAGGACGTGCCTGCCGAAGATCCAGACCCCGGTGTCCACGACGAGGTAGGAGGCCCCGACGTCCTCGGAGTGCTTGTCGATCTTCCCGATCGTGCCGTCCGTCGCTTCGACCTTGTAGCCGATCAGGTCGAGGCCGGGCTCGTGGCCCGCGTCGCGGTGGTAGCCCCAGATGTCTTCCGCCGTCATGGTTCCCGCCTCACTTCGACCGCGTTCCCGGTCCGTCGTCCTTGCCCTTGCGCGGACCCGCCCAGCGCTTGCGTCCCGAGCCCGCGTCCTGCGTCGGCTCCGGCCGGTCGAGGCGGGCCGCCTCGTCCGTGTCGGCGGCGCGGGTGCGCTCGTCATCGGGACGGCCCGTGCGCGGTGGGCGCGGGGCGTGGTGGCCGTCGTGCGGTGGGACGCCTCCGGCGCCGCCCTGCTCTTCCATGGCTGCCTCCTACGGTGCCGCCCGGGCCGTGTCCCCCGGTGCTCCCGGTCTGCGAGTCCGCCCCAGGGGCGGCTGCCCGCCCGACCCCGGGCGAAACCCCGCGGCGACGCGCGGCTGCATCGAGGGCCAGGGCGTTACGGAACGCGACCGGCGGGTATGGGTGGCGTACGGGGTGCGGCTCGGCCACCCAGGCTGCGACGGGGTCGCACCCCGGCCCCGCCGCGAGACCCGCGCGGCGCCCGCGTACGGGCTACGCGCGCGCCGGGTAGTCCGTGTAGCCGCGGGCGTCGCCGCCGAAGAAGGTGGCCGGGTCCGGCGTGTTGTACGGGCCCTCGGTGCGCAGCCGGTCCGGCAGGTCCGGATTGGCGAGGAAGAGGGCGCCGAAGGCCAGCAGGTCCGCGGTGCCGTCCTCGATCAGGCCGAGCGCGCGGTGGTCGGTGGGTCCCTCGGTGGCCGGGTTCAGGACGAGCGGCCCGCTGAACTGCTTGCGCAGTGCGAGGGTCGCCTCCCGGGCGTCGGGCCCGGACTCCAACACGTGCAGGTAGGCGAGGCCCAGCCCGTCGATCTCCTTCACCAGCGCCTCGTAGACGGGCTGCGGGTCGGGCTCGGAGATGTCGTTGTACGGGTTGCCGGGGGAGACGCGCAGCGCGGTGCGTTCGGCGCCGATCGCCGCGGCGACGGCCTTGACCACCTCGACGGCGAAGCGGATGCGGTTCTCGGTCGGGCCGCCCCACTCGTCCGTCCGCAGGTTCGTGCCCGGCGCCAGGAACTGGTGGATCAGGTAGCCGTTGGCCCCGTGCAGCTCGACGCCGTCGAAACCGGCCTCCACGGCGTTGCGGGCCGCCTCGGCGTAATCGGAGATCGTCGCCCGTACCTCGGCGTCGGTCAGCTCGCGCGGCGTGACGAAGTCCTTGAGGCCCTCACCGGTGAACACCTGGCCCCGGGGCGCGATCGCGGAGGGGGCGACCGGTACCAGGCCGTCGGGCAGCAGGGACGGGTGGCCGATCCGGCCCGAGTGCATCAGCTGGGCGAAGATCCGGCCGCCGGCCGCGTGCACGGAGTCGGTGACCCGGCGCCAGGCGGCGATCTGCTCCGCGTTGTGCAGGCCCGGGGTGAAGGGGTAACCCTGTCCGACGGCGGAGGGCTGGATCCCCTCCGAGATGAGCAGTCCGGCCGAGGCCCGCTGGGTGTAGTACTCGGCGAGGAGGTCGGTCGCGAGGCCGCCCTGCGCCGCGCGGCTGCGGGTCATGGGGGCCAGGGCGATGCGGTTGGGAAGGGTGTCGCCCGCGATGCGTACCGGGTCGAAAGCGCTGGTCATGTTCGCCTCACAGATTATTGGTCGGCCAATGATTGGCTGTGCAAGCAGCGTACCTCATTACTTGGCCGGCCAAGGTAAATCTTTCCGGGCGGGTAAAGTTCATGGCGAAGGCCATGGACCGGACCCGCCGGTCCCGACCGAGGGAGGAGCGCCGCCATGACCGCGGAAGCCGCTCAGGAACCGCGCGCCACCCCCGAGTGTTCGGCGCCCAGCGCCGTGCTTGAGGGGCCGGTGAGCCACGCGATCAGCCGGGTGGCCCGCCTCCACCGGATCGCGGCGGGCCGGGCCCTGCGCGACCTGGGGCTGCACCCGGGGCAGGAGTTCCTGATGATGCACCTGTGGGACAACGGCGCCGTCCGCCAGTCCGAGCTCATCAAGACGGTCGGCCTGGACCCCTCCACCGTGACCAAGATGCTCCAACGCCTGGAACACGCCGGTCACGTGCGCCGCCGCCCCGACCCCTCGGACCGGCGGGCCTCGCTGGTGGAGGCGACGGACAGCAGCTGTGGCCTGCTCGTCGAGGTCCGCCGGGCCTGGGGCGAGCTGGAACGTCAGACGCTGGACGGCCTCGACGGAGCCGAACGCACCGAACTGGCCCGCCTGCTCGGCAAGGTGGAGGCGACCCTGTGGTCGGAGGTCGCCCGCGGCGGGGGCGCCGAATGCGGTGCGGCGGCGGGCGGCGAACCGGGCCTGTGCTGAGGTCCGTCCAGGCCGACGGGCGGGCAGCGCGCGGCCGTTCGGCCTGCGTTCGCGCCGTGGCCGCAACACCGCCTCGGGCTCCCTGGGTCCGTCACACGCAGGGGAAGGCTACCTCGGCCGCTTCTCGGTCGACGGCGGAACCGCGACCGACGACCGCGAGGACACCGAAGGCATCGACGCCACCGCAGCCCACCTCGGACCGGCCTTCCCGCAGGGCGTCTTCATCCGCCAGGGCGGTTGCCACGGCGCCCCCGGCCAAAGCGGCAACCAGAACTTCAACTTCGTCCCGCTCCAGCGCATCACCGCGCTCTTCGGCTGACGGCCGCCGGCCTTCGCGCCCGGGAGCGCCGGCGCCGGCCGGCGCCGCCGTCACGGGCCGGTACGTCCGGCCTCGTACGCGGCGATCGCCGCCTCCACCCGGTTTCCGGGCGCCGAGCTTGCCCGGGGGGCCTCCACCGCGCCCCCGACCAGCGCCGGCCCGGCCGCGATCTCGGCGTGGGAGAGCCGGTCCCGACCAGGGCCAGGACGTCGTGTCCCGCCCGTGAGCCGTTCCCCCGGCCGCCGGGGCGGCGGCCGGGGGAACGGCCGCTGCTCCGGCGGCCGGCGCCCGGTGCCGCCCGGTGGTTTCCGGAGGTGGGGGCGGGTAGGCGCCCCTGCGGAGACCGCTGACCTCCCTGCTCCGGCCGAGACGCGGGTCCCACAGCACCCGCGACGGCGCCCGGGGCGGTCCTCACCCCGATCGGAGGCCCCGCCATGGCCCGTACGCAGACCTCGCCGGAATCCCGATGTACGGGACGCCGCCCCGGCCGCCGCACCGGATCCGGCGCCGTGCTCGTCCGCGACTCCCGTCACGCCACCCCGTACGGCAGCACGCCCCTGCGCCCACGGCACGCGACCCCGACGGCGTCCTGCGTTCCCTCCGTCGCCCGCACCCGGTGAGGCCGCCATGTCACCGCGCCTGCTCCTCGTCGCCGGAGCCGCCTGTACCGTCCTGCTCGCCCCCGCCGCGGTTCCGGTGGCCGCCGCCGGCGACCCGGCCGAGGCCCGGGCCCGCAGTACCGGGACGGCCGTGATGTCCATCCCCGCCATCGGCCTGGAGGACCTGCCCGTCGTCCCGTACCAGGGCAGCCCCGACGACGCACCGGGCACTCGCATCCAGGACCGGGGCCTCGCCGCCAGCCCGCACGGCCCCGAGGGCGGGGTCGGCCCCGGCGAGGTCGGCAACTACATCGTCACCGGCCACCGCGTCGCCGCCGGCGGACCGCTGCGGGACCTGCCGGCGCTGCCGGCCGGCTCCTCGGTGTTCATCACCGCCGACGGCGTGACGTACCAGTACACGATCAGCACCACCCGGACCACTTCCTTCCGGCAGCCGGATTCCATGGCGGCGCAGCGCGCCGCGGTGCCCGGTTCGCCCGGCGCCGTGCCCGTCCGGGCGATGATCACCGTCACCACCTGCCTCACGCCCGAGGACGACGCGGCGGGGAACTTCTGGCGCGACGCCCAGAACAACCCCGAACACCGGCTCGACAAGATCGGCGTCCTCACCTCAACCAAGTCCTGACCGGCCCCCCCGCGGCCCTTTCGTACCCGACGCGGTGACGTCACGCAGGCGCGCCCGCGCGGCCCCGGGCTCAGCCGTCCCAGGCGGGTAGGTAGGCGCCGAGGAGGGCGAGCACCAGCACCCACGCGGCGAGCGTCACTGCGGCCGCGCCCACGCGGGGCAACAGGTGGTCGTCGTCCTCGGCCGCCGCGGCGGCTCGGCGCGGGGTCGGCACCCGGGCGCCGGACACGGCCACGACGCACGCCGCTCCGGTGGCCGCCTCCGGTCGCCCCGGCTCGGCGAAAGCCGCCTCCGCCGGGCGCGAGGCCTCCGCGCAGTCCTGCTCCGGCGCACCGGGGTGCGCGGCGGGCGGGCGGGGCCGTCGGGCGGGGCCGGCCGTCGGCGTGCTGGGCGAGGCCCTGGAGGAAGCGCCGGTAGGCCTCGCGGCGTTTGCCCGTGGGGGTGGTGCGTCCCGACTCCCAGGAGCGGACGGTGGCCGGCCGGACGCCGAAGACGAGGGCCACCTGGTGGGGCGTCAGGCCCCACGCCTCCCGCAGCCTGCGGCGTTCGTGGGGCTCGGGGAGGAGGGGGCGGCGGGTCGCGGGGCGGGCGGACGGCCGGGACAGCGTGTGCGAAGTCTTCATACCCGTAGGACAATCCGCCCGGTAGTCCGTGACGAGGACGGGCGCGGATTCACCCGTACGCCGAAACGCCCCTCGTACGAGGCCTGCGGTGCTCCGAGGCACCCGCAAGGTCCGGGCGCAAGGTGGTCGAGCACCTGCCCGTTCCCGTGCCGCACGACTCCACGGACGGACCGGTTCCCGGCCGACCTGCGCTCCGACGCCGGACACGGTCGACTGACGGGGGTCCCGACGGCGTCCCCCGGCTCAGGCGGAGGGGGGCGTCGCGGGCGGCGGGTCGTGCTCGGGCAGCAGCCCCAGGATGTCGAGGAGCGTCTGGAGGTCGGCGCGGTCGGTGGCGTGGGCGGCGACGGCCCTCCGGGCCGCCGCGCGGTCGCCCTTCCCGAACGGGGCGAGCAGGGACGGGTCGTCACAGGCGAAGGGGTCTTTCATGCCGCTGATGCGACCAGGCTCCCGGCCGATCCGCAGCCGGGCTTGCTCCACTTGGCCGCCGGTACCGCGCCGCGCACCCGGGTCGGGTCGTGCCGTCGGCAGGGGCGCCGGCGGTGAAGATCCGATCCAGGTGGTGGTGCAGGACGGCGACGGCCGATTCCGGGCCGCGTTGGCAGAGGAGGACGCTGGTGCCCATCGTCGCGGTCATGGCGAGCAGGTTGACCGCCTCCGTCCGCGCGTTCGCGTCGGGATCGGCCGGCGCAGCCTGCTCGTGCGCCCGCAGCGTCAGTTGGAGCGGGTGGCGCGGCTGATCCCCGGGGCCAGGGCCGAGATCATCGCCGCGACCGGACACCGGCCCCAGATCGACCACCCCGACGTGGTCAACGCCCGGATGCGGGCCTTCAGGGAGGACGTCGACTCCCTCGACCCGCACCCCGGCGGCGTCGACGGGTGAACCGCGGGACGCGTCGCCCGTCGACGGGCGGGCCCCGGGCGGCCCTCGAAGCACCCTCAGATGATGTGGATGCGCTCCAGGGCCCCTGCCGTGTCCCGGATCATCAGCTCGTTGCCCTTGGCCCGCTCGCCCTCGATGAAACCGAGGAGCAGGACCGCCCGGTTGATGACGTCGGACTTGCTGACGCCGCTCGCCGCCGTGAGCTCCGAGACGATGGTGACCGCGGGCGGGCAGAGGGTCACCGAGTAGCGCTCGCTGTCGGGGTGGGAGGGGAGCTGGTCCATGGGACTGCCTTCCGGTCAGTGGGCTTGTGCACCAAGGATGCACCGCAAGTGCGCGGATTCGCACCGGATTTAGGGGCGACCGCGAGGGCGCATCCGTGGCAAAGGAAAGAGGACAGATCCTGACCGCTTCCCGGGGCAGTATGGACCTCATGCAGAAGACCTCGGCGCGGTTGCTGGCCCTGCTCTCCCTCCTCCAGGCACGCCGTGACTGGCCGGGGGCCCTCCTAGCGCGACGGCTGGACATCAGCCCGCGCACCGTGCGCCGCGACGTCGACCGGCTGCGCGAACTCGGCTATCCAGTGATCGCCTTCAAGGGCCCCGACGGCGGCTACCGGCTCGACGCCGGCGCCGAACTGCCGCCGTTGTTGTTCGACGACGAGCAGGCCGTCGCGCTCGCGGTCGCCCTGCAGAGCGCCGCCGGTAGCGGCGCGGGCACCGAGGAGGCCGCGGCACGTGCGCTGACCACCGTCCGGCAGGTCATGCCCGCCCACCTGCGCCACCGCATCGACGCGCTCCGGATCACCGCCATCGAACAGCCGGACACAGCTACCGACGCCGTCGCCGGGGGCGTGCTCGTGACGCTCGGCGCAGCCGTCCACGCCCAGGAGGTCCTGCGCTTCGACTACGCGACCCCGGGCCTGACGGAGGCCGAACCCGGGGACGGACCCGGGGAGGGACCCGGTGGGCGCCGGGCCGCGACCCCACCGCGCCGAGCGGAGCCGCACCACCTCGTGACCCGCGCGGGCCGCTGGTACCTCGTCGCCTGGGACCTCGACCGCGACGACTGGCGCACCTTCCGCGTGGACCGGATCACCCCGCGCATCCCCACGGGGCCCCGCTTCGCCCGACGGGAACTACCCTGCGGCGCCGATGTGGCCGCCTTCGTCGCGGGCCGCTTCCGGGGCACCGACGGCTCGGGGGAGTGGCCCTGCCGGGGCGAGGTGATCCTCGACCTGCCCGCCGGCGTGGTCTCCCGCCACATCCGCGACGGCCTCGTCGAGGCACTCGGCACCGACCGCTGCCGGCTCGCCCTCGGGTCCTGGTCGTGGTCCGGCCTGGCATCCGTCATCGGCAGGTTCGACGCCGACATCGAAGTGGTCGGCCCGCCGGAACTGCGGGAGGCCTTCGCCCACCTGGCCCGCCGCTACGCCGCCGCCGCGCAACCCGCACCGGCCGCCCACGAGGCACGCGGCGGAGGAGGGGAGTCAGCTCCCTGATCGGCGGGTAGTCGTCCTTCGAACGGACGGAACGGCGGCGGTCAGGGGGTCGCGCACATGTCCCGGAGCAAGGTTCCCGATTACGTGACCGGCCGCCACGGGCCGCACTGGACGCATTCCCTGCGCGCGGCCCAGCGGGCGGGCGCCGTGATCGTCGCCGACGACTCCGGCGAGTCCGTCCGTTACGAGCGCGCGGACGGCGGACCCGGCCGGTTCCGTCCCTGGATCGACGCCCACGGCACCCGCTACGACAGCCACGACGTCCACCCCGAGTGGTGACGCGGTGGTGGCGCCGGGGTGACGCCCTCCGCGCGGCCACCCGCCGTCGGCGATCGAGGTCGAGCCCGGCTCCTCAGCCGCGCGGGCGGCGCCGGCGCAGCGTGGTGTGCGCGAGGCAACCGGCCGCCGCGCCGACCACGTACCAGAACAGGTCGGGGGCGTTGAAGGTGGAACCGAGTACGAGGCGGGCGATGACGCTCCGCCGGGACAACTCCGCCGGCACCGGACCGAGCTGCAGGAACTCGACCGCCCAACTCGCGGCCAGGGCCACGGCGGCCGCCCGCAGGGGCGTCACCCGCGGGGCGATCAGGACGACCAGCGTCAGCAGGAGCACGGTGTACAGGGCGTCCCCGCCGTACTTCGCGACGTCTCCGCCGACCGCGGCCCTGAGCCCCAGACCCGCACCGACGGTCACCGCCGCGGCCAGGGCCGCCGCCGCACGGGTGCGCGCCGGATCGGCGACGGCGGGGAGGTCCGGGCTCGTGGCGGGGGAGATCACCGGGCCATCCTGCCCGACGCCGCCGCGTTCTCCCCGCCCCGGGCCCGGGCCGCCCCGTCTCAGTGGCGGCCCCGCCAGCGGGCGATGAGCTCGGCGGGAGTCCGCGGCGAGGGGTTGCGTTCGGCGGGCCAGTCCTCCTCCGGCGTGAGCGGAACGTTCGGCATGAGGTAGCGCATGCCGTCCCTCTCCAACACGCACAGGGGTTCGCCGCCCGGGACGTCGGGGCGTTCGAGACGGATCAGGAACGGCTGCGGGCCGGCGCCCGCGATCTCACCCCGCAGCAGGGTGGCCTTCGAGCGGCTCGTCCGCGCCGAACACACGGTCTTCCCGTCGACGAGGACCTCGACGTACCGGTGCCGGAGGTCCCGGACGACGGTGATCGAGTGTCCGTCCTGGTCCAGGTGGAAACGGTGACGGTCCACCACAACGACCTCCCGGGGGATGTGCCTGTCACCAGCCTAGAACGCCCCGCGTCGCCGTACCCGCCGGTCATTCCGCCGGCCTCATGGAGTACGGGTACGCAGGCCCGGCCTCCTGCCGGCGGAGTCGACCGTGGGCCGCGGCCGGCGCCGCCCGGCCGTCGGCGAGGGCCTGTCCGTCCGCCACTGAGCGGGCCGGAACGGCGCCGACGGTCCGGGTGGCCTCCGGATCAGTAGCGCAGGGCCCTGGCGGTCTCGGCCTTCGCCGTGCCCGCCAACTTGTGCGTGCTCTTGGCGACGCCCTGCCCGGTGCCGTTGCCCGCGACATCGGAGACGGTCAGCACGACCGTGTCGAGCTGGTTGCCGCTCTCGTCCTTGTAGTCCACCTGCACCGCGAACGACTTCGTCGAGGCGTCGGTGTTCTTCACCGAGACCGGGACGACGGTGTACCCCTCGCCGTCGGTCGACACGGCGCCCAACGTCACCTCGTCCTTGGCGTCGACACCGTTCTTGATCTCGGCGAACTTGTCCTGGGCCACCGCCGCCGCCGACGACGCCGCGTCCGCGGCGGCGGACGCCGCGGAGGACACCTTGGCCCCGGCCGACTGCACGGCCGACGCCGCCTTCGACGCGGCGTCCGACGCCGAGCCCGACCCCTCGGAACACCCCGCCGTACCGCAGATCGCCATCACGATCACCGCACCCGCCGCCAGACCACGCCTCACCACGACCACCAGCCTCTCCACGACACTCTGTTTGCCGTCCATCCAACGTCGCCCCGCGCCCACACCCGGGCCGACCCGGCAACGCAACCGGGTGAACGCCCGACGCCTGACCGGTCGCCGGCGCCGGTCGCCGTCGTACGGACGGTCTCAGCCGCCGTACGGACGGTCTCAGCCGCCGTACGGGGGCGGGGCGCCGGCGGCGGAACCGGTGGCGGAACCTGTGGCCGGGTCCGCCTCGCGCCACATGGGCCAGAGGGTCGGCCCGTCGCCCGGCAGCCGGATCTCACCCGTGACGCGGAATCCGAGCCCCTCGTAGAAGGGAACGTTGGTCGCCTTGCTCGACTCCAGGTAGGCGGGCTGCCCGAGCCGGTCGCAGGCGGCGAGTTGCTGGCGGACCAGGGCGGAACCGACACCCGCCCCCTGGACCACGGGGTCGCAACCCAACGTCGGCAGGTACCAGTGCGGGACGTCGGGGTGCGCCTCGTGCATCGTGTTCTGGACCTCTGCGGCGCGCCCCAGCCCGCCCGGGCCGAAGACGCGTACGTACGAGGGCACGGCGGCCAGTTCCCGCACCGCGGAGGTCCGCCACCGGCCCGGCGCCGACCACAGCGCGGCCCCCAACAACCGGCCGTCCCCGGTCGCGGCCACCCGCACCCCGCCGGTACGCGGCCGCTGCTGCCGCTGTGCGCACCTGAACCAGCGGGCCATCCGCTGCTCCCGGTCGGCCGGGCCGGGGACCAGCCACGCCATGACGGGGTCGTCGGCGAAGGCGCCGGCGAGCAGCGCGGCGACCGCGCCCGCCTCGGCCCGGCCCGCGCAACGGATCCCGTACCCGGCGGACAACAGCGCTGTACGTGCGTTCATGGGGCCACGGTAGGGAGCGCGCCCGCTCGACCCCGCCGCGCGCGGGGGGACACGCCGGACCGCCACCCGAGGTGGTGCGCGGCCGGCGCGTGCGCCCGGAGCAGCGGCCCGTGCCCGTAAGGGAGATCTGTGCGGGCGTACCCGTCGACCGCGCGGCCGGGGCAGAATCCACGGTGTGATCATCACTGCGCGCGAACTGAACCGGGCGACCCTCAGTCGCCAACTGCTGCTCGGACGTGAGCCGTTGTCCGTCTCCGACGGGGTGCGGCGGGTGGTCGCGCTCCAGGCGCAGGAACCGGCCTCGCCGTACCTGGCCCTGTGGAACCGGCTCACCGACTTCGCGCCGACCGCGCTCGACGACGCGTTCACCGGACGGTCGGTGGTCAAGGCCACCCTGATGCGGATCACCCTGCACGCCGTGCACGCCGAGGACTATCCGGTCCTCCGCGCGGCGATGCAGCCCACCTTGTACGCGTCCCGGCTCGGCTCCCGCTTCGCCGGCGCGGGCCTGACCCCGGCGGACGCCGACGAACTGCTTCCGGAATTGCTGGACTTCGCCCGTCGACCGCGTACCTCGGCGGAGATGCGGGCCTGGGCGGAGGAGAGGGTCGGCGCGGCGCGGCGGGACGGGGCGTGGTGGGGGTTGAAGGGGTACGCGCCGCTGCACCACGCCCCGACGGGAGCCACCTGGTCGTTCGGCCCCCGCCCGTCCTTCGTCGCGGCCGGCCCCACATCGCGACCGGCGGCCGTACCCGTACCCGTACCGGCGAGCCGGGAGGTGGAGCCCGGGGCGCTGCGCGCCCTGATCCTGCGCTACCTGGCGGGGTTCGGGCCCGCCTCGGTCGCGGACGTCGCGCAGTTCGCCATGGTGGGGCGGACGGCCGTCCGCGCGGCCCTCCGAGCCCTGGACGGCTCGGTCGAGCCGCTCCAAGGGCCCGACGGGGAAGCGCTGTTCGACCTCCCGGGCGCCTCCAGGCCGGCCGCCGACACGCCTGCACCGCCCCGGCTCATGGCCATGTGGGACAGCGTCCTGCTGGCCTACGCCGATCGCGGCCGGGTGATACCGCCGGCCTACCGTCCGCTGGTGATCCGGCGCAACGGCGACGTGCTGCCGACCCTGCTGGTGGACGGCCACGTCGCCGGGGTGTGGCGCCCGGTGGACGGCGGCGTCGAGGCCACGGCCTTCCACCCCCTGTCGTCCGCCGACTGGGACGGCCTCGCCGAGGAGGCCCGCTCCCTGACGGCCCTCCTCGCCGACCGCGGGACGACCGTCTACGGCCGCTACCACCACTGGTGGTCGAAGCTGCCCGACGCGGAGACGCGCCTCCTCCGGCCGTAGCCCGCGCCCGCCGGGTGAAGCTCCTGCGTGCCCGGGAGGAGGCCCGCTCCCTGTGGGTCGACGAGTGGATGCCGGCGGTTGGGGCCGGGCCCGCCGGCCGGCGCCGGGCGTGGCGGCGGCGGATCGCGGCCGGCGGTGGGGGACCTCCCACGTCGCTGGGGCGGTCGACGGGGTGGTCGACCGCTCCTGCCCGATGTCGCGCACGACCGCTGCGAGCGGCCGGCCTCGCGCTGCCGGCGCTCCGTCAGTGGGCGGCGAGGCGAGCGAACTCGGCCCCCTCCGACGCGCCGGGAGCGGTGCCCGCGTCGGCCGACGTAACCTCACGGAAAAGTCACGGGAGACGGCGGGTCACTCCAATGGCCCGCAACGCTCCCGACCGCGCCCGCGCCGTCCGCCTCCCCTGGTCCCCGGCCGGACTGTCGGATCAGTCCCGCAGGAGCAGCACCAGAGCCGCCAGTACGACGGCCAGCGCGAGCGCGAGGACGCCGTACGACACCCGGTGGTGACGGAGCACCGGCAGGAACCGGTCCAGGGCGAAGCGGCCCGGTCCGGTGAGGGCGAGGGTGACGCCGGCGGCGAGGATCAGGGACTCGAACTCGACCCCCTCCATGCCGACCACGTCGCCGGTCCACTTGGTGCTGATGGCGTTGATCATGATGCCGACGACGGCGGCGGCCGACAGGGGGGTCAGGAGACCGAAGACGAGTCCCAGACCGCCCAGGGTCTCGGTCAGGCCCGCGATCACGGCCATGGTTTCGCCGGCCGGATAACCGGCCTTGCCGAAGAACATGCCGGTGCTCTTGACGCCGGGACCGTCGAACCACCGGAACAGCTTCTGGGTTCCGTGCACGAACATGATCGCGCCGAGTACGAGGCGCAGGACGGGCAGGCCGATGTCGTACGGCGTGGTGGTGTTGCCGGTTCCGGAGAGGGGGGCGGCGGGGTAGGCGCTCGCGGCCATGGTGGCCCTTTCTGTCGGGGGAGTGATGCCAGCCGTGCCCACACTGACGAAAGATCGACCGAAATGCCCGGTATCCGGGTGTGCGAGTCGCCGTCCGGCCGGCGGGGGGCGGCGCTTTCCGTCCGCCCCCCCACGGGCCGCCCCCCGACCCTGCCCGACCGCCTCAGCCCCGAGGCGTCACACCGAGGGCCTCGAACCGCCCCGGCGGCGTCGGACGCGCACCGTGGCCGCCGCCGGTAGCATCCCGAGCGCGACGGGCAGGAGCAGGGCGTTCGGGGTCCCGGTGAGGGGGACCAGGGCGACGCGGGGCAGCCCCGCGACCAGGACCGCGGGCGCCGTACGCAGTCGGGGGAACGCCGCGCCGCCGGCGCCCGTCGACGACCTTCTCGGTCGGCGCGCCGGCGACCGAGGTCCGCCGGTCACCACCTTCGGTGCGGGTTCGCGACGCCGCTCCCGGCTGCGGGCGCCTCGCACGCGCCCCGGCGCGGTTGCCCCTGTGCGAACCCGCCTTCGCAAACCGGAGCGAAGCGTTCGGGCGGATTCCGCGTCCCCACGGTTCCCGGCACGGGGACTCGTACGCGGTGCGTCCCGGACCCGGGCCGTTCCGCGCCGGCCCCGGCCGTGGAACCCTGAACCCATGCGGTTACGACCGGTGTTCGGGGAAGAGTTGCGGGCCGAGCTGGGAACTCCCCGGCGCTGGCGCAGACTGGGCAGCAGCCCCCGCTCGCGCGTGTGGCGCGTCGAGCTGCCGGGGACGACGGCGGTGGTCAAGCAGCTCGTCGACGGCCCGGAGGCCGACGACCGCTACGCCCGCGAGGTCACCGCCCTGCGGCTCGCCGCCCGGGCGGCGAGCCCCGTGGCGCCCGCGCTCCTGGCCGCCGATCCCGCCGCCCGCGTCCTCGTACTCGAACACCTGGCGCACCGGCCGCCGGCCGGGGACTGGACGGTCGACTACGCGGCGGCGCTCGCCCGCCTGCACGCCACCGCCGGCCCGGCGGACGCCGGTGCCCTGCCCCGGTGGAAGGGCCCGGGCCGCGCCGACATCCACTCCTTGCTCGCCCTGGCCGCCACCCTTCGCGTCCCGGTCGCCACCGGCGTCGCGGACGAGCTCGACGCACTGGTGGAGCGGCTCGGGCGGGCGCCCGGACACGCGCTGCTGCACGGCGACCCCTGTCCCGGGAACGACCTCCACACGCCCACCGGCACCCGGTTCGTCGACTTCGAACAGGCCTCCCTGGGCAGCGGGTTGATGGAGCTGGCCTACCTCCGCATCGGATTCCCCACCTGCTGGTGCGTCACCGCGGCGCCGGCCCCGATGCTCGAACGCGCGGAGAACGCCTACCTCACCGCGTGGCACGCCGAGACCGGTACGCGGATCCGGGACGCCGAGCTGCGCGACGGACTCGCCGACGCCTGCGCCGGATGGCTGCTGCGTGGCGACGCGCTCGTGGAGCGGGCCCGCCGCGAGGCCGCCGACCACCTGGCCCGGGTACCGCGGCGGGACTGGAAGTGGGGCACGGCGACGGCCCGCCAACGGCTCGTCCACCGGCTCGGGGTGGTCGCCCGGACGACCGCCGGCCACCCCGAGCTCGCCGGTGCCGGCGGCTTGAGCCGCGCCATGCGGCACCAGGCCCTCGCCCGGTGGCCCGCGCTGCGGCCCGTGCCGACAAAACGGCCGTAGCGGTCTGCCGCCACCGCGTCCCATGATCCGCCGTCCGAAATTCCGTGCTCGTTGCTCTCTGGTGATGGGCGGTTCCGGCGTGTAGCTTCAGCTCAGCTGTCGTGGTTCGCAGTTCCTGCCCGCGCCCTGGCGTGGGCGTTTTGCTGTGCAGTGCCGGACCAGGGCGATCACCTCCGGGTCCGCGCGGTGCGGATCCGACATCGACTGAGAGGCATGACCATGGCCAGCGGAACCGTGAAGTGGTTCAACTCCGAAAAGGGCTTCGGCTTCATCGCGCAGGACGGCGGCGGCCCCGACGTCTTCGCGCACTACTCGAACATCAACTCCACCGGCTACCGCGAGCTCCAGGAAGGTCAGGCCGTGACCTTCGAGATCACCCAGGGCCAGAAGGGCCCGCAGGCGGAGAACATCACCGCCGCCTGATCTCAGGCGCAGCTGTGTCCACCCGCCCCGGAGCCCACGGCTCCGGGGCGGTCCCGGATCCGCGGGCGGAGTGGTCAAGAGCCGGTAGGCGGCGTCAAGAGCCGCCGAGTGCGGTCGGGTGGCGTCAACGGCCGCCGGGACCGCCGGCCGACCCGGAGGACATCTGATCGAAGCCCGCTCGAAGCCCGCTCGAAGCCCGCTCGAACATCGCTCGCGATCCGTCTCCGGGCGAACGCGCTGCGCCGGGCGCGCGCGGGATGGCACCATCCGTGGCATGGCAGATGACAGCGGCGCCCTCTTCGAGGCGGGCCAGACGGGACTCATCATCCTGACCCCGGAGGCCGAGCCGACCCTCCAGGGATGGCGCGAGCGGCTCGATCCGTCGGCCCGGGTCGGAGTGCCGGCGCACGTCACCGTCCTCTTCCCGTTCCTCGACGCGAGCCGGCTCGACGCGGGCGTCGACGCCGCCCTCGCGGACCTCGTGGGACGCCACCAGCCGTTCGACCTGCGGTTCGCGAGCAGCGGACGGTTCCCGGACGTGCTGTACCTGGTACCCGAGCCCGACGCGCCGCTGCGCGGGCTGACCCGGTCGATCGTCGAGCGGTGGCCGGAAGCTCCGCCGTACGGGGGTCGGTTCGTCGACATCGTGCCGCACCTGACCGTCGTCCAGGGGCAGGAGGACCCCGTCCTGGACGCCATCGAGGCCGACCTCGCCGACACGCTCCCGTTCACGTGCCACGTGTCGTCGGTCGAGCTGATGGTGTACGACGGGTCGCGATGGCGGGAACGGTCGTCGTACGCACTGGGCGGCTGAGTGACGCGCACGCGCACGCGCCCCGGTCCGCCGTACCCGGTCCCGTCCACCGCGCCGGCGTGCTCAGTCGGGGAAACGGCCGCAGAGCCAATTGCCCGGTTCGGCGGGGTCGTCGCTGGTCCAGAACTGGAGCCAGAGTCGCGCGAACTCCTCCCGGCTGAGGTGGCCGTCACCGTTCAGGTCGAGGAGCTCGAAGACGCCCGTGAGGTCAGCGGGTTGCCCGTTCCACGTCTCGACGAGACCACGGTGCTCCTCCGGGGAGATGCGGCCGTCGCCGTCGGCGTCCACGGCGTCGAAGACGGTGTCGGCCGTCGCGGTGACGTCCGAGACCATCGCGGGGAGTTGGTCGACGAGGGACAGCAGTTCGCCCATGTCGACCGCACCGTCACCGTTGGCGTCCCCCGCGTCCAGCAGCGCCGCCCACCAGCCCATCAACAGGGCCTCCACCCGCCTGCGCAGATCCGTCCCCGGCCCCACCGCCGGCAGCCGGCTCCAACGGGCGACCAGTGCGGTGAAGTCCTCTTCCCGTAGGTAGCCGTCACCGTCCGCGTCGAACGCGGCGAACATCCCCCTGAGCTTGCGCTCCTGAAACGCACTGGCCACGAGCGACCTCCCTCGACGCCGAACCGATCCGCGAACGCCGCCCGGGGCGAAGCGGGTTGGGGGCGGCGCGCGTAACTATAGGTGGGGACGCGCCGCCGCCCCCACGGGCACATGTGGACGAACGTTCACCCCGTCGATCGGGAGCCGTCGACACGGAACGGTGCGGCGGGTCGGGCAAGGGCCACCTCGCGGCGGACTGCTTCGCGGGCCCGGGGCCGTGCATCGGTGGGGTACCGGTGAGCGCTCGGTCGTGCATCGGCCCCGTGCGGTCGGCGGCGCCGTAGGGGCCCACCGCGTCGGATTCCCGCGGCGCCCCGGACCGGCGCCGGTCGGCGGTTCGGGTGCGTCGTCAGCCGCCGGCCGGGCCGGTTCGGTGGGCCGTGAGCAGCAGGTACTCCCACTCCATGACCCCGTCGTGGGTGTTCTCCTCGGCCAGCGCGTCCAGCGCGCCGTCCAGCTCCGCGGCCCGGTCGGCGTCCTCCCCGAGGGCGCGGTAGACCGCGATGGTGGGGCCGTAGCAGGCTTTGAAGAAGGTACGGAAGGCTCCTGCCTCGGGGAAGGCGTCGACCCGGACGGTCCGCCGTTGGGCGTCGACGTCCGTGACGCGGTCGCCGAGGAGCCCGTACACGTGCTCCTCCTCCCCCCAGAGGGGCGGCGGCTGGGCTCCCGGCGGCGGGGGCGGCGCGTACGGCTTCATCGTGGCGAACATCCGGCCGACGAAGCCCTGCGGGGTCCAGTTCGCCAGGCCCACCGTCCCCCCGGGGCGGCAGACGCGCACCAGCTCGTCGGCGGCGAGCCGGTGGTGCGGGGCGAACATGATCCCGAACGAGGACATCACGACGTCGAACTCACCATCGGCGAAGGGCAACTGCTCCGCGTCCGCCTCGCGCCACTCCAAACGGGCGCCGCGCACCCCTGCCAGGTTCCGGCCGACTTCGAGCAGCTCGGGGGTGAGGTCGCTCGCCACGACATCGGCCCCCGCCAGGGCGGCGGGGATGGCCGCGTTGCCCGCGCCGGCCGCCACGTCCAGCACCCGGTCGCCCGGCCGCACACCACACGCCCCGACGAGCTCGGCGCCCACCTCCGGGATGACGTGGGACGCCACGGACGGATAGTCGCCCCAGGACCACATGGCCCGGTGCCGGGCCTTCAGCGCGCGATCGGCACCGACCGCGTCGATCCCCTCGGACATGACCCACCTCCAGGGCTCGGACCGACCCTTCATCCGAGCGTATGCGTCAGCGGCCGCACGCGCAGGCCGGGCGCCGTGGTGGGGCCGCTGACGCGCGGCGACGGTGACGGGGCCGCCCTCCGCCCGGGGCCGGTGCGGCCGGGCCCTGTCGGCACCGTCGCGCGAGGCAGCCCGCGGCTTCGAGTTTCGGTCAATCACGGGCCGATTTGGCTGACTTGGTGCGACTGATGCCCTTTCAGGCAAATCTGACCGAGGATCATCCCACTTCCATCGCTCCGTCCCTCCATGATTCTCGGGGATGACCGGTGGGCCGCCTCGGGGACGCGGCACGCAGCGGTGGGCAGCGGCGTGGGAGGGCGGAAGTGACACACGTACTGGTCGAACGCGAGGGCGTGCTGCGAGCCGCGACCGGCGCCCTGGCACGGGCGCGCACCGGCAGGGGAAGCTGGCTGATGCTGACCGCGCCGCCCGGCCGGGGTCGTACCGCCGTCCTCGACGCGGTCGCCCGCGTCGCGAGCGCTGACGACGGCGTGTGCGTACGGTCGGCGCGGTGCGCACCCGAGGAGACGGCCTTCCCCTTCGCTCTGGTGCGCCAAGTCTTCCCCACCACCGACGGAATCCCCTTCGCAGACCCCGCCGACGGGCAGGAGCAGCAAATCTTCCACCGGCTGCTGGACCTGCTCGCCCGAGCCGCCGACGACCGGCCCGTCCTGCTCACCGTCGACGACCTGCACTGCGCGGACCCGGTGTCCCGCCGCTGGACCGGGTACCTGGCCCGCAGGATCGCCGCGCTGCCGGTGCTGCTGCTGGCCACCGCCGAATGCCGTGAACACATGGACGCCGGTTTGCTGCCCCGGGCCACGGGCGTGTGCCACCCCCTGCCCCCACTGGGGCCGCGAGCCGCCGCGAGGCTGGCGCACGAGCACGGGCTACCGCCCGAACGGCACGCGATGTGCTGGGACGCGACCGGAGGCAACCCGGCCCTCCTGCAGGCGCTCCTGACCGACTTGGCGCGTCCCCCGGACCCCGTCCACCCGGCCGTTGGCCCGGACACCGTCGACGGACCCCGGCTCGTCCGGTACCGGGAAGCGGTCGCCCGCTGGATCCGCCACCGTGCCGACGACGAAACCCGACGCACGGTCCTCGCGCTCGCCGTGACCGCCCAGTGCTCCGCCGCGACCGGCCCGGCCCTGCTCCGGGAGGCCCTGCCCTTGCTGGCGACCCGGCGGGCGGCGGCCGGCGCGCCGAGCGCGTCGCCGTTGGTCCGGATGCTCTCCCACCCGCTCGCCCTGGACGCCGTACTGGACGCGGCCGACCCCGCCGAGCTGGCGGCCCTGCACACCCGCGCCGCCCGGCTGCTCCACGACGGCGGAGCCCCCGCCCCGCAGGTCGCCGCCCGGCTGCTGCACCTGGACCACCCCCACGAGGCGTGGATGGCGCGGTGCCTGGAGGACGCCGCCGACGACGCCGTCCGCGCCGGGCACACCGAAGAGGCCGCCGCCCTGCTGCGCCACGCCCTACGGGCCCGGCCGGCGCTCGCCCGGGAACGGTACGCCGACCTCACGCTGCGCCTGGGATCGCTGGAATTCCCGTACAGCGCCGAGGCGGGCATCCGCAGGCTCCGCGCGGGCATCGCCCTGCACCCCGACCGTCAGGAACGCGCCACCGCCGCGCCCGCCCTCGGCGCGGCCCTCGCCGCCGGCGGCCGCACGGACAGTGCGCTGAGCGTGCTGCACCGGGCGTGCGACGGCGCCGGCGACGACGAACTGGCGCACGTCCTGCGCACCGTCACCGCCCTCATCTCCTCGCACGACGCGGTCGCCTGGCGCCACGCCGTGGCGGGCCTGCGCGCCCTCGCGCCCACGGCCCCGATCACCGTCGAACCGTTGGTCTGCTCACTGATCACCGAGTACGAGACCGGCGCCGGTCTCCTCTCGGCAGCCGAGGTACTGGCACGGATCCGGCCCCGGCTCGCCGCGGCGCCCGTCCACCCGCTGCTGCGCACGGCCTGGCTGGGCAGCGCCGCCACCCTGCTCCAATGGGCGGACCGCTTGGCGGACGCCCGAGGACTGGCCGCGCGAGGACTTCCCGTACCGCCCGCCCCGCCGGACCTCACCGACGCCGGCCTGCAGTGCCTGCTGAGCGTCCGGGCGGAAGCCGCGCTCTGGGCCGGGGACTTCCGGCGCGTAGTGGCCGAGAACACCCAGCTGGCCCACACCTGCACCGGTCGCGGCATCCGCGCGCCCCACCTGGTCTCCATGGTGGCGCTCGCCCGGTACGAACTCGGGCAGCGCGACCAGGCCTGGCAGCTCCTCTCCACCCCCGACACGACCACCGCCGACAGCTCCTGGGAATGGAACGAACTGCGCTACGCCCGCGCCCTGCTCCACGGCATCGAAGGACGCTGCGAAGCCGCCCTCGCCGCATACCTCGCCTGCGGCACGGGCCAGAGCGCCCGCGACTTCGTCAGCCCCGTGGCCACGCCGTGGCGATCCGGTGCCGCCCTCGTCCTGGCGCGCCTCGGGCGCCCCGCCGAGGCCCGGGAGCTGGCGGAGGAGGAACTGCACCACGCGCGCCGCTGGGGAACCGCCCGTACGGTCGGCCGGGCGCTCCGGGCCCACGCCGCGGCCGTCGGCGGCCGACGGGGCCTGGACTCGCTCGTCGAAGCGTCCGCCCTGCTGGTGGGGGCACCCGCGCCCGTGGAACGCATCGAGACGCTGATCGACCTGGGACGGGCCCGCATCGCGGCCGGGTTCGGCCGCCGGGGCCGCGACGACCTGCGCGCCGCCGACGCCGAGGCGGTGCGCCTGCTGTCCCCCGCGCGGGACGCCGGTGGCGCCCCGGACGACGTGCTCGGTGCGGAACGCGACCCTCGGGTCGGGTACGGACAACTCGGTGTCGGTCCGGATCCCGCGCCGACCGGCCGACTGCTGGGGGCGACGCGCGCCGCGCTGCGCGCCGCGAACGCCCGTACCACCACTCGTGCCACGACCGGTCCGAGCGCACTCACCGGCGCGGAACGCCGGGTCGTGGACCTCGCCGCCCTCGGGCACACGAACGCGCAGATCGGCGAGGCGCTGCACCTGACGCGCCGCACGGTGGAGTCCCATCTCACCAGCGCGTTCCGCAAGCTCAAGGTGACCCGCCGGACCCAGCTCGCGGTCGGCCTGGCCGGGGACCCCGCCGGGGGACCCTGAGGGGCGGGGGCGCCGACCACGACGGCGGGTCGGGCGCCGTGTTCGTGGTCTTCCACGATGTGTGCGGAGGGTGCCGGCGGACAGAGTGAGCACCGCGCCGGCCCGCCCCCACGGCCCGGCGCCACCTACGCCATCACCGGCGCCGGCGCTTTCGCGGCGGGGCCTCGTACGAAAGGTACTCGGCATGAACTTCACGAAGCGCACGTCCACCCGCTCGGCGCTGATCGCCCTGATCGCGGTCGCCGGGACGTCCCTGCTCCCCGCGACCGCCGCCGAGGCGCGCCCCGTCACGACTCCTGCGGCGCAGACCGCGTCGGACATGGGCGCGAGCCTGGCCCCCAACCAGCTGTGGCAGCTGCGCAAGCGGGGCAGCCGGTTCGAGATCGTCAACCACCACAGCGGCATGTGTCTGAAGGTCAAGAGCGGCTCGAACGACAACGGCGCCGCGGTGGTCCAGGCCGAATGCGGCACGCCGAGCGAGGGGTTGTGGAAGTCGGAGGTCACGGACGGAGGCAACTTCATCCAGCTGCGCAACGCCAACTCCGGCAAGTGCCTGGACATTTCCGGCGGCAGGGCGACGAGGGGTGCCAAGATCGTCCAGTGGGACTGCAACGGCGGCTTGAACCAGAAGTGGTGGGACACGGACAACATCGACGCCAACAACGGCTACTGGATCAGCGGCGCCACCCCCAGTGGCGCCCCCACCTGGATGTGCCTGGACATGCCCGGCCTGAGCACCAGCTCCGGCACTCAGGCCGCCATGTGGGAGTGCTCCTAGCGCGTGTTGTGAGAGTCTCGCCCGGCCCGCGGCGTCCGGCGCCACTTTCAAAACGCGCCCTGGCCGACGGGTGCCCCACCTGCCCGGCAGGGGAGGGCAGGACCGTGGGCGGGCTCCGATGAGGGCGCCGGGCGACGGGGAGAAGGGCGGCGGATGTCGGCCGACGCCCCCTCCGCCGGCCGGGGTTCGCCGCGTCGGTCACGAGGTGTCCCGCGTTCCGGTCCGCCGATCGGTGCGCCGACCGTGCCGGGAGCGCTTCCTCGCGGCCGCCCGCTCAGCTCCCGGGCCGGTGCGGGGCCCGGGCGTAGCGGCGTAGGAGCGGGTCCAGGTAGTCCACGTGAGGTCCGGCCAGGTCGGCCAACTCGTCCGGGGAGCGCACGAAATCGATCGCGTCGAGTTCCGCGTCGCGGCCCGCCGCGCCCTCCGCCGCCACCACGGCGGTGAACCGCTCGCGCAACTCCGCCTCCGGTCGGCTCGGGGCGAGGTGGGTCAGCCCGACGCTGCCGCGCGCGCCGCGGGTGGCCGCCCACAACCGCAGCCGCTTCGGCTCGACGTCGACCCCGATCTCCTCGACCAGTTCGCGCGCCGCCTGCCCGCACAGCGAGGCCTCGTCCAGCACTTCATCGGCTCCGGGCGGCTCGACGGCCCCGCCGGGGAACTGCCACCGTCCTGGAGTGGCCGTCCAGGACGACATCCGCCCCACGAGCACCCGCCCTTCGTGTGTCGGTTGGACCACGTTCACGAACAGGGACGGCAACGCCTCCGCCCCGGGAACGCGACGCAGCACCCGGTGCCGGTACGTCACCGCGGCCCAACGCAGGAACAGCGTGTCGGGATCGACCCGTTGGAGTTCCACGCACGCGACCACCGGCCCGTCGAACATGGCCGGATTGCCCCGCACCGTGCTCTCCCACTCCCGGTCCCGCGCGGCTTCGACGTCGGGGGACAGCGCGGGCGCCGCGCCCTCGGCGAGCCGAAGGCAGCTGACCTCGTAGAGTTCCGGACCCGGACGCGGAGTGTCGCTCACTCACTCATCGTAGCGGCGCCGACCGGCAACCCACGGGCCTGGCAAACGGGTTCACAAGGACCTCGGACCCCGGGGGCAGGGCGGTTGCGAGTTGCCGGATCACACGGATCGCCCGCGTCCGGGGGAGTGGGCGCGGCGGGGGTGGGGGCGCGAGACCCGTGACCGTCAGGTGCCTGCGTCGGCTGATCACATCGAGGTTCGGTGTCCGCCTCGTCCTCCCGGCTCTTCGATGCCCCGCGGGAGCGCATGGGCCGGGTTGTCGGGGCGCCCCCAGTGCGCCCGGGGACGGGCGGTCCCTCTGCCCGGGGGCCGACCCCTCCCGGCGTGCGACTGACCGTGCAGTCATGGCGGCACCCGCAGGCGGCGGTGTGGTGACCCCGCCGTTCCGACGCGTTGCGGGAGCCGGGGCGCGGGCGCAACCCCCAACTTCCCTGATTGTGACCCCCCTTGACCACGACGCCCCTACGATCAAGCGCATGAGACCAGTGATCGCCCCGCTGCCGGGCGGCACGCCCGCACAGCTCGGGGGGTACCGGATCCTGGGGGTGCTCGGGTCCGGTGGCATGGGGACGGTCTATCTCGCCCGGCGTCGCGGCCGGCCCGTGGCCCTCAAGACCATTCGCCCCGAACTCTTCCGGGACACGGACCTCCGCGCGCGGTTCGGGCGCGAGGCCGCAGCGGCGGCGGCGGTGCGCAGCCCCTTCGTCGCCGCGGTCCTCGGATCCTCGGCCACTGAACAAGTGCCCTGGCTCGCAGCGGAGTTCGTACCCGGAGCTACCCTCGCCGAAGGGGTGCGGCGGCACGGGCCACTGCCGACGCCCGCCGTGTGCGTGCTCGCCGGCGCCCTCGGCAGGGCGCTGACGGCCCTCGGTGGAGCCGGTGTCGTACACCGCGACCTCAAGCCGTCGAACGTGATCCTCGGCGCCGACCGGCCCCGCGTGGTCGACTTCGGGATCGCCCGGGTGGTCGGCGACGCGACCTTGACCGCCACCGGGCAACGTCCCGGAACCCCCGGTTACATGTCGCCGGAACAGGTCGTGAAAGGGCCCCTCGGGCCGCCGAGCGACGTCTTCTGCCTCGGCGCGCTGCTCGTGTTCGCGATCACCGGCCGGCACGCCTTCTTCGACGGCGACCCGGTCCGCTCGGACTTCCGAATCGCCTACGAGGACCCCGACCTCGCCGCGGTGCCGTCCGAACTGCTCCCCGTGGTCCGCGGCTGTCTGGAGAAACGACCGGCCGACCGGCCCACCGCCGCCGAGGTGACCGAGGACCTCGACCCGCGGGGCGCTGCCCTGCGTCCCGCGAGCCGCTGGCTCCCCCCTGCCGTGGCCGCCGACGCCGCCGCGATGCGACGGGCCGCCGCCGCGCTGGGCGCCGGACCCCGGCTGCCCGCCCGGCGCCGACTCCTCGCAGGCGCCGGCGCGGCCGTACTCCTCACCTCGACCGGAGCCGGCGCCCTCCTGCGACACCAGGCCCGCGACGACTCCGCGGGGCCGCCCGCCCCCGCCTGGAGCGGCCCGCCCGGCACGGTTCCGCAACCGCTGTGGACGTACGACGGCGCCGCGGCCGCACCGGCCTTCGGGCCGATCGGCGCCGGCGGGACGGTGTGGTTCGCGGACGGCGACGGCGCGACGGCCCCGCACGATCCGGTCTCCGGCGCACGCCGCGGCCGCGGCCCGACGGCCGGCGCCCTCGTCGGCGGCCCCCGGCCGGTCGCCCAGGCCCCGGACGGCGCCCTGCTCTTCCTGGACGCCGCCAGCGGCGCGGTCCGCCATCGCGTGCCCGGCGGACCGGGCGCGCTGCTCGCCGCCGACGCGGACCAGGCGTACGTCCTGGACGACGCCGGACGCGTCGCCGCCGTCGGACCCGCGGACCGGGGCGCGCGCTGGCGGGTGGCGACTCCGGTGCCCGGCCCCACCCTCGTCGCGGCCACGGGACAAGGGCTGCTGCTCCTGGCCTCCGCCACCGGCGGAGTGGCGGCCCTGTCGGTCTCCGACGGTCGCCTCGCGTGGCGCCGACCCGCCGGCAGCGACGGCCGGTGGACGGCCCTGTCCGCGCGTGCCCTGGTCGTGGGCGGCGGCGGCCACCGGGCCCTGAACTGCCTGGGCAGGTCCGACGGCCAACAGCTGTGGACCCTCCCCGCCGACGACACCGGCGGCTTCGGCGCGCCCGCCCTGGCCGGCGACACCGTGTACGTGGCGGACGGCCGGCAACTCCGCAGCGTCGACGCGAGGACCGGAGCACCCGCCTGGACCCTGCTCGCGCCCGACGAACTGGCCCAGGACCACGCCCCGTTGGTTTGCGGATCCGCCGTCTTCGTACCGTTGCGCAAGCCCGAACTCGGCATCCTCGTGGTGGACACCGCGCGGGCGGCCGAACAGTACGTCTTCGCACCGGCCCCGGCAGCCGACCTCCGCGCCGGGACGCCCTGGCGGGGAGCGGTCGTCCGGGGCGCCGCCGTGTGGCAACGCGGCAGCACCGTCCGCGCCCTGCCGGGCATGTGACCGGTCCCGGACCGGGACCACGAGGGGGAGGGGAACGCATGGCACGCGGACATCTGGGGGCGGGGCTCTCGCCCGAGGATCCGAGGACCGCCGGGCCGTACCGGCTGCCGGCCCGCTGGCCCGGCCCCAGGCCGGCCCCGCCGCACCACGGCATGTACGTCGGCCGCGACGGTGCCCACGGGCACGCGGTGGTCTGCCTCCTACCACCGGCCGCGTACGCGGCGGCCGAGGAGTTGCACCGCGTTCCCGCGCCGGGAGTGCCGGGAGTGCCGGCCGTGCTGGGGCTGCGGACGGGGACCCTCCCTTCGTGGGTGGCCCTCGCCTACACCCCCGCCGTGTCCCTGGCCGACATCGCGGGCGGGCCCGGGCCGGGAGGCGGCGTCCTGTCCCCGGAGCGGGCGGTGGGGGTCGCCGGGGAGGTGGCCGCCACCCTGGCCGCCCTGCACGCGCGGGGCATCGGGTACGGCGCCGTGGCACCCGAGGGGGTGTGGCTGACCACGGGACGCCCGCTGCTGATGGCCCTGCACGCCTGCCGCACGCTCCCCGTACCCGGACCGGTACCCGAGGACGGGGACGGGGACGGGGACGAGGACGGGGACGGGGCGGACGGTGCGCGGCGACGGCGGGCCGCCGGGCCCGCGCGGGAGGAACCGCAGAGCCGGGTGTCGACCGTGCCCGCCGCCTTCATGGCCCCGGAAGTGGCCGCGGGCCGACCCTCCTCCGCGGCTGCCGACGTGTACGCCCTCGCCGTCCTGCTCATCCACACGGCCACCGGCCGGCTGCCCTTCGGGGACGGCCCGCCTCCCGTCCTCGCCTACCGGGCCGCCCACGACCGGCCCGAACTCCCCGCGCTCCCCGCCGAGCTGGGCGGGGTCGTGGCCGCGGCGCTGGCCCCCGCCCCGGCCGACCGCCCCACGGCCGCCGAACTGCACCGTGCGATGACGCTCCAGGGGAGGGAGGCGGCAGGACCGGCCACCGACGGCCGGGCACCGACGGGACAGGACGACCCGCCGCAGCCGGGCTCGCCGCACCCGGGCCCGCCGCCCGGCCGGGTCGTGGCGGCACTGGCCGTACGCGCCCAGGCCATCGCCGACCTGGAGACGGAAACCCCGGACGCCGACACCCCGCGATCGGACGCCGCCGCCACGGACGCCCCCGACTCGGACGACCTGCGCCCGGCGAACAGCCCCGCCTCCACGGACGAGGCCGCGCCACGGGGCGACGTACGGCGTCCCACTCGTGCCCCGCACGCGGATCCGGCCGCGAAACCGCGCGAGGAACCGGAAGCGGATCCGGACGGCCATCCGGGCACCGCCCCGCAGGGACGCGCGCAGGGTGATCCCCGAAGCCGTTCCACCCCGCCGAGGACCGCGCCGCCCCGTACTCCCACCACGCGGGTTCCCGCCCCCACCCGCCGCCGACTCCTCACTCACCTCCTCGCCGGGGCCGCCCTCGGAGCGTCCGGCACGCTCGCCTGGTCGGCGCTCACCGCGGGCGACGGCCGCCCCGGACCGTCCTCCGGAGCCGGCGCCGCCCCGGGGACGACGCCCCGGGTGCCCGGGATGCCGCCGCCCGCGCTGTGGCGCTTCGACGACAACACGGCCCGTACGCAGCTCCTCCCGGTCAGCGGCGCCGACCGGTTCCTGATGCTGCGCGGCGACGTCCTGTACGGGCACGACCTGCGCACCGGCAAGGAGGCGTGGCAGCTGCCCGGCGTGAGCGGCAACGCCCCACCCGTCCGGGCGCCCGGCGACCGCGTCCTGGTGACCACGCGCGAGGGCCTGTCGCTCTGCGCGCTGGGGGACGGGCGGACCCAGTGGCTGCAACGCATCGAGAACCTCTCGACGGTGCTCGCCGTCGAAGGCGCCACCGCGTGGTTGGTGGTGGGGGACGGCAATCCGACCGGTGGACACCTGCTGGCCGCCTTCGACCTGGACCGGCGCGAGGAACTGTGGCGCACGCCGATGCCGAGCGGGTTCGACTTCCGGTTGGGCGCCTTCGTCGGCCCGCGGATCGTCGTCGTGGAGGTGCAGGTGCCCCAGCAGCGGTTCCGTGACGTCACGGCCGTCCGGACGCTGGCGATCGCCGGATTCGACCGGAGCAGCGGGAGGATGCTCTGGAACCGCACCTTCGGCGACGTGCACGGCGGGCCCGCCTCCACGGTCGACCCGGCGGGCGGCGGGCGACTGTTCCTCCTCTCCAAAGGCCACGCGCAGGCCTACGACCTGGAGTCCGGCACCCGGGTGTGGGAGTCGCCGGCCGTGGTCGCCGGCACCAACGCCCCGCCGCTGCTCGCCGGCGGCACCCTGTACCTGACGGACGACGGCCGGGGTCCCCTCGTCGCCGTCGCGACGGACTCCGGACGGACGCTGTGGGAGCAGAGCCTCGACGAGAACCTGGAGTGGTTCATGCTCGGCCGGATGGCGGCGAGTTCGTCCGGCCGGACCCTGTACCTGTCGACCCTGAACCAGATCACCGCGACCTCCCTCCCCTCGGGCAAACGCCTGTGGCAGACGGGACTTGCCGGGGTGGAGGCCCGCGAGCCGTTCCAACTCGTCACGACCGCGACTGCGTTGCTCATCGGGCGCCCGTCGGTGGTCGTGGCCCTCCCGACGGACTGACACGGGCCCCCGCGCCCCTCGCACACACCCGCCCCCGCCCCCGCAGGCCCGTCGCGAAGGATCCCACCGGTCATGTCCACGCTCCTGCCCCTGCTGCCCGACGACCCCGAGCGGCTCGGGACGCACACCCTCCTCGGCCGGTTGGGTGGCGGCGGCATGGGAACCGTCTTCCTGGCCCGGACCACCGGCGGCCGACTGGCCGCCGTCAAGACCGTACGGGCCGACCTGCGCGACCGGCCCGGCTACCGGGAGCGGTTGGCCCTGGAGGCCGAGGCCGCGCGGTCCCTGGGAGCGGAGCACACCGCCGCGTTCCTCGGCGCCGACCCGGACACGGCGACGCCGTGGCTGGCCACGGCCTACCTCATCGGCCCCTCGCTGACCGAGGCGGTGGCGGCCGGGGGACCACTGCCCGAGCGGGCCGTCCGTGGACTCGGCTCCGCCCTCGCCGCCGCCCTCGGGGCCCTGCACCGTGCCGGACTCGTCCACCGGGACCTCAAGCCGTCCAACGTACTGATCACCGCGCAGGGTCCCCGGCTCATCGACTTCGGGATCGCCCAAGCACCCGGCAGCCCCCGCCTCGCCGAGGCGGGCGGCGTCGCCGGCACCCCGGCCTACATGTCCCCCGAACAGGCGCGCGGCGGGCCACCGGGCCCGGAGGGCGACGTGTTCGCCCTCGCCGCGGTCCTGGTGTTCGCAGCCACCGGGCACGGCCCCTACGACGCCCGCGGCCGGCAGAGCACCCTGCAACTGCTGCGCGACGGAGCCGCCCCCGACCTGGCCGGCGCCCCCGATGGGCTGCGCGACACGCTCGCCGCCTGCCTGTCGGCGGAGCCCGGGGAGCGGCCGCGACCGGACCAACTACGTGCGCAGTGGGGGCCGTTCGACGCCGGTGAGTTCGCCGACCTGCTGCCGCAGCGGCTCCTCACCGACCTGTCGCGGCGGATCGAGGAGGTCGCCGCCGTCGCGACCGTCCCCCTACGAGCTCCCGCCCCGCGGCCCGGCCCCGCCCGCCGCACCGTGATCGCGGGTACGGCGGCTGCCGCGCTCACCGCCGTCGGCGGCGTCTCGGCGCTCTGGTTCACCGGCACCCTCCCCGGCACCGGCGCGGGCCCCGGAGCCGCTTCCGACGGCCCGAGAACGAGCCCCGCACCGGGGCGGACCAGCCGCCCGCCCGGCACTCCGCCGGCCCCGCTGTGGTCGGTCGCCACCCCGTTCACCGCCACCCCGGCCGTGGCGGTCGACAAGGCGCTGATCCACGTGGGCGACGTCCTGCGCGGGATCTCCACCACCGACGGCCGGATCCTGTGGGAGGCGCAGACCGCCAAGGCCGACACGGCCGTGTTCGGCGACCACCTCGTGGGCCTCGTCTTCGACGAGGACGACAACGCGAGCGCGGGCCGGCTGGATCCGCTGACCGGTCGGCTCGCCCCCGACGCGGCCGGCCCGGCCGTCCTCGGCGAACTCGCCTTCACCACGGGGCTGCTGGCCGCCGACGCCGCATGCCTCTACCTGAAGGCGTACTACCGCTCCGGTGAGCCGGAGGACCAACCCTGGCTGGTCGCCTACGACGTGGACGCCCGGAAGGTGCGCTGGCGCCAACGCATCGAAGGCGCGGTCCTGGACCGGGACGATTCCCTCATGATGTCCGCGATCGTCTCCGGCGGTCGGCTGATCGCCTCCGACCCCGGGCGCGTCATGGCCTTCGACCTGCGCGACGGCCGGCTGCTCTGGGCGACCCGGGTACGGACCGACCAGCAGGCGAAGTCACCCGACGGATCGGGCGGCTTCAACCGCCCGGTCGCCTCCGACCGCCACGTCCTCGACTTCGAGGAGAGGATCACGGCGGTGGACCTGGCGACGGGAGCCCCGGCCTGGACGCTGGAGCCGGAAGGCACGAAGCTGCTGAGTGCGCCCGTCTGCGTGAACGGCGCGGTGTACGTCGCGGACGGCTCCTTCCAGGCCTTCGACGAGGCGACCGGCAAGAAGCTGTGGACCCACGACCCGGGCGGGTACGTCTCCATGCTGGCGCCGCCCGCCCCCTTCGGCGGCGAGCTCTACGCGGCGGTCGGGAGCGGCGATCAAGCCGTCGTCGCCGTGGACGTCGAAAAGCGCCGGACCGCCTGGACCGTGTCCGCGGGAGCCGTCAACATGCCGGACGGACCCACCATGATCGTCCAGCACGGCAACCGGCTCTACCCCCAGAACACCGACCGCATCGCGGCGATCCCCCTGGACTGACCTCTGCGCTGCCCGGCCCCGGCACCCCGGGCCACGTCACCACCCCGCGACGGCCGCACGACGGCTGATCGAACCGCCGCGCCGTCACGAGCCGCGGGCCGCGGCCCGCCCGGTTGAGGCGCGTGGGGCAGGGCAGGCGCAGGGGAGTACGGACGTGCCCGCACGCCCTACGGAAGGGACTCCCAGGTGAACGCGATGGACAGGACCGTGGCACGCCGATCCGAAGACCCCGGCCGACCCGGTGAACCCGAACGCCCGGGACCCACACCGAGCGGTCCCGACCCGACCCCTCGGGACCCCGGGACCTCGGGCCCCGGTGACACACCCCCCGGCCACGGAGAGCCGCCCGCCGGGCCCCCGCCGGCGCCCGACGAGCAACCGGCGGTTCCGGAACCGCCCGACTGAGCCGTGGTTCGAGCCCGATCGAGCCCGTCAGGAAAGCCCGCCCGACGCGCGGCGTGTGCGAAGGCCGTCGCAGGAACAGAAGCCCGTTGAAAGTACGGAAGCCCGGAAGTACGACAGAAGGAGGTGGACCTGGTGCGCATCGCTTTTCTGACCGCGCTCGAAGGCGTCGAGGAGATCGAACTCACCGAACCGTGGAAGGCGGTCGAGAAGGCCGACTGGAACCCGCAACTGGTTTCGACGGGCCCCGGCAGGGTCCAGGCGTTCCGTCATCTCGACAAGGCCGGCACCTATCCCGTCGACCACGTCCTCGCCGGCGACAGTTCGGACGGCTACGACGCCCTGGTGCTGCCCGGCGGCGTCGCCAACCCCGACGCCCTGCGCACGGACGAGAAGGCCGTCGGCTTCGTCCGGGACTTCTTCACGGCCGGCAAACCGGTGGCGGCGATCTGCCACGCCCCCTGGACACTCGTGGAAGCGGACGTCCTGCGCGGCCGCACCCTGACCTCCTGGCCGAGCCTCGCCACCGACATCCGCAACGCCGGCGGCACCTGGGTCGACGAGCAGGTGAAGGTCTGTCGGGCCACGCCCGCGACGCTGGTCACCAGCCGGAACCCGGACGACCTGGAGGCCTTCTGCGCGGCGTTCGTCCAGGAGTTCCGCGACCACGCCTCCTGACGCCGGCCCGCCCCCTCCCGTCCCCGCACCGCAACGGAGAAACCATGGGCACCCCTCCCAACGACCCCGTCCCCCCGTCTCCCACCCCCACACCGGGCCCCGGCCCCGGTCCCGGACCGGGGCCGCTCCCGGGGCCGGTGCCCGGCCCCGGCGGCCCGGACCCGGTGCCGCCGGCCCCGCCCCGGCCCGGGCCCGACCCGCAGCCCCCGCCCGCACCGGGACCCGACCCCTTCCCGCAGCCGGGCCCGCTCCCCGGACCCGGACCCGCTCCCGAGCCGGCCACCTGAGCGGGGCGCCGCGCCGCGCGTGGCCGACGTCCCGCCGGGTAGGCGCCCCTTGACCGGAGCCCCGTCCAGGCGCCCCGGCCCGACGAAACGGAGTGATCGGTATGCGCACCGCAGCGGCAAGGGCGATGGGCGTGGCCACCCTCGGGTACGGAGTGGCGGTCGCCTGCAGCCCCCGCGTGTTGGCCCGCCCCTGCGGCCTGTCGGACAAGGGATCCACCGGCCTGCTCATCCGGGCCCTGGGAGTGCGTGACGCGGTGATCGGCGCCGCCATGGTCGCGCTGCCCGAAGGCCCCGCCCTGCGGACAGCCGTCCTGGGCCGGGTCACGGTCGACGCCGGGGACGCCCTGCTGTTCGGTACGTTCCTGGCCGGCCGGCGGGAACGCTCCGTCGCGGCCGCCGCCGCCCTCGGGTGGGCGGCCCTGTGCGGATGGACGCTGACCGGCGACGGCCGGTCAGCGGCGCCGCTCGTCGAGGACGCGGCCAACGTCGCGGTGCGCGCCGCCCAGTCGGTGGCCCGCGCGGAACTCTGACCGTACGGACGCGCCGCGCGCGGTGGGTTTGTACGACTACAAGGCGGGCAGCCGCGCGTCATCGAACGGTGGGCCCCGGGACGGAGGCCGGAGATGTCAACAAGCATGCTGATCGTCATCATCGTCGTCGCTGTGATCGTGGTGGCGGCCATCGCCACCCTGGTATCGATGCAGGCCCGACGACGCCACTTGCAAAGTCGGTTCGGACCCGAGTACGAGCGCGCGGTCGAGGAGCAGGGCGGCCGGATGGCCGCCGAACGCGACCTCCGCGCCCGTGAGGAACGGCACGACAAGCTCGACATCAAGGAACTGCCCGCCGAGCGGCGGCAGCAGTACGCGCAGGAGTGGAGCGGCGTCCAGGAGCACTTCGTGGACCGCCCCGAAGGCTCCCTGTCCGAGGCCGACGAACTCGTTTCGCGACTGATGAAGGAGCGCGGCTACCCCACCGAGGGGTACGGCGGCGCCGTACGCGACCTGTCGGTCGAACACGGCCGCACGCTGGAGCACTACCGGGCCGCGCACGCCGTCAAGGAGCGCAGCGGGAACGGACAGGCGACGACCGAGGAGCTCCGAGGGGCGATGGTTCACTACCGCGCCCTGTTCGAGGAACTGCTCACCGACCAGAGGAGCGGGTGACATGCGGATACAGGACGAGAACGCAGGCGAAGGACGGGGCGGCGACCCCGGCCTGACCACCGAGGACCTCGCTCATCCGGGCGGCGCCGAACGCGGCCAGGCCCCGGTGTATCCGGGCGAGGCCACCACGGCCTTCGGCGACGGGGGAACCCGCGGCGACGAGTACGACCGGGCGGACCCGGACGACCGCGCGGCCGAACCCGTCACCCCCGTGACCGCGGACGCGGACGTCGACGCGACCGCGGACGTGGACGCGACCACGGACGACCTGAACACGACCCGGAACCGCGACGCGGCCACGACCACGGCGCACGACACGGACGCCGCCGACGACACCGACCCGCTGCTCCCGAGCAGCGAGGCGGAGGGGTTCCGCAAGAACTGGAGCGACATCCAGAGCCGCTTCGTCGACGACCCGCAGGAGGCCGTGAGGTCGGCGGACAGCCTCGTCGCCGAGGTCATGCAGACGCTGGCCGGTTCCTTCGCGGCACACAAGCAGGGCCTGGAAGGCCGCTGGGACCGCGGCGAACAGGTGGCGACCGAGGACCTGCGGCTGGCGCTCCAGCACTACCGCTCGTTCTTCAACCGGCTGCTCAAGACCTGAGCCGGCGCACTGCCCGGGCAGAACCCCACACAGCCTCGCGGGGGCGGCCCCCGCCCGCCCCCCCCGGGGGGGGGGGGGGGGGGCCGCGGGCGGCGGCCGCGGCCGCCGATATGCGCCGGGGGGTAGAAGGTGGGGGGGGGGGGGGCGGC
>NZ_JBVHZI010000001.1:0-287329 GCF_055574495.1 Streptomyces sp. NPDC029836 | reverse complement strand
GCGCCCACCCCCGCGGGCCCGCCCCCCCCCCCCCCCCCCCCCCCCCCCCCCCCCGCCCGCCCCCCCGCCGCCCCCCCCCCCGAGGCTGTGTGGTGTGCGGGGCCCGCCGTCCCGCAAAGCGCTCACGCCCGGACGACGCGGTCCGCGAGAGCGTCCAGGCGCTGGTGGAGCGTACGGTCCGCGGCGAGCGGCGCGGTGTCCGCCCCCGCCCCGTCCCGCAACCCGGCGAGGAACTCGCCGATCGCCTCCACGGAGGTGTGCAGGGGCTCCCAGGAGAGCTCCTCCCTCGCCCGGGTGGAGTCCATCAGCGGCAGGTGCAGCACCGCGTCCAACAGGTCCGGGGAGGCGGGCACCAGGTGCAGCCGCCACGCCGCCGCGAGGGCGGCCCGCACTGGACCGGCCGGCATCGACAGGGGCCGCGCCTCGAACAGCCGCGCCAGCACGTCGGAGTCCAGCGGCGGTTCGGCCGCCAGGTTGAAGGCGCCCCGTACCGGCAGGGCGACGGCCGCCCGGTACGCGCTCGCCGCGTCATCGGTGTGCAGGGCCTGGAAGCGCAGCCCCGGCAGACCGGGCACCACGGGCACCAACCCCGGCCGTACCAGACGGCCCGGCAGCAACCGACCCGCGAAGATCCGTCGCTGCTCGGAGGCGGCCTCCCGTTTGAAGAGGAAGCCCGGCCGCATCCGCACCACCCGGATCTCCGGATGCTTGATCTCGTAGGTGTCGAGGACCCGTTCGAGGTACGCCTTCTCCCGCGTGTAAGCGGCCTGCGGCCAGCCGTGCGTGGGCCAGGACTCGTCCACCGCACGGTCCTTGGGACCGGGGGAGTACGCGCCGACCGAGGAGGCGTGCACGAGCGCCGGTACGCCCGCGGCGGCCACCGCGTCGAAGACGCGCAGGCTCCCGAGGACGTTGGTGCGCCAGGTCTCGGCCGGGTGATGGGTCGGTTGGAACTTCCAGGCGAGGTGGACGACGGCGTCCGCGCCGGTGAACAGCGGTACGAGGTCCTCGCCGCCCGGCTCGATGTCCACGGCCTCCCACCGCGATTTCGGCGGCCGCCAGCCGGGGACCCGTCGGGCCAGGCCCAGCACGGACTCCACGCCGTGATCCTCCGTGAGCGCCCGTACGACACTCGTCCCGACGTTGCCGGTCGCCCCGACGACCACGACGCGCAGACCGGCTCCGCCGGTCCCTCCGGGGCCTTCCTCCACTGTCCGACGCATGGGCGGGTGCCTCCCTTTCCGGGGACGGCGTCCGCGGCCCGCCACGGGGCGCCCCGTGCCGTCGGGCACGGCGCGGACACACGCGGGGCGCCTACCCGTACGGTCCGACCGCACTCCACCGGTCCGGGCACTCCACCGGCGCCGGGCGATTCCGGCGCGGCGGGACGGGTACGCGCTTGCCATGACGTCCACGAAGCCGCCGCCGCCCGCCCCCACCGGGCACGCGGCACCCCAGGCCCTGAGCCCGCCCGTGCCCGCCGAGGGCCCCCTGCCCAAGGACCACACCCAGGCGATCCTGGAGACCACCAAATTGGTCGCCGCCCTGCTCAAACGGTCGGGGCTGCCCTTCGCCCTGGCCGGCAGCGTGGCCGCGTTCGCCCACGGACTGCCGGCCATGTTCCAGCACGACACCGACTTCTGCGTCCGTCCCGAGGACGCCGACGCGGTCATCAAGGCCTTGGACGAGGGCGGCATCGAAATGCGCCGCGCCCCCGAGGACTGGCTGGTCAAGGGCCGTTCCGGTGGGGAGGAGATCGACCTGATCTTCGAGCTGGAGCGGCGGCCGGTGAGTACGGAACTCCTGGCCCGGGCCGACGTGAAAGCGGTCGACTCGGTGTGGATGCCCGTCCTCGCGCCCACGGACCTCATGGGCAGCCGGCTCGCCGCGCTCTGCGAGCACTACTGCGACTTCGGTGACCTGCTGCCGATGGCACGCATGCTGCGGGAGCAGATCGACTGGGCCCGGCTGGAACGGGACCACGGGTCCGAACCGCTGCCCGACGCGTTCCTGTACCTGCTGGAACGGCTGCGCGTCATCGAGGCGAGGAACACCGGAGCCGAGAACACCGGAGCCGAGAACACCGACGGCAGGAACACCGGAGCCAGGAACACCGACGGATCCGGGTCGGCCGGACCGGGACGGGAGGAGAGCTGATGACGTCCCACGACATGGTGGAGTACCGGATCGAGCACCTGCGCGACCGGCTGGCCCGCGAGGACATCGCGGAGTTGGGCGTACGCGTGGAGGCGCGCGGATCGGGAGCGCTGATCTCGGGCAGTGTCACCAGCCCGGAGTGCCGGGCCGAGGTGCTGAGGCTCGCCGCCGAGGAACTGGCCGGACTGGACTGGCACGAGGACCTGATGGTCAGTCGACCCGCGCCGCCCGACCGGGCGGAGGAGCTGTCGTGATCCGGGTGGCGGCGGTCGGGGACATCCACCTGGGCCCCGGCAGCGCCGGCTTCCTGCGGCCCGCCTTCGACACCCTCGGCGACTGCGCGGACCTGCTGCTGTTGGCCGGTGACCTGACGCGGCACGGCACCAGGGAGGAGGCCAGGGTGGTCGCCGGCGAGGTGGCCGGGCTGGCCGTCCCCGTCGTCGCGGTGCTCGGCAACCACGACTACCAGAGCGACCAGGAGGAAGCCGTCGCCGAGGAGCTCACGGCCGCCGGGGTGCACGTCCTGGAGGGCACCGGAGTCGTCCTGGACCTCGACGGCACACGGGTCGGCGTGGCGGGGACCAAGGGCTTCGGCGGCGGCTTCGCGGGCCGCAGCGGCAGCGATTTCGGGGAACCGGAGATGAAGGCCTTCATCCAGTACACCCGCACCTGCGCGGGAGGCCTGGAGAAGGCGCTGCACGGCCTCGAAGAGGCCGGGAGCGACCTGCGTATCGCCCTCACGCACTACGCGCCCGTCCCCGACACGCTCGCCGGGGAACCGCTGGAGATCTACCCCTTCCTGGGCAGCTACCTCCTCGCGGAGGCCATGGACGGCGCGGGGGCCGACCTCGCCGTCCACGGCCACGCCCACTCGGGCACCGAACACGGCATGACGGCCGGCGGGGTGCGGGTGCGCAACGTGGCGATGCCGGTCATCGACCGGGCCTTCGCCATCTACCACCTGTCGCCCCGCGCACCCCTTCCGACCGGATCCCCGGACCGCTCCGCTTCCTGAGAGCGGTCCGCTACGTGAGCCCCTGCGGCCTTTCCTCCGGCCGCGGGGGCTCGGTGTCGTCCCCGCGTGCCTCCGCGCCTTCGACGGGGAGGGACGTCCCGTCCCCGTCGGCGTCCTGCCCCACGGCCTCGGGACCGTCGCCCGGTTCCGCGTCCTCGTCGGCCGCGTACGCGCGCAGGTGCACGATCACCGTATTGGCGACGGCCACCAGCGGGACGGCGACGACCGCGCCGCCGATGCCGGCGACCAGCCCGCCCGTGGCCACGGCCAGGAGCACCGCCAACGGGTGCAGGCGTACCGCCCGGCCGAGGATGAACGGCTGCAGGATGTGGCCCTCGATCTGCTGGACGACGAGCACCACCACCAGCGCCATCAGGGCCGTGAACACGCCCTGGGTGACCAGGGCGACGATCACCGCGAGCGCCCCGGAGGCCACGGCGCCGACCAGCGGCACGAACGAGGCCAGGAAGATCACGACGCCGATGGGCACGGCCAGGGGCACGCCCAGGAAGTAGATGCCCACGCCGATGAACAGGGCGTCGATCAGGGCGACGATCATCGTTCCGCGTACGTAGGCGGTCAGCGTCCGCCAGGCCCGCGGACCCGCGTCGGCCACGCCCGGACGGGCGGCGGACGGGAGCAGCTTCAGCGTCCACTGCCACACGCGCGGGCCGTCGTAGAGCAGGCACAGCGTGCAGAACATCGCCAGCAGCATGCCGGTGATGATCTCGACCAGGACGGTCACGCCCTGCAGGCCGGTCGAGGTGATCTCGCTGGTGCTGGTGCCGATCGCGTCGTTCAGCTTCTGGGCGACGTCGTTGATCTGCTGCTCGGTCACGTGCAGCGGACTGTCGATCAGCCACCGCTTCAGTTCGGCGATGCCCTCCTGGAGGCGGCCGGACAGGGTGTCGAGGTTGTCGAGCACCTGCCATACGACGAACCAACCGACGAGACCCAGTACGAGGAACCCCCATATCGCGGTCACCGCGGTGGCCAACCCCTGCGGCAGCCCCCTGCGGTGCAGGCGGGCGACGGTCGGCTGGAGCAGGGCGGTGACCAACAGCGAGACGACGAAGGCGAGGGCGACCAGCCGGACCGCGCCGATCACCCGCATCACGATCCACAGGGCGGCGGCGAGGACCAGGAACCGCCAGGCCGCCTCCGCGGCCACGCGGACGCCCCAGGGCACCGCCCGCGCCGGGTCCGGTACCCGCGTACGGGCCCTGCGGAGCTGGGCCATCCGCTCGGCCTGCTCCGCGTACTCGGCCTCGTACTCGGCGTTGCGGCGCGCCAAGGCCCGCGCGCGCCGTTCGCCGACCGCGTTGGCGCCGTTCTTCACGCGGTCGAGCCACGTATTGGTACCGGGCATCCGGACCATCCCTTCTCGTCGCTGGCCTTCTGCCCCCAATTCCCGAGATCAGCCGAACCGGTTCCGCAGCCGTTCCGGGCGGGGCCCGAGGACGATTCCGGACGCGATTTCCGCCGCAGCAGCAGCCGCAGCCGCTGCTGCCGCCGGCTGGAGCGGGGTCCGTCGAGCCCGGTGTGGGACGGCCGGGCGAGGGCGGGTAGGCGCCGGACATGAACACACACGCCCTCGACGCCCCGGTCCCCGACAGGCACCCGCACGCCGGGCGGCCCTCGGCCCTGAGCGCCGTCGCGACCCATTGGCTCAAGGGCCTCGACCGGCTCGAACGGACCACCGTCGCCGACCCCGTCATCCGGCGCCTCCAACGGACGGTCCGCTCGCTCCCGCTGGGCGGCGCGCGCGACGTGCTGCGCGGCCGGCCGCTGGGTCACCCCCTGCATCCGATCCTGGTCCAGGTCCCCATCGGCTGCTGGTTGTCGGCCGGAGTGCTGGACGTCGTACCGGGAGCGGGCCGCGCCGCGACGATCCTGACGGCCGTGGGCCTGGCCGGTGTCGCCCCGGCGGCGGTGGCGGGGTGGGTCGACTGGGCGGACCTGCCGCCCCGACAGGCCCGGGTCGGACTGGCCCACGCGGCGGCGAACGCCGCCGCGGTCACCTGCTACGCGCTGTCCCTGGGGGCACGCCTGCGCGGTGGTCCGGTGAAGGGCCGGCTGTGGTCGGTGGCCGGGCTGGCGGCGGTCGCCGTGACGGGCGCGCTCGGCGGGCACGTGGCGTACCGGCAGGCCGTCGGAGCCGACCCGACCCCGTGAGGAGGCGTCCCCCGAACGGGGTCCCGCCGGGGCAACGACCCCCGGAGCGGCCCCGTTTGACCCGGGGGGCCCGGGGCAGACGTGCGGCATGTCGGAGACCTCACAGACGGTGAACACGCAAACCGTCACCACCAAGGTGCCCGCGCGGCTGGACCGGTTGCCCTGGTCCCGGTGGCACTGGATGATCGTCATCGGACTGGGCACCGTCTGGATCCTGGACGGTCTCGAAGTCACCGTCGTGGGCAGCATCGCCAGCCGCCTCTCCGAGGACGACAGCGGCCTGTCCATTACCGACGCCCAGGTCACGGGCCTGGCCGCCGCCCTCTACGTGGCGGGAGCCTGCGCAGGTGCCCTGTTCTTCGGCCGTCTCACCGACCTCTTCGGCCGCAAGAAGCTCTTCCTGATCACGCTCGCGGTCTACCTGGCCGCGACGGCCCTGACCGCCCTGTCCTTCTCCTCCTGGTGGTTCTTCCTCTTCCGTTTCCTGACCGGCTTCGGCATCGGGGGCGAGTACGCGGCCATCAACTCCGCGATCGACGAGCTGATCCCCAGCAAGTACCGCGGCCGCGTCGACCTCATCATCAACGGCAGTTTCTGGCTGGGCGCGGTCGCGGGCGCCCTGCTGTCCGTCGTCGCCCTGAACACCGAGATCTTCGCGCCGTCGGTGGGCTGGCGGTTGACGTTCGCCCTCGGCGTCGTGCTCGGCCTGGTCATCCTGCTCGTACGACGGCACGTCCCGGAGAGCCCGCGCTGGATGATCATGCACGGCCGGGCGCAGGAGGCCGAGGACCTGGTCGCCGACGTCGAACGACAGATCGAGGCGGAAACCGGGAAACCGCTGCCGGAGCCGGGGGCCGCCATGACCGTCACCGTGCGCCGCAGCATCGGTTTCGGGGAGATCGCGAAGACCGTGTTCCGCACCTACCCGAAGCGGGCCGTGCTGGGCCTGTCCCTCTTCGTCGGTCAGGCCTTCCTCTACAACGCGATCACCTTCGGCTTCGGTTCCATCCTGGTCACCTTCTTCGACGTGTCCAGCTCCGTGACCGGCTACTACTTCGCGGTCATCGCCGTCGGCAACTTCCTCGGGCCGCTGCTGCTGGGCCGGTTGTTCGACACGCTCGGTCGTCGCCCGATGATCTCCGGCACGTACATCCTGTCCGGTCTGCTGCTGTTCGGTACGGCCTGGCTCTTCGGCGCCGGCCAACTCACCGCCCTGACCATGACCGCGTGCTGGTGCGTCGTGCTCTTCTTCGCCTCCGCCGGGGCGAGTTCGGCCTACCTGACCGTCAGTGAGATTTTCCCGATGGAGACCCGCGCGATGGCGATCGCCTTCTTCTACGCCATCGGAACCGCCGCGGGCGGCATCTCCGGACCGCTGATCTTCGCCGGCCTCACCTCCAGCGGCGTGGTGGCCGACGCGGCCCTCGCCTTCTGCATCGGGGCCGCGCTGATGGTCGCCGCGGGGCTGGTGGCCGTCTTCTACGCGGTCGCCGCCGAGGGCCGCTCCCTGGAGGACATCGCGACCCCCCTCTCGGTCCGCACGCCGGAGCCGTCCGACATGGCGAAGGACCCGGCGTGACGGAGGGACGCTCGCGCCGCCGCGAAACGGTGTGAACCTCGACGCGGGGGGCCCGGTGGGGCGCGGATTCCGCGCCCCACCGGGCCCTTTTCGTGGGCGTCGCGTCGTCAGCGCCGGGTCAGGTCCCTGAGCGCGGTGTTGAGTTCGAGCACGTTCACGCGGGGCTCGCCCATGAAGCCGAACGTACGACCCTGGGTGTGGTCCGCGACCAGCTTCGCCACCCGGTCGACGTCGAGGCCGCCGCGCTCCGCGACGCGGTGGACCTGGAGCGCGGCGTACGCGGGGGAGATGTTCGGGTCGAGCCCGGAGCCGGAGGAGGTGACGGCGTCGGCCGGCACGTCCCGGGGGCTGACGGTGTACGAGGCCGTGGTGTTGTCCGCGACGACCGCGGCCTTGGCGTCCTCGACCAGCTTCACCAGGTCCGGGTTGTCGGCGGCCTTGTTGGTGGCGCCGGACAGGATGAGTGAGTACCGGGTGTTGACGCTGTTGGTTCCGAGGCCGTGGGACGGGCGCGGCTGGAACCACCGGAGGTCCGGCTCGGGGGCCTTGGCCGGGTCGCCGGTGTCCTCGTCGGGCAGGTCGTAGGTCTGGCCGATGAGCGCCGAGCCGACGACCCGCCCGCTGCCGTCCTCGATCCGCGAGCCGTTCGCCCCTTCGTGGAAAGCGGCCTGCGCGATGCCGGTGACGGCTAGCGGGTAGAGCACCCCGCACAGCACCGTCAGCACGAGGAGCGCGCGCAGGCCCGCGCCGAGGAGCCGTGCGGTGTTTCCTGCAGAACTGTTCATGGTGTCAGCACGTTCCTGTTTCAGCGCAGTCCGGGGACGAGGGAGAGGAGCATGTCGATGAGCTTGATCCCGATGAACGGGGCGATCAGGCCGCCCAGCCCGTAGATCCCGAGGTTGCGGCGGAGCATCCTGTCGGCGCTGGTGGGCCGGTACCGGACGCCCTTGAGGGCCAGCGGCACGAGCGTGATGATGATCAGCGCGTTGAAGACGACGGCCGAGAGGATCGCGGACTCGGGGGAGGCCAGGCCCATGACGTTGAGCTTGTCGAGGCCCGGGTGGACCACGGCGAACATCGCCGGGATGATCGCGAAGTACTTGGCGACGTCGTTGGCTATGGAGAACGTCGTCAGCGCGCCGCGCGTGATCAGGAGCTGCTTGCCGATCTCGACGATCTCGATGAGTTTGGTGGGATCGGAGTCCAGGTCCACCATGTTCCCGGCCTCCTTGGCGGCCGAGGTACCGGTGTTCATCGCGACGCCGACGTCCGCCTGAGCCAGGGCCGGGGCGTCGTTCGTACCGTCCCCCGTCATCGCGACGAGCTTGCCGCCCGCCTGCTCCCGCTTGATCAGGGCCATCTTGTCCTCGGGAGTGGCCTCCGCGAGGAAGTCGTCGACGCCGGCCTCCTCGGCGATGGCCCTGGCCGTCAGCGGGTTGTCGCCCGTGATCATGACGGTTTTGATGCCCATGCGGCGCAGTTCCTCGAACCGCTCCCGCATGCCGTCCTTGACCACGTCCTTCAGGTGGACGACGCCCAGGATCCGGGCGCCCCGCGCGTCCTCGACGGCGACCAGCAGCGGCGTACCGCCGGCCTCGGAGATCCGATCGGCCAGGGGCCCGGCGTCCTCGGCGACCTGCCCGCCCCGCTCCCGCACCCAACCGATGATCGAACCGGCCGCGCCCTTACGGGTTTTCCTGCCGTCGGCGTCGACGCCCGACATCCGGGTCCGGGCGGTGAAGTCGATCCACTCGGCGTGCGCGAGCTCGCTCCGGTGGCGTTCGCGCAGCCCGTACGCCTCCTTCGCGAGGACCACGATCGAGCGACCCTCGGGCGTTTCATCGGCCAGCGACGACAACTGCGCGGCGTCCGCCAGTTCGGCCGCCGTGGTGCCGCTGACGGGGACGAACGCGCAGGCCCGGCGGTTGCCGAGGGTGATCGTGCCGGTCTTGTCGAGCAGCAGGGTCGACACGTCACCCGCGGCCTCCACGGCCCGCCCCGACATCGCCAGGACGTTGCGCTGGACGAGCCGGTCCATGCCGGCGATGCCGATGGCGGAGAGCAGCGCGCCGATCGTGGTCGGGATCAGGCAGACCAGCAGCGCGGTGAGCACGATCATCGATTGCTCGGCGCCGGCGTGGATCGCGAACGGCTGGAGGGTGACGACCGCGAGCAGGAAGACGATCGTGAGGGACGCCAGCAGGATGTCGAGTGCGATCTCGTTCGGCGTCTTCTGCCGGGCCGCGCCCTCCACGAGGGCGATCATGCGGTCGATGAAGGTCTCGCCCGGCTTGGTGGTGATCTTGACGACGATCCGGTCGGAGAGCACCTTGGTGCCTCCGGTCACGGCGCTGCGGTCGCCGCCCGACTCCCGGATGACCGGCGCCGATTCGCCGGTGATGGCCGATTCGTCGACCGAGGCGACACCCTCGACGACGTCGCCGTCGCCCGGAATGACGTCGCCGGCCTCGCACACCACCAGGTCGCCGACGCGCAGTTCCGTACCCGGAACCGGCTCCTCCCCGCCGCCGGGGAGCAGTCGCCGGGCCACGGAGTCGGTCTTGGCCTTGCGCAGGGTGTCGGCCTGGGCCTTGCCCCGGCCCTCGGCGACGGCTTCCGCGAGGTTCGCGAAGATCGTGGTGAGCCACAGCCAGACGGTGATCGCCCAGCCGAACCAGTCCGTCGGGTCCGCCAGGGCCAGCAGCGTCGTGACGACGGAGCCGACGAGGACGACGAACATGACCGGGGACTTGACCATGACGCGCGGGTCGAGCTTGCGCACCGCGTCGGGGAACGCCTTGACCAGCGCTTTGGGTTCGAACAGGCCCGCGCCGACGCGTCCGGCCGGCGTGCGACCGGCGGGCCGGTCCTCGTGCGGGGCACGGGTGGGGGTGATGGTGCTCATGACGCGAGCCCTTCGGCGAGCGGCCCCAGCGCGAGGGCGGGGAAGTAGGTGAGTCCGGTGATGATGAGGATCGTGCCGACGAGGAGGCCCGCGTAGAGCGGCTTGTCGGTGCGCAGGGTGCCCGCCGTGGCCGGCACCGGCTGCTGCTCGGCGAGCGAGCCGGCCAGTGCCAGGACGAAGACCATCGGCAGGAAGCGGCCGAGGAGCATCGCGATGCCGATGGTGCTGTTGAACCACTGGGTGTCGGCGTTCAGGCCCGCGAAGGCGGAGCCGTTGTTGTTGGCGCCCGATGTGTAGGCGTAGAGGATCTCGGAGAAGCCGTGCGCGCCGCCGTTGGCCATCGACCGGCCCGGCGTCGGCAGCGCCATCGCGGCGGCGGTGAAGCAGAGCACCACCGTCGGCGTGACGAGGATGTAACAGGCGGCGAGCTTGATCTGGCGGGTGCCGATCTTCTTGCCCAGGTACTCGGGGGTGCGGCCGACCATCAACCCGGCGATGAACACCGCGATGATCGCCATGATCAGCATGCCGTAGAGGCCCGAGCCGACGCCTCCGGGCGCGATCTCGCCCAGTTGCATGCCCAGCATGGTGATCCCGCCGCCGAGGCCGGTGTAGGAGGAGTGGAAGGAGTTGACCGCGCCGGTCGAGGTCAGCGTGGTCGCGACGGCGAAGATCGACGATCCGGCGATGCCGAAGCGGGTCTCCTTGCCCTCCATCGCCCCGCCGGCGGCCTGGAGCGCCGGGCCGTGGTGCGCGAACTCCGTCCACATCATCAGCGCGGTGAAGCCGATCCAGAGGGCGGCCATCGTCGCCAGGATCGCCCAGCCCTGGCGCAGGTTGCCGACCATCCGGCCGAAGGTGCGGGTCAGCGAGAAGGGGATCAGCAGGATCAGGAAGATCTCGAACAGGTTGGTGAAGGGAGTCGGGTTCTCGAAGGGGTGCGCGGAGTTGGCGTTGAAGTAGCCGCCGCCGTTCGTCCCGAGTTCCTTGATGACCTCCTGCGAGGCCACCGCCCCGCCGTTCCACTGTTGCGTGCCGCCCATGAACTGGCCGACCCCGTGGATCCCGGAGAAGTTCTGGATGACTCCGCAGGCGACCAGGACCAGCGCGCCGATCACGGACAGCGGCAGCAGGACGCGTACGGTCCCGCGCACCAGGTCGGCCCAGAAGTTGCCGAGTTCACCGGTGCGGGAGCGCGCGAAGCCCCGTACGAGGGCCACCGCGACGGCCATGCCCACGGCCGCGGAGACGAAGTTCTGCACCGCCAGGCCGCCGGTCTGCACGACGTGGCCCATGGCCTGCTCGCCGTAATAGGACTGCCAGTTGGTGTTCGCCACGAAGGACGCGGCGGTGTTGAAGGCCTGGTCCGGGTCGATCGACACGAAGCCGAGCGACCCGGGCAGGCTGCCCTGGAGGCGCTGCAGGCCGTACAGGAAGAGGACGCTCACGGCCGAGAACGCCAGCACGGCGCGCAGGTAGGCGGGCCAGCGCATCTCGGCCCCCGGGTTGGCGCCGATGGCCTTGTACATCCACTTCTCCGGCTTCCAGTGCTTCTCGGAGGAGTAGACCCGGGCCATGTGGTCGCCGAGCGGTCGGTAGGCCAGTGCGAGGGCGGCGATCAGCGCGAGCAGCTGGAGCACACCAGCGGTTACGGGGCTCATGGCGGTGCTCAGAACCTCTCCGGGAACAGGAGGGCGAGGATCAGGTATCCCAGCAGGGAGACGGCGACGGCGAGGCCGACGAAGTTTTCCACGGTCACAGCTTCGTCACCCCCTTGGCGATGAGGGCCACCAGCGCGAAGACCGCGATCGTGGTGGCGACGAAGGCCGGATCGGCCATCGTGAGCTCCTGGATGAAGTGATGAAATGGAATGGGCCTGTGTGGCCGAAGACGAGCAAACCGCGAGCTCAGCCGGGTGTTGAGCCACCTTGACGGGCTCCATACGGGGGTACCGGAACTCTTGACGCGGCCCTGACGCGACAGCCGGCCGGGCGGAGTCGAAGGGGCAGCTCAGTGCCCGACGTCCCGGCTGCGGAAGTCGGCCAGGGCCTCCCGGCGGACCAGCAGCCGGGCCCTGCCGTCCCCGACGGCGACCACCGGGGGACGGCCGACCATGTTGTGGCCGGACGCCATCGACAGCTGGTACGCGTTCGCCACCGGAACGGCGAGCAGGTCACCAGGGTCGACGTCGCGCGGCGGCGACCGCTCCGCTCCGGCGCGGCTTCGGAGATCCACCACCACGGCGGCACCCGAAACGGCCACGAGGACGATGCCGACGTTCGCGGTCCGGCCGATGCGCTCGCCGAGGATCAGCAGCCCCACCAGGGCCCCGTGTCGATGTGACGCGGGTCACAAAGCCTGGTCGATGAGTTCTCCGCGCGGGCCGGGTCAACCCTGGGACCGCACCGACAGCGACAGCGAAGGACACGACGCCATGACCGACACCGTGAAGGGCCCCGCCTCCTACTTCCCCTCCATCGAGAAGAAGTACGGCCGCCCGGTGGCCGAGTGGAAGGCGCTCATCGGCGCGTCCCCGCTCACCCGACACATGGAACTCGTCTCCTGGCTCAAGACGGAGCACGGCCTGGGCCACGGCCACGCCAACGCCCTCGTCGCGCACACCCTGGCCGAAGCCGACGGAAAGTGACGCGGCGCCTCCCGTCGGCGGCACCGCCGGCGACCGTCAGGGGCATTGGAGTGGCGCCGGTACGGCCGATGGCGTGGCTTCCGCGCCCGCCGGAACGCCTTCCTAAGGTCGGCGGGTGACGGGGGCCGGTCGCAACAGGTGGGTGAGTCGTGGAACGCATGACGGCACGAGCACGAGCACGAGCAGGAGCAGGAGCACGAGCGGGTACGCGCGGACGGCTTACGGCCGGTACCCGCCCTACGGCGACGTGGACACGGACCCGGCGGCTGGCGGCCGTGACCGGCCTGCTGATGCTCTGCGCCCTGCCGACCGCACCCGCCGGCGCGACGGACGCGGTCGACGGACGCTCCCCGGCAGGTCCGCCGCTGTACGTCAGCGACTACGGCAACAACCGGGTCGTCACCCTGCCGGTGGACGGGGGCGAGCAGATGACCGTACCCCTCGACGGGCTGGTGCGCCCGACCGGCCTCGCCTGGGACGCGGCCGGCGCGCTCTACGTCTCCGACACCGGGAACAACCGGGTGGTGACACTGCCCCCGAACGGTGGCGGGCAGGTCACCGTGCCCACCGTCGACCTGTCCCGCCCGCTCGGCCTCGCCGTCGACGCCGCCGGGAGCCTCTACATCGCGGACAGCTTCAACGACCGGGTGGTGAAGGTGCCCGCCGGCGGCGGCCCCCAGACGACCGTCCCCACCAGTGGCCTCCTGCACCCCTGGGGCCTGGCGCTGGAGCCCGACGGTGACCTGTACGTCTCCGACTTCGTCAACGACCGCGTCGTCAAGGTCGCCGCGGACGGCAGCGGCCAGACCACGGTGCCCACGGTCGGTCTGTCCCAGCCGACCGGCCTCGCGCTCAACGCGGCGGGCGACCTCTACGTCTCCGACAGCGGCAACAACCGCGTGGTGAAGGTGTCCGCGGCCGACGGGCAGCAGAGCACGGTTCCCGTCACCGGCCTGAGCGATCCGCTGGGTCTGGCGCTCGACGGCTCCGGCGGCCTCTACGTGGCCGACGGCTTCGACAACCGGGTCGTCCGCGTACGGGAGACGGGCGGCGGCCAGGTCACCCTCGCCTCCGACGGGCTCAACACGCCGACCGGCCTCGCCTTCCCGCCGAGGAAGCCCCGGCCGGGCGCGGACGGTGCGCGGGGCACGGTGGACAAGGGGCTCTCGAAGCTCCGCTGACCCGTCTCCGCACCGCGGGGCACCCGGGCCGGTACCGAACGTCCGGTCAACGGGCCGGGCGGCCCCCCTCGCGAACCGCGTCGGGGGCGTCCGGAAGCCGCACCGTGACGAGGAGTCCCCCGGACGGCCGGGGGACCAGGTCGAGGCTTCCGCCGTGGGTGCGGACGATGCTGTGCACGAGGGCGAGACCGAGGCCGACACCGGCGTGCTCGTCGGTGCGCACGCGTTCGGCTCCCCGTCGGAAGGGCTCGGTGAGGGTCGGGACCACGTCGGCCGGCACCGGACGGCCGGTGTTCTCGACCCGCAACACGCTCGCGTCGTGCTCCGTCCCGGTGTGGACCGTCACGGAGCCGCCTGCGGGCAGATTGTGGACGACGGCGTTCTGCACGAGGTTCGTCACCATGCGCAGCAGCAGTTCCGCGGAGCCGGGCGTCCGGGTCGCTCCACCGGTTACGTCGAGCGTGATGCCGCGCTGTTCGGCGAGGGGGAGCACGGTTTCGGCGGCCTCCTCGGCGACGAGGGAAAGGTCGACGCTCTCGCGGGCGAAGTTCCCGCGGTCGCTGCGGCTGAGCAGCAGGAGGGCCTCGATGAGGTCGATCGCGCGCGTGTTGACCACCTGCAGGCGTGCGAGCAGCGCGTCCCGGTCCCGGGTGGGATCCCGGCGGGCGACGTCGAGCAGCGTCCGGGAGACGGCCAGCGGGGTGCGCAGTTCGTGCGAGGCGTTCGCGGCGAACCGCCGCTGCTCGGCGTCGTGCGACTCCAACTGTTCGAGCATCGCGTCGAACGTGTCGGCGAGTTCACGGAACTCGTCCAGGCGGCCCTCCATGCGGACCCGGTGGGACAGTGACCCGGAGCCGGCCGTCCGGGCCGCGGCCGTGATCCGGTGGAGCGGCGCGAGCATCCGTCCGGCGAGTACCCACCCCCCGACGAGACCGAACACGAGCAGGAAGGCCATCGCCACGGCCGCCGCGGGCGCGAAGGTGCGCACGAGGAGGTACCGGTTGGGCGAGATCCCGAGCAGGCCCTTGGTGTTGTCGGGTACGTACCGCAGCAGGAACACCCACACCACGGCCAGCAGGAGGGCCCCGGCGACGGCGAGGAACCCGGCATAGCTGAGGGTGAGCTTCAGCCGAGCACTGGGCCCCGGTCGCCTAGGCATCCGTACCGTCGGGGCCGGTGATGTCGTGGTCGGCCGCGATGCGGTAGCCGACGCCCGGCGCCGTGGCGATGGCCCATGGTTCGCCGAGCCGTTTGCGCAGGGCGGAGACGGTGATGCGGACGGCGTTGGTGAAGGGGTCGGCGTTCTCGTCCCAGGCCCGCTCCAGCAGTTCCTCCGTACTGACGACACCCCCCTCGGCGGCGACGAGCACGTCGAGCACGGCGAACTGTTTGCGGGTGAGCGCGACGTACCGTCCGTCGCGGAAGACCTCCCGGCGGAAGGGGTCGAGCCGCAGGCCCGCGATCTCGCGCACCGGGGGACGGGCGTACGCGCGCCTGCGGTCGAGCGCCCGCAGCCGCAGGACGAGCTCCCGCAGCTCGAACGGTTTGGTGAGGTAGTCGTCGGCACCGAGCCCGAACCCGGACGCCTTGTCGTCGATCCGGTCGGCAGCGGTGAGCATCAGGATCGGGATGCCGCTGCCGGAGGCGACGATGCGCCGCGCGACCTCGTCGCCGGAGGGGCCGGGTATGTCGCGGTCGAGGATCGCGAGGTCGTAGGAGTGGACGCCGAGCAGTTCCAGGGCGGAGTCGCCGTCGCCGGCGATGTCGGCGGCGATCGCCTCCAGCCGCAGGCCGTCACGGACGGCCTCGGCGAGGTACGGCTCGTCCTCCACGATCAGTACGCGCATGCCGCCAGCCTAGGTGGTCGCCCCCGCCCGGCTGCGCCACCAGCGGCGTGACGCCAGCCCGGCGAGGACGGCGCCGACGGCGTTGACCAGTACGTCGTCCACGGAGGACACCCGGTCCAACCGCAGGACGTACTGCGCGGTCTCGACCACCACCGAGCAGCCCGCCCCGAGGGCGAGCAGTCGCGGTACGGACGCGACGGCCGCGCACCGCATCGGGGCGAAGAACCCCAACGCCGCGAAGACCAGCAGGTTCCCGGCGATGCCGAGCGGCCCCATCGTGACCAGGTCCAGCAGCGGCACCAAACTCACCCGACCGGGGACGACGCCCGCGCCGGCGCCCGGCATCAGGATCATCCAGACGAACGGCACCGTCCCGTGGACCATCCCCACCTCGGCCAGCGACGTCCGCCACGCCGCCGTGATCCCGGCGGCGCGCCGCCGGCGGGCCAGCGCCCACACCAGCAGCAGGGACAGCGGCAACGTGAGCAGGGTCATGAACACAACACCGTTGAAGGTGTCGAAGCAGCCGTGCCACCGACCGGACAGGCACCTCGGGGCGGACATCAGGAGCATTCGCCGCATCAGGAACGCGGCGCCGACCACACCGAGGAACGCCAGGCCGAGGAACACGAACCCGCGCCGGCGGCGGGGAGGCGCGGACAGGGACAGGGACACGTCGTGGGTCATGGGCCCATGGGACACGAGGGGTCGTTGCCCGGGCGTATGCGGTTTTCGATACGCCCGCGATACACGGCCGCCGCGTGCGCCGGGGACGCACCGCCTGCGACCTTCAGCCGCGCCCGGTCAGAACGTCCACCGGGTGTGGCTGTACACCCCGTCGTCGCGGCCGAAGCCGTACGCCGCGGTCGGCGCCACCGCGAACACCACGGCGTTCCCCGTGCGGAACGCGTCCCCGATGCCGTGGAAGGTCCCCTCGGGGGAGGTGATGTGCGCACCGTACTTCGCCTCGTACGCCGCGATCACCTCCTCGAGCGCCGCCGGATCCGAAACCGGCTCCGCCATCCCCTCGATGACCAGGTCGAGCCCCTCGGAGAGGGAGTTCCCGCCGGTGGTCACCGCGCAGTGGCCGTCGTGGGCGAGGTTCCTCGCCTTCTGTTCCCCCGGACCGGTCGAGAAGTACAGCACTCCCTCGTGCCAGGCGGCGATGACGGGGGTGACGTGCAGGCGGCCGTCGGGCCGCACCGTGGACACCCAGAAGATCTCGGCGGCGGCCAACTGCCGACGCGCCCGCTCCCAGTCGGTGGCGGTGACGTCCTCCGCGCCCGGGCGGGGGTTGAGAGCCGAGCTGTAGCGCGCGTCGAGTTCGGTGGTGCGGGGGGTGTTGGGTCCTTGATCCGGCATGGCGGGCTCCTTCCTCACCCCATGGTCGACCGACCGTCCCCGCGGCGGCCACCGACACGCCCGCGCCCGCCCTCCTCGCGGACCGTCCGCCGCTCCGATCCGCATGCCCGCGCCGACCGACTCGCGGGTAGGTTGGACGCGTGATCGATTTTCTGCGGGACACCCCGGTCGAAGGCCGCCTCGACGTCGTCTGGCACGCGGGGTGGCCCTCGCCCCGGCATGACCCGGCGCCGGAGATCCAGGTCCACGCGTACACCGAGCACACGGTGATCCTGCGCCAGAACAAGTCCGTGCACTACGAGGCTCCGTTCCTGTTCCTCCTCTTCGGCAATGACCGCGCCCTGCTCCTGGACACGGGCGCCTCCGCCGAAGCCGCCCACTTCCCGCTGCGGGCAACGGTCGACACCCTCGTGGCGGACTGGTTGGCTCGCCACCCGCGGCCCGGATACGGCCTGCTGGTCGCCCACACCCACGGGCACGGCGACCACACCGCGGCGGACGGCCAGTTCGCGGACCGGCCGCTCACCACGGTCGTGGGCGCGGGCCTGGACGAGGTCACGTCGTCCTTCGCGCTGGTGGACTGGCCGCACCGGACCGGGGAGCTCGATCTGGGCGGCCGGATCCTCGACCTGCTGCCCGGCCCCGGCCACCAGGAGGCCGGACTGGTCTTCCACGACCGGCACACCGGGCTGCTGCTGACCGGCGACTCCGTCTACCCGGGCCGGCTCTACATCGAGGACCGGGCGGCGTACTCGGCCACCGTCGACCGGCTGTTGGACTTCTGCGCGACCCGCCCCGTCCGTCACGTCCTCGGCTGTCACATCGAGATGACCACCAGGCCGGGCGAGGACTACCCGCGCGGCACCACGCACCAGCCGGACGAGCCCCCGCTCCAGCTCACCACCGGCCACCTGCACGCGCTGCGCCGGGCCCTCGACGAGACGGCGGACGGCCGGGGCGCCCACCCGTACGACGAGTTCGTCCTCGTCTACCGGGACTGACGGGACCGGCCGGCGGGCCCGGCCGCCACGCGGTCCGCCTCCGGTGCCGGTTCGGTCGCGTCCCTGTCGGCCGGCCTCCCCCCGGTCGATGCCGGCGCGTCCGGGCCCTCGTACACACCGGGACGCTCCGTCCAGAACGCGCCGGACACCGCGCGCCGGGCCAGCATCACCACGGTGCCGACGAGGCTCAGGCCGAGGGCGATGACCAAGGGCGGCCCGAGGCCGAACCAGGACGTCCCGCCGGCCGAGTTGGCCGGGTCCGCCATGTCGGCGACCGCTTCGACGAGCAGCCAGATCAGCATCACCGCGCCGATGACGGGACCGGCGCCGATGAACAGGAACTCGCGTACTCCCGCCGTCAGCCGGCGCCGGTGGTAGACGGCGCAGGCGATGCCGGTGAGGGCGTAGTAGAAGGCGATGAGCAGGGAGAGCGCCGTCAGGGAGTCGGCGAGGGCGTTCTCGCTGATCCGGTGGATGAGCAGGTACCAGACGGTGGCCGTGCCGGCGACCCACCACGTGCTGACGGCAGGGGTGCGGTAGCGGCCGTGGATCCGACCGAACCGGCTGGGCAGGGCGTGCCTGCGCGCCATGGACAGCGCGGTACGGGAAGCCGGGATGATCGTCGTCTGGGTGGAGGCGAGCGCCGAGGTCGCCACGGCGAGGAGGACGACCCAGTCCCAGCCGCCGAGGACCTCCCGGGCCAGCGAGGCGAACACGGCCTCCTCGTCGTCGGCGTGCGCGCTCAGATAGGCGGTGCCCGCGAAGGCGACGACGGCGAACGCCACCGAGACGTACGTGGCCAGCAGCACCACCGTCGACCAGATGCCGGCCCTGCCCGGGGTGGAGGAGGGATCCGTCGTCTCCTCGGAGAGGTTGACGGCCGACTCCCAACCCCAGTACACGAACACGCCGAGCAGCAGCCCGCCCGTCAGCGCCGTGCCCCCGGCCCCGAACGGGTTGAGCCAGCCGGCGGCGGGACGTACCGCGTCGAGGGAGCCGGTACCGGAGAAGACCTTGTGGAGGGCGACGGCCGCGAAGACGAACAGGCAGACGGTCTGCAACAGGACGAGGACGTTCTGCAGACGCGCCGCGGTCTGGGTGTCCCGTACGCACAGCGCGGCCATCGCCACGATCAGCAGCACGGTCAGCGACTGGCGGACCAGGGTGTTCGCGGCCCAACCGTCGAGTCCGACGGCCAACAGGCCGAAGTTCACGGCCACGTCCGCCAGCGAACCCACCACCAGGACGCCGGTCATCGTGATCGCCCAGCCGCCGAGCCAACCGGCCGTCGGCCCCAGGGCGCGGGTCACCCACGAGAAGGTCGTGCCGCAGTCCGGATCGGCCCGGTTCAGGTAGTAGAAGGCGGAGGCGATGAGCACCATCGGCACGAATGAGGCGAGCATCACCCCGGGAGCGTGGACGCCGACCAGGGCGACGATCGGTCCGATGACGGCGGCCAGTGAGTACGCCGGCGAGGTGGCGTTGAGCCCGATGGCGAGGGCGTCGACGAAACCGATCGCATCGGGTCTGAGCGTGGCGGCCGGCGTCCGCGGGGTGTCTTCGACCATGGTCCCTCACTGTGCGGTGTGAACGGGGCGTGAATGCGACGAGGAAACCCGTGTCCCGTACAGGGGGTCAATGGTGTTGGCATAAGCGAGCCCCGGCTCAGCGCGCGGGCAGGTCGCCCAGTTCGCGCGCGGCGCTGTCCAGGAGCATCTCCAGCGCGACCGGGTAGGCGCTGTGCGGCATCCGGGCGGCCAGCAGCCCGACGGTGGCCGCGATGTTCGGGTACGCGTCGGCGGGCAACCGGGCGTACGTCGACTCCCAGCGCTCCTCGTCCGCCTCGCGGGCTTTCGCCGTCAGCGCGAACGGGCCGGCGTCGAGCGCCGCGAAGGCCAGGCACTGGTCGATGTAGGCGTGGTAGATCCGTACGGCGTCGTCGTCGGGGAACCCCGCGCCGCGCAGGCTGCCGAGGATCGCCTCGTCGGCGGCGATCTCCCGCGGCCGACCGGTCACCCGGCTCGCGGTCAGCAGCGCCGCCTGCGGATGCGCGAGGTACGCGCCGTGAATGCGGAGCCCCAGGGCGCGCAGGTCATCACGCCACCGCCCGGTCGGCACCCACCCGGAGAGCGCCCGGCCGATCAGCTCCTCGCCCATGGCCAGGGTCAGGCCGTCCATGCCGTCGAAGTACCGGTACAGGGTGCTGGGGTCCGCGCCCAGGGCGGCGCCGAGCCGCCGGGCCGACAGCCCCGCGCTGCCGTGCTCGCGCACCATCCGCAGGGCGGTTTCGACGATCAACCGCTCGGAGAGCACCGTCCCCTGCCGGGTCGGACGCCGCCGCCTGCGCGCGTCCTCCGGGACCACGTCCTTCGCCATCGCCCGCCCTCTCCGTCGTTTTCCCTACGGCCGCGCGCCACGCCGCGGGCGCCCGGCCGAGCTTATGCCAACAGCATTGACCTTAGCTCGTGGCGGCGGGTTCCATCAGACCCCGAGGCACACGCCTCACAGAGAAAGGACCTCGCCATGCGTGTTCTGCTCGTGGGTGCCGGCGGTGTCGGCAGTGCGATCACCCGGATCGCCGCCCGCCGCGACTTCTTCGACCACTTCGTCGTCGCCGACTACGACCTCGGCCGCGCGCAGGCCGCCGTCGCGGCCCTCGGGGACGCGGAACAGCGCTTCAGCGCCTGCCGCGTCGACGCCTCCGACGAGGCGGCGGTCACCCGACTGCTGACCGAGCACGGGTGCGACGTCCTGATGAACGCGACCGACCCGCGCTTCGTGATGCCCCTGTTCAACGCGGCGCTGGCGGCGGGCAGTCACTACCTCGACATGGCCATGTCCCTCTCCCGCCCGCACCCCGAACACCCGCACGGCGAGTGCGGGGTGAAGCTCGGCGACGAGCAGTTCGAACGGGCCGAGGAATGGGAGAAGTCGGGCCGGCTGGCGCTCGTCGGCATGGGCGTGGAGCCGGGACTCTCCGACGTCTTCGCCCGCTACGCGGCCGACGAACTCTTCGACGAGATCGAGGAGATCGGCATCCGTGACGGGGCGAACCTGGCCGTCGAGGGCTACGACTTCGCCCCGTCCTTCAACATCTGGACGACGATCGAGGAGTGCCTGAACCCGCCCGTGGTGTACGAGCGCGAGCGCGGCTGGTTCACCACCGAGCCGTTCAGCGAGCCGGAGGTCTTCGACTTCCCGGAGGGCATCGGTCCCGTCGAGTGCGTCAACGTCGAGCACGAGGAGGTCCTCCTCATCCCGCGCTGGGTGGGGGCGCGTCGGGTCACCTTCAAGTACGGCCTCGGCGACGACTTCATCGGCAAGCTGAAGACGCTCCACGCCCTGGGCCTGGACTCCACCGAGCCGGTCACCGTCCGCGGCGAGCACGGCCCGGTCCGGGTCTCGCCCCGCGACGTGGTCGCGGCCTGCCTGCCCGACCCGGCCGGTCTCGGCGACCGGATGACCGGCAAGACCTGCGCGGGCACCTGGGTCAAGGGCACCAAGGACGGCCTGCCGCGCGAGGTCTACCTCTACCACGTGGTCGACAACCAGTGGTCCATGCGCGAGTACGGCTCCCAGGCCGTCGTCTGGCAGACCGCCGTCAACCCGGTGGTGGCCATGGAACTCCTGGCCGGCGGCGTGTGGTCCGGGTCGGGCGTCCTCGGCCCCGAAGCGCTGCCGCCCCGACCCTTCCTCGACCTGCTCACCGCGTACGGCTCGCCCTGGGGCCTGCGCGACCAGGCCGCCGCGACCCCGGCGGCGCCGGGCCGGTGAGTCGGGCGTAAGGATCTCGTCGTCGTTTCCCTGTGGCGACGCCGTCCGCCCACCCCGTTGAATGGGGGAAACGATCAGTGGGTTCGGCAGGGGAGCGGCAATGGTGAACGGCAAGCGGCGCGGACGGTTCTTCATCGCGGGACTGGTGACGGCCCTGGTGCTGTTGGGCGTGGGCGTGTACTGGTTCCAGCCGTGGAAGCTCTGGCAGGACGACCGCGTGGACGAGGCCCTGCCGACGGCCATGAAGCCCGCACCGTCCGCGCCCGCCCCACCGTCGGGCGCCGCCGCCCCCGCCGCCCCGCCGCTGCGGACCGTGGCCCGGGGTGACCTGATCAGCCACGAGCACACCACCACGGGCACGGCGAAGCTCATCCGCCTCGCGGACGGTTCGCACACGCTCCGGCTGGAGAACCTCGACACCAGCAACGGGCCGGACCTGCGCGTGTGGCTGACGGACGCCCCGGTCAAGGAGGGCACGGCCGGCTGGCGCGTCTTCGACGACGGCAAGCACGTCAGCCTCGGCAAGCTGAAGGGCAACAAGGGCGACCAGAACTACGAGGTACCGCCCGACCTCGACCTGTCCGCGTACAGCAGCGTCGCCATTTGGTGCGACCGCTTCGACGTCTCCTTCGGCGCGGCGGAACTGACCCGGGCCTGAGGACTGCGGTTGCGGAGGAGCCGTGGGGGCGACAGCGTGGAGCCGCAGGCAACCCATCCCAGCCGTTGCGAGGAGTCGCCGATCATGGGCGGTATGCAGGACAAGCGTCAGGAGCCCGGCAAGGGCCGCGAGGAGCAGCAGCAGGAGCGCACCGGGCGGGAGCGCACGGACCGCCCCGAGCAGGACCCCGTTCACCCCGGCACGAGCGCGGTGAAGGCCCGGGGGAAGAGCCCCGAGGAGCTCAAGTACCCCCGCCAGGACGAGAACCCGCGCGAGCGGGACGAGGACGAGAGGCGCGACGGGGAATCCTGACCCCGCACACGGGCCCGTACCGTCGTGCCGTACCGGTGAAGCAGTCATCGGCACGGCACGACGGCGTTCGGGGACCGCTACCCGGTCGCCGGGGCGCCCGGGTTGAAGGTCACCGGCAGGCTCTGGGGGCCGCGCAGGCCGCCCGGCCGCCAGGGGATCTCGTCCGGCGGTACCGCGAGGGCGAGGCCGGGGAGCCGGCGCAGCACCGTACCGATCGCGATCTGGCCCTCCAGTCGGGCCAGGGGGGCGCCCAGGCAGTAGTGGATGCCGTGCCCGAACGCCAGGTGGGCGTTGTCCTGTCGGGTGATGTCCAGGCGCTCGGGATCCGGGAAGCGCGCCGGGTCGCGGTCGGCGAGGGCCGAGCCGATCAGTACGGTCGCGCCGCGCGGCACGCTCACGCCCGCGATCTCGACGTCCTCCCGCGCGAACCGGGCGATGCCGGGGCTGACCGGGCCGTCGTAGCGCAGGAACTCCTCGACCGCGTCCGGCAGCAGGGACGGATCCGAGCGCAGCAGGTCGAGCTGGTCGGGGTGGGCGAGCAGGGTGGAGATGCCGCCGCCGATCAGGTTGACCGTGGTGACGTAGCCCGCGGCGAGCAGCAGGAACACCATCGCGACCAGCTCGTCCTCGGTGAGCCGCTGTTCCTCGTCCCGGGCCGCCACGAGGTCGCTGAGCAGGTCGTCGGCCGGGCGGGCCCGCTTGTCCCGGATGAGTTCGGTGACGTAGGCGCGCATGTGCAGCCACGCCTCGTTCACCACGGCGGGATCCGGCGGCCCCGCACCCCGCATGATCAGGCGATCGGTCCAGTGCTGGAAGTCGTGGCGGTCGTCCACCGGCACCCCCAGCAGTTCACTGATCACCGTGACCGGGAGCGGCAGCGCGAAGTCCGCGACGAGGTCGGCGCGGCCGGTCGGTACGACCGCGTCCAGCAGCCGGTCGGTGAGGGCCTGGATCCGCGGCCGCATCCCGGCCACGCGACGGGCGGTGAACGCCTTGGAGACCAGGCGGCGCAGGCGCGTGTGGTCCGGCGGATCGCTGCGGAGCATGTTGCTCAGCATCGACTCGCGCTCGGTGCCGGGCAGCTGCCGCAGCAGCCGGGTGTCGGCGGCGTCGCGTACGTCGCTGCTGAGGCGGGGGTCGGACAGGGCCGCCAGGCCGTCCTCGTAGCGGGTGACGAGCCACGCCTCCAGGCCGCCCGCGATGACGGTCCGGCGCACGGGGCCGTCCTCACGCAGTTGCCGGTACAGCGGGAACGGGTCCGCGACGAAAGCCGGGTCGGCGTAGGGCAGGTGGACCGGCCGCTCAGTCATGGTGCCTCCCAGGGTGTCTTCCACGGATCAGCGGGTGCGTCGGTTCGGTGGGCGCCGGGCAGCGGGCGTGCCGGCTCAGCGGAGCGACTCCTTCGGGGGACGCTCGCGCAGGGCCCCGTAGGCGAGGAAGTACGCCGGGACCCGGTTCAGCCACCGGGAGTCGGTGATCAGATCGGTCATCCGCCGGGCCCGCCGGGGGTCACCGAACGCGGTGCGGCCGGCCAGCAACGGCTCGATGACCTGCCGGTGGGCCATGCGCTGGAGCCCCTGGGTGACCACCGTGGTGGGCAGCCGGCGCTGCTGTACGCGGCGCACGTCCCGGAGCCCCACGGCGCCCTCCCGCAGCGGCCGTACGAGGTGGCGGGCGGCGGCGACGGCGTCCTGGACGGCGAGGTTGATGCCGATGCCGAAGACCGGCGACATGGCGTGGGCGGCGTCACCGATGCACAGCAACCCGGGTCGGTGCCAGCGCCGCAGCCGCTCCAGCCGGACGTCGAGCAGTTTGACCTCGTCCCAGGACGTGAGGGCGTGGGCCCGGTCCGCGAGCCAGGGGGCCGCCTGCGCGAACCGGGCGTTGAACCGCTCCAGGCCCTCGGCGCGCCGCCCGGCATCGGTCCCCTTGGGAATCAGCGCCGCGCACTGCCAGTAGTCGCCGCGGTCGATGAGCGCGGTGAAGAACCGGTCTCCCACGCCCCCCACCAGCCCGCTGGGATCGTCCTCGTGACGCGGCAGGCGGAACCACCAGGCGTCCATGGGGCACGGAAAGCGCTCCAGCCCCAGTTCCGGCAGCGCCCTGGCCAACGAACCGCGGCCGTCGCAGGCCACCGTCAGATGGGCCCGGATCTCGCCGGCTCCGCCGTCCGCGGTCCGGTACCGCACGCCCACGACGCGTCCGCCCTCCATCAGGAAGGACGTCGCCCCGGTGTTCATGCGCAGCCGGAAGGAGGGCTCGCGGCGTGCCTCGTCGGCGAGGAGGGCGAGCAGGTCCCACTGCGGCACCATCGCGATGTAGTTGTACGGGCCCGGCAGCGCCCCGATGTTCCCGACCGTGACGAGCGAGCCGTCCGGGCCGAGGGGCAGCAGGACGGAGGTCACCCGGCGCTGCGGCAGCCGGGCGAACCGTTCCGCGAGACCGATGTCGTCCAGCAGCGACAGGGTGGAGGGGTGCACGGTGTCGCCGCGGAAGTCGCGCAGGAAGTCCCCGTGCTTCTCCAGTACGGTCACCTCCACCCCCGCCCGCGCCAGCAGCAGGGCCAGCACCATCCCGGCCGGTCCGCCTCCCACCACGCAGCACGTCGTGCGTTCCACGGCCATCACTCCCTCCGCGGGACCGGGCGGGCCCCACAGGACATATACCGCAATCGGGGCTACTGGGCCCGTAAGGCGGTGGGGCCGGGCGGCCCGGTGCCGTGCCCGACCGCACCCGGGAGGCAGCAGGCCGCCCCGGTACGGAACCGAGGCGTGCCGGGGTGGGGCGTGGGTAGGCGCCGGGCATCCCGGGCTCTCGGAGCCACCCGCGTCAGCGCGGGGCGCGTCGCCGAGGGTGCGGGGAACGGACGTGGCCGTCGAGATGAGGAGGACCCATGTCCGCACACATCCCGGACCCGGAGCCGTCGGACCCGGCGTCGTCGGATCCGGCCGTGGGGCCCGCGTCCCCCCTGCCCACCGCTGGTGGGGTGCCGCCGGGAGAGACCCCGCCGGGGGAGTCCAGCACCGGCTCGGGGGCGGGTCCGTACCGGCCGCTCACCCGCGGCTGGGGCATGGGGCCGCTCGTGGTGATCTGCCTGCTGGCGTTCGCCTGCGCCCTGTTCTTCCTGGCCTACGCGGTCTTCCTGGACCTCTGAGCAGCGTCGTCCGCCGCGTCCGAGCCCGAGACCCCCGGTTCGCCACAGGTCCGGGACGGATGAAGCCCGTGCCGCGTACCCGATCGCGGCGGACCCCGGCATATGTTTCATGAGCACCCGGAGCCCGGGAGCCCCGGAGCATCCCCGCCATGCCCGCCATCCCGGACTCCCCCCGCTGCCGCCTCGGAACGAAAGGGCAACGCATGTCTGAGCCCGGTCTTCGGACACAGCAACCCGCCCCCGCGCCGGCCCGATCGGCGAAGCCGTTCCCGGGACACTTCCCGGGCCACGACGCGGTCGCGCGCGCCCTGGGCCTGCTGATGGCGTCGACGCCGTGCACGGCCCGGCACGCGCGCCTGATCCTCGCGACGGCCGCAGACCTCGCCCAGGTCACCGTCGCCGAGCTGGCCTGCGCGATGGCGACGGCGCCCGGCGAGGGCCCCGCGTCCGCACCGGGACGCGTCGTGCGCGCCCTCCACCGCGCGGTGGCGGCGGCCCGCACCCCGGCCGCGCCGACGCCGGGCGCTACACCGCCGCCCAGCCGGACCCGGACCGAGGAGGTCCTCTCCCGGCTGCGGGGCTGCCAGGCCCGCCTCACGCACACCCCGCACGACCCCGGCGCCCTACGCGCCATGGACGACGCCGCCCACACCCTCTGCGTCCTCATGGGCCGCCCCAGCGCCCACGAAGCGGTACTGGCGGCGGAGCGCCACCTGGCCGAGGCGACCTGAAACGCGCCACCGCCCCATGAGCCCCCACCCGGCGGCGCTCAGAACGTCAGTCGGAACAGCGCGCCCCCGACCGGTGGCCCTCAGAACGTCAGTCGGAACAGCGCGCCCCCGCCCGGAGCGGCCTCCGCCGTCAGCTCGGCGGCGTGGGCCCGGGCGATCTGCCGGGCCATGGCCAGGCCCAGCCCCGACCCCGGCAGGGCGCGGGCCGCCCCGGCCCGGTAGAACCGGTCGAATACGTACGGCAGGTCCTGCTCCGAAATCCCCGGCCCGTGGTCGCGGACGGTCAGCTCCGCGCCCCCACCGGTGCCGGCCGCCACCAGCTCCACCTCCACGGGCAGCCCCCCCCGGCTGAACTTCGCCGCGTTGTCGAGCAGGTTCCCCAGCAACCGGCTCAACCGCGCCGGCACCCCCGGCACCACGACCGGCTCGGCGGGCACCCGTACCCGGAACGGGACGTCCGGCCAGTGCGTCCGCGCGGCCTCGGCGCAGTACTCCACCAACGCGCCGAGCCGGACCTGCTCCACCAGCGGCTGCGGCTCCTCGTCGCGCGCCAGCTCGATCAGGTCGTTGACCAGCCCCGTCACCTCCCGGAGCTGGCGGCCCAGCGCGGCCGACGCCCGCTCCCGCTGGTCCCCGGTGAGCCGATCGCCGCGCGCCAACAGCTCGGCGTTGGTGCGCAGCGCCGTCAACGGGGTGCGCAACTCGTGCGAGGCGTCCGCGACCAGCCGACGCTGGGCGGTGACCGACGCCTCCAGCTCGCCCAGCATGGTGTTGAAGCTCCCGGCCAGCCGGGTGATCTCGTCCTCCCGCCCCGGTGGCGGCAGCTCGATCCGGTGCCGCGGGTCCCGGGTGGCGGCGATCCGCTCGGCCGTCGCGGTCAGCCGGGTCACCGGCGCCAGCCCGGTCCGCGACACCCAATGGCCGAGGACGGCGGCCAGCAGCACCCCGGCCGCCGCCGTCGCCACGAGCCACCGGGCGGCGTCCTCGATGCCGTCCTCGACCGTGTCCGCCCGCAGCGCCACCTGGAGCGCCCGCCCCTTGGCGTAGTCGGTGGTGAGCATCCGGGCGGGATACCCGGACAACGTGATGTTCGTGTAGTACGGGGCCCGCCGACCGGCGGCGACCTCCCGCGCGGCCGGGCTCACGGGCAGCAACCCCCGCGCGGCCGGGTCGGCGGCGGGATCCGCGGCCACCACCTCCGCGCACGCCGGAGCCGCCAGGTAGCGGCACTCCCCGGCCAGGGTGCCCGGCGCCGCCCCCGGGTCGCGCTGGGCGGCGAGCCGCGCCGACTGGGTCAGGCTGAGGTCGAGCTGCTGGTACAGCGCGGAGCGCACCACGACGAACGCCGCCGCGCACACCCCGACGGCCACGAAGGCAACGGCGGCGGTGACGGCCAGCGCGAGCCGGGTCCGCAAGGGACGCCGCCTGCGCCAGGCACCGCCGAGCCGCCGACGCCCGCCGCTCACGCCGCGTCCAACCGGTAGCCGACCCCGTGCACGGTGTGGACCAACCGCGGCTCCCCACCGGCCTCCAACTTCCGGCGCAGGTACCCGACGTAGACGGCCAGCGAGTTGGAGTCCGGCCCGAAGTCCCGCCCCCACACCAGCTCCAGGATCGACTCGCGCGGGAGCACCTGACCCGGGTGACGCAACAGGAGTTCCAGCAGGGCCGCCTCGGTACGACTGAACTCCAGCGGCCGCCCACCCCGCCGCCCGGTCCGGGTCGCCGGATCCAGGACGAGGTCGGCGAACCCGAGCGGGGCGCCCCCCGCCGGCCCGGGTGAGGCCCGGCGCAGCAGCGCCCGTACCCGGGCGACCAGCTCGTCCAGCGCGAACGGCTTGACGAGGTAGTCGTCCGCCCCGGCCTCCAGCCCGTCGACGCGCTCGCTGACGGAGTCGAGCGCGGTCAGCACGAGGACCGGCGTACGGTCACCCAGCGCCCGCAGCCGCCGGCACACGGCCAGCCCGTCGAGCACCGGCATCATCACGTCGAGGACGACCGCGTCGGGCTCCCAGGTCGCCACCCGGGAGAGGGCCGCGAGACCGTCCGCCGCGCCCCGGACCTCGTACCCCTCGACGGAAAGACCATCCTCGACGGCCGCCCGCACCTCGGGCTCGTCATCGACGACGAGGATCCGCGGCCCGGGGGCGCCGCCCGCGCCGCCGGCGACTCCCGTACTGCCGGCGACTCCCGTACTGCCGGGCTCGTCCGTGTTGTCCGAACTGTTCATGGGGGACAGCCTGCCAAAGCCGTCTGAGAGAACCTCTTAGAACCTTCTTAGGGCGCACCGGGAGTGTGCGGCCATGACCACACCACAGACACCCGCGGCACTCTCCGTCGTGATCGGTGCGGGCGGCACCGGCGGCCACATCTATCCCGGCCTCGCCCTCGCCGAGGCACTGCGCGCCGCCGTGCCGGGCGCCGTGGTCTCGTTCATCGGGACCGAGCGGGGCCTGGAGACCGAGCTGATCCCAGGCGCCGGATACCGCCTGCACACCGTCGACATGATCCCCTTCGACCCCGCCCTGGGGGCCAAGCGCTACCTGTTGCCCGCCGCCCTGCTGCGCTCCGCGCACCAGGCCCGCGCCGTGATCCGCGCCCAGGGCGCCCAGGTCGCCGTGGGCATGGGCGGCTACCCCAGCGCGCCCGCCGTCCTCGGGGCCCGCCTGGCCGGGCTGCCGGCCGTGATCCACGAGTCCAACGCCGTCCCCGGCCGCGCCAACCAGTTCGCGGCCCGCCTCACCCCGCACATCGCCGTGGCCTTCGACCGCAGCCGCGGCCACCTCTCGGGCGGCGCCGGGGCACTCACCACCGGAATGCCGATCTCCGCCGCCCTCTCCGGCCTCGCCGAACTGCCCGGAGCGGACCGGACGGCCCTGCGCGCCGACGCCCGGCGGGCGCTCGGCGTCCCCCGAGGGCGACGGCTCGTCGTCTTCAACGGCGGCAGCCTCGGCGCCGTCCGCCTCACCCGCGCCGCGACCGCGCTCGCCGGGTTGTGGCAGTACCGCGACGACGTACAACTCCTGGTCAAGACGGGCCCGGCCACGCTCCCCGACACGATCGCCGACCTCGCCGCCTCCGGCGGGCAGCGCATCGCCCGCGCGGTGCCGTACCTGGACCGGATGGACCTCGTCTACGCGGCCGCCGACCTCGTGGTGTGCCGCGCCGGCTCGGCGACCGTCGCCGAGCTGGCGGCCACCGGCGTCCCCGCCGTCCTGGTGCCCTACCCGCACGCCCCCGGCGACCACCAGACCCACAACGCGCGGGTCCTGACCGACGCCGGCGCCGGACTGCTGCTGTCCGACGCCGAAACCACCGCCGAACGCCTCGCCGGCCTGATCGGCCCGCTGCTGGCCGACCCGGCCCGGCTGAGGGCGATGGCCGGCGCCGCCGACCCCGGCCCGCACGCGCGGGCCGCCGAACTGCTGGCCGCGGAAGTCCTCCGCGTCGCCGGCTTCGTCCCCACCCCCCACCTGGAGCGCATATGAACCAGAACAGCTGGACCGGCCGCACCGTCCTCGTCACCGGAGCCGAAGGCTTCATCGGATCGACACTGGTGGACCTGCTGGTGGCCCGGGGCGCACGCGTACGGGCCTTCGTGCACTACAAGCCGTACGCCGAGAAGGGCCACCTGGCCCGCTACCTCGCCGACCCGGACGGCCCCGTCGAAATGTGGGCCGGTGACGTCCGGGACGCGGGCCGGGTCAGCGACGCCGTCGAAGGCTGCGACACCGTCCTCCACCTGGCGGCGCTGATCGGCATCCCGTACAGCTACGCCTCACCGGGCGCGTACGTGCAGACCAACGTCACCGGCACCCAGAACGTCGCGGAGGCCTGCCGCCGGCACGGCGTACGCCGCCTCGTGCACACCTCGACCAGCGAGGTCTACGGGACGGCGCTGACCGTCCCGATCTCCGAGAGCCACCCCCTGCAACCGCAGTCCCCGTACTCCGCGTCGAAGATCGGCTCGGACATGATGGCACTCTCCTTCCACCACGCCTTCGAACTTCCGGTGACGGTGGTGCGCCCCTTCAACACGTACGGGCCGCGGCAGTCGGCCCGCGCGGTCATCCCCACGATCCTCGCCCAACTCCACGCCGGCTCCCGCGAGATCCGCCTCGGCTCGCTCACCCCGACCCGGGACTTCACGTACGTCACGGACACGGCCGAGGGCTTCCTGGCGGTGGCCGAGTGCGACCGGGCCCTGGGCGAGGTCGTCAACCTCGGCACCGGCGAGGAGATCTCCGTCGGCGACCTGGCCGAGGCCCTGATCAAGGCCTCCGGCCGGGACGCCGAGGTGGTCGTCGACCCGGCCCGACTGCGCCCCTCGGGCAGCGAGGTCCAGCGCCTCCTGTCGGACAACCGCCGCGCCCGGGACTGGGCGGGCTGGCAGCCCCGGGTCGGCCTGGAGGAGGGCCTGCTGCGCACCTCGGACTGGATCGCGGCGAACCCCGGTCTCTTCGCCCCGAACCGCTACGCGGTGTGACTCCGCGGCGGGGCCGACGCCGACCCCCGTGCTTGACGACTTGTCAGATCGCCGGTCAAGCTGCGGGGCCTCGGGTGCTGACAAGCTCGGGGCACGGCCGACGGCCGCGTCCGCCCGGCCCCTGCTCGGAGCGGGGTACGTCTCATGACGGGCGCCGTCGGCCGCTCGCCGCCCGCGCCGCGTGACCAGGTGGCAACCGCGCCGGGCGGGCCGCCGGGCTCAGAGGGGCTTGAGGCGGGTGCGCAGGAGGCAGAACTCGTTGCCTTCCGGGTCGGTCAGGACGTGCCAGCTTTCGGTGCCGCTCTGGCCGACGTCGGCGGGCCGGGCCCCGAGGGCCAGGAGTCGTTCCAGCTCGGCGTTCTGGTCCCGGTCGGTGGGGTTGACGTCGATGTGCAGGGGGAGTTTCCCGGACCGGGGGTTGCTGCTGGGGCTGAGGACGAGCGTGGGCTGCGGACCACCGAAACCGGTGCCGGGCGGCCCGATCTCGATGCTTCCGTCGTCCTCCCGGCCCAGTTCGACGTAGCCGAGGACCTCGCCCCAGAACGCGGCGAGCCGCTCCGGGTCGGCGGCGTCGATGACCAGCTCACTGATGCGGGATGCCATGACGGCCAGTGTAGGTGGTCGGGGTCCGCACGTGCCGTTGGCCGACGGCGACATCGCGGCGCGTGCGGCACCCATGGTTCGACCCGTGCGGCGCGGCACGGCGCGGGACGATACGGCGGGGTGCACGGCGGCCGCGGGCGGCTGAAGCGTCGCGTGCGGTCAGGAGTTCCCGAGACACGTCTCCGTCCCTCCGGGGTCAGGACGGAGGAACTGAGCCCCGGGCGGGCCCGGTTATGGGTGGGCCCGCCCGGCGGTCGGACGTCCGGTCAGTCGTCCAGGGCGTCCAACACCCGACCCAGGTCCACGAACTTGAAGCCCGTGGCGGTGCGCGGCCCGTCCTCGGGGCCGTCGTGGCCGTCCTGCACCACGAGGAGACCGCGGGGGAACGCGCGGCCGAGGGGCTGGTTCAAGGCCGCGGCCCCGTCGCATTCCTCCGAGCCGTCGAGGGTGCGGGAGCGTGCGGTGATCCGTACGCCGCCCTCGTAGGCGTGCTCGTCCTCGCGCTCACGGTCGTAGAAGGCGAAGGTGTCGTCGCCCTGGCTCGACGCCATGAGGTAGCCGTCACCGTCGCCCTCGTCGACGATGGTCAGCCCCTCCACGTCCGCGGACAGGCGACGGCCGCCGAAGCCCGGGTCGGCGCCCGCCGTGCACTCCTCGGTCGCCTCGTCGTAGACGGCGGGAACGCCGTACTCGCGGACGCGGTCCACCAGCACCGGCGCCGACGTCAGATCGGCGGGCATCCGCCAGATGCCGACGTCCTCCTGGCCGGCGTAGAGCGTGCCGTTGGCCGGGTCGACGACCATGCCCTCGACCTGCGGCCGTTCGCCCGGCTCACCGCAGGGGGTCCAGGACGATCCGTTCGGCAGCCGGAAGGAGGAGGGCAGGTCCAGGGTCCGCACCAGGCGGTATCCGACCGTCCCGCCGGCGGAGGCCGTCAGTTCGAGGAGGGCGACGCGGGTCTCGTGGCGGCGGCTGACCAGGGCGTAGACGCGGCCGGTGGCGCGGTCCGTCCAGGTCGCCAGGCCGTACGCGGTGCGCTGGTCGTTGATCTCCTCCTGCGAGCCGGAGAAGACCGCGGGGACGCCCGGAGCGGTGACGTCGGTCAGCGGGCCACCGGGCCGGTCGCGGTCGACGCGGTAGACGCGCAGCCGGTCGTTACCGCGGTCGGTGACGACGGCGAGGTCCGCCCGGCCCGTGGACAGGCGCATCCTGTGGACCAGGTCGACGTTGTTGAACCGCCCCGGCGCGTCGTCGGTGCCCGGCCCGCCGGGCGCGGCCAGCGCCTGCACCTGGCGCGCGGCGAGGTCGTAGACGCGGAGCCCGCCCTCCTTGGCCGTGGCGACGACCAGGCTGCGACCGGGATCGGCGTCGTTGCGCCAGATGGCGGGGTCGTCGGCGTTGGCGTTGCCGCCCTCCTCGTCGTCGAACAGCGTGGCGGTCTCGGCCACCGGGGTGACGGCGGGCAGCGAGCCGCTTCCGCGCCCCTGCGCCGCGGCCGGGGCGGCCACGGTGAGACCGGCGAGCACGGCCAACGCCGCGGTCAGCGCGAGGGCGGTCGCGACGGGGCGGGCGGGACGGGTACGACGAGGGCGATCAAGACGGTGAAGTTCCACCAGGCGTCTCCAGCGGTCGGTCGACACGTACGGGCAATGGCGGCTGAAGACTGGAGCCCGCGCGTTACGGGCTCGTCGTCACCGGGCGACGAACAGCCAAGTACGACATGAACATGACGTGCCGGGGTGCCGTGTCCCTTGCCGACGCTGCGGACCACCCTCGGTGCGAGGCCGCGCGGTGGGTCATGCCGCCGGCCGAAGGGCTGCCCGGTGGCTCCGTACCCACGACGCCCTCGCCCGCGCCCTGGGCGGCCGGCCCGACTGAGCGTACGCACGAACCACGGGGGCTCCGCGCCCCCGTGGTGTCCGTCCGTCCGGTTCTCAGTACGTGTGTCCGACGTGGGCGAGGGCCTGCTTCAGCAGCACCCCGTGGCCGCCGGGCATCTCGTTCTGCACGGCCGGGGAGGCCGCCTCCTGGGGGCTGAACCAGACCAGGTCGAGCGCGTCCTGGCGGGGGCGGCAGTCACCGGTCACCGGGACGATGTAGGCGAGGGACACGGCGTGCTGGCGCGGGTCGTGGTACGAGGTGATGCCCGCGGTGGGGAAGTACTCGGCAACGGTGAAGGGTTGGAGGGAAGAGGGGATCCGGGGGAGGGCGACCGGTCCGAGGTCCTTCTCCAAGTGCCGCAACAGCGCGTCCCGTACCCGCTCGTGGTGCAGGACGCGGCCGGAGACCAGGGTCCGGCTTACCGTTCCTGCCTGACCCATGCGCAGCAGCAGCCCGATGCTGGTGACTTCGCCGCTGTCGTCCACACGTACGGGCACGGCCTCCACGTACAGGATCGGCATCCGGGTCCGGGCTGTTTCCAGTTCGTCGGAGGTCAGCCAGCCGGGCGTGGTTTCGGTCGTGTCAGACATTGCTTGAGCATACGTTCCTGGTGGGGCGCCCGCAGTATTCGGGGCCGGTTCGCACAGGGCAGTTCGAGCAGCGTTCGGGCGGCGCCGAATTCGGCCTGACGGAGCGGCAGCCGCACGGCGCTCGCTCGCCGCCCTTGCCTCGCCCGGCCCGGGCGCCGACGTGGACCACGACGTGCCGGTGGCCCGCACGGGCCGTGACGGATACGGCCGCACGAGCCGGGCCCGGCCGTACGTGATGACGCGGCCGCCCCTTGACTACCGGGTCTCCGTCGACACGGGGTCGAGGAAGAAGAGGCACTGCTTCGCGTGGAACTCGCCCACCACGGCGACGAAGCGGAACGTATCGCCGGCACGGATGGCGGTGGGGACGTTCCCGCCGGTCAGCTTCAGTTCGAGGACGTTGACGTCCTCGAACTTGAAATCCGGGCCGGTCACCGTCTTCGGTCCCTGGTCGCCGGGGCCCAGGAGGACGTCGTAGCGCGTGTCGTGGTCACCGTGGGGCGCCATGTGCACGATCGAGCCGTCGAAGGCGACCGTCCTGCCCCTGTACTTGGTAGCGAAGTCCGGGTTCGCGCTGTCGCAGGAGTCCGCCGTCTTCAGCAGCGCCGCGAACTCCGGGTTGTTCTGCGGCGTGATCACCTCGGGGGCAGCCGACCCGGCCGGGGTCGGAGTCGACGTGCCGGACGGTCCCGCGCTCGCGGTGGCCACGGCCGGCTGCTTCGACTCGTCCTTCTTCCCGCCTCCCCCCTCGAACGCCGCGCCCACGCCGATGACGACGGCCAGCAGCACGAAGCCGCCGATCGCGGCGCCGATCAGGAGCCGCGGCAGGGGCTTCTTCGGTCGGCGGAACTCGAGGGTGGAGCGGAGCATGCCGGGGGTCTGGTCGACGAGTTCCCAGCCGTCCTTCCGCAGTTTCGAGATCACCGAGCCGTCGGTGCCGCGAACCGTCTGCACGGTCTTGTACTCGTACCTGATCTCGTCGGCCATGCGGCTCCGCGCCCCCTGAATGAACTGCTCGTACCAACTGCCACGCGAGCATAGGGGACTTCGGGAGGAAGGCGGCATCGTCGGATCGCATTCCACCCCGAGCTCGCGTTGCGATCGAGGAGCACCCGGACGCCATTTCACCCCCCGGATGCCTCCGGGCGGGGTCATGCCGGTCGGGGGTCATGCCGGGCGGGCCGGAGCGGGTGCGGCGAGTTCGGTGTCGGCCCGGGCGGTGACGTGGGTCAATGCGCGGGCGGCGACTTCACGTTCGGACGTCGGGAGGTCGCCGTACAGCCGCTCGGTCAGCGCGGCCACCGCGTCGGTGAACGCTCGCTGGAGCTCGGCGCCCCGATCGGTGAGGGACGGCCGGGCGCCGGCGAGCAGCCCCGCATCGGTGAGTTCGTCGAGCAGGGTGTGAGCCCGCGCCGGGTCGATCTTGAGCGTGGCGGCCACGCGGTCGACGGCGCCGGCGCGGTCGAGTCCGTCGGCGATCGCCTTGAGGGCGACGGACCGGTGGAAGGTCAGGCCGTGGGAGGCGAGGAGCCGGTCCCGCACGGCGGCGATCGCGTGGTAGGCGATGCCGATGGTCCGGCCGTCGAGGAGAGGAACGGGGGAGGGGGAGGTGGAGGGGGAAGGGGAAGGGGCCGTGGTCATGGGGCGAATCTCCCTGTGGGCTTGGCTTGTTGGAATGCCGGTGTCCCCAAGCGGAGGAATCTCCGGTTGGCTGGTCGCCACTCTAGGTGGAGAGTTCTCCGATTCTCAAGGGGGAACCGGAGAACTCTCCGCTCCGTCCGTTAGGCTGCTCCGCATGACCGCCCCCACCGAGCGCGCCGATGCCGCCCGCAACCGCCTGCGCATCCTCGACGCCGCCCGGCGGCTGCTCGCCGCGGACGGCTTCGCCGGTCTGTCCCTGGACGAGGTGGCCAAGGAGGCCGGGGTCGGGGTCGGCACCGTCTACCGGCGGTTCCACAACCGCGCCGGGCTCGTCTACGCGCTGATCGAGGACAACGAGACCGCCTTCCAGGAGGCGTTCGCGCTGCGCTGCGCGGACGGGTCCGCCCCGTCGGCCCCCGATCGCCTGCGCGCCTTCCTGCACGGCATGGTGGAACTCGTGGACGACAACCGGGAGTTGTTGCTCCTGGCCGAGGCGAGCGCGCCGGCGGGACGCTATCGCAGTGCCCCGTTCCGTCGGCACCACGAGCAGGTCGTGGGCATGGTCACGGAAATCGCCCCCGGCGTGGACGCCGCCTACCTGGCCGACCTGCTGCTCATGGCGTACACGCCGGGCCTCTTCAACCACCAGCGCACCGCGCGCGGTTGGGACGCGGACCGCGTCAAGCGCGGACTCGACGTGGTCGTCGCGGGCATCGGGGCCGTCGGAGCGGGCGATCCCGACCAGCCGCGGTAGCGGCCGGCCCGGCGGAGGTCTCCCGGACCAGCGCTCCGCGGCGCCCGCGGGAACGGAGCGGGCCCGGGAGGGCGAGTGATCCGCCTTCCCGGGCCGCGAGCCGCGACGGGTCAGCAGGCGAGGGTGCCCTTGCGGAGGGCGTGGCCGCTCGTGTTGCTGTCGTCGGACCAGTGGACGGGCTTGGTACCGGCGACGCATTCGGATGCCGGGGCGATCGCGAAGCCCTCGTTGTTCAGGTTCGACAGGCCGGTGGGCCGGTCGTGGACGGCCGTCGTGGCGAAGGCGCCCGAGGCGTCGACCCGCAGGGTGCGGTGCCGGCCGTCGCAGGTGTCGTCACAGACGGCCCACAGCCGGGAGGCCTGCGGTTCCCACTGTAGTTCCATCACCGCGGACAAGCCGCTGGGCAAGGCCGCCACCCGGGTGTAGCCGCCCGAGTCGGCGAGGACGTAGCCGTAGATCATGCCGGTGCCCTCGACGCCGACGAAGAACACGCCTCCGGAGTGGGCTCCGTAGCGGGCGGGGTCGTACGCGGCGCCCGTCGAGGCGTCCTTGAAGCCGGTGCCGGTCAGGTAGCCGTCCGGGACCCAGGTGACCGCTTCGAGGCCGAGGTTGGAGCCGACCGAGGGCAGGTCGGAGGTCAGGTTCCACTCCCGGCCGGCGGTCAGGGTGGCCGCCGAGCCGCTCACGTCGTAGCGCAGGACGGACAGCCGGCTGGTGCCGGAGGCGTCGCCGTTGCGCTCGGAGGCGACGTACACCCCACCCGCGGCGCCCGAGCCGGTGACGGTGACGCCCTCACCGTCCGGCGCGCCCGAGCCGCCGGGGAAGCGCAGGGTCTTGCCGGCGGACCAGCCGCCGGTGGTGTCGGGGGCCCAGCCGCCCGAGCCGTTCGGCACCAGGCGCCACAGCTTCCCGGAATTCTGGGCCCCCCACATCACGGCGCCGTCCTGCTGGAGTCCGCTCAGGTCCTGGCCGAACACGTTGGAAGCGTCGGCGTTCGCCACCGAGGCACCGCCGGGCCAGGCCGTCGGGGTGGTGCCGCCGCCGGTGCCGCAGGAGTTGGCCGCGCCCAGGGTCGGGGCGGCGGCCTTGAACGCTCCGGTGCCGTCGGGGCAGCGCGACCACGACGGATCCGAGTGCTTGCTCCAGGTGAAGCTGTCGACGAGGTTGCTGCCGTCCGGCAGGTACAGGCGCGCCTTGTCGGAGGAGCCGAGACCGAAGGCCGAGTGGACGTCGAAGGAACGGAAGGCCCCGGCAGCCAGGGTCGTGCCCGAGGCGATCTTGTACTTCGAACTGTTGCTGTCGTCCTTGAGGATCCAGCCCGAGACGTCGACTGCGGCGGCGCCCTTGTTGTACAGCTCGATCGAGTCGTCGACGTCGCCGGTCGTCACCACCTCGTTGACGCGGATGTCATCGGCGGGCGCGGCTTGGGCGGGGGCGCCCGTCAGGGTGACGGCCAACGCCGGGGCGGCGACGGCGAGCCGGAGGGCAAGGGTGCGGCGCCGACGGGGTGCGCGCGATGCGGTCACGGTGTACTTCCCGAGGATCGAAGAGCTCGTTCGTGAGCTCAGGACCGCCCGAGGTTCGCGGCCCGGACCGAACAACCGCCCCCCGCGACATGGGCGGATCATGAACGCCGACGGAACGCGTCGTACGGCGGCATGACCCCCGCTCTTCTTCGGGACGGACGCGGCGGACGCCGGCCGGCGCCGTGCGCCCTGACGTGCGCCCGCGCGCCTCCGCACGCCCCCACGGGAGGGATGGCCGCCGTACGCAACCGCCCTGACGATGAACTGCCGTCGCGTTCCGGCCGGCCGGAACGCGACGGTTCGCCTTCGGACGGTTCGCCTTCCGACCGCTCGCCGCCCGGCGGTTCGCGCGGCACGCCGCGATCCGGCCCGCCGGGCATCGCGGCGCACCACTCCTTCCGGCACCACGACCACGACGGGGGAACGATGGGACGACGCTGGCTGATCACGGGATGCTCCTCAGGACTCGGGCACGCGCTGGCCACGGCCGCCGCCCGGGCCGGGGACGAACTCGCGGTCACCGCCCGCAAGACCGCCGACCTGGAGGAACTGGCCGCCGCCTGGCCCGGCCGCGTCATCCCGGTCCCGCTGGAACTACGGGACGCCGCCTCCTGCGAGGACGCCGTCCGTACGGCGCTGGACCGTCTCGGTGGCATCGACATCCTCGTCAACAACGCCGGCGTCGGACTGTTCGGCGCGGTGGAGGAGGTGTCGGACGCCGAACTGCACGATCAACTGGAGACCCTCGTCGTCGGCCCCTGGCGGCTCACCCGCCTCGTCCTGCCCCTCATGCGGGCGCAAGGACACGGCCACATCGTCAACGTCTCCTCCGTGGTCGGCCGCATGGCCTTCCCCGGCCTGGCCGCCTACGTCGCCGGGAAGCACGCCCTCGAAGGCATGAGCCTGGCCCTCGCCGTCGAGGCCGCCCCGCACGACATCCGCGTCACCGTACTGGAACCGGGCATGTTCGCCACGCGCTACGGAACCTCCATGGCCGAAGCCCGCCACCGGGTCCCCGCCTACGACGCCACCAACCGCGAGATGCTCGAAGGAGCGCGCGGCCTCGCCGACAACCCGGAGACCGGCCGTCCCGAGGACTTCGCGGCGCGGGTACTCGCCATCGTCGCCGCCGACACCCCCACACCCCTGCGCATCCCGATCGGCGACGACGCGTTCGGCTACCTCGACCTGGCGGAGCAGGCCGCCCGCGAGGAGTTCGCCGCGGCCCGCACCCTCGTACAGGGGCCGCCGCCGGCGTGATGGCCGTCGCGACGCGCCGGGGCGCTCAGCCCGCGGTCCCGCCCGGGCCCCCGCCCGGCCCCGGGAGCCCCTTCCCGCCCGTCCCGCGGCGCCGCTCGGCCGCCCGCGCCGCCCAGGCGGCCGAGTCGACCTCCGGGCGGGCGCCGCCCTCGCGCTCCGACGCGTCCAGCTGGACCGCCCACACCCACATGACGAAGGCCGCCGGCAAGAAGGAGCCCGCCAACCCCAGGCTCGAATCGATGTCCTCGGACAGGGACTCCAGACCGGCCACCGGCCTCACCTCCTCACCCGATCGGCCCCCGGGCGTTTCCCCCAGGACGGCCTCCCTCCAGCCTGCGTCCCCCACGGCGGCCCTACCGCTCCGCACGGCCGATCGGGTGGGCCCGGGGAGGAACACCGCCTCCACCGCCCCGGCGTCCGTACGACGGGCTGCCCGTGCTCTGGGAGGATGAGCCCCATGGGTGTCCGGAGCAAGAACCATGTGAAGGTCAGCGGCCGCGCGGGGGGCCCCGTCGTGGTGCTCGCGCACGGCTTCGGCTGCGACCAGAACATGTGGCACGCGGTACTCCCGGACCTGGAGCGCGACCACACGGTCGTCCTGTTCGACCACGTGGGGGCCGGCCGGTCCGACCCGTCGGCGTGGAGCCGGGAGCGGTACTCGGCGATGGACGGGTACGTCGAGGACGTACTGGAGATCTGTCGGGAGGCGGCGGCAACCACCCCCGTGGTCTTCGTCGGCCATTCGGTGAGCGCCATGATGGGCGTCCTCGCCGCCGCCCGCGAACCCGAACTGTTCGCGGGGCTGGTCCTGTTGGCCCCCTCGCCGTGCTTCATCGACGACCCGGCCACCGGTTACCGGGGCGGGTTCAGCGCCCCGGACATCGAGGAACTCCTGGAGTCGCTCGACGCCAACTACCTCGGCTGGTCGGGGGCGATGGCCCCCGTCATCATGGGCAATCCGGAGCGCCCCGAGCTGGCGGAGGAGCTGACGAACAGCTTCTGCCGCACCGACCCCGAGGTCGCCCGCGTCTTCGCCCGGGTGACCTTCCTCTCCGACAACCGGGCCGACCTCGCGCGGGTGACCGTACCCACGCTCGTCGCGCAGTGCTCCCACGACGCGATCGCCCCGCCGGAGGTCGGCCAGTACGTCCGCGACCGGATTCCCGGCAGCCGGCTGGTCACGCTGACCGCGACGGGACACTGCCCCCAACTCAGCGCTCCCGCCGAGACCACGGCCGTGATCAGCGCCTTCGTGGACTCCCTCCGCTGATGCGCGGAGCCGCCTGATGCGCGCGGAGGGCGATGCGGCGGCGGACCCCGGGCCCGGGCCCGACGCGTCCGGGAACCCCGAGCCGCAACCGTTCTCCGCTTTCCTGGAGGACAGCGTCGAGGACCTGTACGAGAACGCCCCCTGCGGCTACCTCTCCACCCTGCTCGACGGACGGATCGTCAAGGTCAACGGGCGGCTCCTGAGCTGGCTGGGCCACGCCCGCGAGGAACTGGTGGGCCGCCGGACCTTCTCCGACCTGCTGACGGTGGGCGGCCGGATCTACCACGAGACGCACTTCGCCCCGCTGCTCGCCATGCAGGGCGAGCTCAGCGGGATCGCCCTCGAACTCAAGAAGGCCGACGGCGGCCGGCTGCCCGTCCTGGTCACCTCGACCGTCAAAACGGGCAGCGACGGACGGCCGCTGCTGATCCGCACCACCGTCTTCGACGCCCGCGAGCGCCGCGCCTACGAGAGCGAACTGTTGCGGGCGCGCCAAGAGGCCGACCGGGAACGCGAGCGCCTGAAGCGCCTCAACGCCATCCTCCAGCAGACGTTGCTGCCCCCGGCCCTGGCGAACGTGCCCGGTCTCGACGTCTGCGCCCACTACCACGTGGCCTCCGCCGACGAGGTCGGCGGCGACTTCTACGACCTCTTCCCCCTCGCGGCCGACCGCTGGGGCATGTTCCTCGGCGACGTCTGCGGAAAGGGCGCGGGCGCCGCGGCCGTGACCTCGTTGACGCGCTACACCCTGCGCGCCGCAGCCGTCTACGACTCCGATCCTGCGGGGGTGCTCGGCAACCTGAACACGGTCCTCACCCACGAGTACAACCAGCACGACCCGCGCTTCTGCACCGTCGTCTTCGGCCTCCTGACCCCCGACACCGCCCGGGGCGGATTCCGGATCACCCTCGCCGGCGGCGGACACCCACCGGCCCTGCTGATGCGCGCCGACGGCGGCGCCGACTACGTACCCACCCCCGGAGGGCAGCTCATGGGCGTCCTGCCGGACGCCCAGATCGTCACCACCGAGGTCCACCTGGCGCCCGGCGACACGCTCCTGCTGTACAGCGACGGCCTGACCGAGGCCCACACCGCCCTGGCCGGTGACCGCCACGGGGACCGGCACGACGACCGCTACGGCGACGAGGCCCTCCTGGACTTCGCCGAGAGCCTGGCGCCCACCACCGCCGACGAAGCCGTCGCGGCGATCCGCGGCCTGCTCGACACGTTCGGCGCCGGGGTGGACGACGACACGGCCGTCCTCGCCGTCCACGTACCCCGACCCACCGACGAAGAGCAGCCGTGAACCAGCTGATCATCCGAACCCGCGCCACCCCCGCCGGTCCGGTCGTGGAGCTGACCGGAGCCCTGGACCACCGCAGCGCCCCCGAGGTACGGGCCCTGCTGCCCGGCCTGGCGCTCGACGCGGGGCAGCAGCTCGTCATCGACCTGTCCGGCCTGACGTTCTGCGACTCCAGCGGCATCACCGTGATGATCGCGGCGCGCAACCACGCGGTGGGAGCCGGCGCCGGCATCGCCCTGGCGGCCGTTCCCGACCGGGTCCACCGCGTCTTCCGCATCGTCGGCCTGGACCGGGTCTTCACCACCTACCCGACGGCGCGGGCAGCCGAGGCCGCGTGGCGACCGCCGGGCTGCTGAAACCCGTCGATCAGGTCGCCGGGTACGGGGCGGCCTTGAGGCGGCGCGCCAGGTGGGCCGTGTTCGCGGCGAGGGTGGCCGTGGTGCCGGCCGTGGCCTCCGGGGTCTTGTCGAGGTCCTGGTAGTCGGTGCCCTGCATGGCTTCGCCGACCCAGTAGGTGACGGCGTTCGGGGCGAGGCTGAACCCGACGTCGTTGAGGCCCTGGAACAGGTCGGCGCTGACCTTGTGGGCGCCGTCCTCGTTGCCGACGACGCAGACCGCGGCGACCTTCCCGTAGGTGAGCAGCCGGCCCTCGTCGTCGGTCTCGGAGATCTCCGCGTCCAGGCGCTCCAGGACCCGCTGCGCGATGCTGGAGGCGTGCCCCAGCCAGATCGGCGTCGACAGGATCAGGATGTCGGCGCCCAGGATCGTGTCCCGGATCCCCGGCCAGGCGTCACCGTCGCCCATGTCGGTCTCCACCCCGGGCTTCACGTCGTGATCCGCGATCCGGATCGTCTTGCCCGTCACCCCGTGCTCGGACAGGGCGGCCATGGTCTGCTCGGCCAGCAACTGGGAACTCGACGGGGCCGGGGACGGGGACAGGGTGCAGACGAGCGCGACAGCGCGCAGCGGAGTGGTTCCAGTGGTGTCCATGGGGCGCGGCTACCCGCGCCCCGGGCAAAGATGTCAGCCGGTGGGGGAGTGCCCCATGAAGGTCAGCCGCACCTGGCGCCGCGGATTGTCCCGGTTGGTGTCGACCAGGGTGACCGACTGCCAGGTACCCAATTGGAGGACCCCGCCCATCACGGGAAGCGTCGCGTGGGGCGGGACGATCGCGGGCAGGACGTGGTCCCGTCCGTGCCCGGCCGACCCGTGCCGGTGCCGCCACCGGTCGTCCGCCGGCAGGAGGGTGCCCAGGGCGTCCAGGAGGTCCTCGTCGCTGCCCGCGCCCGTCTCGATGACGGCGAGGCCGGCCGTCGCGTGGGGCGTGAAGACGTTGAGCAGCCCGTCCCGGTCCGGGGCGACCTCCCGGAGGAAGGAGCCGATGACCTCGGTCAGGTCGAGGACGGTCTCCCGGCCCCCGGTGGTCACGTCGACGGTGCGCGAAACGAAGCTGTCGGCCATGGATCCATCCTCGCGGCACGGGCCCGTACGCGTACGGAGCCGCGGCCCGTGTCGACCTACGGGGTGCGGGCTTCCCACGGGGGAGGGGCGCTCTGGTCCGTCCAGGCGGCCAGCCCGTCCGCGTCGACGCACAGGATGTCGCACGTCGCGGCGTACTCCGCCGCGGGCGAGGTGAAGGAGCTGGTGGTGACGACGATCGCGACGTCCGCCTCGTGGACGGCGAAACAGGTGCCGCCGAAGCGCTGGAGGTCCTGCGAGCCGACCCGGTTGTCCTCGGCGTAGTGCTTGCACTGGATCACGATCCGCTGGCCGTCCGCGGCCGTGGCGATCACGTCGGCGCCCAGGTCACCGGCCCCGCCGACCACCTCCACCGGGGAACAGCCGTCGCGCGCGCACAGCGCGGCCACCGTGTGCTCGAAGCCGTCGGCGTCGACCGCGGCGTGGTCCAGCGCCTCGCCCCCCACGTCCGGGAGGTCGGCGAGCGGGGCGACGTACGGGTCCGGGCCGTTCGGGAACCGCCGGCGCGGGCGGCGGCGGACGGGTGCCACGCTCCACTTCGCCAGGGCCACGCCGATCACCAGGACGGCGACCGTCGCGACCGGGACCAACGGCAGCCCGGTCCCGGCCGAGGCCGTGGTCTTCAGGAAGACGGCCAGCCCGCCGGCGCATATGCCCAACAGGCCCACCGCGAGCACCATGTCCCGGCCCACGGAAGCGGATCCCCGCACGGACGCCCTCGCGTCCTCCTCAGGTGTCGTCATCCGGAAGTCCCCCATCTCGATCACGCGCACCAGGAGGGCGCACTTCCTCGTGTGACCGGGAAGCCGCCGCTGAAACGCGGAGGAGGAGGAATCAGCGCAGGTCGGGGAAGTCCGCGGGACGGTCCGCCGCGTCCAGCGGCATGACGACCTCGATGCGCTTGCCGCCCTGCGGCGTCGGCCTGATCGTCACGCTCCGCGTCAGGCGGCGGATCAGGGGCCAGCCGAACCCGCCGGCGCCGACGGAACCGGGCGGCCTGCGCAGCGTGACGGGGTGGTCGGCGTTGGCGTCCGTGACCGCGAGCCGGAGCCCGTCGGGCGCGACGGCGGCATGGAAATCGACGATCCCGCCCCCGTGCCGGATCGCGTTCGTCACCAGCTCCGACGTGACGAGCAGCGCGTCGGTCAGGGTGTCGGCCGCCGCCCCGCCGTCATCCACGATCCCGGACGCCTCGATGAGCGACCGCACATGGTCCCGAGCCTGCATGGCGTTGATCGGTACCGGGTACGGCGGTGTGCCGTTGTCGGACAGCACCGTTCACCTCCTCATCGGGCTCGTCACGGGCGGACCGTGTCCGTCTGCCCCGCACCGGCCCCGGCAATCGCAGAGGCAAACACCTTCGCCGCCGCGCTCGATGCGGACACGGCTCAGCCCCGGCGGGGCGGGAGCGTCACGACCGTCGCCTCGGCCACGCTGGGAGAGGTGGCGAACGCCCGACCGGCGCCCGTGACCTCCAGCAGCCGTGCGAGGCGGCTCGGCACCGTCCCCGCCAGTACGACCGGCCGGTTCAGGGCGGGTTGCAGCATGATGCTGAGGGCGGTCGAATCCACGAAGGTCACACCGGATACGTCCAGGACGAACCGTTCGATGCCGACGACCTCGGGATCCATCGCCGTCCGCAGTTCCCCCACCGTGTCCATGTCGAACTCGCCGGCCATCACGACGATCCGTACGTTTCCGTCGGCCCGCGTCTCCACGTAGTTGCGGGCGTCGCCGCTGTGCGTGTCCATGTTCCCCACTTCCGTTTTCCTCGCTTTCAGATGGCCCGGGGCAACTTCACCACGGTGACGAAGAAATCGTCGATCTGCTGGATCGCCTGAATGAACTGGTCGAGGTCCACCGGCTTCGTCACGTAGGCGTTGGCGTGCAGCTTGTAGCTGCGCAGGATGTCCTCCTCGGCCGCCGAGGTGGTGAGCACGACCACCGGGATGTGGCTCAGCTCCGGGTCCGTCTTGATCTGTTCGAGGACCTGCCGACCGTCGTACTTGGGCAGGTTCAGGTCCAGCAGGATCAGGTCCGGGCGGGGCGCCCCGGCGTGCGCGCCGCGGCGGTAGAGGAAGTCCAGCGCCTCCAGCCCGTCGCGTACGACGTGCAGGACATTGCCGATCTTGTTGTCCTCGAACGCCTCGCGGGTCATGAGTTCGTCGCCGGCGTCGTCCTCGACGAGCAGGATCTCCGCGGGCGCCGTCGACTCCCTGGAGGGGGGTGTGGTCATCAGTTGGTTCCTTCGTCGACTGCGGATTCGGGTGCGGAGGACGGTCCGGTCACGACCTCGTCCGCGGCGAGCACGGGCAGGGTGAACAGGATCCGGGTGCCCGGAGCGTGGGCCGTGTCGATCCAGATGCGCCCCCCGGAGTGCTCGACGATCTTCTTGCAGAGCGAGAGACCGATTCCGGTGCCACCGTACGTCTCCCGGGCGTGCAGTCGTTGGAAGATGACGAACACCTTCTCGGCGAACTCGGCCGGAATGCCGATGCCGTTGTCCGTGACGGCGAAGGTGTGGAAACCCGGCTCCGTCGCGTCCCCTTCGAGCAGCGAGACCTCCACGTGCGGGACGAGCCCGGGGGAGTGGAACTTGACGGCGTTGGCGACCAGGTTCTGCCAGAGCATCGTGAGCAGGGTCGGATCGCCCAGCACCTCGGGGAGCCGCTCCGGCCGGGTGACCTCGGCGGAGTGTTCCTCCACGGCGGCGGCCAGGTTGCGCATGGCCCGGTCCAGGGTGGAGTCCAGGGCGACCGTCTCGCGGGCGTCCTGGACCCGACCCACCCGGGAGAAGGCCAGCAGGTCGTTGATGAGCACCTGCATCCGCTTGGCACCGTCGACGGCGAACGCGATGTACTGGGTACCGCGCTCGTCCAACTGCTCCCCGTAGCGCTTCTCCAGCAGCTGGCAGAACGAGGCGACCTTGCGCAGCGGTTCCTGCAGGTCATGGGAGGCGACGTACGCGAACTGCTCCAACTCGGCGTTCGAGCGCCGCAGCTCGCCCGCCTGCGCGTCGAGTTCCGCGGCCGTGCGGTTCAACTCCCGTTCGTTGAGCTGCGAAGCCGTCAGCTCCGTGACGGTCCGCCGGCGCATGGCCTCGACGGCCTCGGCGAGCGAACGCAGATCGGCCGGGCCGCGGACCGGAATCTCCTCGTCGAAGGCGCCGTCCGCCACCCGCTGGGAGGCCGACCGCACCAAGGAGAGGGGACGCAGGACGCCCACGTGGAGCAGGAACCCGAGGCAGGCACCCGCCAGCAGGAACAGCACCACCATCGCCAGCAGGACGCGGTCGCGTTCGGTGCGGGCCTCACCGAAGGTGGTGCGGGCGTCCGTCTGGACCCGGTCCAACCGGGCCTGCTGCTCCGCGAGCCGCACCCGGACCGCGTCGAACTTCTCCTTGCCCACCTGGACCGAGGGCGGCTCGCCGCCGCCGCGCACCGCGGCGATGGCCGGGGTCGCGAACTCGTCCTGCCAGACGCGCACGGCGTCCTGTACGGCCACCAGGTCGTCCCGCACCCCGCCGTCGTCGTCCAGGACCCGTGACAGCCTCCTGCTCGCCTCACGCCCACTCTCCAGGCCGCGGTCGTACGGATCCAGCAGGGCCGGATCGCGGGCCAGCAGGTAACCGCGGACCCCGGTCTCCTGGTCCAGCAGGGCCGCCTCCAGCCGGAGCGCGTCCCGCTGGGCCGGGAGGATCCCGTCGACGAGCCGGTTACCGGCCTCGGTGGTGTTCGACAGCAGGGCCGCTCCGACCATGCCCGTACCGACGACCATGAGGGCCAGCACGGCCAGGACGGTCGTGAGCCAGGCCCGCAGGCTCGGACCGCCGTGACCGGACCCGGCGGGCGCGGCCCCGGCCGGTGCGGCGCCCGCGGCGGGCGGCTCGGTGACAGGGGTCTCGGCGTCCGGGGTCTCGGCGTCCGGGGTCTCGGTTCGTTCTCGGGCGTTCACGAGGGGGTGTTCCATTCGAGGTGGAGTACGGCGACGTCGTCGGCCAGCCCGCCCCAGTCCGCGGCCGCGCTCTGCGCCGCGTGGATGACGGTGTCGACGAAGGTCTCGGCGGGCAGCCCGGTGTACTGGCGGGCGATGGCGAGCAGACCCGTCTCGTCGAGGCGTTCCGAGCCCGGGCCGACGCGCCCCTCGATCAAGCCGTCGGTGAAGAGCACCACGGCGCCGTCCGGCTCCATGGCGACCTCGGTCACGGGCCAGACCGCGCCCCAGCCGGGCATGATGCCGAGGGCGGGCCCCCCGGGCACCTCCAGCAGGTCCACGCCGGCCGCCGACCTGACCAGGAAGCCGGGGTGCCCGGCGCGCTGCACCGAGATGCCGGTCGCGCCCGGAGAGCGGGTGACGGCGATGAGTGTGGCGAAGATCTCGGGACCGGACCGCTCCGCCAGGAGGATCTCCTCCAGCAGCTTGAGCAGTTCCTCACCCCGTGCGCCCGCCATCACGAAGGCGCGCCAGGCCACGCGCAGGCACACCCCGAGGGCCGCCTCGCCCGGCCCGTGCCCCGAGACGTCGCCGACCACGGCGTGGGTGGCCCCGTCGCGGGTCTGGACGACGTCGTAGAAGTCCCCGCCGAGCAGTGCCTGGGCTCGGCCGGGCCGGTACCGGGCGCACACCGTGACGGCGTCGTCCAGGAGCAGCGGCGTCGGCAGCAGGCCACGCTCCAGACGGGCGTTCTCCTCGGCGCGCAGCTTGCTCGCCTGGAGGGAGACGGCGGCCAGCTCGGTCCGCTTGCGCTGGATCGCGTACCGGATGGCGCGGACGAAGACGTCCGCCTCCAGGCGGCCCTTGACCAGGTAGTCCTGGGCCCCGGCCGCCACGGCGGCGAGCCCCGCCTGTTCCTCGGAGAGACCGGTGAGGACGACCACGGCGGCCTCGGCGGAGGCGGCCAGCACCTTCGTGAGGCCGTCGAGCCCTTGGGCGTCGGGGAGGTGCAGGTCGAGCAGGACGCACTGGGGCGGTTCGTTCTCCAGCAGCGACAGGGCGTCCGCGAGGGACCGGGCCCGGCCGAGACGCAGGTCAACCCCGCTGTCCTCGACCAGTTCCTCGACGAGGAGGGCGTCGCCCTCGTCGTCCTCGATCAGCAGGACGTACGGCGGGAGGCCGCTCCACAGGGCCAGGGACCGGTCCTCCTCGACGGAGGTGGCGGGCCGGGGCGGGGTCGCCGCAGGCGGCGTCTGGCCGGCGGAATGCGTTGATCCCAGGCCGATCGTGCTCCCCATGGCGCGCCTTCCCCTTCTCGCCACGGAGCGCGTGCGTCCGGGGGACGCCCGGTTGCGTCGGGGGTGAGCTTAGAATGATCATTTGCCGTTAGGCAATATTTGAACCGGTCAATTACCCTGTGCGCTGCTCCCGTGCGCCCGCGCGCCGGGGCGGCCGTGCCAGTCGAGGCAGAGGACCAGGGCGTCGTCCGAGGCCTGGATCTCGCCCCGGTGCCCGGCCAGCTCCTCCAGGATCGCCTGGGGCACCTGGGAGGGCGGAAGCAGCCGGGTGTTCATGATGGCCCGGCCCAGCGCCTTCAGACCGTACGGCTCCCCGCCCGGCGAAGCGACATCGTAGACGCCGTCGCTCAGCAGGAAGAGCCGGTCCCCGGGTCGTACGCGGAAGCGCTCGCAGGTGTAGACGGTGTCCTCGAACATGCCGAGCGGGAGCTGGGCCTCCAGCTCGACGCGCTCCACCACGCCCTGCCGGAGCCGCCAGATCCGCGGTGACCCCGCGTCGATGACCTCGACCGCCCCGGTGGCCAGCTCGAAGCGGAGCAGGAGCATGGCCAGGTGCAGGCGCCCCCGGTACTGGCCGTGGATCGCCTGGTCCGCGAGGGAGGCCTGGTCGACGAGGTCGAGGCCGCTCCGGCGGGCATTGCGCACGGCGCTGACGGCGAGGCTGGTCAGCAGGGCCGCGTCGATGCCGTCGCCCATGCCGTTGTTGACGGTCAACGTCAGGTGCTCGGCGGACGCCGACCAATCGAAACAGTCACCGAAGATCGCGTAGGCGGGCTCCAGCTGGCCCCCCAGCGCGTACTCGGGCCGGGAACAGGACCGGCCGGGCAGCAGCTCCCACTGCATCTCTGCGGCCAGGGTGAGCCGGGTGGCCCGTCTCGCGCGCAGGAACACGTCCGTGTCGCGATCGGCGACGAGGATCTCGTGTCCCAGGGCGTCGGCCACGTCCCGCAGCCCGTCGAGCAGCCCGGGCGCGTACGCGTCCGCCGGGAAGTCCACGCTCAACACCGCGAGGCGGTCGCCCCGCACGCTCACCGGCAGGTGGACGCTCACCTCGGCCCCCCGGGTGACCACGTGTGCCTCCTGCGAGCCGAAGGCCCGCCCCGGAGCGCCCGTACGCACCGACACGGATCGCGCGTCGTCCGGGCCGTCCGAGACGGGGCGCAGGCGGGCCAGGGCGTAGTCCGCCATCAGCAGCTCGGCGGCGGACGCGCGGTAGCGACGGGCCAGCAGCTCGCGGACCTCCTCGACCAGCGCGTGCGGCGCGGCACGCCGCAAAGTGCCCTCCACGTCCTCGGGTCGTACCACCGTCCTGGATCCTGCCTCTCCGGTGAGCTGTTTAGATGGGGGAGCCACGAAGCCGCCGGGTCCGCCCGTGAAGGGCCGCCAGTACGTCCGGTAGGGAGTGTCACATGAGCCAGGGGCCGAACCACTCCCCCCGCGCCCCGTCGGCGGTCGTGGGGATGAGCGATCTGATCGAACTGCTGGAAATCGTCTGGGAACGGGGCCGCGACTCGGTTTGCGCGCCTCCGGTCTCCTCCTCCCAGGCCAGGGTCCTGTTCCTGATCGAGCGGAACGAGGAGATGAACCTGCGCATGCTCGGCGAACTGCTGGGCGCGGCCCCGCCGTCGGTGACCCGACTGTGCGACCGCCTCCAGGCCGCCGGGTTCCTGGAACGGCACACGCGGGCCGACGACCGCCGCGAACTGCGGCTGGAGCTGACGCCCGCGGGGCGCAGGTACCTCGACGAGCTGCGGGCCCGGCGGGAAGCCGCCCTGACCGAAGCGATGGCCACCATGCCGGCTGCCTCCCGCGCCGCCCTGGCCCTCGGTCTCGCCGACTTCCACGCCGCCGTCGCCGGACCGCTGCGGCTGGCGCCCCCGCAGAGCCCGACGGCCCGGAGCGCCTGACGGCGCGGACCGGGCCGCTCGTCGCGGAGGACCGACGGGGGCTCAGTCGGCGGTGCGCAGGCCCTGGGTGTGCTCCCGTACCTGCGCCGGCGTCAGGTAGCGGTCGGTCCGCTCGAACTCCCGCAGCGTGGGCGGCCGACCCGACTGGAAACCGGTCCGCACGAAGTCGTCCCCGGCGACCGCGTTGAGCAGCCAGTTGGTCATCACCCGGGTCTTGGCCACGTTCGTACGGAGCGCCGACCAGTGGTACCCCCGCGCCACCGCCTGGGCGGCGATGCCGCGCAGCGGGATGCCGAGCGGCTTGGACACGGCGTCGGTGCCCCCGAGGTCGACCACCAGGCCGAGGTCCTTGTGCACGTACGGCCGCAGCGGCCGGTCGCGCAGCGAGGCGATCACGTTGTCGGCCAGGGTGCGGCCCTGCCGCAGGGCGTGCTGGGCCGTGGGCGGGCAGATCGCGGCGCTCCCGCCCTTGGCGAGGTCGGGTACGGCCGCCGCGTCGCCCAGGGCGAAGACCCCGGGAGCGTTCGGCACGGTCATTTCGGGGGTCACCACCAAGCGTCCCCGCTCGGTCTCCGCGTCCAAGGTGGCGATCAGGGGGCTCGCGGCAACGCCGGCCGTCCAGATCAGGGTCCGGCTGGGCAGGACGCGCCCGTCGGTCAGCGTCAGCTCCTCGGGCCCCGCCTTGGCGACGCTGACCCCCAGCGACACCTCGATGCCGCGGCGCCGCAGGATGTCCAGGGCCGCCTGCCCCAACGACTCGCCCAGTTCGGGCATCAGCCGGGGCGCCATGTCCAGCAGGTGCCAGCTGATCTGCCGCCGGTCCAGCCGCGGGTAGCGCTTCACCGCGTGGTCGGTCAACCGCTGGAGGCACGCCGCCGTCTCGGTGCCCGCGTACCCGCCGCCGACCACGACGAAGCACAGCCGGGCCGCCCGCTCGGCCTCGTCCTGGCTGGCGTCCGCCAGGTCGAGCTGCGCGATCACGTGGTCGCGCAGGTACGCGGCCTCCGCGAGGGTCTTCATGCCCCGCGCGTGCTCCAGCAGCCCCGGGATGTCGAAGGTGCGGGTGACGCTGCCGGGCGCCAGGACGAGGTGGTCGTACGCGTGGTCGGTCACCTCGCCGGTGATCTTGCGGACGACGCAGACCTTGGCCCTGGTGTCGATGCCGATGGCCGTCCCCGGGACGATCCGGGTCCGGTGCCGGCTGCTGCGGCGCAGGGAGACGGCGATGGACTGGGGCGTCAGGACCCCGGAGGCCACCTGGGGCAGCAGGGGGAGGTACAGCTGGTAGGAGTTCGGCGTGACGACGGAGATGTCGGCCTCACCGGGGGACAGCTTGCGCTCCAGCCGGCGTACGCATTCCACCCCCGCGAAGCCTGCGCCCACCACGAGGATCCTCGGTCGTGTCACGGTTCGCGTCCTTTCTCGGGGCAGCCGGGTCACCGCACGCCTGCCCAGTCCCACGGGGTTCAGTTGTCGAACGGCACCACGAATGCGACGGCGCCCACGGGACCGCCGCGCCGGAAGTGCAGGACGAACGGGACGGTGTCCCCCACGCGCAGCGGGGTCCGTACCTTCACCACCAGGTCCAGGGAGTTCGGCGTCATGGTGAGGGTGCGGCCCGCCGGGACGGTCACCGACGTCACCGGGCGCGCCCCGTCGGCCCGCTCGCCCGTCCCCGCGTCGACCTGATCGTGGCGGGTCAGCACGGCCTCCTCGGCGGCCGGGGAACTCACGGAGAGCAACTGGTCGGGGGCGTCACCGAGGTTCGTGATCCTGAAGACCGCGGTACTGCGGTCGTCGTCGGCCCGCGGGAGACGCAGGTGACCGACGCCGGCTTCGATCCGCGGCGGGCTGCCCGCCGCCCCCGCCGTGGTCCACGCCGTCAGACCGACCAGCGCCGCCAGACAGACCGTCACGGGGACGACGGCCGCGACCAGACCGTCGCGTACGCGACGGCGGACGAACGGCCGCCCGTCGGTCGTCGGCGTCGAGTCGGGGGAGCCGGTCGTCGTTCCGGGGGAGTCGGTGGTCGTCGCGAGGGGCTCGGTCGTCGTTCCGTGCGGGTCGGTCATCGTCCCAAGGCCTTTCGTACGGGGGCCGGCAGGCGGTGCGGCGTGGGCTGCCAGGCCCGCAGGCGCAGGCTGTTGGCCACGACGAGCAGCGAACTGGCGGACATGGCGGCGGCGGCGACCATCGGCCCCAGCCACCCCACGGCCGCCAGCGGGAGCGTGACCGCGTTGTAGCCGAACGCCCAGACGAGGTTGAGGCGGATCGTCGACAGCGTGCTGCGGGCCAGCCGGACCGCGGCGCCGACCACCTCGACGTCACCCCGTACGAGCGTGACGTCGGCCGCTCCGATGGCCGCGTCCGTGCCGGAGCCCATCGCGATCCCGAGATCGGCCTCCGCCAGCGCCGCCGCGTCGTTGACGCCGTCCCCGAGCACGGCGACCCGGCGGCCCCGCCCCTGCAACTCCCGCACCAGGGCCGCCTTGCCCTCCGGGGAGCAGTCGGCGTGCACCTCGGTGATGCCGAGCACCGCCGCGACGGCGCGCGCGGCGCCCTCGCGGTCGCCGGTGGCCAGGACCGGTTCCACGCCGAGCGCCCGCAGCCCGTCCACGGCCCGGCGGCTGCCGGGGCGCAGGACGTCGCCCAGCGCGATGAGGGCCTCGTCGACACCGTCCACCCGAACCAGGACCGGGGTCAGCGCGGCGGCCTCCGCTTCGGCCAGAGCCGCCGCCAACGCGTCGGACAGCCCGTCGCCCGGGGCGCGGACCTCGACGTGGTGACCTTCCACGACCCCGGTGACGCCGGCGCCGGGGGTGGCCAGGAAGCCGGTGACGGCGGGCAGCGGGACCCCGGGCAGGGCGCGTCGCGCGTATGCGACGAGGGCGCGGCCCAGCGGATGTTCGGACCCCTGCTCCACCGCCCCGGCGAGCCGGACGACCTCGTTCCCGGCGGTGCCGCCGGCCGGGACGGCCTCGTTCCCGCCGGTCGGGCCGCCGTCGGCGCGCGTGACGCGCACGACCGACAGTCGGCCGGTGGTGAGGGTGCCCGTCTTGTCCAGGACGATCACGTCGACGTGCCGCAGGGCCTCCAGCGCCCGCGGCCCCCGGATCAGGATGCCGAGCCGGGCGCCCCGGCCGGTGGCGGCCATCAGCGCGGTCGGGGTGGCCAGGCCCAGCGCGCACGGGCAGGCGACGACGAGGACCGCCACGGCCGCGGTGACGGCCGCCTGCGGATCCGCGCCGGCGCCGAGCCAGAACCCGAGGACCGTGGCGGCCAGGGCGAGTACGGCCGGGACGAAGACGCCCGCCACCGTGTCGGCCAGCCGCTGCGCGCGCGCCTTGCCCGCCTGCGCCTCGGTGACCAGGTGCGTGATCCGCGCCAGCCGCGTGTCGGCGCCGACCGCGGTGGCGCGTACGAGGAGCAACCCGCCCGCGTTGACCGCGCCCCCGACCACCGCCCGGCCGGGGCCCACCTCGACGGGGTCGCTCTCCCCGGTGACCAGCGAGAGGTCCAGGGCCGAGTTCCCCGCCACCACCACCCCGTCCGTGGCGACCCGTTCGCCGGGCCGGACGACGAACTCCTGGCCCCGCAGCAGCGCTTCGATGGGCCGCCGGTGCTCCTCGCCGCCCTCCCGGACGATCACGTCCTTGGCGGCGAGCCCCGCCAGGGACCGCAGGGCCGCGCCGGTGCCGTGCCGGGCCCGCGCCTCCAGGTGGCGGCCGAGCAGGACGAACAGGGGGACGCCGACCGCCGCTTCGAGGTAGACGTGCGCGACCTCCGACCCCGCCGAGGGGAGGAGGGTGAACGGCATCCGCATGTCCGGCTCACCGGCGCCGCCCAGGAACAGCGCGTACAGGGACCAGCCGAACGACGCGAGGACCCCGAGGGAGACCAGGGTGTCCATGGTCGCCGCGGAGTGCCGCAACCCGCGCGCCGCCCGGCGGTGGAAGGGCCAGGAACTCCACACCGCGACGGGGGCGGCCAGCACCAGGCACAGCCACTGCCAGGAACGGAACTGCAGGGCGGGCACCATCGACAGGACCAGGACGGGCAGGCAGAGCGCGGCGGTGATCAGCAGGCGTTCGCGCTCGGCGCGCGCGGGGTCGTCGCTGCCGTCGCCGTCGCTCTTGCCGTCGCTCTCGCGGCTGTCGGGCGGTGCGGTGGGCGGGGCTGCGGACGCCACCGGTTCCGCGGTGTACCCGGCGCGCTCCACGGCGGCCACCAGCTCCGCGACGGTGACGTGCGCCGGGTGACGCAAACGGCCCCTCCCCGTGGCGAGGTTGACCGTCGCCGTGACGCCGTCGAGCCGCGCCAGCCTCTTCTCCACCCGGCTCACGCAGGCGGCGCACGTCATGCCCCCGATGACCACGTCGGTGGTCATCGGGGTCGCGCGCGTCGCTTCCGCGCGCATCGCTTCCCCGGTCGGCGCCGTCGCCGCGGTACCCGCCGCCCCCGTGGTGCCCGCCGTGTTGGCCGTCACCGCTCACCGCCGGCGGAGCCCGTACCGGCCGGGCCCGCGCCGCCCATGTCGCCCTCGTGCGGGACGGAACTCCCGGGGGTGCCGGTGCGGTCCGGTCGGATGCCCGGCGCCACGGGGCCGGCGGCCGCTCCGACCCCGTACGACAGGGCGAACACGGCGAGCAGCAGCAGCACGAACCCGGTCAACGCGGGTGGTGGCGACCACCGTTGGACGCGAGCGGACAACCGGGCTGCCGCTACGGACAGTTGCTCTTCGACCATCGACGTTCCCAGCTTCGAGGACACGAACGCGGAGCCCCCACCCGATGGGCTCCGCGCAGGTGGTCGTCCTGTGGCGGCGAGGAGTTCCCGGCGGGGTTCAGCCGATGCCGCGGCCGTCGACGGCCGCGGCGGTGGGATCGGCGATGAACCAGTAGTCGCCCGCGGCGAGCGGCCGCTCACCGCGGCCCGCCTCGCGGGGCAGCCGGAGGGTGACGGCGCGGGTGTCTCCCGGTAGGACGACGGTGATGGCGGTGGGCTGGTCCTCGTACGGCTTTCGTTCCGGCACGCTGTGCTCCTCGGGGACGCAGGAGAGACCCAATGGTCACTCCGGGTGTCGTTCCAGTGTGCGCCCTGTGACTTTCCGTGTCAGTTTGGAGGTCTGGACCACCGGCACACCAAGGAGAGTCCGATGGGCGGCACGCACGACGCGCTCACCGACGACATCGTCGACGACGCCCGGCGTCGCGACGACGACGATCTTCCCCCCGACGACCCGGAGGACGGCGCGGAGGATCCCTACGACGCCCCCTGAGGCGTCCCGAACCGGGTGTCCGGCCGGCGTCGACCACCCGGCCGGGCATCCGCTCCGTCACCCGCGCGGCGGCTCCGGTGTCCCGAGTCGGCGAACCGCCGAACTGCCGAGAATAGGTGACGTGAACTGTCACCTTTGGCGTTCACCGTGGAGACATGCAGACCCACAAGGACACCCAGCACACCGACGGCCACGGCCCGCTCACCGGCCGGATCGCGCTCGTCGCCGGCGCCACCCGCGGAGCGGGACGCGCCCTCGCCGTCGAACTCGGCCGAGCCGGCGCCACCGTCTACGTCACCGGCCGCACCACCCGCGCGAGCGTCAGCGAGGTCGGCCGGAGCACGGAGACCATCGAGGAGACGGCGGAACTGGTCACGGCGGCCGGCGGCGTCGGCATCGCCGTCCCCACCGACCACCTGGCCGAGGACCGGGTGCGCGCCCTCGTCGAGCGGATCGACCGCGAACAGGGCCGGCTCGACATCCTCGTCAACGACCTCTGGGGCGGCGAACACCTCCTGTCCGGATCGGTCTTCGGCAAGAAGAGCTGGGAGACGCCGCTCGCCGACGGGCTTCGGATCCTCGAACTCGGCGTGCGCTCGCACGTGATCACCGCGGCCCTCGCCCTGCCGCTCCTGATCCGCTCCGACGCACCGCTGCACGTGGAGGTCACCGACGGCACCGCGGTCTCCAACCGTCGCTACCGGGAGAACCTCTACTACGACCTCGCCAAGAACGCCCCGATCCGCATCGCCTTCGGGCTGGGCGAGGAACTCGCGGAGTACGGGGGCACGGCGGTCGCCGTCACCCCGGGCTTCCTGCGCTCCGAGCAGATGCTCAGTCACTTCGGCGTGACCGAGGCCAACTGGCGCGACGCCCTGGCCCAGGAGCCCGCCTTCGGCATCGCCGAATCACCGCACTACCTCGCGCGCGCCGTCGCCGCGCTCGCCGGTGACCCGGACCGGGCCGCCCGCTGGAACGGGAAGTCCACCTCCAGCGCGGAACTGGCCAAGACCTACGGCGTACGGGACGTGGACGGTAGCCGACCGGACGCCTGGGCGTACTTCGAGGACGTCGTGTACGGCGGCGGGAGCGGCTCGCCGGACGACTACCGCTGATCGGCCGGGTCGGCCGGCTCGACCGGGTCGGTCGGATCCGCCGGAACCTTCGGATCCGCCGCGTACAGGGCGGTGAGGGCCCGGGCGCGCTCGCGGAAGCGGGCCCGCAGGCCCTCCGGGGCCAGTACCTCCGCGTCCGCGCCCAGTTCGGCCAGCGTGGCGAAGGCGACGTCCTCGGACTCCACCGGCAGATCGAGCGTGACGCGCCCGGCCGGGTCGGGGGCTCCCGCGCCGGCCAGCGCCTCGCCGATGCCCGCCGGGTCCGCCACGGCGGGCAGTCGGCGCAGCCCGCGTTCGCTCAGGCGCAGGGTGACGGTCGCCCGCAAGAGCGCCCTGGCGAACCCGGCGGAGTGGGCCTCCCAGTGCGCGGCGAGGTCGAAGGACGGGTCCCGGACGAAGGGCGCGGCAGGATCGGCGGCGCCGGTGGGGGAGGGTTCGGTGAGCGCCGTGACGCGGTCCACGCGGTACGTGCGCCAGGCGCCGCCGGACCGGCCCGCGCCGGCGCCGTCCGCCTCGTCCGGTACGCGGCCCACGACGTACCAGACCCCCGCCTTCAGGACGAGCCCGTACGGCTCCAGCAGGCGGGTCACCGCGCGGGGCGGTGCGGCGTCCCGGCCCGGCCGGGCGTACGCAAGCTCGACGCGGCGGTCGGACCACACGGCGCGGGCCAGCTCCGGCAGCAGTTCCGGCGCGGCCGGCTCGCGGAACCAGGCGGGCGCGTCGAGGTGGAAGCGCCGTGCCGAGGACTCGGCCGCCGCGCGCAGGGACGGCAGCATGGTGGCCGACAACTTCAGCCGGGCCGTGCTCGCGGCGTCCGACAGCCCGAGATCGCGCAGGGCCGAGGGCAGGCCGGAGAGGTAGAGCGTTTCCGCCTCGGTGGGGTGGAGCGTGGTGAGTCGGGTCCGGTGGCCCGGTGCCAGGTGGTAACCACCCGACCGGCCGCGCTCGGACCGGATGGGGACACCGGCCTCTTGGAGGGCCTGCGCGTCGCGGATCACGGTGCGTTCGGAGACCTCCAGCTCCCGCGCGAGGGCGGCTGCGGTCAGCCCGGGGCTCGACTGGACGAGGAGGGCCATGCGGATGAGACGGGCGGCACGCATGCTCCCCATGATCGTCGAAGTGGGGGCCGGGGGCCGGGGGCGGCCCGGCGCGGCTCGCGGCCAACGCCTCCTGTTCGATGACCGGGGGTCGTCGGCGATGTCCGGGAAGCGGTGCGCGAGCCGATCGGCGACGGACAGCGCAGCCGGGCGTACGCCATCCGGGCGAGGCCGCCGCGCTTCACCGGGAGGCGCCGCTTCGTGACCGTGCCGCGCACTCCTCGTTCCGCGCACGGTGGCCGGGACCGGACGGCGAACGCGTCCTCCACGACCGGACGCGGACGCCGGTCGAGTGCCCACCGGGCGGCGGGGTGGCCCTCGTGCCGGATCGGGGTCCCGGCCGGCGGGTTGTCCCGACCCACCCGCTTGCCCCGCCGGACGGGAGTCGGGCGCCCGTCCGGGCGGTGCGGCACATATGTCGGGCGGTCAGGGGCAAACGGGCGGTAGTGACGGTCGGTTGCTGAGGAGGTGGCGGCGGTGCGCCGTGCGAAGGTGTTGGAGTCCTTTCCCGCCGGTGATCCGTACGGCAGTTGGCCGGCGGAGGAGTACGCGGCCCGCTGTCGATCGCGGGGCGAGCGGGCGAGCGTCGTGATGGATCTGGAGCGGGACGCCTTCCTCGTCGTCGCCGCCGACGTGGACGCGGCGGAAGCGGCGGCCGCGTAGCGAACGAACCCCGCCCCGGTCCTGCCGGGGCGGATCTCTTCTCCTCGGTCAACTCGCCCAGTGCGCCCGTCCAAGGTGGATCAGACGGAGCTGCTTGCGGGCGGTGCCGGTGACGGTCGCCCAGTCCTCGCCGCGCAGTGACGCGGCCAGGCACGCCGAGGCCGTCATGAACATGTGGTCCACCAGGAGCCGCGACAGCATCGTCAAGTCGTCGGCGTTCCAGTCCGAGCTGACCGGATCGGCCGCCAGCGCGGAGCCGATCTCGCCTGCGAAGGCGTCCAGTTGACCGGCGATGGCCTCCCGTACCGCCGTGACTCCACCGTGCCGCTCGCGGACGAGGAAGCGTACGTGCGTCGGCCGGCTGCGGACCAGCTCGGCGACCAGGCGCACCGCGGCATCGCCGCGCTGGTCCGCGTCGCCGGTCGAGTCGAGGATGTCCCGCACCGTCTCGTGCAGGCGGGCCAGCGCTTCCTCCACCAGTGCGATTCCGAGCTCGCCCATGTCCCGGAAGTGGCGGTAGAAGGCCGTGGGGGTGACTCCGGCCGCCCGGGTCACCTCCCGGAGTCCGAGGCTGCTCAGGCTCTGCTCCTCCAACTGCGACAACGCCGCGTCGAGCAGGGCGCGTCGGGTGCGGCGGCGCTGGGCCTCGCGGACACCGGTGTTCTGGCTCATGAGGGTAGTCAACCGCGTCACACTCGCGGTCCGCCGGCATGAGTCGTACTGTACTGGGTAGTCAGTGGACAACTGTTACCTCGAAGTGGGAGGAACTCTCGTGCTCTTCCTCGTAGCCGCACTGCTCGTCATGGGCGTCGCCCTGGGAGCAGTGGCCCACGTACCGGTGCCGGTCAGTTTGGCGGCGGGCCTCGCGATCGCCACCTGGCTCGCCCTCTTCGCCGCCCGCGAGCGCCTGTCGGGCCGCCGACACGGCCGCGTCCGCCACAGCCGAGGAGGTCTGTGATGCACACGGACACCGACATGCACGCGGACGCGGACACGGAAACGCGCCCGGACGCGCGGACCACGGGCGAGGCCCCGGCCGCCCCTCTTGCCAGCACCCGCACCCGCACCCGCTCCCGTGCGCGTGACGCCGACGCGATGGCGGTCACCGCGTTCGTGCTCGGTTTGGCCGGGCTCCTGGTCATGAACCTGATACTCGGTCCGACCGCCGTCGTCCTCGGCTCCCTCGCCCTGTGGCGGAACACCGCACGGCCCGGCCGCGCCCGCCTCGGCATCGCCCTCGGCGTCGCCGACCTCGTGATCCTGGCCTGTCTCGTCACCGCCGACGGCACCTGGTCCTGGAGTCTGTCCTGACCCCTTGCGCCCCCGCGTGCGTCAGGCGCCGTTCCTGAGCCGGTCGCGCTGGACCTGACGCGCGCGAGCGCGCGGCGTACGGGGGCCGCGCCGGCCCGCGAGGGGGTCACTCTTCGATGCGCGAGGGGAGTCGAGCGGTGTCGGAGAGCGGGCTCAGGCGTCGGCCGGGCGGCTCCGCGCGCGGAAGGTGCGGCGGTAGGCGTCCGGAGGGACGCCTACCGTGCGGTTGAAGTGCCGGCGCAGCGTGGTGGCGGTGCCCATGCCGGTCGAGTCCGCGATGGCGTCGACGCTCGCGTCGGTGGTTTCCAGCAGCTCCTGCGCCCGGCGGATGCGTTGGGTGAGCAGCCATTGCAGCGGGGTCGTCCCCGTCGCCACCTTGAAGTGCCGGCCCAGGTTGCGCGAGCTCATCCGGGCCCGCCGGGCGAGGTCCTCCACGGTCAGCGGCCGGTCGAGCCGCTCGATCGCCCACGGGAGCAGCTCGGTCAGCGGGTGGTCGTCCTGGGCGGGTACCGGAGCGGTGACGAACTGGGCCTGGCCCCCGGCCCGGTGCGGGGGTACGACCAGTCGCCGGGCGACCTTGTTGGCGACCGCCGAACCGTGGTCGAGGCGCACCAGGTGCAGGCACAGGTCCATCGCGGCCGCCTTGCCGGCGGAGGTGAGGACCCTGCCGCTGTCCACGTAGAGCACGTCCGGATCGACCTCGACGCGGGGGTGGCGGGTTGCCAGGACCTGCGTGTGCGCCCAGTGCGTGGTCGCACGTCGGCCGTCCAGCAGCCCGGCGGCGGCCAGCACGAACGCTCCCGTGCACAGGGAGGCCACCCGCGCACCCGCCTCGTGGGCGGCGCGCACCGCGTCGACCAGATCGGCGGGCGGATCCACGTCGACATCGGCCCAACCCGGGACGATCACCGTGTCCGCGCGGGCGAGTCGGTCCAGCCCGTGGTCCGGCTCCAGCCGGAACCTGCCGAACCGGACCGGGCCCGGTCCGCAGACCGTGACGTCGTACGCGGGGTCGGCCGCGCCGGCGGAGTCGGCGCCGAAGACCTCGTAGGCAACGGAGAGTTCGAAGTGCAGCATCCCGTCGGTGACGGCCAGCGCGACAGTGTCCATGTCCGAAAGTGTACGGGTCACGGCGTTCCGGACACTGGTGGAGGATCATCCCCGGCGAGAGGATGTTGACAGTTGAACAAGCGGGACCGGGCGAGCGAGAACAGTGGGAGAACGCGATGGGATCCAGTCACACGGTTGCGGTGTTCGGCGCCTACGGGCACACCGGACGCTTCGTGGTGGCGGAGTTGCTCAACCGGGGATTCGTCCCCGTCCTGACCGGACGGGACGCGGCCGAGCTGCGCGCCTTCGCGGCGTCCCTCCCGGGGCCGGAGGCCGACGTCCGACCGGCCGCGGTCGACGACCCGGCGGCCCTCGACCGGGCGCTGGCCGGAGCCGCCGCGGTCATCAACTGCGCGGGGCCCTTCGCCTCGACCGCCGCCCCGCTGATCGAGGCGGCGCTGCGCGCCGGGATCCCGTACGTGGACGTGGCCGCCGAGATCGAGGCCAACCTCGACACGTTCGCGCACTTCGCGGACCGGGCGAGCGCCGCGGGAATCGCCGTCATCCCCGCGATGGCCTTCTTCGGCGGCCTCGGCGACCTGCTCGTCACCGCCGCGATGGGCGATTGGACGACGGCCGACGAGGCGCACATCGCGTACGGGCTCAGCGGTTGGCACCCCACCGCCGGGACCCGCACCGCGGGCACGGTGTCCCGGGAGCGCCGGGACGGCCGACGCCTCGTGTACGGCAACGGGCGGTTGGAGTACCGCGACGACGCCCCACCGATCATGCGGTGGGCGTTCCCCGAGCCGATGGGAGTCCGCTCCGTGATCGGGGAGTTCACCATGGCCGACGTCGTCACCGTCCCCAGTCACCTGGCCATCCCCGAGGTGCGCACCTACATGACGGTCGAGGCGGCGCGCGACCTGGCGGCTCCGGAAACACCGGCACCGGCCGCGGTCGACGACCACGGGCGCTCCGCCCAGACGTTCCTCGTCGACGCCGTCGTCCGCTCGGGCGGCGAGGAACGACGCGCCGTGGCCACGGGGCGGGACATCTACGCCGTCAGCGCGCCCCTCGCGGTGGAAGCGCTCCACCGGGTCCTCACGGGCCGGACCAAGGCGGTCGGCGTGGCCTCCGCCGGCGCGATGTTCGACGCACCCGCCTTCCTCCGCGCCCTGGCACCGCACATCACGCTCGCACCGCCCGGGGTGACCGGTGCCGCCGACCCGGCCGGGTCGATCGCCGACCTCCCCTCCACCGAGGCGCCCGAGGCGCCGTGAATCTCGCTGGTGGGGCCCGGCACCCCCGGCTAGCATCCGACGATGATCACGCCGGAGCACGGACCCTTCCACGACGCGGTGTGCCGAGCCGACACCAGCCGGCTGACCGACCACCTCGATCCGCGGCTCTGCTCGCCGGCCGCCTTCGAGACCCTCGTACGGCACGAGGACCCACACGTGCGGCACCTGGGGCTGGTACTCCTCGCCGAGCGCGTCGCCTCCGGCAGCGCCGGCGGTGAACGGGAGACGGTCGAACTCGCGGAGCTGCTGCCCGCGCAGGTCGACGGACCGCCGGAGGCCGCCCTCGTCCTGGCGCGGCTGCACGAACGACTGTGGCCGTACCTCCCGCCGGAGCGCCGGCCGGCATGGCGCACGGCCGATCTGCCGGCGCGGGTACGGATGGCGTGGCTGCGCGCCGAGTTGCTGAACGAGCCGACCGTGCTCCGCCGGGAGCCGCCGAGCGAGCTGCTGCACCAGGCCGTACGGGAAACGAAGGCCACCGAAGCCCGCCGACCCGAGCAACTCGTCGGCGAGCTGCTGGCGACCGGCGATCCCGAACTGCACGCCGCGGCGCTGCGGCTGGCCCGGGAGGGGCTGCACGCCGGAGTGCTGGGTCCCGCCCTGGTCCGCGGCCACCTGATCGGCCTGCTCGGCGCCGACGGCGCATCCCTCGTCGTCGCGGCCCTGAACGAACTCGGCGAGCCGTGGGCGGTGTTGGAAACCCTGCCGGCCGGGCTCCTGTTCCCCCTCCTCGCGGCCGACGCGGTGGCCGCACGCCCCCAGCCGGCCGCCGCAGCGCTCGTGGCCGCGGCCCGGCACGGGCACAGCGAGCTGCTGTGGCAGGTCATCGAGGACACGCAGTCGCCGCCGGCGCTCCGTCGGCGCGGGATGGAACTGCTGGGCGACCTGGCGGACCGCGGTGACATCGACGCGTTGACGGCCGTCGCCGCCCGCGATCCGCTGTTGTTCGGCGGCCCCGCGCTGACCTGTCTGCGCGGGCTCCACCGGCGCGGGCACTTCCCCGACGCGCCGCTCGTCCCGTCCCTCATCGACCTGGCCCTGGCCGACCACTCGATCCCGGCCCAACAGGTCGCGACGATCCTGTTCACCTGTCGACGGGCGCTGTTCCAAGCCCTCGTGGAGGCGCCCGCGGACGACCCGAACTGGCCCCGCCGACTGGACCTGTTGGTGGCACTGGCGGGCCAGGGGACCGGCGAGCTCCCGATCGGGGACGCGATCACCCGACTCCTCGCCTCGGCGCCCGCGCCCGTACCCTTCCTCCGTGCGATCCGCGCCGTACGCCACACGGACGCCGAGGACGCCGTGATCGCCCTCCTGCCGACAGCGCCCGCGGCGGCCCTGGACGCCCTGGAGGCCATCGGCGGCGACCGTACGGTGACGGCGCTGCGCGACGGACTCGGCCTGACCGCGCAGGACGGCGCGGGCGTGATCGCGCCGCACCTGCGCACCGTCCGCAACCGGGCCCTCGAAGTGCTGTGGCACCTGACCCACGAACCGGCGCAGCGACGCGCCCTTCTCGTACGCCTCGATCCCACCGACCTCCCGGTACGCGTCGCGGCGGACCTCGCAGGCCCCGACGAGCGGGAACTCGCCCTCCTCAGCTCCCACTTGGACCCGGACGAGCCGGTGGCGTCCCTGTGTCGACTGGCCGCCCACGGCAGCGCCGCCACCCTGCCCGCCATCGCGGACCTGCTCCTGCGCGTCGTGACCGATCTGGCCGCCGCCGCGGAACCCGGAGCGAGCGAACTCCCGCGCCCCGAGAACGGCGCGCCGGCCGGGGAACCGGTCGTACCCCGGGAGATCGTGGACGCCGTCCACGGCCTCGGACGCCGTCTCCACGACCGGGGACGCGTCAGGCCGTCCTGCCTGCTCGACGTGTCGACCGCGCAGGAGGCCGGACACGCGATCGTCGCGACGACGGCCCTGGACCTGCTGGACCGGCCCGGACTGACGAACGCCGAGCAGGCGATCCTGTGCGAACTCCTGCTCCGCGCCCCTTGGACGGGCACCCGGGCGCGGGCGCACCACCTCCTGCGCCACCGCGACCGCCACGTGCGCAAGCACGTCATCGCCCTCCTCGCCCGCGACGCCGACGGGGACGGCGCGCAGGCACTGTCGGCGTCCCTGATCGCGCTCACCGCCGCCGGCGACGTCCAGACCGTCCGGCAGGCGCTGTGCGCCCTCGGGCAGGCAGGGGCCCGCTGGGCCGCCGGCGCGATCGCCGCACGTCTCGACCACCCGAACATGAACATCAAGAAGACCGCCGCCGAGGTCCTGGTCCACGCGGGAGCGCCCGACGCGGTACCGGCACTGCTCCGGGCGCTCGGACGATACGACAATCCGGCTCTGCGCGACGCGCTCGTCAAGGCGTTGCGCGCCGTTCTCGGTCCCGCGTACCCGGCGACCGTCCTCGCCGCCGCCGAACACGGCGAGGGCGGCCGCGGTCGTGAACGGCTGCTGGAAGGACTGGACGGCGCACTGTCGGCCCGGGCGGTCCTCGCCCTGCACCGCCAGGCGTCCCCGGTCGCCCCCGGTCTGCTCGCCCTGGTGGCCGAAGCCCGGCTCACCCTCGCGTCCGGGAGGGTCGAGGAACTGTCGACGGCCCTGGCCGGGCACGGGATCAGCAGGCCCGCCGCACCGTGGACGGCCCCGCGCTGGGCAGCGGACCCCGACGTCGACTCGCTACGGACCGCGGGTTGGGATCCGCTCATCGCCCTCCGCATCGCCGCGAGGGACGAGCTGCCGCGTTCCGGGCGGCTCTACGGGCTGCGGGACATGCTGGCGGACTGCCTCCGCCTCGCCGCGTCCGAACCCCTGACCCGGGGCCGCGTACTGCGCCTCACGCTGCGGCTCTGCTCCGCACCGTGGACGACGGACGAACTGGCGGCCTTCGCGCGGTGCGTCGGCGTCCTCCTCGACGGACTCGCCGAGGTCGGGGCCGCCGACCGGGACGACCTCGTCGACGTACTGGAAGCGGTCGCGCCGACCCTGCCGGCGGTCGCGCGGCCGGCCGTCGTCGAAACGGTACGCGCGTTGCCCGCCGTACCCGGGGCACGCCGGTCCACCCTGCCGCTCCTGCGCGGCCTCGGCGCCGTACTGGTCCGCGCCGACCTGGACCGGGCCCTCGCCTCGGCCGCGCTGGACACCGACCCCCGGCGGGCCGGGACCGCCGTGCTACGGGAGGCGTTCGCCACCGCGCAGGAGACCGCGCAGGAGACCGCGCACGCCGGGCCCGCCCCGGCCGAGGCCGACGCCGCAGCGGCCGCCCGGACTCGGGCGTGGCGGGCCGCGCTGGCCGGCGCCGCGCGCACCCCCGCCGCCCTGGAGGAATTCCGTCGCACCTGCCGCCCGGGGGAACAGGACGAGGTCCCGGGCTCCAGGGACCGCCTGGCCGCCCTGATCGAGGCGCACGGCTCCGCGGGCCCCGAAATCCGCTCCGCCCTCGTCGACTGGATGACCTCCCTCCAGCCCCTCGACGCACCACCCTGGACCCTCACCGAGCCCGTCCGCGCGCCGGCCCGCCGACCTCGTACCGTGCACATCGACGACCTGGACCAACCCCGATCGACCGCCCTGCGGGAGCGGCTGCTGGCCATGCTCCGGGCACCCGACCCGGACCGCCGGCACACCGCGGCCCGGACGCTCATGGAGTGGCCCGAGCCCGCCGCCGGGCTCCCCGTGCTCCGGGCGTTCCTGCGCGGCGACATCGACGTACCCGTCGGCGCCGACCTCGCCCGCCACCTGCACGCCATCGGCGAAGCCGAACTCCGCGCGGACGGCGTCCTGCACGACAGGGTGGCCCTCGTGGCGGGTCGCCTCGACCCGGAAGACCTCGAACCACTGGTCCCGCTGCTGCTGCAATGGTGGGAGTCCGATCCACCGGCCACCGGCGCCGCCGCCGGCCTGGCCCTGCGCCAAGTACCCGCCGACGCGCTGGCCGAACACCTGCGGCCCCGCATCGACGCCGGCGCCCGGGGACTCCTCGACCTGCTCCGCGGACGCCCCCTGCTGCGCACCCCCGCGCTGACCCGGACCTGCCGGCGGCTGCGCGCCGAGGGCCGGGACGACCTCGCGGACGGACTGCTCCTCGTCGACGGCCCGCTGCGCCACCCGGACTCCGCCCGCCAGGACGCCGCCGCGCAGGCCGCGCTCCGGGACCGGACCGCGGCCGCCTCGGCGGCGAGCCGACAACCCCCCTCCCGGCAGGAGCTGTTCGAGCTGGCCCGCACGGGCGACCCGGTACGGATACGCCGCGCGCTCACGCGACTGGCCGAGGGACACAGCGGCCCGGACGCCGACTTGGACCCCGAACTGCGCGAGCTGATCGGCGTGTTGCTGCGGCACCCTCAAGCCAAGGTGCGCGTGCACGCGCACCGGACCTCGCGGGCCATGCTCGATCGGCCGACCCACCTCCACCACACGTCGATCCTGCTGGACGATCCCCGACCGGATCTGGTGCGCACCGCGATCCGCACCCTCTGCCACGCGACGTGGGAACCCGCGATCCCCGCCGTGACCGGGCTGCTGGACCACCCGCATCCCGTCGTGCGCAAGGCCGCGGTCGAGGGACTGGTCGCCCTGGGCGGGCCGGCGGTCCCCGCCCTTCGCTACGCGGTGGACCACGCCCGTCCCGACAAGCGGCCCCGCTACACGGACGTGCTCGACCGGATCACGGGCGCCGAGGATCAGACGCCGGGAGTCATGTCGTAGGTGACCCACATGGTCCGCGTGGCCACCTGGTCGTACTTCGACCGCGCCCGGTGGTTGTCGTCGGCGGTGATCCAGCGCACCACGCTCCAGCCGCGCTCGGCGGCGATCCCGCGGAGCGCGCCGAGGAGCAGGTCGGCGGCGCCCGAACCGCGGTGTTCGGGCGCCACGAACAGGTCGTCGAGGAAGCCGCCCACGGTCGCCGACAGCGGCCGGGCGTACGGACGGAAGTGGGCGAGTCCGAGGAGCCGTCCGTCGGCGTCCTCGGCGACGAGCGCCTCGACCTCGTGGCCGGGATCGTTCACCCACGACCAGACCGTCCGGGCCGCCTCCTCGGTCTGCTCCACCCGGTAGAAGTCCGCGTAACCGCGGTACAGGGCGCGCCACTGCGCGAAGTCCTCGGATCGGACGGCTCGGACGGTGATCTGCGGCATGTGCGGGACTCCAGGTGGGACGGGTGGGGCATGACCTCCCCTTCGGCAAGGGCAATCGATCATCCTGCAATCGGTGTGCCGCCGGATGTGCCACGGTGTCGAAAGGCCGCCCGCGCAAGCACCTGAATGGACAGGTGAGGGGCCCCTCCCGCGGTGTCGTCGACCGTCCCGCGCGTCAAGGTACCCGGCCGTCGGGCCCCACACCGGATGGCAGGATGGAGGGATGCCGTCGAACCCGCCCTGGACAGGAATCCACGACGACTTGATGGAGGCGAAGTCACGGGTGTACGACCCCGGTGGCTTCACCTGCTCACCGCCGGTGTCCGAACCGGAGGGCGCCGAGTACGCGGCCCGGGCCTTCACGCTCGACGGGCTGGCCGTGAGGTTCCGCGTGGCCAGGACCACTCCGACGAAGGCAGGCCAGTTCGTCACCGTGTGGGTGAGGTCCGTCGAAGGACCGATCCGGCCCTTCGACGCCGAAGACGGAGTCGATCTCGTCGTCATCAGCTGCCGGGACCGGGGCGGCTTCGGACAGTTCGTGTTCCCGAGGGACGTGCTGTGCGAGCGCGGCGTCATGTCGCGGAACCGCATCGGCGGCAAGCGGGGCTTCCGCGTCTACCCGCCCTGGGTGACGACGACCAACCGCCAGGCCGACAGCACTCGGAGTTGGCAGGTGGAGCACTTCCTGGACCTCGGCGGACAGGGCCCCGCCGACCTGGTACGTGCCCGGAGTCTGCACCGGTCGTAGCCACGTGCCCCAACGCTCCTCACGCCCCCGGGATTCGGTGGGGAGCTGCGGGGTAGACGACGCCCGGCGGGGCGGAGCGGTGCGGACGGAGGGATCGGTCATGGCGCGGACGGGGCTCGACGCATTCGCCGAGGTCCTGGACGGCCCCGTGTACGTGGTCACCGTCGCCTCGGCCGGCGAACGGTCCGGTTGTCTGGTGGGCTTCGCCTCGCAGTGCTCGATCCGCCCGCCGAGGTTCATGGTGTGGCTGTCCACGCTCAACCACACGTTCCGCGTGGCCCGCGGCGCCTCCCACCTGGCGGTGCACGTCCTGGACCAGGACCAGCGCCCGCTCGCGGAACTGTTCGGTGGCGAGACGGGCGACGCGGTGGACAAGTTCGCCGGAGTCGACTGGCGCCCCAGCGCCGACGGAAGCCCCCTGCTGGCCGACGCCTGCGGCTGGTTCGTCGGCCGGATCGAGTCCCGGATCGACGGGGGAGACCACGTGGGCTTCCTCCTGTCGCCCACCGAGGTGTCCGAGCCGGCCCCGACCGCGCCGACCCTGCTGCGCTACGGCGACGTGCGGGACATCGCCCCGGGTCACCCCGCCTGACAGCGCCCCCGCCCGCCGGCGGGCGCTGCCCTCGGCTCCACAGGGGCTCCGTCGGCTTCTTCTACCTCGCGGGGCGCTGCGACTCGTCGTGGAACAACGGGCCCAGGAGCGCGCCACCGAACACGACGACGCCGACCCCGACGAGCCAGTACGTCGGCATCCGACCGCCCCGGGCCCGGCGTCGGAAGGGGCTCAGATGCCGATGTTGGCCAGACTGACGCCGAGGTTGCGCAGGGCGGCCGACAGCGAGGGGTGCTTCACCTCGAACCGTTCGGCGCTCTGGTTCAGCGACTCACCCACACCCGTGTGGCTCGCTTCCCGGTCCGCTTCCCGGTCCGCCTCCAGCTTGTCGAGGAGGGCTTCCAGGTGATCGCGTTCCTGCGGGGGGAGGTGGGGGCCCGAGGTCAGGAGTTCCGCGCGCAGGGCCCTCAGCCGCTCGTCCGTCGTCATCACGTGCTCCGACACGGTGTCTCCTCGTCGTTCTCCGCCCGTGCGACGGGGTCTGTCCCCGGGGCGGCTACGGCTCGCATGCCCCGTCGCGGGGTCCGCACGCGCGGCCGGCCCGTACGGATCACCCGGTGGCCGGGTCTGGGCCCGTGCGGGTCAGGCCACCGTCCGCGCCCGGGCGTACGCCGTCGCAGGCACGCCGACCAGGGCGACCGGCCAGGACGGCGGGGGCGCACTGGACGCTCCGGGGACGGAGAGGGGTCCCACCGCCGGCAGGTGCAGATGTTCGCGGAACCCTTCCGGGCGCCGACCGGAGCGACGGCGCATGGGCGCGCGGACGGGGCGGAATCGCTCGCCCCGTACGGCGGGGGGTGCGCCGGTCCGGGCCCGCGCGGGTTCGGCGGCGTCCGGGGGCCGGCCGACAACGGCCGCGCGCCGGGGCCGCCGGCCGGGCGCGCGGGCGCGCGTGCGCCCGCGTCCCGGCGCCCTCCGTCGCGTCCGGTCAGCCCGGCCAGGTTCCCGTCACGCGCCGGGTGGCGACGGCGCCCGACCGGTCGACGGCGGCCTTGACCACCGCGAAGATCGCGCCCTGGATCGCGGCGGCGATCAGGATCTCCTGCCAGCTGCGGTCCTCGTCGGTGGCGTCGGGGGCGTCGCCCTCCCCTTCGATCAATTTCCAGGCCTGCTTGAAGGCCATGCCGGCGAGCATGCCGCTGACAGCGCCCAGGGCCAGCCCGACCGGACGGTAAGCGATCTTCGTTGCGTTCACTTGCGGCCCCGGCCGCGGCGGATCAGCAGGAACACGACGACAACGGCGCCGACGGCGAGCAGCGGGGTCCGATTGGCCCGCACCGTCGTCGCGGCGTGACCGGCTCGTTCGAGGATGGGATCGGGCGTCTTCTCGGACGCCAGCGCGCCGGCCCGGGCCGTGGTCTCGCGGACCTGCGCGGCAGCCCGGGAGGCCTTCTCCAGGATCGGGTCGGGCGTCTTCTCCCGTACGAGGTCCGCTGCCTGCTCGGCCTTCTCCCGGATCTGTTCGGTGACCAGTGCCGCCTTCTGCGCCGCCTCGTGCTTCACCGCCGCCGTCTTCTCCTTCGCCTGGGCCTTCACGTCCGCCTTGGCCGCCAGGGCCTCGACGGTCTGTCCCAGCTCGTCGCGCGTGTGCGCGATCTGCTCCCGCAGCTCGGCGGGGGTGGGAGCGGCGGTCGTGGTGGGCTCGTTGTGGGCCTGTGCCCGGTCGAACTCGTTGCTCATCGGTGTGCCTTCTCCCTGATCACGGCCACATCGGCCTTGACGCTGTCGATGGTCTGTTCCGGCGCGGCCGGGACGGCCCGCGCGATCTGCTTCTTGCCCGCCAGGCCCAGCACGGCCGCTGTCGCGGCCAGCACCACGGCGACGATCAGGGCGGAGAGCCACCAGGGCATCACCAGGGCCAGCGCGGCGATGCCCGCCGCCACCAACGCCTGCGCCGCAAGGATGCCGAGGAGGCCGGCCCCGCCGAACAGGCCGCCGCCGGTTCCGAACCGCTTGCCCTTCTCCGTCATCTCCGCCCGGGCCAGGCGCATTTCCTCCCGGACCAGTTCCGAGATCTGTTGTGAAGCCCGCGAGACCAACACGCTCACCGACGGATCGGCGGCGTGTGCCCGCTGTTCGGTCGTAGTCACGATTCGTCCCTCTCGTCCTCGTCTTGTTCCGGCCCCGCTCGACCGCCGGACGGTACGGGCCGAGGGGCGCGGGGTGGTGCGTGGCGTCATGTGCCTGTTCATCACGCGGCTACCCGGTAACCGGGCGGCCATCCGTCCGGTTACCGGCAGGTGCGGGTGCATCGCCGGCCGGCTCGTGGGTCACTCCATGCGGCGGCGTTGCGCGTCGCTCCACGCGGCGGTGTCGCGGGGCCGTACGTAGGGCTCCTCGTCCGCGGGCAGCCCGCCCGCGATGGCGCGCTGGCGGGCCAGCTCCGCGTCGAATTCGAGGCCCAGGAGAACGGCCAGGTTGGTGATCCACAACCAGACGAGGAAGACGATGACGCCGGCGACCGTGCCGTACGTCTTGTTGTAGGAGGCGAAGTTCGCCACGTAGAAGGCGAAGCCCGCCGAGGCGAGCATCCAGATGGCCAGGGCCAGGAAGCTGCCGGGGGTCACCCAGCGGAATCCCCGGCCCTTGGCGTTCGGGGCCGCCCAGTACAGCAACGCGATCATGATCGTGACGAGGAGCACCAGGACCGGCCACTTGGCGATCGACCACACCGTCAGCGCGGTGTCGCCGATGCCCAGGGCGGAACCCGCCCGCCGGGCCAGACCGCCGGTGAAGACCACGATCAGCGCGGCGGCGCAGGCGAGCAGCATCAGGATCACCGTCAGCGCGAGGCGCAGCGGCAGGACCTTCCACACCGGCCGCCCCTCGGGCACGTCGTAGACGGCGTTCGAGGCGCGGATGAACGCGGCGATGTATCCGGAGGCCGACCACAGGGCGACGACCAGACCCACCACGGCCATGAGCGAGCCGATGCCGCTGCGGCCCCGCAGCTGCGTCACCGCGTCGCTGAGCACGTCGTTGACCGAACCGGGAGTCAACTGCTGCACGTTGTCGAGCACCTGCTGGGTCGTGGACTCGCCGGCGATGCCCAGCAGGGACACCAGGACCAGCAGGGCCGGGAAGAGCGCCAGCACCCCGTAGTACGTCAGCGCCGCGGCGCGGTCGGCCAGCTCGTCCTCGGTGAACTCCTTGACCGTCCCCCGCAGCACGGCGCGCCACGACCGTTTCGACAGCGAGGTCGGCTCGTCGGGAGCCCGGCGTTCGATCTCGTCGTCCGGCCCCGCGCCGGTGCTCCCGGCGGTGTCCCGGTCCGCGCCTGCGGTGTCCCGGTCCGCGTGTTCGCCACCGCGGCCTGTCTGCGAGATGCGTGTCATACCGCGCGGCTGTCCACCATCTCGCCACTCATGCCGCCCGGTGGAGCCCCGAACGTGCCGAGCGGGCTCGGGCACCGCCGCCATACACCCGTACGGGGAGACCCGTGAAGCCGACGGTGTTCGGGCGGCCAGGGCGGGCATACGCGGTCCGGGGACGACGGTCACCCGCGACGGCCGCCCCGCGGCCCGCGGACGGAGCCGCTTCCCCGCACCGAACGGCAACTCAACGCACACAGCAACGCAACCGCACACAGCAACGTCAACGGTCGGGGTGATGAGAGTGAACACGACGGGAGCAGCCAAGGGCGGACCTCCGGGCACGGTGGTACCGGTCATGGGCCAGAGCCGCAGGCTCACCCTGTGCAGCATCCGGGGCGCGGTCGGCAAGGGCCGCGACTTCACCCGGCGGACCCTGCGGGACTGGGGGTGGGACCACGAGGAGAGCGCCGAGGACGCCCTGCTCGTCGTCTCCGAATTGGTGGCCAACGCCACCCTGCACGCCGGTGGCTGCCACGAGCTCGTCCTGACGGCCGGCGAGACCCTGCGCATCCACGTGGTCGACGGTGCGCCGGTGCCGCCCCGCCCCCGTCCCGTGGCCCGGCCCGGCGTACCCGGTGGGCACGGCCTGCGCGTCGTGCAGGTGCTCTCCGACCGGTGGGGTTCCTACCGGCACGGCAGCGGCAAGGTCGTCTGGGCGGAGATCGACGGCTCCCGGTTGGCCGGCGGCCGGGGCCGGGCGGTGCCGGCCCCGGCGTGAGCCTCGGGAGGTTGCCCGAGGGGTTCAGGCGGCCCGCTGGAGGACTTGCGGCGTCCGCGCGCGTTCGGCGTTGAACTGGGCTCCGGTGAGCAGGGCCAGGTTGGCGAACCAGAGCCAGACCAGGAACACCACGATGCCGGCCAGCGAGCCGTAGAGCCTGCCGTACGTGCCCAGCTCCGTGTAGAGCGTGAAGAACCCCGAAGCGGCCAGCCAGAGCAGCGCGGCCAGGACGCCGCCGGGCAGTCCCCGCCGGGTACCCCGGCTCTGGGCCGGGCCGGTCCGGAAGAGGATCAGCACCAGGAAGGTCACGACCACCAGCAGCACGGGCCAGCGCAGGAACGCGACGACGTGCGGACTGTCCCCGCCCGTGGCCCGCACCACCCAGCGGCCCACCGGCCCGGACACGACCAGACCCACGGCGCCGGCGACGAGCAGCACCAGCAGCGACAGGGCGTTGACGATCAGCATGTGGGCGGCCCGCAGCGGAGGCCGCGTCTCGGGGACCCGGTGCATGGTGTGCAGGGCCCGACGGAACACCGCCAGGTAGCTGCACGCCGACCACACCGAACTGACGAGACCGCTGATCAGCAGCGCCACCATCGAGGAACGTTCCGCCAGCAGGCCACTGAGGGCGTCGCGCAGCACCTGCGCCGATTGCGGCGGTGCGTACGAGGTCAATCCGGTGATGAGCCGGTCCGTCGTGGCCCCGCCCAGCAGCCCCACCAGGGAGACCGCGATGGCGAGCGCGGGCAGCAGCGCGAGGACCGCGTAGTACGTGAGGGCGGCCGCGTGGTCGGCCAGGTTGTCGTTCCAGACACGGACGGCCGTGCGCCGCAGCTCGGCGCGGGTGCGCGCCGCGAGGCCGGCGGTGGGCCGGCCGACGGGGCGCGGGGCGGTGCGGGGGATCTCGGTCACGCTGCGCAGGTGCCCGACAGGGCCCCGCGCATGCGTCCGGTACCGGGCCCGCGCCGCCCCGGGGATCAGACCTCGCGCCAGCGGGCCATCGCCCAGGAGAACACCCCGAAGAGCATCAATCCGAGAGCGACCGCCACCAGCAGCCAGGGTCCCGCCGCGGTCTGGGTGAACGACCTCAAGGTGTCGTCCATCCCCTTGGCCTGCGACGGGTCGTAGCGGACCGCCGCGTACACGATGAAGCCGCCGACGGCCGTGAACACGGCGCCCCGGGCCAGCCCACCGGCCACGCCGACGAAAATGACGGCCTTGCGCACGCCCGGCGACACGCCGGTCATGGAGAGGTGCTTGCGGAAGTGACGCCGGGCCGCCTGCACCGCGATGACCACGCCGGCGATGGCGATGCCGAGTCCGGCCGCGCCGACCAGCCACTGACCGGCGGGCAGGTCGAGCGCCTTGGCGGTCACATCGCGCGACTGCTGGTCCCCGTTGCTGCCGCCGCGGCCCACCGCGAACGCCAGGACGGAGAACGCGACGACCGCGTAGAAGACCGTCCGACCGGCCGACGCCAGTCGCTTCGTCGCCTTGCCGCCGTCGGGTCCGGCGGCGCCGAACACCGCCTCGGACAGGCGCCACAGCATCATTCCGACCAGCCCGATGCCGATGGTCCAGATGAGGACGATGCCGAAGGGCTTCTCCGCGAGTTCCTGGAGGGCGCCCTGCCGGTCGGCTTCCTGGCCTCCGTCACCGAAGGCCACGCGCAGGGCCAGCAGCCCGATCAGCGCGTACAGCACCCCGCGCGCCACCAGTCCGCAGCGCGCGGTGACTTCCCTGCCGCCCCCGCCGCGAGCGGCGCTGCGCAGGCCCTTGTTCGCCGTGGTGTTTCTCATCCCTGTCGGACCTCGCCCCGCCGTGCGCCGGTTTCGGTTCCGCGCGCTTCGATGAACATCTTGAACCGCTTGAGATCGCCGGCCACCTGCCGCTTGACGACGCCGAGCTTGTCGGCGGCGGTCTCGGCGAGCCCCTCCGGCATCCAGGTCATGTGCAGGACAACCTTGGTGGTGGTCGCGTCGATCGGCTGGAAGGTGACCATGCCGGCCTGCCGCGGTTCACCGTCCACCGTCATCCACGTGACGCGCCGGTCCGGGAGCTGGTCGGTGATCTGTGCGTCGAACTCGCGGTGCACCCCGTTCACGTTCGTCACCCAGTGGGTGAGGGTGTCCGTGTGCTGCTCGACCCGCTCGACGCCTTCCATGAAGGCCGGGAACGCGTCGAACTGCGTCCACTGGTTGTAGGCCGTGCGTACGGGGACGTTGACCTCGACGTACTCCTCGACGTGCGACATGCGCACCCCTTCCGTGTCGTCGGCGACCCGCACCCGTGGTGCGGACAGTCGCGCTGAGGGTCCTCTCAAGGCCCGGCTACCCGTCCCGGTCCGCCGCATGCGCAGGTGGCGGGCCTCCGGGGCCCGGGTCGGCGTACCGGCGACGTACGTGCCCGGAACGCAGGACGGCGGCCGCACGCGGTGCCCGGGGGGACGGGACACCGGCGTGCGACCGCCGATCTCGGCGACTCGCCGCCCCGCTCGAGCGGTGACTCGCCGACATTGACCCGTATGGCCCCGATCCGCGGGGCCAAACGGCGGCACGGAAAAAAGATTTCGTGCCGATCTCCGCCTGATCCGCCGCAGTCCTCGCGCGCGGAGGGGCGTCCGCACCGTGTCGCGGCGCCCGCGGGCCGCGGCCGGACCCCCGGTATCGGCTCCGCTCGGACCGCCCCCCGGTGTCGGCCGCACTTGGTGGGGCAAGCGCGTGGAAGTCCATGCCGCCTACATTCGCTGAGGAGATATGAACGACGCTCTTCGCCTGCTGACCGTCCTGGGGGGCTCGCTGCTGCTGACCTTCGTGGCCGGCTGGGCCGTCGACCTGCTGCTGCGCCGAGCCGACGGGCGCCACCCCGAAACACCCCTGTGGAACCTGCTGCGCCGCTGCCGCCGCTCCCTGCAGATCGTGCTGCTCGCCGCCCTGCTCCGGGGCGCGTACCGGCAGATAGCCTGGCCGCCGCTGCAGGACAACGCCGCCACCGTCGGCCGGATCCTCTCGCTCACCCTGATCGGCGCGGGCGCCTGGTTGATCGTGGCCATGACCTCCGCCGTCGTCGAGTCGGCCTACGTCCGCTACGCGACCAGCACCCGTGACCCGGCCCGGGTACGCCGGGTCCGCACCCAGGTGACGCTGATCATGCGGGTCGTGACGGTCGTCGTGGCCGTCGTCGCCATCGCCGCGATGCTCCTCACCTTCCCGAGCTTCCGCGCGCTCGGCACCTCGATGCTCGCCTCCGCCGGAATCATCGGCATCGTGGCCGGCATCGCGGCCCAATCCACCCTCGGCAACCTGTTCGCCGGTTTCCAGATCGCGTTCGGCGACATGGTCCGCATCGGGGACACGGTCGTGGTGGCCGGTGAATGGGGCGTGGTGGAGGACGTCACCCTCACCTTCCTCGCCGTACGGACCTGGGACGAACGCCGGATCACGATGCCCGTCTCGTACTTCACCACCCGCCCGTTCGAGAACTGGTCACGGGGCGGCGTCCAGATGACCGGCACCGTCTTCTTCCACTGCGACCACTCGGCACCGGTCGACCTCATGCGCGACAAGGTGCACGAGATCCTGCACCACTGCCCGGAGTGGGACGGCCGAGGCTGGGACGTCGCCGTCACCGAGACGACCCCGTCCACCATGGTCGTGCGCGCGATCGTCACGGCCAAGGACGCCGACGACCTGTGGACGGTGCGCTGCGCGGTCCGGGAACAGGTGATCACCTGGCTCACGGAGAAGCACCCCGACGCCCTGCCCCGCCTGGCCTTCGCGGCGGCGCCGCGGTCCGGCGACGCGCCGCTCGACGGTTCCTTCGACGGACGGTCCGCGGATCGGTCGGACGGCGGGTCCGACGGCCGCTTCGACAGCCGGTTCGCGGAACGGTCCGCCGGCCGGTTCGAGGAACGGTTCGACGGGTCGGCCGCGCGCGGTGCGAAGGGCGGAAAGGCCTGACGCGTTCCGCGCACCACGGAGGGGGGCGGGGGTCCGACCGGACCCCCGCCCCCCCTCCGTCATGCGCGGACCCGTCGGCGCGGACCCGGTTCAGGACACCTCGGCGAGGGCCTGCCGGCCCGAGCGGAGGTCGGCCAACAGGCGCGCGGCGTCCGTGAGCAGCGTGCCCTGCACGGTATGGACGACCGGCGAGGCGTTCGGGGAGGTCAGCTCCCGCCGGGTCACCACATCGAGTTCCTCGGCCGCCCCGTCGATCCTCTCGTCGAGCCGGCCCGGGTCGGTGGGGGACGTCTGGCCGATCTCCCGCATCGCGGCGGCCAGCGCGCGCAGCACCGTGCCGTAGCCGGGCCGGAAGGAAGCCGGCAGGCCGCCGAGCTCCCGGCTACCGAGGGCGTGGTGCAGGGCCCGGGTCATCGAGCGCAGGTGATCCGTGGCACGTTCCGCGATGGTGATCGCCTCCCGCGCGCGGGTCAGCGCCAGGTTCGCGCCGTCGATGCTGCGCCGCGGGTTCAGGTGACCGTTCTCGATCTCGGCCTCGATGCCGTTCCGGATGCGCTCGCACTCGGCGGACAACAAGTGCCCGTCCCGGCGCCACCGGCCCAGCCGCTCCCGATCGGGGTCGCTCGCTTCGAGGGCGTCGGCCAGGTCGTCCAAACGCTCGCTCATGGTGGCGTAGAGGTCCGCGACGGCCTGCTGCCGGTGACGCGCGTGCCGGGCCGGAGCGAGGACGAAGTGCGCCGTGAGACCGCAGAGCGCGCCGATGCCCACGGACCCGGCCAGGTGGCCGATGTAGCCGATCTGACCCTGGCCGGACGAGAACGCGAAGAACCCGACGATGGCGACCTGGGTGCCCTGCCGCCCCAGCCGTTCGATCCGCCCGACGCACAGCGCGAGCAGCGTGAGCAGGCCGAACGACCATCCGTGGATGCCGGCGACCGCAGCCAAGGTGGCGGCGAGCAGCGCACCGGCCGCCACCGCCAGCAGGTACTGGACGCAATCGCGCACCGAGCGGTACACGGTCGCCTGCAACGCCAGCAGCGCGGTGAACGGTGCGAACGTCGAGACCGCCGGCGGCAACAGGTACCGCGCCGACACCCAAGCGGCCATCGCCGCGACGACCGTCTTGGCGCCGAGTATCAGCTCGTCCCGTTCGCTCCCCGCCGCGCGCACGGCGCGCCGTACGTACCCCGCCCGATCCGCGGCAGCCGCCCTCAATCGATCCCGCACATCCACCCACTCGGGCAAGACGGACCACCTCCACGGGCCCGTATGCCCCGCACCCCGGAGGGAAACGTCGGGCGGCGGCGCACGACCCCGGTGTGCAGGACGTCACGCTCCTGAACGGGAGGTCCCCGAGTTCCGGGACGCCGTCCAGCCCCCGGCCCCGGTGCTGCCCGGGCTGCTGAGCGGACTGAACGGACGGGGGCGGGACGGAACGACCTGTGGGAAACGAGGTAGTCCAGCTGCTGCTTCGTCTGTTCCTCCGAAGATCGACGCGCGCTGGGTGATGTGCCCCGCGGAGGGCAGTCGCAGGGTGTCGCCCATCGCCGCGGCCCGCTCGGCGGGCCGCATACGCACCCGGAGGTACGCGGTGTCCGGTACGGCTCTGCCCTTGGCCACGCTCCCCGTCGGTCTGCTGGCCCTCCCCGGCGTCTACCAACCGCAGGCGGACACCCGGCTCCTGGCCGAAGCGCTCACCAACGAGGACCTGGGTCCCCACAAGCGCGTCCTGGAAATCGGTACCGGCACCGGGGCGCTCGCCCTGCACGCCGCGGGCAGGGGAGCACGCGTCACGGCGGTCGACGTCTCCTGGCGCGCGGTGGCGACGGCGCGGCTCAACGCCCTGCGCCGACGGCTCGCGCTGCGCGTGCTGCACGGGGACTTCGAAGCACGCGCCGCGGGCCACCGCTACGACCTGGTGATCAGCAACCCGCCGTACGTCCCCGCTCCCCAGGCCCGGCTGCCGTCGCACGGCCCGGAGCGGGCCTGGGACGCCGGTCTCGACGGACGCGGGGTCATCGACCGGATCTGCGCGGGCTCCCGGGACCTGCTGCATCCCGGAGGCGTCCTGCTGATGGTCCACTCCGCGATGTGCGGGGCGCAGGAGACCGTCGACCGACTGGCCCGCACCGGGCTGTACGCCGAGGTCACCGCGACGGCGACCGTGCCGTGGGGCCCCGTCCTGCGCTCCCGACGCGCCTGGCTGGAGCAGCAGGGCCTCGCGGCCGAGGCCGAGCAGTGGGAAGAGCTGGTGGTGATCCGTGCCCAGTACCTCTGACAGCGCCCCGAGCGGAACCGGTGGCAACCCGGCCCGTGACGCCGTCCCGCACGAGGCGCGCCGAGCCCCCGCCGACGGACGGGCCCGCCGGGTGTCGGTGGACCCCCAGGGCCCGGTCCTGGTAGAGGGGCCGGTCGAGATCGTCCTGGACGACGGGACGGTCGCCCGGTCCGACCGCTTCATGGTCGCGGTGTGCACCTGCCGCCGCAGCCGCACCTACCCCTGGTGCGACACCAGCCACCGCCGTCGCGAGCGCGCCGCCCCCCCGACGACAGGAACGCCCGATGACTCCTCCCGCCCCGAGCACGACGGCGACCGCCGCCGGACCCCGTCTCGTCGAGGGGCGGGGTGAGCTGTCCCGGGCCGTGATCGACGCCCTCCGATCGGGCGGGTCCCCGAGGTACACCCCCGGATCCGTAGGGCGGGCCGACCCCTGGGGCGACGACCTCCAGCTCGCCCTCTACCTCCTCTACGAGCTGCACTACCGGGGCTTCGACGGCGTGGACGACGAGCGGGAATGGGACCCGGACCTCCTGCGGCTGCGCCGGGAGCTGGAGGACCGCTTCCTGCACGCCCTGCGCACCGAGCTGCCCGACGTGCCCCGCTCGGTCGAGGAAGCCTTCGCCCCCCTGCTCGTCGAGCCCGTCGACCTCTCCGGCAGCCTCAGCCGCCACCTCGAAACCGACGGCGAGCTGTGGCAGCTGCGCGAGTACGCGGCCCTGCGCTCGCTCTACCACCTCAAGGAAGCCGACCCCCACGCCTGGGTTATCCCCAGGCTCACCGGACGGGCCAAGGCCGCCATGGTGGCCATCGAGTACGACGAGTTCGGGGCCGGCCGGGCCGACCGCGTCCACGCGCGGCTCTTCGCGGAGCTCATGACCGACCTGGGACTCGACCCCACCTACGGCCACTACCTGGACCAGGGGTCGGCCCCGCTGCTCGCCACCGTGAACCTGATGTCCCTCTTCGGCCTGCACCGGGCGCTGCGCGGAGCCCTCGTCGGCCACTTCGCGTGCGTCGAAGTCACCTCTTCGCCGGGATCCAGGCGGCTGGCCAACGCCATGCGCCGCTGCGGGGCCGGACAGGCCGCCGAACACTTCTACGCCGAGCACGTGGAAGCCGACGCGGTCCACGAGCAGATCGTCCGCCACGAGGTCATCGGCGGCCTCCTGGCCACCGAACCGGAACTGGAAGCGGACGTCGCGTTCGGCTGCGCGGCGACGGTGCTCCTGGAGGACCGCCTCGCGGACCACATCCGTGGCGCCTGGGACCAGGGACGCAGCGCCCTGCGCACGCCCCTGCCCGAGCACTGACGGCCCCTCCCCTGAAGAGAGACAGACGTCGGCGGCGCCCGGGGCTCACGCCCGGAGCGCCGCTTCGACGTCCGGCGTTCTGGACGAGGAGCCCGAGCAGACCGGAGTCGGCGTGGACGATGCCGGAGACGTCGACGATCGTCCGCGGGGCCGGCGCGGACCGGGCGGCGGCAACGGCCCTGCGCAGCGGCGCCACGGCGCCAGAACGAGCACGCGGCAGCCGTCCGCGCGGCTGGGCAACCGGGTCACCCCGCCCCTCGAGCACGGCGGCCCGCCAGGACCGGATCGGCCCACCGCCCCGACGGGGGCGCGCGGCCCGGCCGGGGCGGACGCCGAAGCGGCACCTCATGGTGCACCGGCTCCCACGGAGCCGGCGCGGGCCCGACGGAGAGCCCCGCCGGCATCCACCGTCGACGTCATCGGGGAGCCGCTCCGTGGCCGAACCAGTGACCACGACGCCGAGGCTCCTCCGCCACCGGCTCGCCGGTCGCGGGACGGACGTCGTCGCCGGTCCCGGTCATGGCGCGGGCCTCGTCACGCTGCTTGATCAGGTCTTCACGCTCGCGGTCGACGACGACCGACTCGCGTCGGGACGCGCCGAGCTCACGTCGGGCACGCGCACGGCGGGCCGAACGCCGGGCACCGAGCATCACCAGCGCCAGGCCCAGGAGGGCCGCGGCTCCCACGATGATTCCGATCAGGAACAGGGATCCGGTCGAGCCGGTGGCGTGGTAACCGAGGATCGAGAAATCACCACCGGCGTCGAGCGCGTGTCCCGCGCCGAAATTGCCGAAGATTCCGATCAGGCCGACGATGGCGGCCACGATCAGGATGATGAGTCCGAGGATGAGGATCATGAAGGTGCTCCTTTGATCCGTGCCCGGTAGGGGGCCGTACACGGCTGGCGCCTACCCCTGCTGTGCACGGTCAAGCCAAACCCGGCCCCGGATGCGGCGGCCGGGCCCGACACGGCAGCAGGGCCCGGACCTCGCGTCGTCGAGGTCCGGGCCCTGCCCCGTGCGGTGCCGCTCGTGGCGGCGCCACGTCAGGTCTGTGCGGTGTCGTCACCGGTCTGCTCGGCGCCCTCGGTCACGCCCGCCTTCTCGCGCATCTTGCGAACCAGCTCCGCCTTCTGGTCGGCGGCGTTCTTGCGGTCGAGGTTGCGGTGCGGACCGTTGTTCTGCCGCTCGGCGCGGGACAGCTTCTTGCGCTGGCCGCCGCCCTGGCCCACGGGGTTGTTGATGTTCTTGCTGTCGGTCACGGGTTCTCCCGGTGATGCGGTGAAGTGATCTGGGGATTCATCGGTGGGGGACGGGCGCGGCGACGTCGAAGGGCGTCAGCAGGGGCCCATCACGCGCTCACTCGTACATCGGGTTTTGGAAGAACATGACAAAGACATTACCCGTTCCCCCCGGCCCCGCACGCCACCCAGAACCCGTCGGAGCCCGCCCTCCACCCGGCCTCCCACTCCTTGGGGAGCCCCTGCGGCAGCGTCGAGAACCCACGACTCCTCGACCCCCGGCACGACGCGAATGCCGTGGGCCCGTCACGGTCCCGAGCCCGGCCCCCCACTCGTGGTCAGGCGGGCGAGGCGGCCCGCGCGGCGTGGTGTGTGTACAGTCGGCTCGCCCCTGCGCCGGACTGACGTCAGGGCGTGCGAGCCCGGCGACCGGTGAGGTGGAGTGATGACGAGCACATGTAGCGAATCAGAAGGAGCCGGAGTGTCGGCCGCGCCCGCCCCGGGATCGGACGACGCGAAGCAGCGGATGCGGCGCCGCCTCGAAAGACTGATCGGCATCGCCGCCACCGAGGGCAACTCCCTGGTCGTGCTGCGCAACGGGGACGAGATCTTCGCCGGGATGCTCGCCGCGATCAGCGCCGCCGAGCACACCGTCGACATGATGACGTTCGTGTACTGGCGCGGAGAGATAGCCCGCCGCTTCGCCGAGGCCTTGGCCGACCGGGCCCGTAGCGGTGTCCGGGTGCGCCTGCTGCTGGACGGCTTCGGCAGCCGGCTGATCGAACAGGACCTGCTGAAGATGATGGAGGACGCCGGGGCGGAGGTGACCTGGTTCCGCAAGCCGCTCCAGCTCTCCCCGCTCAAGCAGAACCACCGCTGTCACCGCAAGGTGCTGGTGGTCGACGAGGAGACGGCCTTCACCGGTGGCGTCGGCATCGCCGAGGAATGGTGCGGCAACGCACGGAACGCCGACGAATGGCGCGACACCCACGTCCAGGTGCGCGGTCCGGCCGTGGACGGGATCGCCGCGGCCTTCGCCCAGAACTGGGCCGAGTGCCACGACACCCTCTTCGACGACCGGGACCGCTTCACCGAGCACACCCCGTGCGGCGACGCGGTCGTCCAGGTGGTCCGCGGTTCGGCCAGTTTCGGCTGGCAGGACATGCAGACGCTGATGCGCGTCGCCATCGAGTCCGCCCAGCACCGGTTCCGCCTCGCCACCGCCTACTTCGCCCCCGACGCCTACTTCATCGAACTCCTCTGCGCCGCCGCCCGCCGCGGAGTCGAGGTGGAGATCCTGCTGCCCGGCCCCCACACCGACAAGCGCGTCTGCCAGCTGGCCGGTCAGCACTTCTACGCCGACCTCCTCGCCGCCGGAGTCAAGATCTTCCAGTACCAGCCGACGATGATGCACGCCAAGGTCATCACCGTCGACCGGATCGCCGCGCTGACCGGCTCCACCAACTTCAACCGCCGTTCCCTGGACCACGACGAGGAAGTCATGCTCGCGGTCCTGGACGAGACGTTCACGGCCACCCTCGACGGCCACTTCGACGAGGACCTCCAGGCCAGCGTCCGCATCGACGAGGCCCGCTGGAGCCGTCGCACCCCGGCCCAACGACTGCGCGAACTCGCCGTCACCCCCATCCGCCGCTTCCTCTGACGCCCACGGCGTTTCCTCGGGGCGGACGGTGCGGGGGAGCGGTCTCAGGGGACGAGTGCCGCGCGCAGGCGGGCCAGCGTCAGGCGGGCGGCGGGGGAGCGCAGGTCCGGGCGGATGGCGAGGCCGAGGCAGGCGTGCGTCGCCGCGTCGGTGATGGGCAGGGGGCGCATGCCCTCGTCGGCCCCCGAGGACGGACTCAGGACCGCGACCCCGGCCCCTCGTCGGGCCAGCCCCAGCAGCGTCAGTGGGGAACTGGCCTCGACGTCCACCCGCGGTTCGATCCCCGCCCGCAGGCACGAGCGTTCGTACGCCTCGCGGATGCCCGTGCCGTGCGGTAGGCAGAGCACCTTCTCCTCCTGGACGTCGGCGAGCCGCACCGGTGTCCGGCCGAGCCGGTGCCCCTCGGGCACCACCACGGCGATCGGCTCGTCGATGATGACGTTGACGTCCAACTCGGGCTCGGGCCGCCCGGCGAACGCGATCAGGGCGAGGTCGAGGGAGCGTGCGAGCACCTGGGACCGCAGGGCGCGGGAGTCGCCCTCGTGCAAGCTGAGGACGATGCCGGGGTGGGCGCTGCCGAGCTCGGCGACGGCGTCCAGGAAGCCGGGGATCGAGCAGCCCGTGATCATGCCCAGGCGCACCCGTCCCCGAGCGGCCTGGGCGAATGCGGCCGCCGTGTGTTCGATGCTGTCGAGCGTCGTCAGGGCCTCCCGGGCGAGTGGCAGCACCGCTTCGCCCGCGGCCGTCAGCCGTACCCTTCGCCCCGAGCGCTCCAGCAGCTGCTGCCCCAACTCCTTTTCGAGCTTACCGACTTGGGTGCTGATGCCCGACTGGCTGACATGCAGTCGCGCCGCCGCGGCCGTGAACGTGCCCTCGTCCACCACCGCGGCGAGGTACCGGAGCTGATGGATTTCCATAAGCAGTGATGATACTGCACATCGCAACCATCTATTGGACGGATGGGACGGGGTCCACCAGCATGGACGCATGACGACTCCGGCACAGCTTTCCGAGACGTACTTCTCCGCGTGGCAGGCGGGCGACTTCGACACCTTGCGCGCGATCCTGGCCGACGACGTCGAATTCGTCGGCACGCTCGGCCGCGCCTCCGGCGTCGAGGACTGCCTCGGCGGCCTGCGCGGCCTGCGCCGGATCCTGGAACGGATCGAGGTGCACGCCCGGGTGGCGAACGACACGGACGTGATCACCTGGTTCGACCTGCACACCGGGGGTGCGCAGCCCACCCCGACGGCGAACTGGAGCCACGTGGAGAACGGGAAGATCAGCAGGATCCGGGTCACCTTCGACCCGCGGGAGCTGCTCGCGACACTCGAACGGTGACCGACCGCCGCCGGGCGGGCGGCGCCCTCAGGGACTCGGTGGCGGGGCCGGTGGTGGGGCCGGTGGTGGGGCCATCGCCCAGCGGATGACCTTCGTCAGCGCGTGGCCGCTCGGGCGCACGCAGAACCGCTCGGCGCGGGGGGCGTGGGGCAGGTCGAGGGGGAGGCGGGCCCAGAGCGGCAGCAAGGAGACCGCGTTCACGGCCAGGAGGGCGTACGGCGCTCTGACCGGCCAGGGCAGCGGGGGCTCGCGCAGGATGAAACGCGCCGCGTCCCGGGCCTCGGGGGTGGCCCGCAGCTCGGACCGGTACGCCGTCAGGCGGGCGGCGAGCTCCGCCCGGTCGCGCGGGGGATCCGGTACGCCGAGCGCGCGGGCGACGCGCGCCGTGTCGGCGAGGTAGCCGTCGCAGTCCTCCGCCGTCAAGGGGTGGGCGCCGAAGCGCTGGTGGGCGCGGAGGAAGCTGTCCACCTCCGCCACGTGCACCCACCCCAGGAGGTGCGGATCGGCGGCGTGGTACGGCTCGCCGGAGGACGTCGTCCCGCGCACGCGTTCGTGCACGGCCCGCACCCGCGCAACGGCCTCCTCGGCGTCGCGGGCGGTGCCGTACGTGGTGACGGCCAGGAAGGTACTGGTGCGCTGGAGGCGGCCCCAGGGGTCGCCGCGGAAACCCGAGTGGGCGGCGACGGCGGCCATCGCGAGCGGGTGCAGCGACTGGAGGAGCAGCGCGCTCAGCCCCCCGATGAACATCGAGGCGTCGCCGTGGACGGTACGGATGGGCCGTTCGGGCCCGAACCAGCGCGGTCCGGGAGTGCCGTGGATGCGGGCACGGGTGGCGGGGCCGGAGGGGCCGGCCACCCGACCGAAGAGGCCCGCGCCGATCCGCTCCCGCAGGTTGCGGACCGGGGACACGGACGCGTTCATGCCCCCATGGTGCCTCCACACCCGCACCCCGCGCGGAGACATGCCAGTGATCCGCGACGAGGAACCCGGGCGCGGAGCGCGGAGAGGAAAACCGGCGGACCGTTTCCTGTTCCGTGAGACATAGACTGTCTCACTGCCGAACAGCCGAAAATCCATCTCGGCCGAAGTGCATATTCGCCGGGTCCGTAGCTACGGCGTCGGCGCCGCAACGACAGCCGCCGACCGCCTGACGGCGCCGCGCCGCGCCGCGAGGGCCCGCCGGGCCCGGGCCGTCCCGGCCGTCGGCGCTACTCCTCGCGCCTGGCGATCAGCCGGTACGCGTTCGTCAGCCGTAGCCGGCCCGCCAGTGGGCCCGCGGCCACCCGGTCCAGCAAGGTCGCCGCCAGCAGCAGCGGCACCCCGGCGAGCAGCACGGCCGTACGCAGCACCCGCCGCCCGGCCCCGGGCGGCGGGGACAGCCACGGGAGGTCCTCGCGCGGGGCGACCGAGTCCAGCGCCACCCACGCGGCGGCCACCAGGTCGACCGGGTCGTGCGCCTCGGCGTGTTCCTCGGCCAGGACCGTGAAGCCGGTCTCCGTCAGCCGCCGGCGCAGGCCCGCCACCGGCATGAGGTGCAGGTGTTGTGGCTGCAACCAGGGCAACCACCAACGGCCCAACAGTCGCGCGAACCTACTCTCGGGATCCGGCACGTCGATGACCAGCAGACCACCCGGCCGCAACACGGCGCGGGCGGCGTCCAGTTCGCGCTGCGGGACGTCGCAGTGCTCCAAGTAGTGGAACATGCTCACCACGTCGTACGAGCCGGGCAGCCGATCGGCCAGCTCGGGGAACGACCCCCTGCGCCCCAGGCGCACCCGACCGGCCCGTTCGGCGAGTTCCGCGCCGTCGGAGCGGTCGAGCCCGTCGAACGTCACCGCGGGGAGCACGGCGCGGGCGCTCTCGCAGAAGTGGCCGTGTCCGGTGCCGACGTCCAACCACTCGGCGGGCCCCACGAGGTGCCTCCGTACGGACAGCGCCCGGGACCGGTAGGAGCCGCCGCGGCCGCCGAACACGCCGCCGAGCCGCTCCTCGCCGAGGCCGTCGTAGAAGTCGCGGTAGTAGAAGGCGAGTCCGCGCTCGTTCAGCCGCGGGTTCTGGAACAGGTGCCCGCAGTCGTGGCAGCGGTCGAGGGCGAAGTCACCCGGCTTGTGCTGGAACAGGTCGGTGGTGCGCAGGTGCCCACCGAGCCGCGCCGAGCCGCACCAGGGGCACCGGTGGGCGCGCGGCGCGAAGAACACCTCGGTGCCGTCGGCCAGTTCCTTGCGGTAGGCGGCGCGCAGCTCGGCCACCCGGAGCGTACGGGCCTTGCGGGATGCGGCGCTCATGTCTCGTCCTTCCGACCGTCGGCGAGTCGTTCCAGGTGGCGGGCGGCGGCCGGGGCGCCCCCGGCGCCGCGGAAGGCCCGCGCGATGGTCCGGGCCGCCTCCCGGGGGCCCGGGTCCCGCAGGACGGTGTCGACGGCCGCTCCGATGGCGTCGGCCCCGGCCCGCGCGAAGCGGATCCGTACGCCCGCCCCGGCGTCGGCCACCTGTCCGGCGATCACCGGTTGGTCGTCGCGGATGGGCGCGACCACCAACGGGACGCCGTGCCACAGGGCCTCGCACACGGTGTTGTGCCCCGCGTGGCAGACGACGGCGTCGGCGCGGTCCAGCAGCTCCAGTTGGGGGACCACCGGCAGGACGATGACGTCCCGGTCCGCGGGATCCGCACCCGACCCCGATCCGGCCCCCGCCCCCGCCCCGAGCGTGCCCTTCGGGTCGACGACGACGGCCTGCACCCGGTCGGCCCGGGCCCGCAACGCCTCGGCCGACCGCGCCAGGAACCGGGCCCCCGCATCGGTGTTCGCCGTCCCCAAGGTGACCAGGACCAGCGAGCGCCCAGGATCGAGCCGCTCCCAGGGGAAGGGGGCGGACGGGCGGGCGGTCAGCGACGGGCCGACCCAGCGCACCCGGTCGCCGCCCCGCACGGCCCGCCCCGCCAGCTCCGGCGTGCTGAAGGCGAGCACGAGGTGCGGGGAGAAGCGGGGGTCGCCGCTCCCCGCCGGATCACCGATCCGGGAGCGCAGGTCACGCAGCAGGGTTTCGTTCCAGGCGGCGACCCGGGGCATGGTCGCCAGGACGTCCGTGAACTCCGCCGACGTCGTCGCCGAGGTCGCCCACGGCAGCCGCAGGTCCTCGGCGACGAGGGCGCCGGCCAGCGCCTGTTGATCGGCGACGACCACGTCCGGCCGGAAGGCCGCGACCGCCTGCCGCACCCCCGGCGCCATCGCCTCGGCGAGCGGTACGAGGAAGCCCTCCCACAGGAACCGCAAGGCCTCCGGCCCCCGGATGTCCGCGGGCCGGGCGACGGGCGGCTCCCCTCGCTGCCAGCGACCCGCGCCGGGGGGCGGGCAGGGATGGACGACCGCGTCCGGGCCCGCGAGGCGGCGTACGAGCGCGGGCTCGCCCGCCCACGCCACCCGGTGGCCCCGGGACACGAGGGCGGCGGCGACCCCGACGGCCGGGTTGACGTGCCCGACCAGCGGCGGCACCACGAACAGGAAGCGGCTCACCGGGCACGCACCCCGGGACCGACGGCCGGCCGGGAGTGCCGGCCGACCCAGTCCAGCACGAGGTCCCGTACCCGGCCGGGCGCCTCCACAAGGACCGAGTGCCGGTGGCCGGGTAGCAACTCGGTCGCGCAGTGCGGGAGCAGCGACCGCATGCGGGGTGCCTGCGCGGCGAGGTCGGAATCGGCTCCGTACACGGCGAGGACCGGGCAACGGATCGCCCGGATGTCGTCGTCGTCCAGTACCGCGCTCGCCGGGATGTCCCGGGCGAGGGTGGTGTCGCGCACGAGCCGTCCGGCGGACTTCGCCAACCGGGCGGTGTGGCCGCCGTGGTGGGTGGCGATCCAGTCGAGGGCAGCGTCCTCGTTCACGTCCATCTCGTGGCGGACCCGCTCCAGCAGCCCGGCCAGCTTGACCGCCCAGGCCGCGGTGGCGGGTTCCGACTCGATCACCACCATGCCGGCGACCCGCTCCGGCCGGCGCAGGGCCTGGCCGAACGCGACGGTCCCCCCGTACGAGTTGCCCACCAGGTGCACCGGGGTCCGTATGTCGAGCCGGTCCAGGAGCGCGTCCAGGTCGTCGACGAACGTCCCCAGGGTGTACCCGCGCCGCGGCCGGCCGCTGCGGCCGTGGCCGCGGTGGTCGTACATCACGACGTCCAGACCGGCCGCGGCGAACGCCGGGGCGACGGTGAAGTAGTAGCTGGCCAGGCTGTCGGTGAGCAGGCCGTGGAGCAGTACGACGGTGGCGGCCGGGGTCGGCCCGGTGCCGGTGGGGCGGGCGGGCAGGCGCTGGACGTGCAGCCGGACGTCACCGGTGTCGACGATCGCCATGGCTCAGTCCCGTCCCGCGGCCTTCAGGCACAGGCAGACGTACTCGACGAGCCGGCCCACGCTCAGTTCGATGATCTCCTCCAGCTCCATGGAGGCCACGAACTCGGCGAAGTTGACCAGACGGCCGTAGCGGTCCTCCAGGAGGCCGGCGAGGGTGACCAGGTCGATGCTCTCCAGTTCGAGGTCGCGGCCGAACCTGGTCTCCATCCCGATCTCGGTGTCGTCGAGTCCGTACTCCCCGAGGACCTGTTCGATCATGCCCGTCAGGTCGGCGAGGACCGACGCCTCGTCGGCGCGCACGGCGTCCCCGGGCGAGGGGACCACGGGCACGGGCGGGGAATCGGCGCGCACGCCGTCGGCGGGCCAGGGGTCGGCGGGCGCGGGGTCGACGGGCGCGGGGGCGCCGGGCCGGGTGGTGGTCACGTCTGGTTCCCTTCGTTGCGGATGGTGCCCGCCGCCGGCTGGTCCGGTTCCGGGCCGGTGGTCCAGGCCACGACGTACGCCCGGGTCGGCAACCCGGGTGGGTTCGCGACCCGCTCGCAACTCACCCCGTACGTCCGGGCGGGCGCGGGCGGTCCGGCCGGTGGGCCCGGTCGGCGCACGGTCACGGTCAGCCGGTCCGCCCGCGCGGCCGTCACCGCGAAATCGCGGGGCCGGCCGGCCAGGCCGGTGCCCTCGGCCTTGGCGACGGCCTCCTTCGCGGCCCAGAACCGGGTGAACCACACGGCCGGTGAGTCCTCGCCGCCGGCGGTCACGGTCGCCAACAGCTCCCGTTCGGCCGACGAGAGCGCGGTGGCGACGGTCGCCTCGGCGGGCTCGGAGATCTCCTCGATGTCGATGCCGGGGCCACCCCGGACGTCACCGTCGCGGGGCCCGGCGCCGCCCGCCCGGGGCCGGGCGAGGGCGACGCCCGCCTCGGCGCGGTGCGCGATCGACACGTCCAGCGGCGGAAGCTCCCGGCCGTGGCGCCCGGTGACGTACGGCCGACCCGACTCCTCGTTGCGGACGAGCAACTCGGCGGGGTAGACGGGCCCCTCGCCACCCTCCCAGAGCAGTCGGCGCACCGCGTCCTTGGCGGCGATCCGGCCCAGCAGCCACTGCCGACGACCCCGGGGCGGCCGCCGCGCGTACGTCGTGCGTTCCGGGCCGCCCAGCGCGTTGCGCATGATCAGCTCCCGGGAGGCGAGGTCCGGCCAGCGTTCGTACACCAGCGACCAGCCGCCGGGCCTCGCGGCGGAGAGGGTGTTGCGGTCCGGGAACCGTTCGACCGGTCGGGTGGTGGGATCGTTGTCGAAGCGGCGGTCCTGCCAGCCGGAGAGCCGGGCCCACACCCGGCCGGAGACGGTGAGCACCGCGTCCGCTTCGAGCACCGCGTCCGTCAGGGACACGATCCGGATCACGCACTCCACCGGTGTGCCGGGGGCCGGGTGCGGGCCGAAGAAGCGCATCTCCCGCATCCGTACCGGGAAGACCACGGTGCGCTCGGTGTGCGTGGCCATGATCCAGTAGCCGAGGACCTGCCCCACGTTGTCCAGCAGCGCGCCGGGCGCCGACGGGGTGGTCAACGTGGCGCGCACGTGCCGGTCGCCGATCGCGGACAGCCGGCTCATGCCCCGGTACGCCGGGCCGTGGAACATCCACCGCTCGCGGTAGACCTGCGCGGCGGTGTGCGCGGGCACCCGCTCGGAGCCGGGGTCGGGAGGCAGCGGCGCGGCGGGTGCCGGGGCGTGGCGCTCGGCGAGCTCCACCACGGCGCGGGCGTCGGGGCCGAACGACACGGCGACCCGGTCCGGACCCCGCGGGGTCACGGTGACGGGGACGTCGACGGGGTCGGCGGCCGTCAGCCAGCGGTCGAAGCAGGCGTCGTGCACCGCCACCGCCACGTGCCCCGGCGCCGAGCGCTCGGCCGCCGCCATCAGGTGGGCGACGATCGTGGTGGCGGGCACCACGGGCCACCGGTCGGCGACGTCGGGCCAGCCTGCGCGCTGCGGGAAGAAGCAGTGGTCGAGCAGGTACGGCATGCCGTCCACGCCGATCCGGACGGTCTCCTGCCGGACGCGCGCCTCCGCGGCCCGCGCCTCCGCGGCCCGCGGCGGCGGTGGGTCCGCGGCCACCGCGCGTCGGGGTGCGGGGCCCGCCGAGCCGGTGGGTCGCGGCGCCGGCGGGCGGCGCGGCGCGGGAGCCCGCCCCGCCGCGGCGGCGATCAGGGTCGCGGCCGTCCGCGCGGTCTCGTCCAGCAGGGCCGACAGTTCGGCCGCCACCGGTGAGGCGGACGCGGCCGACCCGAGGACGGCGACCGGATCACGGGTCAGTGCCGCCACGAGCGCGGGATCGGGCGGCAGGTCCACCAGCGCCGCGCCCAGGTCGAGACGGACGCCCCGCCGGGCCGGCCCGCCCGAGGGCGCGGAGCCGGCCGGCACCGACAGCCGTCCCGTACCGTCGTCGAGCCCGCCCCCGGGCCCGTCCCGCACCCGGGGGTCGGTCTCCGCCCCGGCGGTCCACAGCGCGGTGGCCACCCGCCGGAGCTGCGCCAGGCCGCTGCGGTGCGGGGAGTTGGCGGCGACGACCAAGTGGTCGCGCCCGGCCAGGGTGTCACCCACGAGGGAGCCGAGCTGCCCCGGACCGGCCTGCACGAAGGCGCGGAAACCGGCCGCGTACAGGGCCTCCGTCAGCGCGCGGAAACGCACCGGTTCGAGGAGGTGCCGGACGAACAGGGCGCGGACGGCGGCCTCCTCGGCGGGGAAGGGGGCCGCCGTGGTCCCCGACCAGACGGGGACGTGCGGGGCCCGCAGCCGCATCCGGTCGGCGGCCTCCCGGAACGGCGCCAGGCACGGTTCGAACATCGGGGTGTGGAAACCGGACCGGAAAGGCAGTACGCGCACGAGCACCCCCTCGGCACGCAGTCCGACCGCGAACGCCTCCACGGCCTCCGGAGGCCCGCACACCATCGACTGGTTCGGGGCGTTGTCGTGGGAGAGGACGACGGACGGGTGCCCGCCGCCGGCCAGCACCCGGGCCACCCGGTCGGCGTGGGCGCCCACGGCGGCGTACGCGAGGTCGGCGGCCCGCACCGCCTCCGGGTCGAGGGCCGCCATGAAGGCGTCCACGGCCGCCTCCTCGTACAGTCCGCCGACGACCATCGCGGTCCATTCGCCGACGCTGTGCCCGGCGACCGCGTCGGGGACGACGCCGATGCGGCGCAGGGCCGTGTCGAGCAACCGGCCGACGGCCACGACACCGAGCCCGTGCCGGCCGAGCCCGCCGGTCCCCTCGTCGGGGAGCGGCGGCCGGGGCAGCCCGAAGTGGTCGGCGACGTCGTCCACCCGGGGCGCGAACTCCCCTTCCAGCCCCGGGAACAGGAACGCGGTCCGGCCCCCCCGCGCGCCGCCCAGGAGCGGACGCGGGCTGAAGAAGACATCGCTGCGCCCCTGCCACGCCTCGCCCTTGGCGACCACCCGCCGGGCCAGCGCGAGCCGCTTGGGCGTGGGACCGACGATGCCCAGCCGTACGGGCCCGCCGACGCCCGGCGACGAAACCGGGTCGGGGGCGTCCAACAGGGCGGCGAGCGCCTCCGGCGTCCGCGCGCCCAGCAGCAGCACCCGTTCGCTCTCCTCGACCACCACCCGGCGGGTCGCCGGGGCGGGCCGGGACGCGGCCGCGCGGGAGGGGTGGTCGCGACCGACGGGGGCCTGTTCGAGGACGACGTGCGCGTTGATGCCCCCGAACCCGAACGCGTTCACGGCGGCGCGGCGCGGCCGGCCGGGCCCGCTCGTCCAGGGCTCCGCCTCGGCCAGCGGACGGAACCGGGTGGCGGCCAGCGCCGGGTGCGGGTCCTCGCAGTGCAGGGTGGGCAACAGCGTGCCGTGGTGGACGGCGAGGGCGGCCTTCACCAGGCCGGCCACCCCGGCCGCGGGCATGGCGTGCCCGATCATCGACTTCACCGAGCCGATCACCGGCCGGTCCGCCGGACCCGCCCCGGACGCCGGCGCCGGCCCGAACACGTCCAACAGGGTCGCCAGTTCGGCTGCGTCACCGGCCGGAGTGGCCGTGCCGTGGGCCTCCAACAGCCCGAGGGACCCGGGCTCGGCGGGATCGAGGCCCGCCGCCCGCCACGCGGCCCGCACCGCCCGGCTCTGCCCGGCGGGATCGGGATTGACCAACCCGGACGCACGGCCGTCGCTGCTGACCCCGGTGCCCCGGATCACGGCGTACACCCGGTCGCCGTCGCGCTCGGCGTCGGCGAGGCGCTTGAGCACCACCACGCCGGTCCCCTCACCGATGAGGATGCCGTCGGCGCCCCGGTGGAAGGGCCGGATGCGCTCGCTGGGGGAGAGGGCGCGCAACTGTGAGAAGACGCTCCACAACGTGATGTCGTGGCAGTGGTGCACGCCCCCGGCCAACATCACGTCGCAGCGTCCCGAAGCCAGCGCGGACACCGCCTGGTCCACCGCGAGCAGCGACGAGGCGCACGCGGCGTCGACGGTGTACGCCGGGCCGCGCAGATCGAGCCGGTTCGCGACCCGGGACGCGGCGAGGTTGGGCACCAGACCGATCGCGTCCTCCGGCCGATCGGGCCCGAGCCGCTCGGTGAACGCCGCCCGGACGCGCTCCAGTTGCTCCGCGTCCAGACCCGGCACGAGGTCCCCGAGGGTCCGGACGAGCTGGCGCGCCGTACGGACGCGCTGGTCGAGCCGGACCAACCCCGGCGTGAGGTAGCCGCCGCGCCCCAGCACGATCCCGACCCGGTCGCGGTCGGGCAGCCGCCGCGCGCCGCCCGCGTCCGCGAGGGCGCTCGCCGCGACGTGCAGGGCGATCAGCTGGTCCGGTTCGGTACCGGGCACCGAATGCGGCACGATCCCGAACCGGGTCACGTCCACCTCCGCGACGGCGTCGACGAAGCCGCCGCGCCGGCAGTACACCCGGTCGGCCGCGGCCGGCTCCGAAGCGCTGCCCGGGTGGTAGTAGTCGCGGTCCCAACGCCCCGCGGGCACCTCACCGATCACGTCGACGCCGGCCCTCAGGTTGTGCCAGTACGTCGCCAGGTCGGGCGCACCCGGCAACATCACCGCCATGCCCGTGATCGCGACGGGGGCGTGGGCGGCGCCCTCGTGGGAAGGGAGGGTCATCTCACCACTCCGAGGCGGTGTGGACGACCGCGCGGACGCTCTCCTCGCCCCAGGCGAGCTCCCGCAGCAGGGCCAGGGCGCCTTCCTCGGGGTCGATGAGCGCGATCCCGCGCTGCGCGTAGTGCCGCGCCAACTCGGGGCCGACCATGCCGGTGTGGTCCTCGGACGGAGCCCACGGCCCCCAGTGGACGGTCAGCGCGCGGCCCCCGGTCCGTGCGGCCCAGGCGGAACCGAGCGCCTCCAACGCGTCGTTGGCCGCCGCGTAGTCCGCCTGACCCCGGTTTCCGAGGACGGCGGCGATACTGCCGAACAGCACCACGAACGCGGGCCGCCCGGGCAACTGGTCCACGGCGGCGAGCAGCGCCGCGGCGCTCTCGGTCTTGGTGCCGAAGACCCGCTCGAACGAGGCGACGGACTTCTCCTCCATCAACCGGTCCTCGATGACCCCGGCGGCGTGCACCACCCCGTCGACGCGCCCGTACTCGGCGTGGATCTCCTTGACCGCCTGCAGCACGGCGGGCGCCTCCCGGCAGTCCACCCTGCGGTAGCGGGCCCGACCACCCGCCGCGTGCAGCGCGTCCAACGTCGCCGTCACCTCGCGCCGGGCCAGGACCAGGTCGGCGGCGCGGTCGACCTCGGCGGGAGCGCCGTAGCGGCCCGTGCCCGCGAGCACGGCCCGCAGGGCCGCCCGGTCGGCGGCGCCGGCGGTCTGCGGATCCTCGGGCCCCTCAGGCGCCGGAGTGCGGCCGAGGAGCTCGATCCGGCACCGGGAGGCGGTCGCGAGGGCGACCGCGCACCGCGCGGTGATCCCCCGGGCACCGCCGACGAGGACCACGACGCTCTCCCGGTCCAGACCCAGGGCCGCCACCTCGGCCGCGCCCTCCCCGGCCGGCCCCGCTCCCGTGCTGCCCAGGGCGCCCAGCGGCGCGGCGGTCAGCTCCGTCGTGAACCGGCCGGTCGCGGTGCGCAGCACCACGGGCGCGGCGTCGTCCGCGAGGAGTTCGGCCACCAGCGCGTCCGCCGCGCCGACCGGTGACGCGGCGGCGCCCAGGTCCAACCCGACGCCGCGCACGCCCACGGCCGGGTATTCCCGGGCCGCGGACCGCACCAGGCCGTCCACCCCGGCGCCCCGGATCCCGGGCACCGCGTGGGCGAGGAGCAGCCGGCGGGGCCCGCCGCGCAGGAGGTCCCGCACCAGCGGGAAAGCGGCCGGCAGGAACGGTGCGCCGTCCTCCCCGAGGGCCGCCAGCACGACGACGCCGTCCACCGGCCCGTTCGCTTCGTCCGGAACCTGCTCGGCCGCGAGCACCACCGGCTCGGCGCCGAGCGCGGCCAGCCGGGCGGACAGCTCCGCCGCCAGCCCGCGGAAGGCGCCGGTGCCGTCGCCGACGAGGGCGTACCGTGCTCCGGCGAGCGCGGCCCGTCCTGGGCCGGGCTCCGGCTCGGGCAGCGGGACCGGCAGCATCCGGAACCGGCGGGGGGCGGCGACCAGGAGCGGCCCGGCCGCCGTCGGCGCCTCGTGAGACGCCGGTACCGGCTCCGGCTCCGGCGTCGGCGGTTCCGGCTCCGGCGTCGCCGGTGCCGCCGTCGCCGCGACGTCGGAGGGGGCGACGACCCGGGTGGCCAACCAGTGCGCGATCGCCGAGGCGGTCCGGGCGCGGGTCAGTTCCTCCAACTCCGAGTCGTCCAGGGCGAGCGCGGCGGACCCGTCGAGAGCGCCGCCCAGGCGCCGGGCCAGCTCACCGGCGATCTCGGCGCGCTTGATGGAGTCGACACTGAGGTCGGCCTCCAGATCGAGGTCGGGCTCCACCATGTCCAGGGGGTAGCCCGTGCGCTCGCTGATGAGCTCCATCACCGTCCGCAGCACCCCCTCCTCGGTGAGCGCCCCGGACCCCTCGGAGCCGGCCGCGACCCCCGCCGGGACCACCTCCACCACGGCCGGCGTCGGCGGTACGGACCCGGCGTCCGGCACGGCGTACGCCGTGGGGGCCGCCGGGAGCTGCGGCGATGCGTGCGGCACCGCGTGCTGCACCGCCTGTGGCGCCGTCCCGCCCACCAGGGTTCCCGCCTCCGGGGCGGTCCCGAAGTAGGCGAGCAGCACGTCGCGTTGCGCCGCGATCATGTCCCGACTGGTCCGGAGGAACTCGGCGACGAGGGCGTCGGCCGTACCGGGCGCCGGCTGACCGGGGTTCGTTGTCACGGGGATCTCCACGACTCGTCGGGCGGGCGCGAGGGCGCCGGGGAGGGTGTCGCCGGCGGCGGTGCGTACGAGGTGTCCGTCCACCGTCCAGCCGGGCCGGCGCGGTGCGGCCGTCCGGTCGATGTCGACGGCGTCCCGGCCCCGGAACATCCAGTCCGTGACCACCGGCAGTCCGGCGACGGCGAGCCGGGCGAGCGCCTCCAGCAGGTCCGGGAGGCCGCTGCCGGGCCGGGGCTCGCAGGCGACGACGCGGTGCGGGCGCTCGCCGAGGATGTCGGCGACGAGTCGGGTCAGGACCCGGCCGGGACCCACCTCCACGAAGGTGCGCGCACCCGCCTCGTACATCGCCTCGATCTGTGCCACGAAGCGCACCGGGGAGCCGATCTGCGCGGCGAGTTCGTCGCGCACGGCCTCGGCGCCGGCCTCGTACGGGCGGGCGGTACGGTTCGCCCAGACCGGGAACTCCGGCTCATGGAGCGGTTGTTGCTGGAGCACCTGGCGGAATGCGGGGCCGGCGGAGGCGAGCAGCGGGCTGTGGAAGGCGCACGCGACCGGCAACCGCTTCGCGCCGAGACCGGCGTCGCGCAGCGACCGCAGCGCCGCGTCGAGGGCGTCGGTGGGGCCCGAAAGGACGCTCTGCCGGGGGGCGTTGTGGTTCGCGAGGACGAGTCCCTCCGGCAACCGCGGGCCGAGGACCCGCTCGATCTCCTCGGGTGTGGCCGCGACGGCGGCCATGGCGCCGGGATCGTCACCGGCCGCGCCGAGCACGGCGGCCGCGCGGGCCGCGCTGAGGTCGGGCAGGGCGTCGGCGTCGATGACGCCCGCGGCGCACAGGGCGACGAGCTCGCCGTAGCTGTGACCGGCGGCCAGGTCGGGGCGGACACCGGCCCGGGTGAGGACGTCGTACACGGCCAGTTCCACGATGCCGAGGGCCGGTTGGGCGGCCCGGGTGTCGGTCAGCGCCAACCGCGCCCGCTCCCGCCCGGCGTCGTCGAACGAGGCCGGCGGGTGCAGGGCGGCGGGGACGTGCCCGCCGCCACCCGTGTCCAGCAGCCGGCCGAGTTCCGGAAAGGTGGTGAACAAGTGCGCCGACATGCCGGGGCGTTGGCTGCCCTGACCCGGGAACAGGAACGCCGTGCGGCCGGGGTCCTCGCCCGCCCGCTCCGCGAGGTGGACCTCCGGCGACGGCCGACCGGCGGCGCCCACCGGAAGGCCTGCCGCGTCCGGGGCGGCGGTCGCGTCGGACGGCGCGTCGCCCGGGGCGTCGGACGGCTCGTCGTCGAGCGCGTCGAGGGCGTCGAGCGCGGCCCCGAGCCGCCGGCGCAGATCGGCCGTGTCGTGCGCGACGAAGGCGGCCCGTACGGGTCCCTGGGCGCGGGCGGCGCGGTGCGAGGCGGTGGCGGCCAGGTCACGCAGCCGCCACGGAGCCGTCCCGGCGTCGACGGCGACGACGAGGTCGAGCAACTCGGCGACCGCGCGGCGGGCCCCGTCCGCGGTGGTGCCCCGGAAGGTGAACAGCTCCGCCGGCCAGAGGTCCCGTGAGTGGACCGGCGGCGGCCCGTCGCCGCCGTGCGCGGCGAGCACGACGTGGAAGTTGGTGCCGCCGAAGCCGAAGGCGCTCAACCCCGCGAGCCGCCGCTCGGCCGGGCCGGGCCACGGCAGCGCCTCCCGGTGGAAGACGAACGGGCTCCCGCCCTCCTTCCAACCCGGGACCGGCCGCTCCAGGTGCAGCGTGGGCGGCCGGACACCGGTGTGCAGGGCGAGGGTGGTCTTGATCAGCCCGGCCAGCCCCGCGGCGCACTTGGTGTGCCCGATCTGCGACTTCACCGACCCCAGGACGCACGTGCCGCTCACCGCGCCCGCTTCGGCGAACACCTCGGTGAGCACGCCCAGTTCGGTACGGTCGCCCACCACGGTGCCGGTGCCGTGCGCCTCCACCAGGGCGACCTGCGCGGGCGAGACCCCCGCGTTGCGGTAGGCGCGCTCCAGCGCCGCGCGCTGCCCCTCCGGACGGGGCGCCGTCAGCCCGAGCGAGCGGCCGTCGCTGGAACTGCCGACGCCCTTGATGACCCCGTACACCCGGTCACCGTCGCGCTCGGCGTCCGCGAGCCGCTTGAGGACCACGCAGGCGACGCCCTCCCCGAGGACGATGCCGTCCGCGCCGGCGTCGAACGGACGTGACCTGCCGGTGGGCGAGAGCGCGTGCACGGAGGTGAACAGGGCGTAGTCGTTGATGCCGTTGTGCAGGTCGGCGCCCCCGCACAGCATCAGGTCGCTGGTGCCCAGCACCAGTTCCTTGCAGGCGGCGTCGACGGCGGCCAGCGAGGAGGCGCAGGCCGCGTCGACGGTGTAGTTGGCGCCGCGCAGGTCGAGGCGGTTGGCCACCCGTCCGGAGATGACGTTGGCGAGCATGCCGGGGAAGGTGTCCTCGGTGAACCGCGGCAACTGCTCGTCGAGTTCGGCGGGGACGTGTCCGTAGTAGGAGGGGAGCACCGCCCGCAGGGTGGTGGCGTTCGACAGGTCGCTGCCCGCCTCGGCGCCGAAGACGACACCCGTCCGCGTGCGGTCGAAGGTCCGGCCCGCCTCCCCGTACCCGGCGTCCTCCAGGGCGCGCCGGGCCGATTCGAGGGCCAGGAGCTGTACGGGCTCGATGTTGCCCAGCGAGGCCGGCGGGATGCCGTAGCGGAGCGGGTCGAAGGGGATCCGGGGCAGGAAACCGCCCCACTTCGAGGCGCTCGCGGCTCCCGGTTCGGGGGAGTGGTGCACGGCCGGGTCCCAGCGCTCCGGGGGGACTTCGGTGACGGCGTCCCGGCCGTCCAGCACCAGGGCCCAGAAGGCGGCCAGGTCCGGCGCCTGCGGGAACATGCAGGCCATGCCCACGATCGCCACGTCCAGCGGTGCGGGTACGGACTCGGCGGCGGCGGTCTCCGCGCCGGCCGGGCGGTCGGCGCGGAGTGCGGTGGAACGCCGGCCGAGGAAGGCGGCGGCCCCGTCGGTGACGGAGGCGTGCAGCGCGGCGACGGTGGTGGTCGTGTCGCGCAGCGCCGCCACCTCACCGGCCATGAACATGCCCTCGGCGTACTGGCGTTCCTCGTCCACCGGCGTCAGGACCCCGTCGGCGTCGCGTGCGACGCCCTTGCTGGCGATGCGCAGCCGGCCGACGTTGAGCCGCTCCAGGCGCTCCCAGATCTCGCGTCCGGGCACTCCCTCGGCGCGCAACCGGGCCTCCACGTCGCGGAAGCCGTCGCTGAACGGGCTGGGCACGCACCGGGTGGCGTGCCCGGGGGCGGTGCGCAGCAGCGCGGTCCGCTCCGCGGCGAGGACCTGCCGTTGGAAGAGGGGGCGTACGGCCCCGCAGGCGACGGCTTCCTCGGTGAACAGGTAGGCGGTGCCCATCAGGACACCCACCGCGCAGCCGCGAGCGGCGAGCGGGGCGGCCAGTGCGGCGACCATGGCCGCCGAGCGGGAGTCGTGGACGCCGCCGGCGAGGAACACCTCGATACCCGCCGCATCGCCCTGGCCCTGCTCCCCGGCCCCGTTCCGGTCCATCCAGTCGCCGATCACGGCGAGTTGGGCCTCCCAGAGCGGGAAGCTGTTGCGCGGCCCGACGTGGCCGCCGCATTCGGCGCCCTCGAAGACGAACCGCCGGGCGCCCTGCTCCAGGTACTGGCGCAGCAGCCCGGGGGAGGGCACGTGGAGGAAGGCCTTGATGCCGTCGGCGTCCAGCGCCCGTGCCTGCGAGGGTCGGCCCCCGGCGATGATGACGTGGGTGGGCCGGTGGGCGCGTACGGCCTCCAACTGGGCGGTACGGGTCTCCTCGGGGGCGAACCCCAGGACGCCGACCCCCCAGGGCCGGCCGGCCAGCGCGGCGCCCGCCTCGGCGAGCAGGGCATGGGCCTGGTCGCGTCCGGCGAGGGCCAGGGCCAGGAAGGGCAGGGCTCCGTCGTCGGCGACGGCCAGGGCGAAGTCCGTACCGTCGCTGACCCGGGTCATGGGGCCCTGGGCGATCGGCAGAGGGGTGCCCAGGGCCCGGCTCATGGGCGATCCGGGCAGCAGGACGTCCGCCGCGGCGTCCCCCTCAACGGCGGCCGACACCGCTTCGGACACGGCGCGTACGGCGCCCGCCGCGTCGCCGAAACGGTCCGCGAAACGGGCCGCAAGGAAACCGTCCTGGCCCACGGGCAGCAGCCGCGTGTCCGGGTCCCGGCCGCCGAGGAGAGCCGCCAACCGCCCCGGTTCGTCGGGTAGTTCGTCCACGGTCCGGGACCCGGGGGTGCGGCGGTGCAGGAATCGGTGGCCGGCCAGGACGCTGGTCTCGGAGCCGTCCATCCCCCGCAGCACGGCGGCGACGGATTCGGGAACCGCCGACTCGGCCAGGAGCGCGAGTTGGGTGTCGAGCACCACGCCCGCGGCCCCGCCCACCACGGCGGCGGCGGCCGTACCCGGCGCCATGCCGCCACAGGCCCAGACCGGTGGACCGTCGGGGCCGACCATCCGGAGCAGCTGTTGGAGCAGGACGAAGGTGCCGAGCTCGCCGATGCGGCCCCCGCACTCGCTGCCGCGCGCGATCAGACCGTGAACACCCCCGGCCAGCGCGGCCCGGGCCTCGTCCGCGCCGGTCACCTCGGCCAGGACGCGCACGCCGGACGGCAGCGCCTCGGGACGCCACGGCGCGCCGACGCCGAGCACGACCGTGTGGGGCGGCGCGCCGTCGCGGGCGAGGGCGTCGAGGGGTAATCGGCAGTGCGGACCGACGCGGACCCCGTGCCGGCCGGGCAGCCACCCGCGCAGGTCACCCCACTCCTTGCGGGCCGCGCGGTCCCCGCTCCCGAGATCCAGCACGCCGAGCCCCCCGCCGCGCGTCACCGCGGCCGCCAACCGCGCGTCGGGCTCACCGAAAGGAGTCAATCCAATGACCAGGTCCAGGACGTGCTCTGCCGACGTCATAATTCTCCGAATGTGCGATGCATTACCCGGGGGGAAATTTCGGTCAAACGAAAGCGCCGAAGGAAGGCATGGGGTCGCGCGCGCCCGCAACAGGAATTCGGGCAGTTCGGTGGACGTAGCGAAAGTAGCGGCAAGTTACTGAAGGGTCAACGCTGCGGCCCTGATCCGCAGGGGGCTCCAGGTCGCGGGCCCGCCCCCGCAACGCGTCCCATTCCGGAAATCGACGGTGCGCGTGTCATGCGACAGCAGGAATCAAAGGCGTGAATTCAACGGGCATCCGACTCGGGCACGACGCCGAAAGTACTGGTCAGTAGGGCTTTCGTCCGAGCATGATCGCATGTCGCCGTTCCGGACACCTGTCCGATTACCGTTCCCCGCCGGCCCGGGCCCGACCGCACACCGTCCGACACGGCGCCGCGCCGCCGGAGCCGGCGGGCATTGGAAGGGGGGAGCCGGGGCAGGAGGGACCCATGACCTCCTCCGCTGTCCCCGCCACACCTGACGAAGACCCGGCGTGCTACGTCGGCCTCGCATCGGCGGAAGCCGAACGCCGAGCCCGCCTGAACGGCTGGTCGCCGCTGCGCCTCCTCCCGCCGGGCTCGCTGGTGACCCTGGAGTACCTGGAAGGGCGCCTCAACTTCGAGGTCGAGGACGGTAGGGTGCGGCGCGCCTGGAAGGGCTGACGGGGCAGACGCCGGCCCGGCCGAGGGCCGCCCGCGCTCCGGTCGGGTTCGAGTCGCCTTCCGTCACCGTTCAGTCGAGGTCCAGGTCGGCGTGCACCATGTCGTGGTCCGAGTACCGGCTGGGGTGCACGCGCTGAGCCTGCGCGGTGACGTCCCGCAGGAAGACGTAGTCGAACTTGCTGCGCCAGTCGGTGGTCGGCTCGCACCCCTGGTCCGGCGACGGGTGGCACCGGAGGTCGGCGTCCGAGGCGAGCGCCCACATCCCGCCGAGTTCGGGGGCGTCCGGCACGGCGTTGAAGTCACCGAGGACGATCGCGCGGTCGTACCGGGCGACCTCCGCGGCGAGCACGCCGATCTGGTCCGCCCGGACCGCTTCCTGTCGCCGCTGGGCGAGGTGGGTGTTGAAGACGCGGACGGCCCGACCGTCCACGGTGGTGGTGACCGCCATGTACCCACGGTCCTCGGAGCCGCCGTCGGGGTATTCCGCTTGCTTGTGATCCGTCATCGGCGCCGCGGAAAGAATCGCCTGACCGAAGGCACCCGGGCTCCACGGCAATCCCCCGCAACGGTTCCGGTTCTGCAGAACCATGCCGTACTCGACGTGGTAGTCGAGCCCGTGGAAGTTCCGCAGGTACTGCCGGATCTTCTCGACGTCACGCACGCACGCCTCCTGCAGGCCGATGACCTGAGGCGCGTACGTGGCGATCTCCGCCGCCCGGCCCAGGTTGTGCCCCACCCGACCGCACGGGTTGCAGATGTTCCACGTGACCACGCGGTGCGGTACGACGTCCTCGGCGGCGTGGGCGGGCAGCGGCCCGGCGACGAGGGCGCTGCTCGGCGCACTGGGCCCCAGCAGCACCGCGCACACCGCGGCCATGGCGCCCGCGACCCACCACCGCATACCGGTTCCCCTCACCACGACCTCCTCGGCACGGATGCGCGCGGCGTCACCGGTGCCGGGCATCTCGTGAGCCGAGGGTAGGGGACGGGTCGCCGCCGACGCGTGCCCGCCCGGGGGTGAGGCGCACGCGCGCGACGGCCGCCGGGCACGTACTCCCGTGCCTCCGGTCCCCGCACCGGAACTGAGCGGCCGTCATACAACCGATCGTCCTGGTTCCGCGTCCTCCTCACAGAACCGTTCCTCTTCCTCCCGGCTCCCGGGACCCCACCTACCTGCAAGGACCCTTCATGGCGCGCTCGCTCGACGGCCTCACCTTCGCCCCCACCGCCGACCAGGCTCCCGGGCAGGTCGGCCGGCAGACCCTGTTCGCGTACCACGAGAGCGACGGACAGGTCTGGGCCGAGTACGCCGGCGGCGACGTGGTGCGGGGCCACCTGGTCGGCACCCGGGCCGGCGACGGCATCGACTTCCGTTACGTCCAGCTCCGCACCGACGGTACGACCGCCTCCGGGCACTGCGTCTCCCTCGTCACGGAGCTTCCCGACGGCCGCCTGCGGCTGGAGGAGACGTGGACGTGGGAGTCCCGGCCGGGAAGCGGCACCAGCACGGTCGAACAGCTCGGGTCCGGCAGCGGGCGGGGCGGGACCCAGGACAGCGGCTGACCGGCAGCGGAACGCGACGGGCCCCCGCGGGCCCGTCGCCGCCCCGAACCGCGGCCTGCCGGCCGGGGCGGCGGCCGATATCCTGAGGTCCTCGCTCGGGGCTCTCCCCACGAAGGACAACGCGATGAACGGGCAGACCAACCGGTATCGGTGCCTCGTGTTCCTCGCGGCTCCGCTCCTCGCCTCCTCCGTCGTCCTCACCCCCGCCCCGGCGGCTTCGGGCAGCACGGTGGCGCAGCCGGGAGCCGCGCCCGTGGCGCCCGCCTGCCAACTCCTGCCGAACGGCAACGGCGGGACGGGCGGCGCACCCTCCTACAAGCTCCACCTCGGCGGATTCCCCGCGAACCAGGCGGTGCGGGTGGAGGGGCCGAAGACGTCCCTGCAGGTCAAGGTGAACGGCAAGGGCGTACTGGACCGGCAGGGTCTGCGTCACGGCGCGTACAGCGTGAGCTACAAGGCCGCCGGATCCCAGCAGGCCAAGCGCGTCACCTGCGCCACACCGCCGGCGCAGAAACCGGGCGGCGGCACGAAGGACGTACGGGTCATCCACGTCGAGGTGGTCATCCTGACGCCGGCCGGAAGCGTCATCGACTGCGCCAAGGGCACCACGGCCGAGTTCGACGGCAAGATCACGGCCACCGGAACCGGCAAGGTCCGCTACTACTGGACGTTCGCCTCCAGCTCCACCCCGGTCTCCCCGGGCTCCGTCGACTTCGCCCCGCCCACCACCGGCCACGCCCTGTTGCACGTGGTCCAGGTGCCGCCCCGGCCGAACGCCACGACGGTGAGCACCTTCGTCACCCTGCACCTGCCGGACCAGAAGATGAGCGCGCGGAGCGGACAGGTGACCTTCACCTGCGACAAGAAGTGACCGCGCGCGGCGGTGCTACTGGCTGGTGAGCCGGCCGCCTCCCCGCTCACGGCCCCCGCGGTCTGTCCGGCCATCAGTCACACGGGTGCCACGCGCAGCACGGTGGACGCCGCCCGGCGCGCGCGGGAAGCCGGGGCCGAGGCGGCGCTGCGCCGCTCGGCGGCCGACGTCACCGTCGACCACTCGTACTGACGGGGCCGAGGGCGGGGCGGGGGCTCCCCACCGGAGGGCCAACAACAAAGGCAAGGAGGGGATACGCACTCCTTGCCACTCTCAAGTTATAGCGCGCAGGGGGGCTTGCGGCAAGGCCCCCGGGATGCAGCAAAATCACCGGTCCGAGCCCATGGGCACGGGCCGGGGGACGCGATCGACCGACCGAAGCCGTCGGCATCGCATCCGCGTCCCCGCACTCGCACACCCCCACCCGCCGCGCAGCAAGGTCGCGAGCGCGCGACCCCGAGATCGGAGCCGTATCCGTGCACCCGCTGACCACCAGCGTGTTCGACCTCCCCGACCACCTCTCGGCCAAGGCCGACCCCCAGCTGACCGCCGGGGACGAACAGCACTTCGCGGCCGTCGCCGAGGGCCTTCGGCAGACGATCGCCGAGGTGTCCGAGCGACTCGACGCCGCGCGCAGGGCGCCCGGCGGCATCGGCCGAGGGGCGATGGACCGGGACAGCGAAATCCACCGGCTGACCGCGCGGCTGCGCGTGCTGCGCCGCTTCGGGTGGGACCTGTGCCTCGGCCGCATGGTCGGCGCCGACGACGGCCGGCCCTTGTACGTCGGACGGTTCGGCCTCACCGACGGCGCGGGCGACCGCCTGCTCATCGACTGGCGGTCCCCGGCGGCCGAGCCGTTCTTCGCCGCCACCCACGCCGACCCGATGGGTCTGTCCAGCCGCCGCCGGTACCGCTGGACCCGCGGCCGGATCGGCGACTACTGGGACGAGGTGTTCACCGCCGAAGGGCTGGAAGGACATGCCGCGCTCGACGACCAGTCCGCGTTCATCGCCACTCTGGGCGGCGACCGGTCGTCCCGGATGCGGGACGTGCTCGGCACCATCCAGACCGATCAGGACGCCATCATCCGGGCCGGATCCCGCGGCGCGCTCGTCGTCGACGGCGGCCCGGGAACGGGCAAGACCGTCGTCGCCCTGCACCGCACCGCCCACCTCCTCTACTCCGACCCCAGGCTCGGGCACCGCCGTGGCGGCGTGCTGTTCGTCGGTCCGCACCGCCCCTACCTGGCCTACGTAGGGGATGTCCTGCCCAGCCTCGGCGAGGAGGGCGTGCAGACCTGCACCCTCGGGGACCTCGTGGCCGAAGGTGCCGCGGCAGCGGTCGAGAGCGACCCCGAGGTGGCCCGGCTGAAGTCCTCCGCGGACCTGGTGAAGGCGGTCGAGGCGGCCGTCAGGATGTACGAGGAGCCGCCCGCCCGGGGCATGACGGTCACCACCCATTGGTCCGACATCCCGCTGACCGCCGACGACTGGGCCACGGCGTTCGAGGCGGTGGAGCCCGGCACCGCCCACAACGAGGCCCGCGAGCAGATCCGGACGGAACTGATCACGATCCTGTTCGACAAGCACCGGTGGGACAACGACGGCGACGAGGAGGACGTCCCGCCCGAGCTGTTCCGCACGTCGCTGCTGCGGAACCGGGAACTGACCGCCGCCCTCGACCGGGCCTGGCCGACGCTCGAACCGGCCGAACTCGTCGCGGACCTCTGGTCGGTGCCCGCCTTCCTGCGCAGGTGCGCTCCCCACCTCAGCCGGGAGGAGGCGCGGACGCTCCAGCGGGCGGATGCCCACCGCTGGACGGTGTCCGACCTGCCGCTCCTCGACGCGGCACGCCGGCGGCTCGGCGACCCGGGGGCGTCCCTGCGCAAGCGCCGCCACGACGCGTCCGTCGCCGCCGAACGCGAGCGCATGGCCGGGGTCATCGACAGCGTGCTCGCCGCCGACGTCGACGGCGAGGGCGCGGTGACGATGCTGCGCGGCAAGGACCTCCAGGACAGCCTGATCGAGGGGACGGCGCCGGGCGACACCGACCGGGACCCGCTCGCCGGGCCGTTCGCGCACATCGTCGTGGACGAGGCCCAGGAACTGACGGACGCCGAGTGGCAGATGCTGCTGGAGCGTTGCCCGTCCCGGAGCTTCACCATCGTCGGCGACCGGGCACAGGCCAGGCACGGATTCACCGAGTCCTGGCGGCAACGGCTGGAGCGGGTCGGCCTGGACCGGATCACGATGGCCTCGCTGAGCGTCAACTACCGCACCCCGGAAGAGGTCATGGCGCGGGCCGAGCCGGTCATCCGTGCCGCGATCCCCGACGCCAACGTCCCGACGTCCGTCCGAAGCAGCGGACTTCCGGTCGTGCACGGGTCCGTGACGGAGCTGAAGTCGGCGGTCGACAACTGGCTCGCGGCGCACGCCGAAGGGGTGGCCTGCGTCATCGGCGCCCCCGCGTTCCGCGAGACCTCGCGCGTCCGCTCGTTGACCCCGGCCCTGGCGAAGGGCCTTGAGTTCGACCTGGTCGTCCTCGTCGACCCCCAGGACTTCGGCACGGGTGTCGAGGGCGCGGTGGACCGCTACGTCGCGATGACCCGGGCGACCCGACAACTGGTCATCCTGACCACCCCCGAGCAGCCCGCGCGTTAGAGGGTGTCACGGAACCTATTGCCCTTCACCACCGCGGAGTCGGCGTCGACCCCGACGCACGCGTCCGGCACCGGGCCGAGATCCTCATCGACGCGCCGCTGCGCACCGTCTGGAAGATCCAGACCGACATCGAGCGCCGGCCGTCCTGGCGACCTCAAGGCCACCGCCGAGGCCACCGCGCGCCCGCGGCCGTGATGTCGCCTCCTGGGGCGCCCGGCCCGCGACGGGACCGGGCGACGGGGTGCGGCCCGTGGCGAGCGGGCCGCACCCCACCGGTCACAGGCCGCGGGTCAACCGCTCGGTGAGGAGCCGGGTGAAGCGGGCCGGGTCGGGCAGGTCGCCGCCCTCGGCGAGCAGCGCGCTGCCGTACACGAGCTCCGCGATCTCCTTCAGGGAGGCGTCGTCCGCGTTCGCGCCGTGCGCCGCGCGCAACGCGGTGATCAGCGGGTGCGTGGGGTTGAGCTCCAGGATCCGCTTGACCGGGGGCATCTGCTGACCCATCGCCCGGTACATCTTCTCCAGGGTCGGAGTCATGTCGTCGGCGTCACCGACCACGCACGCGGCCGACGTCGTGAGCCGTGACGACAGGCGGACCTCCTTGACCTCGTCCGACAGCGCGGCGGTCAGCCAGGGCAGCAGGGCGGCGAACCCCTCGTCGCGCTTCGCCCCGGACTCGGCGTCCTCGTCGTCCCCGGTGGACCCGCCCAGGTCCACCTGACCCTTGGCGATCGACTGCAACCGGTGGCCGTCGAAGGCGGGCACCTGGTCCGTCCAGACCTCGTCGACCGGGTCGGTCAGGATCAGCACCTCGTAGCCCTTGGCGGCGAACGCCTCCATGTGCGGCGAGTTCTCCACCGTGGTGCGGTTCTCGCCCGTCAGGTAGTAGATGGTGTCCTGACCCTCCCGCATGCGCTCGACGTAGGCGCGCAGGGTGGTGGTCGTCCCCTTGTCGTGCGTGGAGTCCGCGGACACCAGCTCCAGCAGGGCCTCGGTGTTGTCGACGTCCTCCAGCAGCCCCTCCTTCAGCACCCGACCGTACTGGCCCCACAACTCCGCGTAGCGCTCGGCGTCGTTGTCGCGCACGGTCTTGAGGGCACCGAGCACCTTCTTGACCAGGCGTCGGCGCACGCTGCGGATCTGCCGGTCGTGCTGGAGGATCTCGCGGGAGATGTTCAGCGACAGGTCGTGGGCGTCCACCACCCCCTTGACGAAGCGCAGGTAGTTCGGCATCAGCGCTTCGCAGTCGTCCATGATGAACACGCGCTTGACGTACAGCTGCACCCCGCGCTTGCTCTCCCGGGAGTACAGGTCGAACGGCGCCCGCGACGGCACGAACAGCAGGGCCTCGTACTCGAAGTTGCCCTCGGCCCGCATGTGGATGGTCTCGGCCGGATCCTGCCAGTCATGGCTGATCTGGCGGTAGAACTCGTGGTACTCGGCCTCGGTCACCTCGCTGCGCGGCCGGGCCCAGATCGCCTTCATCGAGTTGAGCGTCTCGACGTCGCTCGTCGTGACGTCCTCGGCGTCGGTCCGCTCGACCGCCATCCGGATCGGCCACCGGATGAAGTCCGAGTACTGCTTCACGATCTGCCGGATCTTGTGCTCGGCCAGGTAGTCCGCCAGCCCGTCCTCACCGTCGACGGGCTTGAGGTGCAGGGTCACCGAGGTACCCACGGGCAGACCGTCGACGGACTGGATCTCGTAGGTGCCCTCACCGTCGGACTCCCACCGGGTCCCCTCTTCGCCGCCCGCCCGCCGGGTGTGCAGGGTGACCCTGTCCGCGACCATGAACGCCGAGTAGAAGCCCACGCCGAACTGCCCGATCAGGCTCTGCGCCGCGGCGGCGTCGTCGGCCTCCTTGATCTTCTCCAGCAGGCCGGCGGTGCCCGACTTGGCGATCGTGCCGATCAGCTCCACGAGGTCGTCGCGGGTCATGCCGATGCCGTTGTCCCGGACGGTCAGCGTGCGGGCGTCGGGGTCGGTCTCCAACGTGATGTGCAGATCGGAGGTGTCCGCGCCGAGATCGGCGTCGGTCAGTGACTCCAACCTCAGTTTGTCCAGGGCGTCCGAGGCGTTCGAGATCAACTCGCGCAGGAAGATGTCCTTGTTCGAGTAGATCGAATGGATCACCAAGCGAAGCAACTGACGCGTCTCGGCCTGGAATTCGAGCGTCTCGACACTGCTACCCACTCTGGGAGCTCCCTTCTTTCCGGTTCCCTCGCATGATAGACGCGCCGCCGGCCCTCCCAAGGCCCGTCGGCGCGACCGGCAGCCGCAGGACCAGGCGGGCGCCGTGCGCGGCGTCCTCGGCGGTCAGTGTGCCGCCGTGATGGGCCGACAGGTCCCGGGCGATGGCGAGGCCCAGGCCCGCACCCCCGTGATCGCGGCTACGGGAGTCGTCGAGCCGGGTGAAGCGCTCGAAGACCCGCTCCCGGTCGGCCGCCGGGATGCCGGGGCCGTCGTCGGTGACCTCCAGCACGGCCGTACGCGGGCCCGGGCCGCCCGTGGTGCGCAGGGTGATCTCCACCCGCCGGTCCGCGTAACGCTGGGCGTTGTCCAGCAGGTTGGTGACGATCCGGCCGATCCACAGGGCGCTGCCCGTGATCCGCACGCCCTCCTCCAGGCGCCGGCGTACGGGAACCCGGTCGCCCGGCCGCACCCCCACGGCTTCGTCCACCAACGCCGTCAGATCGAGATCGGCGGCGGCCACGGGCTGCGCCGCGTCGATGCGGGCCAACAACAGGAGGTCGGAGGCCAGGTGCTGCAGCCGCTCGACGTCCTGGAGGGCACCACCGATGAGCTCCGGCCACAGCTCCGGGTCCCGTACGGCCAGCGCCACCTCCAACTGCGTGCGCAGCACGGTGATGGGGGAACGCAGTTCGTGCGAGGCGTCGGCGATGAACTGCCGTTGACGGGCCCCGGAGGCCTCCAGCCGGTCCAAGGTGGTGTTCATGGTCTGCGCCAGGCGGGCGACCTCGTCGCGGGTGGCCGGGACCGGCACCCGGCGGTGCAGATCGCGGTCGGAGATCTCGGCCACCTCGGCGCGGATCGCCTCCACGGGCCGCAGCGCCCGGCCGGTCACCCGCCACGTCACCAGGGCCACGGTGGCCAGCAGCAGCGGCATGCCCATCACGAGGGCGGCGGTGGTCGTGTCGTCGGCGGCGTCCGCGTCGCGCAGGGACGCCCCGGCGTAGACGACGGCCGGGCCGCTCGGCGTGTCGGTGACCACCTGGACGACCCGCTGCCGGTGGTCGCCGCCCAACGGGCGCACCCGCCAGGTCTGGAAGCGGACCCCGGGCGGGCCGGGGTTCGCCGCGGAGAACGCGGTGAACGCGGGGACGTCGATGAGGTTGGGCGTGGCGAACAGCACGCGTCCGTCGGCGCCCACGACCTGGACGAACTCGACGCCGCGGGCCATCGGTCGGACCCGGTCCAGTCGGCCGGCCGCGGCGAGCTGCGCCACGCTGTCGGCCTGCCGGCGCGCGTCGTTCTCCGCGTTGCGCAGCAGGTTGGCCTCCAGCAGGCCGAGCAGGGCGAACGAGGCCAGCGACAGGGCCGCCGCCACGACGAGACACGCCCCCGCGGTCGCCCGGGCCCGCACCGTGGTGGGCCACAGCCGCCGCAGCCCCGGCCACCGCAGCAGCGCCGCGCCGCCGAGCGCGCGTACGCCGACGGCCGGGCGACCGTTGCGGAGCCGGTGCCGCAGGACGCGCCCGCGCGCCATCGACCCGTGGCCGAACAGATCACGGAACCGGAGGCCGCGCAGCCGCAGGCCGCGTACCGCCAGCGGACCGCGGCGGTCGGCGCCGGCGGGGGGACGCTCAGCCACCGTCGGCCGCCAGTCGGTAGCCCGCCCCGCGCACGGTCTCCAACGCGGCCCGCCCGAACGGCGCGTCGATCTTCCGCCGCACGGCGCTGACGTGCACCTCGACCACGTTGGGGTCACCCTCGAAGGCGCTGTCCCACACCTGCTCCAGGATGTCCCGCTTGGGCACCACCTCGCCCGAGCGCCGGGCCAGGCACTCCAGGACGGCGAACTCCCGGGCGGTGAGACGTATGTCGGTGCCGTCGCGGGCGCACGAACGCCGGGCGGGGTCGATCACCAGGTCGCCGCAGCGCAGCACCTGCGGGCTGCGGCGGCCCGTGCGCCGCGCGAGGGCCCGGAGCCGGGCGACGAGGACCAGGTAGGAGAACGGTTTGGACAGGAAGTCATCGGCGCCGGTGTCCAGCGCCTCCGCCTCGTCGTACTCGCCGTCCTTCGCGGTGAGCATCAGGATCCCCGACTCGTTGCCGGCGGCGCGCAGCTTCGCGCAGACGCGGTAGCCGTTCAGGCCGGGCAGCATGATGTCGAGCACGATCAGCTCGTAGTCGTGCTCCGTGGCCATCCACAGGCCCTGGAGGCCGTCGTGGGCCACGTCGACCGTGAATCCCTCGGACTGAAGCCCCCGCTGCAGGGCCACGGCCAGCCGCCGTTCGTCCTCCACCACCAGTACGCGCATGCCGAACAGGGTCTCAGGCCCGGGCCGCGGGAGGCTGAAGAGGTCTTCAGCCGGCTTCAGCAGGGCTTCAGGATCGGCTCGGCATGCTCGGGAACCCGCCGGGTGAAGCGCCCGGTTGTCCTGAGGAGCAACGGTATGTCTGACTCGTCCATCCCGCCGTCCGCGCAGCCCGAACCGTCCGGGAAGCCCGGCCCGTCCGGCCCGTCCGGCCCGTCCGCGCCGGAGGACGGCGCACCGGCCGCCGGCTCCCGGGGGCGTGCGGCCGTGGGCCGGCTGGTGCCCCGGGGCAACGGCGCCCGCTGGGCCGCGGTCGGCATCGCCGTGGTGGTCGTCGGTGGGGGAGTGGCGGCCCTGGCGGCGGCCGAGCACCACCACGACCGCCAGGACGGGCCGCGCCTGATCCGGACCGCGCCGGGCCCCGGCGGGCCGGGGGAGTACCGGGCCGAAGGCGCCCCCGGTCGCGGTCACCGGGCGGGCCCCGAGAAGCACGGGGCGTTCGGCGGCCCGGCGGCCCCGGGCGGGCGGGGCGGCGCCGCCCCGGCGGCCCCGGCGCCGCTGCCCTCCCTGGCCATCGGCGACGCGGCCGCGAAGGCGGCGGCCGCGGTGACCGGCGGGAAGGTGGAGAGCCTGCGCGTGGTCGCGCAGCAAGGCGGGGGCAGCGCCTGGCTGGCGGTGGTCCTCGGCCCGGACGGCGTCCGCCACTCCGTCACGGTGTCCGGCACGGACGGAGCCATCACCGGCAACACCCCCGTGGACCGGTAGGGCGAGGGCGGCAGGCCCCGGCCGCGGCGCGTGGTGGACGACTGCGACCGGGGGCCCGACCGCCCCGCGCGGTGGACGGGGTCGGGCGCCCCCGACGGAGGAGGACCGCGGTGGATCGTGCCGGCGCCCGTGCAGGCCTCGGAGGAGTACCTGGCGTGGCCGTGAAGGAGACCACGCAGCGGTGGCGACGATCGGGTGACCCTTCTGGTCGCGGGCGCGGTGCTACGGGGGAGCGGTGCGGCGGTAGGAGGCTGTTGAGCCCCAACTCCGCTCACTGATAGGGCAGTTCACTGGACGCACACCCTTGCCGGATGGGGCTGCGTGACCAATGATGCTCCGGGCGTTCGGATTTCGGCTCGGGACGGACCCCGTGCTCACGCCCGCGCCCGGCCGGCCAGGAGGCGTACCGTGCGGACGTACCGTCGTACGAGCAGATCGTTCGTGGTCGCCGGCGCGGCCCTCGCCCTCGTGGTCGGGGTCTCCCCACCGGCGTTCGCCGCGCCGCCGCCGGGCCTACCGGTCAACGCCGACGCGATCGAGCTGACGTACCAGCCCGCCTTCGACTACGACACCGACGGCTGCTACCCGACGCCGGCCATCGGCTCCACCGGAGCTCTGAACGGCGGACTCAGTCCCACCGGCGCCCTCAACGGCAACTGCCGGGACGCCTCGGACCTCGACAACACCAACAGCTACTCGCGATCGACCTGCAACAACGGTTGGTGCGCCGTCGTGTACGCGCTGTACTTCGAGAAGGACCAGGCGATCCCCGGCATCAGCCTCGGCGGGCACCGCCACGACTGGGAACACGTCGTGGTGTGGATCCAGGGCAACGAGGCGAAGTACGTGGCGACGTCGGCCCACGGGGACTTCGTCGTCCACGCGCGAGACCGGATCCGCTGGGACGGCAACCACGCCAAGGTCGTCTACCACAAGGACGGCATCGGCACCCACTGCTTCCGCGCGGCGAACACCAACGACGAACCGGCCGAGAACCACGAGCGCACCTGGCAGTTCCCGGCGCTCGTCGGATGGAACGGCTATCCGCCCGGCCTACGGGACACGTTGACCCGGGCCGACTTCGGCAGCGCCCACTTCGGCCTCAAGGACGGCTCGTTCTCCTCGCACCTGGCCAAGGCCAAACCGGCCGGCATCCCCTTCGACCCGAACGCGTAGGGCGTCCGCGCCCCGCCGGCTGCCGTCACCGCTCCGAAGACGGGCGGCAGTAACGGCGTACGAGTGCGGCGTGCTGGGGGAAGCGGCGCAGCAGGTCGGCGGTCCGGCCGAGGGTCATGTCGGCGTAGTCGAACCCGGGGGCGACGGCCTCGCTGATCAGTGCGTGGTCCCCGGCGGTGAGGTGCGACGCCTTCCACACGCCGCCGGGCACCGCGAGGGTGAGGGACTGCCCCCGGCCGGGGTCCTGGCCGAGGACCTCGGTGGTGTGCCGGCCGTCCGGGTGGATCAGGTGGTAGGTGATCGGTTCGCCGTGGTGGTGGAAGTGCAGGATGTCGGACTCGTTGAGGTGCCAGTGCCCGACGGGTGACCAACTGGTCAGCAGGTAGTGGATCGAGGTCAGGGTGTAGCGCTCACCGCGGGGCGTCCTGGTGCGCGGGCGGTGGTCGGCCTGGAAGGTGCGTCGGAAGTACCCGCCCTCCACGTGCGGTTCCAGGCCGAGGGTGTTGATCCAGTCCCGCGCGGTGGGCACACGGCCTCCTTCGATCGGTCGGCCTCCTCCACCGCGCCCGGCCGGCGCGAGCACCGCGCCCGACGGCGCGAGCCGGGGCCCGTCGCACAAACCCTACGGGGCCGCGGTGGACGGCCACCGCGGCCCGCGATCACCGGGCGGCGGCCGGCCCGGCGCGCCGCCGACGGCGACGCGCCCGCGCCCGGGGCGGCGCACCGCGTCAGCCGCCGTCCCCGGTCGTGATGCGCGCGCACTGTCGTACCACCGCTGCCAGGCTGCCCTCCGCGCGCAGCAAGGAGCGTTGGACGCGGGCCCCGTTGCCGCGTTCCAGGAGCTCGGCGATGCCCGCCCGGACGAGGTCGTCGTCGCCGAGGTCGACGAGTGCTTCGCGGACGTGCTGGTAGAGCGCCTCGACGGCGGCCTCCGCGGCGGCCTCCCGCATGGTCTCCGGGTGGAGGAGGGGCCCGTCGAGTCCGGAGCGGCCGGCCTGCCAGGAGGCCAGCCGCAGCAGGCTGGTGCTGATCCTCGCGGGAGGGTCCCCGGCCCGCCAGGCGCGGGCGGCGGTCTCCACCAGTCCCCGTGCCAGCGCCGCCAGGAGGACCGGGGTGGAGGCGTGCAGGGCGACGTCCGCGACCCTGATCTCCACGGTCGGGTACGAGGCCGACAGTCGGGCGTCGAAGTAGATCATCCCGGTGTCGTGGAGGACACCCGTGCCCACCATGGCAGCCACTTCTTCGTGATAGCGGTCCGCGGAACCGAACACGTCCACCGGGCCCGCGGAGGGCAGCCGGTTCCAGACCCGGCTGCGGTAGCTCGCGTACAGGCTGTCCTCGCCCTGCCAGAACGGCGAGTTCGCGCTCATCGCGGTGAGGACGGGCAGCCACGGCCGGATCCGGTCGAGGACGGCCACCCCCTCCTCGTCCGACTCGACCGACACGTGCACGTGGCAGCCGCAGGTCAGTTGCTCCTGCGCGGTCATGCCGAACTGCCGCGCCACCCATTCGTAGCGCGGTCCGGTACTGAGGGACGGCCGTACCGCCAACGGCGAGGTGCCGACCGCCACGACGAGCCCGCCGGCGGTGGCGGCGTGCCGGGCGGCTTCGCCGCGCCAGCGGACGATCTCCTCGTGGAGCTCGCCCATCTCCGTCACCGGCTTGGTCGCGAACTCGACCTGCTCCTTCTGGAGCTCCGCCTCGAAGGTGTGGCCCTCGGCCGCGTCCCCGCCCGTGCGGCCCTCCCCGTCGGCGGGCGCGCAGGCACGGTCGGCGGCGGCGAGCACCGCCCCCGACAGGGCCCGGGCCTCGCCGCTGTCGGCGTCCACCAACAGCAGTTCCTCTTCGACACCTACGCTGCGCATACGACCGCCTGTCTCGTCATGGATCGAACCGATCTCCGCCTGCCCCGCTCGCGGCCCGGTATACCCGAGAGACAGCGTTCCGTTTGTCGGCCGGTTCTCGCCGTCGACCCGCGGTCGATCCGTGGTGGACGTGCGGTGGACCCCTCGGTCGGCCCGTGGCCGACGCGCCCTCGACCCGAGCCGGCGCACTCGTGGCGTGGCGCTCGCGCCACTACCGGCGAGTAGTGCGGACGTTCGCGACATTGCTCCGGATGATTTCACCAAGAATTTACCGCCCCCTCGGGGCGCTATTCCTGTGTGACGAGCGCCACAAGTAATTCTCTGGACGCACCACGTCGGCACTGTCTCTAATGGGTCTTCGTGTCCGGCCGACGATCTTGGCCGGGTATCTACGGGGGAAATTCCCGAATCTTGTCGTTGGCAATGGTGCTGAACGAGAGGTCGGAGCGGTGTCAGTGATCCTGGCGGGCGAGAAATGGTCCGGACAATTCAATTCGAGTGACGTGGTACGGCAATGCTGACCCGGTTGCTCCCGAAGCGCGGCCCTGCCCGCACCCTCACCGGCATCACGCTGGTGCACACCCTCGGACAAGGCATGTGGATGGCGCTGAACGCCATCTACGCCACGTCCGTCCTGAAGCTCTCACCCGGCGAGTTCGGCATCGGAGTCGGTGTCGCCGCGGGCGTCGCGCTCGCCTTGAGCACTCCCAGCGGCCACCTGGCCGACCGGATCGGCCCGCGGGCCGTGCAGATCTGGTCCTTCCTCGCCCTCGGACCACTCACCGCCGCCCTGCTGTTCGTCGACGGGTTCCGCCAGTACCTGCTGGTGCTGTCCCTACAGGCCGTCGCGTACAGCGCCAGTCGCAGCGCCCGGATGGCCATGGTCGCCGGACTGATCCCACCCGAGGACCGGGTCTCCGTCCGCGCCTACCTACGGGCCACCAGCAACGTCAGCGTCTCCGTCGGGGCCGCCCTCGCCGGCCTGGCGCTCGTGGTCGACACGCCCGCCGGCTACCGGGCCGCCGTCGTGCTCAACGCCGCCACGTACCTGGCCACCGGCCTGCTCACGCTGCTTCTCCCGGCCGTGCCGCCACAACCGGCCCGACCCGGGCCCGCCCTGGTCGTCCTGCGCGACCGGCCCTTCCTCACGTTCGTCGTGCTGGACGGCCTGCTCTCCATGCACAACCTGCTGCTGGACGTGGTCCTGCCGCTCTGGGTGCTCCACCACACCGGCGCGCCCCGCTGGATGATCGCCGTCATCCTCATCACCAACACCGTCGCGGTCGTCCTGCTCCAGGTCAGAGCCGCGCGCGGAACCGACGAACCGGGCGCCGCGGCGCGGGCGTCCCGGGCCGGGTCACTGTGCCTCGGCGTCGCCTGCGTGATCTTCGCCCTCACCGAGGGCGCCTCCGCGGCCGTCGCCTGCGCCCTGCTCGTCGCCGGCGCGCTGGCGCACGTCCTCGGCGAGATCCGGCAGTCGGCCGGCAGTTGGGGCATGTCCTTCGGCCTCGCCCCGGAGCACGCCCAGGGCCAGTACCAGGGCACGGCCGCGATGGGCGCCGACCTCGGCAAGATGATCGCGCCCGCCCTGCTCACCTGGCTGGCCATCGAGCACGGCGCCGTCGGGTGGCTGATCATGGCCGTCGGATTCGCCGCGGTCGGAGCCCTGATGCCGCCCGTCGCGCGCTGGGCCGACCGCGTCGGACGATCCGCGCGCACCCGCGAGCCCGCCGCCTCGTAAATCCCGGCTGCTCTTCCCACCCTTTCGGACATTGCTCCGCCATTCCACCATCCGGTCCATCCGACATTCCACGCCGTGCACGCCCGCCCGGTTCCCGGGTTCCGTCGGCGTGCGCGCATTCCGGAAGGTCTGCGCACCGATCCGGACGGCTTTTCCGTGCACCGCACCGCGCGGGAATACCGCTCCTCATTGCCCGCAGTCCTGAAAAGCGCCATCGAACGAGGGGAATCACGTCCGTGGGCGAAATGCCTGCCGCCACATCCGCCGCGCCCGAAGAGACGCCGCACGCGGCTCCGGCCCTCCAGCTCCCCGTCCGGGACGACGCGGGCGGCGCGTCGCCGTCGACATCACAGCTCACGCACTCCTGGACCGACCACGCCTTCCAGCCGCTGAGCGAGTTCGTCGAGGCCCGGGGGCTCGACGCGGCCGACCTGTTCAACGCGGCGTTCACCGTGCTGCTGCACCGCTACAGCGGCCAGGACGACCTCGTCCTGGCCCGCGCCGGCGGCCCGAGGGACCCCGACCGGGTCCATCCCGTCGCCGTCCGCTCCCGCATCGGGGACGACGTCACCTTCGTGACCCTCACCGCCGCGCTCTCCGCCCGCCACCGCGCCGCGACGCGCGACGCCGAACGCGCCGACGTCCCCGCCGACCTCGGCACCGGACTGCGCGTCGGCTTCCTCAGCCGCGACACCCCGGACCGGGCCGGGGCGGCGGCCCCGCGGCCCGACGGCCTCGACCTCCTCCTGGAGGTCGAGCAGACCCCCGACACCGTCCGCTTCGCCCTGACGTACGACGCCGCCCTGTTCACGGAGGCGTTCGTCTCCCGCATGGCCGCCAACTACCGCACGCTCCTCCTCGACGCGTGCCGCCGTCCCACGGCCCCGGTGGGCGAGCTGGCCGTGATCTCGCCGGCGGAGACGCGCCACCTGCTCACGGAACTCAACGCCACCGCCCGCCCCTACCCCCACGACACGACGCTCCACGCGCACGTCGAGGCCCAGGCCGCCCGCACCCCCGAGGCCCCGGCCGTGGAGTGGCGGGACACCACCTTGACCTACCGCGAGCTCGACGAGCAGGCCAACCGGATCGCCCGCGCCCTGCTGGCCCACGGTGTCGCGCCCGGCTCGCGCGTCGGCGTCTCCGTCGCCCGCACCCACCGCACCGTCTGCCTCCTCCTCGCCGTCCACAAGGCGGGCTGCGCCTACGTCCCCCTGGACCCGGCCTACCCCGCCGACCGGCTCCGCGACATCGCCGCGACCGCCGACATGGCCGCCGTGGTGTACGAGGACGCGCCCGGCACCCAGGCGGCGACCCCGGCCGCCTCCGGACCCGCGCCCTGGCTCGACGCCGTGCCCGCGGCCGCCCTGCCCTGGGGCGAACTGTGGGAGAAGGCGGGCGCCGAACGCCCCGACCCGCCGGAGGTCGACGTCGACCCGGCCGCCACCACCCACCTGATCTACACCTCCGGCTCGACCGGCCTGCCCAAGGGCGTCGTCATCAGCCACCGCAACGTGGCCGCGTTGCTCGCCTGGGCCCACGACACCTACCGACCGGCGGACCTGGCCCGGGTCCTGTTCGCCACCTCCCTCAACTTCGACCTCTCGGTGTTCGAGCTCTGGGCCCCGCTCACCACCGGCGGTCGGGTCGTCGTCGTCGACAACGTCCTCGCCCTCACCGAGGACGACACCCTGCGCCCGAGCCTGGTCAACACCGTCCCCAGCGCCCTGAACGTACTGCTCCAGCGGTCGGCCGTGCCCGCCTGCACGACGGTCCTCAACGTGGCCGGTGAACCCCTGGCGAAGGAACTCGTCAACGCCGCCTTCGCGACCACCGGCGTCGAACGGCTCCACAACCTCTACGGACCGTCCGAGGACACCACGTACTCGACCTGGAAGTGCTTCACCGGCCCGGTCACCGGCAGCCCGACCATCGGCGTTCCCGTCCACAACACGGTGGCCCACCTCCTGGACGCCCGCGGGCAGTTGGTGCCCCGTGGCGTGGTCGGTGAGCTCCACCTCGGCGGGGCCGGCCTCGCCGACGGGTACATCAACGACCCCGGGCGCACCGCCGCCGTGTTCGTCCCCGCCCCGCCGCACCTACCAGCGGGTACCCTCTACCGCACCGGCGACCTGGCCTGCTGGACGGAGGACGGCGAACTGCGGTTCATGGGCCGCAAGGACAACCAGGTCAAGGTCCGCGGCTTCCGCGTCGAACTCGGCGAGATCGAGTCCGTGCTCCGCGAGGTCGTGGGCCTGCGGGACGTCGCGGCCCTCGCCGTCCGCACCGACGACGACACCCGGCTGGTCTGCTGGGTCGGTCTCGAAGGCGCCCACGTCCCCGTCGAGGCGATGGCCGACCACCTGCGCCGCAAGCTCCCGCACTACATGCAGCCCGCCAGGATCCTGGTCGAGGAACGGCTCCCGCAACTGCCCAACGGCAAGGTCGACCGCAAGGCCCTCGCCGCCCGCGCCGTCGACTGGAGCGCCCACGAGGGCGCCGACCGCGCCTTCACCACCGACGACCCCGACGAGGCCGCCGTCGCCGCCGTCTGGACCGACCTGCTCGGCGTCGCCCAACTCGGCGCCGACCGCGACTTCTTCTCCGTCGGCGGCCACTCGCTGCTGGCCAACCTGCTCGCCGCCCGACTCGGCGACGCCGCCGGCCGCACCGTGCGCGTCGCCGAGATCTACGAGCACCGCACCCTGACGGCCCAGGCCCGGCTGCTGCGCCACAAGCGCGAACAGGCCCCCGTCGCCACCGCCGAGCAGGGGGCCGAAGCCCGGCTCACCGCCGTCGCCGAGACCCTCCACGCCTCCGGCCTCGGCCACGGCGTCCCCGGTGCCGCCGCCGCCGTGTACGTCGACGGCACCCTACGGTTCGTCCACCACGGCGTCGACGACGTCGAGACCGGCGCCCCCCGCGGCGAGGCCTCCCGCCAGCGGGTCACCTGCATCACCAAGCCGATGCTGGCCTTCACCGCCCTGCGTCTGGTCGACCGCGGTCTGGTCGGCCTGGACGAGTCCCTCGCCACGGTGCTGCCGCGGGCCTTCCGCCGGAGCGACGGCCGCACCGTCGACGTGACGCTGCGTCAACTCCTGTCTCACACCAGTGGGATCGACGACTCCTACGAGGTCTGGCACGACACCGACCTCCCCGACCTCGACCGCTACCTCGACACCTTCTCCGGGTACGGTCAACTCTTCGAACCGGGCGAGGTGTTCGCGTACTCGGCCTGCGGCACCTCCATCGTCGCCGCGCTCATCGAGAAGCTCCTCGGCGTCCCCTGGCGCCGCGCCGTCAACGAGCTGATGCTGACCCCCCTCGGCATCAAGGAGATCCCCGAGACCTTCACCGAGGGCGGCCACTACGGGGACACCGTTTCCGCCGGCTACCTGTGGAGCGAGGCGGGACAGCGCTACGTCCGCCACGACCCGCCGCCCCAGACCATCGCCGACGACGCGGCCGGCTCCTTCTCCGTCTGCCTCACCCTCGACGAACTCGCCAGGATCGCGATCCTCGCCCTCCACGACGGCGTCGCCCCGAGCGGGGAGCGGTTGCTGTCCGCCGAGCTCGCCGCGCAGATGCGCACCCCGCAGATCGATGTCCCCGGACACCACTTCATGCACGCCTGGGGCCTGGGCTGGTTGATGTTCGGACCGACCGCCTTCGGCTTCAACTCCAACGGCAGCGGCCACCACAACTTCGTCCAGATCTTCCCCGAGCAGCGCACCTTCCTGATCCTGCTGGCCAACGCCTACCCCGCCTTCGGCCTCTACGAGGACCTGCTGCGCGCCCTCACCGGCGAGGGCCTCATCCGCACCGGCCGCCCCTTCGAACTGGACCTCGACGCGTGCGCCGGCCAGTACGACTCCGACGGCTACCGGCTCACGGTCCTGCACGGCCGCGAACACCTCGGGTACGAGTACTCCGAGCGCGGCCGGGACGGCCGGTGGCAACGCCTCGACGAGGGCGACCTCGTCCTCTCCGGCGCCGGCGGCTTCAGCTCCATGTCGAAGAAGAACGTCCTCGCCGGCTCCATCTCCTTCATCCCCGCCCCCGGAACCCGCCTCCCGGCCTTCGTGCGGATCGGCCAGAGGTTCGCCAGGAAGGTCCGATGACAACGCCCCGCGCAACCCGCGAACACGCGACGGCCACAGCCGTCACTCCCGAAGAAGTCACCCCCGTACAAGTCGCTCCCGCACAAGTCGCTCCCGTACAAGTCACCGCCAAACACGTCCTGTTCGTCACCTGGAAGACCGGCAACGCACCCGCGTTCGAAGCGGCCAAACGCCTCGGCCACCAGGTCACCCTCATCCGCTCGCTGCGCATGGAGAAGTCCCAGAACATCGACTTCGACGCCTCGCCCTACGGCGCGTTCGTCGACTCCGTGCACGTCCTCGACGACGCCACCGACTACGAGGCCCTGCGCGCCTGCGTCCTCGACGTCCACCGCCGCCGGCCCGTCGACGGGTTCGTCGCCACCGTCGACGCGCTCGTCGTACCGGTCGCCGAGATCGCCGAGGAGATCGGCGTCCCCTTCACCGCGGCCCGCGGCGCCCGCGCGGCCAAACTGAAGCACCGCTGCCGGGAGGTCCTCGCCGCCGCGGGCGTCGACAGCACCCGGCACACCGTCGTCACCGGCTTCGACGAGGCCGCCGCCTTCGCCGCGACCACCGGCTACCCCGTCGTCGTCAAACCCGCCCGCGGCTCCGCCAGCGAGGGCGCCCACGTCGTCCCCGACGAGGCCGCGCTGCGCGAGACCGTGGCCCGCGCCGTCGGCGACGAGGTCACGTACGAGGCGGGCATCCTCGTCGAGGAGTACCTCACCGGCCGTTTCGTCTCCGCCGAGATCGGACTCTCCCGCGGCCGCTTCCTCCCGCTGGCCGTCAGCGAACGCTCGACCTGGGACCGCCACGAGGCCCTGGAGACCGGCACCACCATCCCCGCCGCCATCGGCGCCGCGGACCACGCGGCCGTCATGGCCTTCGCCGAGGCCGTCGTCGGCGCCCTCGACCTGCGCCTCGGCATCTTCCACGTGGAGATCATGCTCGGCGCCGACGGTCGCCCCCGGCTCATCGAACTCAACCCGCGCATCATGGGGTCCTGCCTGCCGAACCTCTACCGGCTCGCCGGCGGCGGCGACATCTTCGACCTGCTGGTCCGCGTCCACCTCGACGAGGAGATCGAACCCCGCACCCCCACCTTCGACCGGTACGCGACCGTCCGCTGGTTCGGCGCCGCGGACCCGGCCCCCCGCCCCGACCGCGTGCCCGCCCTGGACTGGGCCGCCACCGACTACGGGGACTCCCTGCACGCGCTGACGGTCCGCTTCCCGGACGGCGACGTGCTGCCCGCCTGCCGGGGCAACCTCGGCAACTTCGGCGAGGTACAGGTCGTACACGCCGACCACGCGACATCGATCGGGATCGCGGAGCAGATCGTCGAACGGACGGCGGACCTGCTCGGCATCGAGGTGACGGGATGACCATGACCACACCCACCACGGCCCCCGCGGCGGCCCCCGCACAGGCCGCGCCCAGCCGGCCCTTCTTCGCCGAGACCCGGGCGCAGCTCGCCGGCCTCGGACTCCCGGACGCCGACCCCGCCGCCACGGAAAGCTCGGGCAAGACCTTCGAAGACGGCTGCCACTTCCGCGTCGAGGTGCCCACCGTCAACTCCGTACAGGCCGCCGAGACCCTCCTGTCGCAAAGCCGCCGCCGGGGCTTCACCATCAACCGGATCACCGAGACCCGCGGCATGTACCGGCACACCGCCCGGGAGATCGGCGAGTACGTCGCCCTCGGCCGGGAGTACGGGGCCGAGATCCTGATGTCGGTCGGCCCCCGCGCCAGCTACGACACCGGTGGCAGCGTCCAGACCCCCGAGGGCGTCCGGATCGGCTACCGGCTGCGCGGCCAGGAACAGATGGTGCGGGCCGTCGAGGACGTCAAACGCGGTCTCGAACTCGGCGTACGCGGCTTCGTGATCTACGACGAGGGCCTGCTGTGGGTGCTGAACCGGCTGCGCGCAGCCGGTGAACTCCCCCCGGACATCCACCTCAAGGTCTCCGCCCACTGCGGCCACGGCAATGCCGCCTCCGCCCAGATGCTGGAGATGCTCGGGGCCGACAGCTTCAACCCGGTCCGCGACCTGACCCTGCCCATGATCGCGGCGCTGCGCCAGGCGGTGTCCATCCCGCTCGACTGCCACGTCGACAACCCCCGGATGTCCGGCGGCTTCGTCCGTACCTACGAGGCACCCGAGTTCGTCCGGGTGGCCGCCCCGATCTACCTCAAGACCGGCAACAGCGCCCTGGAGGGGCACGGCGTCAGCCCCACTCTCAACCAGCTCGACGACATCCTGCGTCAGGTCGAGATCGTCACCGAGTTCCTCGACCGGCACCACCCCGAGGCCCGCCAGAGCCCCTCCGGCCTCCACCTGACGCCCGTCGGCCCCTGAGCCCGGCTCCCCACAGCACACAGACAGAGGTCACCAGCATGTGCCGCATCTACGGCCACTTCGGCGGGGAGCCCGTCGAACGCGACGTCCTGCACGCCGTCGCACGGGCGATGCACCACGGCGGTCCCGACGACCGGACCGTCCACACCGCCGCCACCTGGGCGCTCGGCAACAACCGGCTCGCCGTCCAGGGCATCGACCACGGACGGCAACCCTTCGTCCTCGGCGACATGACGTGCGTGTTCAACGGAGAGATCTACAACCACCGCGAACTGCGCGCCGAACTCGTCGCGGCCGGCCACACCTTCGAGGGCGACTGCGACGGTGACGTCCTGCTGCCCCTGTACGAACGCCACGGGGACGCCTTCGTCGCCCGGCTGGAGGGCATGTTCGCGATCGCCGTCGTCGACCGCCGCGCCGAGCCCTGCCTGAAGCTCTTCAACGACCACGCCGGCATGAAATCCCTGTACTACTACCTGTCCGCCGACGGCCGCCGGCTCTGCTTCGCCTCCGAACTCCAAGCCCTGTCCCGCTTCCCCGACTTCCCCGACGCCCTCCACCCCCTCGCGATCGACCGCTACCTCGGCGGCCGGGCCCTCTGGGGCCCCGACACCGCCTACGCCAAGGTCCACACCATGGTCCCCGGCACGACCCTGCGCTTCGCCGACGGACGGCTCACCCTCACCCGGGCCCCGCTGTCACCCGCCGAACCCGATTGGCCGACCACGGGTCCCGACCTCGGCGCGGCCGCCGAGATCCTCGACGCGACGCTGTGCCACGAACTCACCCGGATGCTCGACGCCGACGTCCCCGTCTGCGTCATCACCAGCGGCGGACTCGACTCCAGCTACACCTCGGCGATCGCCGCCTCCCTCGTACCCGACCTGGCCTCCTTCAACGTCGCCTACCGCGGCGACTGGCCGGCCGACGAACGCCACTTCGCCGCCGAGGCCGCCAGGCACAGCGGCACCCGCCACCACCAGGTCCTGCTCGACCCCGCGGACTTCCCCTCGCTCGTCGACCGCTTCGTCCGTCACCTGGACCAACCGAACAACGCCCCGCACAGCCTCAGCACCTTCGCCCTGTTCGAAGCCATCCACGAGGCCGGGTTCAAGGTCGCCCTCACCGGTGACGGGGCCGACGAACTCTTCGGCGGGTACACCCGCTTCGTCAAGGCCGCCCGCGACGACTCCGCGACCTGGCACCGCGGCTACCAGGACACCATGGCCGCCATCGGCACCAGCACCCTGGAGCGCCTCTACACCCCCGCCCACCGGGCCCACCTCGCCGCGAACGGCGGCCTCTTCGGCGACCGCGTCGGCGACGAACTCGACCGCCGGGCGCGCACCGGGAAACTCGACAAGCTGGAAACGCTGCTGCGCTACGACCAGTTCGAACGGTTCCCGTACTACATCCTGCGCCGCGTCGACCACCTGAGCATGGCCCACTCCGTGGAGGCCAGGATCCCCTTCCTGCAGCCGTCCGTGATGCGCCTCGCCCACGCCCTGCCCACCGCGCTCAAGGTCGTCGGCGACACCGTCAAGGCGCCGGTCTCCGAAGCCGCCCGCCGCTGGGTGCCGCGGAGCGTCATCGACCGGCCCAAGCAGCCCTTCACCCTCCCCATCGCGGCGATGATCAAGCCCGGCGAGGCGCTGCACGAGCTGATCGGCGACACCCTCCTCGCCCCCGGCGCCCGCTACCGCGACCACGTCCGTCAGGACGTCGTCCGGGACCTGTTCCGCATGCAGTCCGAGAACCCGGGCGCGCACACCGCGGAAGTCCTCTGGTCCCTGCTCATGCTCGAAACCTGGCTCTCCGCCAGGAACCTCACCCCGTAGGAGACAGACATGTCCCAGTCCACCCCGCCCATCCGCTCGCTGCTGGCCGGCGTCACCAAGGACGACATCCGCCGCGACCCGTTCCCGCACATCGTGATCAGCGACGCGCTGCCCCAGCCCCTGTACGACGCGCTGGCCGCCTCGATGCCCGACGTCGAGTACATCGGCACGCGGATCGGCAAGGAGATCACGTCCAACGAACGCTACAACTACATGTCCGAACCCATCCTCCGGGACGAGGCGATGGCCCAGGTGTGGAAGGACTTCGTCACCTACCACGCGTCGCCCGAGTTCTACGCCCAGTTCCTCGACCTGTTCCAGGACGACCTGCTCGCCAACCTGCCCGACGCCGAGAAGCAGTGCGGCCCCCTGCGCGACCTGCGCGTCGGCCGCCGCAACCGGGACGGCTTCGACACCCACGACATCCTCATGGACTGCACCGCCGTCATCAACTCGGCCGTCACCGGCCGGCCCTCCGCCTACCGCGGCCCCCACGTCGACAAGCCGTACAAGCTGTTCGGCGGACTCTTCTACATGCGCCTCGCCGAGGACGACGCCATCGGCGGCGACCTCGTCCTCTACAAGTACCGTGAGGGCGCCCACAAGTTCACCACCAGCGCCTCCGAGTACGGCGACAACCGGTTCGACATCGATCCGCGCTACGTCGAGGAGGTCGCCACCGTCCCGTACCGGAGCAACACGCTCGTGATGTACCCCATCAACCCGCTGGCCCTGCACGGTGTGTCGGTGCGCAGCCTCACCCCGCACCAGCGGCGCTTCGTCGCCCTCGTCGGTGATCTCCAGAACCCGCTCTTCGACCTTGCGCTCTGAGGTGCCCCCCTTGATTCCCTTCGACCAGCGAACCGGCCACATCTGGCTCGACGGCCGCCTCGTGGACTGGGCCGACGCCACGCTCCACGTCCTCACCCACGGCCTGCACTACGCCAGCAGCGTCTTCGAAGGCGTCCGCGTCTACGGCGGCGCCCCCTTCATGCTCCGCGAACACCTCGCGCGGCTGCGGACCTCGGCGCGGATCCTCGACTTCGACCTCGAACACGACGAGGAGACCCTCCACCGGGCCACCCTCGACGTCATCGCCAAGGCCGGCATCACCGAGGGCTACGTCCGTGTCAACGCCTGGCGCGGCTCCGAGGTCATCCAGACGGCCGCGCTGCGGACCTCGGTCCACACCTCCGTGGCCGCGTGGGAGATCCCGGCGGGCTACTACGCGGCGGCCGACGCCCTCCGTACGGGCATCTCCCTCGTCACCGCCGAGTACCGCAGGCCCTCCCCGCGCCACGCCCCGGTAAAGAGCAAGGCCGCCGGCAACTACATGATCGGCACGATCAGCAAGAACCACGCCCTGCGGGCCGGCTTCGACGACGCCCTGCTCCTCGACGACGAGGACCACATCGTCGAGGCCACCGGCGCCCACGTCTTCTTCACCCGGGGCGGCGTCCTCCTCACCCCGACCACGCGGTGCACCATCGACGGCATCACCCGGGCGTGCGTCCTGGCGATCGCCGACCACGAGGGCATCCCGTACGAGATCGGCGACCTGGACGCGGGCTTCCCGGCCGAGGCCGACGGCGCCTTCATCTGCGGCACGGCCTGCGAGATCCTTCCCGTCGCCCGCATCGACGACCACCACTACGACCTGAGCGGAAACGACGTGATCGGACGGCTCATCACCGGCTACCACGACCTGATCGCAGGCCGGAGCCAGGTGAAGGTGCCGAACGCATGGGGGCGGTAACCGCCCTGGAGAAGCTGCTGCCGGTGGTCCTGGCCTTCGGCTGCGGCGTCCTCCTCGCACGACGCAAGGTCGTACCGGCCGAAAGCTCCAAGGTCTTCGCCGACTACGCCTTCCTCTTCGCGGTGCCCTGCTACCTGTTCGGGAACATCTACGCGAGCGACCTGGCCGCCCTCTTCGACTGGCGGGCCATCGGCGGCTACGCGGCCACCGCCGCCTGCGCGGTGGTCGTCGTGGGCACCGCGGCCCGGTTGTTCGGCGTCCTGGACCCCCGGGGCGTCGCCCTGCGCATCATGGCGGGCGTCCAGGTGAACACCGCGTACTTCGCCGTACCGGTCTTCATCATGCTCTTCGGCAACGCGGCGCCGATCTTTCCGGTGCTGCTGTTCCAGGTCTGCGTGCTCTCGCTCGTCGTCATCTCGATCATGGAGCTGGGCCGGCCGGAGCGCACCGGCGGGCCCGGCGCGCGCCTGGCCCGGGCCGTCGGCGCCTCGCTGGTGACGCCCGTCGTCCTCGCCTGCAACGCGGGCATCCTGCTGAACCTGCTCTCGGTGCACCTGCCGCGGGCGGTCCTGGACGGCTTCGCGTTCGTCGGCGACAGCGCCTCCCCGGTGGCCCTGTTCGCGCTCGGCCTGCACCTGGGCGGCGCCGGCCTCAGGCTGCGCGGGACCACGCCGGAAGAAATGTGGCTCGTCGCCTTCAAGTGCCTGGTCTTCCCCCTCATGGCGTGGGCGGTGTGCCGCTACGTCTTCGGCGTCGAGGGGGACTGGCTCGCCTACCTGGTGCTGATCGCCGCGATGCCGGCCCCGCAGAACCTCTTCATCTTCGCGCAGCGCTACGACGTCGACGTGGCCCTGTCGGCGGAACTCGTCGTCAAGAGCTCCCTCGCGTCGCTGCTCGTGCTGCCCCTGTGGGTGCAGTGGACCGTCCACTTCGGCTGAGGCCGCGGCGGCCGGTCCCGTCCCGACGCGTCCTCCCCGCCCGCGCGGTCCCTTCCCCTTCACCTTCCCCTTCACCTTCACCACCATCCGAAAGGTGGGCCCGACCGTGACCCAGACAGTACGGACCAGCCGGATCACCGTCCGGCAGACAGCCGGACACATAGGCGCCGAGATCTCCGGCGTGGACCTGCGGGAGGATCTCGACGACGCCACCGTCGCCGAGATCCGCCGGGCCGTGCTGACGCACCGCGTCGTCTTCTTCCGCGGCCAGCACCTCGACCACGCCCGCCACGTCGCCTTCGGCCGCCGCTTCGGCGCCCTAACCCGCCGCCCCGGCAAGAAGCACGGCGTCTCGCCCGACGGTTTCCCCGAGATCCTCACGGTGGACGCCAAGGCGGACGTCGAGCGGTACGGGAAGAACTTCGAGGAGCACTACCGGCGCAAGTGGGTCTCGCCCATCGCCGGCTGGCACAGCGACCTCACCCAGGCGGTCAACCCGCCCGACCTGTCCATCCTGCGCGCCGAGACCACCCCGCCGTTCGGCGGCGACACCCAGTGGACCAACACCGTCGCCGCCTACGAGGCCCTCTCGCCGCAGCTGCGCGACCTCGTGGACACCCTCAGGGCCGAGCACGCCTTCTTCACCGGCGTCCACCTGCGCCACTCCGACGCCCGTGACCGGGAGATCCTCGACATCTACTGCCAGGACCCGCAGGCCGCCGTCCACCCCGTGGTCCGCGTGCACCCCGAGACGGGGGAGCGGGCGCTGTTCGTCAGCCCCGGGTCCACCACCCGGATCGTCGGGTTCAGCGAGATCGAGAGCCGCCACCTGCTTGACCTGCTGTTCCAGCACATGACCAGCACCGAGTACACGGTGCGCTTCCGCTGGGAGCCGGGCAGCATCGCCTTCTGGGACAACCGGAGCACCTGCCACTTCGCCCCCACCGACTTCGGCCACCTCGACGTCGACCGCGTCATGCACCGGGTGACCGTCCTCGGGGAGCCCGCCACCGGCCCGGACGGGTTCACCTCGCAGCTCGTCGCGGGGGACCGGCTGGAAGCCTGGTAGCGCTCCGCGGCGGGCCGGCTCAGGGCAGCCGCAACCGTACGGCGAGGGCGGCGACGTCGTCGTCGAGGCGTCCTCGGCTGTAGCGGAGGAGGTCGCGGTGCAGGGCCGTGAGCAGCTCGCGGGGCGCCGCCGGGGGTTGCCCGCGCATCCAGGCCGCCAGCGGGAAGAACTCGCCGTCGCGGGCGCGGGCCTCGGCGATCCCGTCGGTGTACAGGAGCAGCAGGTCACCGGGCGCGAAGTCGAACGTGTCCACGTTGTAGTGATCGCCGATCAGTTCCGCGAGGCTGAGCAGGGGCGAGGGAACGGCCGACTCCAGGACGCGGAGCCGGCTGCTGTGCAGGAGCAGTGGCGGGGGGTGTCCGCAGTTGAGGATGCCGATGCGCCCGCCCTCGTGCGGGATCTCGACGAGGAGGGCGGTGGCGAAGCGCTCCATCGGGCCTTCCGGGGGGAAGGCGGAGTTGTAGCGGGTGCTGCTGGCGTCCATCCTGCGTGCGACGTCGACCATGTCGGCCTCGCCGTAGGCGGCCTCCCGGAAGGCGTTGACGATCGCCGCGGCCGCCCCCACCGCCGGCAGCCCCTTGCCCCGCACGTCACCGATGAGCAGCCGGACCCCGTACGGCGTGTCGACGACCTCGTAGAAGTCCCCGCCGATCCGGGCCTCCGCGGCGGCCGCGAGGTACAGGGACTCGATCTCGATGTTGCGGAACCGGCGCGGTAGGGGGCTCAGCACCACCTGCTGCGCCGCTTCGGCGACGAGCCGCACCTGAAAGAGGGTGCGCTCCCGCTGGAGCCGCAGGTGGCTTCCGTACGCGGCGGCCACGGTGACCGCGACGATGCCGGCGGCCGTCCACCACGTGCCCAGGTCGGGGAAGACCATGCCCAGGCCGATCATCAGGCACAGGCACACCGTGCCGAGCAGGACGGTGGGCAGGACCGGCCACATCGCGGCCGCGAGGGCCGGCGCCGCCGGCAGGAGGCGGCTGAAGGCCATCTCCGGCGGGGTGGCGTAGGCCAGGCTCGCGATCACGATGGTCAGCATGATCGGAGACAACCGCACGAGCGTCCCCCGGCCGTAGCGCCGACGGGGCCGCGGCCGTCCAGACTCGATCACCCTCCCACCATAGGTGCGGGGTGCTGCCGCGGCCTCCGGTGGAGGGGGCTCGGGCCCACCCCCGCCCTTGAGGGGAACGCACGTTCGATGGGCGGGGGGTGATGGGACTCAGGCGACCCGTCGGGCCGCCTCCAGGGCGGCCTTGACCTGCTGGGCCACGCGGGCCGCGTCCTCGGGGTCGTTCACCACGTCCGTGTGGCTCATGTCGACGACGAGGACCTCGCTCGCCGAGTAGTGGCCGTGCACCCATTCGTCGTAGCCGGACCACAGGGTCCGGTAGTACTCGACGAGGCCCGCGTCCTGCTCGAAGTCGCGCCCCCGCAACCCGATGCGGTGCAGGACCGTCTCGAAGTCGGCCTTGAGGTAGACCATGAGGTCGGGTGCCTTGCGGTACGGCAGGCCGTCGATCTCGCGCATCATCTCGTCGAGCAGCCCCTCGTACACCCGCATCTCCAGGGAGCTGATGCGGCCCAGGTCGTGGTTGACCTTGGCGAAGTACCAGTCCTCGTAGATGGACCGGTCGAGGACGTTGTCGCCCTGCTTGTACGCCTCCTTGATCGAGGCGAACCGGGTCCGCAGGAAGTGCAGCTGGAGGAGGAAGGGGTAGCGCTTGGCCTGGATCTCCTCAGGGCTCGCCGTGTAGAAGAGCGGGAGGATCGGGTTGTCCTCCACGCTCTCGTAGAAGACCCGGCTGCCCAGCTCCTTGGCGAGCAGCTCGGCCACGCTGGTCTTGCCGATGCCGATCATGCCTCCGACGCAGATCACTGGCATACCTCACTTCTCCCGGGGGTCTTCGATTCGCCGGCGGGTGGGTGGCTCGGTCGCACCACGTCACCGGGAGGCATGCCGGCGGTCACTCGATTCCCCAAGATCTTCATGACCGGTGTCACGGGTCTGTCGTCCGGATCGACGAGCCACCGTCCCGCGGCCGCCATGAATCATAAATGACGACCCGACCCGGGCGGCCCGGGCGCAGGACCACCGGCCGTGCGGCGCCCGGCGTCCGCCCGCCCCGGCGGCGGCCCGCCCTTTCCCCGGGGCGCGAACCGGGCGCCTCTCGAACCCGGAAAACCCCGGTTCCTTGATCAAGAATTCCATTCGAACGCGGGTGTTGTGACGCGTGTCTGCGTTCGATACGATCGCAACCCTCAACGGCCGTACGTCCACATATCAACGGGGGGTATTGTGGGTTCGTTCGTGTCAGCAATACCCTCAGGGCGGGATTCCTGATGGGGGAGGCCGAGGAGAAATTACAACCCTCCGGCCCTTTATTACCCGAAGTTCATGACCGGGCCGGCTCCCCGTTGCGCAGTCGGGATTTCCTGTTCTTCTGGATCGCCGGAGCCGTCGACGGTCTCGGCACCTGCGCCTCCTCCCTCTTCCTTCCGCTGATCCTGCTCGGCGCCGGATATTCGGCCGGCCTCGCCGGCCTCGTCGCGTCGGTGGCACTCGTCAGCGGACTGGTGGTCTCGCCGGTCGCGGGAGTGTTCGCCGACCGGTGGCCCCGCAAGCCGATGATGTACACGGCGGCCCTGGTCGCGGTGGGCGCCATGGGATCGGTGTTCGTGGCCGTGGCCCTCGGGCACGTCGTCCTGGTCCACGTCCTCGTCGCCGCCGCCGTCGAGCAGGCGGCCAGCGCCGCCTACGGGGCGGCGGCCTCCGGGACCATCCGCCGGCTGGTGCCGCCCGAGGGGTACACCCGGGCCATCGGCTACCTCCAGGCACGGGACCAGGCGGTGCAGATCGTCGGGCCGACCCTGGGCGGCGTGCTCTACCAACTCTCGCGCTGGGTGCCGCTCCTCGCGGACGCCGTGTCGTTCCTGTTGGTCGCGCTGCTGAGCAGGGCGATCCGTACGGACCTGACACCCGAACGGGAGGGCCCGGCGGCGCCGTTCACCCGTGAACTCGCCGAAGGACTGCGCTTCGTGTGCGCCGAACCCTTCCTGCGCTTCGTCGTGGTGTGGACGGCCGGGATCAACGCGCTCCTCGGCGCGCTCTACTTCCACGCGGTGTTCGCCTCCCACGCCCGGGGCGCCGACCCCGCCTCGATCGGGCTCATCCTCACCCTGGCCGGCGTCGGCGGACTGCTGGGCGCGCTCGCCGCCCCGTGGCTGGTCCGACGGGTCCCGGCCGCCCGGATCGTGACGGCCGCGTCGTGGGCCATGGTGCCGACGGCGGCCGGGCTCGCCTTCGCCTCGCGGACCTGGGCCTACGGCCTGCTGCTCGGCGGGGTGTCGCTGATCGTGCCGTCCGTGGCGGTCGTGCTCCAGACCCGGGCGGTACTGGTCACCCCCGACCGGCTGCTGGCCCGCATGGGCACGGTCCTGGGCACCGCCGGCCAGAGCGTCGCGGTGCTCGCCCCGGTCGCGGCCGGTGTCCTGGTCGCGGCGTACGGGGGCCGCGCCGTCGCCCTGGGCTGCGCGGGCGCGTTCGCCGGGCTGGCGCTGTACGCGACCTCACGAGCCGGCCTCGTCGTCCGGGAGGCGCCGTGACCCGGACCCGCCCGCCGGGGGCCACGCGAACGTACGGCGTCTACCGGCCGGTGCTGCCGGTCACCAGCCCCCGCAACCCGGACCGGATGGTGTACACGGGGGACGCCGACGGCCGGTGCGAGATCTTCACGTGGGACCGCTCCGTCGGCACCGCGAGACAGCTGACGGACCGTCCGCACGGCACCCTGCTGTGCGCCATCGACGACGACGAGGCCGTCTGGTGGTTCGACGAGGACCGGGACGGCAGCGGCGGCTGGCGCACCCAGGACTTCGACGGCGGCCCCGACCGCCCCGCCCTGCACGGCGTCCCCACCGGGCGGCCCGCCGGGCTGGCGCTGGCCGCCGGGGGCGCGGTCGCGGTCGGCATCCGGGGTCCCGAGGGATTCGGCGTCCACCTGGGGCGGCGCGGCGGCGCCGCGACACAGGTCCTGCGCACGACGGAACCCGGGACGCTGTGCGACCTGGCCCCGGACGGGGCCCTGTTGGCGGTTTCCGGACCCGCGCACTCCACCCGCGCGGTGACCCTGCTGGCGCCGGACGGGACCACCGTCGCGGTGCTCTCCGGCGCCGAGGAACGCACCTGGGCGCTCGGCTTCGCACCGGCGCGCGCCCCGCTGTCCGGCACACCGCCGTTACCCGGTACGGCACTGTTACCCGGTACGCCACTGTTACCGGGCACGTCACTGATGCCGGCCACGGCACTGTTACCGGGTACGCCACCGTTACCCGGTTCGGGGCCCTTGCCCGGCCCCGCCCCGACGCCCGGCAGCCCCCTGCTGCTCGTCCTGCGGGAGCGGGCCGGCCGCTACCACCTCGGCACCTGGGCCCCCGACCGGGGGCTGGAACTGCTGCCCTGGTGCTCGTTCGACACCGAGACGACCGCCCGCTGGTACCCCGGACCGGGCGGCGCGCGGATCCTGGTCCGGCAGGACCGGCACGGCCGCAGCCGGCTGTTCACCGCCGACCTGGACCGCGCTGAACTGACCCCGGTGCCCACCCCGGAGGGCAGCATCCTGGACGCGGCCCCCGCCGCCGACGGTGACGTGCACTTCATCTGGACCGACGCCGTGAACGTGCCGCGCGCGCTGTCCCTGTCGGGCACCCCGCTCCCCGGGCAGAGCCAGTGGCGCCTTCCCCGGTTCGGCCGCCGCCAGGACCTGTGGACCCCCGGGCCCGACGGCCCGCTGCACACCCTGGTCACCACCCCCGCCGACCGCCCCGCCCCGCACCCGCTGGTCCTCCTCGTCCACGGCGGCCCCGCCGACCACGACCGCGACGCCTACGACCCCATGGTGCAGGCCCTCGTCGGCTCGGGGTACGCCGTGGCCCGCGTCAACTACCGCGGCTCGACCGGCTACGGGCCGCGCTGGCGCTCAGCCCACTCCGAGGGCGTCGGCCACACCCAGGTCGCCGACCTGGTGCGGGCCCGGGCCGAACTCCTGGACCGGGGCATCGGACGCGAGGGAGCCGTGGGCCTGTGCGGCACCTCCTGGGGCGGCTACCTCACGCTGCTCGCCATGGGAACCCGTCCGGACCTGTGGGACGTCGGGGTGGCCGTCAAGCCGCTCGCCGACTGCGCCACCGCCTTCCGGCACTCCACGCCCGCCCTCCAGGCGCTGGACAGCGCGCTGTTCGGCGGTACCCCGGACCAGGTGCCCGAGGCCTACGCCCACGCCTCGCCGTCCACGTACGCGGCCGCCATCCGCTCCCCGTTGCTGGTCGTCGCCGCGCGGCGGGACGCCAAGTGCCCGCCGGAACAGGTCGAGGCGTACCTGGACGTGCTGCGCGCGGCCGGGGTGGCCCACGAGCTGATGTGGCTGGACTCCGGCCACGACGGCTACGACGGCGCCGACCACCTGGCCGTGATCACGCGGTCCCTCAGATTTCTCGGTCGCGGGCTGCCCCAGGCACCCGTGCGGGCCGAGCCGTCCCCGCACCCGGAGAGGAGGTGAACAGCATGCAGAAGGACATCATCCACGGCGACCCGCTGGAGGGCGACGAGGAGAGCCGCAAGCCCGGCGTCGGTGTCGTCGTCTACCTCCGCTCCGCGGAGGAGATGGAGGACGAGGACAAGTAGTCCGGCGGCCACCGGCCGCCCAGCACCAAGGTGCCGGTCCCGCGCTCCACGCGGGACCGGCACCCACCCGGCCGGGGCGCCCGAAGGCTCCCGGCCGGGTGCCTTGCCGATGACCGTTTCCGCGTACTGCTCCCATGAGAAGAGGCCGGCCATGCGCGTACTCCTGGTGAACATGCCCTGGGCCCCGATCGATCTCCCGTCGCTGGCTCTCGGAATTCTCAAGCGCAGCGTGGACGAGCGCGTTCCGAACGCCACGGCGGACGTTCTCCACGCCAATATCGAATATGTGGACTGGATCACCAAGAACACGGAATTCACCTTGGAGGACTACTCCTATTACGCGCTCGGTTCCTATTTCCTGGGATGCGGCGACTGGGTCTTCTCCTCCGCCCTTTACGAAGACCCCGAGTGGCGGGTCGAAGAATTCACCGAGGCGATGCGGACCCGGGTGCGCGGGCCCCGCATGGAGATGACGAAGGCGCTGCACGAGACCGCGCCCGATTTCGTCAGGCACATCGCCGAGCGCATCGTCGAACTCGCGCCGGACGTGGTCGGATTCACCTCGACGTTCCAGCAGAACACGGCCGCCCTGGCCGCCGCCAAGTACGTCAAACGGCTCGCCCCACACATCGTGACGGCCATGGGCGGCGCCAACTGCGACGGCAAGCAGGGCGAGAGCGTCCACCGCAACTTCCCCTTCGTCGACCACGTCCTGCGCGGCGAGGGCGAGGTGTCGTTCCCCGCGCTGCTCCGGGCCCTGGACGCCGGGGAGCCGCTGTCCGAGGTACCCGGGCTGTGCTGGCGCGACGCCGACGGCACCTCCGTGGTCAACGCGATGAGCACGAAACCGCTGCCGCCCGCCTCCATCCTGCCGCCCGACTACTCCGGCTACTTCGAGCGGCTCGCCTCCTCCCACGCCCGGCACTGGGTCGAGCCCAAGCTGGTGGTCGAGGGCGCGCGGGGCTGCTGGTGGGGCGAGAAGCACCACTGCACCTTCTGCGGACTCAACGGATCCTTCATGCAGTTCCGCAGCAAGAGCCCGGACGTGTTCTACGAGGAGATCATCGAACTCGCCCGCAAGCACCGGGTCCTGGACATGTACGTCGTCGACAACATCCTGGACATGGGGTACGTGAAGACGGTGCTGCCGCGCATCATCGACAGCGGGTTCGACCTGCGCATGCACATCGAGATCAAGTCCAACATGCGCCGGGGCCAGCTCCAGACCCTCGCCGACGCCGGCCTGATCTTCGTCCAACCGGGCATCGAGAGCCTCAACAGCCGGGTGCTGACCCTGATGGACAAGGGCGTGACCGGCGGCCAGAACGTCCGGATGCTCCGCGACGCCGCCACCGTCGGCCTCTCCGTCGCCTGGAACTACCTGCACGGCTTCCCCGGCGAGGACGTCGAGGACTACACCGACGTGGTGGCCCAGATGGCCGCGCTGGAACACCTCAACCCACCGGTGGGACCGTCCTCCCGGATCGCCATCGAGCGGTTCAGCCCCTACTTCAACAACCCCGGTCTCGGGTTCTCCGAACTGCGCGCCGCCGAACCGTACCGGCTCACCTACGACCTCCCCGACGCCGAGATGTTCGACCTGGCGTACGTCTTCGACGTGCCACCGCGCGGGATCGGGGAGGACGTCGTCGACCGCCTCGACGAAGCCATCTCGCACTGGAGGCGCAACTACGCGGGCAGCCGGCTCACGCACTGCGACCTGGAGGACCGGATCGTCCTCGTCAGCAAGCGCCGCGCCTTCGACTGGACGCACCTGGAACTGACCGACCCGTTCGAGCTGGCCCTGTTCCGGCTGCTCGACCAGCCGCACACGGTGAAGGCGGCCGCGCGCAAACTGCACGAGGCCCACGCCGTGGGCGAGGACGCCCTGCGGCGGGTACTGGCGCGGTGGCGGGCCCTCGGGGTGGTCTTCGAGGACAGCGGCCAGTTCGTGCAGATCGCGCCGCCCGCGCTCAACGAGGAGTTCCTGCGGATCGACTTCATGCGGCACACCTCGGCCCGCGACACCGAACTCGCCGCGACGACCGCCTGACACCCGCCGGACAAGAGGGACGACGATGACTCCAGCACTCACCGGTACCGCGCCCTTCACGGTGACCGCCTCACGTGACTACGACCCCGAGGTGGGCGCGCTGCCCAGCATGTACCTGGGCCGCTACGAGATCGACCTCACCGGCGGTGAGGCCGCCCGCCGGCTCTTCGCCGCCGGGGCCCGGCACGTCACGCTCCCGCGCCCGGTCGACGTGACGGACACCGCCGACGCCGCCTGGACGGTCCGCGCGCTCAGCTTCGTGGGCGACCTCTCCAGCCTGGCCATCTCGGTGGATTGGCAGCTCCACACCGGCCCGGACCCCGACGCCTGGCGCCACTACGGCCACCTCCACCCGCCGACCGCCGTCCTCGGCACCGCCGACCCGGCGGCGACGGCGCTCGCCTGGCGCACCGCGTACTACATCTGCAAATGCGTCTTCCGGTACGGCCCCGGGTTCATCCAGGTGCGCGACCGGCGCTACGGCGAACTGCGCCGCTTCACCATCGACGAACCGGACTACCACGAGGCCATCACGGCCCTCACCGACGGCGCCCGCGTCGACGCCGTCCCGGGGCCGGTCCTCGACGACCTGATGGGCGAGACCCTCGCCCTTCGCTTCGGCGACCACCTGTGGTGGGCTCCCTACCGGGTCCGCCGCTGGTCGGAGGCACCACTGGTGATCTGACGCCCGCCCGGCGCCGGCGCCCCGAACACCGCCGGACCCCGGCGGTGTTCCACGCCCGCGCCCGCGGCCCGCCCCCGTCCCGCGCCGGCGCCCCGCCCGACACCGGGGACCGATCGCCGGGCGCCGGCGTGCGCCGGCCGTGGGGCCACCGCATCCGGTATCGCGTCGCGGTGCTTAAGGTGACCCCCATGTCTGTCACTTTGAGCTCGGGAAGAGCCGCCGCCGCTCTTCGTACGTCGGCACGCGTCAGTGCCGAGTCGTTGGTGGTGCTGGCCATGGCGGCGGTCACCCTCTGGATCCTCGGCCGGATGTGGTCGGTGGTCTGGCCGCTCATAGTCGCCCTGTTCCTCACCACCTTGACCTGGCCCCTGGCCGCCTTCCTGCGGCGGCGCGGATGGCGGCCCGCGCTCGCCGCGAGCGCGGTGACGCTGCTGTTCCTCCTCGTGGCGGCGGGCATCGTCGCGCTGATCGCCGTCCCCGTGGCCTCCCAGTCGGGCGAGTTGGTGGAGGGCGTGCGCCAGGGCATCCAACAACTGCGCGAATGGGCCGCCGGACCCCCGTTGAACATCGGCGACGACCAGCTCACCGGCGCCTTCGACGCCGCGATCGGCCGCCTCCAGAACAGCGTCGGCAGCGCGGTCTCCACCGTCGTCACCGGGGTCAGCACCGTCTTCAACGGGCTGGTCACCGCGGTCCTGGCGTTGTTCCTGATGTTCTTCTTCCTCAAGGACGGCCCGCGCTTCCTGCCGTGGCTCACCCGCCAGCTCCCCGGCCGGTTCGCCACCGACGTCCCGGTCGTGGCCTCGCGCGGTTGGGAGACGCTGGGATCGTTCGTGCGCTCCCAGGCGTTCGTCGGGCTCCTCGACGCCGTGTTCATCGGCCTCGGCCTGTGGATCGTGGGCGTGCCCCTGGTGCTTCCCCTGGCGGTACTGACCTTCGTGTCCGCGTTCGTACCGATCGTCGGCGCCCTGTTCGCCGGCCTGGTGGCGGTGCTCATCGCACTCGTGTCGAACGGGCTGACGGACGCGCTGATCGTGCTGGCGATCATCATCGTGGTGCAGCAGCTCGAAGGGAACGTGTTCCAGCCCATGATCCAGAGCCGCGGCCTGGGCCTGCACGCGGCCGTGGTCCTGCTGGCCGTCACGTTGGGCGGCAGCCTGGCCGGCGTCGTGGGCAGCCTGCTCGCGGTGCCGGCGGCCGCGCTCATCGCGGTCTTCTGGAACTACCTGCGCGAGCAGCTCACCGAAGCCGAACCGCCCACGGCGGAGCCGGCGCCGGCGGGCTGAGCCGCCGTCGGGGGAACCGGCTCCGGCCCCCGGCTCAGGGACTCCAGCACGCGAAGCCCCCCGTACGAAGGGCCCCGGCCACCCGGCCGGGGCCCTTCGCCGTTCCCGGCGCGGGCTCCCGATGCCACCGAGCCTCGTTCCGTCCGGCCCGCCCCGCCCCTCGCGGGAGCCGGCAACAGCACCGAACGCGCAGACGACACGGACACGACCGCGCAGCGACAGGGCGCCCCCTACGAGACCAGTTGCCACGGCGTCACGCCGCAGCCGGGGAAGGCCGAGACCCGACAGCCGCCATACCCGCCGGGTCCACGGGGTGTTGGGCCCGCGGGACGGGGTAGGCGCGCCACACCGCCCCCAGTGGAGGAGGACCCCGCATGCCGGCCCGGCTCGTCCCCGCGTACGGAGTACAGCCCGGACACGACACCCTGCTCGCCGGCCGCTACCGACTCCGAGCGGCCATCGGATCCGGCGGCACGGCCGACGTCTTCCGGGGCACGGACGAGGTGCTGCGGCGCGACGTGGCCGTCAAGGTGCTGCGCGCCGGCCCGGACACGGCCACCGTCGACCGCTTCTGCGACGAGGCCCGCACCCTGGCCCGGCTGTCCCACCGGGCGCTCGTGACGGTCTACGACGCGGGTCGTCACGGCGCCGGCGCCTTCATGGTCACGGAGTTGATCGACGGCGGCACCCTGCGCTCCCGCATAGAGGACGGCGGCCTCAGCACCGCCCAGGCCACCCGGCTCGGCGCCGAAATCGCCTCGGCCCTGGACCACGTCCACTCGCGCGGCATCATCCACCACGACGTGACGCCCTCCAACGTCCTCCTCCGCGAGGGCGCGGCCCCCTGCCTGGCCGACTTCGGACTGGCCCGGGCCGTGGACGACCGGCCCCGCGACGAGCCCGGAACCCTCGTCGGCACCCTCGCCTACATGGCCCCCGAACAACTCCTGGGCCGGTGTGCGACCACGGCGAGCGACGTCTACGCCTTCGGCCTGACCCTCCTCGAAGCACTCACCGGCCGGCGAGAGTACCGGGGGACACCCATGGAGGTCGGTACCGCCCACCTCCTGCACCCGCCGCGGGTCCCCGCCGGGCTCCCGGGCGAGCTGGGCCGGCTGCTCAGGGCGATGACGGACCGGGACCCCCAGGCACGCCCCGACGCCGCCGGCGTCCATCGCGGCCTGCGGGATCTGGTGGCCGCGCCCGCCTCCCGCACCACCGCCTCCCGCACCGCCGTCCCGCACGCCGCCGGCACGGACGCCGCCGGCACGAACGGGACCCGCGCCGGCACCCCCACGCACCGGACGGCGTCCCCCGCGGCCGCCCGCCCCCACGCGCGGCCCGTGCCCGGGGCGCGCAAGCCCGCGGGCCACCGACGCGCGACCGCCCTCGGCCTCGTGGCGGCGACCGTCGTCGGCGCCTGCGCCCTGCTCACGGGCGGGGCTCCGGCGGGGGACGGCACGCTCCCCGACGCGACGCCCCGCCACCGCCCGCCCGCCGCCCCGGAGGCGGCCGGGGCGGCCGACCGCGTCACCTTCCACACACCCGACGGCGCACCGTAGGGCCCGCGGCCCCGACGCCCGCGCGCGCCCGGCGCCGCGTGCGCGAGGTCGAGTACTCCGTCCGCGCGACGCCTGCTTGACGCCGTGGGCGCGGGGTAGGCGGTGGGCGATCAGAGCAGCCCCTGTGTGTCAGGAGAGTGACCCCCGATGACGGACGACGCCTACTTGTTCCTCGCGACCCCCGACTTCGGCTGGCAGGGGACGCCCTTGGCCCTCGTCGGACCGTTGGAGTGCTTGGACACCCCCGCCGTGCAGGCCTGGTTCACCGCCCAGAACGTCAGCCCCGCGTCCCCCGAGGTCCACGTGGTTCCCCCGGAGCAGACCGGCCTGATCCCCGAGGGCGCCGAGCGGCTCCCGGTCCCGCTGGGCGCCGAGGAGCTGGAACGGGTCCGTCGCGCCGTGGCGACGGAGACCGTGGCGAACGTCGAGGAGGACCTCCTCGCGTTCCGCGACAGCGAGGACAACCGGGACGAGCTGCTGCGCCGCGCGCTCGCCGCCGGTGTACCGGCCCACCGGATCGTCGAACTCTCCGGAGTGGACCCCAACACCCTCTCCACCGTCTCCCACAGCTGAACGGGGTACCGCCGGCCCCGGGGGCGACCCGGGCCGGCGGTCGCGGTGAGGTGCCGGAGGCCGGATCGGCCCTCAGTGCACCGACCGGGCAGGCGTACGGGGGCCGGGACGGGACCGGTCCGAACGGACGTCAGAACGTGATCACTTGATGACGCATCAGGTCTGCGATTGGCCGTTTCTAGGCCCGTATTAACCGGTGCGGGCTGTCCTTACCGCAAGGTCACATGGCGAACCCGAACTGACTATGCTCCCCGATGTGTTGCGCTGCGCTCACAGCGAGTCATGGACGCCGTGGGTGCTGCGGAAGGACCGTGGCCGCACGGGGGAGTGACATCGGCGCGCTCCCGGGGCGACCCGTCGGGACGCATCGACCGCGTGTACGAGCGCGGGTGGAGTCCGTTGTCCCTTTCGGCGCATCGCATCACCTCAGTCCGCTCATATCAGACCGGTAGGGGACCTTGATGGTTCGTGCAGGCGCAATTTCCAGATCCCGGCCCACCGCAGTCGTCCGGGAATGGCTGCTTCCGCCCGGAGTCCTGGCCGCGGCCACCGCGATGGCGTTGCTCCTTACCCCTGCCCACATATGGACGACGGTCGCCTGGTGCGGAGTCGCCGCGATCCTCCTGACGGTCATCACCTCGGCCGAGACCGTGCGCCGCCTGCGCTCCGCCGAGGTGGCCCGCCGGGCACAGGCACGCGCCGACGCGGAAGCCCAGTACGGGCAACGCGAGGCCGCGTTGCTCGGGCGCCTCGCGGACCAGCGGGCGACCACCGTCTGGCTCGCCGAGCAACTGCTCCCGGCCGCGGTCGCCCGGCTGCAGAAGGGCGATTCGGCGTCCGAGATCCTCCAGGCCGTCAGCTTCGGGAGCCATCTGGACGCCGAGTTCACCGAAGCGCTCGAAGGGGCGCTCCAGACGCTCCTGGAAGCGGTGGAGGCCGAGGAGAACACGCGGGACGCCTCCCAGCGCGCCCTGGTCGCGGTAGCCCGCAGGGTCCAGTCGATCGTGCACCAACTCGCCAGGGACCTGCGGTCCATGCAGATCATGCACGGTACGGACATCATCGTCTCCCGGGGCCTGCAGGACATCGACCACCGCAACGCGCTGATCGGCCGCCTCGCCGCCAGCATCGCGGTGCTGGGCGACGCCCGCCCCGGACGCCAGTGGTCGAAACCGATCCCGCTCTACGACGTTCTGCGCGGCGCCATGTCACGCATCGTGGACTACCCCCGCGTACGGCTCCAGGCGGTGGCCGAAGTGGCGGTGGTCGGCCCGGGCGCGGAGCCCCTGATCCACCTGCTCGCCGAACTCCTCGACAACGCGACGACGTTCTCCCCGCCGCACACCCCGGTGGAGGTCACCGCGAGCGAGGTGCCCTCCGGCATCGCGATCGAGATCGAGGACCGCGGCGTCGGACTCACCGAGGAGGTCCGCGAACACGTCGAAGGCGTCATGGCACGGGCCGTCTCGGGCATCAACCTGGCGGGCTTGGGCGAGGTCACGCAGCTCGGCCTGCCCGTGGTCAGCAGGCTGGCCCACGAGCACGGCTGCGAGGTCGACCTGCGCACCTCCGCCTACGGCGGCGTACGGGCCGTCGTGCTCGTGCCCAGGCGGCTGATCACCACCGTGCCGCCGTCCGCCATCCGCAGGCCCCAGGAACCCGTGCGCAAGCGCCAGGGCGGCCCCGCGCTGTCGCGCCCGATGCCGGTGCGCGACGCCGCGGCCGATGCCGCCGAGGTCAAGAAGACCGTGGGCGGTCTCCCGCAACGACGGCGCGAGTCACCCGTACCGACCCCGGTCGTCATGGCCGCCCCCACACCCCCCGTCGCTCCGGTCATCTCCTGGGGCGCCTCCGGCCCCGCCCGTCAGCCGGGGCTGATGTGGGAGGCGTTCAACGGCGAGAGGCGATCGGGCGCCGAACCTTCCACTTCCCCCAGCGAGCCGTCAGATGAGGTTGAGTAACATGCAGCCACTGCCCAACATGGACTGGATGCTCAAGGAGCTCGTGGGCGGTGTTCCTTACGTGCGGCACGTGGTCGTCCTGTCGTCGGACGGCCTGTGCATCGGGCAGGCGAACACGGTGCCCGACACCGCCGACGCCCTCGCCGCCGCCTGCTCCGGCATCCAGAGCCTGGCCCGGGCCGTCGCGCAGATGTTCCCGCACGGGGACGGCTCGACGCGGATGGTCGGCATCGAGGCCGACGGCGGCTACTTCTCCTTGATGGCGGCCGGCCCCGGAGCCGCTCTCGCGGTGCTGGCCGACGAGGAGGTGGACGCCGGACTGCTCGGTGACCGCATGCGGACGCTGGTGGTCCGGATCGGTCAGCACATGACCAGCCCGCCCCGTGAGGACGTCGGGCAGGCGATGTGACATCAGAGAATCAGAATCCGTGGGATGAGGGCACCCCCGTTCCGTTGTACGTCATCACCGGCGGCCCGGCCTCCGCGGCGAAGACCTTCGACCTGGTCACCCTCATCGCGGCGAGATCCGAGCCCGACCCCTCGATGCAGCCCGAACAGGCGGCGATCCTCTCGCTGTGCAACTACCCGCTCTCGGTGGCCGAGCTGTCGGCGTACCTCGGCCTCCCGTTCAGCGTCGTCACCGTACTGCTGTCCAAACTCGTCGAAGAAGAGCGGCTCGAAGCCATCGCACCCGTACCGGTGGCTGCCTTCCCCGAACGCGGCCTGCTGGAGGCGGTGATCCATGGACTACGCAAACTCTGAAGCACTCGGCGCCGCCCGGCGGGACGCGGGCATGCTGCTCTCCCACGGCGCCAGGGGAGTCAAGGTGGTGGTCGTCGGCGGCTTCGGGGTGGGCAAGACGACCATGGTCGGCGCGGTGAGCGAGATCCCGCCGCTGACCACCGAGGAGACCATGACGCAGGCGGGCGTCGGCATCGACCACAACCCCGGCGTCTCGGGGAAGAACACCACGACCGTCGCCCTCGACTTCGGCCGGATCAGCATCAACCAGGAGTTGATCCTCTACCTGTTCGGCACCCCCGGACAGGAGAGGTTCTGGTTCCTGTGGAACGGCATCTTCGAAGGCGCCCTCGGCGCCGTGGTCCTCGTCGACACCCGCACCATCGAGGTCTCCTTCGAGGTCATCACCCGTCTCGAAGACCGCCGCGTCCCGTTCGTCGTCGTCGTCAACACCTTCCCGGAGGCCCCCCAGTACCCCCTGCCCGACCTGCGCACCGCCCTGGCCCTCAGCGACTCCGTACCCATCGTCACCTGTGACGCACGGGACCGGGCGTCCTGCCGCGACGCCCTGCTCTCGCTGATGGTCTACCTGTGCAACCTCGCCGCCGCCCAGGAGACCGCATGACCTTCCCACCCGTTGAACACACCACCGAGTACGGCGGTTCGGTCCCGCCCCCCGGCTGCCCGGCCCACACCGCCACGGGACCCGACGGAGCCACCCGCCTCTACGGGCCCGCCGCGGAGACGGACCCCATGGGCCTGTACGAGGAACTGCGGGCCACGCACGGCCCCGTGGCGCCCGTCCTGCTCGACGGGGACGTCCGCGCCTGGCTCGTCCTCGGCTACCAGGAGAACCGGGACGTGGCCAGCCGCCCCACCCAGTTCTCCCGCGACCCCCGCGTGTGGCACGGCTGGCGGAGCGGGGAGATCGACCCCGCCACCTCCCCCCTCGTCCCGATGATCGGCTGGCGCCCCGACTGCGTCTGCGCGGACGGCGAGGAACACCAACGCCTGCGCGGCGCGGTCACGGCCGGCCTGAGCCAGTTCGACCACCGCGGGGTCCGCCGGCACATCACCCGCTTCTCCCACCAGGTGATCGACACGTTCAGCGAGAGCGGCGAGGCGGAACTGGTCGGCCAGTTCACCGAGCACGTCCCCATGCTGACCCTCACTCACCTGCTCGGCATGTCGGACGAGGACGGCCCCGGGCTCGTGCACGCCGCCCGTGACCTCTTCAAGGCCACCGAAACCTCGCTGGCCAGCAACGCCTACGTGCTGCGGAGCCTGGAACGGCTCGTCATCGCCAAGCGGACCCGCCCGGGCCAGGACATCGCCTCCGCGCTGCTCGCCCACCCCGCCCGCCTCACGGACGAGGAGGTCCAGCACCACCTGCGCCTCATCCTGCTCGCCGGGTACGAGACGACCGCGAACCTCATGTCCAACGTCCTGCGCATGGTCGTCACCGACCCGCGGTTCCGCGGTTCGCTGGCGGGCGGCCAGATGACCCTCCCGGAAGCCGTGGAACAGGTGCTCTGGGACGAGCCGCCCCTGATGGTGTGCCCGGGCCGCTGGGCCAACGGCGACACCGTCGTCGGCGGCCGGCAGATCAGGGCGGGGGACATGCTCCTGCTGGGGCTGGCCGCGGGGAACGTGGACCAGTCGATCCGCAGGGACCCCTCGACCCCCGTGCACCACAACCGCGCGCACCTGGCCTTCAGCGCCGGCCCCCACGAGTGCCCCGGTCAGGACATCGGCCGCATCATCGCCGACACGGGCATCGACATCCTGCTGACCCGGCTGCCCGACATCGCCCTCGCCGTCCCCGAGGAGGCCCTCACCTGGCGCTCCTCCACCTGGGCCCGGCACCTGACGGCGCTGCCCGTCACCTTCGCGCCCCGCGCCCCGAGGCCGCAGGACGCCCCGGCCCCGCTGCCGGCCGCTCCCGTCCGCAGTGCCGGCACGCCCCCCGCGGCGCCGCCGCGACCCGTGGCCGACCCGGTCGTCTCGCACCGGCTCCCGTCCCCCGCCCCCTGGTGGGAGCGCCTCACCCGCTGGGTACGGGGGCGGTAGGCGCGACGGCCCCGGTACCGGCGCGGAACGCGGGGGAGGGGTGCCGAAGTCCATCGGCACCCCTCCGCCGCCGGCCGGGCGGCCCTCATGCGGAGCAGGGCTCGTCCGTGGAGGCGTACCGGGGCGCCCCCGTGTACCAGGCGTGCAGACCGGAGAGGAAGCCGCAGGCGCCCCCGAGCCACCTGTCCAGCTCGGCCCGCTCCTCGCGGTGCAGTCCGACCCGTTGGACGAGCTGGGCGAGGTCGGTCCGTCGGAGGTGTTCGAAGTCCCGCAGTCGGGCGTTGACCAGGTTCAGGGCGCCGGGCACGGCCTCGTGCAGACCGATGCCCAGGGACGAACCGACCACCACGACCAGGTTGTTGACGTCGCGTTCCTCGTGCACCTCCCGCTCGTAGGACGCGAGGTCGTTGGCCAGCCCCATGAAGTCCATGAAGGCGTCGAGCAGGGCGCGGACGGTCCGGCTGTGCCGTATCTGCTCGGGTATTCGCGCTCCGGTGGCCAACTCGACGGAGTAGGGCGCGGTGTGCGCGGCGAAGCTGTCGCGCCGGAAGGCGGGGTAGTCGATCAGATGCGGCACCCGGCCGCTGAGACTGTTCGCGAGTTCCTCGACTCCCGCGTCGACGTACCGGACGAGGTGCTGGTTGAACGCGCGCCGCCAGTGCGCCAGTCCCGGCGGGAACAGGCACTGCTGAAGGTCCGCGATGCCGCGCTCGACGGCGTTCGTCGGTTCCGGCAGCCGAGCCCCCGGCTCCGGTCGCAGGAACTCGTGGAGCCGGGCGGTGAACACCACCGCGCCGGCGAGGTCGCCCGTCTGCTTGAAGGTGGTGGCGAAGTGGTCGTCCCAGGCCAGGGCCCACACGTTGAAGCGGTGATTGAGCCGCAGGTCGGCGAGCGAGGCGTCGGGGAGGGTCCAGGCGGTCAACTGGTCGACGGTCATGGCGTGGAACTTGGGCCGGCTCCAGATCGGGCGCGCGGGCGACGGCCCGTCGCGGCCTTCCAACATGCCCATCTCGCGCGCCCAGGACTCGTTCTCCGCGTGCAGGGCCGGCAGGTGCGGATTGACTCGCAGCGGATAGGGCATCCACAGCTGGGGGAGCTCCACGGTACGCACGGTCATGGGGACCAGACTCCTTCTCTCTCCGGCCCGCACGGCTCTGCGGACCACCGCACGGGCGGCCGACCGGCGGGGCCGGGTCGCCCGGGCGTTCTCACCTGGCTGCTGGAACCGGAGCACGCCCTTCGGGCGGCACGGCGGAGGGATGCGGGACGCCCTACTTGTGCCCGCAAGTGGTCGAAACGTCCCTTCTTGAGGCCGGATCGTGTCGATCCTGAAGCTCTCCACCCCTGCCCGCCGCGAACGACCGGCAACCCCACAACCGTGCCTGACCTGCGGTCAGGACGTGCTCAGCGCCCGAACGGAACGAATTCCCCAGGCGAGACTTTTCGGACATCCGCACGTTCCGCCCTGCGGGCGTGCAGGGTGTGCGCGCCGAGGGGGAGGGGCGTGTGGCCGACGAGCCACAGGCCGCAGCCCGCCGGCAGCCGGGCGTAGTGGTCGGCGGTGCGTTCCCGGCCCCCGTGTTGCACATCATGTGGACGTCCCAGGCGGTGGCGAGCGAGGGAGAGCCGTCCGCCGGCAACAGGCGCTCGACGATCAGGAGGTCGGCGTCCGGTGGCATCGCGTCGGCGCAGTACCGCAGGATGTCGCGGCACCGCTCGTCGTCCCAGTCGTGCAGGACCCGGGTGAGCAGGTAGACGTCACCGCCCGGCGGGACGTCCGCGAAGTCGCCGGCCGGGATGCCGCTGGACGCGATCGCCCGACCGACGGCCTCCTCGTTGCCGTAGGCGGCGCGGTGTCCAACGACCGGTAGCCGGCGGCGAGCGCGTCGCCGACGGCCCGCTCGGTCTCCTCGGGCGGGATCCGGTACACGCCGAAGCCGAGGACGGGCATCTCGACGCCGCTGTTCAGGGTGACGTTCTGCATGTGGGGGTCCTGGTCCTTGTCAACGGCGTGGATGGGCGGGCAACGCGGTGACGGGCGGGCAACGCGGTGACGGGTGAGCGATGCGATGACGGGTGGGCAACGCGGTGACGCGTGGGCAACGCGGTGGCGGAAGCCGACGCGCTCCGCCGAGGGGTCCCTCGCCGTCCGCACGGTTCCGTACCCGTCCACCCCTAACCGTTTGTGGGACGCCGCCTCCCGGCCGGTACTCCACGCGGGTCGGCCGGTACCACCGAGCCGCGCCCGCGCCGGCTCCCTGATGTGCCCGGCGCGACGCAAGGGATCTCCCCGCTGTTCACCGCCGTCGCCGACCCCCGAGGCTGTGGCCAGTCCCGAACGGGGCCATCGGCCGACCCGGCGCCGACCGGCCCCACGGGACACCGCGCCCGCGACCCACCAGGTCGGCGCGCGGTGTCGCGGAGCGGCCGTCGCCGCCGACCCGAGCGGTGCGGTCCTCCGGCTTCCCACCCCGGTGCCCTCCACACCGGCCCCCTTCGCGAAAGGGAAAGACCCCCATGCGCTCCGTACGAAATCAGCACGTCCTCACGGGAGTTGTCGCCGCCACCGTCCTGATGGCACTCGGGGCGCTCCCCGCCCACGCCGGCTCCTCCCCGGGCACGGTGCCACCGGCTCCGGCGGCGTCCGTGCCGGCCGACGTACGGGCCGCGATGGCCCGCGACCTCGGCCTGTCCGAGGAAGGTGTCCGCGGTCGGATAGCCGCCGAGCAGGCGGCCGAACGGGTCGCCACGGCCGTCCGGGCCACGGTGGGCGACCGTGTCCCGGGAGTCTGGTTCGACGCCGTCGACGGCCGGTTGCACGCCGCGGTCACCACCCCCGCCGACGCCGACGCGGTCCGCCGCGCGGGAGCCGTCGCCGAGCAGGTCGACCACTCCGCGGACCAACTCGACACCGTCGCCCGGCAGATCGGCGCATGGGCCCGGAACGCACCGGGCCTCCTCTCCTGGGGCACCGACGTCCGCTCCAACCGGGTCGCGGTCGTCCTCGACCCCACCCGCGCCACCACCGCGCTCCGGAACCGCCTCGCCGGCGTCGAAGACCTGGTGGACGTCACCGAGTCCACGGACGGCCCGCGCCAGCAGGGCGGCAACGTCGTCGGCGGGGAGAAGTGGGTGCCCGGCAGCGAGAGCCCCTGCTCGATCGGCTTCCCCGTCACCCGTACCAGCGGCGGCACCAAGGCCTTCCTGACCGCCGGTCACTGCACCAACGACGTGGGCCAGGCCGCCTACGGCAAGGACGGCACCCGCGTCGGAACCTCCAACAGGAACGGCACGGGCAGCGTCAACGCCGCGGAGGGCGACTTCGGCATCGTCGACGTCGACCAGGCGGGCTGGGAACTCGCCCCGACCGTGTCCGGCTGGGGCAAGGGCGACGTCACCCTCACGGGGACGGCCGAAGCCGTGGTCGGCACCGCCGTCTGCCGGTCCGGCCAGACCACCGGCTTCCAGTGCGGCGAGGTCACCAAGATCAACCAGAGCGTCGACTACGGCAACGTCGTCATCAACGGCCTCTCCTACTCCAGTGCCTGCTCCGCCGGCGGGGACTCCGGCGGCAGCTACGTGACCGCGACCGGCGGCAAGGCCGTCGGCCTGCACTCCGGCGGCGGAAGCGCCACGTGCAGCAGCGGGAGCGGTGAGAAGTTCACCATCTTCCAGCCCGTCAACGAAGCCCTCGCCACGTTCGGCGCCGGCCTGGCCACCTCCACGCCGCAGCCCGGCGGGGTCACCGTCGCCGCCGTCTCCGCGAAATCCCACCCCACGGGCAGCCCCGTCGAGCTGAGGAACAGCGCCGAGGGCGGAACGGCCCCCTACACCTGGTCGGCGACCGGCCTCCCGGCGGGCCTGTCCATCGCCCCGGCGACCGGCACCGTCTCGGGAACCCCGACCACCGCGGGCACCCACCCGGTCACCGTCACCGCCACCGACAGCGCCGGCAAGAAGGGCAGCGCCTCCTTCACCTGGACCATCACCTCCACCGGGTCGGGCGCCCCGACCCTCACCGGGCCCGGCAACCAGAACCTCTACGTCGGACGCCCCGTCAACCTGCCGCTGAGCGCCACCGGCGGGACCACTCCGTACACCTTCACCGCGAGCAACCTGCCCGCCGGCCTCACGCTCCAGGCGACCACCGGAGTCATCTCCGGGACCCCCACCGGATGGGGCTTTCGCAACGTGACCCTGACGGTCACCGACGCGGCAGGCAAGAAGTCGACGGTCACGGCCGCCTTCACCGTCTGGTCCTGACCGCCGAGAGCGGCCCGCGGTCCCGCCGGTGGGGACGGGACCGCGGGCCCGGGGGCGTTGCCCCGCCTCCGCAACCCCGGAGGCGGGGCAACGGGCGCGTGGGGCGACCGTGGGACGGGCCGCCCGTGGGACGGGCCGCCCGTACGATGCGCCGCCCGTACGACGGTCGACCGTGGGACGAGGCCGGCAGCCTGACGGCCGGCCCCGTCAGGTGTCCCAAGACCCGGTGCGGGCCGCCAACTCGGTGCGGTTGCGGACGCCCACCTTGCGGTAGATGCGGGTCAGCATCGCCTCGACCGTCTTGCGGGAGACGAAGAGCTGATGGGCTGCCTCCGGATTGCTGCTGCCGCCGGTGACGAGGTCGACGAGATGACGCTCCCGCTCGGTCAGCTGGACCGTCGGCCCTCCGTCACCACGCGACGCGGCCGGCCGGACCCCGGCCCCGTCCGCGCCCACCGGGACGACCGTCGTACCCGACAGGCGGGCGAGGTGGCCGTCCGTGAGCCCGCTCCACGGGTGGGCCGCGGCCGCCCCGAACAGGGTGGCCGCCTCCTCCCACGCCGCCTTGGCCGCACCGACCCGCCGCCGCCGCCGCTCGATCCGTCCCAGAGCCAGCAAGGTGCGCCCCTGCTCGACGGGACGCCCCATCGAGGCGAAGGCCGCGGCGGCGCCGTCGAGCAACTCGACGGCCCGATCCGGGTCCCCCTCCCGCGCGAGGCACACGGCGCGCGCCCGGGACGCGGTGACCCGCACCATGGCGTGCGACGCGTCGCGGGTGACCGTCGCGTCGAGCTCCGCCAGCAGCCCGTACGCCCGGTCCAGCATCCCGGCGGTCGCGAACGCCTCCACCGCGTCGGGCCGCCACCGCAGGACCGCCGGGTCACCGGCCCCCGAAGGGCCCTCGATGTCCCCGATCTCCTCGAAGACCGCCACGGCCGCTTCGATCCTGCCGCCGTGCAGGTACAGGACTCCCGTGATCCACAGGCTCCGGGCCGTGTGCAGGACGTCCCCCTCGGCACGGGAGGCGTGCAGGGCCCGCCGGGCGTAGTCCAGGGCCCGGTCGAACGAGCCCCCGCACCCGTGCGCGAGCGCGGAGGTGTACCAGGCCGGGCCGGGTGAGAGGTTGGCCTCCCTGGTGTGCGCGCGGGCACGCTCCGCCCAGGCGAGCGCACCCGCACACGCGCCGAGCCCGGCCTCGACCTCGGCGAGGCTGCGGCACAGGTCGGTCAGGCCCTCGGCGCCCCCGGCGGCCTGGGCGAGGGGCAGCAGCTCCAGTAGGGCGGCCCGGGCCCGCGGCAGGTCCCCGTCGAAGACGGCGTGCCGGGCGGCAAGGTACTCGGGGCTGTTGGAGACACCGAGCGCGCCGGGCGGCACGCCCAGGGCGAGGGCGGACTCCAGGGTGGCGCGGGCCTCGCCCGGCCGGCCGAGGAGGCGCGCCGTCCTGGCCGCCATCGTCAACGCCGCCGCGTGCAGGCCGTCGTCCCCGGCGGTCCGCGCCAACGCGGCGGAACGGGTGGCGTGCAGGAAGGAACGGTCGAAGTCCGCGGAGGCGACGTTGGCCCTGACGGAGGCCCGCAACTCGACGGCGGCCATCAGTCGCGGGTCGTCGCGCGCCGCACCCCGGGCCGCGGCGAGGAAGGACTCGGTCGCGGCGAGGTCCTGACCGCAGGCGTCGACGACCGCCAACAGGGCCCGCACCTGATGGGCGGGACGGCCGTGGTCATCGACGACGCGCCGGGCCGCCCCGTGGGCGGCGTCGACGTCACCGGCGGCCGCCGCCTCCTCGGCGGCTTCGGCGAGCCGCCGCGACCGCAGGTCCGCCAGCCGGGGCGGGGTCAGGCGGGCCGCCAGCAGGAGCAGTTCCGCCGCCAGCGCGCGGTCGCCGGCCTCCCGCGCGGTCGCGGCCGCCCGCGCCGTGTCCTGCGCCGTCGGCCGGTCCACGCCCTCCACGGCCAGGGCCCGGTGCCGGGCGGCGCGCATCGGGTCGGTGACGGCGCCGGCCAGCGCCGCGTGATCACCCCGCCGCTCGGCGGCCGACCCGGTCCTGGCCGCGGCGTCGGCCAGCGCCCGCGCCGCGAACCGGACGGTCCCGGACCGGTCGTCCGCCGCGTCCTCGGGGGCGATCAGCACGCCGGCCCGTACCGCGTGCGCGAGGTGCTCGTACGCCTCCGGACAACCGGCCCGGTGCAACAGGTCGCTGTCCGGCCGGTGGGCCAGCGACGCCACCCGCAAGGTCCGGAGCATGCCCTCCGGTACGGTCCCCAGCCACGCCTCGGCCAGACCCTCGACCCGCCGCAGCCCGTCCAGAGCGTGCCGGCCCGACGGCCGACCGGTGACGGGCCGCTGCTGTACGAGCGGTACGAGACCCTCACAACAGGCCGCCAGCAGGGCACGGTTGCCGCCGCAGTGACGGAGCACGGCACCGCTCCAGCGCGCGGACAGCCCGTGCGCCTCCAGCCGGTCGCAGACCTCCTCCTGCCCGGCGGGGGACACGTGCACGACCGCCGGGTGTCCGCCCAACAGGTCGGCCGAGCGCGCCGGCCAACGGACCGTACGCTCCGCCGTCACCGCGCCGAGGAGCCCCCGGTCCACCGTCCGGAGCGCGTACCCCAGCACGTCGGCGCTGATCGGGTCGAGCCACTGGACGTCATCGACCGCCAACAGGACGGGTGACATCTCGCGCAGCATCCCCGCGACCCGCGCACGGAGCCGCAACCGATCGGCGGGAACCGTCACCGCGAAGCCGTCCGGCACGAACCCCGCGTCGAGCTGTACGAGCGCCGAGCCGGGCAGGTGCTCGTCCCCGGGCCGGTGACGCAGGCGCACCACCCGCCCCGTCCAGCGCCCGCACACGGTGTCCACCAGGGTCGACTTCCCCGCGCCCCACCCCCCGTGGACCGCGACCCGCCCGTGGCGCCCGACCAGCCGGACGGCCGCGCCGACGAGGTCGTCCCAGCCGTCACCGCCGGCTCCGGAGCCCTGGCCGTCGTCCGGCCCGTCACCGCCACTGCCGCCGCCGGGGATGCGCGGGGCCGGACCCCCGAATGCCGTTGCGCTCATCCGGTGCACGCTAGGTCCCCCGACCCGCGCGACCAAGCCCCCTGCCGCTGTTCCCCCGGGTACGAGGGATCTCCCCGACACCCGCCCGCCGCCGGCGGTCCCGGGCCGGTGACGCCGGCGGGGGCGTGCGTGCGTCGGAGCGTGGCGGGCGCCGGGCGAGGAGGCAACAGGACGTGTGGCCGCGTACGAGCCGGACGCGGCGCCCTCACAGCGGGCGCCGCGCCGATCCCGGCGTCGTCCGTCCGATCAGAGGGACGTGCGCGAGCCGCCGGTGGCGCAGTGGTGGGTGGTCGCGCCGAGCGGCACGCCCGCCTCCACGGCCGCGGCGCGGTCGGTCAGCCCTCGCCCCTGGCGGCGACGCCCCGCCCGGTCCCGGCCGCGATCTCGGAGATCCGCTTCTCCGGGTCCCGCCGCCCGCGCACGGGCGCCGCCTCCGCCGTGGTTCTCTCCTGTCGTCGATGTTCGCGGCTCCTCCGGGCCGCCTACCCCGGCTACGGCCGCGGTGGCCGGCCGGCGTTGTCCGTTACGCCCCGGGCGACGATGGCCACCGACGTCACCGGTGTCCCGGCAACCGTGGCGGACCAGCACGTCGAGGCCGTGCTGGTCGAGCGGGAACAGTCGGGAACGGTAGGGAACGGCGGGGAGCGGTCGGCAACGCTGGGGAGTCGTCCCCACTTGTCGCTGCTGCCCCCACTCGGCCGCAAGTGGTGAAACGCTCCAAGACCGGCGCATGATCGTTGTTCCTGACGGGGTCATTCCGTTCGAGGGGGCTGTCGCAGACTGGCAGGACGCGGTCGGCCCGGGTCGGCCGCCGCCTCAGCGACCCGGCCGAACCAAGGACTGCCATCGTGAGCGAACGCGTTCTCACCCCCCGCAACCGGGGTTTCCTCTTCCTCGACTCCCACCCGGCGGGCTGCCGGCAACTGGTGGCCGACATGTGGCAGGCATGCCCCGCACCCGCACCCGCACCCGCACCCGCACCCGCACCCGCACCCGTTCCCACATCCGCAGTCGCCTCCGCCAACCCCTCCGCAGGCGTGCCGGAGGGGGGTGACGGGCCGGTCGCGCTGATCATCGGCTCGTCCGCCGGTTACGGTCTCGCGGCCACGCTCGCCGGACTCAAACGCGTCGGCATCCGCGGGATCGCGGTGTCCTTCGAGAAGGCCCCCACCGCGCGGCGTACCGCGACGGCCGGCTGGTACCGCACCGCCGCCACCGCCGACCTCGCCCGCGCCGCCGGGCGGGACCTGGTCTTCCTCAACGGTGACGCGTTCTCCGACTCCATGAAGGACCAGGTCGCCGACCTCATCGAGCAGCGCTTCGGCGGTCGGCTGGACTACCTGATCTACTCGGTGGCCGCGCCCCGGCGTACGGACCCGGACACCGGTGCCGCCTACTCCTCGGTCCTCAAGCCGATCGGCCGGGCCAACCGCACCAAGACCCTCTCCTTCGACGACGAGGGCGTTCCCGAGGTGCGCGAGGTCGAGACGAAGCCGGCCGAGGGTGACGACGTACGGCAGACCGTGGCCGTGATGGGTGGCGCGGACTGGGAGCGCTGGATCGACCACCTCGCCGGGCGCGGCCTGCTCGCCGACCGGTTCACCACCGCCGCGCTGTCGTACATCGGCTCGCCACTGACGGCCGCCCTGTACCGACAGGGCACCATCGGCGCGGCCAAGGCCCACCTGGAGGCCACCGCGCGCACCCTCAACGAGCGGCTCGACGAACTGGTGGGAGGCAGGGCCGTGACGTCCGTCAACGGCGCCGCCGTCACCCAGTCCTCCACCGCCATCCCCGGTATCGCCCTCTACACCGGCCTCTTGCGCGGCGTCCTCGGCGAGGGCCTCGTCCCGCCGATCCACCAACTCGCGACCCTGTGGGACCAGCTCACCGGCGCCGCCCCGATCGTCCTGGACGACGAGGGCCGGATCCGCCTGGACACCTTCGAACTGACCGACCACGTCCAGGCGGCCGTCGCCGAGCGTTGGGATGACGCCACCACGCAGACCATCGCCGAGCTGGCCGACCTCGACTGGTTCCGCGGCGAGGTCCGACGCCTCTACGGTTTCTCCGTGCCCGGAATCGACTACACCGCCCCGGTCGCCACCGACCTCCCCTGGCCCGACCACACCTCCTGACACCCGTACGTCGGGCAGGGGAGCGGCGTCAGGTGGCGAGGGTGGCCACCGACGCCAGGTCCTACGTACGGCCGTAGCCGTTCTCGGTGCCCGCGAGCAGGTCCACGACCTCGAAGTAGCGGTTCCGCAAAGGGGTTTCGCGGAAGGCGTCGATCAGTAGCCGGTAGGCGTCGTGGTCGTCCGCCTCCCAGACCCAGATGTGGGTGACGCGTGCCGAGTAGAACTCCGTGTCGTAGGAACGAGCACCCTCGGTCGGCCCCCGCCGGCGGGCCGGCGGACCGGCCGCCGCCGGGCCGTGGTCGCGCAGGGCGGCCACGAGCTCCGTGTGCCCGGCGGGATTCGCGCCGTCGAAGCCCGGCAGTCCCAGAACGCGCGCATCGAAGCGCGTAGCGGTGCGCGAGGCCGCGGTACAGCTCGGCGAGCCGTGCGGGCTCGCCCTCCCCGGCGGTCGGCCGGCCGCTGGCCGCGCTGATGCGGACTGGACGTGAAGAGCGACGGGTTGCTACTCCTCGCCCGAGAAGCGCTCCCACGCGGCTTGGCGGGAAATGCCGAGGGCCGCGCCGATCGCGGCCCAGGTGACCTTCCTGCGCCGGAGCTCCTGGACCCAGGAGTGCAGGTTGGCTTCGACCTGATCGGCTGCGGCGGCGACGCGCGGGATGAGACCCAACATCTCCTCGTCGGTCAGCGTGTCCCAGATCGAGGCGGGCCGCGGCGACGGGTTGGCGAGGTGCTCGGCGACAATCGAGTGGGCCAGGTCGACGCACTCGTCACAAATGTGGACCCCCGGCCCGGCGACCAGCTTCTTCACCTCGGCGCCCGGCCTGCCGCAGAAGGAGCACTGAGGAAGTGGATCGGTGAACTGCTGGGTCATCCCGGCCCTCCGGATTGTCAAGGTTCCCTTGACGTCAGGCTAGAGGCGTCAAGAGCAACCTGACAAGGGGGTGTGAGAGCCTGCCGAGCCTGAGAGCCGCAGTGGGTCGGGGTGGCGCGGTGCTTGCTGCCGGTGACCGGGGACGATCGGGGTCGTAGTCACGGCGGATCGCAGGATCTGCGGGCTGTCGGTGGGTCTGCGATGCCCGGACGACGGGTGGTCGCACCTGTACGTCAACAACACCCGGGTGCTGCCGACGGGCAACGCGACGGCTGAGTTCCCAGCGCATGGCGCTCGGTCTCCAGGGCGAGCGCGGTCGCCACCACGAACTCGGCGTGCTTGCCGAGCAAGAACGTCAGCTCATGTGTCGCGAGCCCTGTGGCAGTCGTGCGTCCGTTCAGGGGTCATGGACGGGCCGAACGCGGGCACAGGCGCCGTGAGGGGAACCGGTCCCCGGATACGGTCCGGCGCTGCCGGACCGGCGAAGAAGGAAAGGTCGCTCTGATGTCGCAGGTCGAAGAGTCCGTCGAGGTAGATGTTCCTGTGCGCACCGCGTACAACCAGTGGACCCAGTTCGAGTCGTTCCCCCACTTCATGGAGGGCGTCGAGCGGATCGATCAACGAACCGACACGATGACGCACTGGGTGGCGAAGGTCGGCGGGGTGACGAAGGAGTTCGAGGCCGAGATCACCGAGCAGATTCCGGACGAGCGGGTTGCCTGGACCACGTTGGGTGGGGAGGTCAAGCAGGCCGGGGTGGTCACCTTCCATCACCTGGCGGACAGCAGGACGAAGGTGATGCTGCAGCTCGACTACGACCCGGAGGGCTTCGCCGAGAACGTCGGCGACAAACTCGGCTTCGTCAAGCGGCAGATCACCGGTGACCTGAAGCGGTTCAAGCAGTACATCGAAGCGCGCGGTAGCGAGACCGGCGCCTGGCGCGGCGAGGTCTGATCGCCCGTCCGCCCCCACCCGTGCGGGTCCGCCATCAGGCGGGAGCCCCGGGACGGGCCAGGGCTGACCTGCCCGGGCGCGGGACCGCCGTAAGGCCGTGAGCGCCACGGGTCCACGCCGGCGGGCGGGTTGAAAGAACGAGGGCATCGGGACGCCCCGGTGATCACAGCATTGCGGGCGCGCCGAAAGGGCGCGCCCGCAATGCTGTATTCGGGACGATGTATTCGGGACGATTTCTTCCCGCTACGTCCGGGATCTCTTGGTGTCAGGGCTTGATGACGGCGGTCCAGCCGAGGGTGCAGGACAGTGCGGGGGCGGTGCAGGAGGTTTCGTAGATGTCACCGGCGGTGGTGAGGACCTTCACGTAGACGCGCTCACCGGCGAGCTTCACACCGACGCTGCACGTGTTGCGCGGGTACCCCGGAGTGACCGGGAGGGTCAGGTCGCGCCACGTGTAGGCGCCGGTGAGGGTGGGACGGTAGCCGACGAACGTCTTGCCACGGGTGAGAGCGGCGCTGTACTCGCTGCCCGGGGCGGTGCCGGCCACGACGGCGACGTCGACACACGGCCCGGCCGGTCCCGCCGGACCGCGGTCACCCTTGGCTCCCTTGGCACCCTTGGCGCCCTGCGGCCCGCGCGGCCCGTCGGAGGGAGCGTGGACCGAGTCCGTGCCCGGAGCGGCGACCGCGGCCGGAGCCACGATCGTGGCGAAGCCGAGGGCGAGGGGCACGGCGAGAATGGCCACCGGCCGCAGGCGTCGCATGATCAGGGGTACCGCGTTCATCCGTAGCTCCTCAGGTCGTCATGCTGGACGAGCGGAGCTTGGATCACCGGCACCCCCGAGAGACTGCGACTGGCTGATTGTCGGACAAATATCAACAGGTTGGCGCAATCATTGCGGCTGAACGGTCATGCCGGAACGACCTGTCGTGCCCCCTCCGCGGCGGCGGGGATCCGCTGATTCTCCGCCTGGTCGAGGTCACCCTCGACCGGCGTGTCGGCCGGCGTCACGCCAGGACGAACAGCGTCCCAGCGTGGCGAGGGGGCCTCCCCCCGCCCGGCACCGAGAGCAGGGCGGCCGGCGCCGCACCGACTCCCGGGAACGCGCGGCGATATTCACGGGCTCCTCTTGTTTCCATACGGGTCGACCCGTAACGTAAATGCCATGAGTTCCGCTCCGCCCCCCAGAGGGCGTCCCAGAGATCCCCGATCGCACGAAGCGATCACCGGTGCGACAGCACAACTGGTGGTCGAGGTCGGCTACGCCGCGACGTCCATCGGGGCGGTGGCCGCGAGGGCCGGAGTCGGCAAGGACACGATCTACCGACGCTGGTCGGGCAAACCGGAGTTGGTCTTCGAGGCTGTCTTCACCACCACCGACGACGCGCCGCCTCCGGACACCGGAACGTTGGTCGGTGACCTGACCGTGGTGCTCCAAGGCCTGGTCGACGAGTTCCGTGCGCCCGCCGCCGCGGCGGCGCTACCGGGGCTGCTCGCCGACTTCGCCGCCGATCCGGAACTGAAGGCGCGCATCCGCGGCGACTTCCTGGCGCCGTCGAAGGAACGGCTGCTGATCGTTTTCGAACGCGCCGTGCTGCGCGGGGAGATCGCGGCCGAGACGCCCGTGGACCTGGTCCTGGACACACTCGCCGGAGCGGTGTTCTTCCACGTAGGGCTGGTCGGAGAGCACCCCGACCCGCAGTTGGCCGCACGACTCGCCGCGGTCGTGGCCAAAGGAATCGAGGTCCGATGAACGGCTGGCTCCTCGCGGCAGGGATGGCCTCGCTCGGCGTGGCCGCCGTGCACGTCATCGGCGGTCACCGCGATGTGGTGCGCCCGCTGCTGTCCTGCGGGCTCACGGACGAACCCAAGCGGGTCCTGCACGCCGTGTGGCACATGGTGAGCGCCGACCTGGCTCTCTCCGGACTCGCCCTGCTCCTGCTCTCCCTGGGGAGGGACATACCCGGCACTGGCCTGGTGGTATGGCTCGTCGCCGCGCACTTCCTCGCCTACGCCACAGCCTTCCTGGTCGTCACCCTGTCCGTCGGCTGGCCCCGGCCGCTGCTCCGCCTACCCCAGTGGATCCTGCTCCTGCCGGTCGCGCTCCTGGCAGCGGCGGGCGCTGCGTAACCCGCCTCGTGGGATCTGGTCCCCGGGGTCGCCTCACCCTGCGGAAGCTCCTCGGACGCTCTTCGGGCGGACGCTGGATGCGGGGCTCAGCCCCCGAGGGACCTCCTGCGGACGGCCCCACCGTACGGGCGCTCGGCATGAAAGTCCTCCCCGTACGGGGCGCTCCGGTAGGCGGGGGCGCCCTCCCGCCGCGTGCGGCGGTACGGGGCACCGCCGTGCCCCAACAGGACCGAGACCGTCACGAGGGCGGCGACCCACGCCGCCACTCCGATCCACGCCGCCACTCCGGCCCAGGCCGGCGCGCCGGACGGCCCGAAGACCCCCAGCGGGATCAATACCAGCGCCGCGCACAGCAGCAGGGCGGTGAGAAGCAGCAGCGGTCCCGGTCCGGACCGGCGCGAGTGAGGCGGCCGCCCCGAAGGGGAGCGCAGCTGCGCCTCCAACTGCTCCCAGGCCGCCCGTTCCCCCGCCGTCAGTTCGCCGCCCGCCATGGCCACCCATCCCTGTCGCTCCACCGGATCCTCCGCGTCCGTACAGCGGATGCCCTCCGCCGCCGGGTTCACGCAGGGCAGTCAGGGCCGCTCCGCCCGTGAACGCGGTACGAGGACGGAGCGATTCTGTCGTGTTCGCGTCCGGCGGTCTCCCCCGATGAGGACGGAGTCCAGGGTTCCGCGCCGGGTCGTCGAGCGGGCGACCGCCGGGTCGTCGTCCGCCGGCGGTTCGGGCTCGCGGCCCTCGGTGCTGCGGACGCCCGACGCCCCCGAGCGTGCCCGATGCGCGGGACGCCACACACCCGGGCCGGGGTCGGAACCGAAAGGCGCCGCGTCGAGCCGTTCACCGGGCGCCCGCCGCATGACCGGGCCCGGGCTCGGCGCCGAACCGCCGGGACGGGATGGGGGAGCGGGTGCGAAGAGGACATCAACACGTTCTATATTCGTACGAATCATCCACGCGGCCCGGCTGCGGCGATCAGGGGGAGACGACGGCGATGGCCGAGACCGAAACCGATGGCGCACCGGGCACGCGGAGGGAATCACGGAGCACGCGCAAGGTGCGCCGCAAGGCGCGCAACCGCCGGCGCCTGGGCATCGGCGCGGCCGTACTCGCGCTGGGCGGAGCCGCAGCCGGGGCGTACGCGCTCGGCTGGGGCGGATCCACGGGCTCCGGCGCCGAGCTGGCACCGAAGGGGGACAAGGCCGGCGGGGACAGCGCCGCGAAGAATCCCGAGGAACCGTGGGACGGCAAGGTCAAGGTGCTAGGTGACGGTTCCACGTCCTACGCCGGACCGAAGCCGGGCCAGCTCAAGCCCGAACGGCTGAAGCCCGGCGAACAGCCCCCTCAGTTCGTGGTGTTCTCCTGGGACGGCGCGCTGGAGGGCGAGGACCACCTGTTCTCGCACTTCCGGCAGGTGGCCAGGGAGAGCAAGGCCCACATGACCTTCTTCCTCACGGGCATCTACCTCCTGCCGGAGAGCAAGAAGTCGCTCTACGAGCCGCCCCAGCACGGCCGGGGATCCGCCGCCATCTCGTACCCGACGGTCCCGCACATCAAGAGCACCCTGACCCAGTTGCGGGGCGCCTGGACCGACGGCAACGAGATCGGGTCCCACTTCAACGGGCACTTCTGCGGGCCCAAGGGCGGCGGTGACTGGAGCCCCGAGGAGTGGAAGAGCGAGATCGACCAGACGTACTCGTTCATGAAGAACTGGAAGACCAACACGGGATTCACCAACGAGGCTCCGCTCCCCTTCGACCCCGCCCGGGAGGTCGTCGGCGGCCGGGCGCCCTGCCTGGAGGGTCAGAAGAACCTCCTGACGGCCATCAAGCCGTACGGATGGCGCTACGACGCCAGCTCCTCCGGGGACTTCCAACTCTGGCCGTCCAAGCAGAACGACATATGGAACTTTCCGTTGCAGCTCGTTCCCCTGCAGGGCAAGGAGGTGCAGGTCCTCTCCATGGACTTCAACTTCCTCTACAACCAGTCCGGTGACAGCACCCAGGGCGACCCGGCGAAGTACGCGACGTGGCAGGCCCAGGTCCGGGGCTCGTACATGAACGGCTTCAACCGCGTCTACAACGGCAGCCGGGCGCCGATGTTCATCGGCAACCACTTCGAGGACTGGAACGGCGGCATCTACATGAAGGCCGTAGAGGACACGATGCGGGACGTCTGCCCGCGCCAAGGGGTGCGCTGCGTGTCCTTCCGGGAACTGGCGGACTGGCTCGACGCGCAGGACCCGCAGGTCCTGTCACGGCTCCGCCAACTGGACCCCGCCCAGGCGCCGGACTGGAAGGCCGTGGTCCGCTGACGGCGCTCCCGCCGGCCGGACCGCAGGTGGGACGGGGGCGTACCGCCGCCCGCGACGGCCCGCGGGGACGGCCCGGCCCCGAAGACCGGCACCCGGACTACTTCACCGCCTTCGCGTACGCGCTCCACAGACGGACCGCCCGCTCGCTGCCGGGCGTTCCCGGCGCGTCGCCGCCCAGCCCGGTCAGGGGCAATGGGATCAGGTCGGTCAGTGCCATCCGGTAGACGACCACGGCCGTGGACTCCTGCTCGGTGCTGCCCACGAACCAGCCCGCCGTGTTGGCGGCCGTCGTGCCCGTCTTGCCCGCCGCGCCCGGCCGCGCCTTGGCCGCCGTCTTCGCCGAACCGTCGGTCACCGCCTGCCGCAGCGCCTCCGTCACCGTCCGCGCCGTGGCGGCCGACACGGCCCGCGTGGTCTTCGGCGCGTCGAGGTGCACCGCCGAGCCGCCGCGGGTCACCGACCGCACGGAGTAGGGGTCGGTGTGCATGCCGCCCGCCGCGAACGTCTCGTAGGCGCCGGCCATGCGGATCGCACTGGGCTTCGAGTTCTCCCCGAGCGCGAACGTGGGGATCCGCGGTCCGAGGCTGGAGGCCAACAACCCCGACCGCTGCGCGAACGACTCGACCCGATCCAGGCCCACGTCCAGGCCGAGCTGGAGCATCGGCGTGTTGACGGAGTCGGCGACGGCCTGACGCAAGGGCACCTGCCCCCAACTGCGTCCGCCGTCGTTGCTGCCCTTGAGCACCTTCCCGCTGCGGTCCCAGTAGGGGCCCTCGGGGGTCTGGACGGTCGCCTGGTCGTTCCCGTCGTACGGGGTGGTGGGGGAAACTGGCGTGCGGGCCTTGCCCCGGGTGCGCACCACGCCTTCTTCGAGGGCGGCGGCGTAGACGATCGGCGTGAACGCCGTACCGACCGGGATCGTCGTCGCGTTCGACTCGTTGAAGCCCTGCTTCAGGTAGTCGGGGCCGCCGTACACGGCGAGCAGACGGCCGTCGGGGGCCACGCTCGCGGCGCCGATCTTCACGTGCTTGTCCGTGTCGGGACGCTTCTCGGGGTCGAAACCCTTCTGGGCCTCCTGGACGGCCGTGGTCAGGGCGGTCATGCGCGCCTTGTCGAACGTCGTGTAGATCTGGTAGCCGCCGAGGTCGAAGTCCGACTCCCCGATGCGACCGGCCTTCACCGCGTACGCCTTGGCCATCTCGACCAGGTATCCGGTCTGCGCGCCCGGGATGCCCGCCAGCGACGTCGGCGAGGGCTCCGGGAACTTCGTGTAGCCGGCCCGCTCGGCCGCCGTCAACTGACCGGTCTCGACCATGCGGTCGAGGATCCAGCTCCACCGCTCCTGCGCCCGCTCGTGGTTCTTGGGACCGAGGGACGGGTCGTACAGTCCCGCTCCCTTGAGCAGGGAGGCGAGGAACGCGCCCTCGCCGGCGTTCAGTTGGGAGACGTCCTTGCCGTAGTAGGCCTGGGACGCGCGCTGGATCCCGTAGGTGCCGCGCCCGAACCAGCTGGTGTTGAGGTAGTCCTGGAGGATCTGGTCCTTGTCCTTCTCGTTGTCCAGCTTCACGGCCAACAGGAGTTCGGTGAACTTCCGCGACAGGGTGCGGTCCTGGCTCAGATAGGCGTTCTTCACGTACTGCTGCGTGATGGTGGATCCGCCCTGGGTCTCGCCTCCGGTCACCGCCGCCCGGACGGCGCGCAGGACACCGGACGGTGACACGCCGGGGTCCGAGTAGAAGTTCGCGTTCTCGGCGGCGAGTACGGCGCCCCGGACCTTGGGCGGCACCTTGTCGAGGGGCATCTCCTGCCGGCTGACCCAGCCGGTGCGGGCCATGGTGGAACCGTCGGACCAGTAGTAGACGTTGTCCTGCTGCGTGGCGAAGGAGTTGAGGTCGTCGGGTATGTCCGTGACCGCGTAGGCGAACGCCACGAAACAGGTCAGGCCGGTGAGCGCGTACAGGCACGCTCCCAGCCACTGGCGCCAGGACGGCACCCAACGCCGCCACCCGGACCGGCCCGGCCGCGGGTACGCGGGACGCAGGCGCCGCAGGTGCGGCAGCGCGGCGGCGAGGGCTCCGCCGCGCCGACCGGCGCCGTCGGTCCGGCCGCGCCGGCGCGCGCCGGCCTTCCTGCGGCGTCCCGACGCGGCGACGCCGGTGCTCTTCGGGGCCGCCCGCCGGCCCCGCGAGCGCCCTCTCCCCGACGTATTCTGCCCACCCACTCCGAATGTCCCCTCTGCAGTGCTTTCCCGCACACCCTAAAGGCACCTTCTGTGCGCTCGACGAACTGGAGCGCCCTCGGCGCGAAGTGGCGCCGTGCACACCTCCGGTGCCGAAGCGGAGGCATTTCGTGCCACGCAGGGGACGGTTTCTCCCGGTCTTCGGCCAAGAAGCCACCCTGGACCGGGTCCGATCCGGAACGTGCGGAAAGGGTCGTCCAGTTGTGCGAGGATGCGGTCCCCCGATTCGTGCGAACCGGGTGACAAGGGGAAACACAGTGATACCGAAGAGGTTCAGGCCCGCCTTCATCGCGGCCCTGACCGTGGCCCTGACGTCCGGCAGCTTCCTCGCCTACTCCGCGAGTGCCGGTTCCGGACCCGAGGCGGCCGATCGTGCCGCCACCGACGCCTTCGCCCGCATAGCCGACGAAGTGCTGTCCCGCCGTTCCGAGGCCCTCGTGGAGGAGCAGCAGGGGCGCCGCGGCGCGGCGCCGGGCTCCGCGAAGACCGCGAAGGCCGCGATGTCGAGCAAGTTCAAGAAGGACGAGGACACCGCGCTGTCGTCGCTGCGCTCGCGCAAGGCGCGTCTCGCGGAGCTCGGCGAGGCCTACAGCGGAGCCGACACCCGCGTGACCGTTGAGCGTGCCACGATCACCGGCGGCAGGGCCACGGTCCAACTGACCGAGGACACCAAACTCACCTACAAGAAGCTGCGCGGGGACGAGCCGGAGACGACCGAGCTCCGCACCCGCTACGAGCTGAAGCTCACCAGCAAGAAGGGGGGCCGCTGGGAGCTGGACTCGGTCAAGTCCCAGGAGAACGGGCCCGTCGCCGTCAACGAGCCCGTCGCCGCCAAGGTGAACACCGTCAAGGACGACGGCAACCAGTACCCGGACGGCACGCCCGCCGCCACCAAGTACCCGGCCACGCCCAAGCCGAAGGCGAAGACCGGCGGCGCGTACGACTACAACGCCATGGCGAAGTACGCCGAGAAGTACTGGAGCAACTACAACCCCCAGTACCGCAAGTTCAACGGCGCCGGCGGCGACTGCACCAACTTCATCAGCCAGGCGCTGAAGGCGGGCGGCTGGAAGGCCGCTCCCGGCTCGTCCTCGGACTACCGCAACTGGTGGTACGACGGCAGCCGGCAGAGCGACTCCTGGGTCGGCGCCAACGAGTGGGCCTGGTTCACGCTGTCGAACCAGCGGGCCGCCAACCTGGCGAACGTCTACCAGATGGACGTCGGTGACGTACTGCAGGTGGACTTCAACAAGGACGGGTCCAAGGACCACTCGATGATGGTGACGTACCGCAGCGGCAACGGCATGCCGTACCTCACCTACCACTCCACCAACACGTACCGGAAGTCCCTCGCGAGCATCCTCGCGTCGTACCCGGACGCGCGCTACTTCGCGTACCGCACCTGACGGGTGGGGTCCGGCCCCGCCCGCCGCACGGTGGGCGGGGCCGGACCGCGCTCGGGTACGGGAACATTCCCGCGGGTGCCCTCGTTGTGCCGGGAACCATTCCTCCGATCATGGAACGAGGGACCCCCGTGCCCGTGCCCGTGCCCGAACCCGCTTCCGGTGACGCCGTGACCCCGCTTCCGTCGCTCACCGTCCAGGCCGAGCGCCTGATCGAACTCGGGGTGGCCGAGATCGCCGGGATACCGCCGGCCGAGCTGCGTGCCTTCGCCGAAAGCGCCCGCGCCGCCGCGGATGCCGATGCCGCCGCCGATGCCGGGGGCCTCCTGCTCGCCGTCCACCCGGACCGGGCCCCCGCCTCCGCCCTCGCGCCGCTGCTCCTCCGCGAGGGCAAGCCCGGCTTCGTCGTCCTCGACATGGCGGACGTCGACCGGTTCGTACCCCATCACGCCGAGTTGCCCGACGCCGCGCTCTACCTCGTCACCGGCGTGGACCGCGGCGACCACATGTCCAACTGGAGCCCGGACGAGGCCCTGCCCGCCCTCACCGAGGAGAACCGCACCCCGCTGGTGCTGACCGAGGGCATCCACTGGCTGCTCCAGCGGCCGGAGGCCCTGGAGCGCAACCACTGCTTCATGACGATCGGCTCGCGGCTGCGCAAGCCGAACGGCACCCTGGACGCCCGCACCCCGGCGATCTGGATCAGCAACGGCACCGGCCGGGACGGACGGGAGCGCCGCGACGCCCCCAAGGTGGGCTGGTGCTGGTGGAACAACCGGCACACCTGGCTCGGCTTCGGTTCGGCCACCGGCCGTCGCGCCTGACCCGCCCCAAAGCCGGAGGCTCCGGCCGCCCCACGGCCGGGGCCGCCGTCTCCCGAACCCGGGACAGCGGAACGGCTCCGCCCTCGATGAGGGGGAGCCGTGTCCGTCAGGGGTGCGACGCGTGGGTCAGGCGTGGCGCCTCTTCCCGGCGATCACCCGGTAGACGGCGAGGAGGATGAGGGAACCGATGATGGCGGCGATCCAGGTGGAGAGGTCGAAGAAGCCGTCGATGGAGTCGACGCCGAAAATGACCTTGCCGAGCCAGCCACCGAGCAGACCGCCCGCGATGCCGATGAGCATGGTGATGATGAGGCCGCCCGGGTCCCGGCCCGGCATCAGCGCCTTGGCGATGAGGCCCGCGAGCAACCCGATGAGAATCCAGGCGAGAATGCCCATGATGCGTCTCCTACCTCGGTGAATAAGAACGGTGTTAACAACCGTCTTCACCGTGCGGAGGCTTTCAAACGTGCCGACTTCTTGATCGTTTCCCCGGTGCGAACCGCCCCGTCCGCCCGGGTCGCACCGGTCCGGCCATGGGCCGGCGGCTCGGCCCCCCGGGCGCGCGTCACTGCGTGCCCCCATCCGTGTGTACCCTCCGTAATCGGCGTGCCCGATCGTGGGCAGCATGTGACCAGGCGGACCGGGACGCGGAGGTACGGGTGAACAGCGGTGAACAGCGGCTCATCGTGCACGTCGGGGGCGAGATGGACGTGGACCGGGCTCCGATGCTCGCCGAGGCCCTGTATGCGGCGATCAGGCAACCCGGCGGTGCCGACGAGATCGTCGTGGACGTCGCCGAGCTGTTCTTCTGCGACTCCTCGGGGCTCAACGCCCTGATCACCGCCCAGCACGAGGCGAAGGCGCACGGTTGCCACATCAGCCTGCGTGCTCCGCAACCGCAGCTGCGACGTCTGCTGGAACTCACCGGCGCCGACGCCTTCTTCTCGGTCACCGACACCTGACCCACGACCGCCGAGGGCCCGCTGTCGCGCCGGCTCTCACCGGACCGCGCGGACGCCGGCTGGCGCGGGCGCGCTGCGCACGACGGGAACCGGCAGCACCCGCTCGGCGTACAGCAGGATGGCCGCGCCGGTCAGGACCAGCAGGGCCAAAACCGTCCACAGGTGCCACGGTTCGGCGTCGAGCAGGAACCCCAGAAGTACGGGTGCGATGGTGCGACAGGCCGACCACGACAGTTGGTAGGTCGCCAGGTACCGACCCCGTAGGCGATCGGGGGCGGCCTGGACCGAGAGGCTCTGCGAGGGCGCCGAGTGGACGAGTTCCCCGGCGGTGTAGAGCACCGCGACCGCCAGGACGGCGACGAGGAGCCCGGCCGGGCGGCCGCCCAGGAGGTGGGGCAGGGCCGCGAAGGCGGCGAAGGAGAGCGCGAAGACGAACGCGCCGAACGCGGCCGTACGGGTGCGCCTGCCGCGCAGGGTCAGCCGGGCGACCGGGACACCGAGCGTGGCGACCAGGACGGTGTTGAGCGCGAACACGCCCCCGGCCAGGGCATCGGGGAGGCCGACGTCGCGGGTGAGGAAGACGGGGAGGGCGATGGCCTGGGCGGTGTAGCCGAAGGCGATCAGGAAGTTGGCGGCCGTGATGAGCAGGTACGGCCGGTCGGCGAGGACCTGGCGGTATCCGCCCGGGTCGCTCTGCGGCGGCTCGGCTCCGCTCCGGGTCCGCGGCGGCCGGGGTTCGCGGTGGACGGCAGGAATCCGGGACACCAACACCGCGGCGACGGCGAAGAGCATGGCCAGCGCCATGGCGGCGCCGAGGAAGCCGGCTCTGCCGTTCCACGCGAGCATGGCTGCCGCCGCCAGGCTGCCGAACCCCATTCCGGCGTTGCGCAGGCTGCGGTCCCACGCGAGCAGTCGGTCACGCTCAGCGCCCCGGGCGATCTCGCCGATGAGTGCGTGCTGGGCGGGCGCCGACGCCCACATGCCCACCGCGACCACCAGGGCGACGGCGAGGAACGCCGGGTAGGAGTGGGCGAGCGGGTAGGCGGCGAAACCGACCGCACGCAACGCGAGCACGCCGATGAGTACCTGTCGGCCGCTGAACCGGTCGATGAGGACGCCCGCGGCCGGCATGAACGCCAGGGCGCAGAGCCCGGCGACGGTCAGGCCCGCGCCGATCGACGTCAGCGACAGGCCGGTCAGGGAGTGGACGAACAGCATCGTCAGCGGCACGTACATGCCGTCGCCGATCGAGCTGACCAAGCTCGCGGCGACCAGTCGGCGCCGGGTGCGAACGCCCGGCCCGGCGGGAGGCGAACACGGGGCGACTCGATGGGCAGAGGTATCTTCCATGGAAGATAATTTATCATTCGTGGAAGATAAGGTGAAGGCATGCAGACCGACGTGACCTCCGCCATCGTCGAGCAGTGGAAGCGCGAGCGTCCCGACCTGGACGCCACACCCATGCTCGTCGTCGGCCGCCTCTTCCGGCTCGTCGAGGCGCTGGACCAACAGCTGCGCCCGCCCTTCCGGGCCGCGGGGTTGGGTAGCGGCGACTTCGACGTGCTGGCGGCGCTCCGACGTTCGGGGGAGCCCTACGCGCTCTCCGCGGGCGAGCTCAGCCGGACCGTCCTGGTCACCACCGGTGCGATCACCAAGCGGGTGGACCGGCTCGCGTCCCGCGGCCTGGTCACCCGCTCCGTCGCCGAGACCGATTCGCGTGGACGCCACATCGCCCTCACGGCCGAGGGGGTCGAACTGACCGACGAACTCATCGCCGTCCACCTGGACAACCAGCGCCGGCTCCTGTCCGGGCTCGGCGCGGACGAGCGGACGCGGCTTGCCCACCTCCTCGAACAATTCGCCTCCACGCTGCCCCCCGAAGCCGGCTGAACATACCGGGGGCCGGTGTCGAGAGGAATCGGACAGGTTTCCCGTGCATCACCCGGGGGCTCGGGGGCACCCGGTTCTTCGGAGGTTGATAATCATGGTTCCCCTGCTTCTTGTTCTTCTGCTCGCTCTGCTTCTTTTCGGTGCCGGTTTCGCGGTCAAGATCCTCTGGTGGGTCGCGATCGCGATTCTGATCCTGTGGCTGGTCGGTTTCGTCGCCCGCCCGAAGGGTGGCAGCAAACGCTGGTACCGCTGGTAGCCAGCCGGTGAAAACCCGGGTCGGACCCGCATGACGGTGGCTTGTCACCTCCTCCGAACGGAGGTGACAAGCCACCGTCATGTCCGCGTGCGGGACGGCGACTTCCCGGTTCCGGGTGAAATCGGATATCCGGGGTACCCGGGGGAGCAACCGGGACGGCCGTCGTGACGCAGCAGGGGACCTGCTCACCTCCAACGATCGACGGTCGCCCCGGCCCCGAATTCGATCCGGGGCGAATGAAGCCGCCGGCGTCGGGCATGCGGTTTCCAGGCGGACGAACAACGCACCACCCGCCGCGCAAGTTGTACGGAAGAAACGGGAACGGGCGGGCGATTCATTGCCCAGCGGTTCCTGATTTACCGGAGGAGTTGTTTTAGCGTGACTGAGCATGTGTGGAGCTACAAGTCGACCTCGGGCCACCTGGCCGGCACCGACCTGACCGGATACAAGGTCGAGGCGAGTGACGGCAGCATCGGCAAGGTCGACAAGCACTCCGACGAGGTCGGTGACGCCTACCTGGTCGTGGACACCGGGGTGTGGATCTTCGGCAAGGAGGTCCTGCTCCCGGCGAGCACGGTCGTCAGGATCGACCCCGACGAGCGCAAGGTGTTCGTCGAACGCACCAAGGAACAGATCAAGGACGCCCCCGAGTTCCACCGCGACGAGCACCTCGGCGACGCCGGCTACCGCGAGGACCTGGGCACCTACTACGGCACCGGCGCCCCCTTCGGCGGCCGCCCCGCCTGACCTCCCGCCAGAACGGCTTGGGCCTCGACACCCTGAACAGGGTGTCGAGGCCCAAGCCGTTTTCGCACACGGGGGAGAGCGTCCCGGAACACGCCGAGCCTCCCGTCCGGTGGGACGGGAGGCTCAACGTGATGATCGGTGCCCGACCCGACGCCCTCGCGGGCGCTGCACGCAATGGGCGAGAGGGATGGGGCAAGCCGGGGTCTCGCTGGCACTCGTGCGGGTGTCGGAGGCCCCGGCTCGTGGAGGGGGCTGTGTCAGCTGCCGGCGGACAGGTTGCCCGACAGCACCGGGATGTTGCTGAGGATGTGCGAGAGCGGCTCGTCACCCTTGGCCTGGGTGGAGTTCTCGGTGCACTGCTGGTTCTGCGGGTTGGACAGGACGTTGATGTCCTGGACACCGATGTTGAGGAGCGCCACCAGGGACTGGGCGTTGACCTTGGCCGGGAGGCCGATGCAGGGCTTGTTCAGGCTGCCCTGGACGAGGCCGAGCTGCGGGCTCAGGTCGCCGTGGGTCGACTGGTTGCCGTAGATCTGGGAGGCGCCGTTGCCGTTGACGGTGTTGACGCCGTTGTCGTTGCCGATCGCCATGGCCGGGGCGGCGACTGCGGCGCCCGCACCGAGGATGGAGGCGGTGGCAGCGGCGGTGGCCATCATCTTCTTGATCATTACAAGTCTTCCTGTCGCACGAGTGCACGGTAGTGAGCGCCTTGATCAACGTTTGGGATCCGCCGAAGTGACGGAGCTTCACCCGATCGGCCCCATGACTGCCCCGGCAGGTCCGCTGACACCGGTGCGCCGGGACTCAGCCGCGCATGACCTCCCCGGGGCGCCGGGCGTGCCCAGGTAGTCGGAGCCGGTCTGTTCCTTCGCGCTCAGCAACATCAGCTCCGAGAGCTGCCGCTTCGCCTCCGCCGTCGGCAGCCCGAGTTCGGCGCCGATGGACTTCGCCGCCCGGTCCGGAGCGGTACGTGCCTGCGCGACGGTGTGGTCCTGTGCCTTGATCCAGGCGGTGACGACCTCCGGATGCTCGGCCGCGAACGCGTTCGTGACCACACCCAGGTCTGCGGTGGGCTTGCCCTGCTTCGCCGGCTCACGGCTGCTGACGAGCACCTTGCCGTCCTTGGTCAGCTCGCCCAACGTCGGCGTCCACACGTACGCGGCGTCGATGTCGCCCCGCTTCCACGCGGCGAGCGCGTCCTGCGGCTGGAGGTCGATGGTCTGCACCGTCGACGGTTCGACGCCCGAGGCGGCCGGCGCGGCGAGCAGCGAGTAGTGGGCCGTCGACCCGAACGGAGCGGCCACCTTCTTGCCGGCCGGCTCCTTCACCGAACCGATCCCGGCCTTCGCGACCAAGGCCTCGTTGTCCCGGACAGGTGATGTCTTCCGGCCGGCCGCGACGATCAGACCCATGGCGCGACCTCGGCCGCACCCTGCCCCCGGCGGAGGCAGGCGCGGTCGGGGGTGGGCGCCGGAGACGCACCGCAGCATTGGTCCATACCTATTGACCGCCCCTTCCGCCCCCCATACGATCCGGTCCGGACCGGACCCCACCTGTCCCCACCTCACCCGGAGCCGGACGTCGTGCCCCCACGCGTCAGTCATGCCCATGACGTCCTGCGGGAAGGGAGCCCCTCATGTTCCGTCGGCGCTCACGTACTTCACACCTCACCGGCGATGCCGGCCATCCTCAGGATCCCGGCCGCGACGACGGCCGGGCGGACCGCACGGACCGCACGGGCCGCCCCGCACGCTCCGGCCGGACCGGACGCGGAGCGTCCGCCTTCGCGCGTTCCCTGGCCGGGGTGAGCGCGGTCGCCGTCATCGGCGCCGGCCTGGCCGTGTCCGGCAGCGGCTCGGCCGGAGCGGTCGCCGCGGAGCTGGTGGCCAACTCCGGCTTCGAGAACCAACTGTCCGACTGGACCTGCTCCGGCGGCTCCGGCGCGGTCGTGGCGGACCCGGTCCACGCGGGATCCGGCGCGCTCAAGGCCACGCCGACGGGCTCCGACAGCGCTCGGTGCAGCCAGACCGTGAGCGTACGGCCCAACTCCTCGTACACGCTGAGCGCCTGGGTCCAAGGCAGTTACGTCTATTTGGGCGCCACCGGTAGCGGCGTCACCGGAGCCCAGTCGACCTGGACGGCGAGCAGCCCGTCGTACGGTCGACTCGGCGTCGGGTTCAGCACCGGCGCCCACACCACCTCGGTGACCGTTTACCTGCACGGCTGGTACGGGCAGCCCGCGTACTACGCGGACGACGTCTCGCTCGACGGCCCGGGCGGCAGCACACCGACCCCGACCACGCCGACGACCCCGCCGCCCACCACTCCGCCGCCGACGACTCAGCCCCCGACCACCCCGCCCCCGACCACCCCACCGCCCGGGGAGACCTGCCCCACGAAGCCCAGGCCGGCCGGCAAGGTCCTGCAGGGGTACTGGGAGAACTGGGACGGAGCCTCGAACGGCGTCCATCCCGGGATGGGCTGGATCTCCCTCACGGACAGCCGGATCTCCGCGCACGGCTACAACGTGCTCAACACGGCCTTCCCCGTGATCCTCTCGGACGGCACCGTCCTGTGGCAGGACGGCATGGACACCGGGGTCAAGGTCGCCACCCCCGCGGAGATGTGCCGGGCCAAGGCGGCCGGGCAGACGATCCTGATGTCGATCGGAGGCGCCACCGCCGGGATCGACCTGAGTTCCAGCACCGTTGCCGACCGGTTCGTGGCGACGGTCGTCCCGATCCTGAAGAAGTACAACTTCGACGGCATCGACATCGACATCGAGACCGGCCTCACCGGCAGCGGCAACATCAACACCCTGTCCGCCTCCCAGGCCAACCTGATCCGCATCATCGACGGAGTGCTGGCCCAGATGCCGGCGGGGTTCGGTCTCACGATGGCTCCCGAGACCGCGTACGTCACCGGGGGCAGCGTCACCTACGGGTCGATCTGGGGCTCCTACCTGCCGATCATCAAGAAGTACGCGGACAACGGCCGGCTGTGGTGGCTCAACGTGCAGTACTACAACGGCAGCATGTACGGCTGCTCCGGCGACTCCTACCAGGCCGGCACGGTGCAGGGCTTCACCGCGCAGACCACGTGCCTCAACAACGGTCTGACCATCCAGGGGACCACCATCAAGGTCCCCTACGACAAGCAGGTGCCCGGCCTGCCCGCCCAGCCCGGTGCGGGTGGCGGCCACATGACCCCGAACCTGGTCGCCCAGTCGTGGAACGCCTTCGGTGGTTCGTTGAAGGGGCTCATGACCTGGTCGGTCAACTGGGACGGTTCCAAGGGCTGGACCTTCGGTGACAACGTGAAGGCGCTCCAAGGGCGTTGATCGCACACCCGCTCCGATGACCGCGGTCGTGGCGGCCTCCGGCAGGAGGGCCGCCACGACCCGCATCGAGTCACTCGATGACGCTCCGCCCGCGGCGGTCGGGGTGTCGCGGCCGGCGTGTCGTCCGGGGACATGATCGGATCGGTTCTCCGCGGTCGGGTGCGGCCGGCCTCACCGCGGGCAGGGTGGGAGCCGAAAGGAGGCCTCATGATCTCGGCACTCAACCGGCTCGTCGATCTCGTGGAGGAGCACCTCGACGAGGAGCCCGACGTCCAAGGGTTGGCGACGGCGTGCGGTACGACCCAGTACCACCTGCGCCGGATGTTCTCGTCGTTGGCCGGCATGCCGCTGTCGGAGTACGTGCGCCGACGGCGCATGACCGTCGCCGCCGCCGACGTGGTGCGGGGCGACGCGGATCTGTTGAGCATCGCGGTCCGGCACGGGTACGGCTCCGGTGAGGCGTTCGGGAGGGCGTTCCGGGCGGTGCACGGCGCCGGCCCGAGCGACGTGCGCCGCGATGGAGGCCCCTTGCGCACACAACCACGGCTCAGGTTCCGCCTGACCGTCGAAGGGAGCATCCCCATGGACACCCGCCTCATCAACCGGCCCGCGTTCCGCCTGGTCGGACACGCCGCTCGGGTACCGCTCATCCACCAGGGCGTCAACCCGCACATCCAGCAGCACATCACCTCCTTGCCACAGGAGGCCCACGTACGCCTGAAGGCCCTCGGCGACACCGAACCGGCCGGCCTGCTGCAGGTCAGCGACGACGTCGATCCCGACGGCATCGAGGGCAGCGAACTGACCTACCTGCACGGCGTCGCCCTCGGCCGGGACACACCGACCCCGGACGACCTCGACTCCATCGAGGTGCCGGACGGGACGTGGGCGGTGTTCCGCACCAGCGGTCCCCACCCGCAGGCCCTGCAGACGACCTGGGCGGCGACCGCGACCGACTGGTTCCCCTCCAATCCGTGGCGACTGCGGCGGGGGCCCTCGATCGTCGCCGTCCTGGAGCGCGCGGACGACTTCACCACCGCCACCTGCGAGCTGTGGCTGCCCGTCGAACCGGCGTGACGCGATCCCTCGCACACGGTCGAGCACTTCACGGGGCGGATCCGCCCGCGCGAGCGCCCGGTAGCGGTGCCGCGGCTCCCGGTGCCCGGCGTGCACGGCGGCCCGGTCACGTCGTTCGCGGACCGCTGCCACGGATTGGCGGGCCCCCGACGCGGGCATTCTGGGGCCGGGGGGCCGTACCGACGGTGGATGCGGGGTGTGGGCTGTGGAGCAGCGGGTGGAGGTCCGGCCGGACGAGGCCGGTGTCCGGGTGATCATGTGCGCGGGCGAGTTCGACCAGGACACCATCGGCCCTCTCCGCGCGGCCGCCGACGCCGCACTGGCCGACCCGGCGGTGCGCAGGATCGCCCTGGACGTCACCGGCGTGGAGTTCGCGGACTCAACCTTCTTGAACCTGCTGCTACGCCTGCGCCGTACGGGGCGTCTGGTCCTGATCGGACCGACTCCGCACCGCCTGAACCGCGTCTTCGACCTGACCCAGGCAGGCGACCTCTTCCAGGTGGTCGCGCATGCGCAGGACGCGTACCAGCTCTAGACGCAGGGCGGAGAAGGCGACGAAGGCGGAGAGTTCGGAGGGGAGGCGGCGGGCAGGAGAGGGCGCGTGCGTGCGTCGGAGCCCGCGGTTCCCGATGCTCCCGTGGCGCGGTCGGATCATTCTTCGTTGAGCCAGCCGCAGACGTAGTACTGCTGGTTGGAGTCCCGCTCGATGATCCATTGGTTGAGGACATCGCCCGCCGGCTCCCCGGTCACGGCGTCGCGCCGGGTGAGCTTCGCCTCCACGCTGAGCTCGTTCATGTGCGGGGGGACCTCGTACGGCTGGAGTTCCCAGCGGTCCACGAAATGGCCGTTGAGGACGAATCCGAGCAGGCTCGCGCGCAGTCGGGGGCAGGTGCCCTGGCGCAGGGAAGTCATGTCGTGGTTGGCCAGGCCGTTCATGTAGAGCGCGAAGACGCGCTCGACGGCCCGACGGTCGAGGGGGACGTGCGTGGGAGTGGGTGTCGGAGTGGGGCTGGGTGTGGGAGTGGGGCTGGGGAGGGGGATCGGTGGGACGGGTGTGGTGGGAGGGGGAGAGGAGGGAGACGGGGACGGCGTGGGGGACGGGGAGGCGTGAGCGGGCGCCCCGTAATCGGTCGCGCCGCTTCGACCGGCATCGTCGTCGGAAGAGCCGGAATCCGGCAACCACCACGGAATCGCCAGCACCGCGGCCACGACGACCCCCACCAGACGGACCAGGAAGTACCCCCACCGCCGTGCCGGCCGCCCGGTATCCGACACCAAGGGGGTCAGCCTTTGCGATGCGGGGCGGGCGTCCGGCAGCGCGCCCAGCCGCAGCGTGGACGCGGCCGTCCCGGCGGGCGCCGGCCGGGAACTGCCCGCTCCGTCCGCCGGTCCGCCGAGCAGGTCGTACGCCTCGTCGGCGGTGAGGCGCCGCGCCGGGTCCTTGCGGAGGAGGCCCGTGAGCACGCGGGTCAGTTCCCCGGCGCGGACGGCGGCGGCCGGCTCCTCGGTGGCGACGGCGACGAAGACCGCCCAGGAACCGGCGCCACCGAACGGAGGGTGCCCCTCCACGGCGGTGAACAGCGTCGCGCCCAGCGACCACAGATCCGATGCGGCGGTCGCCGGGAAGCCGCGCACCTGCTCGGGGGACATGTAGGCCGGGGTCCCCATGACCGCCCCGGACCGGGTCAGACCGGCCTCGCCCTCGACCGCGGCGATCCCGAAGTCGGTCAGCACCACCCGGTCGCCTTCGAGCAGCACGTTGGCGGGCTTGATGTCCCGGTGGGTGACACCCGTGGCGTGCACGGCTCGTAACGCGTCCAGGACCTGCCGGCCGATCCTGGCGACCCGGGCCGGCGGAAGCGGGCCGTCCTCCTTGACCAGATCGTCCAGGGACCGGCCGTGGACGAGTTCCATCACGATCCACGGACGGCCGTCGTCGCCGGCTATCCGGTCGTGGACGGTGATGACCCCCGGGTGTTTCAGCCGGGCGGCCGCGCGCGCCTCGCGGTCCAGGCGGTCGATCCAGGCCTTGCGCTGGGAGGCGTCGAGGTCGTCGGGGAGCCGGAGCTCCTTGAGGGCGACCTCCCGGTCGAGTTGCTCGTCATGGGCCCGCCATACGGTCCCCATGCCACCCTGGCCGAGCAGTTCGGCCAACCGGTACCGGCCGGCCAGCAGTCGTCCGCGATCGTCAGTCACGCCCGGAAACCTAGCCCAACGCGCCTGATCGCGAGGACGCGCCCCCGGCCCGACTGCCGTGCCACCGCGCCGGTTTCAGCCTGCCCGCGACCCCGTTCCGTACGCCCGGGACGGTGGGGGACGACTGCGCCGCGGCCCTGTCGCCGGTCCGTGGAACGACCCCGCCTCCGTACGGGACGACCGTACGGAGGCGGGGAGCGGGCGGTGGTGCGGGGTGATCAGGTGCCGAGCGGGGCGCCGCGCCACTGCTGGTTGGTGTGGGCCGGGGCACAGTCCCAGATGCCGAGGCGGGTGCCGTTGCCGGTGGCCCAGCCCAGCGCGTCCAGACACTTGCCGGAGTGGACGCTGCGCAGCAGGCCGTCCGGCAGGAGTTCCCACTTCTGGTTCAGGCCCTGGTGGCAGGTGTTGAGCCCGATGTGGGAACCGTTCTCCGTCTTGGCGTACTGGACGTCCATGCAGCGGCCGAGGGCGCGCACGGTGCCGTCGCTCTCCAGCCGCCAGGCCTGGGCATCGGTGCCGTTGCACTGGTACAGCTGGATCGCGGCGCCGTCCTTGAGGCTGCCGCCCTTGACGTCGACGCACTTGCCGGAGTGCACGCCGGTGATCTGACCGGAGCCCGGGGGCGGCGGCACGCTGCAGTAGATCTCGACGAGCACCTGGTAGTAGCCGTTGCCGCCGATCGGGTTGGCGGCCGGACCGGCCGAGCGGGCGCAACGGGCGGTCTGGTAGCCCTCGTTCACGGCGGCGCCGTAAGCGCTGTTCCATGCGGCGTCGACGGCGATGTTGTACGGGCCGTAGCCGGTGCCGAGGAAGTACTTGGGGGCGGTGGGCGCCAGTGCGGCCGCGGTGGCGGCGGTGCGCGCCGCGGCGACGGCGGTCCCGCTCGCGGTGCTGCTCGCCGCGGCGGGCGCGGCGAGCAGGGTGGTCGCGGCGAGGAGGGCGGTGGCCGTGGTCGACAGCCATCGAACCAGCTTCACTCCGGGCTCCTTTTCGGTTACGTGGTGACGGTGCGGGAACATGCGCCGCCGGGGCCCCGCGCGGTCGTTTCGAACCCTAGCCGCGAGCCGCTCCCGCGCAGTCTCACGCAGGTATCAACTCCGGCCACAGTTCGGCTGGTTGACCGCTGACCCGGGAGAACACCGGATGGGTATCGTCCGGGAACCGTGAAGATCCCCCCGGGCCTCGACGCCCTGTCCGCCTCCCTCGCCGCGCATCCCGTGGTCAACCTCTGCGGCCCCCTCGGCAGCGGGAAGAGCGCACTGGCCCGGCGGCTGCCCGTGGCCGCCGCCGTCGATCTGTGCGGGCTGCCGGCCCCGGTCGCCGCGGAGCGGGTACGGGCACTGCTCGCCCGGGCCGCGCCGGAGGGCGGGGTGCTGCTGATCGACAGCGTGGACGGCCCGGGCCAGGCCGAGGCCGTGGCAGCGGTGCTGGGGAAGTCCCGCCCGCCGGGGTCTCCGGGAGACTCGGGCGAGGGGCCGGGGCGGCCGTGCCGCCCGTCGGAACCGCCGACGGTCCTGGTGGTCAGCCGGCGGCCGTTGCGCGGGCTGCCCGGCTGGGCGGACCGGCGCGCGCCCTCCCTCGTACCGCTGCGGCCCTGGCCGGACGCGGACGTCGAGGACCTCGTCCGGGAGGCCGGCCTGGAGGACGAGGAGGCCGTGGCGCTCGCGGTGCGGCTCGCGGGCGGTCACCCCCTGCCGGCCGCCCTGGTCAGCGGGGAGCTCCTCGCCGGAACCCCCACCGACGCGCCCGGCGCCCTCGCCGACGCGGTGGTCGAGGAGGTGCTCGGACGCCTCGACCGCGAGCGACCCCGCGCCGGCGGCCGAGGCCGGCACGCGCTGCGTTTGCTGGCCACCGTGGGCGCCGGTGACGAACGGTTGCTCACGGCGGGGCCGGAGGTGTTCTCCGCGCTGGCGGCGCTGAGCCTGGTCCGGCGGGGGCCGCTCGGGCTGGCGGTGCGCGAACCGTACCGGTCGCTGTTCGAGCTGGCCTACGCCTGGCGCCGGCCGCAGGCCCACCGGGACGTCCGGACCCGGGCGGCCGGCTACCGACAGGCACTGCTCACCGAACGCCGGGACCCGCGCGAGCAGGCACAGATCGTCGAACAGGGCCTCTTCCTCTCCGGCGAACCCACCCTGCGGCAGTCGCTGTTCCCGCCGGTCGAGGACGGTGCGCGGATCCGGCCCGCCCGCTCCGGCGACGCCGATGACATCGGACGGCTGATGCACCGCTGGGCGGTCCGCAACGGCTTCGACCCGAGGCGTTCGGAGCGGGTCACGGAGGGCTGGCTGGCATCCGCCCCGACCGCGTTCCACCTGGCCCGGGACCGGGACGGGGAGCCCGTGGCGCTGGCCGCCCTGGTACCCGTCGGCCCGGACACCGTCGACCGCATCGAACCGCTGCTCCAGCAACACGCGCCGGACCTCCTCGTACCCCGGCCGGCGGCCGGAGCGGAGCGCGACGCCCATGGCCCCGGCGGCGGTTCGGGCGGCGCGGGCGGGCTGTTCCTGGGGGCGGCGTACGGGTCGGACGCGGGCGCGCACGCGCAGATGCTGCGCCACATCCTGGTGCGGGCGACCCTCGCCGGCCACCTCCTGGTCTCCACGGCGAGCCCGGAGTACCAGAGCCTGCTGCACGCGCTGAGTTTCCGCCGGCACGGCGGCATCCGGGACGACGTCTACCGGTGCGGGCGCCGCCCGGAGGTCTACAGCCAGGAGTTCACCGCCGCCGGCCTCGCCGGGTGGATCCGCCGCCTCGGCCCCGGTCCCGCCGCCGCAGGGACCGTACCGCCACCCGGGGCGGGGCTCGCGGCCCTGCCGGGCCAGGACCTGCCGACCCTGATCGGACGGGCCCTGGCCCGGCTCCGGGTCCCGGGCGGCCTCGCCGGGAACCCCCTGCTGGCCCTGCCCGAGCTCTCCTCGCCGCCCCGGCTGCGGGCCTGGCTGACCGACCGCGTGGCCGCCCTCGCCGCGTCCTCGATCGACGCGGACGGGGAGGCGGGCGCCATCCTCGCCGCGTACTACCTGGGCCGGTCCCGCACCCACCACCAGATCGCCCGGGGGCTGCACCTCAGCCGCGCCACCTACTTCCGCCGGCTCCGCCGCGGCCTGACCCTGCTCGCCGCCCAACTCCCACCCGGTCCGAGCCCCCACGCGGCCGGGGCCGGCGGCTGAACCTCCGTGCATCCGTGCCGAGTTCGCCGGGACCCGAGCTCACAGCAACCGCCTGACCAGGCGCAGCCCGCGGCGGGTGAACGGTGGCTGTGCCAGGCGGAGGGGGTGTCCACCACGAGGGACTTGTGCACGACGGGTTTGAGGTGGGAGAAGGCCCGCCAGGAGTGCACGCCGTGTCCCCCGCCGAATCGAGCGGGACGATCACGCGCGCCGCCGGATGCTGACCCTGGCTCTCGACGGCCTCGCCGCGGCCCGGACCGCAGTCGCCACCGTGGTCCTCACCCCCGGTTGCCGTCGGCCCCCGGACCGGCCGACCCGCACGGCGGGAGCCGGCCCCGTATCCGCGCCCGTGCTCCGGCCGAACCGCGTACCCTCCGTCATTGGAACCCGGCGGAGTCGCCCGTACGAAACGGGCGTTCGTACGCTCACCATGACGGTGGTCGTTGTGCGACCCCGCGGCTCCGAGCCCATAGTCTGGGGCGATCATGAGGGTGGAGACGGGCCCGGTACTGGGAGGACAGCGGTGGACACGGCGCGAGAAGTGGAGACCGCGAGCGTCGCCGACCTGGTCAGGGCGCTGTCGGAGGGTCAGAGCGGCGCGCTGTGGCGACTGCGGGATCCGGCCCGGCAGATGGACGCGAACCTGGTCCGCCACCTCCCCGGCGCCGGGGGAGAGGCATCCACCGAGGACGAGGTCGACGTCATGCTCGTCGTCGTCGCGGGCGACGGCGTCCTCACCCTGAACGACGGGACGATCCAGTTGCTCCCGGGACGTCTCGCCCTCCTGCCCCGCGGCACGCCCCGCGCCCTGCTGGCCGGCCCCAAGGGGCTGGTCGTCCTCACCACCCACCGCAGACGCAGCGGGATGACCATCGGACAGCCCGTTCCCGCCGCGCCACCGCACCAGTGCGCGCTACACCTGGTCTGCGAGCGGTGCCACCGCCACGCCATAGAGGTGGACGCCCGCTACTGCAGCGGATGCGGCACACGACTGCCGCAGCGTCGGCCGGGGAACTGACCCGCGTCCCAGCGGGGAACCGGCCCGCGTCCCAGGCGTGGCCGACTCGCGAACCGGTCGGGGTGCCCGAGGGCGGGGCCCCTTTCGTGACTCGGCCCGTCGACGGGTGTCGAGAACGACCCACCGGCTCCGTCCTCGGTATACCGGTGGCTCGGTATAACCGGTGGCCTCGCAGGGCACTCGCAGCGCAGAGGGAGAACCGCCATGACGCTTCAGCGGATGGACAACATCGGCATCGTCGTCGAAGACCTGGACGCCGCCGTCGCCTTCTTCACCGAACTGGGCATGGAGGTTGAGGGCCGGGCGCGGATCGAGGGCCTCTTCGCGGATCAGGCCGTCGGGCTCGACGGAGTCCGCAGCGACATCGCGATGATGCGCACCCCCGACGGCCACGGCAAGCTGGAACTCGCGCAGTACCACACCCCTGCAGCGATCGACGACGGATCGCGCACCCGCCCGCCGAACACCCTGGGCGCGCACCGGGTCATGTTCGCCGTCGACGACCTCGACGACACCCTCGCCCGCCTGCGGGCGCACGGCGCCGAGCTGATCGGCGAGGTGGCACGGTACGAGGACGTCTACCGCCTCTGCTACCTCCGCGGCCCCTCGGGGATCGTCATCGCCCTGGCCGAACGGATCGGCTGACGGTTCGCCGGGGCTGATCCGGAAGCAGTCCGACCCTCTCGTTCGAGCGCCCCGCCGCGCCGCCGGTAGGCTCCCCGGATTCTTCTTTTCGTCCTCTTGACGATATGGCGGCGCCTCGTTATCGTCTCATTGACGAAATCGAGGGGGTCCACCATGGCCGACATCACCAGGCGCTTCGGCTGGCGCCATCTGCGCTCCGCGCCCACCGCGCACATCCGCCACCACAAGCGCGGCCGACTCGTCCACGACGGACGCGGGCTCAGCTTCTGGTACCGGTCGCTGTCGGCGGCGCTCTCCGAAGTGCCGGTCGACGACCGGGAGCTGGCCATGGCGTTCCATGCCCGTACGTCCGACTTTCAGGACGTCGCCGTGCAGGCCACCGTCACCTACCGGATCAGCGACCCGGCCGAGGCCGCGGAACGCATCGACTTCTCCGTCGATCCGGACACCGGAAGCTGGCGCGGGGCGCCGTTGGAACAGATCGCCACGCTCCTCACGGAGACCGCGCAACAGCACACCCTGGACGTACTGGCCCGGACCGCGCTGGCCGTCGCCCTCGTGGACGGCGTCGCCTCCGTACGGGAGCGGGTCGCCGCCGGTCTCGCCGCCGAGCCCCGGCTCCCCGACACCGGCATCGACGTGGTGGCCGTACGGGTCGTGGCGATCCGCCCCGAGGCGGAGGTGGAGCGCGCCCTGCGCACCCCCGCCCGCGAGCAGATCCAGCAGGAGGCGGACCGGGCCACCTACGAACGGCGGGCCGTCGCCGTCGAACGCGAGCGCGCCATCGCCGAGAACGAGCTGGCCAGCCAGATCGAACTGGCCCGACGCGAGGAACAGCTGGTCGAGCAACGCGGCATCAACACCCGCCGCGCGGCCGAGGAGAACGCGGCCGCGGACGGCGTGAGGACGGAGGCCGAAGCGGCCCGCAAGGTACGCCTCGCCCGCGCGGAGGCCGAAGCGGCCCGCGAGACGGGCGCGGCGCGGGCCGAAGCCCAGACGGCCTGGCTCCGCGTGCACGACGAAGCCGCCCCGGCCACACTGCACGCCCTGGCGGCGACCCGACTGGCGGAGAACCTGCCGCGCATCGAGAGCCTCACGCTGTCCCCGGACGTCCTCACCGGGCTCCTCACCAGGCTCGGACGCCCGGAAGGCGGCACGGGAGCGTGAGCCTGGCCCCGCGGGCGGTGCTCGTGCACCGCAGGACCGAGTACGAGGAGCTGCTCGCCCGACACGGGACGCACGGGCAGGCCGCGTTCTTCCTCTCCAGCCGGGGCCGGACCATCGACGAGGTGGTCCGCCGCCACGACCGCACGCGGCAGGCGCTGCGGGAGGTGGCGGCTGCGGTGCCGCTCACCTGGCGCAACTCGCGGGTGGAGCGGGCCGACCTGGACCGCTTCCTGTTCGCCCCGGAGGACGTGGTGGTCGTGGTCGGCCAGGACGGCCTGGTCGCCAACACCGCGAAGTACCTGCGCGGGCAGCCGGTGGTGGGCATCGACAGCGATCCCGGGCGCAACCCAGGAGTCCTGGTCCGTCACCGCTGGACCGACGCGGGAGCCCTGCTGCGGGCGGCGACCACGGCCGGGAGCCGGACCGAGGAGCTGACCATGGTCGAAGCCGTCGCGGACGACACCCAGCGCCTCCTCGCGCTGAACGAGATCTACCTGGGCTCCTCCGGCCACCAGACGACGCGCTACCGTCTCGGCGCCGACGCCGAGGAGGGCCCGGGCGAGGCCCAGGCCTCCTCCGGGGTGCTGGTGGGGACCGGCACGGGCGCCACGGGCTGGTTGCGCTCCCTGTGGCTGGAGCGCGGCGCGCACGCGGGCCTCCCCGCACCCTGCGACCGGCGGCTCCTGTGGTTCGTACGCGAGGCCTGGCCCTCACCCACGACCGGAACGACGAAGGTCGCCGGCGAGTTGGAGCCGGGTCAGGGGCTGCGGTTGACCGTGGAGTCGGACCGGATCGTGGTCTTCGGCGACGGGATGGAGAGCGACGCCCTGCAGTTGACCTGGGGCCAGAGCATCCGCCTGGGCATCGCGGACACGTCACTGCACCTGGTGACGTGAGCCCCTTCGCCCGACGGCCTGTCGCGACTCGGGGGCCGAGGTGCTCCCGGCCGGCGCCGCCCCCGGATCGAGGCCGTGCCGCCTCGGCCTTCGGGCGAGGGACGGTGACGGCTCCGGGAGCGTCGGGACCCGCTGAAAGTGCCGTCCGTCGACAGCGCCGCTGCCGCGGAGATCACCCGATCAGCTCGTGCGGGTCAACGGTTGCCCGGCGAAGCCCACCCCGGCCAGCCCCTGGGCGATGAGGTTGCGAATGTTGCTGTGATCGGTGCCGTTCGGCGTGGCCAGCACACCGCGGTAGTGCTCACCGAAGGCCAGCAGCGCCTCCTCGTCGGTCAGCCCTTCCAGCAGGGCCAGGCCCAGCGTCTTGCAGGATCCCTCGTTCTCACCCGCGGCGTTGTCCAGCCCACCGTTGCGGAACGCCTGCGGCTGATACGCGTAGTGCGCGGCGACGAAGGCCAAGGTGTCGGCGAACTCGTGCTCACCCGAGGCAAGGCTCGCACGCAGCGAGTTCAGATCAGTCATGTCGGCTCCCCTGGCTTGAACGGACGATCCGATCGCCGTCCGTAACCGGACGACACTATCCCCCGTGGAAACTCCGCACGAAACCGACCTCCGAGGCACCGTCGTGCTCCGAGACCGCGCGCCCCTCCTCACCGGTGATTCCCGCGAACGTCCCGCCGAAGGCCCGGATCAGCTCGATCCGGTGGGGTTTCCGGAAGCGCCCGAGAACGGTGACCGCCACGGGCTCAGGCCCATCCGGCCCGTGGTCCCGAGGTCCACCGCGTGCTCCAGTTCCAGCGTCAACCGGGGTGCGCCCGGCTTCGGAACGACCTCCAGGACCCAGCCCTCGGCGGCCGGCCCGCCGCCGGACGTCACCAGGTTGCGCCAGAGCAGCCCCGTGGAGGCCGCCTGTCCGGGCCGCAGCACCACCTTCGGCGGCGCCGGCTCGGGGTCGTCACCGCCCGTCGCCATGACCCCGTTGCTCCCCGGCGCCACCGACACCTCGACCGGTCGCCGCTCCCGGTCCAGTAGCCGCACCTCCGGATAGCCCTCCAGCTCGTAGACGCCCGAACCGCAGTTCAGGAGCTGTACGTCGGCCACGCGCACCCCCATGGCGGCGTTCCCCTCGCCTTCCATGAGGCGCACCCCGCCCTCGGGGCAGGGGACCGGTTCCGCGGACGGGTACGCCTCCCCGAGCGCCTCGAAGGTCGCACCGCACCCCGACACCAGCCCCGCCAGAGCCAACGCCCCCACCATCAAGCCGACTTGCCTCGCCCACCCCTGTTGCCCCATCCGGCGACCCTACGTCGCTCGGCGTTGATTCGCGCGCCCTGCCCCGACCACGGGCTGGGGACACCGCCAAGGCCGACCGCCTGTCCAACCCCGCGCCGCCGGCACGGCCCGAGGCCGCTCCGGGAGGCAGGGCGACGAGCCCGTAGTCGGCCCTGAGGAGAGCTGTCACTTGCGCCAGAACAGGTGGTGCGTCACCCCGCTGGAGCTGGGAACGACATCGAGGTGGAACCGGTCGAGCAGCTCATCGGGGGACTCCCAGAGCCGCACTCCGGACCCGAATTCCACCGGTGAGACCGCCACGTGCAAGGCGTCGACGAGGTCCGCGTCGAGAAACTGCCGGATGGTGGTGGCCCCGCCGCCGAGTCGGACGTCCTTGCCCCGCGCCGCCTGCCGCGCCATCTCGAGGACCGTGACCGGGTCGTCGTCGACGAAGTGGAACGTGGTGTCGGAGAGCGTGAACGAGGGGCGCTCGTGATGGGTCATGACGAACACCGGGGTGCGGAAAGGGGGCTCGTCACCCCACCAGCCCTGCCATTCATGGTCCTGCCAGGGCCCGCGCTGGGGCCCGAACTTGTTCCGGCCCATGATCTCGGCGCCGATGTCGCGCGCGTAGTCCCGCGTGAGGTAGTCGTCCAGGCCACGGCTCCCGCCGGGGGCGGTGCGCATGGGCCAGCTCGCCGTGGCACCGGCCCAGGCGAACAGCCTTCCCGGATCGACATGACCGAACGGCCTCTCGAAGGTCTGGTCGTCCCCGGCACCGATGCCGTCACGCGAGACGTTGAAGTTCTGGACTCTCACCAGCTGAGCCATGCGTTCCTCCTGTGAGGGGGCGACGACGCTCGATTGAGCTGCCGGCCGGCCGGCGGACGGTGCGATGACGTCATCCCGTGGGAACATTCTGGCCCCCGTACCACCGCTCCGCGATGATCCCCGGTGCGCGCGCCACCGGCTCCCGCCCCCGTGCGACCGACGGAACCGCCCGCTGCCCCCCCGCCCGTAGGGGCCGCGAACGCGCCGAGGAGACGACGGTTCGGCCCGGACCCGGCCGCTGTGCCTATGGTTCCCGCATGCGGGGCGCCCTTGTCTTCACCGCCCGGCGGTGCCGGTTCGCCGCCGCAGCCTGCCTCATCGGCGTCGGAGCCGGGGCGTGCGGCGCCCTGCTGCTCCTGATCCTGCGCACCGTGCAACACCTGGCGTTCGGGTACGCGCAGGGGCCCTTCCTGGAAGGCGTCGAGGCGGCGTCGGCATGGCGGCGCGTGGTCGTCACGGCGTCGGCCGGCGTGGTGGCAGGCGCGGGGTGGTGGCTGCTCCAGCGGTACGGACGTCCCCGCGTGGAGATCCGGCAGGCCCTGCGGATGGAGCGGCCGCGGATGCCCGCCCTGACCACGGCCGTCCACGCGCTGCTCCAAGTGGTCACGGTCGGTCTGGGCTCACCCCTCGGGAGGGAGGTCGCGCCCCGTGAGGCGGCCGCGCTCCTGGCGACCGGTGTCACCCGCCGGGCCGGCCTCAGCCCGTCGCAGAGCCGGGTCCTCGTGGCGTGCGCGGCGGGGGCGGGCCTCGCGGCGGTGTACGACGTCCCGCTGGGAGGCGCCCTCTTCACGCTGGAGGTGCTCCTGGGCAGCTGGGCGATCGGCGCCGTGGCGCCGGCCGTGCTCACAGCCGCGCTGGCGACCCTGATCGTGCGCGTCGCGGTACCGGACGGGCAGGCCTACCAGCTGCCGGAACTGCCCTTCAGCGGCTCGCTGCTGCTGTGGGCGGTGCTGGCAGGACCGCTGGTGGGGGCGTGCGCGTACGGATTCTCCCGGCTGACGGCGGCGTCGAGCGCCCGGGCCCCGCGCGGCAGCGCCCTGCTGGTCACCGCCCCCGCCGCCTTCCTGTGCCTGGGGCTCCTCGCGGTGCCGTTCCCGCAACTGCTCGGGAACGGCAAGGGCCCCGCCGAGGTCGCCTTCACCGCCGAGCCCTCCCTCGCCCTGGCGGCCGTACTCCTGGTCCTGCGTACGGTGGTCGTCGCGCTGTGCCTGCGCGGAGGTGCGTACGGTGGCCTGCTGACGCCGTCGTTCGCCAACGGCGCGCTGCTCGGGATCGTGGCGGGCAGGCTCTGGGAGCTGCTCTGGCCGGGTACCGTCCTCGGTGCCTACGCCGTCGTCGCGGCGGGGGCCTTCCTGGCGGTGTCCCAGCGGATGCCCATCACGGCGATCGTGCTCGCGCTCGAATTCACCGGAGCACCCCGGGAAGCGGTCCTGCCCCTGCTGTTCGCGGTCGCGGGCGCCTCGGGGACGGCGGCGTTGCTGCGCCGTCACTGGGCCCGCCCCCGCCGCGCACGGGGTACGGGGCGGGGGTAGCCGGCGGGGTGGGCGGGTGCCCGCGCGGCCTACGCTTCGTCGCCCTTGTCGTTCCAGCGGGGGTCTTCCCGCCATTCCTTGTTGCGGTCGTCCACGGTCCGCAGGGCCGAGGAGGCCTGCTCGCGGGTGGCGTAGGGGCCGAGTCGATCCGGCCCGGGCCCGTTCACGACGCTGCGGGAGACCGTGTCGAAGTACCACTCGCCGGATTCGGGCTCACTGTTGCTGTTCATGCTGATCATGCTGCTCCGGATCGGCACGTCCAAACACAGGTCCGAAGGCGGTCCGGACGCTGCGGCTCTCCGCCGTCCCGCTCAACGCCGTTCCGCCGGGTGGGACGGGCGGCGCATCTCACTGCGGCCCTGGTCGATGAGCCGTCGTCCCGCCGTGCGGAGTCGGGGGTCCATCAGTGCCTTGCCGTCGGCTTCCTGCTTCATGCCGCGCAGTACCTTGACTCCGCTGCTGAGCTTGCCCATCGAGTCCTCCTTCGGAACGGACGCGTGCACCGGCCCTTCCCGGCACGCGGTGTGCCGTGCGCAAACCAGCACGTAGACGTTATTGCCTGCACAAACCAGACAAAACTCATATCGGATGAACGATGTGTGCTCGCGGTCGGCGGGTCGGCCACATCGTCGGCCACATCACCGACCCAGGGCGTGCGGGGCCCGCATTGCTGGGTAGGCCGTGTGCAGCACGTGGCGCGGCACCGGGCACCCGGACATCGCCCGGAAGATCATGAAGTCATGCGGAACCGTCGGGAGTCCGCCCAAGATCACAGGAGCTGACGGATGTCGAACGACCGAGCGGGACAGCCGGCGAGTGGCGTGGACCTCATCGACGTGTCCCGTGTGGTGACCGCCTACTACGCCCTGCACCCGGACCCCGCCGATCCGGCCCAGCGCGTCAGTTTCGGGACGTCCGGACACCGGGGTTCGTCCCTCGACACGGCGTTCAACGAGGACCACATCGCCGCGACGAGCCAGGCCATCTGCGAGTACCGGGACCGGCACGGCGTGGACGGACCGCTGTTCCTCGGCGCCGATACGCACGCGCTGTCCGAACCAGCCCGGGTCACCGCCATCGAGGTGTTCGCCGCCAACGACGTGAACGTCGTCATCGACACCTCCGACGGCTACACCCCCACCCCCGCCGTCTCCCACGCCATCCTCACCCACAACCGCGGTCGTACCGGCGCCCTGGCCGACGGCGTCGTCGTCACGCCTTCGCACAATCCGCCCGGCGACGGCGGGTTCAAGTACAACCCGCCCCACGGGGGGCCCGCCGGGTCCGAGGCGACCGGCTGGATCCAGGACCGGGCCAACGAGATCATCACCGGCGGCCTGAAGGACGTACGGAGAATCCCGTACGCACGAGCCCTCGCGGCCCCCACCACCGGGAGGTACGACTTCCTCGGCGCCTACGTCGCCGACCTGCCCTCCGTACTCGACCTGGACGCCGTCCGGGCGGCGGGCGTGCGCATCGGCGCCGACCCGCTGGGAGGCGCCTCCGTTGCCTACTGGGGGCGCATCGCCGAGGAACACCGCCTCGACCTGACCGTCATCAACCCGGAGACCGACCCCACCTGGCGGTTCATGACGCTGGACTGGGACGGGAAGATCCGGATGGACTGCTCCTCCCCGTACGCGATGGCCTCACTGATCGAGGCGAAGGACCGCTTCGACCTCACGACCGGCAACGACGCGGACGCCGACCGGCACGGCATCGTCACACCGGACGGCGGCCTGATGAACCCCAACCACTACCTCGCCACCGCGATCGACTACCTCTACCGCCACCGCGAGGGATGGCCGCGGGCCGCGGCCATCGGCAAGACGCTCGTGTCGTCACGGATGATCGACCGGGTGGCCGCCGACCTCGGCCGCGAACTGGTCGAAGTTCCCGTCGGGTTCAAATGGTTCGTGGACGGTCTGGCCGACGGCGCCCTCGGCTTCGGCGGCGAGGAGTCCGCGGGCGCGTCGTTCCTGCGCCGGGACGGCTCGGTGTGGACGACCGACAAGGACGGCATCCTCCTCGCCCTGCTCGCCTCGGAGATCCTCGCGGTGACGCAGCAGAGCCCCTCGGAGCGGTACGCGGCGCTCACCGCGAGGTTCGGCGCGCCCGCGTACGCGCGGATCGACGCACCGGCCACGCGGGAGGAGAAGGCGGTGCTCGCCCGGCTCTCCCCGGACCAGGTCACCGCGGACACCCTGGCCGGTGACCCGGTCACCGGAGTCCTGACGAACGCCCCGGGCAACGGAGCCCCCTTCGGTGGCCTCAAGGTGAGCACGGAACGGGCCTGGTTCGCCGCCCGGCCCTCGGGTACCGAGGACGTGTACAAGATCTACGCGGAATCCTTCGACGGTCCCGAGCACCTCGCCGAGGTCCAGCAGGCGGCCCGGTCCGTCGTGTCGGCGGCCCTCTCGTCCTGACCGTCGGCAACCGCCCGGGCGGCCGGGAGCACCGTGCCGGGCCGCCCGGTGGCGTTGTCAGTGCCGGGCCGCATGATGACCTTCATGACCGAAAACAGTGCCCTGCTCTCTCCTGCCGCCTACGTGGAGGCCGTGACCACCGCCCTGGCGGCCTCGGCCGCGTACTACGGCGACGGCACCACCCCGCTCGGCGACGACGAGTACGACGGGCTGCTGCGCGCCATCACGGCGTACGAGGAGGCCCACCCGGACCAGGCCCTGGCCGAGTCACCGACCGGGAAGGTCGCGGGCGGGGCGGTGCAAGGTGACGTACCGCATTCGGTGCCGATGCTCTCCCTCGACAACGTCTTCGACGCCGACGAGCTCGCCGAGTGGGCCGCAGGTCTGGAACGGCGCCTCGGGCACCCCGTGGCCGGATGGTGCGTGGAGCCGAAGCTCGACGGCCTCGCGGTGGCCGCCCGGTACCGGGGTGGTCGGCTCGTCCAGGTCCTCACCCGCGGTGACGGGCTGGCCGGCGAGGACATCACCCACGCCGCCGACGCCGTCCTGGGTCTGCCGCGGGTGCTGACCAAGCCGATCGACGTCGAGCTGCGCGGCGAGGTGCTGCTGACGACCGCGCAGTTCGAGGAGGCCAACCGGATCCGGCTCGCCCATGAGGCCACACCCTTCGCGCACCCGCGCAGCGGAGCGGCCGGCACCCTGCGGGCCAAGGACCGCGCCTACCGGATCGAATTGACCTTCTTCGCGTACGGCGCGATCGGTCTGGACGACCTCGGCCACGTCGCTCTTTTGGACACCCTGGCCGCGCTCGGCGCGAACACGGCCGCGGCCACGGCCGCCGCGCCGATCCGGTGCGAGACCGTGGAACAGGTGCAGGAACGCATCGACGTGATCGCCGGCCTGCGCGGGGACCTGCCGTTCGGGATCGACGGTGTCGTCGTCAAGGCCGACACGGCCGAGGACCAGCGGCAGGCCGGCAACGGCTCGCGCGCCCCCAGATGGGCCGTGGCCCGGAAACTGGCGGCCGAACACAAGGTGACGCGCCTGCTGGCGGTGGAGTGGAACGTGGGCCGGACCGGGATCATCGCCCCGCGCGCCGCCCTGGAACCCGTGGTCATCGACGGGGTGACGGTCACCTACGCCACGCTGCACAACCCGTCCGACATCACCCGTCGCGGCCTCATGATCGGCGACCAGGTGTTCGTGTACCGGGCCGGCGAGGTGATCCCCCGGGTCGAGGCACCGCTGGTCGACCAGCGCACCGGGGCCGAGAGTCCCATCGCCTTCCCCGAGTCGTGCCCGCGCTGCGGCGACGCGATCGACAGCTCCGAGCAGCGGTGGCGCTGCGTGCGTGGGCGAAGCTGCCAGGCCGTGGCCTCGGTGATCTACGCGGCCGGCCGGGACCAGCTCGACATCGAAGGTCTCGGCGGCACGCGCGCGATCCAGCTGGTGGAGGCCGGCCTGGTCAAGGACATCGCCGACCTGTTCACGCTGACACGCGAGCAGCTCCTCGGTCTGGAGCGGATGGGGGAGACCAGCGCCACCAACCTCCTGGCGGCGATCGAGACCGCCCGCGGGGCCTCGCTGAACCGCGTGTTCTGCGCCCTCGGGGTCCGTGGCACCGGGCGTACGATGTCCCGCCGCATCGCCGCGCACTTCGGCTCGATGGTGGCGATCCGAGCCGCCGACGCGGACACCCTGGCCGGGGTCGCCGGCATCGGTACCGAGAAGGCCCGCGTCGTCGCGGCCGAACTCCTCGAACTCGCCCCGCTCCTCGACAGGCTCCAGGCCCAGCGGGTCGGCACGCAGGTCACCGAGCCGCAGATGGCCGCGCCCGACGCGGGCGACGGCGACGAGGACGCGGCCGGCGGCCCGCTGGCAGGGCAGGCCGTCGTGGTGACCGGCTCCATGACCGGGCCCCTCGCGCTGTTGTCCCGGAACGAGATGAACGAGCTGATCGAGCGGGCCGGCGGAAAGGCGTCGTCGTCGGTGTCCAAGCGCACCACCCTCCTGGTGGCGGGCGAGAAGGCCGGCTCCAAGCGCGCCAAGGCCGAAGAGCTGGGCATCCGCATCCTCGGCCCCGAGGAATTCGCCGACCTCGTCGCCGACCTCCTTCCCGTCGGCTAGTGCGCACTGGTCGGCGGCTCCCGGCAGTCCCGGGCGTCGGCGCGTCGCAAGGGTGAAGCGCGCGCGGTCGGGATCGGGGACGCCCGGGCTCGAAGACCCGACGAAACCGGTTGCCGTCGCGGCGATGAGTCCGCCGTCGCCCGCAGGTCTACCTTCCGTACGGGACGACCAACGCACCGGGAGCACGCCATGGGCCTCATCCACATCGAAATGTTCGCCACGCTCGACCTCGTCGGCCAAGCACCCGGCGGCCCCGACGAGGACCCGGACGGTTTCCCGTTCGGCGGTTGGCAGGCGCCCCTGCTCGACGAGGTCGCCGGAGCGCAGGTCGGGGCCGCGTACGAGGGCACGGACGCGCTCCTGCTCGGCCGTCGGACGTACGACATCTTCGCGGGCTTCTGGCCGCATCAGAAGGGCGGCGAGGACAGCGAGATCGCCACCCTCTTCAACAGCGTTCCGAAGTACGTGGCCTCCCGCGGCCGGCCCGACCTCTCGTGGGCGGGATCCTCGCAGCTCGGTCCGGACCTGTCCGCAGCGGTGCGCGAGATCCGGGACCGGCACGAGCACATCAAGGTCGTCGGCAGCCTCGACCTGGTCCAGACCCTCCTGCGCGAGCAGCTCTTCGACCGTCTCGACCTGTGGATCCACCCGATCGTGCTCGGCGTCGGGAAGAAGGTCTTCGACCAGGGCGCTGTGCCCACGAACCTCACCCTCCTGGAGCCGCCCGCGACCGGCCCCAAGGGCGTCGTGTACCTGCGCTACGGACTGACCGACGGCACGCCCGCCACGGGGGACATGAGCGCACCCGATCGAGGTCTCGGTCGCGACGCCTGAGGCCGTTCTCAGGCGTTCAGCCGCCAGATGGCCGCGTTCAGCGCCGCGGCGTAGGCCACCCACACCAGGTACGGGAGCAGCAGGAACGCCGCCGTACGACTCGCTCGGCGGAAGAGCGCCACCGTCACCGCGATGGCGACGAGCAGCAGGACGATGTCCAGCAGGGCGAGCCCGTACCGGCCGGCGCCGAAGAACAGCGGGGTCCACAGCAGGTTGAGCAGCAGTTGGACGGACCACCGGACGAGCGCCGGGCGCACCCCTTCCCGTCCCTGATGTCGTCCCCGTCCCCGTACCCGCGCACCGTTCGGGCGCGGGGACGGGGACGACGCGCTCCGGACCACCAGCCAGGCGGCGATCGCGATCATGGCGTAGAGGACGGTCCAGACGGGGCCGAAGAGCCAGGCGGGGGGAGCCCACCCCGGACGCTCCAGTGACCGGTAAACGGAGCCGGCGTCGGAGGAGGCCATGGCGCCAACGAACGCGACGGCGTAGGTCACGACGAGGAACCCGACGAGCCACCACCCACTGCCGGCCCGGCGTCGCGAGACGTCACCACGCGGTCCCGCCACTTCCGACCTCACCTTCTGCCGATCCGACCCGCTGCGGACGCCCGGTTCGCGCCCGAACGACGTTGTACTCCGAACCGGGGCGGCGGCCGGTCCCGACACGGCGCACGGCCCCCCTCCTGGTTTCCCGGCGGGGGGTCGCCTCCTGATCGTCAGGAAGGGCGGGCGCGAAAGGAGTTGCCCGCCGACGCCCACCGCCTCGTTCCAAAGGTCGATTGTCAGTGCCGGCTGAGAGGATTGGAGTACCAAGTCGGGAAGAGCGGGGGAGCACCTTCATGTCCGGAACCCAGAATTACATCAATCACGTCGCCCTTGTGTTGGACGCCAGTTCATCGATGTCGCACCTGAGCGGCAAAGTCGTGGAAGTCGCCGACCGACAGATTTCCTATCTGGCTCGGCGTTCGCAGGAATTGGACCAGGAAACCCGTGTCACGGTGTACGTCTTCGCCAACGAGGTGAAGTGCGTCATCTACGACAAGGACGTGCTGCGCATGCCGTCCCTGAAGCAGCTCTACCGGGTCGGAGGGATGACGGCGCTGCTGGCGGCCACCCTCACTTCGCAACGGGAACTGGCCCAGACCGCCCAGCTCTACGGCGACCACAGCTTCCTGACGTTCGTCCTGACGGATGGCCAGGAGAACGCGAGCCACCGCTGCCCGGGATCGTCCGGCAGGGACCCGCGTGCGCTGGTCCGGGCCGTGTCCACGATGGTGGAGACGCAGGCGGACAACTGGACGCTCGCCGTCCTGGTGCCCGATCAGATGGGCAAGCGTGAGGCCATGCAGTGCGGATTCCCGAAGGACAACATCGCCGTCTGGGACGCCACGAGCACGCAAGGGCTGGAAGAGGCGGGGCACGTGATCCAGGAGGCCACCGAAAAATTCATGGTGGGCCGTACGAAGGGGATACGTGGATCGCGTGCGGTCTTCTCCGCCGGGGGTGACGCCGTCAACAAGAAGGCCATAGAAGCTGCCGGACTGACCCCGGTGGACCCGTCGGAGTATCAGCTGATACCCGTCGCCCGGGAAACGGCGATCCGGGAATGGGTGACGGAAAGCGGACACTCCTACCGGACCGGTTGCGCGTTCTACCAGCTGAGCAAGTCGGAGAAGATCCAGGCGCGCAAGCAGATCGCCGTGCTGGAAAAGAAGACGGACCGGGTGTACACGGGCCCGCAGGCCCGATCCATGCTCGGACTGCCGGACTCGGAGGTCCGCGTCAAGCCGGACCACAACGACGACTTCACCATCTTCGTGCAGAGCACCAGCGTGAACCGGAAGCTCGTGCCGCAGACGCGGCTGCTGGTCATGGTCTGACGTCACCTGCACCGCGGCGCCACCGCCGACTCGCTCGACCGGGACCCACAGCTGGGACGCGGTCCGCGCCCGATCTCCACGGGCCGCGTCCGCAAGGCTCCGGGCCGGGCCGGCTCACGTACGGGTTCGAGGAGAACCACTGGGTGAACACGTCCCGCCCGCGGCGGCACCCTGGTCCGGTTCTCACTCGACCGCACGGAGCAACCTCCGGCCCACGGAGGGCGATCCGTGCGTGGTCGGGGCTCCGCTTCATGAATTCCGCACGGTCGCTCGCGCAGGATGCGAACACCTCATCGCATCTCGCACTGGAGAACGTGTGCCGAAGCACTCCGCAACCCCCTTCCTGCGCCGCAAGTCGACGGCCGCCGGCGCGGCCGGCGTCGTCCTGGCCGTCGGAGCGGGTCTGACCCTCGCGCAGGCCGCCGCGGGACAGACCGCCGCCCCCCGGCTGCCGGCCGCCAACGCGGCCTTCGACTACCAGATCGGGGGCGCGTACACGCCCCCCAGGGGAGTGAAGGTCGTTTCCCGCGACCGGTCCGCCCGGCCGGCGATCGGCCTCTACAACATCTGTTACGTCAACGCCTTCCAGACCCAGCCCGACGCCCTCGGCTGGTGGCAGAAGAACCACCCCGACCTGGTGCTGCGGGACTCCGCCAAGCGTCCGGTCCTCGACGAGGACTGGGGCGAGGCGCTCCTCGACACCTCCTCGGCCGACAAGCGCACCCGACTCGCCAAGGTCGTCGGTGAGTGGATCAAGGGCTGTGCGCGCACCGGCTTCCAGGCGGTGGAGCCCGACAACCTGGACTCCTTCTCCCGCTCCGGGAACCGCCTGACCCCGTCGCACAACGTCGCCTTCGCCAAGCTCCTCGCCGACCGCGCGCACGCCGAGGGCCTGGCCATCGGCCAGAAGAACACCGCCGAGATGCTCTCCGACCGGACGAAGATCGGCTTCGACTTCGCGGTCGCCGAGCAATGCGGCCAGTACAACGAGTGCGGGGACTTCGCGAAGGCCTACGCCAACCGCGTCTTCGTCATCGAGTACGAGAACGCCGGCTACGACCGGGCCTGCTCCGCCTGGGGATCGAAGCTCGCGATCGTCCAGCGTGACCTCCACGTCTCCGCCGCCGGCGAGCGGGGCTACCGCTACCGCGCCTGCTGAACCGCGGGGCACCCACCCCTCTGGGGCCCCGCCCACCGTCACCGGAACCCGGGAGCCGACCGCCGGAGGTACGGTCCGGCACTCCGGTTCCGGTGACGGTCCCGGCGCGGCCCGCCGGCCGCGGACGACTACGAGGGGGGAATGCGACCCTCCGCTGAAGCAACCCCGTGGGCCCTCCCGGCATCCTCAACCACGTCCACTCAAGAGGTTTCGAGCAGATGAGTGATCAGGTGGGCACAGGGGCCGACGTCGTCAGGCCGCTCCCGCAACTGCTGCGGGAGCACGCCCGGAGCCGCGGGGACAAGGTCGCCTTCCAGGACCGCCGGACCCGGCTGACCTACCGGGAGCTCGAACGCAGGACCGGGCGCCTGGCCGGGCATCTGGCGGGGCTCGGCGTGGCGCGGGGGGAGCGGGTGGCGATCCTGCTCGGTAACCGCGTCGAGGCGGTCGAGAGCCTGCTCGCGATCACCCGGGCGAGCGCGGTGGGCGTTCCCCTCGATCGGGCGTGCACGGAAGCGGAGTTGGCGCACCTGCTGGACGACAGCGGCGCCCGCGTGGTCATCACCGACCCCATCTGGCCCACGCGGTTACGTACGCTGCCGGCGGCCCGCCCCCGAACCGACCGTGGTGGTGACGGGAGACCCGCAGGGGAGCGGCGGCGCCGCACCACGGCCCCAGGACGCCGACCCATGGAGGGCCCGGGCAGCCGGCAGTCCCGCACCATCCGCAGGACCCCGCCGGAGTTCCGCTGCGCTACCAGGACCTGATCGGCACCGAACCGGCGACACCCGCCCCCGACGACCGCGGGTTGGACGACGTGGCCTGGCTGCTCCACACCTCCGGCTCGTCCGGCACCCCCAAGGGCGTACTGCTCACCCAGCGCAACCGCCTCGCGCCGGTGGCGGCCGGGCTCGTCGGTGTCCTCGGGTTGTCGCCGCAGGACCGACTGCTGTGGCCCCTGCCGCTGCACCACGCCATGAGCCAGGTGGTCTGCGTGGTGGGAGTGGCCGCGACCGGGGCGAGCGCCATGATCCCACCCCGGTTCACGGTGCCGGAGGTCCTCGCCGAACTACGCCGTACCGACGACCCGTACACCCTCCTCGGCGGGGTGCCGACCACGTACTCCGCCGGCGCGATCGAGCAATGGCTGACCGGCGCGTTCGGTCGATGACCCCGCGCGTGAGGTGAGAAGCCGCCGGATCGGGGTGATCGGCCCCGGCGCGCGCGCCGGCGAACCGTGCTCACCAGGGTGTCCCCGCCCTGCGGGCCGCGTTCCGTCCACGCGTGGGGTGTGCGGCGTCATGTCCGGCATGCGGCTTTCACCGCTGGACTTCCGCTCGATACGTGGCATCTCTTTGCTTGTCGGATCTTGCTCAACTTCACCCGGTCGGGATCAAATTGAGACAGGACCTACCAGGTGCAAACGTCCTAAGAAAGCGGCCCGACATGATCCACCGCACATACCCGGACGGTCAGCGGCCACGAACCGCGCGACGCGACCAGGGCGTCAGTACGGCGCCCGCACACAACGCTCCGGGCGACGCCCTGCTGTCCCTGCAGCGGGCGTTGCTGAACGTGCCCGCCGGCCACCACTTCTCGGACGCGCGGGTCCGCCGGCACGAGCGGCGCAACGCGCTGCACACGTTACGCGGGCTCATCCAGCTCGCCCGGCACGCGTCGGATCGGCCCGAGCTGGCATCCGAGTGGCCGGGCATCCCGCTCATCGGCATCTCCGAGCTCGTCGACCGGGTCGAAGACCCGCTGGTCCGGGCCCACTTGGTGGGCAAGATGCTCGCCACCACCGAGCGCGGGGTGCGGCTCGGGATCAGCGACCGCTCCCACCTGCCCACCCGACCGGACCTGGCCGGAGCGTTGGTCACCGTACTCGGCAACCTCGTCGACAACGCCACGGACGCCGTGTTGGACGGCCCCGGTACCGATCCGTGGATCGAGGTCTCCCTCCGTCAGGAACCGGCATCCGAAAACCGGTCCGGCACCGCGGGCGCCGTCGAACTGTGCGTGGCCGACAACGGGCCGGGCGTCGCCGGCGAGCTGCGGAACCGGATATTCACCCGCGGGTTCTCCACCAAGCCCGCTTCGCCGGAGCAGCGCCGGGGCCTGGGACTCGCACTCGTGAAGACCATCGCCGAGGAGCACGGAGGCTCGGTCGCGGTCGCCGACCGCCCGGGCGGGGGCTGCCTGTTCACCGTACGCATGCCGATGCCGATGCCGATGCCGACCTCCGGACGTCCGTCCGTGTCCGGTCGGCGGGGCGGGGAGGCCCGGTGATCGACGTACTCGTCGTCGACGACGACTTCTACGTTGCCAAGATCAACGCGCATTACGTGGCCGAGGTCCCCGGCTTCCGGGTCGCGGGGATCGCGCACAGCGCGGCGCCGGCGCTCGCCGCCGTCGAGCGGGGAGGCGTCGATCTGATCCTGCTCGATCAGCACCTGCCGAACCAGACCGGGCTGGACCTCACCCGCAAACTCCGGGCGCTGGGACTCGACGTCGACGTCATCATGGTCACGGCCGACCGACGGTCCGCCTCCGTGCGCGCCGCGCTGCGAGCGGGAGTCCTGCACTACCTCGTCAAACCGTTCACGATCGAAAGCCTGCGCGGCAAGCTGGAAGCCTACGCCCAGCTGCGCGCGGCGATCGACGACGCCGACGAGCTGGACCAGGCGCGCATCGACCGGGCGCTCGGCGCCCTGCGCGCGCCCCCCGCGTCCCGCGCCCTGCCCAAGGGGTATTCGGAGCGCACCGCCGAGCTGATCACCCACATCGTGTCGGCCGAGGACCGGCAGGTGTCCGCGCAGGAGGTCTCCGAGCGGGCCCGGATCAGCCGCTCGACGGCTCAGCGCTACCTGAAGTTCCTGTCGGAGACCGGCTCGGTGCGGCTGACCCTCCGGTACGGCGACAGCGGGCGGCCCGAGCACATGTACTCCGGGGCCTGAACCGCATTCCGGCGCCCGAATCGGCCGAGCTCATCCGCGGCGGTCGTTGGATCAATGGGAATTATCCGCTTTCCGCAGTCAAAGTGGTTTGTCGTCACAATCGGAGTGCGCCCGCGGTCATGTCCTAGCCTCCAGGAACCATCAGATTCGGAACCCGGGCCGGAATTCCCGTTCGGACTTCGGCGCCATCACGCGACAGGAAGCCGATCGGTGCTGAACCGCCTCCTCCCCCCGCCCGGGCCGGCTCGGATGCTCGCCGTCATCACCATGGTGATGAGCCTGGGTCAAGGCCTGTGGATAGCCATCAGCGTGCTCTACGCCGTGACGATCGTCCGCCTCACTCCGGGTGAGCTCGGGATCAGTCTCGGCGTGGCGGCCGCGCTCGTGCTCCTGTCCAGCATTCCCCTCGGACACCTGGCCGACCGGGCCGGGCCGCGTACGGTCCAGATGTGGTCGTTCCTCGCGCTCGCCCCGCTGACCGCGGTGCTCCTGCTGGTCGAGGGCTTCTGGGCCTACCTCGTCGTCACGTCCGTGCAGGGACTCGCCTACCGGGCGGGGAACAACGCCCGCAAGGCGATGATCGCGGCCAACGTGCCGCGGATCGACCGGGTGCGCGTCACGGCGCAGATCCGTGCCGCCATCAACGCGTCGGTCGCGGTCGGCGCCTGCCTGGCCGGTCTCGTGATCGCCTGGGGCGCTCCCGTCGGATACGGGGGCGCGCTCCTCTTCACCGCGCTCTGCTTCCTCGTCACGGGCCTGCTCACCGCCAAGGAACCGCCGGTGCCGCCGGTTCCGGCCTCCGCCGGTGCCGCCTTCGCGGTGCTCCGTGACGTACCGTTCCTGCTCTTCACCGCGCTGGACGGACTGCTCCTCACCCATGCGCTGTTGATCGACATCGTGCTTCCGCTGTGGGTCATCCAGCACACCGACGCGCCGCGGTGGATGGGCGCGGTGATCCTCGTCGTCAACACCGCTGTCGTCGTCGCGTTCCAGACGAAGGCGGTCCGGGGGACCGAGGATCCCAGGTCCGCCTCCTGGGCCGGTCTGCAGGGCGCGGGGTGCGTTGCCGCCGCCTGCGGGCTCTTCGCGCTGACCGGGGGAGCGGGGGCGGTGACCGCCTGCGTGCTGCTCGTCCTGGGCGCGCTGGTCCACGCCCTGGGCGAGATCCGGCAGGCGGCGGCGAGCTGGACCATCGTGTTCGGTCTGGCCCCCGATCACGCGCAGGGCCAGTACCAGGGGACCTACAAGATGGGCGGCGACCTGGGCAGGATCATGGCGCCGGCCGCCTTCACCTGGTTGATCATCGAACAAGGGGTCATCGGCTGGATCGTCCTGGCCGTGTCGTACGTCCTGCTGGGCGCGGCCATGCCGGTAGTCGTCGCCAGGGGGGTCCGCGAGCGCGGCGGCGACCGCCTGAATGCGTAATTCCGGAAAGATAAATGAGAAAAACGCTTCTTTCGTGCGTCAAGAGGGTCTAGAGGTTCATCGGCGCAAAGGCGCCGGCGCGGAATCGCGTTGCTAGCGTGGCCGAGTCCCGTCACCGACGCATTCGGATTTCCATGACCACAGCATTGAACACGCGTTTGGGCTCCGGTCTGCTTCGCCATGCGAGTGGGCATCCCGACCGCGTAGCCCTGACCATCGGCCGCCGCGACTACACCTACGAGGAGACCGCCCTCACCGCACGACGGTGGGCCGCCCTGCTCGTCGAAGCCGTCGGCGGCCGCCCCCGCAGGGTGGGCGTGTTCGCCCACCGCAGCGAAGCCTCCTACCTGGGCGTGGCCGCCGCACTGTTCGCGGGCGCCGCTTTCGTCCCGCTCAACCGCAAGTTCCCGGCCGACCGCACGCGTTCCATGCTCGAACGCGCCGACGTCGACGCCCTGATCGTCGACTCTGCGTCGTTGGAAGGCCTCGGCGGACTGCTGCGCGGCCTGCCGCGCAAGCCGGTCGTGCTGCTGCCCGACACCCTGCGCGGCAGGGCGGGGGACCTCGGCGACGACGTTCGGGTGCTGGACGCGGTCGACCTCGCCACGGCCGCTCCGCTGGAACCGGGCGGCCTGCCGCCGGTGTCGTCCGACGACATCGCCTACCTGCTCTTCACCTCCGGCAGCACCGGCGTGCCCAAGGGGGTTCCGGTCACCCACGGCAACGTGGGCGCCTTCCTGGAAGCCAACCAGGCGCGCTACCGACTGACGCCGGACGACCGGCTGACCCAGACCTTCGACCAGACCTTCGACCTGTCCGTCTTCGACCTCTTCATGGCCTGGGAGAACGGGGCACGGCTCTGCGCGATGGACCCCCTCGAAATCCTGGCGCCGTTCAAGTACCTGGAGCGCAACGGGATCACCGTCTGGTTCTCGGTGCCCTCCGTGGCCGCCGTGCTCCGCAAGCGCGGCGTGCTGGGACCGGGGACCATGCCCACCCTGCGGTGGAGCCTGTTCTGCGGGGAGGCGCTGCCGCGGGCCTCCGCCGAGGCCTGGCAGGCCGCGGCCCCGGGGTCGGTCGTGGAGAACCTGTACGGGCCGACGGAACTCACCATCGCCTGCACCGTGCACCGTTGGGATCCGACGACCGGTCCGGACGCCTGCGTCCACGACAACGTGCCCATCGGCCGTCCCTACCCCGGCCTGAGCACGCTGGTGGTGGACGAGCGGCTCGTTCCGGTGCCGGACGGTACGAGCGGGGAACTCTGCGTGGCCGGCCCGCAGACCACTCCCGGCTACTGGCGGGACCCCGAACTCACCGCGCAACGGTACTTCGCCCACCAGGGCCGTACCTACTACCGCACCGGGGACCTCGTACGGCTCCAGGCCGGCGAGTACGTCTGCCTCGGCCGCAACGACCAGCAGATCAAGGTCGGCGGCCACCGCGTCGAACTGGGCGAGATCGAGGCCGTGCTGCGCCGAGCGGGCGCCGTGGAGGCCGCCGCGATGCTGTGGCCGGACCAGGACACCCTCACCGCCGTGGTGACCGGGGAGGTCGACCCGGGCGCGCTGACCGAGGCGTGCGACGCCGCGCTGCCCGCCTACATGGTGCCGCGCTCGGTGCGCGTCGCCGAGGAACTGCCGGTCAACGGCAACGGGAAGGTCGACCGCGCCGCGTTGCGCCGGTGGCTCGACGAGACGGCCCCCGCACGTACCTGACATGACCGATGACCGCGCAGGAAGGGAAAGGCGAGCGACGTGAGCACCAGCGACGTGAGCAGCAACGACGTGAGCAGCAATGATGTGAGCGACGACGATGTGAGCAACGACGTGGGCCACGTCGAGCGACTCATCGCCCGGACCCTCGGCATCTCCGAGGACCGCGTCACGGAAGGACTCGAATACCAGTCGATCAGGGAGTGGGACTCCCTCGGACACGTGTCGCTGATGGTCGCCGTCGAGGGGGAGTACGGCGTCGAGGTCGACGACGAACTCATCCTGACGCTCCGCTCGGTGGCGGCCATCCGCGAGTTCGTCGCCGGTCACGCCCTCGCGGGCGACGACGCCGTCACACCGGCTCCCGAACGCCCGGGGCCGGTCACCGCACCTCTCCGGGACACCCCGCACCGAGGCCTGGAGGGGGTGGTGTTCGACGACACCGCCATCACCCACATCGACGGCGCCGAAGGAGTGCTGGAGTACCGCGGCTACAGCATCCACGACCTCGCCGGGCACGCCTCGTTCGAGGAGGTGGCTCACCTCCTCGTGTACGGCGAGCTGCCGGACGTCGCGTCCCTGGAGGTCTTCCGCAAACAGTTGGCCGCCGCCCGGGCCCTGCCGGCGCCCGTCCTCGACCTGATCCGCGCACTGGCGCACGCGCACCCCATGGAAGTGCTGCGCACCTGTGTCTCGGCCCTCGGGGCCTTCGGACCCCGTCGGACGCCCGGAACCGACGAGAGCTACGTCGAGGCGCGGGCCGCCGGAATCGAGCTGATCGCGCGGATCCCGATGATCGTCGCCGCCCACCACGCCCTCCGCAGCGGGCGGGAACCGTTGCAGCCGGCCGAGGACGCCTCGCACGCCGAGGCCTTCCTCACCGTACTGCTCGGGGAACGCCCCTCCCCGGCCGCGGTCCGCTTCATCGACAAGGGCTTCATCGTCCACGCCGACCACAGCTCCAACGCGTCGGCCTTCACCGCCCGCGTCGCCATCGGCTGCCGGGCCGGCATGACGGCCGCGCTCACCGCCGCCGTCGCCGCCTTCGCGGGATCCGTGCACGGCGGCGCCGCCGAGCGCGTCGTCGGCCTCATCGACGACGTGGGTTCCGCCGAGAACGCCGAGGCGCACGTGGCCGCGCTCCAGGGCCGCGGCGAACCGGTGATGGGGTTCGGTCACCGGGTCTACCGCACGGAGGACCCGCGCGTACGGCACCTGCGGGACACGGTCGTGGAGCTGAGCGAGGAGCGCGGCGACCGCCGCGGCCTCGACATCCTCGACGCGGTGGCCCGGGCCATGCGGCCCTACGGCCGGCACGGAGTCGCCGCCAACGTGGACCTCTACGCCGGGCTCGCCTACCGGCTGCTCGGCCTGCCCGACGACCTGGCGGTGCCGCTCTTCGTCGTGGGACGTACGCCGGGATGGGTGGCCCAAGCCCTGGAGCAGCAGGCGAACAACGTGCTGATCCGTCCGCTGCTGTCCTACACGGGGCCGCACGGTCGGACGTACCGGAACGTGGAGGAACGATGACGGACAGGGCCCCCGGAACGACCGGGCCCCGGGGACCGGCCGGCGGGAACGTACCGGTGGACCTGCCGGCCTTCGCGGCGGACCACGGCTTCGACCTCGGCGCCGTCCCCTACAGCGGACGCGTACTCCTCGAATCCCTGCTGCGTTCCGGCGATCCCGAACGGGCCGCGCTGCTGGGCAAGCGGCTGGCCCGCGGCGAGGAACCCGGCCTGGAGATGTCCTTCAGGCCCGCGCGGATCCTCGTACAGGACTACACCGGCATTCCGCTCCTCGTGGACCTGGCCGTCCTGCGGGACCGGGTGGCCGAGCCCGACCGGGTCAATCCCGCCCTGCCCATCGACGTCGTCGTCGACCACTCCGTCCAGACCGACTGGGCGGGCCGCCCGGACGCGCTCGCCCTGAACGAGGCACTGGAGATGGAGCGGAACCAGGAGCGCTACGCGTTCCTGAAATGGGCGGAACGTTCCTTCGAAGGGTTGCGCGTCACGCCTCCGGGGCGCGGCATCGTCCACCAGGTCAACCTGGAGCAGCTCGCCACCATCGTCGCGCAAGGCCCGGACGGCGTCCTCCTCCCGGACACCGTCATCGGTACCGACAGCCACACGACGATGGTCAACGGCCTCGGCGTGCTGGGCTGGGGCGTCGGCGGTCTGGAGGCCGAGGCGCAGATGTTGGGCCTGGCCCAGCCGCTGCGCGTACCGGAGATCGTGGGCGTCCGGCTCACGGGAGCGGTCAGTCCCGGCACCTCCTCCACCGACGTGGTGCTGACCCTGACGCGCAGGCTCCGCGAGGAGAACGTACGCGCCCTGATGCTGGAGTTCACCGGCCCGGGCGTCGCCGAGCTCACCGCGGCCGACCGCTGCACGATCGCCAACATGGCACCCGAGTACGGGGCGATGACCGCCTTCTTCCCGGTCGACGACGAAACCCTGGACTACTTGCGCCGCACCGGCCGATCCGGGACCGCGGTGGCCCGCGTACGGGACTACTGTCGCCGCCAGCGCCTCCTGCGCGACGGCGCGGAGCCGGTGTTCGGCCGGACCATCGACTTCGACCTCGCCGCGGTCGGCCCTAGCCTCGCCGGCCCCAGCAGGCCCGACCAGCGGATCTCCCTCGGGGAACTGCCCGCGTCCTTCGCCGCGGTGCACCCCGGCGAGGTCCGCACCGAGGACGGGGTGCGCGACGGCGACCTGGTGATCGCCTCCATCACCTCGTGCACCAGCACGTCCAACCCCAAGTCGATGCTGGCAGCCGGACTGCTGGCCCGTCGCGCGGTGGAGCGCGGCCTCACCGTCCCCGCGCACGTCAAGACGAGCCTGTCGCCCGGCTCCCGCGCCGTGACCCGCTACCTCCGGGACTCCGGACTCCTCGCGGACCTGGAGACACTGGGCTTCCACGTCGCCGGATACGGCTGCATGACGTGCAACGGCGGCAGCGGCCCCCTCAACCCCGGTGTCGGGGAAGCCGTCGACCGGGCCGGGCTGACGGTGGCCGCCGTCCTCAGCGGCAACCGGAACTTCGAGGCCCGCGTACACCCCCAAGTACGCGCGGGCTACCTGGCCTCCCCGGCGCTGGTCGTCGCCCTGGCGCTCGCCGGCAGCGTGCACGCCGACCTGGAGAACGAACCGCTCGGCACCGACCCGGAGGGCAACCCCTTCCACCTGCGCGACCTGTGGCCCCACAGCAGCGAACTCCAGCAGTTGGAGGACGCGTTCGTCACCCCGGAGGTGTTCGCGCGGGACGAGGAACCCGGCTCCTCCTGGGACGCGGTCCCGGTACCGCGGGGCACGGTGTTCCCCTGGGACGAGAACTCCACCTACATCAAGCCGCCCACCTACGTGGACCCGGCCCCGGCGCTCGGCTCGCTCACCGGCGCCCGCGCCCTGCTCGCCCTCGGCGACGACGTCAGCACCGACCACATCTCCCCGGTCGGCGCCATTCCGGCCGATTCGCCCGCCGGCCGGCACCTCACGGAGCACGGGGTCCGCGACTTCAACTCCTACGGGTCCCGCCGCGGCAACCACGAGGTCATGGCCCGGGGCGCGTTCAGCAATCCGAGGCTGCGCAACCGACTCGTCGGCGAGGGCGAGGGCGGCGGCACGACGCTGCACCTGCCCGACGGGGAACGCCTGCCCGTGTTCGAGGCCGCCGAACGCTACGCCGCCACCCGAACCCCGCTGATCGTCCTCGCCGGCCGCAGCTACGGCATGGGATCCTCGCGCGACTGGGCCGCCAAGGGACCCTGGCTGCTGGGCGTACGAGCCGTGCTCGCCGAAAGCTTCGAACGCATCCACCGGGCCAACCTGTGCGCGATGGGCATCCTCCCGCTGCTGCTGCCCGACGGTCAGGGCTGGGCGGACCTCGGCCTCACCGGGCGCGAGGAGTACTCCCTGGACCTCGACCGGGTACGGGAGACCGGCGGGGTACGGGTCGGCGCCGACGAGACGTCCTTCACCGTACGCGCCGACGTGCAGTCGGCGGGGGAGTGGGAGGTCCTCCTCGCCGGCGGGACGCTCCCGTACCTGCTCGGGCGGATGCGCGCCGAGGAGGGCGCGCGGTGAGCGTGCACCTCCTCGACCGGCTCGGGCTGCGCGGCGCGCTCGACACCGACGCGCTCACCGCCGGCACGAAGACCTTCGTGCCGGTCCACGTCGGGACCCGGGACGTACCCATCGGCACCGTCCTGGACGTCCTCGACCAGGAGCCGGGCCTGTTGCCCCCGCGCACCGGACACCTGGGCAACTGGCAGGACATCGTGGCGGGCCGCTCCGGTCCCATGGACTTCAACACGGCCGTCTGCGGCGGTGGTTACGGTTACCCGATGGTCTACGGATTCACCCGCACCGAGGCGGACACCCCGGGGGGCGACGAGGCCTACCAGCCCGGTTCGGTCATCGACCGGGGCCGCCGCCAGGTGCTGCCGCTGTTCACCTGGGACGGCACGGCCTTCGTCCGCCGTGACCGCTCCGAGCCGCTGTTCTGCCCGTTGGTGCAGACGGAGGTGGACGGGCAGCTCGTCCCGCTGGCCGAACTGCAATGGCGGCGGATGCTCGCCGTCCCGGGCTACCGCTTCGTCCAGTGGGCCGCCGTCATCACCGACAACGGCCCCCGCGTCACGGACATGCTCACCCTGCTCATCGAGCAGGCGCGGACACGGGAACGCAACCAGGCGCTCGTCGAACTGATCGGTCACGCGGTACGCCTCGACGGTCGCGTCGACCGCAGCGACCTGCGGGCCGACGGCGACGGATTCGTCCTGGACGGCTTCCGCTACCCCTCGGCCGGCGCCCTCGCCGAGGCGACGATGCTGACGGTGCGCGCCCTGGTGCGACCGCGGGAGTTCTTCGACCGGATGCCCGACCTGCCACCCGTGCTGCCCGTGATGTCGTTGCAGCTCACCAACGTGCTGTTCGGACTCCTGGACACCCACCACCCCGACACCGGGGTCGGAACTCCGGAGCACCCCTTCATCACCCACCTGCACTGGGGCGCCCGGGCCATGGCCGGCTGTCCGCCCCGCAGGAGCGGCTACCTGACCCGGCGCAGCATGGTCCGCTCGCTGCGGGCCATCACCGATCCACTGGTACGCCACTTCGACGTGGTGAACCCGACCGCGTTCGTCCTGCTCCCCGCGCAGGTGTTCATGCTGTGCCCGCCGAGTACGGCCGAGGCGGACGCCGAACGCCTCGCCGGGCTGTTCCGAGCCGTGTCGGGAGCCGCGCCCGAGGACGCCCACGCGACGACACTGACCTGGCTGGACGAGCACCGCGACGACCTGTCGGCGTACCTGCGGAGCCGGTTCCGCAGCTGGGCAGGGGTGCCCGCCGACGGGGACGTCCGCGAACCCTCCGTGCCGGTGGAGCCCGAGGGCTTCCGTTCCCTCACCTTCCGCCAGGCGTGCGCCGCGGTGGCGGCGTTCGAGGAGGTGCTGGGATGAAACTCGCCCACCACGAGGTCGTCATCGCCCTCAAGGAGCCCTTCCTCAGCAACACCGGCTCGACCACCCGGGTGCGCCAGAGCATCGTGACGCTGACCTGGGAGGGGATGGTCGGGCTCGGCACCGCCCGCAGCGCCGCTCCCGCGGACCTGGACGCCTGCGCACCCGTACTGGCCGGCGCCTCCCCGTTCGCCCTGCGCGCGGTGCTGGACCGGCTGGCACACGTGGGCCCCGCGGCCCTGTCCGCCGTGGACATGGCGCTCCACGACCTGCTGGGCAAGGCCTGCGGGCAGCCCCTGTACCGCCTCCTCGGCCTGGACGGGTTGCCGGCGGAACCCACCGCGAGGTCCATCGGAGCCTGTCCGGACGCCGAACTCGTCCGCAGGGCCGAAGAGCTCGCGCACTGGCCGATCCTCAAACTCAAACTCACCCCCGAGGACACCGGCCGTCGGGTGGAGGTGCTCCGCTCGGTCTACGACGGCCGCATCCGCGTGGACGGCAACGGTTCCTGGCCCCCCGACCGGGCCCTACGGGTCGCGGAGGAGATCCACCGGCACGGCGTCGAGATCTTCGAACAACCCGTCGCCCCCGGGTCCCCGGACGGCCTGCGCCACGTCCACGAGCGCTCTCCCGTACCGGTCTTCGCGGACGAGGACTGCCAGGGCCCCGAGGACGTCCTGAGGCTGAGCGGACGGGTCGCGGGCATCAACATCAAACTCGGCCAGTGCGGTGGTCTCGCGCGCGCCCGCGACATGATCGCACTGGCCCGCGGCTGCGGGCTGCGGGTCATGCTCGGCTCCAAGGTGGAGAGCGTCCTCGGTACGACCGCCATGGCGCAGCTGGCCGGACTCGTCGATCACCTCGACCTGGACGGCCCCCTCCTGCTCCGCGACGACCCGTTCACCGGCGTACGCGTCGATCACGGCCGGCTCGCCCTGCCGACGACGCCCGGCATCGGCGTCGCACCCCGTGAAACCCCCTACCGAGAGGACCGACATGCGGCTGCGCTGCGCAGTGCTCGATGACTTCCAGGACGTCGCCACGACGGTGGCCGACTGGAGCCCCGTACTGGACCGGGTCGACGTCACGGGATTTTCGCGGCACTTCGGGACCGAGGACGAACTGGTCGCGGCCGTCGTCGACTTCGACATCATCGTGACACTGCGCGAACGGGTGGCGTTCCCGGCCTCCCTGCTGGCGCGGTTGCCGAAGCTGCGGTTGCTGATCGCCTCCGGCATGCGCAACTCCGTGATCGACTACGCGGCGGCCGAGCGGCACGGCGTCACCGTGTGCGGCACGGGCAGCGCGTCCACCCCGCCGGTGGAGCTGACCTGGGCGCTGCTGCTGGGCCTCGCCCGCGGCATCGTCACCGAGAACAACGCCCTGCGCGGGGGCGGTCCCTGGCAGTCCACCGTCGGCGCCGACCTGCACGGCCGCCGCCTGGGCCTGCTGGGGCTCGGCAAGATCGGCAGCAAGGTCGCGCAGGTCGGCCTGGCCTTCGGCATGGAGGTGACGGCCTGGAGCCAGAACCTCACCAAGGAACGCGCCGACGAGGTCGGCGTCCGGGCAGCCTCCTCCAAGGAGGAACTCCTCACCGACAGCGACTTCGTCTCCCTGCACCTGGTGCTCGGCGACCGCACCCGAGGCCTGCTCGGAGCCCCCGAGCTGGCCCTCCTGAAGCCGACGGCCTACCTCGTGAACACCTCGCGCGCCGGCCTCGTCGACCAGGACGCGCTGCTCGACGCGCTGCACACCGGGCGCATCGCCGGCGCCGGCGTCGACGTCTTCGACACCGAACCGCTGCCCGCCGACCACCCGATGCGCACCGCTCCGCGGCTGCTGGCCACACCGCACCTGGGCTACGTGTCCCGGTCCAACTACCGCACGTACTACGGCCACGCGGTCGAGAACATCGAGGCCCACCTCGCCGGCACGCCCGTCCGTCGCCTCGGCTGACGCCCTTCCCTCCTGACCAGCCCCGCCCGTCCCCTTGGAGAACCACCGGTGAGCAGCACACCCCGCCGCATGATGAAGCTCGGCGCCTTCCTGCCCGCGCCCGGCCACCACGTCGCGGCCTGGCGCCATCCCGAGGCCCGCCCCGACGGCGGCCTCGACTTCGACTACTACCGCTCGCTCGTGCGGACCGCCGAGCGCGGAAAGTTCGACATGGTCTTCCTGTCCGACGGCGCGGGCGTCCGCACCAAGTACAAGGACGCCGACGAACTCAGCCGTCAGGGCCGCATGGTCCACTTCGAACCGATGACGCTGCTCTCCGCGCTCGCCGTCCACACCACCCACATAGGTCTGACGGCCACGTCGTCGACCACCTACAACGAGCCGTTCACGGTCGCCAGGCAGTTCGCCTCCCTGGACCACCTCAGCGCGGGCCGCGCCGGCTGGAACGTCGTCACCTCCGCCACCGACGCCGAGGCCAAGAACTACAACCTGGACCGACAGCCCGAGCACGCAGCGCGCTACCACCGCGCGCGCGAGTTCATGGAGGTCGTCACCGGCCTGTGGGACAGCTGGGAGGACGACGCCTTCCTCTACGACAAGGAGTCCGGGCGCTTCTTCGACCCCGAGAAGCTGCACATCCTCGGCCACCGGGGAGAGCACTTCTCGGTCAAGGGTCCGCTCAACCTGGCCCGCCCGCCCCAGGGCTACCCCGTCATCGTCCAGGCGGGTTCCTCCCCGGACGGCCAGGACTTCGCCGCCCGCTGGGCCGAGGTGGTCTTCACGGTGCAGCAGACCCTCGAATCGGCGCAGGCGTACTACCGCGGCCTGAAGGACCGGGTCGCGGACCACGGCCGCAACCCGGACGACGTGAAGGTGCTGCCCGGCGTGTTCATCGTCGTCGGCCGCACCCTCGCCGAGGCGGAGGACAAGTACGAGACCCTGCAGGCGCTGGTCGACCCGGTCGTGGGCCTGGGCATGCTCTCGTACCAGCTCGGCATGGTCGACCTCTCCGGCTACCCGTTGGACGGACCGCTGCCGGAACTCCCCGCGATCGAGGGCAGCACCAGCAAGCAGCAGACGATCTACGAGCAGGCCAGGCGCCAGGGCCTCAGCATCCGCGAGCTGTACTTGGCGGTAGCGGCGGGACGCGGCCACCGCTTCCTGCTGGGCACGCCCGACACCATCGCCGACCAGCTGGAGGACTGGTTCGCGAACGGAGCGGCCGACGGGTTCAACATCATGCCGGACTACCACCCCGGCGGGCTCGACGCGATCGTCGACCTCCTCGTGCCGGAACTCCGGCGCCGCGGGCTGGTGCGCACCGAGTACGAGGGCACCACGCTCCGGGAGAACCTCGGACTGCCCCGCCCGTCCCTCGGAGCGGCGGCGAGGACCGGCCGGTGACCGGCCCCAGCACCGACAGGACCGGGACGAGCACCGGCAGTACCGGCACGAGCACCGGCAGGACCGCGCCACGCACCCGGACCGGCAGGGCCGCGACCCGTCACCCACTCATCCCAGTCATCCCAGCGAGGACCTGAACCATGCCGAAAGTGCTACTGCTCTCCCGCCAGCCGCTCGCCACGCGCCCGCTGCACGACTGGTTGGACCACACCGCGGACGACATCGTGCTGGTGACGATGCCCAAAGCGGTGACGGGCGCGCAGGACGTGCTGGCCGAGCACTTCCCCCAGCACCTGATCGTCGACGACTACCACTCCTGGTCCGCGGAACGGGCGGCCGAGCAAGCCGCGCGCAGCCACGGGGTGGACCTCGTCGCGAGCAGCAGCGAGAACGACGTGCTGCGGGCCGCCCGGCTGCGGGCACGCCTCGGACTGCCCGGCCAGGGCGTCGCGTCGGCGACCGCCTACCGGGACAAGGTCGTGATGAAGCAACTGGTGGCGGCGGCCGGCATCGCGGTTCCCGCGTTCGCCCCGCTCGACAGCCCCGCGGACCTGCTGGACTTCGTGGAGGCCGAGGGGTACCCGGTGGTGGTCAAGCCCCGCTTCGGTGCCGGCGCCGCCGGCGTGTCGGTGCTGCGCGGCCCGCAGGACGTCACGGACTTCCTGGCGGGGGAGCGGACCTCGGACGTGCCCTACCTGCCGGGGCAGTGGATGGCCGAGTCCTTCGTCAGCGGCGACTTCTTCCACATCGACGGCATCATGCGCGACGGGCGGGTCGTGCACGCCTGGCCCGCGCAGTACACCAGCGGCTGCGCCGAGCGCATCCACGACGAACTGCACCTCGGCAGCGTGATGCTGGCGGCCGACGACGAGCGCACCGCCGTACTGGTCCGCATGGCGGCCGAGGTCGTGGCGGCGCTGCCCGCGGCTCCCCACCCGCTCGCCTTCCACCTGGAGGCGTGGATCGACGGCGCCGACGCCCCGGTGCTGTGCGAGATCGCCAGCCGGGCGGGCGGCGCGCTGATCGCGCAGGCCTACGAGCGGGCCTTCGGGGTCCAGCTCGCCCGCGAGGGCCTGCGGGGGCAGTGCGGCGCCGAACTGATCCTGACGGAACAGCCCTCGACCCCGGCCGCCCTGGTCGGCTGGGCCATGCTCCCCCCGGGACACGGGGAGTTCGTACCCCCCGCCGGGACGTGCCCGGTCCCCGGGACCCGGTTCGAGCTGCTGATGGAGGCGGGCTCCGAGGGCAAGGGCGTGACCCATCTCCTGGACTCGGCCGCCTCCCTGTTCGTCGAGGGACCGACCGCGGACTCCGCGCGCCGGCGCCTGATGGCGGCGATCGACTGGTGGAACGAGAACACGGCCTGGAAGTAGCCGACCCGCCCCCCACCCGAGAGGAACAAGGACCACCCTCATGTCTTCGTCCGAACACGTACTGGTCGTCGGCGCGGGCCGCGACTTCCCCGCCCGCATCCGCGACGCCCGCCCGGGTGCCAGGACCACGGTCATCTGTCAGCTGGGCTCGATCGCCAAGATCCGCCGACCGGGGGACAACGCACGGGTCCTGTGCCTGCGCGGTGACGCCCCCGATCAGGAATGGATCGACGTCGCCGCCGCCGCGCACGCCCACGACCCGTTCACCCGCATCGGTACCTTCGGGGAACGCGACCAGGACCGCTACGCGGCGATCTCCGACGCCCTCGGCCTGGGCGGCCACACCGCCCGGACGGTGGCAGTGGTGCACGACAAGCACGCGATGCGGGAGCGGCTGCGCGAGGCGGGCATCGACACCACCGCGTGCGCGCGGGTGGCCGATCCGGACGAACTGCGCTCCTTCGTGGAGGTGTACGGCACCCCGTGCGTGGTCAAACCGATCTCCAGCGCGGGCAGCGCGGGCGTCACGAAGGTGACGGACGGGACCGGGCTGGACGAGGCCTTCGAGCGCGCCCTCGGCAACCACCTCGGCCTGACCAACACGGGCGTCCTGGTCGAGGAGTTCCTGGAGGGACCGCAGTTCAGCGTCGAGGCGTTCTCCGAGGCGGGCGAACACGTCCTGGTGGCCGTCACGCGCAAGTACTCGGATCCGCGGACCTTCGTCGAACTCGGCCACGTCTGCCCGGCGTCGCTGCCCCGGGACGACGTCGCGGTCATCGAGGCGTACGTGTTCTCGGTGCTGGACGCACTCGACGTGGGGTTCGGGCCGACGCACACGGAGGTCGTCCTCACCCCCAAGGGACCGCGGCTGATCGAGACGCACGTCCGCATGGGCGGCGACATGATCCCGACGCTGACCCTGGAAGCGACCGGGGTGGACACGGACGACTGCACGGCACGCCAGACGCTCGGCGAAGCGGTGCTGCCGGGGATCCGCGCGCAGCTCGCGAAACCGGTGGAGGAGGTCCGTAGTTCCGCGATCTGGTTCGCCTCGGTGGAGTCCCGCGGCACGCTGGAGGAGATCCTCGGCCTGGAGCGGGCCCGAGCGCTCCCCCACGTGACGGAGGTGGACGCGATGGTCTCGCCCGGCGCACGGGTGGGGGAACTGGAGAGCTCGCTGTCGCGGGTGGCCTACGCCCGCGCCCTGGGGGCCACCGAGGAGGAAGCGGTCAGGGCGGCCCGGGAAGCGGTCGAGGGCCTGGAGTTCCGCATCCGGTCCGGGGCGCGGAACACCGACACGGTGTAGCGACGTACTGTGCCGCCGGTGCGCGGATGAACGTTCCGGTCATGGTTCCTGCTGGCCCCGCTGGACACCCGACGGGCCTCGGGGGCTCCGTGGGACGGTCTCCCGCGGACGGTGTGACGGTCAGGATGGCGCCCCACCGCTGAACGGCGAGCCGGCGTTCCCGTGGTCCGCGCAACGGGGTCGCGCCCTCGACTTCCGCCGCACCGGATCTCCAGCGGGATCGGTGATGCTTGTTCTGCGGCGCTGCCGTTCGCGGCCACGAGGCCGGCCACACCCCATTCTGCGACCGACCCCGGTCACGCACGACGAAGGGACACCACATCGATGCGCCTCCTCCTGATCGGTCCGCCCGGTGCCGGCAAGGGCACGCAAGCGGTGCGCCTCGCCGCCCACCTGTCGATCCCGCACATCTCCACCGGTGACCTGTTCCGCGAGCACATGGACCGGGGAACCGAACTCGGGCAGCTCGTCGGCACGCACATGCGCGCGGGCCTGCTGGTACCGGACGAGGTGACGATCGAGCTGCTCGACGAGCGTCTCGCCCGCCCGGACACCGAGCGCGGGTTCCTGCTGGACGGTTTTCCGCGCAATCGCGCCCAGGCGCACGAGTTGGACGGCATCCTGGCCGCCTCGGGGTCGCGCCTGGACGCCGTGCTCGACCTGGAGATTCCCGACGCGGAGGTGGTGGGCCGGATCGCCGGACGCCGGGTGTGCCGTCAGGACCGCGGACACGTCTTCCACGTCGAACACAGCCCACCCCAGGTGGCGGGAACCTGCACCGTCTGCGGGGGCGAGCTGTACCAGCGGGAGGACGACGGCGAGGCGACTGTGCGTAGGCGGCTGGCGGTTCATCACCGCGAGACGGCGCCGGTCCTCGACCACTACCGGGACCGGGGATTGGTGACCACCCTCTCCGCCCTCGGCCCGGTCGAGGAGGTCCTCGCCCGCGGGCTGGCCGCGATCGGCCGCAGCCGGGTCGACGTCGCAGGTGTCGCGAGCCACTGACCTGCCCGGGGAACGGGCGAGGGCCCGCCACCCACGGCGGACGTCGGTCGACCTCCGACGTCCGCCGTGCGGTGGAGGAAGCCGAGGAACCGGACGGCCGGGCATGATCAGGTCATGGACATGCCAAAGCAGCTGACACAGGCCGCCGAGGACGGCGACGCGCAGGCGGTGGCACGGCTGCTGGACGCGGGTGCCGACGCGGACGATCCGCACACGGATCGGCGTACCGCGCTTGAACTGGCGGTACGGGCGGGGCACCTGGAGGTCGTGAACCTGCTCCCTGCCGCCGGGGCCGATCCGCACCGGTGGACGGGTGAGTACAACGAGCTGACTCCGCTGCTCGACGCGGTACGCCGAGGTCACCTCGCCGTGGTGCAAGCGTTGCTCGACGCCGGCGCGCCGACCTGCGGTACCGGCGGAGAGCCTCAACGGGGAGCGGGCCCGCTCGTCATCATCGCCCAGGCGCCGCCCTGCACCGCGTACACGGTGAGCCCGCGGTTGACCGTGTCGCCGTTCCCGTCGAAGGCGACGCGGCCCGTGACACCGTCGAAGGACTGTCGGGCCACGGCTTGCGGCAGTTTCGCCCGGCTGTCGGAGGGGAGGGCGCCGCCGTTGGCCGCCGCGACGGCCTTCACCGCCTCGATCAGGCTCCACGTCGCGTCGTAGGCGTAGGGGCCGTACCAGCCGGCGGCCTCCGGGTAGCCCGCGTTCCGGTATCGGGCCAGGAAGTCCTGCCCCGCCGCCGATTCCTCGGCGGGTGCGCCGATGTTGGTCGCGAGGTCGCCCTCCGCCTTCGGGTTCGCCGTCAGGTACTGCTGGTCGAAGATGCCGTCGCCGCCCATCAGGGGCACGGTCACCCCCGCCTGCTTGAGCTGCTGGGAGAGCCGTCCCGCGGTGTCGTAGTAGCCGCCGAAGTAGACGGCGTCGGCCCCCGAGGACCGCGCCCGCGCGGCAAGCCCCGCGAAGGTGAGTTCCGCGGGATGCACCTGCTCGGTACCGACGACGGTCCCGCCGAGCTTCGTGAACTCGGTGGTGAAACCCTTGGTGAGGGTGGTGCCGTGGGCGCTCGTGTCGTCCACCACGTAGACCTTGGTCTTCTTCGCCTTGCCGTGCAGGTACTGGGCGGCCATCGGCCCCTGGTCGATGTCCGTCGTGACGGTGCGGAAGTACGTGGAGTAGGGGCGGGACGTGGTACCCGCGGCCCAGTGGGGGCCCAGCGTCAGCACGGGGTTGGTGTTGGACGGGGAGACGACGGCCATGCCCGCCCGCGCCAACGGCGGCACCAGGGTCTGGGCGACGCCCGAGTTGAAGGGGCCGACGACGCCGAGCACCTTCTCGTCCGAGACGAACCGGGCCGCGTTCGCTTCGCCCCGGGCGGGGTCGGCCACATCGTCCAGGGCCTTGATCTCGAAGGTCACGCCGGGGACGTGTCGGGTTTCGTTCGCGGTCCTGACCGCGAGGTCGGCGGAGTTCTTGATGCCGACCCCCATCGCGGACATCCCGCCGCTGAGCGGTGCGTCCACGCCGATCACCACCGTGACGGAAGACTCCGCCTTGCCGTCGCCGGCCGCCCCGCCTCCGCCGGGCGCGTCCTCGTCCCCGGTGAGCGTCCAGGTCAGAACGGAACCGGCGGCGAGGGTGGCCAACGCCGCGCCCAACACCACCGAGCGCCGGGTGAGTGCGCCCCGGCGGGCGGACGTACGGCTGCCGGTGCCCAGCTTCGTGGCCGGCATTCCGAGCGTGACGGGATCGCCTGCCGGAGGTACGGGTACGCGAGGGTCGGACGGCCGGTCCGGCGCGGGTACGGGAGGCTCGGACGGCCGGTCCGGCACGGGACGCCGCGGCGCGTCCGCGGCGGAACCGGCATCCAGGACCGTGGCGGTCCGGGGCGCGGGGGTTCCCGGCGGCGCCTCCTCCGGCGCGCTCGGAACGGAGTCGGACCCCGCCGAACCGTCCGGGACCGGAGCGGAACCGGTCCCCGCCGAACCGTCCGGGGCCGGAGGGGGAGTCACCGTCGGCCCGGAGGCCCGCAGCACCGATGCCAGCATCCGCGCCGCCTCCGCCGCGCCCACGCGTTCCGCCGGATCCTTGGTGAGGAGCGCGTCCAGCAGGGGCGCCAGCGGTCCCGCGTGGACCGGCGGCTGGTGGGGGCGGGTGAAGACGGCCACCGCGAGGGCGTGCAGCCCCTCCGCGGCGAACGGCGGGTGCCCCTCGACCGCGTGGTAGAGCGTGGCGCCGAGCGCCCACAGGTCGTTGGCCGGGGTCGGACGCTTGCCCTCCAACTGCTCCGGAGGCATGTACTGGGGCGTTCCGATGACGATCCCGCTGTGGCTCAGCTTGGTCGTGGCGTCGGCGAGGTGGGCGATGCCGAAATCGGTGAGGACGACGCGGTCCTTGGCCAGGAGCACGTTGTCCGGCTTGATGTCGCGGTGGATGATCCGTGCCGCGTGCGCCTCGGTGAGCGCGTCGAGCACGGCCGCGCCGATCTCGGCCACCCGCTGCACGGGCAGTCGGCCCCGGCCGCGCAGGGCCGCGGCGAGGGATTCCCCGCGGATCAACTCCATGACGATGACGGGGGATCCGTGATGCTCCACGACATCGTGGATGGTGATGATCCCGGGGTGGCTGAGAGTGACCGCTGCCCGCGCCTCGCCGGTGAACCGCCTCAACAACGCGGCGCGGTCGCCGTCGTCCATCCCCGGGGGGAAGAGGATTTCCTTGACGGCGACCTCACGGTCGAAGAGCTGCTGGTCAAGGCCACGCCACACCCGGCCCATACCGCCCTGGCCGATGCGTTCGACGAGCTGGTACCGGCCGGCGATGAGTTCGGAATTCTGCTCGGTCACGCGCACACTCTAGGTCCTGATGAGCCGGTCGGGTGACGAAAGAAGTGGCTTGATCAGGCACCCGACGACGTGGACGCCCAGTACGGGCCCAGCGCGCCGGATGGGGGCGACCCGCGGCGTCGCCCGACGTCAGCGGTGTTCGGCGGCCATGGCGTCGAAGGTCTCCCGCATCATCCGGTCGATGGCTCCGGGCCGGCCGATCAGGGAATCGAACAGGTCGGCTAGCGTCCACAGCACGAGGCCGTGCACCAGAGCCTCCTCCGGCGGAACCGGCCCGTACCCGTCGCGCCACGCCACGGTGTCCATGCCCATCGCGGCGGCCATGAGGACACCGGTGACCATCGGCACCTGAGCCGGGTCCGCCGTCTCGAAAGCGGGAAGTCTCCGGATCACGGCGGGGATCAGATCGCTGAGAGGATCCAACCGGTTCTCGCCACCGGCTTGTTCGGCGATCAGGTACCCGGTCAGCACGCCCACCAGGAAGACCGTGCCCCGGGACACCTCCTCGCGCCCGTACGCCTCCACAGCGGCCCCGATCCGCCGCCGCGCCTCCTGACGCTCCTCGGCCGGTGTCCGCTTCTCCAGGACACGGTACGAGTCCCACGCCGCACGGATCGCCTCGTCCACGACTACGCCTTCATTGGTCATGGAGCGACGGTATGCGAGACGAGGCACCGGCCGGGACCGCGCTCCGGCGTCCCGGACGTGGCGGTCACGCCACGAACCACTCTTCCTGCGGTCGCCGGGACGGTGATGTTGCCGTTCCGGCAACTTCCGTAGGCCCCCGGCACGGTCCGACGCATCATCGACGGCGCGCCCTCCCCTCCCGGGACGGGTCGGACGGACGTTTCGTGCTTCGGCACGACACGACGAGCAACAGGAGGATTCCGGTGACGGAAAACGACGGGCACGGCCGAGACGGCGGGCACGACGAGGAGGCGGCGGACACGATGTTCGAGCCGGCGGGCTGGGACGAGCGGTACGCGGGACAGGAACGGTTCTGGAGCGGTGAGCCCAACCCGCAGCTGGTCGCCGCCGCCGCCCGTCGGACGCCGGGGACCGCGCTCGACGTCGGATGCGGTGAGGGCGGTGACGTCGTCTGGCTGGCGGGCCAAGGCTGGCGCGTGACGGGGGCCGACTTCTCCGCCGAAGGCCTCGCCCGCGCCGCCCGCCACACCGAGCAGGCCGGCGTGGCCGACCGCGTCGACTGGTGGCAGGTGGATGCCCGGACCTTCGACGCCGGTGGCCGTTCCTACGACCTGGTGACCAGCCACTACCTGCACGCCCCCGACGGAGGCATGGTCGAGGTGACCCGCCGGCTCGCGACGGCCGTCGCCCCCGGTGGCCTGCTCCTGATCGTCGGGCACGCGCCGTCCCACGTGTTCTCGCACCTCTCCGCGAGCCACCGTACGGCGATGTTCCTGGCGGCGGACCTCCTCCCCGGCCTGCCCGACGGCTTCGAGCCCGTCGTCGTGGAACAGCTCGCCCGCACCCTCAAGCGGGACAGCGGCCCGATCGAAGCCGAGGACTCGGTCCTGCTCGCCCGCCGCACCGGCCACTGACGCCGGCGGCTCCGGCAGCGTCATCCGGCTCCGGGTTCGACGGCCGTGAGGGTGGTGGTACCCGCCGACAACGCGGCCGGTCGTGGTCCTCGGTACGGCGTGGCGTCCATCGCCTCACGCCCGGCCGACACGGGCCCCGCCACACCCGGTCGCCGGCTCCGGGCGGGCGGGGGACAATGGGAAAGACGGACTCCTTCTGGGGTGAATCGGTTGCGTTGGAAGCGTCCCGGCACACCGGCAGTTCGGTGGCACACGTCGTCCCCTGTCGCAATGCGGAGCGTCCGATTCCGTCGTGACCCGCACCTCAGCCCACCACAGGCGTGAGGAAGCTGGAAATGAACAAGCGCACTGCTGTCATTCTGAGTGCACCCGTAATGGCCTGTTCGCTGGCCCTTGGTCCGGCTGTGGCCGCCGCGTCGGCGGCCACACCGTCGGCGCTGCCGGCCGCACAGTGCTTCGTCGAAGCCAAGCCGGGCGACGCGACCAAGTCGATCGTGACCGGCGAAGGCTTCAACAAGGGGACCAAGGTCACCGTCGACCAGACGGACGGTACCGGTGGAGTGCTCGTGACCGTCGGCGAGGACGGAAAGTTCTCCGTCGCCGACCAACCGAACGGGAAGTACACGGCTGCCGGCGGCGGTTTGAACGCCACCTGCCTGGGCGGCCAAGCGGCCCAGGACGCCGTCAACAAGAACGCCGTCGACGCGGCACGCAAGGCCGGGGCCACGGAAGGCTTCACCATCGGCAAGGAGCTGGCCCAGGCCGGCAACTGCGACGCGAAGCCGAAGCCCAAGCCGCTCGCCCAGGGTCTCGTCCCCGACGCGGCCTCCCAGAAGGCGGCGAAGGAAGCGCACGACGCCGCCTTCGACTCCGCCTTCAACGCGGCGATCAAGCGCTACTGCACCGACTAGATCAACACGAAGCGCCCCTCGGACGGCCCGACCCTGCGGACGAGGTCCGGGCAGGTCCGCCCCGGTTCGCAGGGTCACGGTCGGCGGTACGCAGGATCACCGACGATCACCCGACACGCTCCCGGCTCGCACAGGCGAGCGCCTTGCGGATCTCGGTGACGGGGTCGCCCTCGTGGTACGACCGCTCGCTCGTCTCGATGTGGTCCACGAGGTGGAACAGCGGTTCGACCAGCGTCAGCGACCGTTCCGGCGCCGACCCGGGCACCGACTCCCGCCATACGGACCCAGCAGGCCGAAGTACTCGCCACCGTGGGTGAGATGAACGCTGACCGTACGACCGCTGGTCTGTGGCATCCGGGCAATCTCGCGCCTTCGGCCCCGTCCACGCGACCCATTTTCCTCCGCGCCGCCGACGGGACTCGAACGCGACCGCACCGACCGAACGCACCACCACGGCGGGGCGCCGGCGGCGGAGGCGACCGGAGTGCCCCCGCCGCCTCTGCGAGGAACTGCCAAGGGCGCTGAGGAGCGAAGTTGATCATGTTTGCCCAAAGCGGCCAAAGTCTTTGACGCTCGCGCGAACGCAGTGCTCTACTCCCTGCCATGACGACTTCGACCATGCTTGCGCCGGCCCCGATCATCGACGAGACGGTCCGGCTCCTGACCGAACACTACGTCTTCCCCGAAATAGCCCAGGAGCTCGCCGACCTGCTGCGACGACGCCTCGCCGAGGGCAGTTATGACGTGGACGACGCCGAGGAACTCGCCCGGTTGGTCACCACGGATCTGCAGTCCCTCAACGGCGACAAACACCTGAGGCTGAAGCACCACGTCGACCAGGTCCCCCCGAAGCGGGGGGCGGCGAGTCTGGACGCCATGCGCCGGGACTTCGACACCTCGCTGGGCGGTGTGCCCCGGGTGGAGCTGCTCGACGGCGGGGTGGCCGTGGTGGAGCTGGCACCGATGCTGTTCCCCCTGGAGTGGGCGGCCGAACCGCTGGGCGCCGTGCTCACCCTGGCCTCCCGCGCCGCGGCGCTCATCATCGACCTGCGCGCCAACCGGGGCGGCGACCCGGACACGGTCGCCTTCGTCTGCGGCTACCTCCTCGACGAACGCACCCACCTCAACACCATGCACTGGCAGGGGGACCGGCGCAGCGAACAGTCCTGGAGCCCGCCGCACGTGCCCGGCGCGCGCTTCGGTGGCAGCAAGCCGTTGTACGTGCTGTGCAGCGAGAGCACCTTCTCCGCCGCCGAAGAGCTGGCGTACGACCTCCAGCAGTTGGGCCGCGCCGTGGTCGTCGGCGAGCGCACCCGCGGCGGCGCCCATCCGTGCCAGGGCTGGACGGTGCACCCGCACCTGGAAGCCACCGTCCCCGTCGGCCGCGCCGTCAACCCCGTCTCCCACACCAACTGGGAGGGCACGGGCGTGCAGCCGGACGTCCCCTGCGCCGCCGCTGACTCCCTCACCGAGGCCCACGCGCTGGCCCTCGCCCGCCTGGCCGGCTGACCACCGGCGCCGGGTGGCTTGAGCAGGGCCTTCGCACCTCCCTGGGCCCCCGGCGGGTCGGGCCGGCAAGGCGGTGGCGACGGGAGCGTCGCCGGTCAGGTCGCCGTCAGGTCGCGGTCAGGACGAGGACGGCCTGGTCGTCGTCGATCTCCTGGCCGCCGGTGAAGACGCGGAGGGCTCCGATGACGGTCTCGATGGTGTGCTGTGCGCTGGGGTCGCTTCGCATGTCGCTGAGTGCCCCGGCCAGGCGATCGTCCCCGAACAGCTCACCGGCGCCGTTGCGGGCCTCGGTGATGCCGTCGGTGTAGAGCAGCAGGCTTTCGCGGGGGAGCAGGCGCAGACGGTGCGCCGTCACTTCGGGATCAGCGGAGATGCCCAGGAGGGAACCCGGCGCTTCGACGGAGTGCGCCGCGCGGTCGGTGTCGAGATGTATCGGGTGGGTGTGGCCGGCGCGTACCAGTTCGATGTCGAGGCCTTCCCCGGTGGGGGTGAGCTGCCCGTAGACGAGGGTGACGAAGCCCGTGCCGTGGCTGTCGGGCCGCTTGACGAGAGCGCGGTTGATGGCGTGGACGACCGCGCCCGGGCCCGGCAGGAGGGGGGCGACGGCGCGGGCGGTGTGGCGCACCAGGGCGGTGGTGGTGGCGGCGGTGGCGCCGCGCCCGCAGACATCGCCGAGCATGAAGGCCCAGCGCCCGTCGTCGAGCGGGAAGACGTCGTAGAAGTCCCCGCCGATGTCCAGGCCCTCGCCGGCCGGGTGGTAGTAGGTGGCGACGTCGGCGCCGGGTACGGCCGGTACGTCGGGCAGGAGCAGTCCGGCCTGCAGATCCCGGGCCAGGGTGACGCGGTGGGTGTAGTCACGGGCATTGCGGGCGGCCAGGGCCGCACGCCGGGCCAGTTCCTCGGCGAGGGCGACGGTATGCCCGTGGAACGCCTGGTCCCCGCTCGACAGCAGGGTCACGGCGCCGAAGGCCGCGCCCCGGTCCATGAGCGGGACGCACAGGTAGCCGGTGACACCGAGCTCGCGCCACGGACCCGGGCCGGCGGGGGGACGGCGTACGACCTCGCTGGTGCCGGAGGCCAGGACGCGGGCCACGACGTCATCGACGGCCTCACGGGCAGGGACGAAGGCGGACAACAGCTCCTGTTGCCGCTGGGTGGGCGCGGCGCAGGCCAGCCGGCGGACCCGTCCGCCCTCCACGACGTCGACCGCGCACAAGGGAGCCAGCTGCGGTGCGCAGGAGTCGGCCAGGCGCTGCAAGGTCTGGACGGCGTCCAGGTCGGTCGTCAAAACGTTGCTGGCCCGCAGCAGGAAGGCGAGGTCGTCGCGTGCCGCCTTCTCCCGGGCTTCGGCGGCCCGGCGGGCCCGTTCGGCATGATGGCGCTCGATGGCCAGCGCCGCGGTATCGGCGAAGACCCGGGCCAGTGCCAGGTCGGCTTCCTGCGGAGCGCGGGGTTCACGGTGGTACATCGCGAACGTGCCCAGCAGTGATCCGTCGCGGGCCAGGATCGGCGTGGACCAGCAGGCGGCCACGCCCGCCTTCTCGGCGAGGGCGCGGAAGTCGTCCCAGAAGGGGTCGGTGGCGATGTCGGAGACGATCACGCTCTGCCTGCGGTGGGCCGCGGTGCCGCAGGAGCCGACGCCCTCGCCGGTGGCGATCCCGTCGATGGCCCGGTTGTAGAAGTCGGGCAGGCTGGGAGCGGCGCCGTGGCGAAGGTGCCGCCCGTCGGCATCGGCCAGGAGTACGGAAACCAGCACTTCCTCCGGCGTCAGCTCCTCGATGGCGCCGGCCATGCCTTCGAGTACGTCGGGCAGCGGGGCCTGCCGGGCGATCTGTTCCAGCAGGACGCGGTGTTCGGCGGTCAGCCGTTGGGCCTGCTTGACCTGGGTGATCTCCACGCCGATGATCCGCACGCCCATCGTGTTGCCGCCGGGATCCAGTCGCGGCTCGTAGGTGAAGTCGAAGAACGCCTCCCGCGCCTCGACCCCTTCACCCAGCATCACCCGGGCATCGCGGCCGGTGTGGGCCTGCCCGGTGCGGTACACGCGGTCCAGGAGGGCGATGAAGCCCTGGCCGACCAGCTCGGGCATCAACTGCCCCAACGGCACCCCGGTACGGGTGCGGCCGATGCCGCCGATCGCCTCGAAGAACGCGGCGTTCGCCGCCTCCAGCATGTGCGCCGGGCCGGCGAGGGAGGCGAACACGGCCAGTGACTCTCCGAAGAGCGCCCGCAGATCGCTGTCCGATCCGTGCCGACCGCTCGCCTCCGCCGGCGTCCCGGAGCCCTCGGGGAAGTACTGGCTCGCTGCGCCTGTCATGTGTTCGGTCCTCTGCTCGGCAGTGCCCGGACGTGGACGCCGGTCCTGGTGTCCCGCCTGCCCGGGCCTGCGGACAGGGCCTGGGTCACGTCGTCGTACGGAGGGAAGAGCTGGTCCAGGCCGGTCAGTGCGAAGAGCCGGACGACCCGGTCGGGGACGCGGGCGAGCCGAAACGCCCGCCCGCGCGAGGCCAGTTGCTGGTGCAGCCGTACCAATTCACCGATGCCGGAGGAGTCGCAGAACGCCAGGGCCGAACAGTCGGCCACCAGCGGACCGGCCTCCGGCCCACCGGCCAGCTCCTCGTCGCCCGCCTCGCGCAGCTGCACCACGCTGTCGAAGTCGAGGTCGCCGCGCAGCGTGAACACCACCCCCCGGGCGTGCCGCCCGACCTCCACCGTGAACACGCTCAGCTCCCTCGTCCGCAGTCCCGCCACGGATGCTCTCACGGCGCCGGCGCCGCGCCGCTCGCCACCCCAGCCGCCGGCCCGGGCACGGCCGGGCCCCGACGCACGCGCGGTGGTCGGGGCCCCACGGTATGGCGGCAAGTGAAACCCGCCCGGCCGGCTAGCGACGGAAGACGTCCTTGGCCTGCTCGGCGTGCGCCTTGCTCTTCTCCGTGCCCGACATCGCGGACCTCCTCGTGTCGTACCGGTTTGGTCGTGACGCTCTCCTGCTCCTGATCAGCGCCCGCAAACCCATCCACGGCGAGTGCCCGGCCCAGCGATCGGAACCCGGCGGCGACCGGGTGTCCGCCGCGTCCACGCCCGGAGCCGGGGAGGCGAGCGGGGCGTATCCGCTGAACGGGGTGGTCGTTGACGGAGGGGAGTGGGGTCCGGTCACGTGTTCCGGGCTCCGCGCGGACGGCGCTCGCGGAGTCGAACGCTTGCCGTGACCCCTTATCGGCGGTTATGCCAACTGGACGCGGGCACGAGAGGCGTGCCGGGGGTATCGTGCCACCGGCTGACGGACGGAGGGGCTCGGTGGGTCAAGAGGTAGAGGTGGCACCGGACGCCGATGGCGTGCGGCTCATCGTGTGCACAGGCGTGTTCGAGTACGAAACACTCGGCCTCCTCCGCGACGCGGGCGCCGCTGCCGCGGCGGATCCCACCGTCCGACAGATCGCCCTGGACCTCACCGGCGTCACGCACGCCGACTCCTCGATGCTCAGTGAACTGCTCTTCATGCAGCGCACCGGCCGCCTGTACTTGGTGGGCCACGTCCCGCAGGCGCTCGATCGACTGTTCGATCTCACTGGTGTCAGGGAACTGTTCCCCCTCATCGGTCAGGGCGTCGTCGCCCGCGCGGTGTAGTCGGCGCGCACGCCCGGGGCCGTTCCGCCCGGGGCGGGTCCCCTGCGGAACGGCCCTTGGACCGGATCGATCACTGCACGTCGTCCCTCTGTGTCGGGGGTCAGGACCAGCCCAGCTCGGTGTAGACGCGGCCGGCCCGGATGCCTTCGATGGCGGCAGCGGTGTAGGGGACCACCGGCTCAGGAAGTCGTTCCGGGTCGAACCAGCCCCAGGACGTGCAGCGGTCCGGCTCGCGGAACTCGGGCGTTCCCACCCATCGCCGGGCGCGAAGGACCAGCCCCATCCGTGGTGTGGCTCCGGGCGCGTCGACCATGTGCACCACGTGGACCAGCTCCACGTCGCCCGGGTCGATCAGCAGCCCGGCTTCCTCCTCCGCCTCCCGTACCAGGCAGCTCACCGCCGACTCCTGCTCGCAGTGACCCGCGAGGAAGTGATGGGTGGAGGCGGCGAACGCGGAGTCGGGGTGGCGGAGCCCGAGGAGGACCCTGCCGTCGTCGCGCCGCAGGTAGAGGTGCACGCCGACGATGTGCGGAACGCTGCCGCTGCCTGCCCGCGACCGGGACCGTTGCGCCGCCCCCGCCCCCGCCGCTGGATCGAGGTGGGTACCGCAGCTCGCTACGGCCGCATGCCGGCGTACGAGTTCGCGCGTGGACGGGGGCATTCTGAGGCGGGGCATCGTCTCGGGTCGGAACCACGCGACCATGACCCCTTCACGGAGGTCGAGGCCGGCCGGGTCACCGGTCCACCGACCGGAGAAGACCTGGACCGGCACGGTCATGCCGTTGGTCCCGGTGGCGTGTTCCACGGCGACGGGCTCCAGTACCGACAGGGCGAGTCCGACCTCCTCCCACAGCTCACGGCGGGCCGTTGCCTCCAGCGAGACGTCGCCGGGCTCGCGGCCACCGCCCAGCAGCGCCCAGGAGCCCGGCTCCCAGATTCCGGGAACGTCGTCGCGCAGGTGCAGGAGGTAGCGGCCCCGGCCGTCGTGGACCATCGTGACGGCGTTCACCGCCTCGATCCTGCCGTCGAGACCGGAGGCGACGAGCTTGCCGCGCAGGGCCGGCGCGGTCACGTCGCCGAAGGGGCGCCAGTGCGCCCCGGAGACTTCCTCGCGCAGCGGCAGGAGGTCGGCGGCGCCGCCGACCAGGCCGAACACGAACCGGAAGTCGTAGTGCCGACGAGCCGGCTCTCCCAGGGCCGGATCGGCGTCGCTGTCGTGGATGTGGATGTCGATGGGCTCGTGCCCGTACTCGACCGTGGCGCACAGTGCGGCGGGCGGGATCCCGGCTTCCTCGTACACCCGGCGCAACGCCGTGTCGAGGAGGGTCACGTCGTCCTGTTCGACATGTCCACCGGGTACGGGGGCTTGGCCGCCGGCCCGGTGACCGATGTGCAGGGCACGCCTGACGCGGTCGATGACGACCGCGCTGCAAGTGACGTGGACCGCCGGTGCGGTCCGGCCAACGGCCGGACCGTCAACTTCCAGCGCCCTTGTCAGCGAAGCCAGTTGATCCGCTTCTGCGGGGTGTCGCACCAGGTAGGCGCTGACCAGGTCACGGATGTGGGAAGTGGAGGGCGGCAAAGTGATCTCCCGAGGAGGCGGGTGTACGGGTTGTCAGCGGGTGGCGCCATCGCGCCCGCATCCGCGGCACGACGTCCCCTCCGCATCGGCGGGCGCCGATTCAGCGCGCGGACCCGGGAGTGTGTCGGCGAACGCTGCGGCCTGGATCCGGTAGGCGTCCCGGAACTCGCCCGTGCCGGTGTTCTCGTCCATGAGCTCGGAGAACGTCCCGGACTCGGCGAGCCGACCGTCCTTCATGACGTGGATGACGTCCGCGTGACGCACGGAGTGCAGGCGGTGGGTGATCAGCACGACGGTCTGGCCGGCTGCGGCAAGTGCCCGGATCTGGTCGAAGACCCGCTGCTCAGCCGCCGCGTCGAGGGCGCTCGTCGGCTCGTCGACCACCAGGATCCCGGCGCGTTTGTACCAGGCGCGGGCGATCCCGATCAGCTGCCATTCACCGCCCGATGCCTCCTGTCCGCCCTTGTAGCCGCGCCCGAGCAGCGTTCCGAGGTCCCGGCGCAGGCCGGCGATGAAGCGATCGGCGCCGGAGAAGACCGCGGCCTCGCGTACGGTCCGGTCGTCGATGGGGACCGTGGGACGTCCGATGCCGATGTTGACCCGCACCGTGAACGGCCAGCGGAAGAAGGCCTGTGACATCAGGCCGACTCGCGCGAAGATCTGCCGGCGGTCGGCCTTGGCGGCATCGACACCGTCCCACCAGATCGTGCCGCCGCCCCCGTCGGGCAGATGGAGGCCGGCCAAGAGCTTGACCAGCGTGGACTTGCCCGAGCCGTTCGCGCCGACCAGGGCGATGACCTTGCCCATCGGGAACGACAGGGACACCTCCCTGAGCGTCGGCTCCGGAACCTCGTCCGCGCTGCCCGGGTAGGTGAACGTGACCTTCTCGAAACGGACTTCGGTCACCCGCTCCGGAAGGTCCTCGCCGGTCTCCGGGATCGCCCGGGCCTTGGCCTCCCCGCACAGGCGCTCGAAGTCGGCGACGAAGAGCGACTCCTGATGCAGGTCGGCCATCTGCACTACGAGACTGTCCAGGCTGGAGGATCCTGTACGAATGGCGAGGACAGCGGTGCCTGCCACCGCGAGGTCCATGCGCCCGCTCCACAGGAACAGGCCCAGCACGCCGTACGTGAGGAGGGTCGCGACGCCGGATGCCCCGTCGGCGACCAGCCCGATCTTGGCGGCGCTGCGCGCCAGGCGGGTCTGTTCGCGTTCGCTGGTCTCGGCCATCTGGTGGAAGTGACCGAGGAGGAACGGGCCGACCTCGTGCACCCGGACCTCCGCGGCGGCCTCCCGCTGGGTCAGCAACTGTCCCAGCAGATGTCCGGCCCGGGCGTGCTGGACGTAGGTGTGGAAGGAGATGTAGCGCTGTTTGGAGATCGTCAGCGACCTCCAGGCACTCGGCAGGGTCATCAGGACGAGCAGGGGGAACAGCCCGGCGTGGAGCACGGTCAGGACACCTGCCGCCGCGACCAGGGAGATGGCCGAGTTCATCGTGTTCGTGCAGTAACGGATCATCCGCCGGGCGGAGTCGGCTCCGTATCGGGCGGCGTCCAGCAGCCGGTGGAACTCGTCGTCCTCTATGGCCGCGAGCTCCACCCGGTGCACCAGCCCCAGATATTGCTCGGTCGCGACCCTTTGCACCTTCGGTTCCAGCTCGCCGATCGCGGCCGTGGACGCGGAGCCGAGCAGCGACCCCAGCAGGGCCACGACCGCGACGACCGCGAGCGCCGGAAGCGCGCTGGTCAGACGCGCCTTCGTGACCCCGTCGGCCAGGATGTGGCTCAAGGCACTGTTGACCGCGACCAGCCCGGCCGCCTGCGTGATCCCCCGTCCGAGCTCGGCGGTGAGAACCACCCGAAGCGCCCGGGCGTCGGCGAGGCGAGCGAGCCTCAGCCCGGTGGCGACCATCCTGGGTAAGCCCTTGGCCATGGTCCACAGGCTGAGCTTGAGCCAGGCGCCCTCGTGCCGGTCCCATCCGATGTCGTACGCCAGTTCCCCACCGAACAGCAACCGTTCCGAATCCGACACCGTCGAGGCGCCCTCGTCGAGGCCCTCCCGCCGGCTCATGCCCCGCACTCCGGCTCCACCATGGATGAGTCGCGGCGGACCCCAAGGAGGCCGGCGCGACCTTCGAAGAACGGGTTCCGGCCGCAGCTGGCGGTACTCGAATGTTCGAATCCGGACGGTTGCTTTCCGACTGTGCCCTTGGCGTCCACGGCATCCTCCAACTGGGTGGCGAGTTGGCACTGGTGCTCTAGAAACGCTTCAGGACCGAGGCCGTAACGGCCACGAATGAGTGAATACATCGAATCGATGTGCGAACAAGGTGTGTCGGGCGGTATCGGCTGAGGACCGCGTCGGCATGACCGAAGTGACGACCGCGACCGAAGTGACGACCGCGATCAGCCCCCCGTCACCGCCGAACGGTTCTACGCGCCTACGACGCTGTCGGTCACCGCGACCTGGGTGCCGCGCAACCGGCGGCGCTTGACGAGCAGCACAGCGGTGCGGGTCAGGATCATGGCCAGGGCCATGAACACGAAGGTGTTCGAGTAGACGTCCTGTCCGCTCAGCTCGTTCTCGATGCTGAACCGGATGATGCCCTGGGGGAACCAGTGCTCGGAACCGTAGGCGAACACCACGCGGGACGCGGACATCAAGGTCCAGACGATCGCATAGGCGATACCACCCCTGGTGTAGACGTCGCCGTCGGAGCCTCGGTGGGCGGGCAGCAGCATCGCGGCGATCAGGCCGCAGACGACTCCCGCACCGATACCGGCCAGCTGGAGCCAGGGGTCGTTTCCGTTCAGGGGGAGCGTGCGGACGAAGAGCGCGATCACGATCGCGATCGCGATGATCGAGCGCAGCAGCCTCATGTTGGTGATCCGGCGCGTACCCAGGTCGGTGGACAGGATGATGATCAGGATCACCCCGCTGGCGATCAATGCGGTCAGGAACGGGCTCATGGGACAACCCCTCGTTTCGATGAGTACGGGGGCGCTTGGCGGCTCGCCCGGATCTTCCCCTCCCACGCTAGGCAGCGGGAGAGCTGGACCTGGACAACCGACCGATGGACCGACTGTCCATCAACAGGTGGACACGAGCGATCGCCGGGTCCGGCGTCGGGGAACCGCAGAGTGCCGCCGAGGGCGCTCGGGCACCCGTGTCACCCGACATCGCCGGTCCGCCGGCGGGAGACCTCCACCCGCTGCGGTCACTCGTTCGGGCCCGGGCGCCTGCGGCCGCCCGTACCAGCGGCCAGGCTGGAGCGGTCAGTGTTCCCGGTAGGGCACCCGTGTCCGTCTCGACCGGGGGTGGCGAGCGGATGAGAGGACTGTGGCATGGCGAAGGCGTATCTGGTGGGCAGCGGCATCGCATCGCTGTCGGCGGCGGCGTTCCTGATCCGTGAGGGGAACTTCACCGGGCCCGACATCCTGATCCTGGAGGAGCAGGGTCGCGACGGCGGCAGCCTGGACGCGGCCGGATCGCCGGAGACCGGGTACACGATGCGCGGCGGGCGCATGTTCGAGATCCACTTCGAGTGCACGTACGACCTGCTCACCTCGATTCCCTCGCTGGACGATCCGTCGAAGTCGGTCACCTCGGACACCTTCGCCTTTCACGAGGACTTCGCCTGGGACGACCACGCCCGGCTCGTCGACGCCACCGGCAAGGTCGTTGCCGCGCACTCCATGGGCTTCACCGAGCGGGATCGGTTGGAACTGATCAAGTGCTCGGCGACCCCGGAGAGCCGTCTGGACGGCAAACGGATCACCGACTGCTTCAGCGAGGGGTTTTTCACCACGAACTTCTGGTGGATGTGGTGCACCACCTTCGCGTTCGAGCCCTGGCACAGCGCGATCGAATTCCGCCGGTACCTGAACCGGTTCATCCACCTGTTCAAGACCTTCGACTCGATGTCGGGGATCTACCGCACCCGCTTCAACCAGTACGACTCGATCGTGCGGCCCCTGGTGAAATGGCTCACCGACCAGGGCGTCACCATCCAGCTCGACACCCGCGTCACCGACCTCGCCCTGGCCGACGGCGACGGGTTGACCGTCACCGCCCTCACCTGGGTCCGGAACGGCAAGGCCGAGACGCTTCCGGTGAGCGGGGACGACCTGGTGATGGTCACCAACGGTTCCATGACCGCCGGTTCCACACTCGGCTCCACCGACAGCGCCGCACCTCTGGACACCTCCGACTCCAGCGGTGCCTGGCAACTGTGGCAGTCCCTCGCCGACAAGCGCCCCGGCCTGGGAAATCCCCGCGTCTTCAACTCCTCCATCGCCGAATCCACTTGGGCGTCGTTCACGGTCACGACGAAGGACCCGACGTTCTTCGAGCTCATGGAGAAGTTCTCCGGCAGCGAGGCCGGCAAGGGCGGGCTGATCACGTTCAAGGACTCCAGTTGGCTGCTCACCATCGTCCTCAACCACCAGCCCCACTTCCGCGACCAGCCCGAGGACACGTACGTGTGGTGGGGCTACGCCCTCTTCCCCGACAACAGCGGCGACCACGTGACCAAGCCGATGCGTGAGTGCACCGGTAGGGAGATCCTCGACGAGGTTCTGCACCACCTGCCCTTCGACGCCGACGCCACCTCCGTGATGTTGGACCGTTCCACCGTCATTCCGGCCCTGATGCCGTACATCACCAGCCAGTTCCTGGTCCGCAAGGCCGGCGACCGGCCGCAGGTGGTTCCCGAGGGGTCCACCAACCTCGCCTTCATCGGCCAGTACGCGGAGGTCCCCGACGACGTCGTCTTCACCGTCGAGTACTCCGTACGCACCGCCTGGACCGCGGTCGCCCGGCTCCTGGACCTCGACAAGCAGCCCCCGCCCGTCTACCAGGGCCGCCACGACCCGAAGGTGCTCGTCGAAGCCCTCGCCACCATGCACCGCCACTGACCCCGCCCCCACCCGGTGACCTTCACGGCGCCGGCCAACACCGGCCGGGGGGCCACGCCACGCCCGTCCCGGACCTCGCCCCGCCGTGCTGCCCGGCCCTGGTGGTGCTTGTCACCCGTGCGGACCGGCGCCGAGGACGCTGACGGGTTCGGGCGTGTCATCCCCACCGGGCGAGGTGCGGGGCGTTGGATCAGGCAAGACCCACGCCAAGCCCCAGTTCGCCCGGAGGCTCCATGTCGAAAAGCGGTGCGCCCCGCACCGACGCTCCGCGTGACGTCCCGGCGCGGGCGTCGCTCGTTCTGGCGTCCCTGATCACCGTTGCGTCGGTGGCCAACCTGAACCTGTCCGTGGCCAACGTGGCGCTGCCCGCGATCGGGAAGGCCTTCGACTCCTCGCAGACCGCGCTGAACCTGATCGCCGTGGGGTACTCCCTCGGCCTGGCCGCATCGGTGCTCTACCTGGGTGCCGTCGGCGACCGGCACGGGCGCAAGCTGTTGCTGCTCCTCGGCACGGCCCTGTCCATCCCCGCCTGCCTGCTCGCCGCGTTCGCACCGAACGACACCGTTCTCGCCGCGGCCCGGATCCTCGGCGGGCTCTCGGCCGGCATGGCCTACCCGACCACGCTGGCGCTGATCACCGCACTCTGGACGGGACCGGCGCGAACGAAGGCGATCGCCCTGTGGTCGGCCCTGGGCGGCGGCATCTCCATGCTCGGGCCGGTGATCGCGGGCGCGCTGCTCGAACGCTTCCACTGGGGGTCGGTCTTCCTGGTCACCCTGCCACTCGCCGTGGTCGCGCTGGTCATGGCCCTGCTGTTCGTCCCCGCACACGCCAACGAGTCGGCCGAACCGGTGGACGACCTCGGTGGCATCCTGTCCGTCCTCCTGGTCGCGGGCCTGGTGCTGGCGATCAATTTCGCCGCCGTCCCCCGCCAAGGGGCGTCGGTCGTGGGCCTCGTCGTGATCGCCCTGACCGCCGGAGCGGCGTTCTTCCGGCGTCAGCGCCGGGCTCCCAACCCGTTGTACGACCTCCACATCGCCGGCCGGCGCACGTTCTGGGTCGCCGCGTGCGCGGGAATCATCGTGTACGGCTCGATGATGGGATCGGCGTTCATCAGCCAGCAGTACCTGCAGAACGTGCTCGGGTACAGCCCCGTCGAGGCCGGCGCCGCCATCCTGCCCCTCGTCGTGATGATCGTGCTCGTGGCGCCGCGGTCCGCGAAGCTGATCGAGACGCGCGGCGCCCGCACGACCCTGCTGATCGGCTACGGGTCCCTCTTCCTGGCCTTCGCCTGGATGTTGCTGTTCTGGGGCGAGCACAGCAGCTACTGGCACATCGGCCTCGCCTACGTGCTCATCGGCACCGGCTCCGGCTTCGCCGGGACGCCCGCATCCCACTCGCTCACCGGATCGGTGCCCGTACGACGGGCAGGCATGGCCTCGGGGACCGCCGACCTGCAACGGGATCTCGGCGGGGCCATCATGCAGTCCATCATGGGCGTGCTCCTCACCGCCGGCTACGCCTCGGCCTTCAGCGCCGCGGTCGCCGCCTCCCCGGAGAGCAAGCAGGTGTCGGACCAGGTCCGGAGCGAGCTGACGAAGTCGTTCGCCTCCGCCGGTGAGGTCGCCCGACAGCACCCCCAGTACGCCGACCAGATCGTCGCGGCAGCGCGCCGGTCGTTCCTCCACGGCGACGACTGGGCGTACGCCGTCGGCCTGGCGGCGATCGCGATGGGCGCGCTACTGGTCTTCCTCATGTTCCCGCACCGGGAAGCCGAGCGGGAACTCCTGCGGCGCTACGAGACCGAGGACTCCACCGCCGCCCGTGCCGAGCCGAGAGCCTGAAAGGTCGGCCGGCCGCCGGGTGTCCCCTCACAGGGGGCGCGGGCCGGGACGGAGCGGCCGCACCCAGAGGCACGTCGGCCCTCCGGATGGTTGCGACAGCGGGGGACGCGGGGAGTGACGGCCCGTTCAGCCAGCCACTTCGTGTCCTCAGTGGAGGCCCCCGGGCTCGCCTGCCCGGCGCCCCCGCTCGCCGGAGGGCGCGGGGGCGTCTCCGTAGGTGTAGGCGGAGCGGACGTGGCCGTCCTGGGCGTGGACGATGACCTGCGCGGGGGCGTGTGCGAGCGCGTGGCGCCGTGCCGAGTCGATCGCGTCCTTCTGCGTCCGGTGCGGCTCGTGCAGAAGACGACGTCCTTCCCGGCCTTCGACCTGCCACTTCACGCCGGCTGCCGCCGCCCGCTCCCCGGACGGTGAGACGTGGTAGACGGTCTGTCTCGCTGCCATGGTCCCTCTCCTCGCCTCGCCGGTCCGGCGGGCGTCGCGACCGCCTTTCGGCACACCAAGGCCGTTCGCGGTCACCCCCGTGGCCGGGGCCGGCAGCGGTCGTCCGGAGCCGTACCACCGCCGTACGCCCATTGTCCCACCGCGCCCGGTGGGACGGCCCACGTCATGGAGACGGGCGGAACAACACTCCCGAGGCGGGTGACCATGGCCAGGGCGGGCAGGCGCAAGATGCTCGGGACCCACGAACAAGGGACACCTCATGTCCAGGACACCGAAACCGTCCCAGCCGGCGCACGGCGAGGGGCCCAGCCGCCACCCGGGTACCGAACAACACGGTTGGTCACCGGATGTCGACAGCACGCACACGCAGGAAAACCCGAGCGCGCACCGCTCCTTCCACCCGGAGAAGTACGCCCCGAAGCCCGGCCCGGGCAGGACCGTCTCGAAGGAGGAGACGAAGGGCACCGGTGCGAAGACCGGCGAGAGCAGCGGCCGCCGTGGCGAGGACCTCGCCAAGAAGGGTGACGACGGCATGCACGACCTCGGGCCCAAGGGCCGCTCCGGCCGCCCCAGCGGCACCCGGGACGCCTCCGCCGTCACGGGTGTGGACCCGCAGGACGCGTCCGACGAATCCGGCTCGCACTGAACGGCCCCGTGAAGGTGCTGCACACGCGACCGGCGGGCGGCCACCCGCCGGTCGGTCGTAGACCTCAGTTGACGCCCTGTCGGACCAGTAGGCGTGCCGGCATGCTGTGGGTCATGGACACGCATGAAGGGCACAATGCCGTGGCGGTCATCACGGCCTGGGGCGAGTACGACGCGGACACGGTGGGACCGCTCGAATCCCGGTTGGCCGCGGCCGCCGCGACCCACCGCACCGTGGTCCTCGACACCGGTGCCATGACCTTCGGCGATTCCTCGTTCCTCAATCTCCTCCTCAAGATGCACCGCATCACCCAACTACGCATCGCGGCCCCCCAACCGCAGCTCCAGCGGCTCCTGCGGTTGACGGGCGCGGACCAGGTCCTCGACGTGCGGTCCACTCTGGAAGACGCGTCCAGGCCCTGAGCGCGCGCGAGCGTCCCACCCGGCGCCGCCCTCGCGCGGCCTGTCAGGTACCGGGCAGGATGTCGTCCGGGTACGGCAAAACGGGCCGGGGCGGCAACCGTACGGTTGCCGCCCCGGCCCGGACGCTCGCGTGATCCCCGCGAGATGCCCGTCAGGCGTCGTGCGGCCGGCCGTAGTAGCCGCCGACCTGGCGGTGGTAGTCCTCGTTGCCGAGGTGGATGTCCTTGTCGAACTCGGGAGCCGTCTTGATCTGCTCCTTGGTCCGGTCGACGTAGATCTTCTGCTCGTCCGTGTCGACGCGGCTGACCGTGCCGGCGGGGAGGAGGACTTCCTTGCCGAAGATCCAGGGCCCGGTGTCGACCACGATGTAGGCGGAGCCCATGTCCTCGGAGTGCTTGTCGACCTTGCCGATGGCGCCGTCCGTGGCCTCGACCTTGTAACCCGTCAGATCGGCACCGGCCAGGTGGCCGGCGGTTTCGCGGTAGCCCCACACGTTCTCAGTCATACAAATTACCCCTTCATTGATTTTCAGTGCCGATCTTCCGGGTCGACGTTCTGATGCCCTCGAAACTCGGGCACCGTCAAGACTCCGGAAGTGCGGCACCGTCAAGAACTCGACTGCCCTCGCCAGTCCTCTCCATGCTCCACGTATCGGGCTTCTGGATCGGAAGACCCTGGGGAGATACTTCTTGAACGGGAGAGCGGGTGGCTGCCGATCCGTCGGACGTAGCCGGTTCCCGACCGTGCCGTGACATGACTGTGGGCCCCTCTCGGCGAGAGGGGCCCACAACGGGCCGTTTGAGCCCGCCTACCAGCGGTACCAGCGGCCGCTACCTCCCTTGGGGCGGGCGACGAAGCCGACCAGCCACAGCACCAGGACGGCGATGGCGACCCACCAGAGGATCTTCACCGCGAATCCGGCACCGAAGAGAATCAGGGCGAGCAGAAGAACGAGAAGCAGGGGAACCATAGTTATTACCTCCGAGACGCCTTCCGTCCGGCACCTGCCAAACCATGCGCGCGAAACTTACCTGTTTCTTATCGGCGCAGGCGGGAAGCCGAGCTCCTCGCTGGCTGAGGGGCTCGGCTCACCGGATCGCTGGTTCTCCCGTTTCAAGTTCCTGTTCGGGGACAGGCGAGTGGAGGCAAGGCGAGTTCCTATGACGAGGAGTGATGGTTGTGTCGGCTGACGAGAAGACCCAGGCGAAGACCGAGCAGGCCAAGGGCAAGGTCAAGGAGACCGCGGGCCGCGTGGTCGGCAACGAGAGCCTCACCGCCGAGGGCCGTGCCGATCAGGCAAAGGGCGACGCCCGCCAGGCCAAGGAGAACGTGAAGGACGCCTTCAAGCGCTGACGCCACAGCCTGGCAACTGCCGGGCGTGGGGGGGGGGGGCCCCCCCCCCGGGGGGGGGGCCCCCCCCCCCCACGCCCGGCCTCCGGTCGTCTCCCCGGACGGCCACTACGAGGACTCCCGCTGGAGTTCAGTGGCCCAGTCCGAATCCATACGCCATCAGCTCGACAACGGGGTGCGCGGCCTGAGCCTGGACACCCACTGGTACGAGCGCAGTAAGTGGCTCTGCGTCATCAGCTTCGGCAGCGACTGCTACCCCAGTGACGTCCACCTCTGCCACGGCGAGTGCAAGACCTTCGCCGGGGTCACCTACGCTCTGCCCAGGCAGTCCTTCCAGGGCAGCATGCAAACCGTGGTGGAGTTCCTGGAGGCGAACCCCCAGGAAGTGGTGAGCATCTTCCTTGAGGACTACGTCAGCGCCCAACAATTGGGGAACTCGCTCGGCCGGGTACGCGGCCTCGATCAGCTGCTCTTCCGCCCCGACGCGTGGAACGTGCGCCAGCAGGGCTGGCCGAGGATGACCGACCTCGTTGGCTCCGGGAAGCGCCTGTTGATCTTCAGCGACGAGCCCGACCGTGAGCACCTGGGCGTCATGTACGACAAGGCCTGGACCGTCAGCAACTTTTGGAGCCTCGGCGACCTGGGCAACGACGTCTCCTGCGTCAGCCGATGGTCCGACGTACCGCTGGACCGTCAGGAACCGGGCTTCCGAAGGCTCTTCACCATGAGCCATCAAAGGAACGTGCCCACGGTGATCAACGCCGTACTCGACAACGGGACCAAACTGCGGGACCGCATCAGCGAACGATGCCGTCCGGCGGCCGGTGGACGCGACCCGAACTTCGTCTCGGTCGACTTCCACAAGCTGTCCGACGGCAGCGGCCACACGCCGGCGTCGATCGTCGCCGAACTCAACGCCCGGAACTGAGACCTGCCGGCCGTCGTCCCCAGCGGCCGGGGGCGTCGGACCGCTCGCCGCCGTAGCGCCGACGCCCGCTGTCAACGTCCTGACCGGCTCAGCCGCCCTCGCGGGCAGCACGCTGACCCGGACCGGCACCCCGGCATCGGGAGGCACCGCGACCCGATCACGGTGGCAGGCCCGACCACGGCGACGACGACGAGTACGGGGACCGGGAGGACGACGCGGCCGCCCACCACTGACGGCCCCGCGTCCGGACCCCTCCCGTGGGCCCACGGTCCACCGTGCATCAGGTCAGTCGGAAGACGGGGCCCTTCGGCGTGAAGGGGAGACCTGCGCCCTGCGGGATCAGGTAAGCGTGTTCGCGGCGGACGCGCAGGGTGTCGCACCAACCATCGGTGATCACCAGGAGGGGCGCCTCGGGAGGGAAGTCGTCGGCGCGTTGCAGCAGGTCGATGCCCGACTGTAGGACCGTGCCGCCCCGGCCGCGGACCCGGACCCGACCCGCGATCTCCGTCGGCGGCACGTAGCCCGCGTCGTACGGTGCCGCGTCGCAGAAGACGACCCGCGCCGCCGGAACGTCGCGGGCCTCGGCGTACGAGGCGATCGCTCCCAGCGCCTTGCCCAGCAGCGCGGCGTTCATCGAACCGGAGGTGTCGAGGACCACGCCGAAGGTGCAGCGGGCGATCTCCTCGGGCGGGAAGTACCGGCCCGCGCGCGGGATGTCCGGGGTGGAGGCCTGGCGGCGTGCCGGGCGGGCGTAGGACCGTACGGCCTGCGGCTTCGGCACGTGCTCGTCGAACCAGCGGGCGAGCCGGGCGTCCCACGGCACCGGCGGGTGGGCCAGGGTCCGGATCTCCTGGACGAGCCCGGCCGGCAGCAGGCCGCGCCCGCCGCGCTCGTGCAGGTCGAAACCCTGCACGAGGCCGCGCCGGTAGAACTCGTCGAGATCCGTGTACGGGCGCCCTGCGCCGTGCGCGAGGGGCTCGCCCAGGATGTCGCCGGCGCCCGTGCCGCGCAGGGTGGCCAGGCGCCGCATCCGGCGCAGGTCACCGGCGATCCGGTCGTACACCTCCTCGACGGAGAGCCCGCGCAGCGCCGGATCGTGCAGCAGTCCCTCGGGCATGCTGCCGATCCGCATCTCCACCAGCCAGTCGTTGACGACGTAGTCCGCCGCGACGTTGTGCAGGAACGGGTCGCGCGGGCCCCGGCGCTCGCCGTGGCGCAGGGCGGCGTGCAGCATCTCGTGGGCCAGGATGAACCGCCACTCGTCGTCCTCGAAGCTGCGCAGCGGGTTGATGTAGATCTCCCCGGCGCCGGCGCTGACGGCAGCGATGGAGATGTCCTGGGCGCGGGCCAACTCGGCGTCGGCGACGACGGTCAGACCGGCGGCGAGCCCGCCGAGCAGCGGGTACGAGGACACGAACCAGTTCAGGGCCCGGTCCCAGGGGCGCTGTGCGACGCGTTGGCCGGTGGTCCGGTCGAGGCGGCCCCCGGCCACGTCCATGGCGGCGGAGACGCTGCGCGTCAGCGCGGCGGCGAAAGCGGTCTGCCAGTCCGGGACGGCGGTGTTCCAGGTGCGCCAAGTGGTCAGGACCTGGTCGGGTCCGCGCCCGGCGGTGCCGCAGTGCTCGTAGGCCGGCGGTATGCCGTCGCGGCGCCAGCGGGCGGCGAGCTCGTCCTCGTCGCCGCCGGGGTACTCGGCGGGCAGATGGTCGGGGGCGCGGCCGACGGGGAAGGTCAGCAGGAAACGGTTGACGACCGTGCAGCGTGCGGCGAGGTCGAACGGGTCCGGCTGGGCGCGGTCCTCGTCCGGGGCGGCGGGGACGTGGCCGAACCCGAGGTGCAGCAGGGCGTGGGCGATCGCCCACGCCCACTCGCGGGGTTCGGCCCGTCGGGTGGGGTGGGCGTGGACGACGCCGTTGGAGGTGACGGCGGCCAGGCCCCCGGCCGGGGACTGCGGGCAGCCGGCCTCGCGGCAGACCTTGCCGTGGAGGGCGCCGAGGGCAGGGTTCTGCTTGACCAGGGCGAGGCCCTCGGCGAAGGCCTGGCCGGCCGGATCGGGCTTGGCGGCGGCCTTCGCGCGGGACTTGCCGCTCCGGCTCACCGGCGGGCCTCGACCAGGCGGGGCATGTCGCGGGCGGCCTCGATCAGGAACCATCCGGGCAGCACGGGAAGGCCGTCGGCGTCGTCGGCGATGACGGTCTGGGCGACCTCGACGGAGATCTCGGCGAGTTGCACGAGGAGCGACTTGAAGCGGTACGTGTGCTGCCGCAGGGCGGGGGAGACGTGTTCCTTCCGCGCCGGGAGTTCCTTGAGGAGGCGCCCCCGGAAGGCTTCCGCGAGGTAGTAGAGCAGGTCGCGGTCCTGGAGCCGGGTGGGCCACGAGGCGTCGCCCTTCAGGATGGCCTCGATGCCGAAGGTGTGACGGACGATCTTGGCGTAGCCGCAGAAGGAAACGGCGTGAGCGGGGGTCAGGGTGCCGTGGGCGACCACCTTCAGGGTCTGCTCCTCCAGCGCCGGGCCGAAGGAGTGCAGGGCGTCGGACAGCATGTGCCAGGAGCGCGGGGTGGAGAAGGGCTCCTCCGTCTTGGGCGGCTGCGACCAGAGGTGGTCGGGGCGGTCGGTGAGGTAGTCGATGACCCACGGGTGGATGCCGTGTTCGCCGGCCCACACCAGCCAGTCCTCTGCGGACGCCTGGAGGTGGATGTGGGTGAGGCGGTTGACCAGGGCCGAGGCCATGGGCCGCGCCAGTGCGTTGTCCGTGGCGCGGTTGCCCGCGCCGATGACGATGGAGCCCGCGGGCAGTTCGTAGGAGCCGATCCGGCGGTCGAGGATCAGCGAGTAGAAGGCCTCCTGGACGTCCGGACCCGCAGCGTTGAGCTCGTCGAGGAACAGGCAGTACGGCTCGTCGCGGGCGATGGCCTCGGGCGGGCAGAAGACGGAGCGGCCGTCGCGGATCTGCGGTACGCCGATCAGGTCCTCGGGGGCCAGCTGCGTACCGAGGAGGCTGACGCACTCCAGGCCCAACGAGTCGGCGAACTTCCTGACGAGCGAGGACTTTCCGATGCCGGGCGCCCCCCAGAGGAAGACGGGCCGCACGGTGGCGAGGCCGAGCAGCAGTTCGGGAATCTCGGCGGGGGTGACGGTGACGGCAGCCTGCACGGGCGGGGACGTCCTTCGGGGTGGGGCGGCGTCTGACGCGGCCAGTGTGGTCACACCGCACACCGCCCGGCATCCGGTTTTCCCGTGGGCGGTAGGCGGTCAAGGCGGGTTCGGATGCCCGGGTTCGTGGGCGGGTGACGTCGGACTCACCGCCGCGAGGGACGGCGGCCGAACCCCGGCCATCCCCTGATCCACCCGGACCGATGCCGGGGATCGTCGAGCATCCGAGGGGCGATCCGTACCCGTCCGCCGCAGGGCGCGGTCGCCGGCATCCATCGCTGGGGGCAACGACATCGAGCCGCTCGCAGTCCCGTGGGCAGACCCCCCGGAACGGCTTCTTCCCCGTATCCGCGGTGACTTGCTGGAACGTATCTTCGTGAGCCAGGATGAGGGCCTTCAACGGGTGGTTACCCGTCAAGAAAAAGCAAAACATCACATCAGGTCGCGGTAGCGCCCGATCATGCGGCCCCGGGCCCCGCCGACGCTTCCGATGACACGGCCCGGACCATGACATCCCTCATCGGATCGGGGTCGGACGGGCACGCGCGGAACGGAAGCGTGAGCCGCGGAACGTGGAGAACGCGTCGGGCACGGACACGAGCGAGGAGCGAACTGCGCGCGGCCGGGGAGCCCTGAGCAGTGAGGACACGCTGATGGAGCGCCGCCAAGGCAGCGCTGCGTCAGCGGAACAGGACTGGGGGCATGGTGGGGTATTCCCGCGAGATGAAGAGGCATCGCGACGAGCTGTTCAAGGGGGTCGCCCCGGTCGCACCCATGCAACCGGCCGCCTTGCTCACCTCTCTGTGTACCTATCTGACGCAGAGCAGCGGACGTGAGGTACGCCTCATCCTGCAGGCGTTCCCGCCCGACACGGTGAGCGGGCTATGGATCGACATGGGCGACCTCGATCTCGTCGCGGTGGAGGCACAGACCTCTCCCGTGCACCAACTCGTCATCCTCGGCCACGAGTTGTGGCACCGCAAGGAGGGCAGCTGCGGCCACCACGGCATGGTCACCGGGGTGGCGGCCGCCGCACGCGTGCTGGGCGAGCGCTGGGACCTCAGCGAAGCCGTGATCCGCGTCGCCGCGAGGACCGACGGGGGCCTCGAGGAGGAGCGCCGCGCCGAGCTGTTCGGACGCATGCTCGCGACCAAGTTCCGCCCCTACCTCGACGGAGCTCCCGACCGCCTCGCCAACGACGGCGTGGCCGGCCGCATCTGGGCCTCGCTGGAAGGCTGATCCATGGAAACCGGCGTCAACTACTACGTCCCCGCGGGCGTGGTGTTCCTCGTGCTGATCGCCAAGCTCCCCGCACTGCTGAGGGGCTGGCGGCTGCCCATGGTGCGCACCGTCAACATCGCACTGGCCCTGGGCTGCGCCGTGTTCACGTTCTCCGCCCCGCCCACGATCATGCTGGTCAACCGACTCACGGGCGTGAGCAACTTCTCCGCCCCGCTGGTCTACGTCATGCTGTCCGCGTTCTCCTGCAGCTTCCTGGTGCTCATCGAGAATTGGCGCGCGGACTCGCGCCACCAGGCCGTGGCACGGCGCCGGGTACGCCGCTGGAAGCTCGCCTACACCCTGGTGGGCTTGATCATCATCGCGTGTTTCGTCCTGGGTGAGGCGCCGGACGAACGACTGCGCGACTTCGACACCTACTACTCCGCCACCCCGTTCATCCGAGAGATGATCTTCACCTACCTGCTCGCCCACTGTGTGGCCGTGGGAGCGGCCACGGTGGTCACCTGGAAATGGTCGCTCGACATCAGGAAGGACGCTCGCAAGGAATCGGCGACCGCGCAGGTGAGGTGCCTGTGGGCCGGCCTGTTGACCCTCGCCGTCGGCTTCCTCCTGGAGCTGATCTTCGGAATCGTGAAACTCACCGGCGCGCTGACGCGGTCGCCGCTGCTCAACGAAGGCGTGGCGCCCCTCATCTCGCTCGCCGCGTTCGTGATCTCCGCGGGCTTCCTCATCCCGGTGTTCGGGCAGCGCGTCATCGAACGTGTTTGGCAGCCGTGGCGGACCTACCGCACGCTCAACCCCCTGCACCGCGTCGTTCGACCACCGAACCCCGACCCCGCCCATCCGGCGCTCCTCGTGCTGCCTTGGCACGCCGGACCGGAGCAGCGGCTGGTCCACCGCGAGACCAGCATCCAGGACTGGATACTCGGACTGCGCCCGTACTTCGACGACGACGTGCGCGAGCGGGCCCACCTGCGGGCGGTGGAGGACGGAGCATCCGGCGCGAACGCGGTCACCGCGGGCCTGGCCGCCATGGTGCGCAGCGCGGCCGACAGCCGCGGCCGTGGCGAGAAGGCCGAGAGCGAGGAGAACGGGCGCGCGGTCTCCGCGTACCGTGCGGCGGAAACGCAGTACCGCGACCTTCCGGAACGGCTGTCCCGCGCACTGTGATCAGGGAGCGGTAGCCGCCCGGGGCCCGGAGCTGTCAGCCGGTCGCGCCGGGCAGAGCCGCGAAGGTCGCGCAGGCCGACCGCGAGGACACCGCCCCTTCCACCGCGAGTTCACCGTCGATGGAGATCGTGCACTGGAGCCAGCCGTCGGGATGCTCGGGGTTGGACGTCGTGATCGTGAGCATGGGCATCGCGCCGATGCCCGACATCACGACGTCCTGCTTCCACGGCGTGACAACGCCCGTGACCTGCTTCTCCTCGCCCTTGAGGGGGTCGCCGACGGCATAGGTCACCTCGAAGGACCCGGTGCCGGTCACCTCATAGGTGACCTTCGTCCCGCGTTTGCGCCGGAAGGGGAGAAACTTGCTGGTCATGTGCGGCCTTTTGGAAGCGGGCAATGCGGAACTCCCCACCATCCTCGCATGAGCCGCCGAGACGCCCCGGACAACGGCCATGGGCCTGGTCAGGCGCCGGTGACAACCGCTCACCCGACGGCCACGACCTGCTCACCAACGGGATCGAGCCCTGGACGTTCCGACGGCACATCAGCGGTGCGCGATGAGGACGGCCGCGGTGTCGTCATCGAGTCCGTGACTACTGAACCGGTGCAGATCGCCCGACAACAGCGTGGGAATCTTCTCGTCCGGCTCCGTCGCCCACGCGGCAAGGCGTTCGTCGAGCGGGAAGAACGCACCATGGTCGTCCCGTGTTTCGCTCACACCGTCGGTATACAGCAGGAGACGGTCACCCGTCTGGAAAGCGACTTCCTCCACCACGTGCTCCTCGTCCACCGCGACGGGAAGGTTGATCGGCAGCGACGGCTCACGGAAGGAGATGTACTCCGTGCGCCCGTCGTGCTGGCGTACCGGCGGCGGATGACCGCAGCTGAGCAGACGCACCACGGGCAGGTCGTCGGGGATCTCGGCCAGCAGGACCGTGGCGAACCGGTCCGCCACGGCGGTGTCCCCGCGGGCGGCGTACCGCTCCATGCTGGTCTGCAGGCTGCGGGCGATCGCAGGCAGGTCGGGCGCGGAATAGGCCGATTCGCGAAACGACGCCAAGAGCACCGCCGCCGTCTCCACCGCACCCAGCCCCTTGCCCTGCACATCGCCGATCATCACGCGCACCTTGCCCGGCACCTGCAGCGCCTTGTAGAAGTCGCCCCCGACATGCGCGCCGGCCACGGACGTCTCGTACAGCAGATACAGATCCAGACGCCCCAGACGGTCGGGCAGCGGATGCTGCATCGCCCGCTGCGTCACCTCGGCCACTTCCCGCATCCGCCGCGCCTCACGCTCGTACCGCCGCCGCTCCGTACTCGTCCAGGCGGCCACGGCGCTGAACACCATCATCAGCACCAGCCCGGCCAGGCCCGCCGGGAGGAAGGGCTCCCCGCGAGCCGCGTCCAGGCCCGTGTTGACCAATGCACCGACCACCCCGAACGCCATGGTCGCGACCGCGCCCCACGCCACGGCGGCCAGCCCCGGCACGATGAACAGGAAGGCGTCATAGCGCTCCTGTGGCGGTGTGCACAGATCGGTCACGGCGGACGCGGCGATGAGCAGCAGCGGCAGAGCGCGCACGAGACGATAACGAGCGCTCGTTGAGCGGGGGGTGGTCACAATGGTCATCCTCACCCCCACTGACGTCCGCGACAGGTTGCGACTCGAAGGGGCGACATAGCACGCCTGCCGCGCCGCGGATCGAGGCTGTCCAGGACGGCTGGCCGCGGACGCCTCGTGGCGCGGGGCACGGGGCACAGGGCACGGGGCACAGGGCTCTCGCTCAACGCATCGGCTCTGCTCCGGTCTGGACGAGGAAGTCGGTCAGCACGTCGGCAAGCCGTTCGGGCTGGTCCTCAGGGATGAGAGTTGACGAGGCGGCGATCTCGACAAGTCGGCTCCACGGGTACAACTCGGCCAAGCGGGGGCCGTGCTCACGTGGCATCAGCCTGTCCTCGGTCGCCCAGACGACCAGTACCGGGCGGTCGAACGAACGCAGTCGCTCGCTCCAGGCCAACAGTGTCCTGCGGTCCGGTGCCCCGGTGGCGAACTTGGCCAGGTCCTTGCGAATGGCCCTGCTGCGGGTGGCGGGAGCGAACCAGTCGTCCAAGATCTCGTCGGGGATCCCGCGGACGCTCATACCGCCGTACCCGGCCCGGTTGTGGCGGAACGCGGGGATCCCCATGAGTCGGGTCAGGAGCCAGACGCCGCCGGGGACCCTGCACACCTGGGCCATGGCCTTGGCGGGTCCGGGGGGAAAGTTGTCGAAGGCCTCGCAGGCCACCAGCACGAGGCGAGCGATGCGCTGGTCCCGTCCTTCCGACACCAGGAATTGGCCCCCGCCCCAGTCGTTGAGCACGAGGGTCACCTGGTCGAGGCCGAGCCGTTCGATGAACTCGCCCAGGAGGAGGGTGACGCCGCGCTGGGACAGGTCGGCATCGGCGTTCATCGGCCGGCGGTGCCCACCGAGGGGCAGGGTGGGCAGGACGCAGCGGTATCCGACCAGCAGCGGCACCACCTTGCGCCACTGTGTCTCGTTCATCGGCATACCGTGGGCGAACACCAGCACGGGCCCCTCGCCGCCGGTGTCCTGATAGTCGACTGACCCGGACGACAGCTCGATCCTCGGCATGGGACCCCCACTTGATAGATTGTTCTACTGCAAGCATGAAGGCAGGGAGAGCAGAGGGCAATGGGACGATCAGACACGCGAGCCAGGATCCAGGGCTCCGCCACGATGCTGTTCCGCCGGCACGGCTACGCGGCGACCGGTCTCAAGCGGATCGCGACAGAGGCGGAAGCGCCGTTCGGCTCGATCTATCACTTCTTCCCCGGTGGCAAACAACAGTTGGCCGAGGACATGATCCGCACGTCCGGACCCGAGTACGGCCGCATGGTCATGGCCCTGCTGGACAGCGTGCCGGATCCTGCGGAATCCCTCGTGCACGCCTTCGAGGCGGCGGCGCACGACCTCGCCGCGGCCGACTACGCCGACGCATGCCCCATCGGGACGATGGCATTGGAGGTCGCCAGCAGCAACGAGGTGCTGCGCGCGGCGACGGCAGAGGTCTTCGCGGCATGGGTCGACACCGCGGCGCACTGGTTCGGCCGTTGGGTCGACGATCCCGAGACGGCACGATCGCTTGCCCAGTCGATGGTCATGATGTTGGAGGGCGCCTTCATGCTCAGCCGGGCCGCGCGCGATCCGGAACCGCTACGGGTCGCCGGTCGATCGATGGCCGACCTGCTGCGCACAGCTGTCGCGCGGACCACGGGCGGCGCGTCTTCGGGCTCATGAGCCGCTGACACTCCGGGCGGCGCGGGCCCGGGGCCGACACGGACGGGATCGGCGCCACGGGCGAGGGAGCAACCTCGCACCAACCGGCGCCGGGCGACGGCACCCTCACCAGCCGCCGGAGCCGGGCCCCCCTTTGAACGGGCCGACGACTTCATCCGTGATCCAGCCCCCGTAGAAGTCCCCCGGCTGCGCCCTCACCGGTTCGCCATCGACCCAGCAGCCGCCGACCCGGGACGGGTAGAACGCGAAATGGCCGGTGATCGAGGCAAATCCAGGGGTGGGGGACTCGTAGCTCCACGCCGCGTCGGGCGAGACTCCCGCGTCCGCCACGGCCAGACTCCAATGGGTGGCCACGCCCTTCCACTCGCAGAACGTCGTCGAACCGGAACGAACAAGGAGCCTCAACAGGGTGTCGTCCGCCGGGATGTAAAAGACCGGCGGATGACTCGTCTCCAGGACGCGCAGGGCACGACGGGTATCGGCAACCCGCACTCCGGCGTGTACGACGACCACATGGCGTTCGTCCGTCTCCACCCGGGGCGGACGGGGATGGTCCCACACCGACTCGGTCCGGCGGTCCGCGCCCTCAGATCCGGTTCGCACGCCCGTCCCCTCCCCGGCCGTGACGCGGCAGAGCCTCGCGCGAGGATTCCGCGCCGGAGAGCCGGTCCACCAGCGCCCCGACGACCACTGCGGGGTCTGCTCCCGGCGGCAGGGCAGGCGGCCTTCCGATGGCGGGGCGCTCGGCGAATCCCGTGTCCAGGTGCGGTGGGCGAAAGTCGTACACCCTGAGCCGCTGCCCCCTCACCTCGCGCCTCAGCACCTCCAACCAGCAACCCAGTGCCGCCTTGGCGGCGGCATAATCGGCTGTGCCACGCATCGGAGCGTCCACGATCGCCCCCGTGACCGCGGCCAGGAATCCGCCCTCCGCCACGCACGAGACCGCTGACCGCAGGACCGCCGCCGGGCACAGCGCGTTGACCTGGAAGATGTGTTCGGCTACCGCGTCCGACACCTCCCGCGCCGAACCGAAACCCGCCACACCGACCGTGACCAGGACGCCGTCCAGACCCCCCAGCCGCTCCCGTGCCCACGGGGCGAGCGCGGCGCAGCCATCCGTGTCGTACGCGTCCACCCGGCGTGCCGGACGCCCGCCCAGCCGGCCGGCCCGATCGTCCAGCCGCCGGGAATCGCGTCCCGCCAGGGCCACGTGGGCGCCGCGCGCGGAGAGTTCCTCGACGGCAAGACCACCGAGAACCCCCGTGGCGCCGACCACGAGAATCCGGACGCCTTCCATGCTCCGGCCGGTCATCGGCGACCACCGGAGCCGAGTTCGCTCCGCAGGCCTGCAAGGTCCCAAGGTTCCATCGCAGCGCTCCTGCCCGTACGAGACCAGGTGCCATCAGTATGGGAACCCCGTCCACTGCGAGCATCTTGCGGCGTTTGTGCAGCGATTCGGCGCACGGCGGGCATTCCGAGGCCCGTTGGGATTCCAGCTTCTTCCTGCCGCGAGGTCCAGACGCCAACGAGTCGCTGACTGCCCTTCGGGCAACCGTGGCCGTGGTTGGTCACACGACCCGGTGTCGTCTCATCTGCCGCGGCCACCACGGCCTACTGGACGGTGAGGGCGTAGCTGTCGCGCTCGGGTGCGCCGACGCGGTCGTGAACGGTCGAGGAACACGTCAGCCCACCCCGAGACCGACCGCCAGCGTCAGTTCGAGGACCCGGTGCGGCGATCCGAGATCGGGGAACAGCTCCCGCAGCTGCGACATCCGGTACCGGACGGTCTGGGGATGGACGAACAGCGCCGCCGCCACCTCGTCCCGCCTGCCCTGGTGCAGCAGCCACGCCCGCAACGTCTCCTCGAGCCGCCGCGAGGTCCCGTCGGGCAAGGTCCGCAACGGTGCGAGGGCTCGGGTACGCAGGTCTGCGAACGCGTCCGCGTCGGCGCTCAGTACCAACTCGGGCAGGTGGTCCTCGGTGTCGCGGATGCCGGGGGAGAGGGAGCGTGCGCGTACGGCTCGTGCGTACGAGGCGGACGCCCGCGTCCACGGCCGGGCCGGGCCGACCACGGCGGCACGGTCGGGCAGCTGCCTCAGGAGGTGTGCTCGGTCGGCGTCGGGGACGAGCAGCACGCCGGAGGCGTCCGGCAGATCGTCGAGGACCAGGGTGCCCGGGTCGAGCGTGCGGAAGGCGGGCCGAGCCTGGGCGGCGGGCAGCAGGACCGCGGTCAGCGAGGTCGGCGGCTGCCAACCGGCCCGCCCGGCAGCGGCTAGGAGTACGTCCGGGCCCGCGCCGGCGAGGAGGTCGCGGGCCAGCTGTTCCAGGTGGCGCTCGTGGGCCCGGCCCCGGGCGGCCAGTTCGTCGGCGTGACCCGCGGCGCTCGCGGCGGAGAGCTCGTCGATGTAGGCGAAGGTCAACTCGGCGAACTTGGCCACCTCGGCGGCGGGCAGACCTGCGGGTACGGCGCGTGCGGCCAGGCCGCGCCAGGCCACGCGGGCGCCGACCCGGTAGGCGCTGAGCAGGGCGTCCATCGAACGTCCGTCGCGGACCTCGCCGCGGCCCAGCTCGTAGGCCGCGTCGCCCGCGGTGCCGCCCGTGGCGTTCCCGCTCGCCAGGTCCAGGTAGAGGCCCAGGGCGGTGCGGACGGCCCGCCGGATGGTGGCGCCCATGCGGCCGGACAGGGCGTTGGCGTAGGGAGGGACCTCGTCGATGATCGCTTGGACGATTTCTTCGGCGGTGGTCCTCAGCGCGGCCCGAAGCGCTGTGATCGTCGTCTCATCAAGGACCAGTTCACTGGCCCTCCGGATTGCATGGCTCACTTTTTGTTCCCTGCGAACAATTCCACTGATCAGATTCACGTCCTACGGACAGGACTTTACCCCCCGAAGCGGATCAAGCTGGAGTCATGACGAGTACAGCCCTCCGCAGTAGGGCGTGGAAACTGCTGGAGATGGTCACGACGCCCTTGCTGCCGTCGGACTACCTCGACCTGGTCGTCCCACTGCGCGCGGGTGCCGACCTGCGGGGGCGCATCGAGGCCGTGCACCCCGAGACGGGTGACGCCGCGACCATCGTGATCAGACCCGGACGGGGATGGCGCGGCCACACGGCCGGTCAGTACGTGCGGATCGGGGTCGACGTCGACGGGGTGCGCCTGTGGCGTGCCTACTCGGTCACCTCGCCGACGAACCGTCGGGACGGCCTGATCACGATCGCCGTGAAGGCCATCCCGGACGGCAAGGTCAGCAACCACCTCGTACGCAGGGCGAAACCGGGCACGCTGATCCAGCTCGACCAGGCGACCGGTGACTTCGTACTGCCCGGGACCAAGCCCGCCAAGGTGCTCTACCTGACGGCCGGCAGCGGCATCACGCCGGTGATGGGCATGCTGCGCGACATCGATCTCGACGACGTCGTCATGATCCACTCCGCGCCACGGCCGCACGACGTGCTCTTCCGCAAAGACCTGCACGACCTGGTCGCGGACAAGAAGCTGCGGCTCACCGAGGTGCACACCGACACGGACGGCATGCTCGACATCGCCCGTCTCGGCGAACTCGTGCCCGACTGGGCCGAACGCGAGACCTGGGCGTGCGGGCCCGCGGGCCTGCTCGACGCCGCCGAAGCGCACTGGAGCGCACACGGCGTCGAAGAGCGCCTGCACACCGAACGCTTCCGCGCCGGCACCGTCGTCGCCGGCGACGGTGGCGAGGTGACCTTCGCCGCCACCGGCAAGACCGTCGACGCGGACGGTGCCACTCCGTTGCTGGACGTCGGTGAGGAGGCCGGGGTGCTCATGCCGTCCGGGTGCCGCATGGGCATCTGCTTCGGCTGCGTCACGCCGCTCACGGCGGGTGCCGTCCGCGACCTGCGCACCGGCGAGGTCACCGAAGCCGGGCCGGGCGTCCTCATCCAGACCTGCGTGTCCGCCGCTGCGGGCCCCTGCGACATCGAACGGTAGGAGCACCTTGACCGCCATCGACCCCACCGCCCATCTGACCGCGGAGCAGATCGAAGAGCTCGGCCGCGAGCTGGACGCGATCCGCGACCAGGTGATCGCCGGCCGCGGCGAGAGCGACGCCGCCTACATCCGCAAGGTCATCTCGGCGCAGCGCAAGCTCGAGCTGGTCAGCAGGGGCGTGCTGCTGTTCTCGATCTTCCCGCCCGCATGGGTGATCGGCACCGCCGGACTGTCCGTGGCGAAGATCATGGAGAACATGGAGATCGGCCACAACGTCCTGCACGGCCAATGGGACTGGATGCGGGACCCGAAGATCCACTCCACCACCTGGGACTGGGATCACGTCTCGCCGGCCGAGCAGTGGAAGCACTCCCACAACGAGCTCCACCACACGTACACCAACGTGATCGGCAAGGACAACGACCTCGGCTACGGCATCATGCGTGTCGACGAGGACCAGAAGTGGCACCCGTTGCACCTCGGCCAGCCGCTGTGGAACTTCATCAACGCCTGTTTCTTCGAGTACGGCATCGCCGCCTACGACCTGGAACTCGGCAAGAACCTGCACAAGCGTCGCCGCAAGAGCCCGGAGTTCCGCGCGCGGGCCAGGGCCGTCGGCCGCAAGATCCGCAAGCAGGTGCTCAAGGACTACGTGATCCACCCCCTCCTTTCGGGCCCGTCCTTCCTCCCCACGCTCGCCGCCACGTTCACCGCGAACCTGGTCCGCAACATCTGGACCCACTCGGTGATCATGTGCGGGCACTTCCCCGAAGGCGTACAGGTCTTCGAGCGCCGGTCGATCACGAACGAGACGCGCGGCCAGTGGTACCTGCGCCAGATGATGGGCTCGGCGAACATCAGCGGCAGCAAGGCCATGCACTTCATGACCGGCAACCTGTCGCACCAGATCGAGCACCACCTGTTCCCTGACCTGCCGAGCAACCGGTACGCCGAGGTCGCGGTCAAGGTGCGCGCGCTGTTCGAGAAGTACGAGCTGCAGTACGTCACCGGGCCCCTGCCCAAGCAGGTGTACTCCGCGTGGCACAAGGTCTTCCGGCTCTCGCTGCCGAACAAGAAGCCCAGGACCACGACGCCGGACCGCGAGCAGGAACTCGTCGCGGCCTGACCTTCCCCGGTTCCGGGGGGATCGGTGTACGTGCCCGTTCGCCGATGTCGCCGGCAGCGGGGCGGCCCCTGCCCCTGAGCAACGAGCATGCTCTGTCGACGGCTGCGTCGCCATGGTCCGACATGCACACGGTTGGCCGTCGACTGGCGATCCAGCTCACGTCGAGCCACTGAACCGTCCGGAAAGCATCAAGTCGCGGATTCGGCGCCGGAACCCGGCATGGGGCAGCCACTTGCACCGTGCGTCAACGACCGCTCGCCGACCTGGGAACGCCAGGGTCGCCGACAGCGCGTGGAACCGCGCCGGTCGGGCAGGCGCTCCCCATGAGGACCCGGTCCCAGCGGCACCACGACGACGCACACCCGCTGGAAGGGCGCGTCGCCATGGTGACCGGCGCCGTCCAGGGGCATCCGCGCGAGCACGGCCCAGCCACTGGCCCGACGCGGCGCCGAGGCGGTCCTGCTCGGGCTGGAGGGGAGCGGCTGCGACGGCCGGCAGCCGACCTTCCGAGACCGGCGGTCCCTAGGACGGTCACGTCACCGACGTGAACGTCCCTGCACACGAAGGGCCGAACCAGCACCTTCACCCAGGAGGACGAGCATGGCCGTACGACACCAACTGATCCATGCCACACCACACCAGGTATGGGCCGTGCTCGCCGACCCGTCGCGCTACGCGCAATGGGTGGTGGGCACCAGCGACTCGCGCCCCACCCGCGGCCGGTGGCCCGAACTCGGATCCGCGCTCGAGTACACCGTCCGGATCGGACCATGGACCGTGGCAGGCACCACTGTCGTACGCCACGTCGACGCCCCCAAGGAACTGGAACTGGAAGTCGACAGCGGCCCCATCGGCACCGCCCGAGTAGCCATCGAAGTCCGCCCCTGGGGAGACGAAGCCCTGGTCAAAGTCGATGAACACCCCTAGCGGGGCATCGGCGGCACGCTCCACAACGCCGCGGTCGACACACTGATCCAGCTACGCCACCGAAGCATGCTCACCCGACTCGCGAACGTCGTCGAGAAGTCCGCCGGACGGGACCGCGCACGAGCCTGACCCCGACCGAACGCCACCACCTTGCCGCCATCGAGACCGGGCTGCGCCACGACCAACTCCTGGAACACCGGCTGCGGACCATGCGCCGCCGGCTGCCGGCGGCAAGCCTTCTGGCTCGTGTCGCTCCATGCCTCGCGGTGCTCGCCGGCATCACGGTGCTCGTCGCCGCGATCGCGGCTGCCTCGTGCGCCCGGACTGTGGCGTTCGCCGTCGGCTGGTGGCGCACGCTCATGCCGGCTGCGGGACTGCTCCGTCAATGGAGCCGCCACCTTTCCGGAACAGGCTGACGCCCGACGGGTGAGCTTGGTGGACATGTCGGGCCTGCGTCATGCCCAAAGCGGCCGCGGCCGAGGCAATGGCCCGACGGCCGGGGACCCGAGTTCGCTCACCGGCGGTCGATTCCCGGAATGGGGGTAGGCGCCAGGTACGCGGGGTTCCGGCGCGCCGGTTCGGCGCTGCCATCGGATCCTTCCATCACCGCCGGGTGGTGGACGACGGAAAGTGACCTCTCACCATGGATCCCGTACAACAGGTGCTTCCCCCGCCCACTCCAGCGGGGGCGGGGAGCGACTTCGCCCGGCTCTCCAAGAGAATCCAGGCGGCAGGACTCATGGCTCGCCGCCCTGGCTACTACACGATCCGCATCACCACCGTGACCTTCCTCTACGCGGTGGGCTGGGCGGCGTTCGTACTGATCGGCGACAGTTGGTGGACGCTGCTCGTCGCCGGATTCCTCGCCTTCGTGTTCGGGCAGGTGGCGCTCCTGGCGCACGATGTCGCGCACCGACAGGTCTTCCGCCTGCGCAGGGCCAGCGAGCTGTCCGGCCGCATCGCCGGGAACCTCGGCATCGGCATGGGCTACGGCTGGTGGCAGGACAAGCACACCCGCCACCACGCCAACCCCAACCACGAGGACCTCGACCCCGACCTCGATCCGGACATCCTCGTCTGGACCCAGGACCAGGCGCGCACCTCCAAGGGACTGCCGCGACTGATCGGCCGCTCCCAGGCGTACCTGTTCTTCCCGTTGCTCACGCTGGAAGGATTCAACCTCCACGTGTCCGGGATCCGGTCGCTGGCGGACAAGTCCCTCAAGAACCGCGCATGGGAGGCAGGCCTCCTCTTCGCGCACCTCTCGGTCTACCTCGGCGTACTGTTCCTCGTGCTTCCGCCTGGCAAGGCGATCGCGTTCCTGTTCGTGCACCAATGCCTGTTCGGCATCTACCTGGGTTCCATCTTCGCCCCGAACCACAAGGGGATGCCGACCCTACGAGGGACGGAGCGGCCCGACTTCCTGCGGCGCCAGGTGCTGACCTCGCGCGACGTGCGGGGCGGCTGGTTCACCGACGTCATGCTCGGGGGCCTGAACTACCAGATCGAGCACCACCTCTTCCCGAGCATGCCCAGCCCGCACCTGCGCCGGGCCCAGGCCATCGTCCGCAGCCACTGCCAGGAACTCGGAGTCAGCTACCTGGAGACCAGCCTGATCGACTCCTACCGGCAGACCCTCGCCAGCCTCCACCACGCCGGCGCCCCCCTTCGACACGCCGGCGCCACCTGACCGTGGCGAGGCTCCGTATTTCCGGCCGCTGCCGTGCCCGCAGCTGTCCCGGCCACCGGCCACCATGTCGTCGATGCCGTCGCCGGAGCCGGCGAGCAATTCGTTCAGGGCATCGAGCCGAGCCGCTTGCCGACCCTCTGCTCCGCTTCGACCGGACGAGCGAGTGTTCGGACCATGGGTGACGCACATCGCCGCGCCGGGCAGGCCGGCCGGGTTGTAATTCCGTTCTTTCGCGGGAAGGAGAGCCCGCAACCCCTGGAGGCTGATGTGGCTCGCGATCGGATCGGACTGGCCGAGGTACTGGCGGCGGCGGAAGACGCCGCGCCGGTGGACTCCCTCGACGTCGTTGCGCGTAACCTACGTGACCGGTTCGCCGCACGGTACGTGTCGTTCCTGTTCGTCGACATCGTGGGACGGCGCATGCTGAGGGTCCACGACACCGCGGGCGTACCTCCGGAGGAACGCGCCGAACGGATCCCCCTCGCCGAGAGCGGCGTCTACGACGAGGTCCTGCGCAGCCAGCGCCTCGTACTGGCCGGGGACCGCGGGCGGGGGCAGCGGGTTCTCGCCCCGGTGACCAACCGCGGCGACACCATCGGTGTCCTGGAGCTGTTCCTCACCGAGGTCACCGCGGACGTGCTCGCCCAGATCGAGGAGGCCGCGCACGCGCTGGCGTACATCATCGTCACCGATCGCCGGTTCACCGACCTCTACCACTGGGGCAACCGCAGCACCACCGTCAGTCTGGCCGCGGAGATCCAGCGCCAGCTCCTGCCTGCCGCCGCCGCGTGCGAGGCCCCCCAGTTCACCCTCGCGGGCGCTCTGGTCCCGGCCGCCACCATCGCCGGCGACACCTACGACTACAGCCTCGACACCCACACCCTGCACTTGTCCATCACCGACGCCATGGGCCACGACACGAGCGCCTCCCTCATGGCCACCCTCCTCGTCAACGCCTCTCGCGGCGCCCGCCGCGCCGGCGAAGACCTCGCCGAACAAGCCCGCCGGACCCACCAAGCCCTCCTCGACCACGGCAACCGCACCTTCGCCACCGGCCAGCTCCTGCGCATAGCCCTGGACGGGAGCGGCGCCCAACTCGTCAACGCGGGCCACCCCTGGCCCCTGCGGGTGCGCGATGGGGCGGTCTGCGAACTCCGCCTCGCCGTGGACATGCCCTTCGGTGTGCGCATCCAGGGTCCCTACCGGGTCCAGGACCTCGACCTGCGACCCGGTGACCGCCTCCTGCTCCACACCGACGGCATGCAGGAACGCGAGGCCGAAGGGGTCGACCTTCCCGCCCTCCTGCGCAAAACCGCCGCCGAGCATCCACGCGAGGTCGTGCGCACCCTGGTCGGCGCCGTCACCGACGCCTACGACGGGAAACCGCCCAGAGACGACGCCACCGTCCTGTGCCTGGACTGGCACGGCCCTGAATCCGGGGCCCTCCGCACGAATGCCTCGGCCCGGCCCTGACCGGCTGCGACCGGATTTGGTACGGCTGCACACCGATGTCCGCAACGCCCGCTCCCGCACCGCGATCGAGAAGCTCGTGGCGGTCTTCGAGGGTGTGCGGCGGCCCGTGGCGAAGTGAGGGTGGGCGAGCAGTCACCGATTGCCGGATGCCGGGCAAGCGCGGGCCACCCGGCGACAGCGGACGGTAAGGAGCACAGTCGCGGATGAACGCCATTCCCGCAGCAGGTGAAGGCGGTGAAGGCCGCGCGGTTCCGAGGTCGCAGGCGGCTGCGGCTCCGGGCCGTCGTCGGTCGGGTGTCAGGAGTCGTAGTGGTCGCGGCTGCCGGACTTGGCGAGGCCTCGGCTGATCATGTAGCCGAAGGTGAGGATCACGATGTATAGCCAGGCCATGTCTGCGCGGAAGTAGTCGCGGTGCCCATCGTCGGTGCCCACCACCATGGAAGCGATCAGGACCGCGATCACGCAGGCGATGTAGACGAAGAACTCGGTCGTCTTCAGGGCCGACTTCGTTTCCGTCGACAGGCGCCGTGTTGTCCCGTGTCCGTGTCCTGACACGTCGGTACTGGCGGGCCGGTGACCTCCAGGGGTCCCGCCCGGGTTCGCTGTAGTCATGGCAGCAGTCCAATCCGTCGTGCGAAGCACGCGGTGCGCTCCGCGGATCGGGATCACGTCAAGATCGACGTCGTCCCACTCCGCGACTACCCGAAAAGGGAGGCATGAACGTCACATAAGGAATAAATAGACTCATTCGTGGCAGCTGACGGAGGTGCTCGGGGACCCGCTTCGGGTGGGGCGTCCGTTGGCGGGCCGGATGGTCGGTGACCTGGTCGAGGCGGGGCTACCGGTGTGGCTGATTCCCTGTGGACCCCGCATGTCCCCCGGGAACAGGCCGCGACGCACACCCGGCGCCGGGACCTGCCCGCCCTGCTCGACCGGCGCACCCGCCTCGGCCTGCACCAGGCCGCGCCGTCCAGGCGCGCGGCGGACGGAGGCGGACCACCACGTCCGGCTGAGAGCGGCCCAAGGTGAAACGCCCAAATGCTCGCCGCGTCGGGTGTCTTCGGTGCAGCCGGTGCCTGCACGAGACGGACGCCCCGGCCGCCCGTGGGGCCGTCAGGAGCCGGACCGCTGCGCGGCGGCAGGCCAAGGGGGCCACGACCATCCACCGAAGCCGGGCCGTCCCGCTGCCTTTCCACGCTACGCCCGGTCACGGTGGAGACCGGACCGTGCGCAGCATGCGCGCGGGCGGTAGGCCGTGTGCCGGTTCCCCTCCGCATGACGGGGCATGCGCCATACACAAGCCCGTAGGGCGGAAGGAGGAACAGGTGAGCGCGGCCGTACTGGATCAGCCCCTGCCCCGCATGAACCGACCGGTCGTGGCAGCGCGGGATGCCACTCGTGCCTTTCTGTCCCGTGCAGCCCGCCTGCGGGCCCCGGCCGAGGATGAGAGCACGGACAATATCCTCCTGGTGGTGGCCGAGCTCGTCGCCAACGCGATCCGGCACACCGTCGGCCCCTGCGCCCTGCACCTGGAACTCCTCGACGACACCATCGACATCTGTGTTACCGACCAAAGCCCGCAACCCCCCCGGCCGCGGACCCCCGGCACGGACGGGAGCGGAGGATGGGGCTGGTTCTTGATCAAGCGACTCGCCACCCACATCCGCGTGAAGCCGGTCCCGGGCGGCGGCAAGACCGTCTGCGCGGACCTTCCCTGGTAGCAGCCGAACCCGCCCTGCCGTCGGTCCCGGCATACCGGGGCGGGTCCCGGCCTGCGGAGCCCCGGCGCCTCGGCTTTAAGCAAGGGACGGTGAGGTTCCCGTCCTATTTTCAACGTCAGCCCGGGGCAGGGTCGTGGGTCGGACTCCGCCCTGTGTCGGTTCCGGAGGGGGAGGTGCACGAACTGAGGCCGACCCACCCGGCCCCTGCCAGATGCCGATGTGTCCATGCAAACTGCCGGAGCGGTGTGACGGTCTCCGTCGGGCGCCGACGGTTGGTGGCTGTGCGGTGGGGGCAGCCAAATGGGGTGGGGCGGTCGATGTGGTGCATCCGGTGAGGCGTCGTCGTCCGAAGGGGAGACCTGGGAAACTTGCCGCCCGGCTTGTTGAGCGTGGATCTTGTGGAGGCTGTTGTGGCGGTTGATCGGTTCGGGCTGGCTGACGTGCTGGCCGCGGCGGAGGCTGCCGCGCCGGTGGACTCCCTCAATGTCGTCGCGCGGAATTTGCGGGACCGGTTCGGTGCCCGGTATGTGTCGTTTCTGTTCATCGATATCGTGGGCCGGCGCATGCTGCGGGTCCACGACACCGCGGGCGTACCCCCGGAGGAACGCGCCGAGCGGATCCCGCTCGCCGACAGCGGCATCTATGACGAGGTCCTGCGCACCCAGCGGCTGGTGCGGGAGCCGGACGGGTCGGGGCAGCGGGTCCTGGCCCCGGTGACGAACCGCGGTGACACCGTCGGCGTCCTGGAACTGTTCCTCACCACCGATGTCACGGACGAACTTCTGGCGCAGGTGGAGGACGCCGCCCACGCGCTGGCCTACATCATCGTCACGGACCGCCGGTTCACCGATCTCTACCACTGGGGCAACCGCACCACCACGGTCAGCGTCGCCGCGGAGATCCAGCGCCAGCTCCTGCCCTCCGCCGCCGCGTGCGAGGCCCCCCAGTTCACCCTCGCGGGCGCTCTGGTCCCGGCCGCCACCATCGCCGGCGACACCTACGACTACAGCCTCGACACCGACACCCTGCACCTGTCGATCACCGACGCCATGGGCCCCGACGTCCACGCCTCCCTCATGGCCACCCTCTTGGTCAACGCCTCCCGGGGTGCCCGCCGCGCCGGCCAGGACCTCGCCGAGCAGGCCCGCCGGACTCACCAGATCCTCCTCGATCACGGTCACCGCACCTTCGCCACCGGGCAGATGCTGCGGATCGCCCTCGACGGAGGCGGCGCCCAGCTCGTCAACGCCGGCCACCCCCGACCCTTCCTCCTGCGCGACAGCACGGTCACCGAAGTCGACCTGGCGGTGAACTTGCCCTTCGGCTTCGGCGATCACGAGGGCGTCTACCAGGTCCAGGACCTCGACCTGCGACCTGGTGACCGTCTTCTGCTGCACACCGACGGCATGCAGGAACGCGAAGCGGCAGCGGTCGACCTGCCCGGGCTCCTGCGCAAGACCGCTGCCGAGCATCCCCGTGAGGTCGTGCGCGCCATGGTCGGCGCGCTCAAGGACACCTACGACGGCCGGCCGCCGCGGGACGACGCGACCGTGCTGTGCCTGGACTGGCACGGCCCCCGTCCGGAAGGGGCTGCGGTCCTAGAGGGGTGGTCTTTCGGCTCGCAAGCCGCTACCGCAAGGCGATTCGGTCTTGAGCGATGACATCCTGATCATCAGACTGTAGCCGCACGCGCCGGTACGGCATGACATCCGCGGTTGAGGGCAGGTGAGCACGGATGGACACGCCAACAGCAGGCCGGAGCGCTACCGGATCGGATGATCACGGGAGCGGCAGCCTGCTGGCCGTCACCACCTCGGCCGCTGCCCGCCGGTACGTCAGCAAGTTTCTGGAGCGGATCGGCGTCAGCCTTGACAGCGTGATCGCCGCGGACGCCCTCATGGTCACCACGGAGCTGGTCACCAACGCGATCCGGCACGGTGGCGGCCTCACCCTCTTCCACGCCGACCTCAGCGGTGACGCCCTCCAGCTGTCGGTCGGCGATGCGAGTACGCGCACCCCGACCTCCCGACGAGGCGATCCGGGCCGGCCCGGCGGATACGGATGGCCGCTCATCCAGCGCCTGACCGAACACATCGACATCACCCTTCGTTCCGATGGCAAGACCATCACAGCCGTACTGCGTCTGAGCTGATCCCGCTTCCGGTGTCGGGAAGGCTGCGGGTGGCGAGCGGCGGCCCGGCAGGCTGGGGGCATCATCCGTACCTGTGCACAAGGAGGCGTTGTGGAATCGACGACAGTGACCGTTCTGCCCGATCGCGACGGGCAGCGCGTGGTGCGGTGCGCGGGGGAGTTCGACTTCAGCACCCTCGACCCGCTCCAGGCCGTCTGCGATACAGCCGTCACAGCGGCCGGCGTCGAGCGGCTGGCCCTGGACGTCCGCGGCATCACCTTCGGAGACTCCACCTTCCTGAACCTGCTCCTCACCCTCAACCGCGCCCACGATCTGCGCCTGGTGGGCCCTCTACCGCGTCAGCTTGCCCGTCTGCTGGCCGTTACAGGCACCGACCGGGTGCTCACCATCGAGGACGTGACCGATGGGACGACCGAGTAGCGGGCGCCTGCCCCGGTAACCTCTCGGGCGTCGACGGGATAGCACCGCCGGCCCGCTACAGGCTGCGGCCGTGTTGTACCCAGCGGCCCAGCCGCGACGTCGTCGCCTGGCGAGGGATGCGCGACGTCGCGGAACCAGCTGGGGCGCGTCCAGGACGTTCTCCTCGGGAAGCTCGGGGATGTGTCCGCGCATATGGTCGGTTGCGGGCAGGAGCGGTTGTGAAACCCACGCAGACCCGTCCCCGGCCGTTCCCCCGACGGCCGGGCGTGACACCGCAGAAGGGTGGAAGCCCAGTCGCCCGTGGTGAACGACGCCACTTGCACCTGCGTCGGGTCGACCAGGTCGCACCGAATGCTGAGTGTGCGTAGTGCGGGGGGTCAGATGCGGAGGGCGCGTACGCCTTCGTCGTTCGCGAAGTACAGCAGCCCGCCGGCGGCGAGTGGCGGCGGGCCCGAGGTACCCTCTCCCGCACTCAAGCGCCAGAGCGCCTTGCCGGTGCGGGCGTCATGGCAGTACCAGTCCCGCAAGTAGCAGATGAACAAACGATTCCCCGGGGCCACGTCCGCCGCATAGGAGGCGTCAGGGCGCTCACTTCGCCAGCGTTCCCGCCCGGTGAGTGCGTCATGGGCACGCAGCGTCGTGCGATCGTCGTCCACGAGGGAGTCCTCGCTCCAGCGCAGATACGCGCAGTCCCTGTCAGAGGCGATGGCGGGGCTTTCGTTGAGCGTGGTCGAGAAAGCGGGCGCGGTCCAGCGACGCTTGCCCGACGCGGCGTCGAAGGCATGTAGCTCCTGTGCGTCGCGCCGGCTTGGGCCGGGCGCGCTGATGTAGACGGTGTCGCCGTGCGCCACCGGCACCGAGGCGTGCGCCGCTGGTGCGGTCCAGCGGACGCCACCGGTGCCCGGGTCGTACGCCACCAGCTTCGAGCCGATGCCGATGTTGCCGTTGCGCCCGAAGAGCAGTCCCGCGGCGAAGGCGTCCAGGGTGCACTTGCCCCCAGACTTCTCCGGCGGTGCCGACCAGCGGACAACGCCGGTGCGTGGATCGAGCGCGGTCAGGCTCGCGTCCGGCGGGTTGACGTACGCGAGGCCGTCCCGCACCTCCAGGAGCGAGGCTTCGGTGTGCCACAGCAGGTCCCCGTTCCGCGTGTCGAGTGCGTACAGGACACTGGGCGGCGGTGCAGGATCATCGTCGTAGGTGAACGGCAGAAAGCTGACCAGGGCGACGGATCCACTGGTCCACACGTCCCCCGCGCTGGGGTTGCGCAGGCGACTCCCCGGAACCTGGCGCCACAGCGGCTCACCGTCTGCGATGCGCAGCGCGTGCACGGCGCCGCCGTCCGTGGCGATGAACACCGCATGCGACGTCACCGCCGGTGCGCCGGGAAGGGCGCCGAACAACGGCGCGCACCAACGCTCGCGTCCGGTGACCGCGTCGATCGCGTACAGCCCGTCCACCTTCGACCTGACGTAGAGCGCGCCGTCCTGATGCACCACCGGAGCGCGGTCGAAGCCCTTACCGCTGCCGTCCTTGTCCAGGAGAGCCCAGGTCCACAGCGGCTTCAGAGCCGGCGGCTTGGCCTCCTCCGGTGCACCGCCGAGAACGTCGCACGCGGAGGTCGTGAGGGCGAGCCCGCCCACCGCACCGGTCGCCAACTTCAGGACCTGACGGCGGCCGACGTTCTGCTGGTGTTCCGCCGCTGTACGCATTGGGGCAGGCTAAGGGCTTCTGGTTCATCGGTGCGCGACGATTTCCAGACTGATGTTGAGGTGGCGTCCGGTCATGCCCTTGGCCTTGGTGACGCCGAACGCGTACCGGTCGATCGTGGCAACGCCGCCGGCGGTGATGCATCCGTGAGGGGCCAGCTTCTCGTGCTTGCAACCAGGGACGCCAGACGCCCGCACGCGGTCTTTCAGACACGCTCCAGGTTTCGTGTGGTGGTTCCGCCACGTCTCGCATCAGCTATGCCGCCGTCCCCTTACGGCCGCGGCGGGACGTTATGCGGTGGCCGTGTCCTGGCTGGGGGTGTGTGCGGTGAGGGCGTGGGCGGCGGTGGGGTGGGCGGCCAGCAGGGTGTCGAGGCCGGTGAGGTGCAGCAGCCGCTGAAGGCGGTCGGGGACGGCGGCGAGGACCAGGGTGCCGTCGGCGGTCTTGGCGCAGCGGTAGATGCCGACCAGGGCGTTGAAGCCGGAGGAGTCGCAGAAGGTGACGGCCTGGAGGTCGAGGATCAGGTGGCGGTGGCCTTGTTCGATCAGGGCGAGTGCCTGGGTGCGCAGGAGGGGGGCGGTGTCGATGTCGAGTTCCCCGGCGACGTGGGCGAGGGCGAGGTCGCCGTCGGTGTGCTTTGCGGTGAGGCGGAAGTCGTTCACGGTCGGCTTTCCGTCTCGTCGGCGGGGGCGATGGTGTGGGCGGTGATGGTGGCGGTGAGGTCGCCTGCGGTGTCGGCGTGGGGGACGGACAGGGCCAGCAGGGCGACGTCGTCTCCCGCACCGTGGGGCATGGCGTCGAGGAGGTCGACGATGTCTTGTATGACGGCCGTGGCGCTGACGGTTGCCGTGCGGTCGCCGAGGAAGCGGGTCAGGCCCTCTTCCCCGATCATTTCTCCACCCAGGGTGCGGGCCTCGGTCAGCCCGTCGGTGTACAGGAGCAGTCCTTCACCCGGGGCGAGGTGGATGCTGCGGGAGGCGAAGTGCGCCTCAGCGATCGCACCGATGAGCATGCCTCCCTTGGGCTGCACCGCTTCCACCGCCCGGGAGCCGCGCAGGTGGTAGGCCGGGGGGTGGCCGCCGGTGGCCACCGTCACGGTGAACCCGTCCTTCTCATGCGGTTCGAGGACGCCGAAGACGGCGGTGCAGAACCGGGTGCCGACAGCCGGGTCGAGCAGCAGCGCCGTGTTCAGCGAGGTGAGGACCACGTCGGGGTCCGGGTCGATCAGGGCTGCGGCGCGCAGGGTGTAGCGGGTCAGGGAGGTCAGCGCGGCGGCTTCGGGGCCCTTGCCGCACACGTCTCCGAGGAAGAACGCCCACCTGTTGCCGCCGAGGGGAAAGACGTCGTAGAAGTCGCCGCCCACATTCTGCGCAGAGGCGGTGGCGTAGTGACAGGCCAGCTCCAGCCCCGGCACCACCGGCAACGCCGGCGGCAGCAGGGTCCGCTGAAGCGTGGAGGCGAACGCCTCCAGGGCTGCCTTGTCCCGCTCCGCCCGCTGCCGCGCCTCCTCCTGTTCCTGGCGCCTTTCCTGCTCGGCGCGCAGGGCGTCCAGAGCCGACAGGCGCACCTCCAGCTCGTCGAGCACGATCGCGGCCAGGTCCGCGAGGGTGGCGGTGTCGTCCTCGGTGATCAGGCGGGGCTTGGTGTCGAGGATGTTGACGGTGCCCAGCCGGTGCCCGTCACGAGTGGTGATCGGCGCTGCGGCGTAGAAGCGGACCCCCATCGGCCCGGTGACCAGCGCGTTGGAGCACGCCACCGGGTCGGTGAGCGTGTCCGGGATCACCAGAGTCTCATCGGAGAGGACCGCCGAGCCGCACAGGCCCGGCTCCCGGCCGATCTCACTGACACCTTCCAAACCGTGGGCGGCCTTGAACCAGATCCGGTCCTCGTCCACGATCGTGACGCTCGCCACCGGCACCCTGAACAGCCGGGCCGCCATCGCCGCGACACGGTCGAACGCGCCGTCCGGCGGGGTGTCCAGGATGTCGTAGCGGCGCACCGCGTCCATCCGGGCCGCTTCTTCCACGGCACTGAGCGTCCGCCGGCCCGGCCTGCCCGTCGGGCCGGTCGCATGTTCCGCTTGGGGCATCGGCTACCTCTCCCGCATCGGCTTCGATGCCGATGACTGCGGCAGCCTAGACCAGTTTCCACTGGGCAGGACACAAAGCGGAACGATCAGTGCGCGCAAAGCGCCTCGGTGGCCTCGTCGGCAGGACGAGGCGTGAGCCGAGGCGGAACCGCATCTCACCCGCAGCCCCGCGGACTCCTTCAGTGGGTCGCTTCTGCGAGCGCGCGGAGCAGCATCAGGACCGCCATGGCTTCCTCGCCGGTGACGGGTTTGAAGCGGGTATCGGTGGCGGCGTCCAGGAGTACACCGAGCAAGTCTTCGCCGCCCACTTCCATGCCCGGACAGCGGTGTGCCGCCGCCACCGGTCACCACTGCGGCGCCGGCCTGCTACCGAGATCCTTCCGCTGCCGGCCCAGTCCGCGGACCGGGCGTTGCTCGGGTTCTCCCGTGCGGATCTTCAGGAACAGGCGGCAGCGATCAGCAGGGGCGAGCTGTACGTGCTGCGCGTCAGCGTGACCTGACCGGCGAGACCCCCGGACTACGGGTGCGCGGCCCGGCCGCGGGTAGCCGGACCGTGAGGGCGCCGTGTACCGCCCTCCCGTGCCGATGCGGAGATCCCTGAATCTGTCCGTTGGAGGAAGCCATGGCCGCACCCCACGCCGCGTACGCCGTCACAGCCGTTGCGATATCGACCGGCGTTCTGGTGGCCCGCTGGTGGGCAACCAGAACGATCAGGGGCAGAAGCAACGGGCCCAGCGCGGCCCGGGCTCCGTGGCGTCGGACCATGCCCGTTTCCGATGCCGGTGACCGCGTCACCGGTCCGCACCCTCGGCTGCGCGGCCTGACGGCCGACCCCGCGCTGCGCGAAGCCGACGCCGAGATGGACCGCCACTGGAAGAACCTCAGTGCGTTCTACCCGAACCACGTCTCAAGCCGTAGCGACGAACAGCCCTGACGGCGGAGGCCGGCAAAGATCAAAAGTTTCGGACGTTTGAAACCTCCGGCGCGGTGAAGACGGTTGTTAACACCGGCTTTATTCATCGAGGTAGGAGAAGCGCATGGGCATCATCGCCTGGATCTTGATCGGACTGCTCGCGGGCTTCATCGCCAAGGCCCTCATGCCGGGCAAGGACCCGGGCGGAGTCATCATCACCATGCTCATCGGCATCGCGGGCGGTCTGCTCGGCGGCTTCCTCGGCAAGGTCATCTTCGGCGTCGACTCCATCGACGGTTTCTTCGACCTGTCGACGTGGATCGCCGCCATCATCGGCTCGGTCATCCTCCTCGCCATCTACCGACTGGTCACCGGCAACAAGCGACACCACCGCCACGCCTGACCGACCCAGCCCCACCTTCGGATGGGAACGGCCCCCCTCCTCGCGAGGCGGGGCCGTTTGGCTGCCTCCGACAGAACCAGGCCGCTGTCTCCTCAGAATGCGGCCGAGCGGACAGCCAGGCGGCCTGCCTTACGGGGTGTGCGGGCCCGGAGTCGGCAGCCGGCCGGCCTCGGTGGTGTCCACCCTGGCCAAGAGGTGTTCGCGTACGGCCTCGGGACCGGGCACGCCGAGCGGTTCCCCGTCGCGGAGGTGTAGGCGGCGTCGAGGGGGTGCGTACGTCGTAGGCGGAGCCGAAGACCTCCGGGATGCCGCGTTCGATTCCGAGGAGTTGGTAGGCGGCTTCGATGCAGGTACGGACCCATCCTGGCGCGGCCCTCCCCGGGGGCGATGTGCGGCTTGCTGAAGGAAACAGACGATTACTTGATCCGCGCGCGGGCGGTTGAGAAGGGTGAGTGCCCTTAACGGCTGAGGGCCGGGGGCACCCTGGTCCGTGGCCGTGGCCGTGGTCGCTCAGCGGACCTGGCCGACACCCGTGCAGGCGGGACGACCCCGCCACTGTGAAGCGCAGGGCGAAGCCGTCACCATCGGCGCCGACGACGACGCCGGCGAAATCCTGCGCACCATGGACGCCCACCAGGTCCGCCGGCTGCCCGCCATCGACGGCCACACTCCGGTCGGCATCGTCGCCCTGGCCGACGTCGCCCGCGCCCTGCCGGAGGCGAAGGTCGGCGACCTACTCGGGGCGATTTCGCAGAACTGGTAGACCGGCCGCCTCAGGAGCACTGCGGCGAACGCCAGGGCCCACCCGAGGCTCGGCCGATCGTGATGGGCTTCCATTCCGATTCGCTCGGTCGGCGCGCCCCGCGCTTGGGCGCGGCGCGCTCAGCGATCGCCGGGAGGGCGCGGGGGTGTGGAGGCGTGGCCCGCCGGCAGTGGATCTGCCCGACGACCTTGCGGACACGGACACGGACACGGACACGAAGCAGACACCGTGTCCGACGCTGACCCGACTCCCTCACGGGGAATGTTGGAGGCGGGAATGTCGATGCTGCGGTGGGCGCGGATTCTGCGACGCAGCTGTGTGTCGAAACCTGACCGGCGTCCCCACCCGGCAGAGGGCGCAGCCGTCGCGGTTGCGGGGGTGGTCCGTGCGAACGGGCTCTTGGTCGTGCGTGGACTCCGGACATGGGCCTCCACCGCCCGCAAGATAACGTTTGTGGGTTTTTAGGCATGTTTATGTCGTTCTTATGGGTAGACGCGGTGCGGGTAACCGCTCCTTCTCTGGAGGTCATCATGGCGTCAACCCACCGCGCGCCCATCGAAGAACACCCGGACCTGATGGAACTGCGCGCCCGACACGACCGCGCGGCCGCGACCCCGCGAGCCCAGGCGGTCGAGGCCATGGCCCTGCTGACCGGGCTCTACCTGGCCGCGTCGCCCTGGATCGTCGGCTTCAACGGCTTCACCACCCTGGCCGTCACCAACCTCATCGCCGGCATCGCCTACATGCTCCTGCTCGGCGGCCTCGGCAATTCCTACGAGCGCACCCACTCGATGGCCTGGGCCGCGGCCGCCATCGGCATCTGGACCTGCGTCGCTCCCTGGGTTGTCGCCGGCGACGTCGCCCACACCCGCTCCATCACCAGCAACCTCATCACCGGCGTCATCGCCACCCTCCTCGCCCTCGCCGCCGCCTCGGCCGCCCGCGACAACGACACCAACCGCCACGGCCCCGGCACACGCCGACCCACGCCCGGCAACCACTGAATACCGGCGCGGCTCATCCGGGCCGCATGGACGGGCACCCGCAGCCGTCGAACGCCGACGGACGCGGGCGCCCCTCCACCAGCGCACTCTGACCGGGTGGTTCTCTGCACGAGCGCAGCGCGTCAGCCAGCCGCGCACGGAACCCGCCACGGTGTGCCGTGGCAATGCAGGCAGGGGACCCCGCGTTTCCTCCCAGCTCCGTGGCGCTGTCGGCTGCGGGCGGATTCGGCGGGGCTGGCGGCACGTCGGCGCTTTCCTGCCTCAGCCGACAGCATCCCCGACCGAATCGCGCCCCGACCATTACCGCACTCGGCTTAGCGGCCGTTCGGCCCAGCCGACATGGCAGAACGCGTGGTCGCGGGTGACGGTGATCGTGGTGCCGACACTCACGTCGGCATGCGCGCCGCGTCCTGTTGAGGAGCCCTTGTCATGTCCGAACGCAACACCGTCCTGCGCAGCATGCACGATGTGGGACTGGCCGCATGGTTCGGCGGATCCCTCATGGGCGCGGTCGGCCTCAACGGGGCCGCCCAGGGCCACAGCGACAGCTGGCGCGACAACGCCCGAATCGCCAGCGACGGCTGGGCGAAGTGGACGCCCGTGAACGCAGCGGCGATCGGCGCGCACCTGATCGGCTCCAGCGGACTGCTCGCCGTGAACGCGTCCCGCGTCGCCACCCAGAAGGGGGTGGCCGCCTCCACTGTGGCCAAGACCGTCCTGACCGGCGCCGCTCTGGCCGCGACTGCCTACGCCCGGATGCTCGGAAAGAAGATCGACCTCGCCTCCTCGGAGGACGCCCAGGACGCCCAGGAGGCCGCCGACTCCTTCGACACCGGCAAGGCGGAGCGGCACCTGTCCTACGCGCAGTGGCTCGTCCCCGCGCTCACCGGCGGCCTACTCATCCTGAACGCCCTGCACGGAGAACAGCAGCGCCCGGCGGAACAGGCACGGGGCATGTGGGAACGTGCGCGCGACTTGTCGCCGCACATGCCGTCCCGTGATCGCTGGTCCCATCACGGCTGCTGAGGCCCCCGACCGGCCGGCAGGAGCCGGTCGAACGCTGGTACGACGACGGGACGGGGCGCATGACCTCGCCGTCCCGCGGCTCCCCCCCAACCTACGCACGCCGACCTCGGGATAGCGCGGAGCCGTTGATCGCAACGACGGTCTCTGAGCTGACGCGGTCCTCACGCACGCAGCGCCCGGCAGGGCCTTGGCCGGGCTCTGTTGCGGCATGTCGTGGGCCCCCCGCAGATTCCCCGCGCGGTCGGGTGATGTCGCGTAGACCCGGTGTGTTTGTGCATTCGGGGGCGCAGGGTGGCCCACGGGCAGGACAACCCGAGGGCCACGCTCAGCGGGCCAGCGGCTCGGGTGCCGAGAAGGCGCGCCCCGAATGCCATCGGCCATCCGGCCGATGCGGGAGGCGCCGTACGGCACCGCCCGCTGAACGCGCGGCGGTACCGCCGCGCACAAAGCCCGTCCCGGTTACCCGGCCGGGCTGTCGCGCTTCTACTGGGCGGATTCACGCCCGGATCGCAGTGGAGTGCCGGCTCGGTCAGCCGGTCACATGGTGTGGCAGGTACCTCCGCGCACCATGTCGAGGTGCATGGCCACGATCGGCCGTGCCTTCTGGGCCGCCTGAATGGTGGCGGCGTCCTTGCCCTGGCTGATCTGCTGGTCGATCAGGGCGAGGGTTTTCGTGTGTGCGCCCTCCTGAGCCGTGAGCCACGCCTTGTCGTATGCGTCGCTGCCGGCCTTGGCCTTGACGTCGGCCAAGACGGCCTGCTGCTCCGCCGTCGGGGCGTTCGGCAGGGTCACTTTGCCCTTCGCGGCGAGTGCCGAAAGATCGGCGTCCAGCTTGGTGTGGTCGCGTACCAGGGTGTCACCCGCGTCCTTGACGCAGGTGTCCTTGGCGTTCTTCTGCGCGTCCTGGCCCGCGATGATCTCGGCCAGATTGCCCTGATGCGCCATTTGGACGTACTCGGCGTCCGAACTGCCGGGCGCGGGGGCGGCCGCGACCGGGGACAGGCCCACGCCGCCCAGCGCCGCCGCGAGCACCACTGTGGTCATCCACCTGCTACGCATGGGTACCTCCAGGATCCTGTGGGGCCGCCCGCGGTGGGGAGCTCGGCGACCTCGCTGTTGCCCGGCGCCTGTCCACCCGTCGCCACCCGAAACGCGTCGCCTCGACGGCCCGTACCTCTTGCTCCGCCTCCCCGATCCGATGCGGCGCGGCCGCGGGTGTGCCGATTTGCACGGCACCGGCCGCTCGGCCTTTGGGCACCCAATAACCCGGAGGCCGAAAATAAGCCCGGCGTGTGCAGGTCGGTGTCCGCAAAGACACTCCTCCGCCGGGCCCGCGGACGGCACCCCGTTCGGTTGCTTCGCATGGCGGAACCGAGTCGACCGAGGTACCGCATCGTGCCGTGGAGTAGCAGTTCCTCACGTGCCGCGCTCGCGTCGAGTCTGAAAACGCGCGGTTCGGGCAAATCGCCCTCCTGGCACACCGCTTCCCCCTCATCGCATGCCGGACCGGAGCGTGCCCCACGAAGCCGAATTGTTCCGTGTCCCCGCTCCGGCGGTCCTGTTGCAGCTTTTCTCCCCCGCCCGGGGGAGGCGGATCATTCCAGGGTGTGAAGACCGGACAAGGATGTCGGCGTGATCATGAACGCATGACGAACTCTCCTGACCTGCGCCAGGTGCCGGGCTCATGAACGCCAAGGCGAGAGAGATCGCTCGGCGGTGGCGGCCGGCGCGACGCCCGACCGCGGTGGTCCTCGCATGGGCTTGGCCCGCGTACTTGTCCGTTCTCAGCCAACTGATCTACGTGGTTCAGAAGGGCTACTACGCGACCCAGGGACGTCTGGGCATTCCCGGCGGACCGCTGGTGCCCGCCTCGCAGTACGCCAACACATCCGATGTCGCCCTCACGCAGTGGACGCTGGCCCTACTCGGCCTGCTCTCCGCCACCATCGCGCTCGCCGCCGTACGGCCGTGGGGCGGCCTGATACCGCGCCCGCTGCTCATCACCGCGCTGTGGGCAACGGGCGCGTTGGCAGCGGTCAGTCACATCCACGTGATCCGGGAAGTCCTCTTGCCCTCCGGCCCCGGTGGATGGTCGCCGTGGGCCGCGATTCAGGGCGCCGTCGGCCTCTGCCTCTGGCTGGCCATGGCCTGGATCTTCACTCGCGGCCTGGGACAGACCGCCACAGCAGCGGCGAACACGGCGCGGGACACGGTATGAAGGAGGTGGTGGACACCAGGCCCATGACGCCTCGTGCTGTGTCGGTGCGGCGGTGGGCTGCCTACGCGACCTGCGCCTGGACCTTCGCCGGCTACGGAACCCTCAAACTCCACTGGGCGCTGGGCGGCACGGCGCTCACCTCCAGTGCCCCTCTGCCGCGTTCGGCCCGGGAGGAGCTCGTCGCGCAGAGCCCCGCCGCGATCGTCGGTCACTGGATATCGGTCGGCCTGGTCGTCCTTGGCGCCTTGGCGGCGCTCGCCACCGTGCGGCCCTGGGGACGCGTGCTGCCACGTCGGCTCTTGACCGTGCCGATGTGGTTCACCAGCGTCCTGATGGTCCTGCGAGCGTGCGGGGCGTTCGGTTTCGGCGTCGTGGGCGACGCCCTTGTGCTGTCGGGCGTTCAGCGGGTGGGGCCACCCAACACCGAGATCGCGCTCCATCTCTCCCGCGTGGATCTGCTGCTGTGGTCGCCCTACTTCCTGATCTGGGGCCTGCTGTGGGGCGCGACCGCCTGGGCCACACCGCGCCGACAAGCCCCCCTGAACCGGCCGAGCGCAAGTCGACCGACCGGATACTCACCGACCGGGATCGACGTGGCGCCGAACCCTCGAAGGCGCTCCTTGCCCCGATTGACGTCTCGATCGTGGGCTCGATCGGGGGAGTCGAGCGTCGCGCTGTAGAGGGTGGAGGCCCGCCCTCCGGGTTCGGAGGCTGGAGAAAGAACGCGGCCACCGCTGCCACGGCCGCGATCGGGGTGATCATCACCAGCCATGTGCCAGGGCGGACGCCGTCGTTGGCGAAGGACGTGATGAACAGCAACAGGGCCGCCGGGATGAACAGGAACACGCCGAGGACGGTCGGGCAAGGCCGCGAAGTAGCCGGCCCTGCTGGTATGTGCGGTCCTCTCCGTCGTCATCTCCATGAGGAGTATGTCTTCTGCCCCGCAAGACGTAGCCGTCGCCAGGGAGCAACCTGCTCACCACGCGGCGACGGCCTCGCCGACCGAACGTCATCGGTACCTGCAACGTGGCACGACCCCGGCACGGGAGCCCACGGAGGCCCCATGCTTCACCGATTCGGTTTGATCGCGTGGAGAACCCGCATGCCTCGGGGGCCCGCGGCAGCGTGCTGGACCTGCAGCCCGGCGCGCCGGGCTTCACCGCTCACCCAGTCCGAGGCCAGCCGCAGTTTGGGGTAGCTGCCGACCTGGAGAAGCCACTTTCCCTCCGAGCGGGTGTGGAGCAGGTCGTGGACCATGACCGTGTCGTCGTCCACGCACTCCAGGAAGCAGGTGAGTAGTTGGTCCTCGGTGGAACGTACGGGGAAGAACCGATCATCGCCGCGGAGCTCCCCGGTGAGGTCGCGAAAGGTCACCACGATGTGTCCACCGGGACGTAGGACACACGCCACGCTGTCCAGGAGGGAGCGGACGTCGGCACGGCTGGGCAGGTGGGTCAAAGTGTCGCCCATGCATACGATCGCGGCGGCGGTGTCCGGTCCGGCCACGTGGGGGAGGGCATCCAGGAGGTTCGCGCGCACGGTGCGTACGGTGCCCGCGAAGCCGGCGGTATCGGCATGCCCAACGAGTTCGTCGAGCAGGACCTGGCTGAGGTCCACTGCGGTGACGGTGGAGAAGCCCAGGTGTGCCAGAGCCAGGGTCTGTGGGCCGGGCCCGGACCCGAGGTCGATGGCTGCGTCCCCGACCGTCTCGGGCCCTACTCCCAGCCCCCGAAAAAGTTCGGCCTGGTCGCGGGCGACCGCGTGAATGTCGCTGCCGAGCATCCAGGTGTAGTGCGCGGCGAGCATCCGGTCGTAGTGCTCGGAGACGGTGGTCACGGGGATGACGTCCTTTGGTCGGTGGTCCGCGGCGGCTCGGTGCAAGGAGCTACAGGGAGTCCAGGTTCACGGCATCGGCCATCGCTTTGTAGCCGGCGTCGTTGGGGTGGAGTCCGTCCTTGCTGGCGTAGGCGGGGAGCAGCTGTTCGGGGTTCAGCGGATCGGCGAGGACGCGGTCGAAGTCCACGACTGCTTCGTACGCACCGCTGGTGCGGATCCACTGGTTGAGTGCGGCGCGGGTCCCGGCGGGAGTTCCGCTCTCCAGGCCCTTGCCGGGCGGAAGCGTCGCGCCGATGACGGAAATCCCCCGGGCGTGGGCAGCGCGGATCAGCGCGCGGTGACCCTCGATCAGCTCGGCGGCAGTCACATGCCTGTTCGTGGTGGTACAGGCGTTCGCGGCGGTTTCACCCATGAGGATGTCGTTGGTTCCCTCCAGCACGATCACGGTACCCACTCGGGTCTGCTCGAGGACATCGTGCTGGAATCGGGTCGTGGCCTTCTCGCCGAAGCACGCCGAGTCGCTCAGCACCCGGTTGCCGCCGATGCCGGCGTTGAGGACCGGGCGAGAACGTCCCTCGGCCGACAGGCGGCGGGAGAGCTGGTCGGGATAGCGGTTGTCGGCACCGGGTGTAGAGGCCGCGCCGTCGGTGAGGGAGTCGCCGAAGGCGACGATCGCGTCCCGCCGACCTCCCGCCGGTTTCGCGGCGACGTCGACGCCCTCGAGGAAGTACCAGGACGAGCTTTGCTGCGTGAAGGCGTCCCCGCTGACGTCTGCGCGGCGGTCGCCGTCGGCCCGGTACGCGGTCTCCATCGCCACGTTGTGGAAGGTGGCAGGGCCCGAGGGACCGTTGAAGAACAGGGTGATGCTGAGCCGGTCACCCGCCTTCACCGGCAGCCGTACCGGGTCGCTGGCCGGCCGCGCTCCGGGCCGGATCGAAGGGGAGGCGGATCCGTCGAAGGTCAGGGTGCGGAGGGTCCCGGGGCGGACAGCGGCGCCCTCGGCGGAGATACCGACTGTCGCACCGGTCAGTCGCAGCGGGGTCGCCCCGAACGCGTGGGACAGGCGTATGCGCAGGTCGGAACCGTCGGTGCCCACCCTCACGGTCTGACGTACGGACTGGTTGTCAAAGCCGGCCTCCGCCCAGGTCGGGTACCAGCTCTGGGAGGGGCGTTGGACGGCCGTGCTCCAGCCGGCGATCCACTGGTGCGCTCGCGGGGAGGCAGTGGGCGTGTGCGCGGACGCCGGGGCGGCGATCAGCAGAGTAGCCAAGGCAGCGACGGCCAGAGGCAGGCGGGAGAAGGCGCGCATCGTGTGCTCTTTCGTATGTGGTCGACAGGGGGCGGCCCGAGCCGCGTCGCGCGGGTGTTAGGCAGTGAGACCCAGGGCGAGAGTGGCCGTGACCGGAGCCAGGTAGAGCAGGGGGAAGGCGACCGTCTTGTACGAACGGGCCCGCAGCACGGTGATGACAGCGCCGAGGAAGTAGAGGGCCAGGCCCGCCCCGGCGAGCAACCCGACCACCGGTATGGCCAACCCGATCAGCAGGCCGGCCGAGCCGGCGAGCTTGGCCAGGGCAAGAGGGGTCCACCAGGATCGGGGCACCTCGTACTGGACGAGCGGCTCCACGACGAATGGGGCTCTGCGCATCAAGGACAAGCCGGAGAAGCCGACCCAAAGAGCGGTCAGAATGGTGACGACATCGGTGATGGACATGCGGATGCTCCAAAGTCAGCTGGGTGCGAGACGTGTGGTGGGTGTGTGAGAGTGCAGGCCGAGAGCGGGGTGTATCACCGGGCGAGTGCCGTCCAGGGGGCATGCCTGCTCATCCCCACGGTGCCGACACGTTGCTTCGACGGCTTGATTAGACATCGTGGGGCAGCGGGCGCAGTGTGCATACGGTGCGGAGCGCCTTCGCATTCTGTGCAGCCGGCTTGACTCCGGCCCATGGATCCGGCATCGGTCCGTATCGGGTGCTTCCCGACGGGCAGACCCCTTGGGCGCCGCGAGGTGCACCGCCGGCGGCTCCTCCAACGGCGTGTCGACCGACCGCCCATCCCGCCGTCACTTCAATGCTCCCGGCAACCCTTCGGCCCGACGGTCACGGGCACCCTCAACCCACTGGACGGGCGCCGCCATCAGCGACGTGCAAGAGCCCACTTGAGTTTCAAAGCGCCAGATTGGATCATGAGGTAATCGGATCAACTGCTTCTGTGGCATGACACGTACGCAGTGGGGGACTTGTGGGTGGGGCAAGGGCGGCGACTTCTGTCGCACCCCCAGCAGACAGATTCGAATGGTTCCTCGAAACCGTCTCCAACGAGGTCATGCCCCTGTCGCTGAGCAGTGACCGAAGGGACGACTTCCACGCAGACATTCAGGACATGCCACTTGGCCCTGTCGCGTTGTCGGCGTTCGAATTCTCCCCCATGCGGGCATGGAGATCCGCGAGGCACATCCGACAGGGTGATCCCGAGGGCTACCAACTCGTACTCGTGACCCAGGGCAACTTCCGGGTCTCCCAGGGCGGTCGCGAAACACTGGTGGCGGGCGACTTCGTACTGACCGACACCTCCAGCCCCATGCTGACCGAGTGCCTGTCCGCGGGCGGCCCAATCCACGCCCTGACGCTGCAGATACCACGGACCACCCTGCCGCTGCACCCTCGCCGACTCGAACCGCTCCTGGTGCATCGCCTCCCTGCCCGAAACGGAGCGACCGCCATTCTCGCGGCGTTCCTGCGCACCCTCCACGCTCAAGCAGCGCACTGCGGAACGGAGGCATTGCTCTCCATGGGGTCCGCCACGGTCGACCTGGTCACCGCGTGCCTCGCACAGCACCTGCATTCGCTGGGCGAGGCGCCGGTCGAAGCGCGATCCCAGCTGATGCTGCAGCGGATCCTGCATTTCATCGAACACAACCTCGGTGACCACGACCTCTCGCCCCGCACGATCGCCGAACGACACAACATCTCTCTGCGCACGCTCTACACACTCTTCGACGGGGAGCCCGACAGCATCGCAAGGGTGATCCGGCGCCGGCGCCTTGATCGCTGCCGCAACGACCTCGCTAGCCCCGACATGGACCACCGAACCGTTCAGATGATCGCAGCCCGCTGGGGCTTCACCAACGCCGCCACCTTCAGCCGCAGCTTCCGCGACACCTACGACACCACCCCCTCCGAGTACCGTGCCCACGCGCGACAGCACCGCCAAACAGATACCACCCAGCAAGGGCGGCACTGACCCGGGCTTGGACCACGTCGCATCAGTGATCGCCCGACTGCCGTTCGGTCCATGGGTGAGAAACAGGTCGGGAGGTTCTTCGCCATGTGGATGGGGCGATGGGTGCCGTGGGACGGCAGGGCGACGAGGACGACCGGAGGACGCACCTGATCGACATCAGCGGCGTCGGCGCCTTCCTCGGCCTGGACGTCGGCAAGGGCGAACACCGCGCCACCGCCGTCACCCCGGCCGGGAAGAAGGCCTTCGACAAACGGCTGCCCTACGCTGAGGGGGCCTTGACCCTGGGCTTTGGACACCGGAGACACTCGGATCTCGATGGTCCAGGAGAACGGAGTCTCGGCGGGATGAGGCATCATCCCGCCGAGTTCAAGGCGGACGCGGTCGCGTTGTACCGCTTGAGGCCGGGAGCGACGATCAAGTCGGTCGCCGGTGATCTCCGGGTGAACACCAAGACGCTGCGGAACTGGATCCGAGCCGCCGACGGCCGCCGACCCGACGCCCGCTCCGAGCCGCCGGCCACCTCGCGGTCCGGGCGGTGACAACGTGGAGGCGGAGCCGGCCACCACCCGCAAGAGGATCCGCGAGCGCGAGGAAGAACGGAACACCCTCCGCAAAGCGGCCCCGATACGCAAGGTCCACCAGGACCCGACGGCACCTACGGAGCCCCCAGGATCACCGCGGAACTCCGCGGAACTCCGCAACGAGGGCGGCCCGGCGGTCAACCACAAGCGCGTCGCCAGGATCATGCGGACCATCGAGCTCGCGGGTGTTCGTCTGCGCCGCCGGCACCGCACCAGCGTCGCGGACCAGGCCGCCGCGAAGGGCGCTGCCCGGCGGTGTCGCAGTCCTGCCTGCGCTCGCCGGCCAGGGCTTCAGGCGGCGAATGGGTTGGTGTGGCCGGGCAACTGCTGCCCCGGACGCAGGAACCGCCGGCCGCCCTGTTCGTCGCGCACCGCGAGGAACCCGGCGTCCGTCAGCCGCCGTGTGATCTTGCCACGGCGGATCGTGCCCACCTCGAACGCCACTGTGCAGAGCAGCGCGGCCGCCCCGCCGGAGGCGACCGCTTCGACCGGCGACCTGTCGATGAGCATGAGGACGGCCAGGAGCGCGCAGGCGAGGTAGACCATCACCTTCTGGCGCCGGTCGGCGACGTACAGGGCCATGACGTCGAAGGTGACGAGGTCTTTCAGCACGGCCACGGAACCGACCGCTTCGGGGAGCGGCTTCAGCGAGCCCTGCTGCAGCCCCGGCACTGTTCCGCCGTTGCCCGCCTGCGGATGGGAGGTGATGGTGGCCGCCTCGCGGACGCGCGCGTCGGGCTGCGGGTCCCGGTACATCCGGACCTGGACGAGCGAGTTCTTGAACCCGGTCCTGTGCGCCGTGCCGTACGTGTAGCCGTACTGCTCCGCCACGTGCGCCAGGGCGGCCGCCTTCGGCGCGGAGCCCTGGGGGGCGATCTCGACGATGTCCTGCTGACGCGCGATCTGCTGGAGCATTTCCGCTATGTGACGTTCTACGGACATCCTGTTCCCCGACCTCTGGGACCCCGCGCCCGGGGCCGACCGGCGCACAGCCTAGGGGGTGCGCCGCCCATGACGACGCGCTGGACCTGGTTCGTGCGACCCCGTGCCCGCAGGGATGTTCGATGGTGCCGTTCGCGATATGCCCGGCAGGGAGTTCGCGTGCGCGCAGACGAACTATCGCAACTATGATAGTTGGGGTAGGTTGGAGGGATGGAGCCGAAAACCTACTCGACGATCGAGCTTCGCAAGCGGATGGGTGAGATCCTCGATCGCACCCGGATCGCGGGGGAGCCCGCCGCGATCACCCGCAAGGGGAAGACCTTGGCCTACCTCGTGCCGGCCGAGTGGTTCGAGCAGTACGTGGCACAGCGTCCGTCGACCCCCGCGGTCGACCAGAGCGCCCCCTGAAAGGGCCGGACCGTCGGGTTCGGCCTGGCGGCCGCCCGGGCCTGCGGCCCGGTCGACACCGCCGACCCGACACCACCGCGCTGCCAGCGACGGAAGAACCTATAGACCGTCTGCCACGGACCGTGCTCCATCGGCAGATCCCGCCACGGCGCCCCGGTCCGCACCCGCCAGCGGAACCGTCGATCAACCGCCGACGGCACACCGACGGCCTGCTCAACACTGCGACCGGCAACCACGGACCCAGCACCACCCATTGCCCATCTGAAAGATCTCCTCGCCCCACACCGAGATCCTCACGGAATGAGGTGAGACACGGACCCCAGTTCTAAAACACGCCCTAGCCCCACCGCCCGGTGTGCCAGCGCCTCCACCTGGACAGTGGTCGTAGCCGGCTCGGCTCACGCCTCGGATACGGTGTTCCTCTACGGGTGCCACAACGGATGTGACGCCCCCCACCGGAGGTAGTCAGCGTATGAGTTCGAAGCGCAGCAAGAATCCAGCCCTGCCCGTACTTGACGACGCATTCCGACTCGCGTCGGTCAAGGACGCCGAAGAGTCCACCCGGGACTTGGCCGCGCGGCTGGCCACCACCGAGCTGCGCCGCGCTTCCCACCCGGGCCGGGTCACCTGGGAGCCCACCGATCAGGCCGAGCCCGTACCGGTCCCGCCGACTGTGGTCGACGGTGACGGGGACCTGTGGCTGCGGGACAGGGGCACTGGCACCTGGACCATGCCCGAGTTCAACCCGAAGGAGTTCCCGGCCCGCTGCGGCGAGGTTCTGACGTGGAACGAGCTTGCCCGCGAGTTCGGCCCGCTGACCGCACTGGCCGACGACCGCCGCATCGGCGGTGGCCGGCGCTGACCGCGCAGCCTTCTGGCATGACCGCGCCCCTGAAGCGCCCGTTAGGGGTAGCTGGGAGCTCTCCAGCTCACCGCCGAGCTCGACGATGGCGGCGAGCAGGGGAGCGTGGCGGTGGCGTGCGACGGCCTCGAGCAGCGTGGTGCGGGCCTGGCGCCACCTGATGTCCTCGGTGCGGCTGGGGTCGGTGGAGCAGCCGGGTAGCGGTCGGCCTTCAGTTGCCGTGGTGAGCGCGCGGTCCAGCTCGCCGATCGACTGCTGCCGGTCGGTCGAGGAATGCTTCCAGAGCGCGTCCTGCACTGGTCACACTGGCGACGGCGACGACAGTTCCAAGCCCGCATCAGCCACTACGAACGACGCGGTCACACCCCACCAGAGGCCAACAAACCCTCACGGCAAACACCGTTGCAGTACTGAGTGGCTGTTGTTGCTCCGAAGCTGAGGAGTGCTGGTCGAACGGGAGTCACCTGAACTCCCGAGCCGACCGGTCCTCACCCGGCGTCGTGACCTCCGCGTCCATCACATCGAGCGGCAGCGACCGCGCGCACCGGGTGGACGTCACGTCGCCGAGGTGCCCGGCCGCAGGGGCGAGGCCAGAGCACCCACAGGCATGACGCCTGGCGTACCGCCACCACCAGCGTCCTCGCAGCAGTGCGCAGCTTGTCACCGGAGCGGTGGGAGGCGAGGACGTCCGCAATGGCCAACCGGCGGCGACTGTGAAAATCGCTGTCCGATCACCGAAGTACGGTGATAGACATCCGGCGTGGAGAAGAATCTTGAGTTCCCTGACCTGTTGCGACTGATCGATGAACGGTCGACCGCCTTCCGCGCCGTGGTCGCCGCCGCTCCCGGTCTCGACGCGCAGGTGCCGAGCTGCCCCGGGTGGACGCTGTTCGATCTGGTGAAGCACCTGGGTGGGGGAGACCGTTTCTGGGCCGCCATCGTCGGCGCGGGGTCTGCCGACGCTCCCCCGGCCGAGGCCGTCGCCGCGCGCGCCGCGCTGGAAGTGCCGCAGGAGCGTGAGGCCCTGCTGGCCTGGCTGGACGCGTCGACGCAGCTTCTGCTGGGCGCCCTGCGCGCGGCGGGCCCGGAGAGCGGGTGCTGGACGTGGTGGCCCGCGTCGCAGTCACCGCAGACCGCCGGCGGCACCGCCCGGCACCGGGTCCAGGAGACCGCGGTGCACACCTACGACGCCCAGCTCGCCGGGGGCTCCCCGCAGCCGCTGCCGGTCGAGCTGGCGCTCGACGGTGTGGAGGAGTTCCTGTACACCGTCTGCGCAACGCCGAGTGCCTGGCCGCACAAGCCCACGGCCTTCGACTTCCACGCCGCCGAGGGCCGCTCATGGCGCCTCACCGTCGACGGCGACGGCGCACGCTCCACCCGCATCCCCGCGCCCACTGACGCGACCGGCGAGGACTCGGACGCAGCCGGCGCCGCCGTCCACGGCACGGCCAGTGAGCTGGTCCTCTACCTGTACGACCGGATCCAGGCCGACTCCTTGCACGTTGACGGAGACGCAGGGCTGCTCGACCTGCTCCGCTCCTGGGAGCCGGAGGAGAAGTAGGACGTAGCGGGGGCGGTTGGCCGCGCCTCGAGCCGGTAGGACACGACTCTTCGCCAGGTTCGTCAGTCGCGGCACCGGGCTCAAACCCGCGAGGCGGCCTCGGGGCGTCACCAAGCCGCCCGCCGCGTTGCCCGGCCACGTCCTTCGCGAGCGTGGATCGGCCAGGTGTCGGCTCGATCAGCCAGCCGCGCGCCGTCAGCCGCTTGGTCTTCGATCGCAGTGCCTCCACCTTTTCCGGTACGGGGTCCAGGCCGATGCAGGCGGCCATCTCCTGGCACGTCAAAGCTCCTTGACCGAGTCGGTTACGGTCGCTGAGGGCTTGCAGGATGCGCTGGTTGTCCACCGACAGCGCCGACCAGGCCAGCCCCGCGCACCACACCGGCACCACTGTTTTCGGTTTCGCCGCCTCCGTCGGTTCGGGCCGCGCCGGTTGCACACCGGGTGCCGGCAGACCCTCGGAGGCGGCGGGGCCGACGACGGCGTATGCCGAGGGGTTTTCTACGACTGCCTGATCGGGCGCTGCGACGCGCTGTTCGAGCTGACGGATGTGGCGCTGTGCAGCGACGGACGGGTGAGGACGCTGGTGGACCTGGCGCCGGCGCCCGAGCATCGGCGCGGGCACGGGGCCCTGTACGGAGCACTCAACCGCGGTCGGCCTTCCCGGCGCGCGGAAGTTGATCTGCTCCTGGCGCCGGCCTGAGATGACCACCGAGCGGCGGCATTGTCCGGCGGGTGGGCAGGACAGCATCATGAGGGTCCAGGCACACGGGGGAGAGCCGATGAGTCGCTTAGAACTGCCGTACCTTGTGGTGGACAGGACGTTGCTGTCCTTGCAGGACGGCGCCGAACTGGTCGAACCCGAGGACGGCAAGGTTTACGTTTCGGAATACCGGCCTCCATGGCTGCTGGGTGGATGGCGGACAAACCCGGATCGCTTCTTTCCGGTTCGGACCCCCCGGCCGAATGACGCACCCCGAGGGTTTCGGTTCAGCACGACGGGCCGCCCCCTCCTGGTCGACACCGACGGAGACAGCTGTCTCGTACCGTGCACGGCGCAAGCCTGCCGTCGCTGGGTCGAAGCTGCCGTCGCCTATGCCACCGCCGTGGACGGCGTCAGCGCCGAGCTGGTTGCGGCCAACCATCGCGCCAGGTCCGTCCCGCGGTGGAGGCGCTTCGCCGCACCCCTCGCCTTACGCAACTGGCAGAAGGCCCGGCAGCGCTACGAGCGTGTCATGCAGGAGGCCGGGGAGGCCTACAAGCCGATCCGGCAAGAGATCGCGGGAGCGATGTGGATCGAGAAGGAAAAAGCAGGGGAACGTGCACGGCAGGCTCATCGCCGTAAGGCCGCGCTCGCCGAACGGCTCGTCTGGGGCTGGTCGATGGCAACCAACGGCCGACCGACCGCGTACGTCTTCCGGCACGACGTACCCGCCGGGGACGGCATCGCACCGACTTCGCCGCAGATGAATCCGCCCGTCGACCTGCCGGGTCTGCGCCAGGCACTCAACGATCTGAAGCCGGTCCAACTGCAGTGGGACAGAACGGCGATCACCCAGACGGAGCGCGAGCTCGGAAGCGTGAGCTTCGAGACTTGGTGGCGGGAACTGTTCTACGAGGACTACCGGACCTTCACGTTGCCCCCGTCGGGCCGCAGCTCATCCAGCCGTGAGATCGGGGGCACCGGCACCAGCGGGACAGGAGGCTTTGGAGGGTACTGACTCTCCGCTGTCGCCCACATCTTCGACGGGTCCGGGGTGACCGGTGAGTACGAGGAGGACCGCGCAACTGTGCAGTAACCGGGTGAACCGGGCCGGGTGCCTGGGCTTTGGGGCGGGCGTGATCGAGCGGGCGCGGTGCCGGCGCGGTGGCCGGGACCGGCCCCGCCCGGCGCCCTCCGGCCGGTGCCGCCCGGCCCCGCCCCGCCCCGGCCGCCCGGGGCCCGCCCGGTGCCATGGGCGTCGAGGGGTTCACGCGGCTCACCGGGTAGGGCGTGACTCCTTCGCTGCCCGCGCGGTGAAGTAGTCCGCGTCCTTCGGCCGGTCGGCCGGGTGGGCGGCGCGGGGGCCCGGCACCAGGTGCGGTATGTACTTGGAGCAGTGGATGTAAGCCTCTTCGACGGTGAGGCGGACCCACATCTCGGGGGCGCGGCCCGGCGCGATGTCCTGGGGCAGGCGGGGGTGCACCGAACGAAGCTCGGCGTCGAGCTGGAGCTGGGCGACGCCGTTGACGTGCAGGCCGACGTGGTCGTGCGTGAAGTCGACGAAGAGCATGCCGAGGTGCGGGTTCTCCGTCATGTTGCCGGCGCTGGCGAGCACGCCGTTCCCCCGGAACTCCGGATAGGCGAGGGTGTGTTCGTCCAGCACGCGCACGAAGCCGGGCGGACCCGCCCGGAAACTGGCGTCGCATTCCCCGCGGGAGTCCGCGGTGGCCAGGAAGACCATGCTCTGGCGGCCTATGAACTCCTGCATCTCGGCCGTGAGGCGGGAGCGCACCTGCTGGTCGTAGAACCGTGCGGCGCGGTCGGCGCTGCCCATGTGCTGCTGCAGCCGGTGTTCACCTGCTGATCCGAAAGCGGGCGGTGGGAAAGTCACGGGGGCGTTCTCCTGGCAGGTTCGGCACGGGTGTGTCTCAGGAAGCGGACAGGACGGGGGTCTCGAAGGGGTCGTGGTGGATGCGGTCGGGCGCAGTGCCGTGCTGCGTGAGCGTCTTGCTCGCGGAGACCACCATCGGGGCCGGCCCGCTGAGAAAGACGTCGTGCTGGTACCACGGGCCGTACTCGGCGAGAACCTGCGGCAGGGATCCCCGGATGCCGGGGATGTGCTCGTGAGACACAGCGCCCCTGATGGACAGCCAATGGTGCTGCTGCGCCATCCGGAGCATGTCGTCGACCCCGTACAGCTCGGCGCCGGTACGGGCTCCGAGGAACAGATCGACCTGGTGCCGTCCGCCGCGACGGGCCACTTCCTCGACGATCGCGCGGATCGGTGCGAGACCGGTGCCGCCCGCCACGCAGAGCAGGTCGCTGTGGACGGCGGCGTCCAGCACCATGTCCCCCATGGGTGCCCCGAGTTGGACCACGTCTCCGACGGCAGAGCGGTGTACGAGCGCGTCGCTGACCGAACCGCCGCTCACCGCGCGCACGTGGAAGGTGAGGGTGCCGTCCCGGCGGGGTGCGTTGGCCGGCGAGTAGTAGCGCCACTGCTTGGGCCACCAGGGAGTTTCGAGGCTGGCGTACTGCCCGGCCGCGTACGGGTACGGCATATGGGGCCGCACGGTCACCTCGGCGATGCCGTGTCCGCGCAGGACCTTGTGCACCACCGTGGCGGGCCACACCGCGGGCCGCTGCGTCTCGTCCTGCTCGGCAGCGCTGATCATGACGTCGGCGACCACCCCGTACGCCTTGGTCCAGGCCGCGGCGATGTCCGCGGTCCAGGCCGGGCCGGCGTAGCGGGCCAGAGCAGCGAGGAGGCATTCGCCCACGGCCGGGAAGTGCGCGCTGAGGGTGCCGAACTTGCGGTGGTCGCGACCGAGGTGGCCGCAGAAGCCGACCAGGCGCTCCGGGTCGTCGACCAAGTCCACGATGCGCAGCAGCGCGCGCAGCAGGCGCCCGCGCTGGGCGTCCATTCCCGGCGGGAACATGGGACGGACCTCGGGGTAGCGGGCGAAGAGGATCGCATAGAAATAGACCGTCATGTCCGCGGCGAACGGCTCCACGACGGAGACGGAAGCCCGTATGAGGGCGATTTCGTGGGCCGAGAGTGGCGGCTCGGCGCCGGCCGACTCGCCCACGGCGCCGGCCTGGGCGGGAACTGCGCGGGGGCCGGAGCCCTCCGGGCCCGGGTGTGCGTGTGCGTGTGCGTGTGCGCGGGCGGGCGGGTGTGTGGACGGGTGTGTCGGGCGTCCGATCCGGAACTTCAAGAGACCGGCGCTCCTCCCGTCGATATGTGAGTCGGCCGCAGGCGTCCGACGCTGTGGCACGCGCGGTCACCGCCTCGTAGCTTGCGGCGGGAGGCGTCCTCGCCCGATCTGCCTTCTGGGAGGGTGGCGGTCGTGGCGGCGACGGGGGCAGGCATGAGTCCTCCTGTTGGGGGGGGCATCGGAGAGCGGACCAAGCGGTTCCGGAGGCTACCCGATCATGGGTGTGACTCAGAAGTAGCAACGGCCCGCGGCAACCGGCACGGTTGATTCCGCGTGCTACCGGTACCCCGCCCAGGGGATTTCATCTGCCGGCTGTTCAGGAGATCTGATGAGTGGCCGATGGTCCGGCCCTGTGATCAGGGTCGGTCGTCGCTGACGTCCATGGCCACCTCGTAGGAGAGCTCGTAGTCCGCGCCGCTCTTCACGAATCGCGCGGTCTGGATGCCTGCCCCCAGATCCGCCTCGCTCAGCACCATCGAGCCGATGACGTCCCACACGCTGCCCTCCGCCGCCGGCCTCACGGCCAGCGCGAGGGTGCCCGACCCCAGCAGGGGTCTGGTCACCTCAGGCGTATTGGTCTCACCGGTCCCGGCTTCACCCTGCCAGATCTCTTCCCCGTCCCAGAGGATCTTGACCCTGTCGACGCCCTGGATCCCGGGCGCCTGCGGCGACGAGCAGAAGAGGAAGGGGATTCTGACCTCGTTGGCGTGCGACATCATCATCTCCGCGAGGGTGGGTGGCGGCAGTTCTGGGCCCTGCGTACGGGTCGGGCCCTGGAAGGCTTTCGCCCGTACCCCACCAGCCTCACCCGGAGGTCCGCGGTCGGCCACAGCTCGCCGCCAGCCAGGTGAACGGGCAAGGGATGCCTCCCGTTCTTGCGACATCGGCTATTCGCGCGAGCGTGCGACTCTCAATATCGTGTCGAAACGACGCCGCAACTCGGTTCTGGCACGAATTTGGGGACAGTCGCGGAGCGTGATGTATGCGTCGCCACGCCTGCCGCGATGGGCTCCGACCAGCTGGCCGAAAGGCCCTGTCTCTCCCGGCCCACGGAGTCAGCCAGTCATCCCGCCCACCGGGCCCGCCATCGCGTCGTCGCGGACACGAACCGCACCCTGTCCACCGCGTCTACCCCGCAAAGACGTTCGGGCTCGCACCGGACGACCTTGGTCCCGGTGGTGGCCTCGCGGTGAATCCGGTGGAGATTTCGTGAAACGTCGGATGTGCGGTCCGTGGGGAGCGGAGCGTAATAGGCACGGCCTGGGCAGACCGGGTCAACGGCATCTGATCAGCAGGAGATGCGAATGCTGAAGAAGCGGTTACGTACACCACAGGTGCTGAGCGTCGGCGTCATGGCGCTGCTGCTCGGTCTTGTTGCCTCCCCCACAGCGCAGGCGGCCCCCGCCGCCGAGCAGTGCAGCGGAAGTTGGGACGGCAAAACGTACTGGGCCAAGAATCCGGCGGGGCGCGACGGGGGCGGCTACGCGCGCACCTACTGGAACGGTTCGACCAAGAAGAACTGCGTGAAGTTCTGGTCCAGTCCCTACGACGGCCTCGCCTCGCACGTCACCGTGGCGATCTTCGACGAGGGCGGCGACTACTCCGTCGACCCGCCCAAGGAGCATCCGGCCAACCTGCGCTACTACGCCGGACCGCTGTACACCTGGTTCAACTCGACGGGGCAGTGCATCTCGGTGAGCGGCTCGCTGGTCCGGGGAGGAGTGAAATACAACCTCGACACCGGACCGATCCGGTGCGGCTGATCCGTCGCCTCCGGCCGTAGGGGCCGAGCGCCGCCGATGCCGGCCGCGCTGTACCGGCGGCCGGCCCGGCGGAGATCGCTTCACCGTCCACCCCGGTCACAGACCGCAAGCTCAAGCCGCGCTGTACCGGCGGCGGGTATCGAGTACTGCCGGCGCATCGGGCTGGAGCCCGCGCCGCGGATCCTGATCGGGTTCCTGCGAGCCAGTTCGTATGAAGACCTGCCGCCACTCCTCGCGGGCGCCGTGGGACGCATCGACGAGCCGTTCCCGATCGAGTTCGACCCCGCGTCCCTAGTCCGCAGCTAGGACCGACCGGTACTACGGGGCCCCTGGTCAGCCGGAACGGTTCCGGTTGAACAGGGGCCCTTTGCGTTCCGGGCGTCGCCTGCTCCGGCCAGAAATTCCGTGGCCCGGGCTGCGCACCGGGCTCGCCAGGCGGAGCCGGAACCAAGATTGATGCCCGCCAAACGGGAGCGGACGAGGTTGCCCGCCCTACGGCCGCCCGGGCCTTACGCCGGGGGAGGCTGCGTGATCACACGCCACCACTTGACGGCCGATTCCCACAGCAGTCTCCACTTCGACATCGACCCCGGATTCGCCGTCGCCACCCTCGCCCGCGCAGCGCGAGCCGATCGACACCTACGCCGTTCTGGGTGAGCCCGACAGCAGACGACCTTGGCCACATCAACCGTCGTGACGCTCGCCGTCGGCGCGGACGGCACCCGCATCGAAGTGGCTGCCCCACCCGCCGTCGACACGGTGAGCATCGAGGCAACCCCTGCGAGGTGCTGCTGGCCGCAGAGATCATCCGTCCACGCACGTGCTTGGTGATGGACCTCTGGCGTCACGAGAACCAGGCCGCCCGCAGAACTGGCACGGGTTCGTGCCAGTTGTGCGCGGCAAGGGCGTCGCGCTGGCGACTGGCGACCCCGGTGTCGTCGGCCAAGGGAGTGCCCCTGGTTGCGCCGAGTAATGTCAAGGCCGCGCTCAAGCTCGCCCGGAAATTCACCGGGTGACACGCCGTCGCCTACTTCGAACGCGGCCTCCAGGGCAGGACGCTCGGGTCGCTGGCGGTCACCTCCAACCGATGAAACGCACCTCCAACCCGATGAAACGCGCCGGGGCGGGCATCCCGCTGCCGCACACCATGCCAAACGCCCTTCGATGACCCTCCGGACAACCGCGACCAGGCGATCGCCCGGCCTCCAAGCGGGCCGCGATCCTCCCCGACATCGTCTGCTTGGCCAAGTCCAACAGCGGGTACGCGATGCCCATGGCCCTGACGCTGCTCCGCCTCGAGTGCGACGCGTGTGAGCCGGGGGAGCACAGCGCCACCTTCTGCGGCTACAAGCCGGCGTTCGTCGCCGCCGCCCAGGCGCTGGAGTTGTGCTGGTCCGACAGAACGCCGGAAGCAAGGACCACCGCGCTGGGCGGCCAGGTGGGACACGCTTTCGCCGAGAAGGCCTGCCGGCACGGGCTGCCCGCACCTCGCGGGTGCGGCCTGGCCCGGGGTCTGCCCTTCATCCGTCCAGGCACGGCCCGCGAGGTGTGTGACGCCGCCTTCCGCAACGGTCTGCTGCTGGAAACGGCCGGAGCCCACGACCAGGTGGTCAAGCTCCGGCCGCCACTGACAGCCGCGGCAGGACAACTGGAGCGGGGCCTCAAGTTAATCGACCGGGCGGTCGCCCCGGTGATCCGTGCGGACCTTCGTGACCTGACATCGGACCCGACGTCCCAGCCCCAGGTGCACCGGCCCATGGACGAACCAATCCCGTTGGCGGACCGGCCACGGGGCTGACGAACGGAGAGCGAATGTCGGTTGATCTCGTCGGGTTCCTTGGTGTGGTGCTGGCGGCGTACCTCGTGCCGGGGCCGGACTTCCTCGTGGTATTCCGGTCAGCAGCCGAACACCCCTCAAAGGGCCGGGCCGCGGCGCTGGGCGCCCAGGCCGGCTTGTGTGTGCACATGCTCGCCGCCGCCACCGGACTGTCGCTGATCGCCGCTCGCTCCCCTATGGTCTACGACGCCATCAAGCTGCTCGGCGCGGCCTACCTCGTCTACCTCGGGGTACGGGCCGTGCTGGCAGCTCGGCGGGCCGCCCGTGAGCGGTCGGCCGGCCGAGAGGCGACAGGCGGCCCCGAGAACAGCCCGGCGCAGGTGGACCCCGCGGAGGCCGGACCCACCAGAGGCCGGTGGCGGTCCGGCTTCATCCAGGGCTTCCTCACCAATGTACTCAACCCCAAGGCGGCCCTGTTCTTCATCAGCATCCTGCCGCAGTTCGTCAACGGCGGCGGATCGATGACCCGGCAGATCTTCTTCCTCGGCACCTTGGACGTCCTTATCGGCATCGTCTACTGGTTCGCCCTGGTCGCCGTCGCCACGCACCTACGGGCGCTCCTCGCCCGACCGAGATTCCGTCACCGCTGGGAACTGACGACCGGATGGCTGTTCATCGGCATCGGCATCGGCGTCGCAGCAATCGCTTGACCCCCCTCGCGGATGGGAAAGCCACGACGGTTGCCCCAAGCGAGCAGGACCCGGCCTGGGACCGTAATCACTCCGGCCGGGTCCTGCTCGCGTCTGTGGGCAGCCTCGTCGCTCTGGTGGGGCAGGAAGCATGCGGCGGACACGGGCGGTGATCGTTTCCGTTCCTCTGCCTACCTTCGTATGGCAGACCCGCCAACGGCGAAGCCGGTTCCGCCGTGCCCCGTGCCACCCCATCGAGTGCCACCGAGAGCGAGATCGCCGCCGGGCGCCGTGACCGCTTACGAGTACAACGGGGTTGGCACGGTGAGCGTCGTCGGGCACGGTCCGGACCGGGCTGCCGCGGTCACCGGCCGATCTCCAAGTCCGCCGGCGCCCAAATCCGCTACCTCGTCGAAGGGCTCTACCAAAGCCGTCGCCACCCCGCTGACCACTTCCCAGCCCACCGTCGAGCGGTACGTGAAGGGCCAGATCGAGTATTCGCGCCCCGAACTCGTCGAGCGCATGGAGGCCGAGCAGCGCACTGGCCTGGTCATCAAAGCTCCCGCCCGAGTACGCGGGTCGTCTGTTCGCCGCGCAGGAGGCCAGAGCGACGAAGGCGGAACTCCAGCAGATCGCCGCCTAGAGCCTGTCTGATAATTGATCTTGTGACAGGTCGAGGTGAGTTGACGGAGGCGGCGTGGGAGCGGATGGAGCCCTTGTTGCCGCAGGTGGAC